>CAVPUP010000003.1:0-1018192 GCA_963708965.1 uncultured Alphaproteobacteria bacterium | reverse complement strand
CCGAGCTGGCGCTGGCGCAGGCAAGGCTCAGGCCCGGCGCCCCGCTGGTGCTGTTCGCGCCCGAGTTCGCCACCGAGATCGGGCGCCGCCGGCGCATCGACCTGGGGCTGCGGCAGGCTCTTGGGGGCGAGGGCGGGCTGAGCCTGGTGTTGCTCGCAGGTCCGCCTGCGGACCGGCGAAATCTGCGGCGTCGAGGCGCTGCTGCGCTGGACCGATCCGGAACTGGGAAAAACCTGCAATTTGCCGGCTGCCGTTCACCCGGCATTGAGGCAAACCTCAGCTGCTGCCAAGGCGTTAAGGCTTGCGCAACCAGGCCTCTTCACGTTGTGGCGACCAGCGAGGCGTCACGCTGTCGGGAAGGGTTTGGGGGAGGGCAGCATGCCCATTCGTATGCTTCTTGGCCTGGTGATCGCCGGGCTTCTTTTCACGATTGTGCCCGCTGCGGCCGACGACTGGGTCGCGGCGAAGCTGCGCGGCAAGGTGCTGCAGCTGGTGGGCGCCGAGTGGCAGCCGCTGGCGCGCGGCGACGTCGTCTCCGACGATCGCGTCATCCGCACGCTCGCCAGCGGCCGGGTCGACTTCGAGCGCGGTCCGGAGGTGATCTCCATGGGCGGCGACACCGAGATCCGCATTCGCGACCGCGCCGGGCAGCGCTTCACCACGGTGGAGCAGCATTTCGGCCAGGTGACGATCGAGGCCGAGGCGCGCAACGTCAGGCACTTCGCCGTCGAGACCCCGTTCCTCGCGGCCGTGGTCAAGGGCACCCGCTTCGTCGTCCGCGCCAACAAGACCTCGGCCAGCGTCGAGGTGCTGCGCGGGCGGGTCGAGGTGGAGAGCCACGTCACCGAGTCGACGACCGTGGTGTCCGCCGGCCAGACCGCGACCGCCGATCAGGCCCGGGAACTCGAAGTCAGCGGCAAGGGCGAGCTGCCGCCGGTCATCGGCGCCAACGGCCGCCCCGTCACCGCTGCCGGTGCCGATGCGGCGAACAACCGCGGCAACGCCAACGCCGCGGAAGGCCGGGCGCTCGGCAAGACGGTTGGCAAGGCCGCCGGGGGACTCGGCCACACCGTGAACGGCGCCGTCCAGGGCCTCGGACAAGCGGCAGGTCCCGCGACCGGCCACGGCCACGGCCAGGGCCGCGGTGGCGGGAATGGCAACAGCGGCAATTCCGGGAACAGTGGCTACAGTGGCAACAGCGGCCACGGCGGCAACAGCGGCCACGGCGGCAACAGCGGCCACTCGGGCAATGGCGGGCACGGCGGCAACTCAGGCAATTCGGGGAATAGCGGCAATGGCGGCGGCGGCAATTCCGGCAGCGGCAATTCCGGGAACAGCGGCTACAGCGGCAACAGCGGGCAGGGCGGCGGCGCAGGCCTGGTCTCCCAGGTCGTCGCCCCAGTGACCGGCCTGGTCGGCGGGCTGCTGCGCTAGCGGAAAATCGGTCCTGCCGCGGTCCTGGGCCGCGGCGCAATCCCGCCCCGGCTTGACAAGTGGTAAAATCGCCGGGATGGTGAAACCGGTTTCACACTACGGCTGAGGGCTCGTGCGGCTCGATCTGTCCATTCTCGTCCCGCATCTCGGCTTCCTCGCCGAAGGGGCGCTGCTGACGCGCAGAGGTCTGCGTCCTGGCGCTCGTCGGCAGCGTCATCCTGGGCATGCTGGTGGCGATCGCCCGCACCTCGTCGGTCAAGTGGATCAACGGCCTCGCCTTCGCCTATGTCGACCTCTTCCGCAACATCCCCTTCATCGTGCAGCTGTTCTTCTTCTATTACGGCCTGCCCGAGATCGGCATCTATATCGACGCCTTCACCACCGGCGTGATCGCGCTGTCGATCGCCGGCGGCGCCTTTGCCTCGGATGCGATCCGCGCCGGCATCCTCGCCATCGACAACGGCATCCTCGAAGCGGCCGAAGTGAGCGGCCTGCCGCGGCGCGTCACCTTCACCAGCATCGTGCTGCCGATCGCGCTGCGCACCTCGGTGCGGCCGCTCGGCTCGGTGCTGATCAACATGATCCTCACCTCCTCGATCCTCTCGACCATCACGCTCAACGAGCTGACCGGGCACGGCCAAGATCGTCGCCTCCGACACCTTCCGGCCGTTCGAGGTCTATGTCGTGCTGCTCGTCGTCTACGCGGCGCTCACCTACCTCGTCTCGATCGGCATCAGCCTGCTGCACCGCCGGCTCAACCGCGACATGCAGGAGCAGGTGAGCTGATGCGCTATACCGAGTTCACCCCCTTCGACCTGTGGCTGCTGGCGCAAGGGCTCGGCGTCACCGTCGCGCTGTTCCTCGCCACCTCGCTGATCGGGCTCGCTGGTCGGCGCCGCCTGGGGCGTCGTGCGCTTCTACCGCGTGCCGGTGCTGACGCAGGTCATCACCTTCGTCGCCGAGATCCTCAAGAACTCGCCGGTGCTGGTGCAGCTGTTCCTGGTGTTCTTCGGCTTTCCGGCCTTCTTCAAGGTCAACGTGACGCCGGTCGAGGCGGCCGTCATCACGCTCTCGGCCAATACCGCGGCCTTCGTCTACGTGATCGCCGTCTCCGCCATCGAATCCATCGGCCGCGACCAGATCGAGGCGGCCCGGGTGTTCGGGCTGACGCCGCTGGCAGGTGCTGCGCCACGTCATCGCGCCGCAGGCGCTGGCCTTCTCCATCGGGCCGCTGACGGCGCTGCTGGTCAACCAGCTGCAGGTCACTTCGCTGATCTCGGTGATCGGCGTCATGGACCTCGCCAAGATCGGTGCCACTCTCAATCTCAGGACGCTCAAGCCCTTCATCGTCTGGACCGCCGTCGGCATCCTCTACTATCTCGCGGCCAAGGCCGTGGCGGTGCTCGGCGCCAGGCTCGAGAAACGTCTGCGGGCGCACAGCGCCTTCCGAGGCCTCTGAAATGCTCAAAGTCGAAAACGTCAAGAAAGCCTTCGGCGCGGTCACCGTGCTCGACGGCGTCAACCTCACCGTCAACCCGGGCGAGGTGGTCTCGATCCTCGGCTCCTCCGGCTCGGGCAAGTCGACGCTGATCCGCTGCATCAACGGGCTCGAAAAGCTCAACGGCGGCCGCATCACCGTCGACGATTTCGATGTGTCGAAGCCCAAGGAACTGGCCGAGGCGCGCAAGCGCTCCGGCACGGTGTTCCAGCTCTTCAACCTCTATCCGCACATGACGGCGCTGCAGAACATCACGCTGGCGCCGATCGAGGTGCTGAAGCGGCCCAAGGCCGAGGCGGAGGCCGAGGGCCGGGCGCTGCTCGCCTCGGTGGGGCTGGGCGATCGCGCCGACGCCTATCCGGCGCAGCTCTCGGGCGGCCAGCGGCAGCGCGTCGGCATCTGCCGGGCGCTGGCGATGAAGCCGCGCTACCTGCTGCTCGACGAGGTCACCTCCGCGCTCGACCCGGAGATGACCGCCGAAGTGCTCGCCATCCTCGCCAAGCTCGCCGCCGACGGCACCACCATGGTGTTCGTCACCCACGAGATCGAGTTCGCGCGGCAGATCTCCAACCGGGTGGTGTTCCTCGAGAAGGGCGTGCTGCTGGTCGATCTGCCGACCGCCGAGTTCTTCGCCGCCGATGGCGGCATGGCGCAGCCGCGCATCGCCCAGTTCCTCTCCAAGATGCGGAAAGACTAGTCCCATATGTTGCTTATCGCCAACGCCGAGGCGTGGCCCGGCTTCCCCACCAGCGTGGAGATGCTCAGGGCCGGCGCCGACAGCCTCACGGCCATGGTGGCCGGCATCTCCAAGGTCGAGGCCGAGCCCAAGGTGCGCAGCGTCGGCTATGGCGGCTGGCCCAACATGCTGGGCGTGATGGAATGCGACGCCGCGGTGATGGACGGCAATACCCGCGAGATCGGCTCGGTCGGCGCGGTGCCCGACACGCTGCACGTGGCGCAGCTCGCCCATGAGGTGATGAAGAAGCTGCCGCACGTCATGCTCACCGGCGACGGCGCGCGGCGCTTCGCCAGTGAAACCGGTTTCGCCGTCGACGACATGCTGCTCGACGACAGCAAGCGGGTCTGGTGGGAGCGGCTGCAGAAGGAGATGTCGCCCGAGCAGGCTTCCGCCTTCCCAGACACGCCGCTGGCGCCCTTGCTCAAGACCATCACCGATCCCGAGCGGGTGCGCGACACCACGGTGTTCCTCTCGGCCGACCCGGGGCGCGGCATCCACGCCGCCACCTCGACCTCGGGCTGGGCCTGGAAATATCCGGGCCGGCTGGGCGACAGCCCGATCCCGGGGGCGGGGTTCTATGCCGACAGCCGCTACGGCGCTGCGGCCTGCACCCATACCGGCGAGATGACGATGCGCTGCGCCACGGCGCGCACCATCGTCCTTGCCATGAAGCTCGGCTACTCGCTCGACGACGCGATCAAGCTCGCCGTCGACGAGCTGGCCGAATTGACCGAAGGTTTCCTCGGCGGCGTGGTGATCCACGCGGTCGACGCCCAGGGGAACCACGAGGTCATCAATTTCCGGTGCCAGGGGGATATCCGCTATTGGCTCTGGGAGGACTCGATGCCGGAGCCTGAGCTCCGGGCAGCGAAAACAGTGTGAAAAACGGAGGATTGACCCAAATGAAGCGCATACTGACCACCCTCGCCGCGCTGGCGCTCGTCGCCGGCTCGGCCGTTCCGGCGATGGCCGGCATGCTCGACGACATCCGCTCGCGCAACGTGGTGCGGATCGGCGTGTCGCTCGGCGGCGAGCCGATCGGCTTCCGCGACGCGCAGAACAACCCGGTCGGCTATGACGTCGACGTCGCCACCATGCTCGCCGAAAAGCTCGGCGTGCCGGTGCAGTTCACCGACGTCTCGGGCGACGCCCGCATCTCGATGCTGGTCTCGGGCCAGCTCGACATCGTCGTCGCCAACACCTCGGCGACGCTCGAGCGCGCCAAGTCGGTCAACTTCACCATCCCCTACAACCGGGCGGGCCTGCGCGTCATCGTCCAGGCCGACTCGGGCATCACCTCGCTCGAGCAGCTGGCCGGCAAGAAGGTCGTGGTCGGCCGCGGCACCACCGGCGAGGGCTTCCTGAAGAAGGCCGTGCCGGACGCCCAGCTGGTCTATGTCGACCAGTTCGCCCCCGATGGCGTGCTGCAGCTGCAGCAGAAGCGCGTCGACGCGGCGATCGAGGACTCCTCGCTGCTCGACTATCTCGCG
Source organism: uncultured Alphaproteobacteria bacterium (assembly GCA_963708965.1). Classification (GTDB taxonomy): domain Bacteria; phylum Pseudomonadota; class Alphaproteobacteria; order Rhizobiales; family Devosiaceae; genus Devosia_A. The sequence continues at coordinate 1,013,031 of CAVPUP010000003.1, read as the reverse complement.
ACGCAGAACCCGACGCTCGTCACCCTGCCGGGCCTCTACTCGAACGACCCGATCGGCATCGCCGTCGCCAAGGGCGACACGGAATTCGTGCGCTGGCTCGACATGTTCGTCTCCGACTACATCCAGTCGGGCGCCTACGAGGCCAATTACAAGAAGTGGTGGGGCGAAACCGCCAACCCGCCCACGCTGAACCCGCTCTGGTAAGGCTAACGTCGGGGCTGCCGCGAGGCGGCCCCGATGCTTGTCGCCACGGGCGACCCCACCCACCAGCTGTCATCCCGGCGAAAGCCAGGGCCATCCGAACTCTCATCCCGTGCCGGCGGAGCCAGCTGGATCCCGGCCTCCGCCGGGATGACATCGAGGGAAATGGACCACTCCCGACACCGAGGCGTATCGCGTGCTTACCCCGCCGTCGCCCGTTCGACGAACCGCGTCGGGATCAGCACCGGCGGCGTCCCCGGCACGAAGCGCTCCGGCTCGGCGAGCATCCGCACCATCTCCCTGACGTAAGCGGTCTTGTCGTAGCCGATCGAGGCGATCGGATAGGCGTCGAAATCGAGCAGCGACAGGTCGTCGAACCCGTAGAGGCGGAAATGCTTGGGCTTGTTGCCCGGAAAATGCGCGCGGCAGACGTCGAGTATGCCCATCGCCATGGCGTCCGAGGTGCAGAACACCGCATCGGGGAAGTCCCCGTGGCCGAACGCCGCCGCGGCGGCGTGGCCGCTCAGATAGGAATAGTCGCCCTGGATCGACTGCGTCAGCGCGATGCCGTGCCGCTCGAAGGCCTCGCGATAGGAGGCGACGCGCGCCTCCTCGACCAGCGAGGTGGCGCGGCCGGTGACCAGCGTCGCGGTCTGCACCCCCTTGCTCGCGGCATGCCGCACCGCCTCGCCGATGCCCGAGGCCTCGTCGGGCATGATGGCGGGCGACAGCCGGTCGTGCCGGCCGTTGAGCATGATCACGTGGTCGGAGCGGAACATCCGCCGCACCGTCGCCGCATCGGCGAAATCGGAGAAGACCAGCGCCGCATCGACATGGTAGGCGACGCCCTGGCGCAGGAACTCCTCCACCTTGTCGACCGAGCCGACGCGGATGAGGATCACCTGCTTGCCGATCGCCTGCGTCTCGGCGAGCAGCAGGTCGAACAGGTCGAGGTCGGACAGATCGTGGATGTGGTTGACGACAACGGCGACGAGGTTGACCGTCTTGGTGGTGAGGCTCTGCGCCAACAGGTTCACCCGGTAGCCGAGCCGGCTCGCCGCCGCGAGCACCCGCTCGCGCTTCTCGTCCGAGACCGGCCGCCGCTCCGGCGACAGGGCCCGCGACGCCACCGCCTTGGAGACGCCGGCGAGCCGCGCGACGTCCGCGATGGTGACCGCGCCGGTCCGCGCCGCCTCGTCCTTCATCGCCACCTGACGGCCCCCACGCTACGCATTTCCCGGACAGTTTCGAGATGATCACCTGCTTAGACATCGGCGGTTCCGGCATCAAGGGCGCTGTCGCGACCTCGCCGGCCGAGCTCGAGATGATCGGCCGGGTGCCGACCCCGCTCGACGATTTCGCCGCCTTCGTCGCCGCCGTCGAGGGGGTGCTGGCCGCCGGCGGCGCGCCTGCCGGATCGCCCGTCGCCATTGCCATCACCGGCGTCGTCGATCCCGAGACCGGCATCATCCGGGTCGCCAACATTCCCTGCATCGATGGCCGGCGCCTCGCCGACGAGCTGGGCGCGCGAGCTGCGGCCGCCCGGTGCTCGTCGCCAACGATGCCGACTGCTTCGCCCTCGCCGAGGCGACGGAAGGGCGCCGGGCGCGGCCATCGCGTGGTGTTCGGCGCCATCCTCGGCACCGGGGTCGGCGGCGGGCTGGTGATCGACGGCAAGATCGTCACCGGCGCCGGCGGCTATGCCGGCGAATGGGGGCACGCGCCCGGTGGCCGCGACCCTCGCCGGCGATCCGCCGGTCGCCATTCCCCGCTTCCGCTGCGGCTGCGGGCTCGAGGGCTGCGTCGATACCGTCGGCGGCGCCCGCGGCATGGAGCGGCTGCACCTGCATCTCAGCGGGCAGCGGCTCGACAGCGTCGCGATCGTCGAGGCCTGGCAGGCAGGCGACGCCGGCGGCGGCGCACACCATCGCGTGCTATGTCGATCTCGTCGCCTCGCCGCTGGCGCTGGTGGTCAACGTCGTCGGCGCCGGCATCGTGCCGGTGGGCGGCGGGCTGGCGCGCTCGGCGCCGCTGCATCGCAGCAGCTCGACCGCGAAGTGCGGAAGCGCATCCTGCGGCACACGGACCGGCCGCTGGTGGTGCCGGGCCGCCTCGATATCGAACCCGGCCTCGTCGGTGCCGCCATCCTCGGAGCCTCGGCATGACCCGCATCCCCCTCGAAGTCTGCGTCGCCGATCCGCAGAGCCTCGCCGCGGCCGTGGCCGGCGGCGCCGACCGCATCGAGCTCTGCTCGGCGCTGGAACTGGGCGGGCTGACCCCGACCCCCGGCATGATGGCGCTCGCCGCCGCCGCCCCGGTGCCGGCCTATGCCATGGTGCGGCCGCGCTCCGGCGACTTCGTCTTCGATGCGGCCGATATCGATGCGATGCTGCGCGACATCGACGCCATCCGCGCCGCCGGCCTCGCCGGCGTCGTGCTCGGCGCCTCGCTCCGCAACGACGCGCTCGACACCGGCCTGCTGGAACGCCTGCTGCGCCACGCCGAAGGCCTCGGCTCGACCCTCCACCGCGCCATCGATCTCGTCCCCGATATCGCGGAGGCCACCGAGGCGGCAGTGTCGCTCGGCTTCGAGCGCATCCTCACCTCCGGCGGCGCCGCCACCGCCCTCGACGGTATCGCCGGGCTCCAATCCGCCCACGAGACCGCCCGCGGCCGCATCGCCATCATGGCCGGCTCCGGCCTGACCCCCGACAATGTCCGCACCCTGCTGGACGCCGTGCCGGTCGACGAAGTGCACAGCTCCTGCGCCCGCACCTCCCCCACCACCAGCCCCGCCGCCATCCGCCTCGGCTTCGCCGCCCCCACCCGCCGCTCGACCGATCCGGAAGTGGTCGCAGAGTTCCGCCGGCGGCTGGATGCGGCCGTGGCGAACTGAACGGCAGCCGCTTCCTTCAAGCGCGCGGCGGCGTCCTTGGCTAGAGAGCTGCTCATCGCAACCGAGCGGCAAGGATGGTCCAATGAGGCGCTACGATCTCATCAGCTTCGACTTCGACGGCACGCTTGCCGACAGCGCCCCGTGGTTCGTGGGGGTGCTGAACCAGCTCGCCCAAGGTCATGGCTTCCGCTCCGTCGACGACGCCGAGATCGAGGTCCTGCGGCGGCTGCCGACGCGCGAGATCATGCGGTCGCTGGGGATCCGCTTCTGGCAGCTGCCGGGCATCGCCCGCGAGCTGCGGCGCCGCAGCTTCGAGGCGGCGCATACCATCGCTCTCTTCCAAGGCATCCCGGAGGTTCTCGCCGGCCTCGCGAGCCAGGGCGTGACGATCGCGGTGGTGAGCTCGAACGGCGAGGCGACGGTCCGCGCCATCCTCGGGCCGGCAGCCGTGCATGTCCGCCACTTCCGCTGCGGCAGCTCGCTGTTCGGCAAGGCGAGCAAGATTGACGAACTCCGCCGCCAGGTCGGCGCCAGCCCCCATCGGACGCTGCATGTCGGCGACGAGACGCGCGATATCGAAGCGGCGCGGAAAGCCGGGGTCTTGAGCGGCGCCGCAACCTATGGCTACGCCGACATCGCCCCGCTGCGGGCGCTGACGCCGGACCTGATCTTCGCCCGCCCCAGCGCCATCCTGGACCACTGCAGCTAAGGCCTGAACCGATGCGGCCCCATGGTTCGCGCCTTGCAGTTCGCCGGCCGACCGGCGACGTCGGGGAATCTGCACGGGGGTTGGGTGTGCTTGCTAGGCTACAGAAGGATTTCGATGCCGCGTCGCGCTCGTACTGCGCCGCCAACGGCATCGTTCGTGATCGGGACGGTTCGTTCTGCAGCTTCAGGAGGATGTGGGCGAACTGGCGCAGGCGTGGAACCGGGTGTCCGGCCGGGCCCGGCGCAAGGCGCTCACCGACGCGGAGATGCTGGAGAACCTCGCGGATGAAGCCGCGGACGTGCTCGGCCAGGTCTTCCTCCGGCCGAGGCGGAGGGCCTCGATCTCCGTGCCGCCATCAAGCGGAAATGGCGGCTCGGGTGGGCGACTAGCGTTCGCCAGCTGGACACAAATTCTCCCGAAATCGCACACCCGCCCACCCCGGATTTACGCCCTGTTAACCATGCGCCCCTAGCTTTAACCTCTCAGTAAGGAACGAAGCAGTGGTCAGTGCAGCCCCTATCCAGAAGAAGGCCATCCGCTTTCATGCGCGATCGTTCGTGGCCTTCGCGCTGGCGCCCGAGGCGCCGCTGGGCGTCTGGCTTCGCGGCCTCGACAGGTGGCTGGAGAACTCCCCGGGCTTCTTCGTCGGCCGGCCGGTGGCCCTCGACCTCAACCTCCTGAAGCCGACCGTCGAAGAGATCACCGACCTCGTCGGCCACCTCGCCGGACGCGGGATCCGGGTCTACGCCATCGAATACGACGCGATGGACGACCTCGGGCCGGCCCTGCCGCCCGTCCTCAAGGGCGCCAAGGCGGCGACGATCGACGAGACGCCCGTCGGCGCTCCGGCCGCAGAAGCCGGCGCGAGCAGGAGCCGCCGGAGGAGCCGCAGCCCGAGTCCAGGACCCTGATGATCGAATCGCCGGTGCGCTCCGGCCAGTCGGTGTTCCACCCGCACGGCGACGTCATCGTCCTGGGATCGGTCGGCTCCGGCTCGGAAGTCATCGCGTCGGGCTCGATCCACATCTACGGCACCCTGCGCGGCCGGGCGATCGCCGGCGTCACCGGCAACTCGAAGGCCCGCATCTTCTGCCACCGGAACGAGGCCGAGCTCCTGGCCATCGACGGCTGGTATCGCACCGCCGACGACATGGACGCGGCATCGCGCTCGAAGCCGGTCCAGGCCTACCTCAAGAACGATGTGATCCTCGTCGCAGCGCTCGACTGACAATTTGGAGACCTAATGAAATGGGCAAGGTAATCACCGTCACATCGGGCAAAGGCGGCGTCGGCAAGACGACGACCACCGCCTCCCTGGGGGCAGCGCTTGCCCAGACCGGCAAGACCGTCGCGCTGATCGACTTCGACGTCGGCCTGCGCAACCTCGACCTGGTGATGGGCGCCGAGCGCCGCGTCGTCTTCGACTTCATCAATGTCACGCGCGGCGTCGCCAAGCTGCATCAGGCGCTGATCCGCGACAAGCGGCTCGACACGCTGTTCATGCTGCCGGCCTCGCAGACCCAGGACAAGGATGCCCTCACCGAGGAGGGCGTTGCGGCCGTCGTCACCGAACTGCGCGGAAAAGTTCGACTACGTGCTCTGCGACAGCCCGGCCGGCATCGAGCGCGGCGCCCAGCTCGCCATGCGCTACGCCGACGAGGCCGTGATCGTCACCAACCCCGAGGTCAGCTCCGTGCGGGACAGCGACCGGATCATCGGCCTGCTCGATTCCCGCACCCTCAAGGCCGAACGCGGCGAGCGGATTTCCAAGCACATCCTCCTCACCCGCTACGATGCGGCCCGCGCCTCCCGCGGCGAGATGCTCAGCGTCGAGGACGTGCTCGAGATCCTCTCCACCCCGCTGCTCGGCATCATCCCCGAGAGCGAAGGCGTGCTGCGCTCCTCCAACGTCGGCAGCCCGGTGACCCTGAACGAGCCGACCAACAGCGCCGCCAAGGCCTATTTCGACGCCGCGCGGCGGCTGCATGGGCGAGGACGTGCCGATGGTGACGCCGACCGAGCGCCGCGGCTTCCTCGACCGGATCCTGGGAAGGAGGGCGGCATGAAGAGCCTGTTCGACGTCTTCAAGCGCCGCAGCAGCGCCCCGGTCGCCCGGGATCGCCTGCAGGTCCTGCTCGCCTATGAGCGCAAGAGCCGCAACCAGCCCGACCTGGTCGGCCTGCTCCGCGAAGAGATCCTCGCCGTCATCGCCAAGCACGTCCATGCCGAGGAAGACGACGTCCGCATCACCATGGAACGCGGCGACAAGGTCTCGACCCTCGAGATCGACGTCACCATCCGCAACGACCTCGCGGCGGCGCACTGAGCGAGGGGCGGCGGGGCGGATCGACGCCGCGGAACCCAAAAGATCGAATAGGCGGCCCTCACCGATAGGCCGCCCGTTCACACTGCTCGACGAGTTTTTCGGGCCTTGTTCTAGGAGGACCACGCGTAGGGCCGACACGCGCCTCCTGAACGTCCAAGCCTCGGGTCGCTAGTGCTCGCTGCCGCAGAAGGTGTGTACGACCTTGCACCGACTGCTGCCTGCTGCATCGCACTGCGCCAGCGCCGCCTTTCCCGCCTTCGGCGACTGCCCCGCCGTCGGTAGAAGCCGCCCGCTTCAGAAAAGGACTTCGAGAGCGGATGCCCGATCATGGCCAACATGGTGGCATCCGGCACGGCGATCGGCGTCAATCTGGAACCCGCGAAGGCGCTGCAGCTCGAGTTGAGCGAGAAGCTGGCCAAGGGACCGGCTCCGCTCGCACTGCGCAAGAGGTTATCTCGAGTAGATCAGAGCTGCCAGCGTCGCTCGCCGGGGAGGCCTATGACCGCCTGCGCTACCTGGTCAGCGATCTCGCCGACGACATTCGTGGTGGGCCGGATGCCTACGAGATGGGTGCGATCGCGATATCCCTCTACCCCCATCTGATTGACCTCATCTTGCTGGGAAGGGGGCACTGGACAGGGCGAGGAAAGTGGGCGGCAAGACTGATTGGCAGGCACCTGCCGGAGTGCAATGGCTGGCATTCGCTGAGCAGCGGCTGCTCGCCTTCACCGCAGGCGCGGTTTTCCACGATGATAGCCAGCGGCTAACTCGCGCCCGTTCGGCTCTGGCCTATTTCCCTGACGACGTCTGGCTGTACAAGATCGCCTGCCAGTCGGCCGCTTCAAGAGGCGCCGCATCGCGGCATGCGAGCAGGCATTCGTTGTGCGCCGGGCCAGGCCAGGTTGGCGACGCATCTGGGGTCCCGCAGTCGCATTGCGAGCCGGCTTGGTACGGTGACGTGCATGCGCATGGCCTTCCTGCTGTCCCGCCGCTACGCGCCTTCGCGGGGACGAACTCAACGCCCGCTCGAATCGCGGGTCGCCCGTATCCGCTGCAGCCGCCATGAGCTTTGCGTAGAACGCTCTAACTTCATCGAGTTTTGATCTGCCGGTGCTGCTGCCGGTCCAGATCAAGGACACCGACGACCACAACCAGCTGTCAGAAAAACATGGGCGACCCCTGCAGGAGGCCGCCCATCGATTCATTTATGGTTCAAATCGCAGGTTATGGTTCAATGCACAACCGCGCACTACACGTCCAGATTCGCCACGCTCAGCGCGTTGTCCTGGATGAAGTCGCGGCGGGGTTCGACGAGGTCGCCCATCAGTTCGGAGAAGAGGCGGTCGTTGTCGTCGCTGTCCTTGATCTGGACCTGCAAGCAGCGTGCGCACGTTCGGGTCGAGCGTCGTTTCCCACAGCTGCTCGGGGTTCATCTCGCCCAGGCCCTTGTAGCGCTGCAGCGAGACGCCCTTGCGGCCGGCGGCGGTGATGGTCTCGAACAGCGAGGAGGGGCCGAAGATGTCGAAACGTCTGGTCCTTGCGGGTGAGCTTCGCCACCCCGCCATAGAGGTCGCCCAGCTTCTCCACCGTCGCGCGGATGCGGCGGGCGTCGGCGATGGCCAGCAGCTGCGCATCGATCGCATGCGCCTCGGTGACGCCGCGGATGGTGCGGCTGAACATATAGCCGCCCTGGCCGTCCGACTCGCCGCGCCAGCCGCGCTCGAATTCCTCGGCCAGCCGGTCGAGCCGGCGCACCACGCGCTCGATGACGGTGCGCGTGCGCTCCGTCGTCGCGCCTCGGCATCGGCGAGCCCGCCGACGATCGCCGCCTGCTCGATCAGCGAGCGGTTGTAGCGGGTGTTGAGCCCCTCGATGGCGTGGACGATCTCGCGCGCCTGCCGGACGATGGAGAGCAGGTCCTCCCCGGCATGGGCGATGCCGTCGCGCGTGGTCAGCACCGCGTCCTCGCTGCCGGTGGTGATCAGGTAGTCCTCGAGGCTGCGCTCGTCCTTGAGGTACTGCTCGGACGAGCCGCGCTTGATTTTGTAGAGCGGCGGCTGGGCGATGTAGATGTGGCCGCGATCGATCAGCTCGCGCATCTGCCGGTAGAAGAAGGTCAGCAGCAGCGTGCGGATATGGGCGCCGTCGACGTCGGCGTCCGTCATGATGATGATCTTGTGATAGCGCAGCTTGTCGGCGTTGAACTCCTCGCGGCCGATCGAGGTGCCGAGCGCCATCACCAGGTTGCCGATCGGTCTCGGAACCCAGCATGCGGTCGAAGCGGGCGCGCTCGACGTTGAGGATCTTGCCGCGCAGCGGCAGCACCGCCTGGTTGCGCCGGTCGCGGCCCTGCGTGGCCGAGCCGCCGGCCGAGTCGCCCTCGACGATGAAGATCTCGGACTTGCGCCGGGTCCTTCTCGGAGCAGTCCTTCAGCTTGCCGGCGAGGAAGTTGATGTCGAGCGCCGACTTGCGCCGCGTCAGTTCGCGCGCCTTGCGGGCGGCCTCGCGGGCGGCGGCGGCCTCGGCCACCTTGCCGATCACCGTCTTGGCCTCGGCCGGATGCTCCTCGAGCCACTGCTGCAGCTTGTCGTTGACGCCGTTCTCGACCACCGGACGGACTTCGGACGAGACCAGCTTGTCCTTGGTCTGGGAGGAGAATTTCGGGTCCGGCACCTTCACCGACAGCACGCAGGTCAGGCCCTCGCGGGTGTCGTCGCCGCGTCAGCTCCACCTTCTCGCGCTTCAGGATGCCGCTCTCCTCGGCATAGTTGGTCACCTGCCGCGTCAGCGCGGCGCGGAGCCCGGCGAGGTGCGTGCCGCCGTCGCGCTGCGGGATGTTGTTGGTGAAGCAGAGCACGTTCTCGTGGTAGCTGTCGTTCCACCACATCGCCACCTCGACGGTGATCCCGTCGCGCTCCGACGAGAGCATGATCGGCTCCGGGATCAGCGGCGTCTTGGCGGTGTCGAGATAGCGCACGAAGGCCTCGAGCCCGCCCTCGTAGTGCAGCTCCACCTCGACCGGCTCGGGGTGGCGCAGGTCGCGCAGGATGATGCGCACGCCCGAGTTGAGGAAGGCGAGCTCGCGCAGCCGGTGCTCCAGCGTCTTGAAGTCGAACTCGACCATGGTGAAGGTCTGGGGCGAGGGCAGGAAGGTGACCTCGGTGCCCGAGCGGCCTTCATAGGTGCCGGGCTGCATGTCCGGCACGTAGGTGCCCACCTGCTTGCAGCGGCGCATCGGCGTCGCCATGGGTGAAGCTCATCTCGTGGATTTCGCCGTCGCGGCTGATCCTCAGCTTCAGCCACACCGACAGCGCGTTCACCACCGAGACGCCCACGCCGTGCAGGCCGCCCGAGACCTTGTAGGAATTCTGGTCGAACTTTCCGCCGGCATGCAGCTGGGTCATGATGACCTCGGCCGCCGAGACGCCCTCTTCCTTGTGGATGTCGGTCGGGATGCCGCGGCCATTGTCGATGACCGAGCACCGAGCCGTCGGCATTGAGCTGCACCGTCACCAGGTCGGCATGGCCGGCCAGGGCCTCGTCGATGGCGTTGTCCACCACCTCGTAGACCATGTGGTGCAGGCCCGAGCCGTCATCGGTGTCGCCGATATACATGCCGGGGCGCTTGCGCACGGCATCGAGGCCCTTGAGGACCTTGATGGAATCGGCGCCGTAATCGTTCGGTTCGTGGGGGATCTCGGAGGTGCTCAAGGGGGGTCCCGAATCAGGTCTTGGGGTCCGCTCGGAATGCTCTAGCGGATAGGGGGCTCTTACCCAAGGGAAATGGCTATTTTGAGCCCGTTTTACAAGGCTTTGGACTGGGCTTGGGAGGGTGTTCAGCGGCGGGTGGTGGGGATGCCGGCTCACCCCTCCCGCGTTAGCCGGCCATCGCGGACCGTGACCCGCTGCGCGTCCTCGCCCAATGCCTCGAACAGCAGCGCATCGGTGCCGGTCATGAAGCACTGCGTGCCGAGCCCGTCGAGCGCCGCGAACAGCGCGGCGCGGCGCTGCGGGTCGAGATGCGCGGCGATCTCGTCGAGCAGCAGGAACGGGGCGATGCCGGCCGCCCGCTTCACCAGCCGCGCATGGGCGAGGATCAGCCCGACCAGCATCGCCTTCTGCTCGCCGGTCGAGCCGAGCGCCGCCGGCATCTGCTTTTGCGCATGCCGCACCTCGAGATCGACGCGGTGCGGGCCGATCAGGGTGCGGCCGGCGGCGCGGTCGGCGCGCCGCGGTGCGGGCCCAGGTCTCCCGCAGCTCGGCCTCGAGCGCCGAGGCGGAGTGCGGCTCGTGCCGGTCCTCGAACAGGGGCGTCAGCTCGAGCTCCGGCGCCGGAAAGCTCTGCTCGTCGACGCTGAGCCGGATCAGCGCCTGCAGCTCGCCGAGGCTGTCGGTGCGCGAGAGGTGCACCGCGGCGGCCGCCGCCGCCATCGGCGCTTCCACCGCCTCGATCCAGCGCGGGTCGGCCTCCTCGTCGAGCAGCCGGTTGCGCTGCCGCATCGCCTTCTCGAAATCGGCGACCGCCGCCGAATGGCCGGGGATCAGCGTCGTCACCAGCCGGTCGAGGAAGCGCCGCCGGTCGCCCGCCGGCCCGGTGAACAGCCCGTCCATCGCCGGGGTCAGCCAGAGCACGCGCAGATAAGCGCTCATCTCCTCGATGGTGCGGGCATTGGCGCCGTTGATCCGCACCCGGCGGCCGCCGTCGCTGCCGCCGGCGCCGGTGCCGATATCGGCCGGCCCGGCCGGCGTCTCGATCGTCGCCGCCACCGCCCAGGCGCCGTCCGACCCCTGGGCCGCCACCTCGTCGAAGCTGGCGCCCCTCAGGCCCCGGCCGGGGGAAAGCAGCGAGATCGCCTCGAGCAGATTGGTCTTGCCCGCCCCGTTCGGCCCCACCAGCACCAGGTGCCGCGGATCGAGATCGAGCGCCGCCGACGCATAGTTGCGGAAATGCGTCAGGCGGAGCCGGGAGATGGAGCGGGAGGGAAGCATTGCGGTTGAGGAAGGCCCCCTCACCCGCCGCTGGCGCGGCGACCTCTCCCCCAAGGGAGAGGTGATCCGTGGCACGATATCGCCCCATCGCCACCTCTCCCTTGGGGGAGAGGTCGGTCCGAAGGACCGGGTGAGGGGGCCTTGCTCTTCTCGGGACTACACCCGCATCGGCATCAGCACGTAGAGCGCCTTGGCCTCGCCGTCCTCGCGCACCAGCGTCGGCGAGCCAGCGTCGTTGAACAGGAACACCGCGTTCTCCGAGCGGATCTGGCCGATGATGTCGAGCAGGTACCGCGCATTGAAGCCGATCTCGAAGCTTTCCGGCTCGAACTCCACCGCCAGTTCCTCGCTCGCCGTGCCGTGGTCGGGGTTGGTGACGGAAAGCTCGAGCTGGCCCTCGTGCATCGAGAGCTTCACCGCCTTGCCGCCGCGGTCGGACGCGATGGTGGAGACGAGGTCGACCGCGCGCGCAAAGCTCGCCTTGTCGACGTTCATCTGCTTGTCGTTGTGCTTGGGCGTCACCCGCTCGTAGTCGGGGAAGGTGCCCTCGATGAGCTTCGACAGCAGCACCACGGTGCCCAGCTTGAAGCGGATCTTGGTGTCGGAGATCTCGACCTCGACCTCGCCCTCGGCGCCGTCGAGCAGCTTTTGCACCTCGGACACGGTCTTCTTCGGCACGATGATGCCGGGCATGCCCTGGGCGCCCTCCGGCGCGGCGGCCTCGGCCCGCGCCATGCGGTGCCCGTCGGTGGCGACGGCCCTCAGCGTCGGCTCGCCGTTGATCTCCAGCACGTGGATATAGATGCCGTTGAGGTAGTAGCGCGTCTCCTCGTTGGAGATGGCGAACTGGGTGCGCTCGATCAGCTCGCGCAGCACCGGCGCCGGCAGGGTGAAGCTGTGGCTGAAGGTGCCGGACTTCAAATCCGGGAAGCTGTCGGGCGAGAGGCAGGCGAGGTGGAAGCGCGAGCGGCCGGACGTGACCAGCAGCTGCTCGCCGCCCTCGGTCTCGAGCCGCACCTCGGCGCCGTCGGCGAGCTTGCGCACGATCTCGTAGAGCGTGTGCGCCGGCACTGTGGTAGTCCCGGCCTGGCCGACCATCGCCGGCACCGCCTCGGTCACCTCGATGTCGAGGTCGGTGGCGCGCAGGTCGAGTTGCCCGTCCTGTGCCTTGAGCAGCACGTTGGCGAGAATCGGGTAGGTGTTGCGCCGCTCGACGACGCGGTGCACGTGCCCCAGCGACTTGAGCAGATGGTTGCGCTCGAGAGTGACTTTCATAAACCCAAAACCCTTACCGCAGACGCCCTGAATGCCCGGCGAAACCGGGCTGCGACATTTGCAAGCTGGAGCGCGGTTGGCAAGTGCGGCGGCGAATCCGTGCCAGCAAGTCCCCGGCTTTCTGGCCCGGTCAGGTCGGCGGCCGCTGGTTGAGCGCCGCTTCCACCGCACTCAGCCGCCGCTCGGCCTCCTCGTCGTCGAGCCGCCGCAGCATTTCGCCCCAGGCCCGGTCTGCGGGTTCGGCCGACTGTCTCGTCCTGGTGACGGGATCGAGGCGCCTCAGGCCCCGCCGGATCCGCACCAGCAGGCGCGGGCTACGCGATATAATCAATTCTACTACCCTGGACCCTTCTGGATCGAAACTCGCCCCGCCCCCGTCCCCGGCTCCTGCCGGGGCGCGGCCTTGCCGGGTGCGGGGGATCGGCGTCGAGCTATTCCTCGAGCATGCGCTTCAGCAGCTCGATCTCCTGCGCGAGATCGCCGTCGTCCTTGATCATCTGCTCGACCTTGCGCACCGAGTGCAGCACGGTGGTGTGATCGCGGCCGCCGAAGCGCCGGCCGATCTCGGGCAGCGAGCGCGAGGTCAGGGCCTTGGCGAGATACATGGCGATCTGGCGCGGCCGCACCACGTCGCGCGAGCGGCGCGAGGAGAGGAGTTCATTGCGCGGCACCTTGTAGTGGCGCGAGACGATCCTCAGGATGTCCTCGATCCGCACCCGCCGCGCATCGCGCTGCCGCACCAGGTCGGCGAGCGTGCGCTCGGCCAGCGCTACGGTGATCGGCTCCTTGGTGAGTTGGTTGGCGGCGAGCAGCCGGTTGACCGCCCCGTCGAGGTCGCGGCCGTGGCTCACCACCACGCGGGCCACGTAGTCGATGACCGAGGGGGCGAAATGCGCGTCGGCGAAGCGCTGGCTCGCCTGTTCGGCCCGGCGCGTCACGATCGCACGCCGCAGGTCGAGGTCGAAGCTGTTGATCGGCACCACCAGCCCGCCGGAGAGGCGCGAGCGCACCCGCTCGTCGAGCATCTCGAGGTCGCGCGGCGGTGCATCGCCCGCCACCACCACCTGCTTGGCCCCGGTGAGGAGGGTCCCCAGCGTATGGCCGAACTCGGTGGCGGACTTCCCCTGCAGGAACTGCATGTCGTCGATCAGCAGCAGGTCGACCCGGCGCAGCCACTCCTTGAAGGCGAGCGCCGACTGGCGCTGCACCGCGGTGATGAAGTGGTACATGAAGTGGTCGGCCGTCAGGTAGACGACGTTCCGCCCCGGCTCCGCCGCTCCCGCCGCCCAGGCGATGGCGTTGAGCAGGTGGGATTTGCCGAGGCCCACGCTGGAATGCACATAGACCGGGTTGAAGCTCACCGTGTTGTTGAGCGCGGCATGGGCGATCTGTTTCGCCACCTGCAGCGCCATCTCGTTGCTCTGGCCGGAAACGAAGCTGTCGAAGGTCATCTTCGGATCGAGCGCCGAGCCCGACAGTGCATCGCCGCGCGTCGCGCCCGTTGCCGGCTCGCGCGTCACCCGCGTCGCCAGCGGCAGGGTGGCCGCCGGCGTCGCCGGTTCGGCCGCCGGCTCCACCGGCTGGATGCGCGGCCGGGCCTGGCCGTTGACCCGCACCGTGATGTGCAGCCGCCCCAGCCCCGGGATCTCGGCCCGCATGGCCTCGAGGATCTTCTCGGAATAGTTCGACTGCACCCAGGAGCAGAGGAAGCGAGTCGGCACGCTCAGGTGGGCGACGTCATCGACGACCTCCTCGAGCTCGAGGCGCGCGAACCAGGAATTGAACACGTCCTCGCCCACGGCTGCCTTGAGACGGGCCCGTACACGCTGGAACACCTCCCGCGTCGACACCGGCTTCCCGTCGCTGGTCATAACGAAGTCCTCTCCCTCGATTGCCTCCGTGTTTCGCGCCCGTGCGCCATTCGTAGTCCATTCGGCCCGCCCCGCCGCCGCATTGATCGCCATGGTTCGTCTGCCCCAATCCGTTCGAAATGCCGTCCCGTTCGGGCACGGCTCCGCCTTGCCTGTCCGTCCGTGTTGCGGACGCGTTTTCTGCCCCGGCGAACGTGCCGCCGGTTATGACACCAGTTTTTTTACTTGATCCGGGCCAGCCAACAGGCCCAGCGCTATCCCGTGAACCCAGGGATACGAAGACTAACAATTACTATCGACAATCCAGACTCACGAATAAACTTACCCAAGACTGTCGGCTTCTTACGCAAAACCGCCTCGGCATCATCGTATGTCAGCATACTTGTCACTACCGCCCGCTCGATTGTTGGTTCTCACGCCATTTGTCCTGAGCGACGGGAGCCATCTTAGAGGGCGCTTTTTTTCCAATCAACGGGGGTTTTTTGCTCCAGGGGGCTTGACTCGCGGCTCTCGAAAAAACCTTCCCCGAGGGACTCGCCCGGCTGCAAAAGTAAGGCGCTGTGACTCCATGCTGAATCCGATTGCGGCAGCATTTTTGCTCGGTGCGGAATGTGGCGAACTTGTCGCAGCGGGGCCAATTCATTCCATCGCCGGAGTCCCGATTCCGCTTCTCGCAGCTTCTAAATCCTTGCCGGAAAAGCGGAATGTCTCAGGTACAATTCCGTACCTGGAGTGTCACAAACTGGCCACACTCCGGGCGAGCGACTCGGGCTCGGAGCTCGCGTTCAAACGACAAAGGCTCCCATGAGGGAGCCTTTCGAGAGGACCGGCGATGGCGCGCCGATCAGGCCTGGAGGGCCTTCACGCGGTGGTTGAGGCGGCTCACCTTGCGGGCGGCCACGTTGGCATGCACGATGCCCTTCTGCGCGGCGCGGACGATCTCCGGCTCGGCGACCTTGAGGGCTTCCATCGCCACCTTGTGGTCCCCGGCGGTGATCGCTTCCTCGACCTTGCGGACAAACGTGCGCATGCGCGAGCGGCGCGACTTGTTCACCGCGGTGCGGGCTTCGATCTTGCGGGTCGCCTTCTTGGCGGACGGGGTATTGGCCATCAATTCCTCTTTGGCGCTTCAACCCGGTGGCCCAGCTTTTGGCCGCACAACCACGGGCGATGAAATGAAATCGGCGGCACCCGGCCGCCAAGTTGTCGGCTGTATAGTCGCGACGGGCCGGCAACGTCAATCGGATTCACACGTGCGACCGGGGACCCATAACCAGCCGGCACCGCCGCCTTCAAGGGCTCAGTGCTGGCACACCGGACAATAGAACGTCGAGCGCCCCGACTGCACGATCCGCCGGATAACCCCCTTGCAGCCCGGCGTCGGGCAGGGCTCGCCCTCGCGGTCGTAGACCGCGAAGCGATGCTGGAAATAGCCCGACTGCCCGTCGGCGGCGCGGAAATCCTTGAGCGTCGAGCCGCCCGCCTCGATCGCCTCGGTCAGCACCGCGCGCACCCCCGTGGCCAGGGCCTCGAGCCGCTTCGACGGCGCGCCCGATTTCAGCACCAGCCGGCGCGCCTCGATGTCGGGCCGGATATGGGCCCGGTGCAGCGCCTCGCTGACATAGATATTGCCCAGGCCCGCCACCACCCGCTGGTCGAGCAGTGCCGCCTTCATCGGCGCCTTCTTGCCGCGGAAGCGTTCCGCCATCTCCTCGGCATTGAAGCCGTTCGACAGCGGCTCCGGGCCGAGCCCGGCGAGATAGGGGCTCTCGCTCTCCTCGTTGAACAGGTCCATGAAGCCGAAGCGCCGCGCGTCATTGTAGATGAGCTTCAGCCTGCCGTGCTCGGGGTGCTCGAGCTCGAGCCACCAGGTGGTCGTGCTTCCGATCCTCATTGGGCTCGTAATAGCGCGACGGCTCCTTGTACTTGAAATCCTCGAACCGGTAGCTGCCGGTCATCCCCAGGTGGCTGAGCCAGGTCTTCCCGCTCGAGAGCCGGAACAGCAGGTACTTTGCCCGCCGCCCGGTGCTCTCGATGGTGGTCCCCGTCAGCGCCGCCGCGAACCCTGCCGGGAACGGGAAGCGCAGGTCCCCGCGGTTGAGCGTCACCTTGTCGATCCGGGCGCCGGTCAGATACGGCTCGAGCCCGCGGCGCACGGTCTCGACCTCGGGCAGTTCGGGCACTGGCAGCTCCTTGGTTGCGATTGGTTGCAGCACCGCACGGGTCCCCGGGTCAAGCCCGGGGAACGCCCGCGAGATGTTCAACAGTACCCAGGGTCATCCCCGCGAAGGCGGGGATCTCTGTTTGCGACCTGAAACGGAGGTTCCCGCTTTCGCGGGGATGACACCGAGTATGTGAAACCGACATTGCCACCCGAACCCTCAACCATGCGCCGCCTTGCGCAATGGCCACGCCCGACGCCATTCGCTATAACGCGAGCGATTTCCGGAGACCTGACATGGGCGAGACCACGCATTTCGGCGAGCAGACCGTGGCGCTCGAGGACAAGCAAGGGCTGGTCAACGACGTGTTCCACCGCGTCGCCTCGCGCTACGACCTGATGAACGACCTGATGAGCGGCGGCGTCCACCGGCTGTGGAAGGACGCCATGGTCGCCCGCCTCGCTCCGCCCAAGGCCGGGACCGTTCCCTATCGGGTGCTCGACATGGCGGGCGGCACCGGCGACATCGCCGAGCGCATCGTCAACGCCTCGGTCGGCTATGCCGAGGTGACCGTCGCCGACATCAATGCCGACATGCTGAAGGTGGGCGAGGAGCGGGCGCGGGGCTGGCGCTTCCCGGCGCAGACGCGGTTCGTCGCCGCCAATGCCGAGGAGCTGCCGTTCGAGGACGAGCACTTCGACGCCTATACCATCGCCTTCGGCATAAGGAACGTGCCGCGCATCGAGCGGGCGCTGAGCGAGGCGCACCGGGTGCTGAAGCGCGGCGGGCGCTTCCTCTGCCTCGAGTTCAGCCATGTCGATACGCCCATCCTCGCCGAGGTCTACAGGGCGTTTTCCGACCGCGTCATCCCGCCCATCGGCCGCACCGTCACCGGCGATGCGCAGCCCTACCAGTATCTCGTCGAATCGATCCGCAAGTTCCCGACCGCCGAGCGCTTCACCCAGATGATCGCCGCCGCCGGCTTCCGGCGCGTCACCCACACCGCCATGTCGGGCAATATCGCTGCCCTGCACGCCGCCTGGAAACTCTGAGCCGATGAGTCTGGGGGCCTATTTCCGCCTCGCCCGTGCGGGCTTCGTCCTCGCGCGCGAAGGCGCCCTGTCGCTCCTCGACAACGAGGGCCTGCCGCCGGTGATGCGGGCCGGCATCCGTTTCGGCCGGCTGTTCGAGCGGGCCGAGGTGAAGCGCACCGGCCGGGTCGAGCGGCTGACCCGCGCCCTCAACCGGCTGGGCCCGACCTATGTGAAGTTCGGCCAGATGCTGGCGACACGGCCCGACATCGTCGGCCCCGAGATCGCCGCCGACCTCGCCGTGCTGCAGGACCAGATGGAGCCGTTCGACCCGGCGCTGGTGCCGGCCCTGCTCAAGGAGGCGCTGGGTCCGCGCGCCGAGCATCTGAAGGACCTGACGCCGCCGATCGCCGCCGCCTCGATCGCCCAGGTGCACCGGGCGACGCTCGAGGACGAGCACGGCCTGCGCCAGGTGGCGGTCAAGATCCTCCGCCCCGGCATCCGCGAGCGCTTCCACGCCGACATCCAGAGCCAGTATGCCGGCGCCCGGCTGCTCGAGGCGCTGGTCCCCTCGATGCGCCGGCTGCGGCCGCTCGACGTGGTCGCGACGCTCGACCGCTCCGCCCGGCTCGAGCTCGACCTCAGGATGGAAGCCGCCTCGATCTCGGAATTTGCCGACAACATCAAGGCCGACAAGGGCTTCGAGATTCCCAACGTGGTCTGGGACCAGACCACCGATTCGGTGCTCACCACCACCTGGGTCGCCGCCGTTCCGGTGCGCGACCACGCAACGCTGGATGCCGCCGGCATCGACCGCAAGCTGCTGGCCGCGAACCTCCTCCAGTCCTTCCTCCGCCACACCATCCGCGACGGCTTCTTCCACGCCGACCTGCACCCGGGGAACCTCTTCGCCGACCCCCGGACCAACGGCATCATCGCCGTCGACTTCGGCATCATGGGGCGCATCAGCCGGCGCGAGCGGCGGTTCCTGGCGGAAATCCTCTACGGCTTCATAACCCGCAATTACCGGCTGATCGCCCAGCGCCACTTCGAGATCGGCTACGTGCCGCGCCACCAATCGGTCGACGAGTTCGCGCTGGCGCTGCGCGCCATCGGCGAACCGCAGCACGGCCGCCGCGTCTCCGACATCTCGATGGCCAAGGTGCTGGGCCAGCTGTTCGCGACCACCGAACTCTTCGACATGCAGACGCGGCCCGAACTGATCCTCTTGCAGAAGTCCATGGTGCTGGTCGAGGGCGTGGCGCGCGCCATCGACCCCGAACTCGACCTCTGGACCCTCTCCGAGCCGATGGTGTCGCGACTGGGTCCGCCGCTCCGCCGGGCCGCTGGGCCGGCTCGAGGCGCTGAAGGAGAATGTCGACACCGCGGTCGAGACGCTCAGCCGCCTGCCGGCTATCGTCAACAAGGCCGAGGTGGCGCTCGACGACTATCATGCCAAGAAGCGCAGCTCGCGACGCTTCGATCGCTTCATGCTGGTCACCGGCTTCTGGCTGCTGGTCGTCCTCGCCATCCTGGTGGCCTGGCGCCTGCTCGTATGAATCGGTTCAGCCTCCGTTCATCAATTGGGCCGTAATGCGGCGCCACCTGCTTGCCGCATCTCAGCGCCCTCCCTACAGTGGCGGCGGAGCGGTGGGCGACCGTTGAGGGAGAATTCCATGAATCTGAAGCTTGTTGGCCGGCTCGCCGGCATGGTGGCGCTGACCGCCGCCCTGGCCGGTTGTATCGACATGACCGCCGAGATCGAGGTGAAGTCCGAGACCACCGGCAAGGCGGTCACGACCATGACAATGGGCGCCGAGTTCTATCCGATGATCAAGCAGATGGCCGAAGCCGGCGGCGAGGACGCCTCCGCGGGCGACTTCTGCAAGGAAGCGGGCGCCTCGCTGGTCGAGAACGCCGATGGCAGCGCCACCTGCACGATGATCGCCGAGGGCGAGTTCTCCGAGCTCAACACCGAGGACAGCCCCAGCGAGGATGCGACCTTCACCGTGGTCAGCCCCGGCGTCGTCCGCGTCGCCTTCAAGACCGAGGACATGAGCGGCCAGATCACCGACGGCCAGGACGCCCAGACCGCCGCGATGATGAAGGCCTATTTCGAGGGCCACAACGCCACCATCCGGATCAAGGGCAAGCGCATCGTCGAAACCAACATGAACAAGCTCGGCGACAATGCTGCCGAGATGGTGATCCCCTTCACCGGCCTGCTCGACGGCTCGCTCAAGCTGCCGCCCGAGCTCTATGCGGTGGTCGATACCAACTGACAAACCTGAGGAGAGCCCGCTTGCCCGATCGCGTCGGCATAGACTTCACCTGGCACGATCACGGCCGCGGGCTCGCCCCCCCGAAACAGCAATCGGCCGGCGCGGCGGGAGTGGACCTCCTCGCCGCGCTCGCTGCCGGCGAGCCGCTGACCATCCCGCCCGGCGGCAAGGGCGCTGGTCCCTACCGGCCTCTCCATCGCGCTGCCCCCCGGCTACGAGGCGCAGGTCCGGCCCCGCTCCGGCCTTGCCGCGAAGTACGGGGTGACGGTGCTCAATTCCCCCGGTACCATCGACGCCGACTACCGCGGCGAGATCAAGGTGATCCTCGTCAACCACGGCGACGCGCCCTTCGTCATCGAACGCGGCGATCGGATCGCGCAGCTGGTGGTGGCGCCGGTCAGCGCGCGTCGTGTTCAACGAGGCGGAGAGGCTCGATGAGACGGAACGGGGTTCTGGCGGGTTTGGCTCGACGGGCCGCTGAGGCCTTCGCAATCCTGGCACTGCTCGCCTGCCCGGCGCTCGCCGGCGACCGGGCGCAGATCGATTTCCTCGGCTATTCGCCCGACGGCAAGTACTTCGCCTTCGAGCAGTTCGGCATCCAGGACGGCTCCGGCTTCGCCTATTCCGAGATCCAGGTCATCGACCTCGTCGCCGACAAGTGGACCTATGGTTCCCCTTTCCTCGTCCGCGCCGACGAGGACGATCCGGAGCGTCCGCTCGCCGAGCATCCGCGCCGAGGCGCGGCAGCAGGCGGGCGACAAGCTCGACGAGTATGCGATCGGCGAGCCGGTGGAAGTCCTGGCGCTGATCGGCGACGGCGTGCCGAGCAATGACGGCCGCACGCTACTGTTCTCCACCCCCTTCTGCTGCGGCCCCGGCGAGACGCGGGAGGACCGCTTTGTGCTTACCCTCTCGACCTTCCCGGTCGAGGGCGACAGCGACTGCGTCACCATCCTCGGGCACCAGCCGCTGGGCTACGCCCTGACGCTCGGCACCGGCACCGAAACGGTCGAGCTGCATCGCGACGGCGGCAAGCTTCCCCGCTCGCGCGGCTGCGTGACGGACTATCGGCTCTACGGCGTCATCCAGCCCTTCACCGTGGCGGGGCCGCGGCTGGCCGTGGTCTCCGTCTACCCCTTCGGCTTCGAGGGCCCCGACCGGCGCTTCCTCGTCGTCCCCATCGACCGCCCATGACCGCGCTCGGCCCCGACGAGATCACGCGCTATGCGCGCCACATCGTATTGCGCGGCGTCGGCGGCGAGGGGCAGCAGAAGCTCAAGGCGGCGCGCGTGCTGGTGATCGGGGCAGGGGGGCTCGGTAGCCCGGTCATCGCCTATCTGGCGGCGGCAGGCGTCGGGACACTCGGGGTGGTCGACCACGACACCGTGTCGCTCTCGAACCTGCAGCGGCAGGTGATCCACCGCAGCGCCGATCTCGGCGCGAAGAAGGCCGACAGCGCCGGGGCCTTCGTCGCCGCGCTCAACGAGCATGTCGACGTTCGTCGCCGCATGCCGAGCGGCTCGGCCCGCGACAATGCGGCCCGCCTGCTCGCGGGCTACGACCTGGTGCTCGACGGCACCGACAATTTCGCGACCCGCGCGGCAGTTGCCACAGCGGCGACGGAGGCCGGCATCCCGCTGGTCGCCGGCGCCGTCTCGATGTTCGACGGCCAGCTTACGGTGTTCGCACCGGGCGGTCCCCGCTTCAGCGATCTCTATCCCGAGGCGCCCGACGAAGCGGACCTTCCCGCCTGCGAGGTGGTCGGGGTGCTCGGGGCCGTCACCGGCGTCATCGGCACACTGATGGCGATGGAAGCGATCAAGCTGATCACCGGCGTCGGCGAGCCGCTGGTCGGCCGGCTGCTGCTCTATGACGGGCGCGCGGCGCGGTTCGAGGAGATGCGGTATTAGGCCGTGGAGAGATCGTGCCCCCGGTCACCCCCCACCCTGTCCCTCCCCCGCAAGGGGGAGGGGACCAAGGAACCGATGCATCGACTTGGCGTCTCCCTCCCCCTTGCGGGGAGGGGACAGGGGTGGGGGTAGCCGTACGCGCCGGCCCGTCAGCTTCCTGCACCCGCTTAAGCGTCCGGGTGCTTGAACACCAGCGTGGCGTTGGTGCCGCCGAAGCCGAACGAGTTGGAGAGCGCAATGCCCGACGTCCACATTGTCCCGGCGCGCGCGCAGGATCGGCATGTCGGCGAAGGCCGGGTCGAGTTCCTCGATATTGGCGCTCTCGCACAGGAACCGGTTCTGCATCATCAGGATGCAGTAGATCGATTCCTGCACGCCCGTCGCACCCAGCGAGTGGCCGGTCAGCGACTTGGTGGCCGAGATCGGCGGGCAGTTGTCGCCGGTGCCGAACACCGTGCGGATCGCCTCCATCTCCTTGAGATCGCCGACCGGCGTCGAGGTGGCGTGCGGGTTGATGTAGTCGACCTTGCCCTTCACCGTCTCGAGCGCCTGCGCATGCAGCGGATCGGCGCCCTCGCCCGAGGGCGCGACCATGTCGTAGCCGTCCGAGGTCGCGCCATAGCCGACGAGCTCGGCATAGATGGTGGCGCCGCGCGCCTTGGCGTGCTCGAGCTCCTCGAGCACCAGCACGCCGGCGCCGCCGGCGATCACGAAGCCGTCGCGCTTCGCGTCATAGGCGCGCGAGGCCTTCTCGGGCGTCGCGTTGAAATCGGTGGACATGGCGCCCATGGCGTCGAACAGGTTCGACAGCGACCAGTCGAGGTCCTCGTGGCCGCCGGCGAAGACGATGTCCTGCTTGCCCCACTGGATCTGCTCGTAGCCGGCGCCGATGCAGTGCTTGGACGTCGCGCAGGCCGAGCTGATCGTGTAGTTGACGCCCTTGATGCCGAACGGCGTCGCCAGCGTCGCCGAAGCGGTCGAGCTCATCGCCTTGGGCACGGCGAGCGGCCCGATGCGCTTGGGGCCCTTCTCGCGGGTGATATCGGCGGCTTCCACCACGGTGCGGGTCGACGGTCCGCCCGAACCCATGATGATGCCGGTGCGCGGGTTCTTGATGTCCTTTTCCTCGAGGCCGGCGGTCTTGATCGCCTCCTGCATGGCGATGTAGTTCCACGCCGCACCCTTGCCCATGAAGCGGGTGGTGCGGCGGTCGAGCACCTCGAAGGGATCGAGCTTGGGCGCGCCGTGCACCTGGCAGCGGAAGCCGAGCTGGGCATATTCCTCGGCAAAGACGATGCCGGACTTGGCCTCCCTGAGGCTCACCAGGACTTCGTCAAGATCGTTCCCGATCGAGGAGACGATCCCCATGCCGGTGACCACAACACGTCTCATACTGTCTCCTCTTGGCTGCGGGCGTCCGGCCGCTCCGCGCACTGTCAGACCTCGGTGAACAGGCCGACCCGCAGCCCGCTCGCCTCGTATATGGTCTTGCCGTCGGCCTTTACCCAGCCGTCGGCGATGCCGAGCGCGAGCCGCGACTTCATCACCCGCTTCAGGTCGATGCCATACTCGACGAGCTTGACGTCGTCGGTGACCTGCCCGGAGAATTTCACTTCGCCGCCCAAGCGCGCGTCCCTTGCCGGGCGATCCATCCCAGCACAGGAAGAAGCCGAGCATCTGCCACAGCGCATCGAGGCCGAGGCAGCCCGGCATCACCGGGTCGCCGATGAAATGGCACTTGAAGAACCACAGGTCCGGGTTGACGTCGAGTTCGGCGCGGACCTGGCCCTTGCCGTGCTCGCCGCCGTAGTCGATCCGCGTGATGCGGTCGAACATCAGCATGGGCGGGGCCGGCAGCTGCGCGTAGCCGGGCCCGAACAGCTCGCCTTTCGCGCTGAGGATCAGGTCGTCGTAGCCGTACGCATTCTTGCGCTCCGCCATGGGCCGGGGCTTTCTCCGATCGGGTCAGTTGGTCCCGTTAGTATTGACCGGGGCCCATAGGGTCAAGCGCCGCCGGGCCTCCATCCAGAGCCTGCTGCGCCAGCGACGTCGCGCCGCTTGTGCGTTCGACACCCCAAAGTTATAAGTTGACCCGCAAGTTCCGTTATTCCGTTAAGGACGAGATGCACGACCGCAGCCCTTCTGCCCGGCCCATACCGTCGCGCAGGCCCTGCCTGACAGCCGTGCTGCGCATGGCTGGCCTCCGGCCGACCCGGCAGCGCGTCGCCCTGGCAGAACTGCTGTTCGCCGGGCAGCACCGGCACGTGAGCGCCGAACAGCTGCATGACGAAGCGGCCGCCGCTCACGTCAATGTGTCGCTGGCGACGATCTACAACAGCCTGCACCAGTTCCGCGAAGCGGGGCTGCTGCGCGAGGTGGCGATCGACGCCTCCCGCTCCTATTTCGACACCGACACCTCGGACCACCACCACTTCTACCTCGAGGACGAGCAGCGGGTGATCGACATCCCCGCCTCCTCCATCGTCATCCAGAACCTCCCCGACCCGCCGCGCGGCATGAACATCACGCATGTCGATGTCGTGGTGCGGGTGAAGAAGGCGCAGGTCTGAGGGCGGGATTCCCGGTTGGGCGGCGCCAGGTAGGTCCCCGGGTCAAGCCCGGGGATGACGGAGTATGTTGAGCACTCACGTCCGACACCCACCGTCATCCCCGGGCTTGACCCGGGGACCCATTGAGGATGGCCGCGAACGCCCCTCAGTCGAACTGTTCGCCCTTGTACACGCCCCAGAGTTCGTCCTGCGGCAAGTAGCCGTCGAAGCTGCGCGAGCCGCCGCTGGCCGGGCGCGAGGTGGCGACGACCTGGCACCAGGAGCCGTCGCATTGCCTGATGTCGACGCGGAAATTCGGCGCCAGCCAGGCGCGGACGTCCGAGCGTCTCGTTCGGCGCTCCGACGCAGCGCCACCTGCTCGTCGGGCGACTTCCAGGGCGCGACGAGGCCGGCGCGCTTGCCCTGCAAGAGGTTCTGGTGCAGCCAGCCTTCGGACCCGTCGACGTCGCGGATCTTCCGCCAGGTGTCGAACTCCTGGATGATCTCGACCGGCGTTCCGGCCTTCACATAGACCCAGGCGATGTCGTATCGCGTGCCCGGCCCGACCCGGACGTTGATCGGCTCGGAGCGGGTGGTGACGAATCGCGGCAGCGGCAGCCCGCTCGGGCCTTCCGCGCGCGACGGCAGCGCGGCATCGTCCCGGCGGCCGCCAGCAGCGCCAGAATGACGCATCGAAAGGCTTGCGTTTTCCGCCCGGAGAATCGCCTCGGACGAGGCGCGGGAGCTCGTTTGGTCGAACATGACTTTGCAGGGATGTGCTTTTTTTCTATCACTAGGCAAAAGACCTTAATGGTCGCTGAAAGGCGCCTCGATTGACCCTCAGCCGACCCAGCATTTTCGTCACGCGCCGCCTGCCGCAGCAGATCGAGGCGCGGATGGCGACGCTGTTCGACGTGAGCTTCAAGCCGGTCGACGGCGCGCTCTCGCGCCGACGCGATCGTCGAGGCGGCCGAGGGCCGGGACGTCCTCGTCACCTCGATCAACGACCAGATCGACGCCGAGCTGATCGCCCGCCTGCCCAAGGAGGTGAAGCTGATCGCCCAGTTCGGCAACGGCTTCGACAATATCGACATCGATGCGGCCTATGCCGCGGGCCTCACGGTCACCAACACGCCCTCGGTCCTCACCGAGGACACCGCCGACATGGCGGTGATGATGATGCTGGCGCTGCCGCGCCGGCTGGTGGAGGGCGCCGGGGTGCTGCCGCGCGACGGCGAGTGGCCGGGCTGGTCGCCGACCTGGATGCTCGGCCGGCGCCTCCGCGGCAAGGCGCTGGGGATCGTCGGCATGGGCCGGATCGGCACCGCCGTCGCCAATCGCGCCCGCTCCTTCGGGCTCGGCATCCACTATTTCTCGCGCAACCGCCGGCCGCCGCAGATCGAGGAGGCGCTCGACGCGACCTACTGGGAATCGCTCGACGCGATGCTGGGCGAGGTCGACATCATCTCGCTGCACACGCCGCTGAACCGGGCGACGCATCACATCCTCGACGCCGACCGGCTCGCCCGCCTGCGGCAGGATGCCTTCGTGGTCAATGTCTCGCGTCCCGAGCTGCTCGACGAGAAGGCGCTGATCGCCGCGATCCGCTCGGGGCATCTCGCGGGTGCCGCGCTCGACGTGTTCGAGAGCCGTCACGGCATCGATCCCGAGCTGCTCGAGCTGGCGCGGGAGAACCGGGTGCTGCTCACCGCGCACATGGCCTCGGCGACGCTCGAGGCCCGGCTCGAGATGGGCGAGACGGTGATTCTCAACATCCGCGCCTTCATCGACGGGGCCCAGCCGCCGCACCGGGTGCTGCCGGAAAACAAGGCGAGGCTGGCGCGCGGCTGACGCCGATGCACGCAATTGCAGCCAATATTGCAGCACCTGCTTCACCAGCCGGCTTCATGCCCTGCTAAGGGCAATTGCGGATGGCTCTCCCAAGTCCCTGAATATCAGCCACTATCGCCGCCAATGGTGGGGTTTCGAGGGGCAGTCAGGCATGTTCCCCGGACTTTTCGAACTGGGCAGGTCAATGCAGCCGCATCCTATGCCGGTCCGCTCGCGCGTGCTTTCGCTCGCGACGATCCTGCTCGTCACGGCGGTGATCGCCACCTCGATCATCGGCTTCGTGCACCTCAGCGCCCAGCAGCACGCGCTCAGCCTGTTGCGCGACCAGAGCCTGAAGCTGCAGTCGCTGCGCGAGACGCTGGTCGAAGCGAATACCGACGTGCTGCAGCTCGTCGCCGGCGACACCAGCGTGCTGCCCGACTATTTCGACAAGGCGAAAGCCCTCGACAGCGGCCGGATCGGCATCCTCGGCGAGCTCAACCCGGTGACGCGGCCTGGTACCACCGAGGCGGGCGAGGCGGCGCCGGTGGTGGAGGCCCTGGTTTCGTCCTGGAACGAAGCGGCTCGGCTCGCCTCGCTCGGCGATCTCGAGGCCGCCAACGCCGTGCTGCGCCAATCCCGCGCCGGCGAGACGCTCAACACCCTGACCGTCGCGGCCGACCGGGTGCTCGCCAATGCCGACCGCGAGTTCCGCATGCATGAGGACCGGATCCGCTTCGGCACGCTCCTCGTCCTGGTGCTGCAGCTCGGCGGCGGCACGCTTGCGATCTTCGGGCTGATCTTCGCCTTCCGCTCGAGCGTGCTCGAGGCCAATGGCCGCGCCGCCGCGGTCGCCTCGGCCGATGCCTCGCGCGAGCAGGTGGCGCGGCTGTTCGAAATGGCCGACGTGCTGCAGTCCGCCTCCGACCACACCGATGCCAACTCGGTGCTGAAGGCCACGGCGGCCGACCTCGTCCCGGGCTTTTCCGGCGCGCTCTATGTGTTCAACAATTCCCGCGAC
Organism: uncultured Alphaproteobacteria bacterium; assembly: GCA_963708965.1. GTDB lineage: Bacteria > Pseudomonadota > Alphaproteobacteria > Rhizobiales > Devosiaceae > Devosia_A. The sequence goes on along the minus strand of CAVPUP010000003.1, from coordinate 985,978 downwards.
CGGCTGGTGCTGTCGACCGCCTGGGCCCGTCCGAGCGAGGAACGCCTGCCCGAGACCGTCAACCCGGCGAGCTGCTGGGCGCTGAAGCGGGGCAAGCCGCACGTCAACCGCGCGGGCGGCACCAAGCTCTGCTGCGCCCACCATTCCGGCTCCGAGACGGTGCTCGAGATCCCGATGATCGCGCGGGGCGAGATCGTCGGGCTCTTGCAGCTCTTCGCCAGCGGCGACGATGCCGAGGCGCGACTCGAGGGGGTCACCGATCTCGGCTCGGCGCTCGCCGACGGCATGAGTCTCGCTCTCGCCAACATGGCGCTGCGCGAGAAGCTCAGGAACCAGGCGCTGCGCGATCCGCTCACCGGGCTCTACAACCGCCGCTTCATGGAGGACAGCCTGCAGCGCTTCGTCCGCCTCGCCGAGCGCGAGAACCGCGAGATCTCGCTGCTGATGGTCGATCTCGACCACTTCAAGCGCCTCAACGACGAGCATGGCCACGCCTTCGGCGACCAGGTGCTGCGCGACACCGCCATGACGCTGGTGAGCTCCCTGCGCGAGACCGACATCGTCTGCCGCTTCGGCGGCGAGGAGCTGGTGGTGATCCTGCCCGATTGTCCGCTCGAGCGGGCGGCCGACAAGGCGGAACTGCTGCGCGAGCGCATCGAGGCGCTCAGCGAGACGCATGGCGCCGAGATCTCGGCCTCCTTCGGCGTCGCCTGCCTGCCGCATACCTCGCAGAGCGTCACGGACCTCCTCACTGCCGCCGACGCCGCGCTCTACAAGGCCAAGCAGAACGGCCGCAACCAGGTCGCGACGGCGCCGCTCAGGGCCTACCGGCTGGACCGGGTGGTCGAGGATGTGGCGGAGGAGGCCGGGGAGTTTCCCCGGGCCGCAGCCGAATAGGCGGAGCGTTCTCAGGAAAAGTTGCAGACGTTTCCGGTTCGAGAACGCGACAGCATCAATGCCCTAGAACCGGTTCGTCGTGAACGGGTCGTTGAAGCGCAATGCCGGCGTCTCCAGCCGCTGCCGCAGGATCTCGCGCTGGATCTGGTTGATCGAGGTCTGCGTGTCGGTCTCGAAGTTCTTGCGCTCGGTCGAGCGGGACAGATCGTCCTCGAGGCAGATGCTGTGGCTCAGTCCGTTGCGGACGTAGCGGCTGCCGGTATCGTCCGGAATGCTTACGCAATAGGCCGACGCGGTGCTGGTCGCCGCGATCAGGAACAATGGCACAAGGAACACTCTCATGCAGGGGATATTGCGCCCCGCACGGCGCACGGGCAAGTCACGATTGCGCGCCTCACCGGCCGGGCTTCCGGCTTTCGGATCAGCCGCATAGGATGGGTTCAGCTTCACCTGCCGAGAACGCCCGATGGATCTGCTCCTCACCGGCCCCGCCGACGCGACGGCCCACCTGCTGCTGGCGCATGGCGCCGGCGCGGCGATGGACTCGCCGTGGATGAACGATTTCTGCGCCCGTCTCGCCGAGCGCGGCATCGGCACCGCCCGTTTCGAATTCGGCTACATGGCGGCCCGCCGCATCGGCGAGCGGAAGCCGCCGCCGAAGGCCGAGACCCTGAAGGGCGAGTATGCCGAGGCGATCGCCATGGCGCGGCACCTGCCGCGGCTCTTCATCGGCGGCAAGTCGATGGGCGGTCGGGTCGCCAGCATGGTGGCCGAGGAGCACTTCCGTGCCGGCGACATCAGCGGGCTGGTCTGCCTCGGCTACCCGTTCCATCCGCCGGGCCGGCCGGAGCAGCTGCGCACCGCGCACCTCGCGGACCTCACCGTGCCGACGCTGATCTGCCACGGCACCCGCGACCCCTTCGCCTCGCGCGAGGAGGTCGAGACCTATTCGCTTTCGCTCCGCCATCGAGCTGCACTGGCTGGAGGACGGCGACCACGACTTCCGGCCGCGCAAGGCGGTCAGCGGCCGCAGCAACGCGCAGAACCTCGACGAGGCGGCGGACGCCGTGGCCCGGTTCATGGGCTCCTAGGCGCGGCCGTTGTCGCGCGCACCACCAGCTGCACCGGCAGGATCTCGCGGCGCACCTTGCCGTCGTTCTCGAGGATGGCGCGCACCGCCCGGCGGCCGATCTCGGCGATCGGCTGCTCCACCGTGGTGAGCCGGGCCACGGCCGCCTCGGGCACGCCGTCGAAACCCACGACCGAGACGTCCTCGGGCACGCGCAGTCCGCGCTCCGCCAACGCGGCCAACGCCACCATGGCGACCCGATCCGACATGGCGAGAATCGCGGTCGGCGGCGACCCGGAGCCGAGGATATGCTCGAGCCCGCGCCGCACGCTCTCCGCGGTGCTCCGCGTCTCATAGACCGGGATGTCGGCGCGCCCGACGCCATATTCCTCGAACACGTCGAAATAGCCGTGGGCGCGGTCCCGCGCCGTCGAATAGGTGGCCGCGTCGATCTCGGCGAGCGAGACCGGGCCTTCGTGCGCCTCGAAGAGTTCGATGCCGAGAACCGCCACCCGGCGGTGCCCGAGCTCGGCCAGGTGCCGTGCCGCCAGCCGCCCGCCCTCGTAGTCGTCGATGCCGATGGCGGGAATTGTCTCGTCGGGCCTGCCGAGCGCCAGCGCGATGAAGGGGAGCTTGCGCTCGCGGGTCAGCTCCACCAGCCGCTCGCCGCCTTCGATGCAGAGCAGCACGAAGCCGTCCACCAGGGCGCTCTGGATGTTCCAGGCGAGCCGCTCGTCGTTCTTGGCGGAGACCAGCGCCAGGCCGGCGCCGGCGCTGTCGCAGGCATCGGCCATGCCCTGCATCAGCTGGCGCGCGAACGGATCCTCGAAGAAGTAGGAGAGCGGCTCGGCGGTCGCGACGCCCACCGCATTGACGCGGCCGGCGCGCGAGCAGCCGTCCCTTCGGATCGGGGCCGGCATAGCCGAGGTCCTTGGCGGCGGCCCGCACCCTCAGCCGCACCTCCTCCCGCACCAGGTCGGGGCGGCTGAAGACGTTGGAGGCCGTTCCCTGCGAGACGCCTGCGGCCCTTCGCCACATCGCTGAGCTTGACCGCCGTCCGTGCCATCGTCTCGCGTCTCCTCGGTCCCGGAAAGGATTGAGCCGGCAGCATAGCACCTATTCTTGTATCGGTTCAAACGGTGCTTGACAGTCGTCCTGTGGAAGAGTAGGATTGAACCGATTCAAGACGCCGGTGTGCCTGGTCAGTGAATCGGTTCAAACATCGGAGTGGAGCTGTGCCATGATCCCCGCCAGCTATCTGTATCGAGACATCTTCAACGACCACTGGGGCAACCCCCGCAATCCCGCCCCCGCCGCTGGCGACGAACGCCATGGCGGCGGCCCGGGCCACCCGATCCGCACCACCACGCGCCGGCTGCCCCTGCCGCTGCTTGGCTTCGGCGGCCGTCACCTGCCGGAGCGGGTGTAGCCGGTTCCCTCTTGATCGAGGTGGATACGATGCGGGCGGAGCCGACCCCCTCCCGGCCCCCTCTCCCTCAAGGGGAGAGGGGAATGGTGGCACGAGTCCCGCCCCAGCCTCCCTTCTCCCTTCAGGGAGAGTGGCTCGGCCGCAGGCCGAGACAGAGGGGTAGGCCACAGCTCGCGGACGCTGAGACGACCCCTCCCGCCTCCCCCATGAGGGGGAGGTGAGTGAGTTCGTGACTTCGATCGTGCCCCAGACGCGGAGCGGCACCTCCCCCTTCATGGGGGAGGCTGGGAGGGGGCGTCCGCTTGAGCTTGCCTCCCGGCACGAACTTATCCCCGCCAGCCTCCACCCCGCATTAATCTCCCCCCACCTCTCCGATGCGAGATGCCGACGGGGCATCGCGGGGAGGGTTCGGGCTGGGGATGGGCCGCTGTCCCCAGGGTCTGGTGGAAGCGTCCGCTTTGCGCACCATCGGGCCAAAAGACCGTTCGCAATGGGCGGGGCGAGAGTCCCAACCTTTGTACAGTTCGGCGGACGACCGCCACCGGGACGAAGTCCCGCCCATGCCGCTTGAAGAGGCGGCAAGACCAGCAGCAAATCCCGATGGCGGCAGCCAGTCGGGCGCTTCGGCACGCCTGCTGCCGCGTCCGAATACAAAAAGGCCCGGATCGAGATCCGGGCCTCTGCATATCTCAAGAGACGGCTGCCTTACTCGGCGGCTTCGGTCTTCGGGAGTTCCTTGCCGGTCTCCTGGTCGACGACCTTCATCGAGAGCCGGACCTTGCCGCGCTCGTCGAAGCCGAGCAGCTTCACCCAGACCTTGTCGCCTTCCTTGACCACGTCGGTGGTCTTGGCGACGCGCTGGTCGGCGAGCTGGCTGATGTGGACGAGGCCGTCCTTGGCGCCGAAGAAGTTGACGAAGGCGCCGAAATCGGCGGTCTTCACCACGGTGCCCTGGTAGATGTGGCCGATCTCCGGCTCGTCGGTGATCGACTTGATCCACTGGATCGCGGCGTCGATCGCCTTGCCGTCCGAGGACGAGACCTTCACGGTGCCGTCGTCGTTGATGTCGATCTTGGCGCCGGTCTTCTCGACGATCTCGCGGATCACCTTGCCGCCGGTGCCGATCACTTCGCGGATCTTGTCGGTCGGGATGGTGATGGTCTCGATGCGCGGGGCGAACTCGCCCACCTCGGCACGCGACTGCGTGATGGCCTTGGCCATTTCGTCCAGGATGTGCTCGCGGCCGCCCTTGGCCTGCTCGAGGGCGACCTTCATGATCTCCTCGGTGATGCCGGCGATCTTGATGTCCATCTGCAGCGAGGTGACGCCGTCGGCGGTCCCGGCCACCTTGAAGTCCATGTCGCCGAGGTGATCCTCGTCGCCCAGAATGTCGGAGAGCACCGCATAGCGGTCGCCTTCGAGGATCAGGCCCATGGCGATACCCGCCACCGGCTTCTTCAGCGGCACGCCCGCATCCATCAGCGCCAGCGAGGTGCCGCAGACGGTCGCCATCGAGGACGAGCCGTTCGACTCGGTGATCTCGGAGACGACGCGGATGGTGTAGGGGAACTCTTCCGCCTTGGGACGGATCGGGTTGATGGCGCGCCACGCGAGCTTGCCATGACCGATCTCGCGACGGCCGGGCGAGCCCATGCGGCCGGCTTCACCGACCGAGTAGGGCGGGAAGTTGTAGTGCAGCATGAAGTTCACCTTGTGGGTGCCTTCGAGGCTGTCGACGAACTGCTCGTCGTCGCCGGTGCCGAGCGTGGCAACGACGAGGGCCTGGGTCTCGCCGCGGGTGAACAGCGCCGAACCGTGGGTCCGGGGCAGCACGCCGACTTCGGCAACGATCGGACGGACCGTCGTCAGGTCACGGCCGTCGATGCGCGACTTGGTGTCGAGGATGTTCCAGCGGACGATCTTGGCCTGGAGGTTGTGGACGACTTCGCCCAGGTCCTCGGCGGAGACGGTGCCGGCTTCGATCTGGGAGGCGAAGTGCTCCTTGACCTTGGCGTTGGCGGCATCGACCGCGGCGTAGCGCTGCGCCTTGTCGGTGAGCTTGTAGGCGGCGCGCAGGTCCGCCTCGGCAACGGCGAGGACGTCCTTCTCGAGGGCCGAATAGTCCGGCGGGGTGAAGTCGCGCGGCTCCTTGGCGGCCAGCTCGGCCAGCTTGATGATCGCGTCGATCACCTTCTTGCGAGGCTTCGTGACCGAACATCACGGCGCCGAGCATGATTTCCTCGGAAAGCTCCTGGGCCTCCGATTCGACCATCAGGACGGCGTCCTGGGTGCCGGCCATGACGAGATCGAGCTTGGATTCGGCGCGACGGTCGACGGCGAGGTTGAGGACGTATTCACCATCGACATAGCCGACGCGCGCGGCGCCGATCGGGCCCATGAAGGGCACGCCCGAGATGGTCAGGGCCGCGGAGGCGGCAACCATGGCGAGCACGTCCGGAGCATTCTCCATGTCGTGCTGCAGGACGGTGATGATGACCTGCGTCTCGTTCTTGTAGCCATCGGGAAAGAGCGGGCGGATCGGACGGTCGATCAGGCGCGAGGTCAGCGTCTCGGCCTCGGTCGGGCGCCCTTCGCGCTTGAAGTAGCCGCCCGGGATCTTGCCCGCGGCGAAGTACTTTTCCTGGTAGTTGACGGTGAGCGGGAAGAAGTCCTGCCCGGGCTTCGGCGTTTTGGCCGAAACGACGGTGGCGAGCACGCACGGTCTCGCCCAGGGTGGCGAGCACGGCGCCGTCGGCCTGGCGAGCGATCTTGCCGGTCTCGAGGGTGAGGGGCTGGCCGCCCCAGTTGAGCTCAACTTTGTGGTGGTCGAAGTTGATGGGCATGTTCATGTCTTTCCATTCTGCCGGAATGAGCGGGAACGCGAGGGGCGTAGTCACCCCCGCGAACTCATCCGGTGTGCCAGCCGTGCCTCGCACCCCATGTGCGATGCCGGCCCAAAATCGGCACGGTTTCCGCGCTGGCGTTCTGCATGGTCGGGCGCTCGAACCGGAAAACCGGTCTCCTTTGCTGAGCGCGCGCCACCCGATTGTCAGTCGGGACGGAACATGGACAAGACGATGAGCTGCTCATTTCTCTTGAGGGAGAGTGCCTCTTGGCACCGTGAGCGGCCGATGATCTCGCCATGCTCCGCGTAGTTTCGTCAGCCTACGCAAGTCACCCGGCATCCGCCGGGGTTCGGACCACGAGGCGTGCCTCGTGGACCCTGGTCGTCAAGCCCGTGCCTTAGCGGCGCAGGCCCAGGCGCTCGATGAGGGCCTTGTAGCGCGCCTCGTCGTTCTTCTTGACATAGTCGAGCAGGCGACGGCGCGTCGAAACCATCTTCAGCAGGCCACGGCGGGAGTGATTGTCCTTGTTGTGGCTCTTGAAGTGTTCGGTGAGATTGGCGATGCGCTCGGAAAGGATCGCGACCTGGACTTCCGGCGAGCCGGTGTCGTCCTTCTTGGTGGCGAAGTCCTTGATAAGCTCAGTCTTCCGCTCTGCGGTAATCGACATCGGATAGGTCCTTTCAATATTAGGATCATCGGGACGCTGCCGCCCGGGATGTCGTCCAGGCGGAGCCATGAATGAGGCCGGCAGGCCGGAACTCGCGGCCCATATAAGGGAAATGGCCGGCAAATACCAGCTATTTGTCCTCCTGGCCCGCGCCGGCCTGGGACACGCCACCGGCCGTGACATAGGCGGGATCGAGCGCGGAGAGGAGCACCGTGAACCGCCACTCGATCCCGGTGGCGTGCACTTCGCGCTTCACCTCGGCCCCGAGCGAGCGTCCGACCATGTTCTCGAGCACCGTCGTGCCGAAGCCGCGCCGGTTCGCCTCCGGTCGCGGGCTGCCGCCGGTTTCGCGCCAGACGAAGGCCATGGCGTCGCCCTTGCGCTCCCAGCTGACGCGGAGCCGCCCGCCTTCCCGCGAAAAGGCGCCGTACTTGACCGCATTGGTCGCCAGTTCGTGCGCCGCCATGCCGAGGATCTGCGCCGCCTGCGCGTTGAGCCGCAGCGAGGGCCCCTCGACCGCCACGCGTTCCCCGTCCACGGCGCAGAAGGGGTCGATCTGGCTGACCAGCAGCTCCTTGAGGTCGACGCCGGCGACGCCGTGCGCCAGCAGCAGGTCGGTGGAACGCGCGAGCCCGAAGATCCGCTTCTCGAAGCTCGAGACGAATTCGGGCACGGAATCGGCGCCCCGCGCCGTCTGCTTGGCCATCGCGGCGATCACCGTCATCTGGTTCTTCGAGCGATGGGCGAGTTCGCGCATCAGGAAGCGCACTTCCGTCTCCGCCGCCTGCCGGCGCCGCGAGGCATCGCCCAGGGCGTTGGAGACGGTCTCGATCTCGGCGATCGGGAAGGCGCGCGCCTCGACCGGCTGCCCGCCGCCCAGACGCTTGGCGTCGGCCTCGAGCCCGTGCACCGATCGCCCGATCTGCAGGCTTACCCAATAGACCACCAGCACCACCAGCGCCGCGAGCAGCACGCCGCCCGCCAGCAGCGACCAGAAGGCATCGGCCAGCGGCCGCGCCACGATGTCCCGCGGCGCCCAGGCCACCACCGTCCAGTCCGAGAGCAGGGACTTCTGGGCGACGAACAGGGCTTCCTTGTCGCCGACCCGCAGCACGCGCCAGCCGAAGGTCGAACGCAGGTCCGAGAGATTGGCGCGGTTGAAGGTGTCGCCGGTCTTGCCGGCATCCGGCGAGGCGGCGATGATCTGGCCGCGCCCGTCGATGAGGGCGACGTTCCAGCCTTCCGGCAGGCGGTTGGAGAGCAGCACCGGCGCGAGCTGGGCCGCCGCGCGGTTGAAGCCGAGCACCACTTCGCCGCGCTGCGTGCCGGCGACCTTGAGCAGCACGTTGACTACATATTCCCTCGAGACCGCCCCCTGGACGAGGTTCGAGACGACCGTCTGGTCGCCTTCAAGCGCCTTGATGCCACTGGCGATATCCGCCGCCTTGCCCTGCGAGGCGTCCTGATAGGGCCGCCGCGTGCTCATCAAGGTGTTGAGCTCGCGATCGAGCACGAAGACATACGAGCCGGTGTTGGACAGCGCCTGACTCACCTGCTGGTGGAAGGCGCGGAGGTCGCCGCTAATCAGCGCCGGATTGGCGGCGAGCACCTTGAGCGTCGTGGCATTGGCGTTGATCTCCCGATCCACGGCCTGGACGATCGACCGCGCCGTGCCGGTGATCAGCGTCTCGACGATCCGCTCCTGCGCCTCGTTGTTGCGCTGCAGCAGCACCGCGGAAAAGATGAAGGCCGGGACCAGCGCCACGAGGGCCAGCACGAAAAGGTAGACCGCGATGGGCCGCGCGGAAGACCGCCGCCGCAATGGGACGCTGTCGGTGCTGGCGGGCCCGTCAGCCATCGGAACCATCAAAACGCATGAACCTAGGGCCCCAGGAACGAAAAACCGGCGCTACTAAACGCCTGAGCGGACGAATGGTTCCACGCTTTTACGAAAATTCGTTCTATGCGGCGAACACCCGCGACGGCACGAACTGTCCCTGCGCAACGCGCCCGAGCGCCACCGGGTTGCCGGCGCTGCTCGCCCAGGCGAGTTCGAGTTCGAGCGGCGCCCCGGCGCCGGTGAGCAGAACCGGATTGCCGAAGCGCACGCCGGTGGCCTGCTGTGGCGTCAGCCGCACCTCCGGCAGTTCTTCGAGGCCTGCCGAGACCGGCAGCAGCAAGGCGTCGCGTTCCGCGGCGGCCTCGAGCTCGGCCAGCGTCACGGCGCGGCTGTCGGCAAAGGCTCCGACCGCGGCGCGATGCAGCTCAACCACATGGCCATGGGTGCCGAGGGCGCGGGCGAGATCGCGTGCCAGAGCCCGCACATAGGTGCCCTTCTCGCAGCTCATCTCGAACCGGCTCTGCTCCGGGCTGTGCTCGATCAGGCTGAGCGCCTCGATGAACACCGGGCGGGCCGCGAGCGTCACCGTCTCGCCGGCCCGCGCCAGGTCGTAGGCGCGCTCGCCGGCGATCTTGATGGCGGAGAAGGCGGGTGGAACCTGCATGATCTCGCCGGTGAAGCGCGGCAGGAGGGCCTCGATCTCGCTCGCGTTCCGGCCGCCGCTCGGAGCGGGCGACGACCTCGCCTTCCGCGTCGTCGGTGCTGGTCTCCTCGCCCCACTTGACGGTGAAGCGATAGATCTTCTGCCCGTCCTGCACCACCGGCACGGTCTTGGTCGCTTCGCCGAGCGCGATCGGCAGCACGCCGGTGGCGAGCGGATCGAGGGTCCCGGCATGGCCGGCCTTCTTGGCGCCGAGCAGCCAGCGCACCTTGCCCACCGCCTGGGTGGAGGTCATGTCATAGGGCTTGTCGAGCACCAGCCACCCCGAAACATCGCGTTTCGGCCGCTTCTCGCCGCTCACTCGTCGTCCTCGTTCTTGTCGAGGTCGCGCTGCACCCGGTCCGAGCGGAGGATCGCGTCGATCCGGCCGAACTCCTCGAAGGTGTCGTCGACGAAGAACCGCAGGTCCGGGGCGAACTTCAGGTCGAGCTCGGGCGCGATGCGGCCGCGGATGAAGCGGTGGTGGCGGTTGAGCGCCGCCGCGACCTCGGCCGCGCCTTCGCCGCCGAGCGGCATGACGTAGGCGCTGGCGAGCTTCAGGTCGGGCGACATCCGGACTTCGGGAACGGTGATCACCTTGCCCTCGAGCACCGGATCCTCGATGTCGCCGCGGGCGAACACCGATGCCAGTGCATGCCGCACCAATTCGCCCACGCGCAGCATGCGCTGGGTGGGGCCCGTGGGTTTGTGACCTTCGCGTTTCATTTGCCCGAGTTAGGCGCTCGCGGGCGCAACGTCAACGCCCGAGCGCTAGCGGTAGCCGACCGCCTGCAGCTCGAACAGCTCGGCATAGCGGCCGCCATGCGGCCATCAGTTCGGCATGCGTGCCGGACTCGGCGACCTTGCCGTCGGCGAGCACCACGATCCGGTCCGCCATCCTGACGGTCGAGAAGCGGTGCGAGATGAGGACGGCGGTGGTACCCTCGGCGAGGTTCTTGAAGCGCTGGAACACCTCGGCCTCGGCCCGCGCATCGAGGGCGGCGGTGGGCTCGTCGAGGATGATGATCTCGGCATCGCGCATATAGGCGCGGGCAATGGCGAGCTTCTGCCACTCGCCGCCCGAGAGGTCGTGGCCCTTGGCGAAGGTGCGGCCGAGCATCTGGTCGTAGCCTTCCGGGAGCTTGCGGATCACCGCATCGGCGAGGCTCTGCTCGGCGGCGGCGATGACGCGCCCGCGGTCGGCGGCCGCCTCGATGCGGCCGACGCCGATATTGTCGGAGGCGGTGAAGCTGTAGCGCAGGTAGTCCTGGAAGATCGCCCCCACATGCCGGCGCAGGTCCGCCGTGGCGAAGTCCCTGAGGTCGATGCCGTCGACGAGGATGCGCCCCTCGTCCGGATCGTAGAGCCGGGTCATCAGCTTGACGATCGTGGTCTTGCCGGCGCCGTTCTCGCCCACCAGCGCCAGCGTCTGCCCGGCCGGGATGAAGAAGCTCAGGTCCGCGCACCGCCCAGCTCTCCGAACCGGGATAGCGGAAGCCGACGTTCTCGAACGTGATGCCGTGCTTGAGCGGCACCGGGAAGGGTTTCGGGGCTCTTCGGGTCGAGGATGGTCGGCTTGATCTCGAAGAAGCTGAACAGGTCGTCGAGATAGAGGCTCTGCCCGGCGATCTGGGTGAAGCCGATGAGGATCTGCTGCAGGTAGCCGTTGAGCTGGTTGAAGCTGCCCGAGAGGAACACCAGCGTGCCGATCGAGAAGTCGCCATGCAGCGTCCGCCAGACGATATAGGCGTAGGCGGCGTAATAGGTGAGGGTCGAGATGGAGGCGAGCAGCCCCGTCTGCAGCGCCCGCCGGATCGAGAGGTTGCGGTTCTCGATCAGGATCTGGTCGCTCAGCGTCTTGAAGCGGCTGGAGAGGAAGCCGCCCAGCCCGAACAGCTTGATCTCCTTGGCGCTCTCGGCGCTGGCGCCGATCTGGCGCAGGTATTCGAGCTGCCGCCGTTCGGGCGAGCGGTGGTGCGAAATCCAGTAGGCGAGGCGGTTGAACTTGAACTCGCCCCAGACCGCCGGGATCAGCGCCAGCGCCAGCAGCCCGATCAGCAGCGGCGCATAGATCAAGAGCCCCGCCGCGAGCGCCAGCGCGGTGATCACCGCCTGCGCCTGGCCGAAGAGCTGCGAGATCACGGTCGAGCGCGACGGCGGCCTGGCGGCGGGCCCGCTCGAGGCTGTCCTGGTACTCGGACTGCTCGAAATGCTTGAGGTCGAGATTGGCCGCGTGCTGCATCAGCTCGAGGCTCACCGTATTGGAATGGCTCTCGCCGAGGATGTTGTCGACGACGTTGATGGCGCGGTTGAAGGCATCGCGCGCGAAGACCAGCACGAACTCGCCGGCCAGCAGCAGCATGCAGGTAGTTGAGCCGGCCGCTCTCGACCCAGTCGGCCAGCGCCGGGCCGGGCGCACCAAGCCCGGTCTGGCGCACCACCTCGTCGATGATCAGCTTGGTGAAGAGCAGCACCAGCGGCGGCTGCACGGCGACCACCAGGCGGAGCGCGATCGACAGCGACATCAGCCCGGGGCTGGTCCGCCACATCTGCGCGAACAGCCGCCCGAGGTGCCGGAAGGTCTTGAGCCGCTCGCCCTTGTCGAAGGGCAGCGCATCCGGGATGTCCGGCCCCTGCAATCCCCGTCCCCCGCCGATCCTGCCGCCGACACCACGCATTGCAAATACTTAGGAGAGGCGAGGGCGGTTCTCAACGGGGGCGGACTCCAATTCATTCACACGCGCGACACGGGGTGGGGGGAGCCTCTGCCCATGCTGGATGGTCCGACGGCCTGGCGGCCTCGGAGGTTTCAAAGAACGAAGCGGGGCCGGCGAGGCGGTTGCCTCACGCGGGTAGTCCGCAGTTGAAAGAGGCTCGCGCCTCGCCGGCCGGCCGGGGTTTTGGGCGTATGGCACGAGGGCCCGGGCGCATCCCGTGCCGCATCGCGGGATCGGAGGGTCTTGGCAGGCAGCGACCCCTTCGGTCCGTCCCGGCTGCCTCTTCCCGCTGCCCTTGCCCGGCAGCTCCCGATCCGTGGTGGAGCGGGCATCGCTCCACCGTCGCGTTCTGTAGCGGCGTCCCCGGCGAACCGGCTCGCTCCGCTCGTGCTTTCGGCCTGGCACGGGGCGACCCCCGCACCACCCGGTCTCCCCCGCACCAACCACTCGTCATGATCTCGCTTCGGTGCGGCGGATGGGGGTGAGGATAGGGCAGTTGGGGGATTGGGGGGATAAATGCAGAAACACACGGGTGATCCCGGCGCAGACCGGGATCCAGCCTCAGATCGCCGGGCTGGCGTAGGTGGTGACATCTCAGGATGGGTTCCGGCCTGCGCCGGAATAACACGGGGGTGGGTGGATCGGAGTACGCACTTCCGCCGACGGCGGAATCGCGCCTCGGGCCGCCCCCTCCACCAGCTTCGCTGGTCCCCCTCCCCCGTAAACGGGGGAGGATCACCGGCGGCGCCACCGCGAATCCTGCCCCGCGTGGCGGGGGAGGGGGACCGCCGAAGGAGGTGGAGGGGGCGGCAACGCCCACGCATGCTGAAGGGCCTCGCCCCAAATAGAGAAGCCCGGACCTATGCCCGGGCTTCTGCTTGTATTCGGTCGTTACCGCTTACAGCGACCGTGTCACCTGCTCCACGCGGAAGCATTCGATGACGTCGCCGGCGCGGATGTCTTCGTAGTTCTCGAAGGCCATGCCGCATTCCTGGCCGACGGCCACTTCCTTGACCTCGTCCTTGAAGCGCTTGAGCGTCTTCAGCTTGCCTTCGTGGATCACCACGTTGTCGCGCAGCAGGCGCACGCCGGCGCCGCGTTCGACGATGCCTTCGGTGACCCGGCAGCCGGCGACCTTGCCGACCTTGGTGATCTGGAACACCTCGAGGATCTCGGCGTAGCCGATGAAGGTCTCGCGCCGCTCCGGCTTGAGCAGGCCGCTCATCGCACCCTTCACGTCCTCGATGAGGTCGTAAATGATGTTGTAGTAGCGGATCTCGATGCCCTCGCGGGCGGCGAGCTCGGCCGCCTGCTTGTTGGCGCGGACGTTGAAGCCGATGATGATGGCGTTCGAGGCCGCGGCCAGCGTCACGTCGGACTCGGTGATGGCGCCGACGCCGCTCATCAGGATCTGCGCCGACACTTCGTCGGTCGAGAGCTTGTTGAGCGAGGCGTTGATCGCCTCGACCGAACCCTGCACGTCGCCCTTGATGATCAGCGGGAACTTGGCGATGCCCGAGGCCTTGAGCTGGTTCATCATCTGCTCGAGGCTGGTGGCGCCACCGCCCGCCGTCTTCTCGCGGATCAGCCGCTGACGGTACTCGGTGACCTCGCGGGCCCGCGCTTCGGTCTCGACCACCGAGAAGCGGTCGCCGGCCGAGGGCACGCCGTTGAAGCCCGAGCACTTCCACCGGAGTGGAGGGGCCGGCTTCCTTCACCTGCTCGCCCTTGTCGTTGATCAGGGCGCGGACGCGGGCGAACTCGGTACCGGCGACGACGATGTCGCCGATGCTGAGCGTGCCGCGCTGCACCAGCACCGTCGCCACCGCGCCGCGGCCGCGATCGAGCTTGGCCTCGATGACGAGGCCCTCGGCGCGCCCGTCGCGGGCCACCTTGAGCTCGAGCACTTCGGCCTGCAGCAGGATGGTCTCGAGCAGCTTGTCGATGCCGTCCTTGGTGAGCGCCGAGACTTCCACGTCGAGCACGTCGCCGCCCATCGATTCGACGAACACCTCGTGCTGCAGCAGTTCGGTGCGGACGCGCGTGCGGGTTGGCAGTCGGCTTGTCCATCTTGTTGATGGCGACGATGATCGGAACCCCGGCCGCCTTGGCGTGCTTGATGGATTCGATGGTCTGCGGCATCACGCCGTCGTCGGCCGCCACCACCAGGACCGCGATGTCGGTGGCCTGGGCGCCGCGGGCGCGCATGGCGGTGAACGCCTCGTGGCCCGGGGTGTCGAGGAAGGTGATCTTCTGCCCGTTCTGCTCCACCTGGTAGGCGCCGATGTGCTGGGTGATGCCGCCGGCTTCGCCGGACACCACGTTGGCATGCCGGATGGCGTCGAGCAGCGAGGTCTTGCCGTGGTCGACGTGGCCCATGATGGTCACCACCGGCGCGCGATCGGTCAGGTCCTCGGCCTTGTCGTCGGCCGGGATGTCGAACAGGCCCTCTTCCACGTCGGCGTCGGAGACGCGCTTGACCGTGTGGCCCAGTTCGGTGGCGATCAGCTCGGCGGTATCGCTGTCGATGACGTCTGTGATCTTCGCCATCTGGCCCTGGGCCATCAGGATCTTGATCACGTCGACGGCGCGCTCCGCCATGCGGTTGGCGAGCTCCTGGACGGTGATCGCCTCGGGGATCGTCACCTCGCGGCTGAGCTTGGGCGCCGCCTGCTGGTTGCGGCCCATCTTCTTGTCGCGGCGGCGGCGCATGGCGGCGAGCGAGGGACCGCGGTCGCGGTCGGACTCGGCGCCGGCATTGGTGACGGTCAGGCGGGCGCGGGCAAATGCCTCTTCGCCGGCCCGGCGCGTCGGACGTTCGGGCGTCGCCACCCGGGCGGCCCCGCCGCGGCGGGCATTCTCGAGTTCAGTGGCGTTGACCAGCGGCCGCACCGCCGGTGCGGCGCGGGTCTTGCGCCCGTCCGCCTCGGAGGGCGGCGCCGGCGGCAAATCGCCGGCGGTCGGAGCGGCCGGCCGCGACTGCGGAGTGGCCGCGGCGCGCCGCGCCGGCGAGATGCGGGGCTCGCGCGAAACGTTCGAGACCTCGGCAACCTCCTCAAGCGCGCGGTCCGCCTCGGCGGCGCGCTGCTTGGCCTCTTCGGCACGCTGGGCTTCCTCGCGGAGGGCGCGACGGCGCGCATCCTCTTCGATGCGGCGGGCTTCCTCGGCGCGGGCGCGAGCCTCTTCCTCGACCTGGCGGCCGGCGGCTTCGCGCAGGGCCCGGGCCCGGGCGTCGGCTTCTGTGGCGCTCAGGCCGGCAGAGGGGCGGAAGCCTGGCTGGGGGCCGCGGGAAGGCGGCCGCGACTGCTGGCCATAGGGGCGCCCGCCCTGCGACGACGCGCCGCCCGAGGGGCGGCCGGTCGAGGCAGGAGTGGAGCCGGAGGCAGGACGCGGCGCGTGCGAACCGGGCGCGCCCGGGGGCACGAACCGTGTCCGCTTCTCGACGACCACGGTGCTCCGCGACGAACGCGTCATGTTGGGACGGCCGCCCAGGTTGGGGGCTCCCTTCAATGACAGTGTCTTCTTGCCGCCGGCACCAGAATCTTCGCGCTTGTCGTCGTTATCAGCCATGTAACTCGCGTCTTCCTTCACGAAACTCGTGATCGGTCACCCTCTCGGGGAGTGGCCGATGTCAGTCCGGTTGCCGGGCTCCAGGGGCGGCGTAGCGCTGCCGCGCCGCTCAATCAGCCCATCTAGTTGGCAATGTAACGGGCCAGTCTTTCTGCACGTTGCACTGCCGCCTGGGCCGCGCCCCCTTTAGTGAGCGCAGCATGTATCACATTTTCGATCCCGAGTGCCAAACCCATTTGGCCCGAATCGAGTAATTCGAAATGCTGCGTTTCCGGCAGGTTCAATCCCGCTTCTTCCGCCGCCTTGCTGTAGCCCCTGAGCGAGCCCAGGAGCTTGTTGCGTCCGTCCTCCGCCGCGTCCGTCGCGGTCAGGAGGGCGATGACCTCTCCCGCCTCGATCGCGGACTTGACCTTGGTCGCGCCGGTCACCAGCTGACCCGCCTTGCGGGCGAGGCTGAGTGCCGAAGTGAACCGCTCCTCGAGCCGCCGCCGGGTCAGCCCGGCAAGGTCATCGGGCACCTTCACGTCGGATTTGAGGCTCCGCGCGAAGGCCTTCTTCTTCTGCGCCTCGGCCACCTTGGTGAGCCCGAGGCTGATCCAGACGCCGCGGCCCTCGGCCTTGGCGTCCGTATCCGGCACCACCTCGTCGTCCGGTGAGACGACGAAGCGGATCAGCTCGGCCACGGGCTTCACCTCGCGGGTGAGAGCACAGAGCCTCTCGGTTTCCTCGCGGCGCGGCACCAGTTCGACCACGCGGCTTAAGCCGGCGCCCCTTCCTGGGCGGCCTCTTCGGGCGCGGCAAGGTCCGCCTCGGTGATCCAGCCGGCCTTGAGGCGGGCCTGCAAGATCATCTCCTCGGCTTCCTCGCGGGACACCGGGAAATCCTTCAGCGTGCCGTCGAAACGCTTGGTCTCGCCGTCCTTGCGTTCCGTCCAGCCGACGAGATCGTCGGCCGCCTGGCCCGCGAAATCCTCGACGGTCTTGACGCCGTCCTTGCCGAGCGCAACGAGCATCGCCGCGTTGAGACCGGGGATGTCGTAGAGCTCGTCGTCGACGCCGAGCGACTTGCGCTCGTCGTCATTGGCCTTCTCGATCGCCGCCAAATAGTCGCTGGCGCGGGTCTGGATTTCGCCCGCCGTCTCTTCGTCGAAGCCCTGGATCGAGGCGATCTCGGAGAGATCGATATAGGCGAGTTCCTCGACCGACGAGAAACCTTCGGAAGCCAATAGTTGGGCAACCATCTCGTCAACATCAAGGGCCTGCATGAACAAGTGCCGACCGTTCGGTGAATTCCTTCTGCCGGCGCTCCGACTCTTCCTGCTCGGTCAGGATGTCGATGTCCCAGCCGATGAGCTGCGAAGCGAGCCGCACGTTCTGGCCGCGGCGGCCGATGGCGAGCGACAGCTGCTCGTCGGGAACCACCACCTCGATGCGCTCGGCCTGCTCGTCGAGCACGACCTTGGCCACGTCGGCCGGCTGCAGCGCCGAGACCACGAGGTCGGCGATGCTCTCGGTCCAGGGGATGATGTCGATCTTCTCGCCCTGCAGTTCCGCCACCACCGCCTGCACGCGGCTGCCGCGCATGCCGACGCAGGCGCCGACCGGGTCGATCGAGGAATCCGACGAGGTCACCGCGATCTTGGCGCGGCTGCCCGGATCGCGGGCGATCGAGCGGATGGTGATGATGCCGTCGTAGATCTCCGGCACTTCCTGCATGAACAGCTTCGCCATGAACTGCGGATGCGTGCGGGAAAGGAAGATCTGCGGGCCGCGCTGCTCGCGGCGGACGTCGTAGATATAGGCGCGGACGCGGTCGCCGTAGCGATAGAGCTCGCGCGGGATCAGCTCGTCGCGCCGGATGATGGCCTCGCCGCGGCCGAGGTCGACGATGACGTTGCCGTATTCGACGCGCTTCACCGTGCCGTTCACGATCTCGCCGACGCGGCCGATATACTCGTCGTACATGCGGTCGCGCTCGGCATCGCGCACCTTCTGCACGATCACCTGCTTGGCCGACTGGGCGGCGATGCGGCCGAACTCGATCGGGCGGCAGCGGCTCCGTGACGAAGTCACCGTACTTGGCGGCGCCGTTGCGGGCCTGCGCGTCCTTGAGCGAGATCTGCCGGCCGTACTCCTCGACGTTCTCGACCACCTCGAGCAGCCGCCACAGGCGCAACTCGCCGGTGCGCGGATTGATCTCCGCGCGCACGTTGGTCTCGGCGCCGTAACGGGTCTTGGCGGCCTTCTCGATGGCGTCCTGCATCGACTCGATCACGATCATGCGGTCGATCGACTTCTCGCGGGCAACGGCATCGGCGATCTGGAGCAGTTCCAGCCGGTTCGCGCTGACGGCCATTTAGTTCTTCTCCTGTTGAGAATCGGTCTCTTCGGTCACTTCGATGGTCTCGATGTCCTCGTCGTCATCGAGCGGGTGCTCTTCCTGGTCGGCGCGCGCCATGTTCATCAGCGCGTCCGTCATTACCAGCTTGGCATCGGCCAGCAGCGCCAGCGGCAGCTTGTGGTTCGGGGTCGGTATCCTTGGGCGCATCCGGCAGGCGCAGAGTGACGCTCTCGTCATCCACCGCCGCGATCTCCCCGCGGAACCGTTTCCGCCCCTCCAGCAAGTCGGAAAGTTCTACCTTGGCTTCGTGGCCGATATAGGTCCTGAAGTCGCGCGCGCGGACCAGCGGACGGTCGATGCCGGGCGAGGAGACCTCGAGATGGTACTCGCGGTCGATCGGGTCCTCGACGTCGAGCACCGGCGACAACTCCTTGGAAAGACGCTCACAATCGGTGATCGTGAAGCGCCCGGCCTCGTCCTCGGCCATGATCTGCAGCGTGCAGCCGTTCTCCTGCGTGATCTTCACGCGGACCAGGCTGTAGCCCAGATCGTTCGCCACCGGCTCGACGATGCGCGCGATTCGCGCCTCGAGGCCGGTCTCCTTGACGTAGCGCTTGTCGTTGAGGTCGAAAGCCATCAGGCCCTTCTAAAACAAAAAGAGCGGGGGCCGTTCGGCACCCCACTCTCGCTTAACAGCCAGAGATGTTGTTGGCGCTCATATAGCGCCGATGCGGCTATCGCGCAAGTGACGGGCGCCGGTCGGCGCCTAGCCGCCGAGGCCCAGCCGCTCGCGTAGTGCACCGGGCGTCAGGCTCCCCGGCTCGATGCCCTCGCGGGTCAGTTTCTCGGCGAGCTCGCACAGCGCCTCGTTGAGCGGCGTCGCGACGCCGTGGAGGCGCCCCAGCAGCACGATCTCGCCATTGAGATAGCCGGTTTCGATGCTGCCGGTCTGGCGTTTAAGGCTCTGCAGCGACGAGCCGCCGGCGCGCTCGACCCCCGGGACCTCGGCGACCTCGAACACGCCCTTCCGGCGTGGCTCGTCGCGCTTGAGTTCGATCCAGTCGATGCCGGCGGCGCGGTAGACGGTTTCCGCCTCGGCGCGCACCGCGCGCACGATATCGGGGGCAGTAGCGTCCGGTCCGAGCGCCGCCTCGATGATGTTGCCGAGGTTCTCGAGCAGCTTGCCGTGCTTGGAACGCATCACCTGTGGCATCGGGAAGGCGGCGAAGTTGGCGCGCTCGAGCGCCGCGGCGATGGCGGAGACGTGCTCGTCCATGCCGTGCGGATAGCGGCCGAGATCGCAGATGCCGTACCTGGGAGTGCCGTAGCAGATGACCTCGCCCGGCGTGACATAGTCGGCTGGGAGGATCACCGTGAGGGCACAGACATTGGCAAAGTAGCGGAGCGCCAGCCGCTCGTTGTTGACCCCGTTCTGGGCGCACACCACGGCCTGCTGCCGCACCCCCGCTTCGCGCAGCGCGGCCACCGCGGCAGCGGTATCCTGCGATTTCATGGTGAGGAGGATGACGTCGTCCGGCTCGAACTCGATTTCGCCGGGGGCCGCCGCCACCGGGAAACGCACGCGGGCTTCGCCCTCGGGCGTACGGAAGCGCAGCCCGTCGGCCCGGACCGCCTCCAGCATCTTGCCCCGGGCGATGCCGACCACCGGATAGCCGGCCTGGCTCAGCGCCGCCGCGAACGTGCCGCCGATGGCGCCCAGCCCATAGATGATGAACCGCATGAACCTGCCTCCATTGCCGCCGGGAGTCTGGCCGGGCCTGGCTCACAAGCACAACTCGCCGGCCGCGACGCAATGGGGGACGGTGCCGTTGAATTGGTCGCGCACCGACCATAGACTGCCCGTCCCTCCTTCGACACCCCAGCCACGGATCATCGACATCATGGAATACCGGCGCCTCGGCAAGTCTGGCCTCAAGCTCAGCGAATTCTCCTTCGGGGCCTGGGTCACCTTCGGCAAGCAGGTGGGCGAGGACGACGCCGTCTCGCTCATGGGCCACGCCTATGACAACGGCATCAACTTCTTCGACAACGCCGAGGGCTACGAGCAGGGCAATGCCGAGATCGTCATGGGCGAGGCGCTGAAGACGCTGAACTGGCAGCGCGACACCTATGCGGTGTCCTCGAAGGTGTTCTGGGGCGGCTCGAAGCCGACGCAGCGCGGGCCTCTCCGCCAAGCACGTCACCGATGCCGCGCCATGCGGCGCTGAAGCGGCTGCAGGTCGACTATCTCGACCTCTATTTCTGCCACCGGCCGGACATCGACACCCCGATCGAGGAAACGGTCCGGGCGATGCACAACCTGATCGTGCAGGGCAAGGTGCTCTACTGGGGCACCTCGGAATGGACCGCGCAGCAGCTCACCGAGGCCTATGCGGCGGCGCGCCAGTTCAACCTGACGCCGCCGACCATGGAGCAGCCGGAATACAACCTGTTCCGCCGCGAGAAGGTCGAGTCCGAGTTCCTGCCGCTCTACGAGCTGTTCGGGCTCGGCACCACGATCTGGTCGCCGCTCGCCTCGGGCATCCTCACCGGCAAGTACAACGACGGCATCCCGGCCGACAGCCGCATGAACCTGCCCGGCTACGAGTGGCTGAAGGCGCGGCTCGACAGCGACAAGGGCAAGAGCGAACTGGCCAAGGTGCAAGCTGCTCGCGGCGCTGGCCAAGGAGGTCGGGCTGCCGATCCACCACCTGGCGCTGCTCTGGTGCCTCGCCAACCCGCACGTCTCGACGGTGATCCTCGGCGCCAGCAAGCTGAGCCAGCTCAAGGACAACCTCGAGGCGCTCAAGCACCGGGACAAGCTGACGCCGGACGTGCTGGCCCGGATCGAGGAGATCGCCGCCAACAAGCCGGAGGGCCCGCGCGGTACTGAGCGCGGGGAGCGGGAGACGCCGGCGTCGCTCGTCGCTGCGCTCCGATCGCGCAGCCTGCGGCTGCGCAGCCCCTCATCCGGCCTTCGGCCACCTTCTCCCTCAGGGGAGAAGGACGACGGGGAGAGACCAAGCCCCATTCGATGACGACGGCGAAAACCCTACTTCTCCCAGGTCAGCGCCTCGGTGCTGGCGCCGAGGCCTTCGAGGGTTTCGCGCAGTTCCTTGACCATGGGGTCGGGGCCGCAGAGGTAGAAGTTCTGGCCGATGTCGCGGACGTGGCGCTTGAGGAACTGTTCGTCGATCCGCTCGTGCAGCACCCCCGTTGCCTGCGGGTCGTCGGTCACCGTCCAGGTGGTTTCGAGCCCATCCATCCGCTCGAACTCGTCGCGCAGGATGATGTCGGCGACCGTCCGGTTCGAGGCGATCAGGCGGTGGCCGGCGAGCCGGCCGTCCTTCTGCAGCTGGCGCAGGATGGCGATGAACGGGGTGACGCCCGCCCCGCCCGCGATGAAGGTGCCGGGCCCCTTGTAGGTCACCGTCCCCCAGGCATCGCGCAGGATCAGCCGGTCGCCCACGCCGTAGGAAAATAGCCGCTCGGTGACGCCGTCGCCGCCGGTGTCGAAATAGCTCTTGATGGTGAATTCGAGGTTCGGCCAGTCGTTGAGCGCGGTGAAGGTGAAGGGGTGCTTCTTGTCGCGCCAGCCTTCCTCGTCGAGCGACAGTTCCGTCGCCTGGCCCGGTTCGAACCGATATCCCTCCGGCTTCTCCACCGTGTAGCGCCGCACATTGTGCGTAACTTTCTCAATATTCAGGATTTTCACGCTTTGTTGCATCGAGAGGCTCCTTGCACCCTGAGGACGTCGCGCTGAGGCGCGAAGTTCCCGCTCCTCGAACGATGCGGCGAAGCGAAATCCATCGCAAGCCCCCGGCCGGCCTACGGTTCCCTTGAGGAGACCAACCCCCTCCGAGGCTACCTGGTTACGCTTCCCTCAGTCGCGCTCTTTGGCGTAACCCTCTGTTGCGCCAAGCAGATTTCAAGGGGGAGGGAGAGGGATTTCGCGTCTTGTGCCGCAGCCGGTCGAGGCCGATCTCGGGGCTGTCAGACTAGAAAGGAACGACAGAATGAAGATCCCCTCCCTCGCAGTCGCAGTCCTCCTGGCAGCCGGTTTGGCTGCCGCGCCGGTCATCGCTGCCGAAAATCCGAGCTTTGATGCGGACTGGTACGTCACCCAGTTGCAGCACAAGGGCATTCACGCCATCGACGCCAGCGAAGGCTGGAACGGCAACTTCCGGGCCACCGTGGAACTCGCGGACGGCTCCACCGCCTACCAGTATTTCGACGCTGAGACGCTGAAGCCGGTGGGTGCGGCCACGCCCAACACCCGCGTGCTGAGCAAGCTCGACACCGGTGCCAAGCTGCCGGCAAGCAACGAGTCGCTGCTCGAAGATCACTTCTTCGACTGATCGGCGTAGACCCCGCTGGACCGACGGCTCCGCCGCCGGTCCGCCTAGCGGGCGGTGCCGACCCGCAGCAGTGGGGAAGGCTCCTGCTGCTCCCGCATGTCGAAGGCCCGCCTCGCCTCCAGCACCTCGTGCCAGCGGCGCGCCGCGAACAGCTCGAACACCTCGTACACGGCGAGGATCTCGCGCCCGAGATCGGTCAGGGCATAATCGACCCGCGGCGGAATGGTGGCGTAGCCGGTCCGGCTGACGAAGCCGTTGCGTTCCAGCGTTCGCAGCGTCGAGGTCAGCGCCTTCTGCGAAATCGTGCCGATGTCGCGCTGCAACTCCGAGAACCGCATGGTCTGCTGTTTCAGGTGCAGCACCACCGGCATGGTCCATTTGCTGCCGCGCGCGGTGATCAGCTCCTCGATCACTTCAGGATGAAGCGGCTGACTGGGGTGTGACGCCATGGCTGAACTCCTTGAGGCACTGCCCGGTGGGCAGCGCTGAATTCCCCTCAGCGCGGATATCGTCTGCCTGGCGGGATTTTCCAGAGGCGAACGGTAGGATTTGAGCGGCAGTTGCCTAAACGTTCCATTAATTCGTCGTAAGGGTGCCCGCTCGTCAGAGCCGCAAGAAGTTGAAATAAAAGCTGGTTTGCCGCCCCTCAGCCCGCGCCTTCTCCTCGTAGCGCGTCGGCTGCCAGCCCTCGTAGGGCTCGTGCCAGATGCCGGGGCGCTCCGGATCGAAGCGGAAGCGCGGCTCGCGCAGCACATGCGCCAGCGTCCAGTCGGCATAGTCCTCGATATCGGTGGCGAAGCGGAAGACCGCGGCGGGCTTCAGCGTTCGCGCGAGCTCCGACAGCGTCAGCGGCGAGACGAAGCGGCGCTTGTGGTGCCGGGTCTTCGGCCACGGGTCGGGATAGAGCAGGTAGGCGCCGGCGAGGCTGGCATCGGGCAGCTTCTGCAGCAGCTTCAGCGCGTCGTCGGTGAAGAGGCGCACGTTGCCGAGCTTCTCCTCGTCGATCTTTTCGACCAGCTTGGCGATGCCGCCGGAAAACACCTCGCAGCCGATGAAGCCGGTCTCCGGGTTCTCGCGCGCCTGCCGCGCCAGATGCTCGCCGCCGCCATAGCCGATCTCGAGGATCACCTGGCTGGCGGAAGGAAAGAGCGCGGCCGGATCGAGCCCGGTTTCGGGCAGCTCGATCTGCAGCTCCGGCAGCAGTTCCTTGAACAGCCGGTCCTGGCCGCGATGCAGCCGCTTGCCCGAGCGGCGCCCGAAAAAGGCGCGCGGCTCGCCGGCGATGTTGAGGGGGTGGTGGGGTTTGGAGGTCATTATTGTCCCACTAGCACGGAGTCATTCCCGCGGAAGCGGGAATCTGGTTCGCGCTGCCAGCAAACGGAGATCCCCGCCTTCGCGGGGATGACCCTGTGGGGTTGGTCGACATGTGCCGATGAAAGGCCCCCTCACCCGGCCTTCGGCCACCTCTCCCTCAGAGGGAGAGGTGGTGATGTGGCAAGGTCGTGCCCCAACTCACCTCTCCCGCGGGGGAGAGGTCGCCGCGTAGCGGCGGGTGAGGGGGTCTTCGCCCCAGTTAAGCCGCCTTCACCGCCGCCTTCAGCGCCGGGACCAGGTCGGTCTTTTCCCACGAGAAGCTGCCGTCGCGGCCGGGCTTGCGGCCGAAATGGCCGTAGGCGGAGGTCTTGGCGTAGATCGGCTTGTTGAGCTCGAGCCGGGTGCGGATGCCGCGGGGGCTCAGGTCGAACACCTCGCCGAGCACCGATTCCAGCTTGCTTTCCTCGACCTTGCCGGTGCCGTGCAGGTCCACGTAGATCGAGAGCGGCTTGGCGACGCCGATGGCATAGCTGAGTTGGATCGTGGCGCGGTCGGCGAGGCCGGCGGCGACCACGTTCTTGGCGAGGTAGCGCGCCGCATAGGCGGCCGAGCGGTCGACCTTGGTCGGATCCTTGCCCGAGAAGGCGCCGCCGCCATGCGGGGCCGCGCCGCCATAGGTGTCGACGATGATCTTGCGGCCGGTGAGCCCGGCGTCGCCGTCGGGACCGCCGACCACGAACTTGCCGGTCGGATTGACGTGCCAGATCGTCTCCTGCCCGATCCAGCCCTCGGGCAGCGCGGCGCGCACATAGGGCTCGATGATCTTGCGGACGTCGTCGGAATTGAGCGAGGCGTCGAGATGCTGGGTGGAGACCACGATCTGGGTGACCCCGACCGGCTGCCCGTTCTCGTATCTGACCGTCACCTGGCTCTTGGCGTCGGGGCCGAGCTTGCGGGCATTGGTGTCGCCGTTCTTGCGGGCGTGCGTCAGGCTCTCGAGGATCTTGTGCGCGTAGTAGATCGGCGCCGGCAGCAGCTCCGGGGTCTCGCGGCTGGCATAGCCGAACATGATGCCCTGGTCGCCCGCGCCCACGTCCTTGTTGCCGGATTCGTCGACGCCCTGCGCGATGTCGGCGGACTGGCCGTGCAGCAGCACGTCGATCTTGGCGGTCTTCCAGTGGAAGCCCGACTGCTCGTAGCCGATCGCCTTGATCGCCTTGCGCGCCGTGGACTTGAACTTCGCCGGATTGACCACCGGGTGGCCGGCGGCATCGGTCAGCACCTTGCCGTCCTTGCCCTTCTTGA
This sequence comes from uncultured Alphaproteobacteria bacterium, assembly GCA_963708965.1. Taxonomy (GTDB): domain Bacteria; phylum Pseudomonadota; class Alphaproteobacteria; order Rhizobiales; family Devosiaceae; genus Devosia_A. Next base: position 960,926 of record CAVPUP010000003.1, on the reverse strand, counting down.
GCAGCGTATCCGGGACCCGCACCTCGCCGGCGATGATCACGCGGTTGGTCGTCGCCAGGGTCTCGCAGGCGATGCGCACCTGGGCGGGATCCATGCCGGATTTCTTCGCCTCGCGGAACACGAGGTCGACGATCTCGTCGGAGATCCGGTCGCAAACCTTGTCCGGATGGCCCTCGGAAACGGATTCCGAAGTGAAGAGGTAGGATGCCCGTGTCACGGTGAAACCCCCGAAAATAGCCCCAAAAGGCGGAAATCCGCGTGGATGGGTGGGATTGTTGCCACCGGCCGCGGGCGCGGTCAAGGCTTATATAAAGAAAGCTTTATATCCCGGAAGGAGGCGCGGCAGAATATCCATGCGCGACCAATGGGCTGGGCGAGAGCGCCGGCCCGTTGCAGTTTCGTCGAAGGGGTGAGGTCGGTCCGGCTCAGCCGGATTGCCGGCGCCTCGCGAGCTTTGCCGCCTTGTTGCGCGCCGCCGTGGCCGCGGCGTCGTCGCCCAGATGCGCCTCGCCGCGGGCGCGTGCCAACTGCATCTGCCGCTCGCGTTCGGCCGCGCCTTCGGGGGCCGCTTCCGCGCAGTCCGTACAGAGGGTACCGACGGCGTCCGCCGGCATCATCGGGTTGCGGCAGGCGCGGCAGAGCACCGCCTGGCCCTCTTCGAGGCCGTGGGTCACCGAGACCCGCTCGTCGAAGACGAAGCATTCGCCCGTAAAGCGGCTTTCGGCATCCGGCACCGTCTCGAGGTATTTGAGGATGCCGCCCTTGAGGTGGAACACCTCCTTGAAGCCCTTCGACAACAGGTACGAGGAGGCCTTCTCGCAGCGGATGCCGCCGGTGCAGAACATCGCGACCTTCGGGTGCCGCTCGGGGTCGAGCCGCGCCACGTAGTCCTTGAACTCGGTGAAGTTGCGGGTCGCCGGATCGCGGGCATTGGCGAAGGTGCCGAGCGCCACCTCGTAGTCGTTGCGGGTGTCGATGAGCGTCACGTCGTTGCGCTCGATCAGCCGGTTCCAGTCGCCGCGCCTCGACATAGGTGCCGACCCGGATGCCGGGGTCGGCCTCGGGTGCCCGAGCGTCACGATCTCGGGCTTGAGCCGCACCTTCATCCGAAGGAAGGGCATCGCTTCGGCGCTCGAGAACTTGGCCTCGGCGCCTGCCAGGCGTCCGGCCCAGAGCGGGCGAGGTCTCGAACCAGTCCATCAGCGCGTCGATCGCCTCGGGGCGGCCGGCGACCGTGCCGTTGATGCCCTCGGGCGCGAGGATGAAGGTGCCGCGGATGCGGCGGGCGCAGCAGAACTCGGCCAGTTGCGGCTTCAGCGCCCCGCAGTCGGGGAGCGGCGCGAACTTGTAGAGCGCCAGCACCTTGAATGGGCCGGCGCTGTCGGCCAGACTGGCGGGCGGAATTTCTAGTGGCTCGATCATTGCCGCGGGTGTAGCACCCGGGCGATAAGCCGGGCAACATCGGCACGATTCTGGGGGAAGACGAGATGACCTACCGCGCCAGCGACGCACGCTACGACAACATGCAGTATCGCAACGCCGGGCGCTGGGGGCTGAAGCTGCCGGTGATCAGCCTCGGGCTGTGGCAGAATTTCGGCGGCACGCGCGACTATCCCTCGGCCTTCGAGATGCTGAGCTACGCCTTCGACCGCGGCGTCACGCATTTCGACCTCGCCAACAATTACGGCCCGCCGCCCGGCTCGGCCGAGGAACTGTTCGGCGACGTCATGGCGCGCGATTTCCGGCCCTATCGCGACGAGATGATCATCTCGACCAAGGCCGGCTGGCAGATGTGGCCGGGCCCCTATGGCGATCTCGGCTCGCGCAAGTACCTCATCGCCTCGGCCGACCAGAGCCTCAAGCGCATGGGGCTCGACTATGTCGATATCTTCTATTCGCACCGCTACGACCCCAACACGCCGCTCGAGGAGACCATGGGCGCGCTGGCGCAGCTGCATCGCTCCAGGGCAAGGCGCTCTATGTCGGCATCTCGTCCTATCCGCAGCAGCAGACCCGCGAGGCGCATCGCATCCTCAAGGAGATGGGCGTGCCGCTGCTGATCCACCAGCCCAGCTACTCGATCCTCAACCGCTGGATCGAGGACGACGGCACCATCGATGCCTGCGGCGAGCTGGGCGTCGGCGTCATCGCCTTCTCGCCGCTGCAGCAGGGGATCCTGTCGGGCAAGTACAACAAGCTGAAGGGCGACCTCGCGGGCACCCGCGCCTCGGAGAACTACTCGCTCTCGGCCAGCCGGCTCGAGCCGCGCATCCTCGAGGCGGTGGAGAAGCTCGGCGAGATCGCGCGGCGCCGCAAGCAGAGCATGGTGCAGCTCGCCCTCGCCTGGGTGCTGCGCCGCAAGGAGCTGACCTCGGCGCTGATCGGCGTGCGCAACCTCGAGCAGCTCAAGGACTGCCTCGGCGTGCTCGACAACCTGTCGCTGTCGGAGGAGGAGATCGCCGAGATCGACGCCGCGACCAAGGGTGGCCTGGTCGACAGCCGGCCGAAGATCTGAGGCGCGTTAACGGGTCCCGCTTACGAGGAAGTACCCGCCACACTAATCACTCGGTCGTCATTGCCCGCTTCATGCGGGCAACCCAGGCCGCGAACTGGGTCGCCCGAACAAGTCGGGCGATGACGACGGAGAGGGTGGGGTATGTGGCGGTAGCGGAACCTAGCCCCGCTCGTCCCGGCAGTAGTCGAGCAGCGTCGCCGTCAGGATCACGTAAAGCGTGATGTGGAGCGTGAAGCTCAGCATGGTGTCGGGCAGGCCGAGCACGAAATAGCTGATCGAGAGCAGGCTGCAGCCATAGAGCCGGGTGCGGTACTGGCTGTCGCGCGGTGAGTTGAGGCACGAGGCCACCGGCAGCGCCAGGAGCAGCAGATAGACCGCGAGGCCGGGGAGCCCCGCGGCGACGGCGAAGTTGAGCGCGTCGTTGTGAAGGTGCGGCAGCTGCGCGTGCACCAGCTCATCGCTCGCGAGATAGGGCACGATGGCGTGCATCAGCTGCCCCCAGCCGTGGCCGAACCAGATCGAATCGAGGAAGGCTTCGGTTCCCGCCCGGTAGAGGACGAAGCGGATCGCCGTCCCGAGGTCGGCCGGGCTGTTCCCCGCCGCGAGCTGGCCGAGGACGTCGAAGGCCGAGAGCGAGGTCCGCGCGCCGGCGAGGTCGGCGACATAGATGACGACGCCGAACCCGCCCAGCACCGTCAGGCCCGCCAGCACCGCGAGCCAGCGGCGCCGCACCAGCAGCAGCGAGGCGACGAACAGCAGCACCGGAAAGGCGATGAGCGCCGCCCGCGAGCCGGAGGCGAAGATGACCGCCAGCGCCATCACCGGTCCGAGCAGGTAGACGAAGCGATGCCGGCCCGAGGTCTCGGGGACGCCGATCATGGCGAAGAAGCCGAGGATCAGCGCGGTGTTGGAGAGCCGGATCGGGTCGGTGATCGTCGAGCCGAGCCCGGCGCGCTCCATGCCGAGGACATAGGTGTAGAACAGCGACACCAGCAGTCCGGCCGCGGTGCCGAACAGGGCGAAATCCGCGATCTTGCGGCTATTGGACGGGTTCGCGCCGCGGCGGAACAGCGTCGCCACCGGCGCATAGAACAGCATGGCCGAAAAATAGACGAGGTAGAGCAGGTCGAGCGGCTGCCGCGCCGTCGCGACGGCGCTGACCAGCAGCAGGCCGAAGCCGGCGAGGAAGAGCCAGGCCGGCTGGCCGAACTGGGTCCGGACGGCGCGATAGCGTGCCAGACAATAGGCCGCCGCCAGCGCCGCGAGGATAAGCAGCGCATAGGTCGTGAGATAGCCGAGCAGGCACGAGAGCCCGATCGCGACGACCAGCACGGTGCGCCGCAGCGCCGTCTCGACGCGGACGGAGGCGGGATCGGGGGCAAGCAGCAGGTCGGCGACCGAGAGTTCCGCGGCGGCTCTGCGGGTGGCTGTGTCGACCTGTCCGCCTGGTTTCATGCGCGCCTCAGGTTCTCAACACGCCGCCCGTGGCCTTGCCGACGGCCGCGACCACCGCGGCCGCGACCTTGTCGATCTCCTCGTCCGTGAGGGTCTTGTCGATCGGCTGCAGCGTCACCGCGATGCCGATCGACTTCTTGCCCTCGGCGACGCCCTTGCCCTCGAACACGTCGAACACCTCGACGCCCGAGATCAGCGCCTTGTCGGCGTTGCGCGCCGCCCGCAGCAGGATGGCTGCCGGAACGTCGCGATCGACGACGAAGGCGAAGTCGCGGCCCACCGGCATCAGATCGCTGAGCTTGAGCGCCGGCTTGGCGCGCGTCGGCTTGCGGCGCGGCTCGGGCAGCGCGTCGAGATCGAGCTCGAACGCCGCGATCGGGCCGGTGAGGTCGTATTCGCGCGCTGAGCGCCGGATGGATTTCGCCGAACCAGCCGATGGTCACCTTCGGCCCGAGCTGGATGCGGCCGCCGCGGCCGGGATGGCTCCACGAGGCCGGCTCGGCGACGAGCTGCAGCTTGTCGATGTCGTGCCCCATGGCGTCGAGCAGGGCCGCCACATCGGACTTGGCGTCGAACACCGAGACCTTGCCCTGGTTGCCCTGCCAGTGCCGCGACCCGCCCAGGCGGATGCCGGAGGCATAGGTGTTCTGGCCTTCCGGGGTGATCGAGTGGAACACCTGCCCGACCTCGAACAGCTTGAGGTCGGAGAAGCCGCGATTGGTGTTGCGCTGCGCTGCGCCGAGCAGGCCCGGCAGCAGCGAGGGGCGCATGTCGGTGAGCTCCGAGGCGATCGGGTTGGCGAGCTTCAGCGCGGCCGAGCCGCCGCCGAAACGTCCCGCCTCCGCCTCGGAGATGAACGACCAGTTGACGGCTTCGTCGAGCCCGCGCGCCGCCAGCACCCGGCGCGCGATCCGGCGGCGGTTCTGCAGCGTGGTGAGCATGCGCGGCGCGACATGGCTGAGCCGCGGCAGCGGCTCGACCGGCACCTTGTCGACGCCGACGATCCGCATCACCTCCTCGGCGAGGTCGGCCTTCATGGTGACGTCCGGGCGCCAGGACGGGACCGTGACCTTGCGGGTCTCGCCGGTGCCTTCGACCGCGAAGCCGAGGCGGGTGAGGACCCGCTCGATCTCGGCGGCATCGACCTCGAGGCCGGTGAGGCGACCGACTTCCGACAGCGGGAAGTCGATGACGGTGCCGGGCGAGGCGACATGGCCCGCGACTTCCGGTCTCGCAGGGGGTGCCGCCGCAGAGCTCGGTGATGAGCCTGGTCGCGAGCTCGATGCCGGGAATGACCGATTCCGGATCGACGGTGCGCTCGAAGCGGTAGCGCGCATCGGAGACGATGCCGAGCTTGCGGCCGGCGCTGGCGATGGCGGCCGGCTCGAACCAGGCGCATTCGACGAAGACGTTGGTGGTCTCGTCGGTCGAGCCGGTCTCCTCGCCGCCCATGATGCCGGCGATGCCCAGCGCCTTCGCCTCATCGGCGATGACGCAGATCGAGGAGTCGAGCTTGTAGGTCTTGCCGTCGAGCGCCAGCACCTCCTCGCCCTCCTTCGCCATGCGGGCGAACACGGTGCCGGTCAGCTTGTCGGCATCGAAGACGTGGAGCGGCCGCGCCCGGTCGAGCGAGACGAGGTTGGTGATGTCGACCAGCGCGTTGATCGGACGGAGGCCGACGGCGCGCAGCCGCTGCTGCAGCCATTCGGGCGAGGGGCCGTTCCTGACCCCCTTGATCAGCCGCCCGGCGAACATCCGGCAGACATGCGGCTCGTCCTTCGCAAACGCGCAGGTCGACGCCGATCGGGCCCTTGCCGCCGGGCGAGGGCTGGGGCGGAACCGAGCCGTCCTTCAGCGTGCCGAGGCCATAGGCGGCGAGATCGCGGGCGATGCCGTAGACCCCCGTCGCGTCGCCGCGATTGGGGGTGATCGAGATGTCGATCACGACGCCGCCGAGCTTCGCATAGTCGACATAGCGCTGGCCCACCGGCGCATCCTCGGGCAGCTCGATGATGCCGTTATGGTCGTCGCTGAGCTCGAGCTCGCGCGCCGAGCACAGCATGCCGTTCGACGCCGCGCCGCGGATATTGCCCTTGGTGAGGGTGAAGTCGCTGCCGGGGATATAGGTGCCGGGGAAGGCGAAGACGCTCTTCATGCCGGTGCGGGCATTGGGCGCGCCGCAGACCACGTCGATCAGTTCGCCGGTGCCGGCATCGACCTTGCAGACCCTGCAGCTTGTCGGCATTGGGGTGCTTCTCGGCCGAGACGACATGCGCGACGACGAACGGCTTCAGCGCCGCCGCCGGATCGACGATCTCCTCGACCTCGAGCCCGATCATGGTCAGCGCCTCGCCGATCTCGGCGGCCGCTGGCGGTGGTGTCGAGGTGCTCCTTGAGCCAGTCGAGGGTGAACTTCATCTGTATATGCTTTCGGTCGCTTCGATCTTCGGGCAGCTGCGCCGGAGATCTCGAAGAGTTTGGCAAGGACGTTGGCAAAGCCGCGCGCGTCGTCGATGGCGCGGTGCGTGTGTTCGATATTGCCGTACCACTCGGGCGGCACGCGCTGCATGCCCCACTTCAGGTACTCGGCGCCGCGCAGGGTGCCGGCCATGGTGTAGAGGCAGACGCCGCCGCCGCGGAAGATCTGCCGCGTCTTGTACGGCCCGCCGAGCACCCGGGTGCCGGCGAAGGTGGACGAGATAGTGGTCCATCCACAGCCCGTCGAAGATCATCGGCGCCGCGGCGAAGACGCGGAAGCCGGGAAGCGATTCCACCCAGTCGGCATAGCGCGGCATCACCGTCGCCGGGTCCTCCGGGTTCTCGGTGGCGTGCGCCCAGGCCTCGGGCTGCGTCGCCCACCAGGCCATGGTGTTGGGGTCGGGCTGGCGGTCGGGGCGCGGGGTGAGCACCGCCTCGAACTCCGAGAGCACCTTGCCGGTGACGTCGACCGCCACCGAGGCGAAGCTCAGCATCGAGGATTCGAGCGGGTTGTGCCCGTCGGACTCGATGTCGGTGACGACGAAGGTGGTGACCGGCTGCTCGTCGGGGGTGAGTGGGGGCTGGAGGGTCATCCGATCACTCGCCCCACGCCCTGGGTCATCCCCGCGAAAGCGGGGACCCCTGTTTACCGCGCCGGCACCGCAAACGGAGGTTCCCGCTTTCGCGGGAATGACACCGTGGGTGTGGTGGGATCGCTGCATCAGCTCGACAACCCCCCGAACAGCGTCGGCAGGTCGAGCGGGCGGAAGCCGTAATGGTCGAGCCAGCGCTTGTCGGCGTCGAAGAAGGCGCGGAGGTCGTTCATGCCGTATTTCAGCATCGCCAGCCGGTCGATCCCCATGCCCCAGGCGAAGCCCTGGTAGACGTCGGGGTCGAGCCCGCAATTGCGCAGGACGTTCGGGTGCACCATGCCGCAGCCGAGGATCTCGAGCCAGTCGCTGCCCTCGCCGATCTTCACCTCGGCGCCCGAGCGATCGCACTGCACGTCGACTTCCATCGACGGCTCGGTGAAGGGGAAGAAGCTCGGGCGGAAGCGCAGCGTCACGTTCTCGACCTCGAAGAAGGCCTTGAGGAACTCCTCCAGCACCCAGCGCAGCTGGCCGATATGCGAGCTCTTGTCGATGACGAGGCCCTCGACCTGGTGGAACATCGGCGTGTGCGTCTGGTCCGAGTCGTGCCGGTAGGTGCGGCCGGGCATCACCACGCGGATCGGCGGATCGATGGCCGGGGTGAGGTAGGGCGCCGCCGGCTTCTCGTTGGTCTTGAGCATGGTGCGGATCTGCACCGGCGAGGTGTGGGTGCGCAGCACGCGCTTCACCCCGTCCGGCGAGGGCGCCATGAAGAAGGTGTCGTGCATCTCGCGCGCCGGATGCCCCTCGGGGAAGTTGAGCGCGGTGAAATTGTACCAGTCGGTCTCGATATCGGGCCCTTCGGCGATCGAGAACCCCATGTCGGAGAAGATGGCGGTGATCTCGTCGATCACCTGGCTCACCGGATGGATGCGGCCTTCGGCCGTCGGGGCCGGGCGCACCGGCAGGGTGACGTCGACGCGCTCGGCGGCGAGGCGGGCATCGAGCGCCGCGCGGGCCAGCTCCTCGGCGCGCGCCTCGATGATGGTGGTCATGTCGGTCTTGAGGCTGTTGATCGCCGCGCCGGCGCTCTTGCGCTCCTCCGGCGCCATGCTGCCGAGCGTCGCGAGCAGCGCCGAGACGGAGCCTTTCTTGCCGAGGGCGGCGACGCGCACCGCCTCGATGGCGGCGGCGTCGCCGGCCGCGGCGGTGGCGGCCGTGATTTCGGCGCGAAGGGTGGCGATCTGGGCGTCGAGGGACATTTTGAAGAGTTCCGTTCTCGTCGTTTTGCTTCTCTATCGCCTCACCCACCGGGTCATGCCGGCGAAGGCCGGTATCCATCTTGAGCTATCTCAGGATGGACCCCGGCCTTCGCCGGGGTGACATCGTGGTTTTGGCAAGGCCGCGGCAGAAACCAAAAAGCCCCGCGCCATCCCGGAGTGCCGGGCGGCGCAAGGCTTAGCTCAGGGCCTCAGAAAAGGCGAGTGGTCTTGCCGGCTCAGGCGGTAACGCGCTGGTGCGTGGTCGTCTCGATCTCGCCGAGATAACCGAGCGCGGCCTTGGCCTGGGCGACCAGTGCGGCGAACGCTGCGGGCTCGGTGATCGCGAGATCGGAGAGCACCTTGCGGTCGACGGCGATCTCGGCCTTGCTGAGGCCGTCGATAAATCGACCGTAGGTCAGGCCGTGATCGCGCACGGCGGCGTTGATGCGCTGGATCCAGAGGGCGCGGAAGTTGCGCTTCTTGTTGCGGCGATCGCGATAGGCGTACTGCCCGGCCTTGTCGACGGCGGCCTTGGCGGTACGGATGGTGTTCTTGCGGCGACCGTAAAAACCGGAGGCGGCCTTCAGAACCTTCTTGTGGCGGGCGTGGGCGGTAACGCCTCTTTTAACGCGGGACATTGGTTCGGCTCCTTAACGGTTATACGGCATGTACCACTTGACCAGACCTTCATCGCCCTTCTTGAGGATCTTGGTCCCCCGATGCGAGCGGATGTAGTCGGCGTCGTGGCTGAGGAGTCGGTGACGCTTGCCCGCGACGCCGACCTTCACGCGGCCCGTCGCAGTCATCTTGAAGCGCTTCTTGGCGCCCGATTTGGTCTTCATCTTTGGCATTTTGCTGTCCTGGTTAGTGGCTGCTCTTGCGAGCCAGCATTCGGGGCCGCCACGGCATGCCTGTTGGCCGGGCGGTCCGTCGAGAAGCCGGCTGTATAGGGGCAAAGCGCCGGGTAGGCAAGTGTGGGGAGGGGGGCGCGTCAACGCGCCCAGGTCCGGTTCGCCTCGGCGAGTTCGCTGAGCCCGTCGAGGAGGTGCGCGGCCTCGGTGCGGGTCAGCGTGGCCATCGCGGCGCGGTCGGCGCGGGCCGCGGCGTTCGCCGCCTCGGGCAGCACCGCGCGCGCCTTGTCGCTGAGATAGAGCCCCTGGGCGCGGCCCTTGCCGAGGCTGGCCTTCTCGATCCAGCCCTCGGCCTCAAGCCCGGCGAGCGTGCGCGCGACGCCCGGCTGCTCGAGGTCGAGCCGCGTGACCAGCTCCGCCTGCGTCAGCCCCTCGCGCTCGCCGATCTCGGCAAGCGCGGTGAACTGCGCCGGATGCAGGCCGAGCGGCGCGAGCGCCTCGCGCAAATGGTTGGCGAGCCGCCGGGTCAGCTGGCTCGTGACATGGAACAGCGTTTCCTTGTGGTTGAACATCAGCGCCTCCCCCCGAGGACGACCGAGCATAACACCGCTCGTCGCCCCTAGGCGACAATCGCCGACCACGGCCGCCCGTTGCGCGCAGTTGCCGCCGCGGCGGCCACGGTGCGCTTCTCGGCCGTGCTCATCTCGGCGGAGACGACGTTGTTGACATTGGCGGGATCGAGCACGCCGCGGCTGACGAAATTCTGCTCGAGATAGCCGAGGACGTGCCAGACATTGTCGGCCAGTTCCCCTCGCGGCCGGTGCCGCAGCGCCGAGACCGTCGCGAGCTCGAGATAGAATGACGGGAAGTCGAGGCCGGCCTGGTCGCGCCAGAGCTTCAGGATGCGGATCTCTTCCTGCCGCCCATGGTCATAGGCGTCGAGCAGGTGCTGCGCCAGGTTGGTCTTGAGCGGCGTGCCGCGCCGCGCGGAATGGAGTTCGTGCAGGTCATTGAACAGCGCCTCGCGCTTGGCTGGGATGAGGTCGACCGCGGCGCCGTCGAGCAGCAGCCCGATCGACACCGGCCGGCGCACCGGATCGAGCCCGCCGCGCTGCAGCGCGCCATAGAGGGACTCGTAGATCTGGCTGATGGTGAAGGGGGTGTCGGGGCTCAGCGACACGACGAAGTCGATGCTCATGCCCGACTGGTTGGCCGTGCCTTTCTCGAAGCCGCCCGCCGGATAGACTTCCAGCAGCCGGCGTCCGGCCCAGGCCCGCGCCAGCCTTTCGATCTGGCCCTCGAGCCGCCGCAGCGGGGAGGTCAGTTCAGTATCGACAGCCTCCCGGTGCAAGATGGCGCGCAGATAATCCGAGGGCGACACGAAACGGAACTCACACAAAACACAAGTCTTGGTGAGTTTTTACTTAATTGCCGTGACGAGAGCCAGTGCGTCGGCCCCCGAACACTGCGCGTGGTTAGCCGTTAAAGTTAATAGCGCCAAGGGTTTATGCCGGGGCAGCAGGTTGGATGCCGGCTGCCCCCGGCGTGTCGTCAGGCGTCGATGTCGATGTCGCGGGTCTCCTTGCCGAGCAGCAGCGCGATCAGCGTGAGGCACGCCCATGACGGAGAGGTAGATCCCCACCCAGAACGGGCTGCCGCCGCCATAGCTCCAGAGCGCGACGGCGATGAACGGCGCCACCGCGGCGCCGAGGATCGACGAGACGTTGTAGGAGATGCCCGAGCCGGTATAGCGGACATTGGCGGGAAAGAGCTCGGGCAGCAGTGCGCCCATGGGGCCGAAGGTCATCCCCATCAGCGTGAAGCCGATGATCAGCCAGGCCATGGTGCCGACGAAGCCGGCCGAAAGCAGCGGCACCCAGACGAGGCCGAAGGCGATGATGCCCAGCGTCACCCAGATCAGCGTGCGGCGCCGGCCCCAGCGGTCGGCCCACGGCCCGGAGAGGAGGGTGAACAGCCCGAAGAACACGACGCCGGCGATCATCATCAAGACGAAGGCGTTGTAGCTGTAGCCGAGCCCCGGCACCGCCGCCGTGGTCGCCGCCCGGCCGTAGCTCAGCGAGAAGGTGGTCATCAGGTAGAACAGCACATAGGTCGCGAGCATGTAGAACGTGCCGAGGACCAGCTCCTTCCAGTGGCGCTGGAACACCGAGGCCAGCGGCAGGCGCTGCACCTTGCCCTGCCGCACCGTTTTCTCGAAGGCCGTGCTCTCGACGAGGCTGAGGCGGACCCACAGCCCGACCACCACCATGATCACCGAGAACAGGAAGGGGATGCGCCAGCCCCACTCGAGGAAGGCGGCGGAGGGCCGCGACGGATCGTCCGAGGGCAGCATCGCCGCGATGACGAGGAACAGGCCGTTGGCGATGATGAAGCCGACCGGCGCGCCCAGTTGCGGGAAGGTGCCGAAGATCGCGCGCTTGCCGGGAGGCGCGTTCTCGGTCGCGACCAGCGCCGCACCGCTCCACTCGCCGCCGAGCGCGAAACCCTGCGCCAGCCGCAGCAGCACCAGCAGCGCCGGCGCCAGCCAGCCGGCCATCGCATAGGTCGGCAGCAGGCCGATCAGGAACGTGGCGATGCCCATGGTCAGCAGCGCGCCGACCAGGGTCACCTTGCGGCCGCGCCGGTCGCCGAGATGGCCGAAGAAGATGGCGCCGAGGGGTCGGGCGATCATCGCCGCGCCGAACACGGCAAAGGACGAGAGCAGCGCCGTGGTCTCGTTCCCCGCCGGGAAGAACAGGTGCGGAAACACCAGCACCGCGGCGGTCGCGTAGACGTAGAAATCGTAGAACTCGATGGTCGTGCCGACGAGGCTGGCGAGCAGGACACGCGAGCGCGAATTGGCTGGCGCGGTGGCCACCGGTGCGGCTGCAACTGAAGACATGAGTGATGGACTCCGTGGTGGCCCGGGGGCCTGGCCCCTCCAACGCGCGGGGCCGGAGCTCGAAAGAAGAGCGGCGGCGACGTCCTGAAGGACGCCCAAGGCGCGGTGGGGGCGGGTTGTTGGGCGAACCCATGTTCCCATAGCTGCGGTAGCGCAAGCGTAAACCGGCGTGCAATTTGTCGCAGCGGAGCCGGCCGCCGGAATGCTAAGGCGGCTCTAAGGCCGGTCGGGAGAGCGCAGAGATGGAGATGACTTCCGGGCAGCGCGGGCTGCTGGTCGCGGCGGGAATCGCCGGCGCGCTGGGCGTCGCCACCGCCGCCTATGCCAGCCATGTCGGCGGCGGCAACCTGGCGATCGCGGCGAACTTCCTGCTGTTCCATGCGGCGGCCCTGATCGGGCTCAGTCTTATCGCGCGGCGCCGGCTGGCGCTCACGGCGGGCATCGTGCTCGCCGTCGGACTGGTGCTGTTCGCGGGCGATCTGGCCATGCGGGGGATCGCCGGTACGGCGCTTTTCCCCTTCGCGGCGCCGCTCGGGGGCGGCTGCCTGATGCTGGGCTGGGTGCTGGTGGCGGTTGCCGGCTTGTTCGCCGGGCGAGAACGACAATGAGAAAGGGCGGCTCGCGCCGCCCTTGAACTGCTCTGCGGGTTCTGGCGCCTACTTCGGCGCCAGTACCATCACCATCTGCCGGCCCTCCGAGCGCGGCGCGGATTCGACCTTGGCCTTGGCCTCGAACTCGCTCTGCACCTTCACCAGCAGTTGCATGCCGATTTCCTGGTGCGCCATCTCGCGGCCGCGGAAACGCATGGTCACCTTGACGCGGTCGCCCTCGTCGAGGAAGCGGTGCGCCGCCTTCATCTTGGTCTCGTAGTCGTGAGTCGTCGATGTTGGGGCGGAGCTGAATCTCCTTGACCTCGATCACCTTCTGCTTCTTGCGCGCCTCGGCCGCCTTCTTCTGGGCAGCATATTTGAAGCGGCCGAGATCGAGCATCTTGGCCACCGGCGGAGTGGCGTTCGGGGAGATGATCACCAGGTCGAGCCCCTGCTCCTGCGCTTCGGTAATAGCGTCGCGCGTCCGAACCACGCCGCGATTGGCGCCTTCGGCATCAATGAGCTGGACGTCGGGGGAGGAGATGTCTTCGTTGGATAGCGGCCCATCCTTCTGGGGCGCGACGGGTCTCATGGGACGACGAATGGCAAGCGATCCTTCAGTTGTTACCGGGGTGGCGGGAAATCCGGGCTAAAATCGTGCCGGCTGGGCGATAAGTCAACACCGCCGGAGCCAAGAAGTGCCCGGTCGTGACGCTATTATGGGAATGTGTTGCCGTTGGATACAGCTACGGGCAAAAGGCGTCGCGATAGGTAAGCGCGGGGCGGCAAGTTGGAAACCAAGCTGGAATTTCTGGACGTGGGCGTAGGTGCGGAGGCGCGGCGGATCGCCATGCTGCGGCGCGGCGGCGGCAGCCCGGGCCTGTTCTGGCTCGGCGGCTACCGCTCGGACATGACCGGCTCGAAGGCCGGCACGCTCGACCGACTCGGGGCCGACAAGGGGCTGGCGGTGACCCGCTTCGACTATTCCGGCCACGGCCAGTCGGGCGGCGACTTCCTCGAGGGGACGATCTCGCGCTGGCTCGAGGAGACGCTGGCGGTGTTCGAGACGACCAGCGGCCCGCAGGTGGTGGTCGGCTCCTCGATGGGCGGCTGGCTGGCGCTGCTGCTGGCCCGCGAGATGCGCCGCCGCGGCACCGACCGGGTGCGGGCGCTGGTGCTCATCGCGCCGGCGACCGACATGACGGAGGAGCTGATGCTCAAGGGGTTTACGAAAAAGGAGCTGAAGGCGCTGCGCGAGACCGGGCTGGTCGAGCAGCCGTCGGAATATTCGACCGAGCCCTATCCGATCACCGCGCGGCTGATCGAGGACGGCAGGCAGCACCTCATGTTCGGCAAGGGGCATCGACCTCGGCTGCCCGGTGACGATCCTCCAGGGCGGCAAGGACCCCGACGTGCCGCGCGCGCACTCGCTGCGGCTGGTGCAGCACCTGCTGACCGACCCGGTGACCTTCACCCTGATCCCCGACGGCGACCACCGGCTGAGCCGCGACGAGGACCTGGCGCTGCTGCGGACGGCGGTGGAGCGCGCTGCTACGATACCGCCGGAGCAGCTGACCCTCGCGCTCTGAGGAGGAACGCGCATGACCGGGATCACCGACGACTTCATGCGCGAGATGCTGGGCAAGGCCCGGGCCTACACGGTCGTGATCCTCAAAAAGGGCCCCAACTATTCCGACAGCGGCGACCGCTCCATCGTCTGGGAGCACGCGCGCCGCAATTTCGAGCTCCGGGCCGCGGGCAAGCTCGCCATCGTCACCCCGATCGCCGATGACGAGCGAGGTCTCGGGCGTCGGCGTGTTCACCACGGATGTCGAGGAGACGCGGCGGCTGATGGAGGGCGATCCGGGGGTGCAGGCCGGCTGGTTCACCTTCGACGTGCACGCCTCCCGCAGTTTTCCGGGGGATGTGCTGCCGGGGTAGCTCGCCTCGAGCGCTGCAGGGCGCGGAGTATTCTGTCGGGTCCCCAGCTGGTCATACGCATCCGCTGGGACGGCGTTCACCTCACACTCAGCGACTTCAGCTGCCGCCCATGCGCGTCGAAATTCGCCGCGTCGAGCCAGCGCTCGAACCCCGCCCGGCGGGTCGGCCATTCGGTGTCGAGCATCGAGAACCAGGCGGTGTCGCGGTTCTCGCCCTTGACGATCATGTGCTGGCGGAACACGCCCTCGAAGCTGAAGCCGAAGCGGCGGGCGGCGCGCTTCGAGGGTTCGTTCCGGTCGTTGCACTTCCACTCGAAGCCGCCGGTAGCCGAGCTCGTCGAAGACGTGCCGGGCGAAGAGGTAGAGCGCCTCGGTGGCGAGCCGGGTGCGGGCGATGCGCCGGCCCCCAGTAGATCGAGCCGATCTCGATGACGCCGTGGTCGGGCACGATGCGCATCAGCGCCTGCCGCCCGCCGGCTCGGCCGGTCGTGCGGTCGACCACGGCGAACAGCATCGGATCGTCGAGGCCGTGGACCTTGTGCACCCAGGCCTCCATCTCCGCGAGCGAGGCCGGCGGGCTCTCGAACAGGTAGCGGAAGCGCTCCTCGGCATCCTCGACGCTCGAGGCCGCGTAGAGGTCCGAGGCATGCTCGGGCCCCAGCGGCTCGAGCCGGACGTAGCGGCCCTCGAGCGGTGATCCGGCTGCGGACGGGACCGTGGCCGGCTGCGGACCACTCATTCGTGGCTGTTCCAGATCGCGTCGAGCCCTTCGCGGAAGGTGGGATAGAGCAGCTCGATGTCGAGCGCCCGCAGCACCCGTTCGGCGGAGACGCGCTTGTTGTCGGAATAAAAGCTCCGCGCCATCGCGCGTCATCTCGGCCTTCTCGAACGGCACCTCGGGCGGCGGGGCGATCCCCATCAGCGCGGCGGCATAGGTGACGAGGTCCTGCGGCGGCGCCGGCTCGAGGTCGGCGAGGTTGTAGGTGCCGTCGAGCTTCTGCAGCGCGGCGAGCGCCGTGATGCGGCCGATGTCCTCGACATGGATGCGGTTGAACACCTGGTCCGGGCTTGACGATGCGGCGGGCGGTGCCGTCGCGCAGCTTGTCGAAGGCCGAGCGGCCGGGGCCGTAGATGCCGGCGAGGCGCTCGATGAACAGCGGCACGCCGCGCTCCGCGGCATAGGCGCGCCAGGCGGCCTCGGCCGCGACCCGCTGCTTCGAGCGCTCGTTGATCGGCCGGGTCGGCGCGTCCTCGTCGATCCAGGCGCCGCCGAAATCGCCATAGACGCCGACGGTCGAGAAATAGCCGATCCATTCGAGGTTGGTCGCGGCATCGAGGTCGGCGCGGTGCAGCGCCAGCGCCGGGTCGCCGTGCTCGTCGGGCGGGATCGAGAGGATGACGTGCGTCGCTTCCCTCAGGTCCTCGCCCAGCGTCGCGCCGGGCACCTCGCCGTCGAACACATGGATCCGGTATTCGGTGTCGGCAAAGGTCTCGGCGCCCTCGCTGCTGCGGGTGGTGCCCGCGACCGGGATTGCCGGATCGCCGAGGAGATGCAGGGCCCGCGCCGTGGCGCGCGAGGAATAGCCCATGCCGAAGAAGAACAGGCGCATCGATGACGTACTCTAGTTCGCGCGCACCGGCTGGACGGCCGCGTCCCACTCTGCCCGGACGCTCATGTCGCCCTCATCGGGCAAAAAGGCAAGCGCCAGTGCCGCCGCACGCTCTTTCGGCGACGAGCCGCCGCACGGCCCACACCGCGGCGCCGCGAATCAGCGGGTCAGGATCGGCGAGCCGCGCCTCGGCGAGGGGGATGAGCGCCGTCGTCGCCGGAATTGCCGACGGCGATCAGCACGTTGCGCAGGAACCGGGCGTGGCCGATGCGCTTGATCGGCGAGCCGGCGAAGCGGGCCCGGAACCCGGCATCGTCGAGCTGCACCAGATCGGCCAGCGTCGGGGCCCGGAGGTCGTCGCGGGCCCTGAGCTTCATCTCGTGCGTCACCGAGGCGAACTTGTTCCACGGGCAGACGGCGAGGCAGTCGTCGCAGCCATAGACGCGGTTGCCCATGGCCACGCGGAACTCGTGCGGGATCGGCCCCTTGTGCTCGATGTTGAGGTAGCTGAGGCACCGGCGCGCATCGAGCTGGAACGGCGCCGGGAAGGCATTGGTCGGGCAGATGTCGAGGCAGCGCCGGCAATTGCCGCAGCTTTCCGCATGCGGCGCGTCGGCCGGCAGCTCCGCCGTGGTGAAGATCGCGCCGAGGAACAGCCAGGAGCCGAACTCGCGGCTCACCAGCACGGTGTGCTTGCCCTGCCAGCCGAGCCCCGCCGCCTCGGCCAGCGGCTTCTCCATCACCGGCGCGGTATCGACGAACACCTTGACCTCGGCCCCGGTGCGCCGCGACAGCAGCCCCGCCAGCTCCTTGAGCTTGCCCTTGATGATGTCGTGGTAGTCGCGGTTGCGCGCATAGACCGAGACGTTGCCGAGCGAGGGCTGCTCGAGATCGGCCATCGGGTCGCTGTCGGGGCCGTAGTTCATGCCGACCATGACGATCGAGCGCACCTCGGGCCAGAGCAGGCTCGGGCCGCCGCGGCGCTCCTCGGTCTCGGCCATCCACTCCATCTCGCCATGCCAGCCGAGTTCCAGCGATGCCCTGAGCTTGTCGCGCAGGTCCGGCCGCGCATCGGCGCGCGCGATGCCGAAGGCCTCGAAGCCGAGGCTTTTCGCACGGGCGCGCAGTTCGGCGATGAGGGTTGCGTGGTTCACCACGGGATATGCGACGGACCTCGTCCTTCGACAAGCTCAGGATGAGGTCCTTTGAGTTCGAGGGTCAGCGTCCGCCCGGGGCTCTGCTCCGATCAGCGCCCCTCATCGCTGAGCTTGTCGAAGCACGAAGTCGCCCAAGGCGATCCGGCTAGAAATCCAGGTCCGCATAGCCCGTGGCGGCGGGCATGCCGGCGACGCGGTCGCCGAGCAGGGCCCGGAACGCCGGCCGCGACTTGATGCGGGCGTACCACTGCCGGGTTTCGAGCGAGCTGTCCCACAGCACGTCGCCGAGATAGTCGAGGCTCGAGAGGTGGGCCGCCAGCGCGAAGTCGGCGAGGGTCATGGTGTCGCCGGCCATCCAGGTGCGGGTGGCGAACAGCCAGTTGAAATAGTGCAGGTGCTCCGCGAGGTTGGCCTTGGCGACCCGCAGCACCGCCCGGCTCCGGGGTCATGCCGCGCTGGTCGCGCTTGACGATCTTTTCCTCGAGGATGTAGCGGGTGACCTCGTCGTTGAGCTTCACCAGCACCCATTCGAGCAGCCGCCAGATCTCGGCGCGGTCGCGCGACTCGGCGGGAAAGAGCCCGGCGACGGTGGTCGGCGCATAGCGCGCCTCGATGGCGTCGACCACGGCCAGCGCGCCCACGATCGGCGGCTCGCCGGCCTCGAGCAGGATCGGCACCGTGGCCGCGGGGTTGATCTCGAGCAGTGTCGGATCGCGCGTCCACGGCTTGATCTCCTCGAGTTCGGCGTTCACTCCGTATTCGCCGAACATCAGCCGCGCGAGGCGGGAGGCAGGGTCGAGCTTGTGGTGCAGCAGCCGTGGCATGGACGAGGACGATCCTTGGCTGGGTCTGGCAAATCGGGCTAGATGCGCCCGGGCCGCCCCTCGCGAATGGGATGAGTTAGGAGATCAGATGAGCGTCGATCAAGGTCTTTTTGTGCCTGCAATTCTCGGCGTCATCGAAGGGGCTACCGAATTCCTGCCCGTCTCGTCCACCGCCCATATCCTGCTCGCCGGGCATTTCCTCGGTTTCAACAGCCCGGGGCGGGTTTTCGAGGTGCTGATCCAGCTCGGCGCCATCCTCGCCATCGTCGTCGTCTATTTCCAGCGCCTCGTCGCGCTGGCCAGGGACGCACTGGCGCGGAAACCGGGAGCCCTGCGGTTCCTGCTCGGCGTCTTCCTCGCCTGCCTGCCCGCCGGGATCGCGGGGCTGCTGCTGCACGATTTCATCAAGACGGTGATCTACGAGACGCCGATCCTCTTCTGCGTCTCGCTGATCGTCGGCGGCATCGTGCTGCTCTATGTCGACCAGCTGAAGCTGACGCCGAAATACCACGACATCTACAACTACCCGCCGCTGCTCTGCCTCTATATCGGCCTGTTCCAGATGCTGGCGCTGATCCCCGGCGTGTCGCGCTCCGGCGCCACCATCGTCGGCTCGCTGCTGCTCGGCACCGACAAGCGGTCGGCGGCCGAGTTCAGCTTCTTCATCGCCATGCCGCTGATGGCGGCGGCCTTCGGCTACGATCTCTACAAGAGCCGGGAATTCATCACTGCCGAGCTCGGGCTCGCGGTCATCATCGGCTTCGTCGCCGCCTTCATCACCGCCTTCATCGTCGTCCGCGTGTTCCTCGATTTCGTCTCGCGCAACGGCTTCGCGCTCTTTGCCTACTGGCGGATCTTCATCGGCGCCATCGGGCTCTGGGGCATCGTGCTGTTCGGGTGACCGACTGAGCATTCGGGCCAGCGTGACAAACGGCTTGCGCTTGCCCATTATGGCGCTCCCGGAATCGGCGGTGGGGATGTCCGTGGCAGACGAGGCCAATATCGATGCCTATTTCGAGCGTATCGGCTTTGCGGGCTCCATAGCCCCGAGCCTCGACACCCTCAGCCAGCTGCACCAGCTGCATCCGGCGGTCATTCCATTCGAGAATCTCGATCCGCTGCTCGGGGCGCCGGTCCGGCTCGAGCTCGCCAACCTGCAGCAGAAGCTGCTGTTCGATCATCGCGGCGGCTATTGCCTCGAGCACAACCTGTTGTTCAAGGCGGTGCTCGCCTCGCTCGATTTCGAGGTCAAGGTGCATGCCGCCCGGGTGCTGTGGAACGATCCGGACAACACCGCGGATCCCAGCCATCTCGTCCTCACGGTCACCATTGCGGCCGCCACCTACCTGGTCGATGTCGGCTTCGGCGGACTCACGCTGACCGCCCCGATGCGGCTTCGCGCCGAGGTCGAGCAGCCGACCCCGCACGAGGTGTTTCGGCTGGTCGGCGGTGATCCCGCCTGGACAGCTCGAGGTGAAGCTCGGCGAGGAGTTCCGGCCGGTCTACGAGTTCATCCCGACCGAGATCGGCGACGAGGGCATCGGCCAGATCAACGAGCTCGCCTCGTCCAACCCGTACTTCCGCGACAACCTGATCGTCGCCCGCGCCGAGAAGGGCCGCCGCCTGGCGCTCGAGAACCTGAGGCTCAAGACCTATCCGACCGGCGGCGAGCCCGAGGAGCGGCACCTTGCCACCGTGGCGGAGATCAAGGACGTGCTGCGCAGCCGACTTCGACATCGAATTGCCGTCCGACGAGCGGCTCGACCCGGTGCTCGAGCGGCTCGTGGCTCGCCTCGCGGAAACCGGACAGCCCTGATGGCGCCGGTGGTGGTCGACCCCAGTAAGGTCCACGAGTTCAAGGACTTCCAGGCCTTCTACGACTGGCTCGCGGCCAATCACGACAAGGCCGACGAGGTCTGGATCAAGATGCACAAGGCCGGCTCTGGCCTGCCCTCGATCAACCCCAAGGAGGCGATCGACGCGGTGCTCTGCTGGGGCTGGATCGACGCCATCCGCAAGGGCTTCGACGACAAGAGCTTCCTGCAGCGCTACACGCCGCGCGGCAGGAAGAGCATCTGGAGCAAGCTCAACGTCGACAATGTCGCCCGCCTCACCGAGGCGGGGCTGATGACCGAGCATGGACTGCAAGCATGTCGAGGCGGCCAAGGCCGACGGGCGCTGGGACCGCGCCTATGGCAGCGGCAAGGACATGAAGATCCCGGACGACCTGCAGGCGGCGATCGATGCCGAGCCGCAGGCCAAGGAGATGCTGGGGAAGCTCACCGAGCAGAACCGCTTCGCGCTCGCCTTCCGCATGCACAGCATCAAGACGCCGGCCGGGCGGCAGCGGAAGATCGAGAGCTTCGTCGAGATGCTGAAAAAGGGCGAAACCATCTATCCGCAGAAGGCGCAGATGACCGTCTGGGTGGCGTTCCTCAGGGCTGTCAATGTCGGCAAGCGGCAGATGAAGATGGCCGAGCTCAAGGCGCTCTGCGAGGAGCTCGGCTATGCCGGAGTGAAGACCATCCTCGCGAGCGGCAACGTGCGGTTCGAGGCCGATGCGCGATCCCAAGGCCGAGCTCGAGGCGGCGATCGAGAAGCGGTGGGGCTGGTTCAGCGAGGCGGTGATGCGGTCGGGCGCGGAGATCGAGGCGATGCTGGCCTCCGATCCGTTCGCCGGATACCCCGAGCAAGGGGCCTTCCACCGCTATGTGATGATGTTCGATAAGCCGTTGCCGGACAAGGCGAAGTTCACCGGCGTCGAGGGGGATTACGACGTGGTGCGGGTGGATCGGAAGGAGATCTACCTCGTCGGGCACCGGCAGAAGGACGGGCGGCACGGGCCGGGGCTGGACAAGTTCGACCGGCAGTTGGAGAAGGGTGCGATCGCGACCATGCGCAACTGGAACACCATTCCCAAGGTACTGAAATGATTACCGTTCTCGGCTCAACCAACCTCGACCTGATCGGCACGGTGAGCCGGATCCCGCGGCCGGGCGAGACCATCCCGGGCAGCGCCTTCGCTTCGGCGCCGGGCGGCAAGGGGGCGAACCAGGCGCTGGCGGCGCGACGTGCCGGGTCGGAAATCCGTCTGTTTGCACGTGTCGGGTCCGACAGTTTCGCGGACGAAGCACTCAAACTTCTGCGCGCGGACCGTGTCGAGCTGCAGCACGTGCGCGCCACCGACGGCGCGACCGGCATCGCCATGATCTTCGTCGACCAGAAGGGCGAGAACGTCATCGCCATCCTCCCCGGCGCCAACGGCACGATGGGCCCGGCCGACGCCGACTTGGCGCTCGCGGGGCTCGCGACCGGAGCGGTGCTGATGCTGCAGCAGGAGATTCCGCAGGCCGCGACCCAGCGCGGGCTGGAACTGGCGCGGGCGCAGGGCGTGGTCTCGATCCTCAACACCGCGCCCTTCCTCGAGACCACGCCCGAGGTCGCGCCGC
The DNA here is from genome assembly GCA_963708965.1 of uncultured Alphaproteobacteria bacterium. Classification (GTDB taxonomy): domain Bacteria; phylum Pseudomonadota; class Alphaproteobacteria; order Rhizobiales; family Devosiaceae; genus Devosia_A. Next base: position 939,303 of record CAVPUP010000003.1, on the reverse strand, counting down.
TGGCCTCGATCGTCGTCGCCAACGAGACCGAGTTCGCGCTCCTGAGCGGCGCCGGCCTCGACCGGCTCGAGCCGGCGATGGCGGACTGGGCGCGGGACGAAGAACCAGACGATCATCGTCACCCTGGGCGCCGACGGGGTGCGGGCGGCGACGCCGACGACGAGCTTTGCCGTGCCGGCGCTGCGGATCACGCCGGTCGACACCGTCGGGGCTGGGGACACCTTCTGCGGCTATCTCGCGGCCGGGCTCGACCAGGGGCTCGAGCTCGAGGCGGCGGTGCGCCGGGCGGCGGTGGCGGGAAGCCTCGCCTGTTTGAAGCCGGGGGCGCAGCCGGCGATCCCCTATGGCAGGGAGGTCGAGGCGGCGCTGCCTCAGCTCGGCTTCGACCCCGCCACATAGGCCCTGAGCATGGGCTCGAGGTGATCCTCGAACAGGAGCCCCGGCTTCTCGGCCAGCGCCATCGGATAGACCGCCTCGGCCGAGAGCGACACCGCGAGGAAGGCGGCGAGCCCCTCGGCGGCGCGCGGATCGGCGAAGCGGTACTTGCCGGTCTCCAGCCGCTCCAGCAGCGTCTTCTTCGAGGCGATCATCCCCTCGGTGACATTGGGGCCGTTGCTCATCGACACCGGCAGCTTGATGTAGTCGTGCATCGGCGTGCCGATGTGGAAGGTCACCGCGGCCGTCCGCCAGAGCTGCATCAGGAGCTCGAGGTCGGTCATGTTGCTGAGCGTCAGGTCGTAGCGCGCGTCGCAGCGGGTGCGGTCCCAGACGATCATCGAATCCATCGACAGGCTGACGAACTTGTAGGCCCCCGGGCCGAGCGCCCGGTCGGGCCCGTCGCCCACCAGCCGCAGCCGCCGGTAGTGCTGGTCCATGACGTCGAGCGCCGAGGAGACGATCGGGAACTCGGCCAGCGCCGCGACGGCGGTCTCGAGCTTCTTCGGCTTCATCCGGTCGTCGGCATCGAGGATGGCGACATAGCGGGTCGCGAGCCGGTCGAGCGCGAGGTTGCGGGCGCGCGAGGCGCCGGCGCCGACCCGGCCGGAGGAGAGGAAGCGGAAGCGCCGGTCGGCCAGCCCCTGCCGGCCGAGGATCTCCTCATAGTCCTCGCCGTCGTCGGCGACGACCCAGATCTCCCAGTCCTCGAAGGTCTGGGCGAGGACGCTCTGCACAGCGGCCCCGATGAGCCTCTCCGCCCGATAGGCCGGGATGATCACGGCTACCCGATTGTCAGTCACTGGTGGGGCCCCCGCTCCACTTGGAATCAGCCTTGAACGCGGCTGGCCGCCGTCCCATATCACGGGCAACGAGCGGTGCCACTCAAACTCGGGCCGCTCCGATACGTTGCTTTTGAAGGACGGTTGGGATGTCTCGCGTCTCCATGTTCTCGGCACCGTTCCTGCTCGGCTTCGAGGCCTTCGAGGAGCGGGTCGATCGCCTCAGCAAGGCGGCGGACGGTTATCCCCCCTACAATATCGAGCGCTCGCTCGATGCGGAGGGTAACGAGGCCTTCCGGATCTCCATCGCGGTTGCCGGTTTCGGTTTAGGCGACCTCGAAGTGATCACGGAAGACAACCAGCTCGTGGTGCGCGGTCGGCAGAATGACGACGCCACCCGCCAGTATCTGCACCGCGGCATCGCCGCGCGGCAGTTCCAGCGCGCCTTCCTGCTCGCGGACGGGATGCTCGTTAAAGACGCGGTCCTGCGGAACGGCATGCTCTCCATCGCAGTTGTTCGTCCCAGAGCAGCCAAGATCGCACGCCAGGTCGAAATCCGTTCTGCCTAGAAAGGGGAACAAGAATGCAAGCAAATCGCGAAACCCAAACCGACAATCCCCTGCGCCACCTCACCGCGGCCCAGTTCATGGCGCTCGGTGGAAATGCGGTGGTCTACGTCAAGCACGTCAAGGGCAACAACCTCGGCAACATCCTGCCGGACAACGATTTCGACGACGACGACGACTTCCACATCGTGGTCTCGGCGGACGGCTCGCCGCTGATGATCGGCGACAGCGAGGAAGCCGTGGCGGAATGGCTGCAGAACAAGCCGTATGGGATCGTCACGCTGCACTAAGGTGGGGGCGGAGACTTCCCCTCACCCGGCCGCTGCGCGGCCACCCTCTCCCTCAAAGGGAGAGGGAAGATGCGGCATCCTCCAGCTACAATTACCGCTTTCGAACGGGTTGCCCCTCAGGGCCAACAGGCTCGCATAAGGCCCCCTCACCCGCCGCTGCGCGGCGACCTCTCCCCCGAAGGGTGAGGTGGTGACATGGCAAGATCGTGCCGCAGCTCACCTCTCCCTCTGGGGGAGAGGTCGGCCGAAGGCCGGTGAGGGGGCCTTTCGAGCCTCGCCCGTCTTGGTCGCCTTCATTGCCGCTTCATGCGGGCAACCAGCGACCCAAGCTGGGGCGCCCGAACAAGTCGGGCGATGACGAGGGAGGGTTGCGAGCGCGATGACGGAGGGGTGGGTTGGGGTGCATGGGTCCCCGGGTCAAGCCCGGGGATGACGGAGTTTGTGGTGGGGACAGGTGTCTCCATCGCCACCGTCATCCCCGGGCTTGACCCGGGGACCTATGAACTACGGAATTTGTGCGGAAGCAGAAGCACGCGCCGCTGCGGTTGGCGGCAGGTGCCGCCTCACCCAGGGAGCGGCGCGCGGCCGCTTGCTAGGCCGCCTTGGTCGTCGGGACGGGGCGGTTGAGGATCTTGTAGATCTCGTGGGGATTGTCGCTGCGGCGGAGTTCGTCGACGATTTCTTCGCTGCGCAGCAGGCGGGCAACGCGGGCCAGGGCCTTGAGGTGGTCGGCGCCGGAGCCCATGGGAGCGAGAAGCATCATCAGCAGGTCGACCGGCTGGTCGTCCACCGCCTCGAACTCGACCGGGTGGTCGAGCTTGGCGAAGACGGCGCAAACGCCGGCGATGCCGGCGAGCTTGCCGTGCGGGATGGCGATGCCGTTGCCGAGCCCGGTGGAGCCCAGCGCCTCGCGCTGGCTCAGCGTTTCGAACACCGCCACCGGGTCGGCGCCGGTGACCCGGGCGCCGCGGTCGGCCAGCTTGCCGAGGATATCGCTCTTGTTAATGAGACCCGAACAAACGATCACGGACTCCTCTAAGAGGATGTCTGCCAGTTCCATAAACAGAACCCTGTTGACAATGGAGGAATGTGAAGCTCGTCTTGCCTTAGTTGGCGCGCAGCGCTGGATCAATCCAGCCGATATTGCCGTCGGCGCGGCGGTAGACCACATTTAGCCCGCCGTGTCCAGCATGGCGGAAAACCACCACTTCTGACTGGGTCAGGTCAAGCTGCATGACGGCTTCCTCCACCGACATCTGCCTGAGGCTCGATGTCGCCTCGGCGATCACCGGCGGGGAATAGTCCTCCTCGAGCTCGTCGAGGCTGTCCGTCGCCTGCAGGATGTAGGAGGCGGCCGCGACGTCCTCGACCTCGTTGCCGTTGGTATGGCGACGGTGGGCCTTCAGCTTGCGGTTGTAGCGGCGCAGCCGCTCCTCGATGGTTTCGGCCATGATCTCGTAGGCCGAGATCGCGTCGCCGCCATAGGCGCTCGACTGCAGCAGGGTGCCGGAATCGAGATGCACGATGCATTGCGCGGTGAAGCCGGATCCCTCGGGCTCGAGCGTCAGGTGGCCGGTGTAATTGCCGTCGAAATACTTCCGCATCACCGTTTCCAGATGGCCTTCGGCCTTGGCCCGCAGAGCGTCCCCCACATCCATGTTCTTTCCCGAAACACGCAGTGTCATGGATCCCTCTTTTCTCTTGGTTCTTCAGGCCGGAGTGGCCCCCTTCACCAGGATGTGGTCACCCCGCGAACGCGAGTCTAGACCCCCCCGGTACGAGGGGCAATGCGTCGCGGCCCAATGGGTTCAAACCCCGCAGCGGCAAATGAACAACTTGCCCGGGGAGGGGGGTAAAAGGCCCGGCAAGCCGGGCTCAGCGGCCGACCGCGACCAGCGCGCGCTTCTGCCGGCGGCGGATCACCGAGGAGGGAATGTCCATGCCTTCCCGGTATTTGGCTACCGTGCGGCGCGCGACCTCGATGCCTTTTTCCTTCTGCAGCATCGCCGCGATGGTGTCGTCCGAGAGAATCTCGGCGGGTGTTTCCGCCTCGATCATCTGGCGGATCCGGTGCCGCACCGCCTCGGCGGAATGGTCGGCCTCGCCGGTCGAGGAGCCGAGCGCGGTGGTGAAGAAGTACTTCAGCTCGAACAGCCCGCGCGGGGTCGAGATGTACTTGTTGGAAGTGACGCGGCTCACCGTCGATTCGTGCATCTGGATCGCCTCGGCCACCGTCTTCAGCGTCATCGGTTTGAGGTGCGTGATGCCGTGGACGAGGAAGCCGTCCTGCTGCTCGACGATCTCAGTCGCCACCTTGAGGATGGTCTGGGCCCGCTGGTCGAGGCTCCTGGTCAGCCAGTTGGCGGTGGCGAGGCAATCGGTGAGGAAGGTCTTCTCGGCGGCGTCGCGGGTGCGCTTGCTCACCGTCGCGTAATAGGTGCGGTTGACCAGCACGCGCGGCAGCACCTCGGCATTGAGCTCGACCTGCCAGCCGCCGAGCGGCGCCTCGCGCACGAAGACGTCCGGCACCACCGCCTCGACCGGGCCCGTGTCGAAGGCGCGGCCGGGGCGGGGATCGAGCTGGCGGAGTTCGGCCAGCATGTCGAGGAGGTCCTCGCGGTCGGAGCCGACGGCGCGCATGAGCCCCGCCATGTCGTGCGCGGCGATGAGCTCGAGGTTCTCGAGGAGGCGCTGCATCAGCGGGTCCAGCCGGTCCCGGTCCTTGAGCTGCAGCGCGAGGCATTCGCGGACGTCGCGGGCGAACAGGCCGACGGGCTCGCAGCGCTGCAGCTTCGCGAGTACGGCCTCGACCGCGTCGCGGTCGGCGCCCAGCTGCTCGGCGATGGCCTCGAGCGGGGTCGCGAGGTAGCCGGCCTCGTTGAGGCTGTCGATCAGGAACTGGGCGATCAGCCGTTCGGCCGGGGTCTCGACGAGGAAGACGACCTGTTGGGCGAGGTGCTCGGCGAGGGTGGGGCGCGAAGCGACGAACTGGTCGATGTCGGGCACATCCTCGCCGCGGCCGCCACCGCTCTCGGGCCATTGCGGCGGGGTGTCCAGCCGGTCCTGCGCCGGCTGCTCGGGGAAGACGTTCTCGACCTCGGTGTCATAGCCGCCGGCGATGGCCTCGGCCGAGTGGATGCGGTCGGCGAAATCGACGGTGTCCTCGGCAGCGTTGAGCTCGGCCGGCGGCTCGGGGGGCTCCTGGGGCTCCGAATCGGCGGGCTCGCTGCCGTCTTCGCGCTCGAGCAGCGGGTTGCGCAGCAACTCGGCGTCGACGAAGGCACTGAGTCTCCAGATGGCTGAGCTGCAGCAGCCGGATCGACTGCATCAGCTGCGGCGTCAGCGTCAGGCCGAGGCCCTGGCGGACTTCCAGCCGCGGCGACATTGCCATCCCTAGTTCACTCCCGGCTCACGCAAATCACTGGTTTTGCGGGTGGGAACATGACGGATTGTTCGGTGGGGAGCAAGAAGCGTGCCAGAGGGTGCGGCGATGCTGCCTGCATTGTTGCTTCCTTCCCCGGGTCATCCCGCGAAAGCGGGGACCCTCCGTTTGCGGCGTCGAAGGGAAACAGAGATTCCCGCTTTCGCGGGAATGACACCGTGGGAAGTCGAGAGCTCGGGAGGCGACCCGACCTCGTCTACACCGCGAAGGTGTCGCCCAGGTACACCCGGCGCGCCTCGGGGTCGGCGGCGATGGTTTCGGGGCGGCCCTGGATCATCACCTGGCCGCCATAGATCAGGTAGGCGCGGTCGACGAGCGACATGGTCTCGCGCACCGAGTGGTCGGTGATGAGCACGCCGATGCCGCGGCGGGTCAGGTGCTTGACCAGCATCTTCACCTCGGCGACGGCGATCGGGTCGACGCCGGCGAAGGGCTCGTCGAGCAGCATGAACACCGGATCGGTGGCGACGGCGCGGGCGATCTCGACCCGGCGGCGCTCGCCGCCCGAGAGCGACATGGCGTTGGCCTTGGCGATGTGGCCGATGGCGAATTCGTCGAGCAGTTCCTTGAGCCGCGCCAGCCGGTCGGCGCTGCCGCGGCACGTGGCCCTCGAGCACGGCGAGGATGTTGCCCTCGACGCTGAGGCCGCGGAAGATCGAGGGCTCCTGCGGCAGATAGCCGATCCCGAGCCGGCCGCGCTGGAACAGCGGCAGGTCGGTGATGGCGTGCCCGTCGAGGAGGATCCGGCCCCGGTCGGGCTTCACCAGCCCCATGATCATGGTGAAGACCGTGGTCTTGCCGGCGCCGTTCGGGCCGAGCAGCCCGACGGCCTCGCCGCGCCGCACCGCGAGGCTGACGTTCTCGACCACGGTGCGCTTGCCGAAACTCTTGCCGAGCCCGTGCGCGACCAGCCAGCCGGTCTGGTCGACGACCTGGCGGGCCCCGTGCTCTTCGGCGCGCTCGTTCATTGCGGGGTGAACACGCCGGTGACCCGGCCCCCGCTGTTGCTCTTGAACACCGAGCTGTCGTTGGCGAGGTCGATGGTGAGCTCCGGGCCGCGGACGGTGCCCTGCGCGCCGCTGACGGTGACGTCCTCGCTGAGGGTCAGGATCATGCTGCGCGGATCGTAGACGGCGCGCTTGCCGGTCGCTTCCTGCTCGCGCGTCTTGATCCGCACGTTGCCGCTGGCCTCGAGCCGGTCGATGTCCTGCTGGCCGCCCTTGCCGTAATGGACCACCACCACGTCGGCCCACATGCTGAGCCCGGTCCTGACGATCTCCACATTGCCGGTGAAGGTCGCGCGGTTGCTGTCCTGCTCGACGGTGAAGGTGTCGGCGGTGACCTTCACCGGGACGGCGGGCGTCGCCGCGACGGCGACGGCCGAAGCGAGGGCGAGGAGCAGCAGGGCGGCAAGAGGGGTTCTCATCGGTCCTTCCCCGGGGTGTCGGGCAGCGTCACCACGGCCCGCTGGAAGGCGAAGCTGCGGGTATTGCCGTCATAGCTCATCGACTGGGCCCTGAGCTCGCTGCCGTCGGGGAAGGTGACGTGCACCGGCCCGTTCCCCATCATGATGTGGTTGAGCATGTCGGCCAGCACCGCCTCGAGCGTGCCGGTCATGCCGTCGCTGCCCGAGATGTGCATGACGTCCTCGACGAGGACCTGCTGGTTCTTGAGCCTCAGCTCCGCCGCCGCGGCCGCCGCCTGGTAGCGGACCTGGTCGCCCGGCGGGGTCATGTCGAACACCGCGTCGCTCAATTCGACCACGTCGGTCTTGGTGATCGAGACCTTGGCATTGGTGGCGGTCGCCGAATAGAGCGTCCCGTCCTCGCCGGTGGCGGCCAGCTGCGGCGTGTCGACCACGAGGTTGTCGCGGTCGATGCGGATATCGGCGAAGCCGAACTGGTCGCCGAGATTGTCGATGACGATCTCGACCAGGAGGACGAGGAGGATGATCGCCCCCGCCACCGGCACGGCCTTGCGCAGCACGCCGACCACGCGGTTGCGCCGCAGCAGCCGGTCGTAGAGCAGCGCGCGGCGATCGTTGGAGGCGGCGGCCGTGGCCATCAGCTATGCGCGAAGATGTCCGTCTCTTCCCAGCCCATCAGGTCGAGGTCGATCCGGTGCTTGAGGAAATCGAAGCAGGCGGTGGCGAGCCCGGCGCGGCCCTCGCGCTGCAGGATGCGGTCGAGATGGCGCTTCAGGTCGTGCAGGTAGAGCACGTCCGAGGCGGCGTATTCGAGCTGCGCCTCGGAGATCTTCTCGGCGCCCCAGTCCGAGCTCTGCTGCTGCTTCGAGAGATCGACGTTCAGCAGCTCCTTGACCAGGTCCTTGAGCCCGTGCCGGTCGGTATAGGTGCGGGCGAGCTTGCTGGCGATCTTGGTGCAGTAGACCGGGCCGGTGACCACGCCGAAGCGGAGCTTCAGCACCGCCATGTCGAAGCGGGCGAAGTGGAAGATCTTGGTGACGTTCGCGATCGCCGAGCAGGCGCTGCAGATTCGGGCGCCTCGGTGGCGCCGGCCGGGATCTGCACCACGTCGGCGCTGCCGTCGCCGGGGGACAGCTGCACCACGCAGAGTCGGTCCCGATGCGGGTCGAGGCCCATGGTCTCGGTGTCGATCGCCACTTCCCTGCCGTAGCGCGACAGGTCGGGCAGATCGCCCCGGTGCAGTCTGATGGTCATATGAAAATCCCAATCGGCGTTTGTTGTCCGTGATGCCACACCATCAAGGCGTTGGAAAGGCCGGGTGGCCGTGGCCACAACGGTGTCGGGTGCCGGGGCGGGCGAAGCGATCTGATGCTGACGACGATAAGACACCGGCTGGGCGGCCTGCCCGCGGCGCTACAAGCGCGCCATCCTGATCGCCTTCGATTCGGTCGCGCTGCTGGGCGTGCTCTGGCTCAGCTTCATCGTCCGGCTGGGCGGCCAGTTCACCCCGCATACCGTGCACATCATGCTGATGCTGCTCGCGCCGGTGCTCGCCATCCCGGTGTTCATCCGGCTCGGCCTCTATCGCGCGGTGATCCGCTACCTGCCGGAACGGGCGCTCTGGACCATCATCCAGGCGATGACGCTGGCAACGCTGCTCTGGGTGTTCGCGCTGTTCCTCGCCGAGGCGACGCGGCTCGCGGTGTTCCCGCGCACCGTGCCGCTGTTCTACTTCATCTTCGGCACCGTGGTGGTCGCCGGCTCGCGCTTCCTCGCCAAGTCGCTGCTCTGGCTGCCGGAGCGCAGCCTCGGCGCGAAGCGCGGCGTCGTGATCTACGGCGCGGGCTCGGCCGGCACCCAGCTGGCGGAGGCGCTGCGCGCCCACAGCGCCGGCTTCGTCGCCGCCTTCCTCGACGACGACGAGAGCCTGCTGGGGCCGCGACGTCATGGGCGTGCGCGTCTTTCCGCCCGACGAGCTCGAGGCGCTGATCAAGCAACCGCGGCGTCGCCGAGGTGATCCTCTCGATCCCCTCGGCCGATGCCGCGCCGCCGCGCCGAGATCGTCTCCGAGGTGAGCCGGTACGGGCATCAAGATCCGCGCCCTTCCCGCCATCACCGACCTCGCCTCCGGCAAGTACCTGGTGAGCCAGCTGCGCGAGATCGACATCGGCGACCTGCTCGGCCGCTCCACCCACCCGGCCGATCCCGAGCTGATGCGGCGCCTGCTCGCAGGACCAGGTGATCCTCGTCACCGGCGCGCGGCGGCTCGATCGGCTCGGAACTCGACGCGCCTCATCGTCAAATGGGCGCCGCGGCGGCTGGTGCTGTTCGAGGCCAACGAGTTCGCGCTCTACCAGATCGAGCGACAGCTCAGGGCGCTGACCGACGTGCCGCTGGTGCCGGTGCTCGGCTCGGTCACCGACGCGGCGCTGGTGCAGGCGCACCCTCGAGCGCGAACAGGTGGGGGTGATCTTCCACGCCGCGGCGCACAAGCACGTGCCGCTGGTCGAGATCAACGCGCTCGAGGGGGTGCGCAACAATGTCATCGGCACGCAGGGTGCTGGTCGACGCGGCGCGCGAGGCGGGCGTCCCGCGCTTCGTGCTGATCTCGACCGACAAGGCGGTGCGCCCGAGCTCGGTGATGGGCGCGACGCAAGCGCTGGGCCGAGCTGATCGTGCGGCACGGCGCGCTGCAGGCCGACCCGGCGCGGCCAGCATTTCTGCGCCGTGCGCTTCGGCAACGTGCTCGGCTCCAACGGCTCGGTGGTGCCGCTGTTCCGCGAGCAGATCGCGGCGGGCGGCCCGGTGACCCTCACCGATGCGCGCATGACCCGCTATTTCATGTCCATCCACGAGGCGGCCGAGCTGATCGTCCAGGCCGGGGCGCTGAGCGAGGGCGGCGACATCTTCCTGCTCGACATGGGCGAGCCGGTGCGCATCCGCGACCTCGCCGAGAACATGATCCGGCTGGCGGGCCTGTCGATCCGCTCCGCCGACAACCCGGAGGGCGACATCGCCATCGTCGAGACCGGCAGCCGGCCGGGCGAGAAGCTGCACGAGGAGCTGTTCTACGATCCGGCGCACGCCAACCGCACCGCGCAGCCGCAGATCTTCCGGCTGCCCTTCCCCGGCGGCGGTGCCAACGGACTCGATGACGCCCTCTGCGCCCTCGAGGCGGCGCTCGAGCGCGAGGACGAGGCGGAGATGCGCCGCATCCTCTTCGCCTATGTCGAGGAATAGCGGTTTTCACCGTGATCTCCACTGGGTGCCCTGTTGCATAGGTCCCCGGGTCGAGCCCGGGGATGACGGTGGATAAATGGCTGTGACGGTGGGTGTGGGAGTTGGGGCTCAACAAACTCCGTCATCCCCGGGCTCGACCCGGGGACCCATGGGATGGCGCGAAACGCTCTGGGCCGGCCCCACGCCACCGGCTTGGCGGCCGCGGCAAACTGTGCATTGCTGCGACTTCCCGCCTCACCTGCCTCACCGGATTCTCCATGCCCTTCTTCGACCTTCCGCCGACCCAGCTCGTCGGCTACCGCTCGGCAACGTCCGCGCCTGCCGATTTCGACGACTTCTGGAAAGAGACGCTGAGCGAGGCCGCGGCGCTACCGCTCGCGGCGCGCTTCGAGCCGGTCGACGTCGGCCTGCCGCTGGTCGAGGTGTTCGACGTGAGCTTTGCCGGCTTCGGCGGGCACACCGTGCGCGGCTGGTTCATCAAGCCGCGCGGCGCGAGCTCGGGGCTGAGCGCGGTGGTGAAGTTCATCGGCTACAACGGCGGCCGCGGCTTTCCGCACGAGCACCTGCTCTGGCCTTCGACCGGGCGCGCCGTGCTGGTCATGGATACGCGCGGGCAGGGCAGCGGCTGGTCGCGTGGCGAGACCGCCGACCCGGTCGGCTCCGAGCCGGTCGCAATCGGGCTTCATGACCCGCGGCATCAACGACCGGCAGCAACTATTTCTACCGCCGCGTCTTCACCGACGCGGTGCGCGCCGTGGCCGCCGCGCGGCTCGCGGCCGGAGGTCGACCCCGACCGCATCGCGGTCTGCGGCGGCAGCCAGGGCGGCGGCATCACGCTGGCGGTCGCCGGGCTCGACCCGGCGGTGCGCGCCGCCATGCCCGACGTGCCGTTCCTCTGCGACTTCCGCCGCGCGGTGGGGCTCGCGGCGCGCGACCCCTATGGCGAGATCTCGCGCTATCTCTCGGTGCACCGCGACCGGGTGGACTCCGCCTTCGCCACGCTGGGCTATTTCGACGGCGTCAACTTCGCCGCCCGCGCCAAGGCGCCGGCGCTGTTCTCGGTGGCGCTGATGGACGACATCTGCCCGCCCTCGACGGTCTATGCGGCGTACAATGCCTATGGCGGGGCCGAAGGCGATCGAGAGCTACAGCTTCAACAACCACGAGGGTGGCGGCGCGTTTCAGGAACGCCGGCAGGTCGAGTGGCTGGCTGGGGTGGGGGTTTAGGGGGCGCGGTCCGCCTTGGTTGCATCGTTCCTGCTCTTCGAGTTCACCGATCCCATCCTGTCCACGGTGGGCGGAACCTGTGGGTCCCCGGGTCAAGCCCGGGGATGACGGTGGGTGTGGGACGTGGGTGCTCAACAAACTCCGTCATCCCCGGGCTTGACCCGGGGACCCACGCAGAGGGCGCCTAGCGACCGAGATTGGCCCCGCTCCCGGTGAAGGCGGCGGTATTGCCTTCGAGGTTCGTCGCGGGCCGGCGCCCCTGGCCGCCCCCTCCACCGGCTTTCGGGTGGTCCCCCTCCCCCGCCACGCGGGGGAGGATAAGGGGCAGCTCCGCGGTCGTCATCACCCGGTTCCTCCCACCAGCTCCCACTGCCTGCTGAACGGGGCGAGTTCGGTTTCGAGGGTGGTGGCGACGGGCTGCAGGACGGGGGCGACGCCGGGGAGGGTGCAGCACCTCGTCGCAGAGCGGCTGGTGGTGCGGGCGGTCGGGCCGACCATGCCGAGGATCGCCGCCTGCTGCTCCGCGGGGGCGGCGCCGAAGCTCTCCGACAGGCGTTCGAGGCGGGCGGCGGCGGCTTCGAGGCCGGGGAGGGCCGCCTGGGCCGTGGCCGGGTTGCGGACGCCGGCGAGGGAGGTGCGGATCGTTTCGAAGGCGGCGCTGAAGCGGCGGACATCGAGGGCCGCCCGGCTCGGGGGAGCGCCGGGCGGGATGGCGGGCTGCGCCGGGCTGCCGGCGAAGTACCAGGCGAGGCCCAGGAGCACGAGCAGCACGAGCAGCGCGGCGAGCCAGGCGAGCTCCGGCCGCGGCTCGGGCAGCGGGGCGGAGCGTTGCGGCCGGGACCGGCGCCGCGGCGGCGGCGCGCCGCGGAGGTCGCGGTCGCCGCCGCCACTGCGGTGGCGCCGAAGGCGTCGATGATGCCTTCCCGCTGCAGCAGGTCGAAGAAGCCCCCGGGCAGCGATTCGACGATATTGCCCTGCTGGGTGGCGAGGAGGTCCGCGGCATCGAGGCCGGCCGCGCCGCCTCCCGCCGAGCACCCCGAGCGACGAGCGGCGCCAGTGCGCCGAGGAGCGCGTTGGCGGTGCCGGCGCCGATCCCGGCATAGTCGCCGACGGCGGTGGCGAGCGCGTCCTGCGCCGGGCCGAGCAGCAAGGCGAGATGGTGCGTTCCGGCGTCGATGAGGCTGGTGTGGTGGCCGTCGGCCAGCATGCGCGTCGAAATCCTCGGCGAGGTGCGGCTGCTCGCCGGCCGCCAGCGCCAGCTTCGGCGCGCCGCCGGGAGCAGCGGCCGTGCCGACCAGCCCGGCGAGCAGCGCCGGGACCGCCGCGGCAACGGCGATGCGGGCGCGCCGCGCGTCGACGCCGAGCAGCAGGGCGAGCCGCCCGACCACCTCCGGCGTCAGCTCTCGCCACACGGCGGAAACCAGGTTGACGGCCATGCTGCAGTGCCTCAGTGAGGGTCCGAGGCTACGCCGCGGCCGCTAACGGCCCCGCCTCAAAGCCGGCCGGATTTGTCGCAAAGTGGGGCCGGGGAGCCGTGGAGACCAGATGAGCGTCACCATCTACCACAACCCCGACTGCGGAACTCCGCAACACGCTGGAGACGATCCGGTGGAGCGGCGTCGAGCCGCAGATCGTCGAGTACCTGCGCAGCCGCTGGCGCGACCCGCGGCCCCGCCGACGGCGGCGCGATTTTTACAACAACCGGCGGATTTCCATCGCAGGAGTGTTGACTAGCGCCCGGCCGAGGCCTCCCATTTGCTTCGTGATTTCATCACCTGATCATTGGCCTCGGATGGATATGTTGTCGGATGTGATGGCGCGACTGGCCCTCCCGGATCACTTTCTGACCCACCTGCCATACGCGCTGCTCGTCCTCTCGATGCTGATGAACGACATGGGGTGGCTGCGCGCCATCGCCATCGCGGCCGGGCTGATCCGCATCGTCAACCGTGCCTTCTTCGATATCGACCCCATCGTGGTGTTCTGGGAATCGGTGTTCGTCGGCGTGAACGTGCTGCAACTGCTGGTGCTCTGGTACTACGCCAAGCGCCACCGCTTCAGCGACGACGAGCAGCGCTTCGCCGCGGTGATGCCGCCCGGCATCGACCGGCGGACCATAAGGCGCCTCCTGCGGCTCGGCCAGATGCGGCAGGCCGAGGCCGGCGCCGCGCTGACCCGGGAGGGGGAGGAGGTGCGCGAACTGCTGTTTCTTGCCGAGGGCGTGGCGCAGGTCGAGGCCGGCGGCCGCATCGTCGGCGTCTGCGGCCCCGGGGATTTCCTGGGCGAGATGAGCTTCGTCTCGGGCGCCAAGGCCTCCGCCACCGCCATCGCCGCCCGCCCCGTCCGCTTCCTCGCCTTCGACCAGAAAAAACTTCGCACCGCAGTTGATGCCGATGCCGACCTGCGCCGCGCGATCGACGCGAGCCTCAATGCGAACCTGGTGGGGAAGCTGGCGAAGGCGAATAGTGTTGGGGGGTAGGGGCTGATGGTGCCGTCAGAAGGACGACCGCAGTTCCCCCGCCGTTGTCGGCCGAGAGAGCGCCCGACAATAGAACGCGCGGCGGCAGAGGCGAGCCCTGGCGTCGCAAAGCCATGTTCCGGCTGGTATTCCGGAACTCGATGGTGCCCTGGAGAAGACTCGAACTTCCACGTCTTTCGACACACGGACCTGAACCGTGCGCGTCTACCAATTCCGCCACCAGGGCAAACCGATGGGCGCCGTTCCCTAGGGGATCGGGTGGAGGCTGTCAATCGGCATTCGTCGAGGGGGCGTGGAGAAGGGCGCAAGGCGCGGCGGGGCGGGCGACTCGACAGGTGGGAGGGTCGGGTTAGAAGCTGGGCAGTCTCTCCCGGAACCGATGCGGAGCCATCCGAGCCATGGAATCAGCCAACAACCTCGTCACCATTTTCGGCGGTTCGGGCTTTGTCGGAACCCAGGTGGTGCAGCTGCTGGCCCGGCGCCGGCTATCGCATCCGCGTCGCGGTGCGTCGCCGGACCTTGCCGGCCACCTGCGGCCGCTCGGTGCCGTCGGGCAGGTCGATGCCGATCCAGGCCAATGTCCGCAACCCGATTCGGTCGAACGCGCCGTGCGCGGCGCCGGCGATTGTCATCAACCTCGTCGGCATCGGTTTTCGAGCGCGGCAAGCAGCGCTTCCGTACCGTACAACGCCAGGGCGCGAAGAACGTCGCCGAGGCGGCGACGGCGGCGGGGCGCCAACGCTGGTCCATATGTCGGCCCTCGGCGCCGATCCGCAGAGCGCGTTGCCTATGCCCGTTCGCAAGGCCCTGGGCGAGACCGAAGTGCATGGCGGCCTTCCCGTCGGCGATCGTCATCCGGCCCTCGATCATCTTCGGGCCGGGCGACGGCTTCTTCAATCGCTACGGCATGCTGGCCCGCATGTCTCCCGGTGCTGCCGCTGATCGGCGGCAAGTCGCGCTTCCAGCCGATCTATGTCGGCGACGTCGCCGACGCGATCGTCGCCGCGGCGAAGGCCAGGTGAAGGGCGGCGGATCTACGAGACTTGGCGGGCCGGAAATCGTGACCCACCGCGAGATCCTCGAGCGCGTGCTGCGCCGAGACCGGCCGCAGCAACCCGCTGCTGGCGCTGCCGGCCGGCGCTCGGCCAAACTCCTCGCGCTGCCGCTGTCGCCTTCCTGCCCTACCGCCGCTCCTCACCGGCGACCAGGTCGATGCTGCTGCAGTCCGACAACGTGGTGTCCGAAGAGGCCAGGCGCGAAAAGCGCACGCTCGCCGCCTTCGGCATCGCGCCGACCGCGATGGACGCGATCCTGCCGAGCTATCTGTGGCGCTTCATGAAGAACGGCCAGTTCGACCGCCAGACGGCTTGAGTTTCCGAGCTGTGGGTGGTGCCGTGGGTCCCCGGGTCAAGCCCCGGGGATGACGGAGTTTGTTTTGGCCTCAGGGCCCCACATCCGCCGTCATCCCCGGGCTGAACTCGGGGGCCTTGCAAGGCTTGGAGGCCATGCGGCGGCGCGAACTCACCATCCGCGCTATCTGAGCCGCGACCGCGCCGTCGGTAGCAGCACCAGTTGCTCCGGGGGGTGGCGGAGCATGTTCGAGAGTTCCGGCGGTAGCGTGGGCAGCGGGGCGGTGGAGGGGAGGAGCGCGACGTGGGTGTCGCGGTTCTGCCGGATGGGGAGGCCGGGGTAGTTGTTCTCGGCGGGGAGGCTGGCGAAGCTGGCGAGGGGGGTAGCGGCGGCTTTGCGGAGGAACAGCCTCAGCACTGGTGGTAGCCGCCGATCCATTCCGGATAGCTGCTCCGAGAGCCGAGGACTGTAGCGGGTTGCCGGCAGTTGCTCGCCCGGCCGGCGCAGACGGCGGTGGGCGGCAGGCCCATGTTCGGCGCCACGGCGCGCAGCAGGTGCACGTCGTCGATGCCGATCGATCGGCGCAGGCGCTGCGTTGCCGTGTCTTCGCCCAACGCGCCCATCGTAGAAGGCCGCCGAGGCCGCCTTGCCGCCGCGTCTGCATGTCGCGTGAAGCCGCGCAGCCACACGAAGGCTGTCGCGATCCTGCTCGCATCGCGGAACGTCTCCGAGCACCCGCGCACCTGACCGCCTCCTGCGGCTCCGAACAGCCCGCGCCTCGAACAGGTCGATCAGCCGCCTCGCGCGTGCCGCCGGGCAGCGCTGAAGCGCGCAGCTCGACGATCGGCGTGTCGGCTCTCGCTAGTCAGCCACTGGTACGTCATCGCGTGTTCCCTCACTCTGTGCACGAACACTCTACGCCGCAAACACTGACACCGGATGTCAGGGTTAATGTGCGTAGGAAATTTCATGCGCGCCAGCCGCCTGCTCACCATCCTGATGATGCTGCAGACGCGGGGGCGGACGAGCGCCGAGACGCTGGCGGCGGAACTCGAGGTCTCGGTGCGCACCGTCTATCGCGACATCGACCAGCTGAGCGCGGCCGGCGTGCCGGTCTATGCCGAGACCGGCCGCAACGGCGGCTTCGCGCTGCTCGACGGCTGGAAGACGCGGCTGACCGGCCTCACCGCGCCGGAAGCGCAGGCGCTGTTCCTTGCCGGCCTGCCCGGCCCGGCCGGCGAGCTCGGCCTGGGCGACAAGGCGTGCGCAGGCCGAGCTCAAGCTGCTCGCGGCGCTGCCGGCCGACTGGCAGGCCGAGGCGCGGCGGATGAGCTCGCGCTTCCACCTCGATCCGCGCGGCTGGTTCCAGCCCGGCCACAAGGCGGACTTCCTGAAGCTGGTGGCCGAGGCGGTGTGGAGCGAGACCCGCATCGACGTCCGCTACGAGAGCTGGAAGGGGGTGGCCGACCGGCTGATCGAGCCGCTCGGCCTCGTGCTGAAGGGCGGCGTCTGGTACGTCGTCGCCGCCCGCGAGGGCAAGCTGCGCACCTACAAGTTGTCGCAGATCCTCGCGCTCACCGTCACCGGCGAGCCCTTCACCCGGCCGAAGGATTTCGACCTCCCCTCCCACTGGCAAGAGGCCACCCAGGAATTCGAGCGCGACATCTATGTCGGCACTGTCCGCGTCCGCGCCTCGAAGCGGCCGGCGGAAGCTTCCGACCTCAGCGATACCGTGCGGCGTGCGGTGAAGGCTACCCGCTCGTGCCCGACGCCGAGGGCTGGGCGAGGTCGACGTCCCGACCGAGGAGGTCGGCTGGGCCGCCTACCAAGCCGGCGGCCGGACGCCGGCGAGCCGAGGTCGAAGTGCTGGCGCCGCCCGAACTGCGCGCGCGGGTCCGAGAGCGCGTAGCAGCCGTTGCCGAGCTCTACGGCGCCTAAGGCTATTGACACCCGGCCCGTGCTAAGTAACCAGCGAGAAAAGGGAGGCATCTGAGTGACGCATACTCTGCTGCACGAGGACCGGCTGTTCCCCGCCGACCCGGACCCGCGGGATCGCCCGCGCGCTCTATGCCGGGGTCAAGGACCTGCCGATCGTCAGCCCGCACGGCCACACCGATCCGCGCTGGTTCGCCGACGAACGAGCCGTTCGCCGATCCGGCGCGAGCTGCTGCTCGCGCCCGACCACTACCTCTTCCGCATGCTCTACAGCCAGGGCGTGCGCGCTCGAGGAGCTGGGCGTGCCGCGCGCCGACGGCGGCGCCGGTCGAGACCGATCCGCGCGAGACCTGGCGGCTGTTCGCCGAGCACTATCACCTGTTCCGCGGCACGCCGTCGCGGCTGTGGCTCGACCAGGTCTTCGCCGAGGTGTTCGGCCTCGACGTGCGCGCTCGATCCGGCCGAACGCCGACCACTATCTACGACGCGATCGACGCGGCGCTGGCAGACCGACGCGTTCCGGCCGCGCGCGCTGTTCGAGCGCTTCAACATCGAGGTGCTCGCCACGACCGAGAGCGCCGCTCGACGACGCTCGAGCATCACGCAGGCGATCCGCGACAGCGGGCTGGAAGGGGCGGGTGGTCACCGCCTATCGCCCCGACCCGGTGGTCGATCCCGAGCACGAGGGCTTCGCGCGACAATCTCGCAGCGCTTCGGCGAGCATGACCGGCGAGGATACGTCGACGCTGGGCCGGCTATCTCGCCGGCGCACCGCGAGCGCCGCGCCTTCTTCCGCGCTGCGGCGCCACCTCGACCGACCACGGCCATCCGACCGCCGCGCACCGCCGACCTGTCGCCGGCCGAGGCCGAGGCGCTGTTCGCCCGGGTGCTCGACCGGCGACGCCGACGCCGGCGACGCCGAGCTGTTCCGCGCCAGATGCTGACCGAGATGGCGCGCGATGAGCGTCGACGACGGCATGGTGATGCAGATCCATCCCGGCTCGTTCCGCAACCACAATGCCGCGCTCTTCGACGCGCTTCGGCCGCGACAAGGGCGCCGACATCCCGACGCGCACCGACTATGTCCGCGCGCTGAAGCCGCTGCTCGACCGGTTCGGCAACGAGCCGCGCCTGACGCTCATCCTCTTCACCCTCGACGAGACGCGTCTACGCCGCGAGCTGGCGCCGCTGGCCGGCCACTATCCGGCCTGAAGCTCGGGCCCGCCTGGTGGTTCCACGACAGCCCCGAGGGCATGCGCCGCTTCCGCGAGCAGACGACCGAGACGGCCGGCTTCTACAACACCGTCGGCTTCAACGACGACACCCGCGCCTTCCTGTCGATCCCGGCGCGGCACGACGTCGCGCGGCGCGTCGACTGCGCCTTCCTCGCCCGGCTGGTCGCCGAGCACCGGCTCGACGAGGACGAGGCGCACGAGGTGGCGCGCGACCTGACCTACGATCTGGTGAAGGCGGCCTACAAGCTGTGAGCGAAACCAAGGTCTTTGCACAGGCGACGGACGGCAAGGTGACGCCAGCTCGACGGCTCGAGCCGCCGGGTGATCCTCGACCTTGCCCGAGCTGATGCTGGTCGAGTTCACCTTCGAGAAGGGCGGCGTCGGGGCGCTCCATTCGCACCCGCACCTGCAGACGAGCTACGTCGCCGAGGGGGTGTTCGAGGTCACCATCGACGGGGTGACCGAGACCATCGGCAAGGGCGGCGCCTATATCGTGCCCTCGGGGCTGGTGCATGGGGTGAAGGCGCTCGAGGCGGGGAAGCTGATCGACAGCTTTACCCCGCGGCGGGATGATTTTCTGTGAGGCGCCGCCTGCGCAAGGGGTGCTGCTGAGGGGCTGAACCCCTCACCCCAGCTCCGCTACGTCGCTGACGCTCCTAGCTGCGCTACCCTCTCCCCTCAGGGGAGAGGCGTCGAGGTGGGAACATCGATCCCTCCCCAACCACCGGTGTCACCCCGGCGAAGGCCGGCCGAGCCTGAGGTGGTTCCACCATCGCCGCAGGCTGCGCTACTCTCAAGACGATTCCGGCCTGCGCCGGACTGACACCGAGGTGGTGGGTAGGTCGTGGACCTACCGGAACCGGCGCGCAGCCTCGATGCCGAGCCCCAGGCCGACGCTGCCGAAGGGGTCGGTGGCGACTGGCTTGGCTTCCGGGAGGGCGGCGCGGAGGATCTGGGCGACGGCGGGGAGGCGGGTGGAGCCGCCGGTGAGGATCAGGGTGTCGAGATCGGTGCGCTTTACGCCGGCCGCCTGCAAGGGTCTTGTCGATGGTGGCGGAGATCGCCCGGATCGGCGATTCGAGCGCCGTGGCGAGCTCGCCCGCTTCGATCGGAGTGTGCAGCGCCACGTCGCGGGTCACGAAGCGGAACTCGGTTTGCGGAGCTTCGCTGAGGGCGATCTTGGCTTCCTCGATGCGGCCGGCGAGGCGGTGGCCCTGGCGGTCCTCGACCAGCGCGACCATCATGGCGACGAGGTCGGGGAACTCGGCTTCCTGCACGGTGGAGCGGAGCTCGGCGAGGCTCCTGGCGTTGTAGAGCCGGTTGATGCGGTGCCAGGTGGCGAAGTCGTAATAGGGCGCCGAGGGCACCGGGCGCTTGCCGTCGGCCGTCTCGGTGCCGTAGCCGAGCAGCGGCATCACCTTCTTCAAGGACAGCAGCCGGTCGAAATCGGTGCCGCCGACATGGACGCCGGCGGTCGCGAGGATGTCCGGCCGCCGGTCGGTGGCGCGGGCGCGCTCGGGCGAGAGCCGGATCACCGTGAAGTCCGAGGTGCCGCCGCCGATATCGGCGACCAGCGCCAGCTCCTCGGCGGTGACCTGCTGCTCGTAGTCGAGCGCCGCGGCGATCGGCTCGAACTGGAACTCGACGTGCCGGAAACCCTGGGCGCGCACCGCGCCCTCGAGCTGGCGCTGCGCCTCTGCGTCGGCCGCCTCGTCGTCGTCGACGAAGCGCACCGGCCGGCCGCAGACGATCGCCTCGATCTCGTGGCCGAGATTGGCCTCGGCGCGCTGCTTCAGTTCGCCGATGAACAGGCCGAGGATGTCGGAGAAGGCGAGGGCCTGCCGCTTCACCCGCGTCGTGTCGTTGAACAGCGAAGTGCCGAGCACGCTCTTGATCGAGCGCATCAGCCGCCCGTCGGCGCCGGTGACGTACTCATTGACCGCCTGCCGGCCGAAGAAGGCGCGGTCCTCCTCGAAGGAGAAGAAGATGGCGGACGGCATGGTCGGCTTGCCGTCCTCGAGCGGCAGCAGCCGCGGCGGCGTGTTGCCGCCGGCCGTTGCGAAGGTGGAATTGGATGTGCCGAAATCCATGCCGCAATGGTGGCGCGCCATCGTCCAACTCCGGGTTTGCTCGATCGGGGCCGCCAGGGAGAAGCAGGCGGGGCGCGCCATATAGGCCGGACGGCGCGGGCTGTCGAGGAGCCCGCTTCAGGCCCGCGCCGATCCCGCGGAGGGAAAGCGCAGGACTACCCTCAGGCCGGGGGAATTGTCCTCGAGCCGGACGCTGGCGCGGTGCCGGGTGGCGATCGCCTTCACCAGCGCGAGGCCGAGCCCGGCCCCCTTGCGGTCGCGCTCCGGGTTGAGCCGTCGGAACGGCTCGAACATCTCGGGCCGGCGCTCTTCCGGGATGCCGGGACCGTTGTCGGCGACGGTGAGGATCGGGGCATCGCCCTCGAGCCCGGCGCCGACCTCGATGCGGGCGCCGGGCGGGCTGTAGCGGCTGGCATTGGCGATCAGGTTGACCATCGCCTGTACCACCATGCGGCGATCGCCGGTGAAGGTGACGTCCGGCGCCGCCTCCGCCGTAACCAGTTCCTGGCCCGCTTCCTGCATCACCGGCTCGAAGGTCTGGCGGATCTCGGCGATCAGCTCCTGCCCGGAGAAGCGCACGAACCCCGCCTGGTCGTCGGAGGCCTGGATGCGGGAGATCCTCAGCACCGTGTCGAAGATGCCGTTCAGCCGCTCGAGCTCGGCCCCCGCCTCCTCGATGAGTTCGGTGGATTCGCCCGGTTCCTGCCGGTCGGCTGCCTGCTGCAGCAGGATATAGGCCCGGCTGAGCGGCGAGCGGAGGTCGTGCGCGATCGAGATCACGGTGTTGCGCATGGTGCCGAGCAGGTCGCTGAGCCGGTCGAGATGGGCATTCATCTGCACCGAGACGCGGTCGACCTGGTCGTTGGCGCGGCTGACCGGCAGGCGGACGCGGCTGTCGCCGCGCGCCACCTGCTCGAGCGTCGCCGCCATGCGGTCGAGCTTGGACGAGACGCCATGGCTCATCAGGTAGCCGATGACCAGCGCCCCGGCGCCGACCACGACGCTCGCCAGCAGCAGCGCCCGCCACAGCGCCGCCGATCCCACCTTGATGAAGGAGAGCGTGCGCCCGAAGGTCACCATGTCGTCGCCGATCTGCTGCGTCATGGCGAGGTATTGCTCGGTCGGATCGATGGACCAGCTGATGGTGCTCCAGCCGAGCGGGGCCGGCAGTGGGAACTGGTCGCCGGTGATGAGCGTGCCGTCGGGCTTGTAGAGCGCGACGATGAAATAGCGCGGGCCGGGGAACATCGCCGATTCTTCGACCAGTTGCTTCAGCTGCGCCTCGCCGCCGCTCTCCTCGGCTTCGCGGAACAGGGTGAACTCGTTGCTGATCAGGGCCCGGATCTCGCTCTCCGCCTCGCTGCTGGTCTGGCTGACGATGACGATGCCGGCGACGAAGAACACCGACAGGAAGAGCAGCAGCGACAGCCAGGCGGAGTGGAACGCGGCGCCGGCGAGGATGCTACTGACGCGGTGCATGGAGCGAGTAGCCGGTATTGCGCGTGGTGTGGATGAGCGGCACGTCGAACGGCTTGTCGACCTTGGACCGGAGCCGGCTCATGTGGGTCTCGACCACGGTGGTCTGCGGATCGAAGTTGAAGTCCCAGACCTGCTCGAGCAGCATGGTCTTGGTGACGATGCGCCCGGCATTGCGCATCAGCAGCGCCAGGATCGCGAACTCCTTGGCCTGCAGCTCGATCGCCTGCCCGCCGCGGGTCGCGGTATGCGCCATGAGGTCGAGCTCGAGGTCGTGCACCCTGAGCACGGTCGCGACCTCCGCCGCCTGCGGCCGGCGCGCCAGCACGGTGATGCGGGCGAGGAGCTCGGAGAAGTGGAAGGGCTTCACCAGGTAGTCGTCGCCGCCCGCCATCAATCCCTCGACGCGGTCGTCGATATCGGCCATCGAGGTGAGAAAGAGGATCGGCACGGTGCGCCCGGCGGCCCGCAGGGCCTTCGCCACCGAGAGCCCGTCCATGCCGGGCATCATCCGGTCGAGCACCAGCACGTCACAGCCGCTGTAGAGGCAATAGGTGAGGGCGTCCCGGCCGTCGGAGACGCATTCGACGCTGTGGCCCCGCTGCACGAGGCCGGAACGGATGAACTCCGACGAGGTCCGATCGTCCTCGGCGACAACGACCTTCATCGCTGGAACCTGGTCTCAAGGGACTTGGCCCGGCCGCATCGGCTGCCGGAGAGGTGTCGACCTTACACCCCGGCGCGCGGGATTGTCGGCTTAACAATATGTAAGTTTCGCGAAAGGCAGAGGCAAAGCCGCCGCCCGAGTTTCCGTGCCGTCGATGCACGACGCATCGGCCGCCGCGAACCAGGTCGAGGCGAACCCGACGACAATAGGAGTTAACATGCGCAAGCTACTCATTCCCCTGATGCTGGTCGCCTCGGTCGGTGCCAGCACGATGGCACTCGCCGCCGCGACGACCGTGCACGGCACCATCCAGTCGATGGACAACAAGGCCTGCACGGTGACGCTCGCCGACAAGACCGTCTACAATTTCGGGCCCAAGTGCGACTTCTCCAAGCTGAAGAGCGGCGAGAAGGTCGGCATCACCTATAGCGCCAACGGCAAGGTGAACCAGGCGACTGCGATCACTGCGGGCTGATTCCCTCCCGATCCCGCAGCACGAGGGCGAGGGGCGGGCTCGGCCCTCGCCCTCGCGTGCTGCGGTCCCGACCCCGGCTCAGGCGAACAGGAAGTCGTTCGCCGTGAGCTGCGGGGTGTTGAGCACCAGGATGTCGTCCGGCAGGCCGAAGTGGATCATGCTGTTGTTGCCGATCTGCTCGATCTGAAGGTCGGCCAGGCCGTGGATGCCCTCCGCCGCGAAGGCGGTGAGGTCGATCTTGTCGCCCCGGGTGAGCCCGACGATGGTGTCGTGGCCGTTGTGCGGCGCGAACACGAAGCGATCGGCATCCGCCCCGCCGTCCATGATGTCCTTGCTCGTCCCGCCGATCAGCGTATCCCTGCCGCGTCCGCCGCTGAGCTGGTTGCCCATCCCGGGGATCGGCAGGCCGGTGCCGGCGCTGACCTCGCTGCCGCCGAAGACGGTGAGCACGTCGTCGCCGTCGCCGCCGGAGAGGAAGCTCCACCCCGTGGTGCCCTGGGTGATGGTCGCGGTCAGCACGTCGTTGCCCTTGCCGCCGTCGAGATAGTTGGCGATAGCCGTGGCAGCGGTGGGTCCCCCGGTGAAGGTGGCACTCGCCGTCAGGTGATCGCTGCCGTCGCCGCCGCTCAGCCGGTTGATCGCGGTGGAGGCGGCGCCCATTGTCGACGAGCGGTTGACCACGAGGACGGCGTCGAGCGTATCGTTGCCAGCGCCGCCGTCGAGGACGTTCAGGGCATCGACATTCGGCCCGGCTGGCCCGCTGCCCCGAGCCCCAGCACCTCGAGCCTGACGGCGAGCGTATCCGCGCCTGTCCCGCCCTCGAGCAGGGTATGCGAGGAGGTCTTCCAGCCCTTGCGACAGCACGTTGAGGCTCAGCGTGTCGTCGCCGCTGCCGCCATCGAGGTGCGCCGTATCGGTCACCAAGGCATTGGCGATGCGGGTGAAGGCGTCGCCGGTGATGATGTCGTTCCCGGCGCCGCCGCTGAGCTCCATGACGCTGCTGGTCGCGCCGATATTCGTGTTCACCGTGTTGTGGGCGTGGATCTCGTCATGACCCCGCCCCCCGTCGACCACGTTGGAGGCCAGCCGGCTGAGGTTCGATCTGGCGATGGCGGTCACGTCGATGACGTCGTTGCCGTCGCCCGCCCGTCACCTCGTTGCTGGCGCTGCCGATCGCAGCCGAGAGTGCTCGGTTTCGGCATATGCGGTGATCCGGTCGTTGCCGGCGCCGCCATCGATGACATTGGCGACGAAGCTGTTGCCCACAGCACGCCCTTGGCGTCCGCCGTGACAGTGATGGTGTCGTTGCCGCTGCCGCCGAACACGAAGGTCTGGACGTCCATGCTGCCCGTGGTGAACTGCGAGCTGCCGCCCGCCCGGGTGGTGATCGTGTCGCCACCGGCGCCACCGTCCTGGACGATCAGCACCGCCCGGTCGTCGTGGCTGAGGCCCGACGCGGTACCCTGCCCGTAGGTCACGCTGGCGTCGAGCTTGTCGTTGCCGTCGCCGCCCGACTGGAACGCCAAGCCCCTGCTCGCCGCGTCGCTCGGCGGCATGACCACGTTCGTGCTCAGCGCATCGTCGCCGAGGCCGCCGAACAGCAGCGTGCGGTTGAGGCTGCTGCTGAGCTGGTCCTTGCCGGCGAGGCCGAAGATCGAATCGCCCTCGGCTGCGGGGCTGAGCACGTCCGCGCCCTTCGTCCCGACGATAGGAGCATTGAGCGGCCCGAACGCCGCCAGCAGCTCCAGGATCTTGTCAAGCGCCGTCGAATTGCCCAGTTCGCTTGCCAAGAGTTGCTCGAATGAGGTTGGATCGTTCGGCATCTGTTCCCTCCCATGGATGGTGAAAGGGCCGAATCCAGCCAGACCGGCACGGGCTGGAGGCGACCACGGCAAGGCTAACATTGCCGGGGATAGGTCCGCTCTAGTCACTCATGCTAGTCGCGGGAGAGTACCTACTCACCTTCGGGGGTATGGGGGTACAATCGCCGTACGCTTTGGTCACGGCCGGGTGACGCAGGAACCTTCTGAAGCGCGGTGACAGTACCGGCGGGCGGAGCTCGGGAGCTCAACGCCTGCCGGAGGTATTGGTGGAGCCAATCGGAATCGAACCGACGACCTCTTGAATGCCATTCAAGCGCTCTCCCAACTGAGCTATGGCCCCATCAACGATCCTTTGGGATCACATCCGGTTGCAAGGGCAGGACCCTTGCCTTGGGATTTGCGCCGCGGCGAATGCCGTCGCAGCGCGGGTGCTATCTACCTAGGTCATCCCTCGCTTGCAAGGGCCTTTTTCAACCTGGTGTCGATCAGCGCTCGTCGCCGCTGCCGACATCGAAATCGAGGTCTTCGTCCTCGTCCTCGTCTTCCTCGAGGAAGACGTCGGATTCGTCCTCGCCGATGTCCTCGACGTCCTCGACGTCCTCGACATCGGGAATGTCCTCGCCCTCGGCGGCCGACTTCCTCGGCGTCCGCATCCTCGAGAGAGACGATCTCGGGAGCGCCGGGCTCGGCGACCTCCTCGACCTCGACCTCTTCCTCTTCCTCTTCTTCGCGCTCAGGCGCCGACTTGAGGCGGACGGCGGCGTTCTGCTCGAAATAGGAGCGCGGATAGGATTTGCCGGTATAGGGCGAGACGATCGGATCCTTGTTCAGGTCGTAGAACTTCTTGCCGGTATCGGGATCTTCCCGCTTGGTACCGCGGTCTTCCTTGGCCAATTGCTTCCTCGTGATAGAAACGCGGGGCCTCCCGCTGGGAGCCGTCCGGTTAGGGGGAAAGCTCGGGCCTGTCAAACCCAAAATGCGGGGCTCCGTGGCCCGGCCGCGGCAGGTCTCTGGCCGCCCTTGCCTCCCGCGTGATAGGGAGTGCGCCCGACGGGTGTGGCCGGCGGGGAGAGCCAATGATCATCGCGGTGGACGGGCCGGCGGCTTCGGGCAAGGGCACGCTGGCGCTGGGGCTGGCGCGGCACTACGGCCTGCCGCATCTCGATACGGGCCTGCTCTACCGCGCCGTCGGCCTCGCCGTCGCCGATCACCTGGGCAAGCACGATTTCGAGAGCCTCGCCATTGCGGCGGCCAAGGCCCTCGATGCGGCGCATCTCGAGGACACCGAGAAGCTGACCAGCGCCGAGGCCGGCGTGCTGGCCTCGCATGTCGCGGTGATCAACGAAGTGCGGCTCGCCATGCGCCAGTACCAGCGCGATTTCGCCGCACCAGCCGGGCGGCGCGGTGATCGACGGGCGCGACATCGGCACGGTGGTCTGCCCCGATGCCGATGTGAAGCTGTTCATCGTCGCCGACAGCAAGGCCCGCATGGAGCGGCGGGCCCGCCAGCTCGAGGCGCGCGGCGTGCTGGTTGATCGCTACGCGCTCTATCACCAGATAGAGGAACGGGACGCCCGCGACATGGCGAACCCGCATGGCGGCTTCTACCAGGCCG
Source organism: uncultured Alphaproteobacteria bacterium (assembly GCA_963708965.1). Taxonomy (GTDB): domain Bacteria; phylum Pseudomonadota; class Alphaproteobacteria; order Rhizobiales; family Devosiaceae; genus Devosia_A. The sequence goes on along the minus strand of CAVPUP010000003.1, from coordinate 912,750 downwards.
GCGATGCCCACTTGCTGGACACGACGCTCTTGGATATAGAGGCCGCACTCCGCGCAGCCGTCGCCATTGTCGACGGGGTCATGACGCGCAAGGCAGGACCGGAGCCCGGTCAGCAAAAGTTGTAAGACTTTTGCATCTCGACCGGGCGACTTCGAAAGAAACCGGCCCCAATCCAACCCTTGCGTACCGCCCCCGAGCCAATTCCAAAGAGCCCCGGCAGCGGAAACCAATCTCAAACCGACTTGGCTCGCGCGCCAGCGCACCGGATCGTGCATATCGCAACGATTGGCGGACGGGCCCCCAACACCAGCCACCGGGCGCATTGGAGAATTCGTTTGGCAGTTCAAACTGTGACCAAGGAAGATTTCGAGTCCCTGTTGATGGACTCGTTCATGGAGAACGAGCCCCTGGAAGGGACCGTGGTCAAAGGCACCGTCGTGGCGATCGAGAAGGATCTCGCCATCATCGACGTCGGTCTGAAGACCGAAGGCCGCATCGCGCTCAAGGAATTCGGCGCCGGCGGCCGTGACGGCACCATCAAGGTCGGCGACACGTCGAGGTCTATCCTCGAGCGCGTCGAGAACGCCCTGGGCGAAGCGGTCATCAGCCGCGAGAAGGCTCGCCGCGAAGAAGCCGGGACCCGCTCGAAGAGGTGTACGACGCCAACCAGCCCGTCGAAGGCGTCATCGTCGGCCACGTCAAGGGCGGCTTCACCGTCGACCTCGGCGGCGCCTCGGCCTTCCTGCCGGGTTCGCAGGTCGACATCCGCCCGGTCCGCGACGTCGGCCCGCTGATGGGCGGCCGCAGCCGTTCCCGATCCTGAAGATGGACCAGCCCCGCGGCAACATCGTCGTCTCGCGTCGCGCCATCCTGGAAGAAGCCCGCGCCGAACAGCGCACCGAGCTCGTCCAGCAGCTGGAGGAAGGCGAAGTCGGCGAAGGCGTGGTCAAGAACATCACCGACTACGGTGCGTTCGTGGACCTCGGCGGCATCGACGGCCTGCTGCACGTCACCGACATCGAGCTGGAAGCGCGTCAACCACCCGTCCAGGTGCTGGCGGTCGGCGACACCGTCAAGGTGCAGATCGTCAAGATCAACCCCGACACCCAGCGCATCTCGCTGGGCATGAAGCAGCTGCAGTCCGACCCGTGGGACGGCGTTGAAGCCAAGTACCCGGTGGGCGCCAAGTTCACCGGCCGCATCACCAACATCACCGACTACGGCGCGTTCGTCGAGCTGGAAGCCGGGCGTCGAAGGCCTGGTCCACGTCTCGGAAATGTCCTGGACCAAGAAGAACGTCCACCCGGGCAAGATCGTCTCCACCTCGCAGGAAGTCGAAGTGGTGGTGCTGGACGTCGATCCGTCCAAGCGCCGCATCTCGCTGGGCCTGAAGCAGGCCCTGGCCAACCCGTGGGAAGCCTTCGTCGACAAGCTATCCCGATCGGCTCGACCGTGTCGAGGGCGAAGTCAAGAACGCCACCGAGTTCGGCCTGTTCATCGGCCTCGACAACGACATCGACGGCATGGTGCACCTGTCCGACCTCGACTGGCAGAAGCCCGGCGAGGAAGCCATCGAGCCCTACAACCAGGGCGACATGGTCAAGGCCAAGGTGCTCGACGTCGACGTCGAGAAGGAGCGCATCTCGCTCGGCATCAAGCAGCTGGCGCGGCGATCCGATGCCGGCGGCGACGGCGTCCGCAAGGGCCGTGGTGACCGGTACGGTGACCGAGGTCAACGACGGCGGCATCGAAGTGCGCATCAACGACGCCGAGATGACCGCCTTCATCCGCAGCGCCGACCTGTCGCCGCGACCGCAACGACCAGCGCCCCGAGCGTTTCGCCGTGGGCGACAAGGTCGACGCCCGCGTCACCAGTACGATCGACAAGGCCGCCGCGCATCTCAGCTGTCGATCAAGGCGCTGGAAATGGCCGAGGAGAAGGAAGCCGTCGGCCGCTTCGGTTCGTCGGACTCGGGCGCTTCGCTCGGCGACATCCTGGGCGCCGCGCTCAAGGACCGCGAGAAGAACTGAGGCCCGGCCCGCTAGGGCAGGGTTCCGAACCTGGGGCTCGCACCACATTGGTGCGGGCCCTTTTCGATGAGAGTTTGTGGGGGCAGTCCGATGCATCTGAGGGACGTCGCCTGGCGCGCCATGACCGCCTACGACCTGCCGGCGGTGCAGCAGATCGCCGAGGCCGTGCATGTCGACTTCTTCGAGACGCCGGAGGTGATCGCCGAGCGGCAGCGGCTCTATCACCATGGCTGCTACCTGCTCGAGATCAACGAGAAGCCGGCCGGCTACGTGCTGAGCCACCCCTGGCGCCACGGCTCGCTGCCGCCGCTCAACACGCTGCTCGGCGAACTGCCGCGCGAGCCCGATACCTACTACCTGCACGACCTCTGCCTGCTGCCGGTGACGCGCCGCGTCGGCGCCGCCAGCCGCATCGTCCGCGCGCTCGGCAAGCACGCCACGGCGCAGGGCTATCCGACCATGTCGCTGGTCGCCGTCAACGGCTCGGTGCCGTTCTGGGGCAAGCACGGCTTCGCCGTCACCGACGTCCCCGAGCTCTACGGCAAGCTGCTGAGCTACGACGAATTGGCGCGCTACATGGTGAAGCGGCTCGACTGAGCCGGGCGGGCTCCGTGCTTGCTTTTGCCTCGCCCTGCCGCTACCTCCGGGGACGCTTGCGGCACGAGGCTTCGATGGCTGATTTTTCCGGCGACCCCGCACATCTCATTCCCGCCAATTCCAAGCTGCGGCGCTCGCGGCGATTGTGGCGGGTACTGTTCTTCCTCGCGCTGCTGGTCGCCGTCCTCGCCGTAGTCGGCCGTTTCGCCGCCGAACAGGCCGGACCGGGTGACCGCATCGCGCGGGTCAGCATCACCGGCACCATCATGAGCGACCGGGCGCGGCTCAAGGTGCTCAATGACCTGGCCGAGAACGACCGGGTCAAGGCGGTGATCGTCGCCATCAACTCGCCCGGCGGCACCACGGCCGGCGGCGAGGAGCTCTACGAGGCGCTGAGCGCGCTCCGCGCCAAGAAGCCGGTCACCGCGGTGATCAGCGAGCTCGGCGCGTCGGCCGCCTACATGACCGCCATCGCCACCGACCGCATCTTCGCCCGCCGGCTGTCGATCGTCGGCTCGATCGGCGTGCTCTACCAGCACGTCAATGCCGGCAAGCTCCTCGCGACCATCGGCGTCGACCTCGACAAGGTGGCGACCGGCCCGCTGAAGGCAGAGCCCGATATCAACGAGCCGCTCGAGGGCGAGGTGCGGGCCTCGCTACAGCGCCTCGTCGACGATTCGTTCCAGTGGTTCGTCGATATCGTCAGCGAGCGGCGGGCCATCCCGCGGCCCCAGACGCTGGCGCTGGCCGATGGCCGCATCCTCACCGGGCGGCAGGGCATCGACGTCGCACCTGATCGATGCGGTGGGCGGCGAAGCCGAGGCGATCGCCTGGCTCGAGAGCGACAAGTCGGTGGCCAAGGACCTGCCGGTGATCGACTATTTCCCGCTGCCGGACAGGGATTGGTTCAACCCGTCGCGCTGGCTCGGCGAGGCGGCGCGTGCATCTTTCGGGCTACCGTCGGAGGGCCCGATCGCGCTTGACGGGCTGATTTCGCTTTGGCACCCTGCGCCGGCGATGTGATTGAGCATCGATCCTTATTGGAGGAGCGCCTGGAGGCGGATATGATCAAGTCCGAGCTCGTGCAGAAACTGGCCGACGAAAATCCGCATCTGTTCCAGCGTGACATCGAAAATATCGTCAATGCCATCCTCGACGAGGTGGGCGACGCGATGGCCCGGGGCGACCGGGTGGAACTTCGCGGTTTCGGCGCCTTTTCCGTCAAGAACCGGCCGGCGCGTGTCGGCCGCAACCCCAGGACCGGGGAAACCGTCGATGTGGGCGAAAAGTATGTGCCCCAGTTCAAGGCCGGCAAGGAAATCCGGGAGCGGATCAACCAGGCTGGCTGATCCCGGGCGAATTTCATGATCAAACGTATCGTGGGGTGGGTCGTGCTGGTGCCGCTCTGTGCGGTCCTCATCGTCTTCGCCCTCGCCAACCGCCAGCTCGTGGTGGTGAACCTCAATCCGCTGGCCCCGGCCGAGGCGCTGACGACGCCGGGCGTCGGTGTCCCGCTCTTCCTCGTCCTGTTCACCGTGCTGCTGTTCGGGGTGCTGCTGGGCGGCATCGCCACCTGGTTCGCCCAGGGCGCGCATCGCCGCGAGGGGCGGCACTACCGGCGCGAGACCGAACGGCTGCACCGCGAGCTCGAAGTGGCCCGCCGCGCGCCCAGTTCGGCGCTGGCGCTCGGTCCCGATGAACTTGCCCATTCCAACTAGCGTCATGGCCGACCCACTCGTCGTAAAGATCTGCGGCATCAAGACCCTGCCCCTGCTCGAGGCGGCGATCGACGCCGGCGCCGACATGGTCGGCTTCATGCATGTCGAGCGCAGCCCCCGCTATGTCGACCTCGAGACGCTGCAGGAGCTGATCTCGGCCGCCCGCGGCCGCATCGAGACCTGCGTGGTGCTGGTCAACCCCGACAATTCGACGGTGATGGAGGTCGCGGCCCTGTCGCCCGACTGGATCCAGCTGCACGGGCCGGAGACGCCGCACCGTGTCGAGGCGATCCGCGACGAGGCGGGGATCGCCATCCTCAAGGCGCTGCCGATCGGCTCGGCCGAGGACGTGGCGCATGTCGCCGACTTCGCCGAGGTGGCCGACCGAATCCTGCTCGACGCCAAGCCGCCCAAGGGCGCCGACCGCACCGGCGGGCACGGCATCCCCTTCGACTGGACGCTGCTCAAGGCGCTTGACCCGGCGCTCCCCTTCATGCTTTCGGGAGGCCTCACGCCCCAGACGGTCGGCGAGGCGATAAGGGCCGTGCGGCCCATGGCCGTCGATGTCTCGTCCGGGCTGGAGATTGCCCCCGGCGTCAAGGATGCGGCGCTGATCCGGGCCTTCATCGAGAACGCGCGCCAGGCCCATGCCTGATCGGCCCGCATAGGAGTTTAGCGAAAGTGACTGCGACCGGGGCCAATTCCCTTCGCAACGGCCCCGACGAGCAGGGTCGTTTCGGTCTCTATGGCGGCCGCTTCGTCGCCGAGACGCTGATGCCGCTGATCCTCGACCTGGAGAAGGCCTATCGCGCCGCCCAGGCCGACCCCGAGTTCCAGGCCGAGCTCAAGGACCTGGGCGAGCACTATACCGGCCGGCCCGTCGCCGCTCTATTTCGCCGAGCGCCTGACCGAGCACCTCGGCGGCGCCAAGGTCTATTTCAAGCGCGAGGAGCTGAACCACACCGGTTCGCACAAGCTCAACAACTGCGTCGGCCAGATCCTGCTCGCCAAGCGCATGGGCAAGACCCGGATCATCGCCGAAACCGGCGCCGGCCAGCACGGCGTCGCGACGGCCACGGTCTGCGCCCGCTTCGGCCTGCCCTGCATCATCTTCATGGGCGCGACCGACGTCGAGCGGCAATGGCCGAACGTGTTGCGCATGAAGATGCTCGGCGCCGAGGTCCGCCCGGTCACCGCCGGCGCCGGCACGCTCAAGGACGCCATGAACGAGGCGCTGCGCGACTGGGTGACCAATGTCGACACCACCTATTACCTGATCGGCACCGCCGCCGGCCCGCACCCCTATCCGGAGATGGTGCGCAACTTCCAGGCGGTGATCGGCGAGGAGATCAAGGCGCAGCATTTCGAGGCCGAGGGCAAGCTCCCCGACGCGCTGGTCGCCTGCGTCGGCGGCGGCTCCAACGCCATCGGCACCTTCCACGCCTTCCTCGACGACCCGAGCGTCAAGATCTATGGCGCCGAGGCCGGCGGGCACGGCCTCGAGGTCGAGAACGGCCACGCCGCCTCGATGACCGGCGGCCGCCCCGGCGTGCTGCACGGCAACCGCACCTATCTGCTGCAGGATGCCGACGGCCAGATCCTCGAGGGCCACTCGATCTCGGCCGGGCTCGACTATCCCGGCGTCGGGCCGGAACATTCGTTCCTGCACGACACCAAGCGCGTCACCTATGTGCCGATCACCGACAACGAGGCGCTGGAGGCGTTCCAGCTCTGCACCCGGCTCGAAGGTATCATCCCGGCGCTCGAGAGCGCCCACGGGCTGGCGCAGGTGATGAAGCTCGCACCGACCATGAACAAGGACGAGACCATCGTCCTCTGCCTCTCGGGCCGCGGCGACAAGGACGTCGAATCGGTTGGCCGCTACCTGGGGATGAACGAGTGATGACCACCCGTATCGCGGCGCGCTTCGCCGAATGCGCCGCCGCCGGCCGCCCGGCTTTCGTCACCTTCACCATGGCGGGCGACCCCGATCTCGCGACCGGCCAGGCGATCCTCGAGGCGCTCCCCGCCGCCGGCGCCGACATCATCGAGCTCGGCATGGCCTTCTCCGATCCGATGGCCGACGGCCCGGGCGTCCAGGCCGCGGGCCAGCGGGCGCTCGAGGCCGGGCAGACGCTGCGGAAGACGCTCGGCATGGTCGAGGCCTTCCGCAGGAAGGACGACAAGACCCCGATCGTGCTGATGGGCTACTACAACCCCATCTACATCTTCGGCGTCGAAGCCTTCCTCGCCGCCGCCAAGGCGGCCGGCGTCGATGGGCTGATCGTCGTCGACCTGCCGCCGGAAGAGGACGAGGAACTCTGCATTCCGGCGCTGAAGGCCGGGATCAACTTCATCCGGCTGACCACGCCGACCACCGACGACAAGCGGTTGCCGACCGTGCTCCGCAACACCTCGGGCTTCGTCTACTACGTCTCGATGACCGGCATCACCGGCGCGACGATCAAGAGCCACGCGGCGGTGGGCGAGGCGGTGAAGCGCATCAAGTCGCACACCGACCTGCCGGTCGCCGTCGGCTTCGGCATCAAGACCGCCGAGGACGCCGCGACCATCGGCCGGGACGCCGACGGCGTGGTGGTCGGCACCGCGCTCTGCAACGCGGTGGCCGGCTCGCTGGAGGACGGCAAGGCGACGCCGGGGACGGTGGCGGCGGTCACCACGCTGGTCGCCGGGCTCGCGGGCGGGGTGCGGCGGGCGAAGGCGGGCGCGCCGGCATAGGCTGGGGCGGTCGGTCGCCTTTCCACGATGTCATTCCCGCGAAAGCGGGAACCTCTGTTTTCCTTCGACACCGCAAACGAAGGTCCCCGCTTTCGCGGGGATGACTCGGTGAAGGAAGCGCAGCGTGGCGCAACCCTCACCACAGGGCACCATCACGGCATCTGCGGCGGGGCGGGGAGTTGCTGCTTGAGGAACGCCGGCACCACGATCTTCATGATCTCGACGTTCTGCGGGTTGAAGAACACGCCGATGTGGCTGGTGCCGGGGAGGACCAGCAGCTGCGTCTTGGGCAGGCCCGCCATGTCGCCGTTGACCACGCCGCCCGCCGCCTGGTGGTGCCTCGCGATATAGTCGAGGCCGACGATGTCGGCGTCGCCGAAGATGTAGAGCGAGGGCACCTCGATCTTCTCGAACTCGGCCGACCAGTCGAACTGAGTCGAGGTCGAGCTGCTTCAGCTTCTCGACCAGCACCGGGAAATTCTCCGGATGGGGCGCGAGCCGCTTGTACTCGGCTTCGAAGGGGGTGTTGGCGAACATCTCGGGGGTGATCGAGTCGACCATCTGCATGAAGTCGGGACCCATCACCTCCTCGTTGTAGATGTAGCCGGCGGACGCCGCGACCAGCCGGGAGACCCGCTCGGGGTGCAGCATGGCGACGCGAATGGCGACCGCCCCGCCCATCGAGTAGCCGAACAGAGCCGCCTTCTCGATGCCGAGCTGGTCGAGCAGCGCGGTGACGTCCTCGGCCATGCCGTCATAGCTGATCGGCGTGTCGCGGTCGGTGGTGCGGGCATGGCCCTGCAGTTCGACGGCGATCACCTTGTGCTGCTCGGCGAGGGTGGGGATCAGCGCCTCCCAGTTGCTGGGGATCGACATGTAGGCGCCGTGCAGCAACACCAGCGGCTCCCCCTCGCCGTGGATTTCGTAATACATCTCGAGCCCGTTGATCGGCATGGTGCCGCTCCTCTCCTCGGCTGTGGCCAATGGCGAGGACAGTGCCATCGCGGCGACGGTAGCGGCAAGCAGGGTCCGGTTCATCGTTTCTCTCCTCATCGGCGCGGGGATGCGCCGTTCGGTGACACGACGAAGCAGCGGGCGGGAAATCGACAGCCCGGGAGCAGAAATCTCAGCCGGCGGTCGGCCGCGGCGGAATCTCCTCAGGATACGGGGTCCGCTCGGGCGGCTGCGGGTCCTCTTCGGGCGGCTGGGGCGAGGGGAACGGGTCGGGTCCGGGCCCGGGGCCGGGTGGCATCGGGTCGGGGATCGGCCCCGGCTTGGGCGGCGGGCTGGGGAACGGCTCGGGGATCGGCGGAACTTCACTGGGGATCGACATCGGGACCCTCCTTCACTGGTTTTGCAACCCCTGCGGCGGGCAGCGGTTCCCCCGTCTGGCCGTGATAGGATCGCCCGATGTTCGAGCATTTCGTCGCCGCGCAGGACCCGGTCTATCGCCACCGTGCTCGCCGAGCTGAGGGCCGGCGAGAAGGCGAGCCACTGGATGTGGTTCATCTTCCCGCAGCTGCGCGCGCTGGGCCGGAGCGCGACGGCGCTGAAATACGGGCTGGCCGATCTCGGCGAGGCGAAGTCCTATCTCCAGCACCCGGTGCTGGGGCCGCGACTGCTGGAGTGCACCGGGCTGATGCTCGGGCTGGAAGGACGAAGCGCCCACCAGATCCTCCACTCGCCGGACGACCTGAAATTCCGCTCCTCGATGACGCTGTTCGCGCATGCGGCGGAGGATGCGGCGCCGTTCCGTGCGGCGCTGGAGAAGTATTATGGCGGGGAGGAGGACCCGCTGACGTTGCGGGAGCTGGGGGGTGAGGGTTGCGCAGTGCTGCGCTTCCTTCACCGGGGTCATCCCCGCGAAGGCGGGGATCTCGGTTTGCCGGCTAAGGAAACAGAGGTTCCCGCTTTCGCGGGAATGACATCGTGGGAAAAGGGAGAGCTTGGGGACGGACCTCGTCCAGGGGCCGGGGTGCCTACCCCTCGGTCTCCAGCGCCACGATCAGCTCGGTCTCGTTCTCGTAATTGCCCAGTTCCGCCAGCGCCGTTTCCAGCATGGCGACGCGGCGCTTGATGGCGGCGTGCTCGCCGGTCTTGGCGACCACCTGGCCCTGGACCCGCTCGGCGAAGAGGTTGCGGTCCTCGTCGGTGCGGCGGATGCGGTTGCGCAGCGTCTGCAGGGCGCCGATCTCGCGGTCGGTGCGCTGCAGCTGCACCCGCGCCTCGGCGAGGCCGGTCTCCACCGCCGAACTCATCTGGGCGATGAAGTCGACGCCCTCGAGCCTCAGGCCCGTGGCGATGGCGGTCGAGACGGCGGCGTCGAACATGTCGGCGAGGATCACCGTCACCTCGCGGCGATAACCCTTGACTGCATCGTCGTCGACGAGGCCGGTCTCGTCGAACAGCCGCCGCGTGTCCGGATCGGAGAGGAGCCCGAAGGCGCGGACGACCAGCACGAAATGCTCGGGATCGCCGCCGCGGTCGGGATGCGCCTGTTGCACCTTGCGCCGGTAGGCGAGCTTGATCTCGGCGGGCTTGGCGCTGCGCGCGAGATCGAGGATCAGGTAGGGGTCGAAGCGTTCCATCCGGCCCCTGATAGCAGGTCGCATGGCGCCATTGAAGCCGGGCGCCTTTCAACCTTCGCCGATAGCGCCTATATCGGCCACATGGCCAAGTCTCTGCATAAACCGCTCCGCTCCTTCTCTGCCGTGGTGTTCGACATGGACGGGACGCTCCTCGACACCGAGGCGGTGTTCCGCGACATCGTCTTCAACGTGAGCGCCGGGCTCGGCTTCGAGATGACCGATTCCATCCACCATTCCATGGTGGGCTCGAGCCACGAGGCGACCAACAAGCTCCTGGTCGAGGCCTATGGAGTGAGCTTTCCCTACACGATCTTCGACGAGCAGTGCCGCAACCTGATGCGCGAGCGGATGCATGAGGCGGTGCCGCTGAAGGCGGGGGTCGAGGAGTTCCTGGCCGAGCTCCAGGCGCGCCGCATCCCCACCGCCGTCGCCACCTCCTCGCGCTCGCAGCATGCGCTGGGGCACCTGGGCGGCGCCGGGATCCTGTCGATGTTCCAGGCGGTGGTGACGCGCGACGACGTGATCAACCCCAAGCCGCATCCGGAGCCCTATCTCAAGGCCACCGGACTGCTCGGCCTCAAGCCGGAGCACTGCCTCGCGGTCGAGGATTCGCACGCCGGCGTCCGCGCCGCGGCGGCCGCGGGGCTGCAGACCATCATGGTCCCCGACCTGGTGCATCCGTCCGACGAGATCAGCGCGCTGTGCGTCGCGGTGATGGAGAGCCTCCACGAACTGCGGCAGGCGGCGTTCGCGGCGTAGGTCAGCGGCGTAAAAGACTACTCTCGGCGCGTCGACGCGTGGCGACTGGATCACCGGGACAAGCCCGGTGATCAGGGGCTGATCCTTAGAATATCCCCTTCAGAAAACAGATTCGCGGCGTGGGTGGACCGCGTCCTTCGACAGGCTCAGGACGAGGTCCGGGACGCCTGCGCGCCTCAATTCGATTAACTTTTATCAAATGCCACAAGAGCGGATTATCTACGCTCAAACTTCATCAAATTCAGTGCTTTCATGCATGCCGGAGGTCCGTTAACCTCGATTTAAGAGCCTAACATTCATGGTTAAGCATCTGTAAATTCCGGCTTCCACCCTACGCCGTCCTCGGCTAGGTTGCCGGGCAGGGAAATTGACCAAGCTGGTGCTGCCTTGGGGGGCCGCGTCGGGGGAAGGTAGGCAGGTTGCGGGGATCGCGGGTCGCAGCATGGGTGCGCGCAGGTGCACACCTCGTGGCATTTGCCGCGGCAGCAATGGTGCTGCTGGTGACCCTGTCGCCGAGTTCCGCCGAGGACCTGTCTTCGTCGCTCGTCGTGCCGGCCCCGCTGCCTGAGGCACTCTCCGCCAAGCGCGAGCAGTTCTTCGACGCGACCCAACCGAAACTCACCAACGCGTTCCTGCAGGCCTATGTGGACCGGCGGCAGAAGCTCCAGGATTTTAACGGCTTCGACGTGCCGGAGCCGCGGGTCGAACTCACCGAGAACGTGCTGATGGGCTATATCGCCAGCCGCCAGCACCGCGCGCTCGACGCGATCGAGCACATCGACTTCACCGACAAGCCGGCCCTGACCGCGGATGTGCTGTCGGACTATGCGGCCACCGGGTTCGTGCCGACGGTGAAGCGGGTGAAGCTCGCCGAGGGCGAGAAGCTCTGCCTCGCCCAGGCGATCTACCACGAGGCCCGCGGCGAATCGCGTGACGGCCAGCTGGCGGTCGCCAACGTCATCATCAACCGGGCCTTCTCCAAGAAGTTCCCGACGACGATCTGCGGCGTGGTGTACCAGAACGCCGACAAGGGTCGCTACAAGTGCCAGTTCACCTTCGCCTGCGACGGCCGGTCGGACATGGGCCGCGAGCGCACCGCCTGGGACCGCTCGGTGGAGCTCGCGACGCAGGCGTTCCACGAGTTCCAGCAGGGTGACCGCCCCGGCGTGGTGCCGGACTCGGCGCTGTTCTACCACACCACCGAGGTGTCGCCGGACTGGTCGAACACCTTCCGGCGCGTGGCCGCCATCGGCAGCCATATTTTCTACGCGAACTGAGGCCGGTGGGTCGGGTGCAGGGGGAACGCGCCCCCTCGCTCACTCCGCGGCGACGCTGAAATCCTCGAACTTGCGGTAGTTGCTGGCGAAGAGGCCCTGGAGCTTCGTCGCGGCGGCGTCATAGGCGTCGACATCGGCCCAACTGGCGCGCGGGTCGAGCGCGCGCTTCGGCACGCCTTCGACGCGGAGCGGCACGTCCATGCCGAACAGCGGCTCGATGCGCATCTCGGCCTCATCGAGCTCGCCCGAGAGCGCCGCATTCAGCAGCCGACGGGTGGTGGCGATGTCGATCCGCCTGCCGACGCCATGGCCGCCGCCGGTCCAGCCGGTGTTGACGCAGGTAGACCCGCGCGCCCGAGGCCTTGAGCCGCTCTTCCAGCATCTTGCCGTAGACGGTCGGATGGAGCGGCATGAACGGCGCGCCGAAGCAGGCCGAGAAGGTGGCGGTCGGCTCGGTCACGCCCCGCTCGGTGCCCGCCACCTTGGCGGTATAGCCCGAGAGGAAGTGGTAGGCCGCCTGCTCCGGCGACAGCCGGGCGATCGGCGGCAGGACGCCGAAGGCGTCGGCGGTCAAGAACACCACGGTGCGCGGCGGCCCGCCGACCCCGCCCATCGGCGATCGCCGGCAGGCTCTCGAGCGGATAGGCGGCGCGGGTGTTCTCGGTGAGCGAGATGTCGTCGTAGAGCGGCACCAGGCGCTCATCGAGCTTCAGGTTCTCGAGCACGGTGCCGAAGCGCTGCGTCGCAGCATGGATCTGCGGGCTCCGCCGTCGGGCTGAGCTTCACCGTCTTGGCGTAGCACCCGCCCTCGAGGTTGAAGACCCCGTCCTCGGTCCAGCCATGCTCGTCGTCGCCGATCAAGAGGCGCTCCGGATCGTTCGACAGCGTCGTCTTGCCGGTGCCGGAAAGGCCGAAGAACAGCGCCACGTCGCCGTCGTGCCCGACATTGGCCGAGCAGTGCATGGGCAGCACGCCCGAGAGCGGCGCGTGGAAGCTGAACAGCGAGAACACCGATTTCTTGATCTCGCCGGCATAGGCGGTGCCGGCGATGAGCACGAGCTTGCGCCGCAGGTCGAGCGCGATCGCCGTGCGTGCTGCGCGTGCCGTGGCGCGCCGGATCGGCGGCAAAGCTCGGCAGGTGCAGGATGGTGACGTCGGTCGCCTCCGCCACGGTCTCGGGACGGATCAGCAGGTTGCGGATGAACAGCGCGTGCCAGTTCGTCTCGGTGAAGACGCTGACCGCGCAGCTGGTGCCGGGGATCGGCGCCGGCGACGAGGTGCTGGGCGTGGAGCCGCTTGCCGCCGGCCGCCTTCAGCATGTCCGCCGAGCAGTCGCTCGAATGCCTCGGGCTCCATCGCCTGGCTGTTGTCCCACCAGACCTTGTCCGCGGTCAGCTCGTCCTTGACGATGAACTTGTCCTTGACCGAGCGGCCGGTGAAGACGCCGGTGGTGACCGCGAGGGCGCCGCCCGCCGCGAGCCGGCCCTCCTTTTCGGCCAGTGCCGCCGCCACCAGCTCGGGCGGCAATTCGTCCCAGGTGACGGAAGCGGCACGCTCGGTGATTCGCTGTTTCAAGTCGGCGTGGAAGGTTGCGGTCATGCTCAAGCCCTCATGCTGTGGCCCGCAAAATGGCCTCTGATGGGGGAGTCATACGGACGGCAGACCGCGAGCGGCCATCCCGGAATCGGTCTTAAGACGTAAGTCTCAGCGGCAAATCGTATGGGCTAAGCAGTCGCAACCCGCCTCCTGCACTGGCGTTAGGGCAGCACTCGCCTTATTTATGCGTAATTGTGGCAGGCAATCTTCGCCACAATTCTGCCTGTGGCAGGCTTTGCAAGAAAGGGGCCCCCATGCCCAAGATCGCACTTGTGGACGACGATCGGAATATTCTCACCTCGGTTTCGCTGACGCTTGAAGCGGAAGGCTACTCGGTCGCCACATATACGGACGGGGCCTCCGGGCTCGAGGGCCTGACCGCGGACCGGCCCGATCTCGCCATTCTCGACATCAAGATGCCGCGCATGGACGGCATGGAACTGCTGCGCCGCCTGCGGCAGAAATCCGACGTGCCGGTGATCTTCCTCACCTCCAAGGACGAGGAGATCGACGAGTTGTTCGGCCTGAAGATGGGCGCCGACGACTTCATCACCAAGCCGTTCAGCCAGCGGCTGCTGGTCGAGCGGGTGAAATCGGTGCTGCGCCGCGCCGCGCCGCGCGATCCCTCGGCCCCGGCCGGCGCCGCGGGCGAGCCGCAGCCGGGCAAGGCGCTGATCGAGCGCGGCTCGCTGGTGATGGACGAGGAGCGCCACACCTGCACCTGGAAGGGCCAGCGGGTCACCCTGACGGTGACCGAATTCCTGATCCTGCAGGCGCTGGCGCTCCGGCCCGGCGTGGTCAAGAGCCGCAACGCGCTGATGGACGCCGCCTATGACGACCAGGTCTATGTCGACGACCGCACCATCGACAGCCACATCAAGCGGCTGAGGAAGAAATTCAAGGCGGTTGACGACGATTTCGAGATGATCGAAACCCTCTACGGCGTAGGCTATCGCTTCAAGGAACAGTAAGGGGTTCCTGTGGCCGTTACCGAAGAAGACCTGCCGGGCGCCAAGCCCGCCTATACGGGCGGAGGCGCGGTTTCCGGGGTCGGCCGACTGCTGAGCCGGATCGGCCAATCGGTGATGCGCGCCGTCCGCGGGTTGCAGCGGCTGCTGGCGGTCACGGTCTTCTCCTCCCTCGCGCGGCGCATCATCGTGCTGAACCTCGCCGGCCTAGCCGTGCTGGTGGTCGGCATCCTGTTCCTCAACCAGTGGCGCACCGGGCTGATCGAGGCCCGGGTGCAGAGCCTGCAGGGTGCAGGGCGAGATCATCGCCGCGGCCATCGCCGCCTCGGCGACGGTCGACAGCGACGTGATCACCGTCAACCCCGACCGGCTGCTCGAGCTGCAGGGCGACAACTCGGTCTCCGATTTGAGCTTCTTCGATCCGAGCCTCGAGTTCCCGATCAATCCCGAGCGCGTCGCGCCGCTGTTGCGCAACCTCGTGACCCCGACCCGCACCCGGGCCCGCATCTACGACCAGCAGGGCCTGCTGATCCTCGACAGCGCCAACCTCTATGCCCGCGGGGAACTGCTGAAGCAGGTGACCAAGCCCCAGGACCAGCAGCACTTCTTCCTCGCCGACTGGTGGAACGCGCTGACCGACTGGCTGCCCGGCGACGCCTATCCGCAATACCAGGAACTGGGCGCCGACGAGGGCAAGCGCTACCCCGAAGTGGCGGCGGCGCTCACCGGCGCCTCGACGGCGATCGTCCGGGTGGACAGCAAGCGCCAGCTCGTCGTTTCGGTGGCGGTGCCGATCCAGCGGGTCAAATCCAGTGTCGGCGTGCTGCTGCTCTCGACCCAGCCGGGCGAGATCGACCAGATCGCCTCGGCCGAGCGCTGGGGCATCGTCCGGATCGCGCTGGTCGCCGGGGCGGTGATCATCATCCTGTCGCTGCTGCTCGCCGGCACCATTGCCGGCCCGCTCCGCCGCCTCGCCGGTGCCGCCGAAGAGGTGCATTCGACCATCACCAGCCGCGCCGAGATCCCGGATTTCTCCGACCGTGCCGACGAGGTAGGGCACCTGTCCAAGGCGCTGCGCTCGATGACCTCGGCGCTCTACAACCGCATCGAGGCGATCGAGCGCTTCGCCGCCGACGTGGCGCACGAGCTGAAGAACCCGCTGACCTCGCTGCGAAGCGCCGTCGAGACGCTGCCGCGGGCCCGGCGGGCCGAGGACCGCGAGCGGCTCAACGCCATCATCCAGCACGACGTGCGCCGGCTCGACCGGCTGATCTCCGACATCTCCAATGCCAGCCGGCTCGATGCGGAGCTGGCGCGCCAGAGCGCCGAGCGCGTCGATATCAGCCAGCTCGCCGACGCCATGGTGTCGATCCAGAAGGACGTGGCGGCGCGGCGCGAGGTCGACGTGGTGCTGGAAAAGCAGACCGGCCGCCACCCGCCGATCGTCCTCGGGCACGACAGCCGGCTGGCCCAGGTGCTCAACAACCTGATCGACAACGCCGTGTCGTTCTCGCCCAAGGGCGGCAAGGTGATGGTGACGCTCGCGGGCAACGACGAGCGGCTCAGGATCACCGTGACCGACGAGGGGCCGGGCATCCGCGGCGACATCACCCGCATCTTCCAGCGCTTCTACACCGACCGGCCGGAGGGCGAGACCTTCGGCGACCATTCCGGGCTGGGGCTCGCGATCTCCAAGCAGATCATCGAGGCGCATGGCGGCAGCATCACCGCCGCCAACCGCACCGACCGGAGCGGGGCGATCTTCACCGTGACGCTGAAGCGCGCGCCGAACGAGAAGCGCCGTTGACCGAGACCCACAATATCCACGCCACCGGGCTGCTGCTCGGGGGCCAGGGGCTGGTGCTGCGCGGCGAGCCGGGTTCGGGCAAGTCGCTGCTCGCGCTCGAACTGCTCGACGCCTGGGAGGCCCGGGGCGAGGCGGCCCATCTCGTCGCCGACGACCGCGTCGACATCGTCGCCGGTGCGGATGGCCTCTGGATGCGGGCCCCGGCGCGGCTAGCCGGGCTGATCGAGCTGCGCGGCCGCGGCATCGTCGAGCGCCCCTATGTCGAAACGGCACGGCTCGATCTCGTCGTCGACCTGGTCGAGGACCTGCCGCGCCTGCCGGACGGGGCCGAGTTCACCACCGAGCTCTTCGGCATCACCCTGGCGCGGGCGCCGGTGCCCCGGGCCGGACGGGTCGATATCCGGCACCAGTTGCTGCTGGTGCGCGAGGCGCTGCGGGCGCTCGGTCGGGATCGCGACAAAAAACCACTTGAATAGAGACTGTTTGAGGGCAAAACTCCCCCTGGCACGCCGTCGACGCCAGGAGGCGTCCCGCCGGAACCTGGTTGTGGGGATATTGCATGATCGGCATGGTTCTGGTGACGCACGGTGCGCTCGCCAATGAATTCAAGTCGGCACTGGAACATGTCGTGGGGCCGCAGGACTTCGTGGAGACCATCGCCATCGGTCCCGATGACGACATGGAGGAGCGCCGCAACGACATCCTGAGGGGCGTCGATGCGGCCGACCAGGGCCGGGGCGTGGTGATCCTCACCGACATGTTCGGCGGCACGCCCTCGAACCTCGCCATCTCGGTGATGCAGAACCGCGAGGTCGAGGTGATCGCCGGGGTCAACCTGCCGATGCTGGTGAAGCTCGCCCGCGTCCGCGCCGAGCTCGAGATCAAGCAGGCGGTGAAGGAAGCGGCCGAGGCCGGCCGCAAGTACATCAACATCGCCAGCGAGACGCTCGGCGGCTGAGGCTGGAATTGAGCCCGGGCGTCTAGCGCTCAAAAGGCTTTTCCGGCAAACTGGCGGGCATGGATACCACCGCCGGCACCGATCGGGCACTTGCGCAGCAGTTGACCATCGTCAACCGCAAGGGCCTGCACGCCCGCGCCTCGGCGCGCTTCGTCCGCACCGCCGAGTGCTTCGATGCCGAGATCAAGGTGGTGCGCGACGGCCAGGCGGTGAACGGCAACTCGATCATGGGGCTGATGATGCTGGGCGCCGGGCCCGGCTCCACCATCCTCGTCCAGGTCACCGGCAAGCAGGCGCGCGAAGCCCTCGATGCCATCACCACGCTGGTCAACAACGGCTTCGACGAGGATGCCGACGGGGTGCCGGCCTGAACCCTGTGGCCGCAACTGAGTGCGGGGCAGCCTCGTTGCCGTCCGAATTCTCCAGGGCCGGTTCCGGACGGGAAGGAGCCTGATGCGTCGAACCCTCGCCATGCTGGGCGGCCTCGTCCTCGCGGTCGTCCTCAGCCAATTCCCCGAATACGCGCAGCAATACACGCAGCGGCTCGGCGGTGCGGTGGACGAACTGCGCATCGTCACCGAGGAATTCGACCGCGCCGCGAGCGCTGCGGGTCTGACCCGCGACGACGCCATCGGCCGCTATACCGCGACCGGCGACAGCTTCGTTGCCGGGCGGGGAGAGTCCATGGCCGCGACCTTCGCGCGCTATGCCGACCTCAGCGAGAGGCTCACCGAGCTGCGCGGCGCCACCGGCTGGGAACGCTTCCGCCGCCTTCCTGAATACCTCGACACCGAGATCGGCGCCCGAACGCTCGATGCATACAAGCCGGCGGTGCCGGTGACCGTGGAAGGATTCGTCTATGCGGGGGTGGGGTTCTTCGTGGGCTACCTGGGGACGTCGGCGCTGGTGAGTTTCGTGATGCTGCCGTTTCGCAGGCGGCGGGTGGCGGTGCGATAGGTTTTCGCCCTTTGCCCCGCCCCCTAACCAGTTGTCAACCGCCGCACCAACGCTTAACCACGCCCCCTGAACCTGATAACAATCGCCACAATCACCATATAGGTCGCGAGCGGCGCCGCTAGGCGCCGAGAGGCCATCAACGGGCTAGGCAATGAACTGGATCAACAACGTCGTCCGTCCCCGCATCCGCTCCTTCCTCAAGCCGAAGGATTCCGGGTCGGAGAACCTGTGGGTCAAGGACCCCGAGTCGGGCGAGATGGTGTTCTACCGCGATCTCGAGGCCAACATGTGGGTGGTGCCCAATTCGGGCTACCACATGAAGATCAAGGCGTCGGACCGGCTCTCGACCTTCCTCGATGACGGCCGCTACGACACCGTGCCGGTGCCGTCGGTGGTGCAGGATCCGCTGAAGTTCCGCGATTCCAAGCGCTATGTCGACCGGCTGAAGGAGCAGCGGCTGAAGACCGGCGCCGATGATGCGGTGACCGTCGCGACCGGCGAGCTGTTCGGCCAGCCGGTGACCGTCGCGGTGCAGGATTTCGACTTCATGGGCGGCTCGCTCGGCCTCGCCGCCGGCTCCGCCATCGTCACCGGGCTCGAGACCGCCGCGGCGCGCAAAACGCCGTTCGTGCTGTTCGTCTCCTCGGGCGGCGCGCGCATGCAGGAGGGCATCCTGTCGCTGATGCAGATGCCGCGCACCACCGTCGCCGTGCTGCGGCTGCGCGAGGCGGGCCTGCCCTTCGTCGTGGTGTTCACCAACCCGACCACCGGCGGCGTCACCGCCTCCTATGCCATGCTGGGCGACGTGCACCTCGCCGAGCCCGGCGCGCTGATCGGCTTTGCCGGCCCGCGCGTCATCGAGCAGACCATCCGCGAGAAGCTGCCCAAGGGCTTCCAGCGGTCGGAATATCTCTACGAGCACGGCATGGTCGACATGGTGGTGCACCGGCACAACCTGCGCGAGACCATCGGCTCCCTGGTCGGCATCCTCACCAAGTCGCCGGCCCGCGAGGAGCTGAGCGAGACCTCCGCCGCCCGCCTCGCGACGCCGGTGGAGACGCATGGCGAGGAACTCATCGGCGTGCCGGAAGCCGCGCACGCCGAGTAGGGGCGCGGCCCTTCATCGGCGGCTAACGGGGTGCTAGAAGCGCGCCATGCTGCTGTTCGAGAACCTCGTCCCCGTGTCCCGTACCGACGCCATCCTGAAGCGCCTCCTGGCGCTTCATCCCAAGCTCATCGACCTGAAGCTCGATCGCGAACTGCGCCTGCTCGAGCGGCTCGGCAATCCGCAGGATCGGCTGCCGCCGGTGATCCATATCGCCGGCACCAACGGCAAGGGCTCGACGCTCGCGTATCTGCGCGCCTTCCTCGAGGCTTCGGGCAAGAAGGTGCACGTGATGACCTCGCCGCACCTGGTGCGCTTCAACGAGCGCATACGGCTCGCCGGCAAGCTGGTCTCCACCCGCCGCCTCAACCAGGCGCTCGAGGCCTGCGAGGCGGCCAATGGCGGCGAGCCGATCACCTTTTTCGAGATCACCACCGCGGCGGCCTTGAAGCTGTTCGCCGAGGTGAAGGCCGACTACCTGCTGCTCGAGACCGGCATGGGCGGGCGGTTCGATGCCTCGAACGTGGTGAAGCACCCGCTCGGCACCATCATCGCGCCCGTCGACTACGACCACCAGAACTTCCTCGGCAACAGCCTCGCCGGCATCGCCATGGAGAAGGCGGGGATCCTGAAGCGCGGCGCCAAGGCCGTGTTCGGCCGCCAGCGCGACGAAGGCCGCGCCGTGCTGGTGCGCGAGGCCGCCCGCGCTCGGCATCACCCCATGGATCGCCGGCGAGGAGTTCCACGGCCATGCCGAGAACGGCCGCCTCGTCTATCAGGATGAAACGGGGCTGCTCGACCTGCCGCCGCCGGCGCTGGCCGGCCCGCACCAGTTCGACAATGCCGCCCTCGCCATCGCCGCCGCCCGGCATTTCGGCCTGCCGGTGAGCGAGGCGGACATCGCCGCGGGCCTGCGCGTCGTGCGCTGGCCGGCCCGCCTGCAGCCGGTGGAGGGAACGCTCCTGCAGCTCCTGCCGCCCGGCTCGGAGCTCTGGCTCGACGGCGGCCACAACGCGCATGGCGCCGCCGCCCTGGCCGTGGCGCTGAAGCAGATGCAGGAGCGCCGGCCGCTGCCGCTGCTGCTGATCATGGGGCTGATGAACACCCGCCGCCCGGCCGATTTCCTCGCCCCGTTCGCGGGGATGGTCGAGAAGGTGTTCGCGCTCACCATTCCCGGCGAGCCCAATGCCCATCCGGCTTCGACCATCGTCGAAGAGGCGCGGGCCTCCGGGTTCGATGCGGTCGAATCGAAGTCGATCCTCAACGCCCTGGCCGCTGCCGCCCAGCGCGGTGGCGAGATGCGGGTGGTGTTCGCGGGCTCGCTCTACCTCGCCGGCCACGTGCTGCACCAGAACGGCACGCCGCCGGACTGAGACGCGCCTTTGCGCGCCTTTGTAAGTTCTAGTCACCCCCCTCTCGTTCGTCATTGCCCGCTTCATGCGGGCAACCCAGCGCCCGAGGCTGGGTCGCCCGAACAAGTCGGGCGATGACGATTGAAGGTGTGGTGGTCGGCTAAAAGGCGCGGCGGAAGCGGCGATGAAACGCCTTAATACCGCGCGTCCTCCAGCCCGCAGAACGGATCGACGGGGTTGTTGCGGTTCCACGGCACGTTGCCGAGCAGCGCGTCGACGACGGCGCGCTGCATGGTCTCGGTGGTGGTGTAGGCGTTGATGTAGGTCGGCACCCTCGGCGCGTCGTAGAGCATGTAGGGGTAGCCGAAGGAGATCATCAGCGTCGGGATCTCGTGCCAGTGCCGCTGCATCGCCTGGCCGAACGAGCCGCTGAGCTTCAGCCAGTCGAGGAAGATGCGGCCGCGGGTCAACAGCGTCTCGTCGCCGAAGAGGTAGAGGACGAGGTCGAACTTGTCCGGCCCGACCTCGGTGGTGCCGTCGTGGAGCGTCACCTCGAAGCCGTGCTCCTTGAGCATCTCGGGCAGGGCGAAGGGCAGCGGATCGGGCAGGAACGGGAAGACGATGCCGCCTGAGATCACCAGCACGCGCTTGTGCTTGTTGGGGTCGAGCGGCAGCAGGTTCTGCGTGTCCTTGACCAGCGTCGGGGCGCGGCGGGCGACCTTCTCGGCATAGGCGCGGGTTTCGGGCGTCGCGACAGGGCCGGCCGGGATGGCGGCGACGATGCAGGCCTAGCGCTGCCTTCAGGCCCAGTTGCCTGACGATGGCCTCGTCGACCCGCGCCCAGCTCAGCCGCCCGTCCTCGAGCGCCGCCTCGAGGTAGCCGAGGTCGCTCTCCGGATCGTCGGAGAAGAGGATCACGTCGCAGCCGGCGCCGATGATCTCGGGCAGGTGCTGGCTGCGCTTCGACCAGGCGCCGAGGCCGGCCATGGGGGTCGCGTCCGAGACGATGAGGCCGTTGAAGCCGAGGCGCCGGCGCAGTAGTTCCTCGTTGAGCAGTCTGCTGATCGTGGCGGGGCGGAACGCTTCGAGCCCGGCATCGGGATCGAGCGCGCGCACAAAGGCCGGCAGCGCGATATGGGCGGACATCACCGACAGCGCGCCGGCCTCGATGGCGCCGCGATAGAGCCGGCCGAACGTCTGCTCCCACTCATCGAGGGAGAGCGGGTTGATGGTGGTGACGAGGTGCTGGTCGCGATCGTCGAAACCCTCGCCCGGCCAGTGCTTGACCGCCGAAGCGACGCCGTGCTGCTGGAACACCCGCATCTGGGTCAGCGCGTGCCGCTCGATGGTCGCGAGGTCCGAGCCGAAGCCACGGGTCGCGACGATGGCGCTGCGGAAGGCGGCGTTGATGTCGAGAACCGGAGTAAAGCTCCAGTTGATGCCGATGGCGCGCGCTTCCTCCGCCATGATGCGGCTCACCTCGGCGGTGACCTCGAGATCGTCGATGGCGGCGAGCGCCAGCGGGTTGGGCATCTCGACGCCCGCCGCAAGGCTCATGCGGCTGCCTTCGAGGTCGGCCGAGATCAGGAGCGGCGCCGGGGCGCCGGCATTGAGGCCGGCGATCAGCGCCCGTTCCGCGTCGGCGTCCGGCCCGGCATGCCGCGTCACGCCGCCCGGCCGGAAGTCGCGGATGCGGGCCAGCTGCTCCGGGTCCGCCCCGCGCGACAACAGGTTGAACAGCTGCCGCAGCTTCTCGTCGGGCGTCAGCGCGGCGAAGCGCTGCTCCACCCAGGCGAGCGCCTGCGGATCGAGATTGAACGGGGCGCGGGCAAGGTGGTCGAGACGCATGCGGGGTCCTCCAGTGGCGGACCGCACTATGCCCTAAGTTACGGAAATGTCCCGGGAAATCAGGCGGCGAACTGATCGAGCCACTTGACCAGCTGCACGCGCGACTGGCCGGCGCCGATCTTCATGTCGACCGGCTCGCCGTCCTTGAAGACGATCAGCGTCGGCATGGCGCGCACGTTGTACTTCACCACCGTCGAGGGATTGCTGTCGACGTCGAGCTTGACGATCTTCACCCGGCCGGCGAGCTCGGTCGAGAGGTCGTCGAGGATCGGGTCCATCGCCTTGCACGGGGCGCACCACTCGGCCCAGAAATCCACCAGCACCGGCTCGGTGGCGGCAAGCACCTCGGCCTCGAAATTCTGGTCGTCGACGCGCTGGGCCATGAGAGCCTCCATCGTTGATTGGCGATGAAGGCTAGCCGGAGTCGCGGGGCTTGGGAAGGAATGGGTTTTCGTGGTCGGGGGAGGTGGAAACTTTCCGTGAGGGGTGCCCAATAGCCGGCGAGAGACACTTCCCTCTCCGTCGTCATCGTCCGACTTGTTCGGGCGACCCAGAAGGGAAGATGGGTTGCCCGCATGAAGCGGGCAATGACGACTGAGAGGATGGGTGGTGGTGGCGCCGGTTGTGGCGCCCACGACCTTGGTGGCCCCCTCCACCGGCGGCGGCGGATCCCCAGTCCCCGCCCCCCAAACAAAACGCCGCCGGCGGGGCCAGCGGCGTTTGATTCTCATTGGCGAATGCCCGCGCCGATCAGGCAGCGTGGCTCTCGAGCCACTTGGCGAGGCCGGCCTTGGGGGTGCCGGCGCCGATCTTCATGTCGGCGGCTTCGCCGCCCTTGAACAGGATCATCGTCGGGATCGAACGGACGCCGTACTTGACGGTGGTGTTGGGATTCTCGTCGACGTTCAGCTTGACGATCTTCACCTTGCCCTGGAGCTCGGAGGAGAGTTCATCCAGCACCGGTGCGATGGCGCGACACGGGCCACACCACTCCGCCCAGAAATCGACGAGCACGGGCTCTTTCGAGGACAGGACCTCCTCGCCGAAGTTGGCGTCGGATACGTGGGTTGTCATGGAACTTGCCTTTTGGTTTGAAAGCGGCGGTCTGTTTGATCCAAAAGCTAGGTAGAGTCCAGCCGAGGTTCAACGAACTTCAGCGGATGGTGAACCCCCCGGCTGCTTCCGCCAAGACAGCGCCGGGCAATTTTAGCAGCGATTCCAGGCCAGTCCAGAGGATGGCCGCTTCTATCCTCTGGGCCGGGAAAAGCTGGGTTGCAACAAGCGCATAGAGCGCAAGTTGCGTCAGATAAGCCCTGCTGACCAGTTCCGGTTCCATCACGGGCGTGGCATCCGACTTGAAGTCGACGAGGAGCACGCGTCTCCGGCGTGACCACGATCCGGTCGATGCGGCCGAGGATCTGCACCTCCTCGCCCTTGCGATGGGCTTTGGCGATCAGCGGCACTTCCGCCCGGCTGTCCGGGCCGAAGAGATAGGCGAGCTCCGGCCGGGTGAGGATCGAGATCGCCTTGTCGGCCAGCGCCCGATGGCGCGCCGGCGCCTCCGGCAGCAGCACGGAGAGGGCCCTCAGCGCCACGCCGTCGCGCTCCGCCTGGTCGATCCTCGGCAGGTGCTGCAGCAGCGCGTGGAGGGCGATGCCCTCGCGGCGCGCCGTCTCGGCGTCGCGGACCGCTTCCGCCGCGGTGTCGAGCGCCCGTTCGGCCCCGCTGGCCTTGCCGGCGAGCGACGGCCGGACCACCGGCACGATGCGCGGCGGCGGCAGCGGCGCCAGAACGCAGCGGCGCGGCTGGCGTCACCGGCAGGCTGGCCTCGACCGTGGCGGGGCGGGGCGCCGTGCGCTCGCGCGGATAGTGCAGCGCCGTCTCGGTGCCCTCGGCGTCGGTGACGATCTCCGCGTCGGGACGGAGCGACAGCTCGATGGCGTCGTACCAGGTGCCCTCGAGCTTGGCCTGCTTGGTCAGCGCGCCGGTGACATAGAGCTCGTCCTCCGCCCGGGTCATCGCGACATAGAGCTTGCGCCAGTATTCGTCCTGCTGCCGCGCCGCCTCCTGGTCGCGCAGCACCAGCGTCTCGGGCACGTGGTCGGACTTGCTGGAGGCGTGCAGCAGCAGCGGGCCGGGCGTGGTGAGCGGCAGGTAGACCGGGCGCGAGGTCTGCCGCGCGTCGGGGCGGCTCGCCGCATCGGCGAGGATGACGATCGGCGCCTCGAGCCCCTTGGCGCCGTGCACGGTCATGACGCGGACGCCGCCGCCGCGCTCGTTGAGCTCGCGCTTGATCATCACGTCGCGCGACCGCATCGCCGCGAGGAACCCCTGCAGCGAGGGCTGCGGCGTCTGCTCGTGCGCCAGCGCCAGCTCGAGGAACTCGGCGAAGACGTCGTCCACCTCGGGGCCGAAGCGCTCGTGGAAGCGGCGGAGCCCGCCCTCGGCATGCAGCACCTGGGCGAAGAACTCGTAGGGCCGCTCGAAATCGAGCCGCCCGCGCCAGGCATGGAGCTGGCTGTAGCGCGGCCGCGGCGCGCGGCTCGGTGGAGGCCCTCGAGCGCCTGCCACAGCCGGCCCTCGCGCGGCTGGGCGAGGGCATAGAGCTCGTCCTCGCTCAGCTCGAACAGCGGCGAGCGGAGGAGGGCGGCGAGCTGCAGGTCGTCGCCGGTGTTGAGCAGCACGTCGGCCAGCGCCAACAGGTCGAGCACCGCGATATGGCCGGTCACCGCCAGCCGGTCGGCGCCCGGCGTCGGCAGGTCGAAGCGGTGCAGCGCCCGGATCACCTCGTGGAAGAGGCTCGAGCGCGACTGCACGAGGATCAGCACGTCCTCGGGGCGGACCGCCCGGCCGCGGGCGCCGAGCGGGCGGTGGTTGTGCACCCAGCCGGCGACCTCGGAGGCGATCCGCTCCGCCACCTGCCGGGCGGCGCTGCGCATGTCGCGCGGGATCTCCAGCGGCCACTGGTCGGGATCGGCGTCGTCCTCGAGATCGCGCAGCGGCGGCCACAGCGTCACCGTGCCGCCGGCCTCGCGGCGCGCCGTCTCGTGCACGATGGCGAGGTCCTCGAGCACCGCCTCGCGCCGCTCCTCGTCGCGGAACACCGCGTCCACCGCCTCCAGCACGCCGCTGAGGGTGCGGAAGCTGGTCCTGAGCCGCACGCGCTGGAACGGCCGGTTGGCGCCGAGCGCGCGCCACTCGTATTTCACCCCGGATTCGTGGAACAGCGCCGGCTCGGCGCCCTGGAAGGAATAGATCGACTGCTTGCCGTCGCCGACCGCGAACAGGGTGCGCGGCTTGTCGATGCCGCCGGGCTCGAAGAACTCCTCGACCAGCGCGTCGATCACCTGCCACTGCTCGGGGTTGGTGTCCTGGCTCTCGTCGACGAGGATGTGGGTGAGCCCGCCGTCGAGCTTGTAGCGCACCCACGGGCCCTGCGCCTGGTCGCGCAGCAGCACCGACATGCGGGCGACGAGGTCGTCGAAATCGAGCAGCGCGCGGGCCCGCTTCTCGGCCTCGTAGCGCTCGGAGATGGCGCCCAGCACGTCGAGCAGCGCCTCGGAGCGCTCGACCAGCCTGCGCGCGTGCCTCCTGCCGGGCGAGCCGGTGGATGCGCTCGCGCTCGGCCTCGAGCCGGGCGAGAAGCTCGGGATGTGCCTCGGCCTCCCGCTTCGGCATCAGGCTGCTGCGCGGCTCGCCTTCGCCGGTGAGGAAGGCGGCGACGAGGTCGTCGCGGCTTGGCCGGTCGAGGTTGCAGCGGGCGAGGACGTCGGCGAAGCGGATGCCGTCGGATCTTCGCGGGATCGCCGCCGAGCAGCTCGACCACCTTCCGGCAATCGCCCGGCAGCAGCTCGGACTCGGTCTCCATCATCATGCGGATGTGGCCGGAGGTCGGCCCGTCGACATATTTCACCAGCCGGCGCAGCCGGCGCTTGGCGCCGGTGCGGTCGGCGAGGACCTGCTTGAGCTTGCGGTTCTCGGCCAGCGCCAGCTCGATCGCCTTGGCGATGGCGAAGTCGCTCAGTTCGTCGAACAGCGTCTCGACCGGCCCGGCGAGCTCGGGGTCGCCGTTGATGCCGGCGGCGATCACCCGCTCCCGCGCCTCGAAGATCATCGTCTCGCGCTCGAAATCGTCGACCACGGCGAAATCGAACGGCACGCCCGCCTCGACCGGGAAGCGGTGCAGCACGCTCTCGCAGAAGGCGTGGATGGTCTGGATCTTGAGCCCGCCCGGCGTCTCGAGCGCGATGGCGAACAGGGTTCGCGCCCGCGGCGAGCAGCTTTTCCTCGGCGCGGGGCGTCGAGCAGCTCGCGGAGCTGCCGCGCCAGCGCGATGTCGTCGCTCAGCGCCCAGGCGGCGAGGCGATCCGAGACGCGTTCGCGCATCTCGGCCGCCGCCGCCTTGGTATAGGTGAGGCAGAGGATCTGGTCGGGCGCGACGCCCGCCAGCATCAGGCGCAGCACCCGGTCGGTGAGGACGCGGGTCTTGCCCGAGCCGGCATTGGCCTCCACCCAGATCGAGCTTTTGGGGTCGGCGGCGCGCTGCTGCGGCTCGATGATGCGGCGCGGCAGCGGATCGAGCAGGGGGCGTTCGGTCATTCGTCCTCTCCCGCGGCGATGGTCCACTCGTCGGTGCGCGCCAGATGGTCGTAGTCGCCGCGGTAGCGCCGCCCGACATCGGGCCGGATGCGCGCCGCCATCGGCAGGTCGTCCTTGAGCAGCAGCGCCTCGACATGGCCCTGCAGCCGCCGCGCCACCTCGTCGGCCGCCGCCGGCAGGTCGAGCGCTTCGGGCTGCCGGAACGGGATCGAGATCATCGCGTCGGGCCCGAGGCCGATCTTGATGTAGGTGAGCGCCGAGGGCTCCGCCGCCGCCACCTCGGCGAAGGCTCCGGCCCGCGCCATCGCCGCCTCGAGCAGCAGCTGCGGCGCCTCGAACGCCTTCATCGCCTTGGTGGTCGGGATGCTGCCGGTCTTGAAGTCGAGGATCTCGAGCGTTCCGTCCTTGAGCTCGTCGACGCGGTCGGCCTTGCCGGTGAGGGTGAAGCCGATCGGCATCGCCCACTCGCCGGAGATTTCGGCGTGGCGCTGCCGCACCAGCGGATCGCGCGAGCGCCTCGTAGGTGAGGAACTCGGCGGCGGCGCGCTCGAAGCGCTTGAGCCAGATGTCGCGCCGCTCGCCGATCGCCTCGAGCCCGGCGAAGGCCTGCTTCGGCCATCCGCATCAGCGTGCGGTGCGAATCGGGGTCGGCGAAGGCGTGGCCCTCGCGCACGAAGCGGTCGAACACATCGTGGATCATCGAGCCGCGCTCGCGCGCATCCGGCACGTCGCCCAGCGCCGGGAGCTTCCTGCAGCTTGAGGATGTGCTTGGCGTAGATGTCGTAGGGCGAGCGGAACAGCGTCTCGATCTCGGTGACGGAGAGCTTCCGCGGCCGCACCGAGGCGGGCGGCCGCTGCGCCGGACGGACGGCCGGACGTCGGCGGGGCGTCGACGAGGTCGAGCGCCCGGGCGAGGCCGATCCAGTGCTGGCCCCGCTCCCGCATCTCGTTCTTCGCGGCCTTGCCGACGAAGGCCTCGAGCCGCTGCAGCAGGCGCGAGGGCAGCGCCGGCGCGGTGCCGCGGCGTTCGGCGAAGGCGAGCATGACCTTGTCGATTGCCGAGCGCCATCTGGAAATCGTGCGCCGCCTGCCCCTGCTGGCGCTCCGGCGCCTCGAGCCCGGCGGCGAGCCGCATGCCGCGGCTGAGCCAGGGGCCGGGGTCGGCGGGCTCGGGCCAGATCTCCTCGTTGAGCCCGGCGAGGATCATCAGGTCCGGGCTCATCAGCCGCGCTTCGAGCCGGCCGAGGATGGCGATGTCGCTGCGCCGGGGCAGCGGGCTCGTGACCTTGAACCCGGCCATCAGGGCGGCGAGCACGGCATCGAGCGCGATCGGCCCGAAACCCGGCCCGTCGCCCGCGGCTTCGCCGAGTTCCTCGGCCCAGTTGCGCAACTGGTCGAGCCCCGGCGGCATGCTGCTGGCGGGCGTGCCCTCGATCAGCGCTTCCGTCGCGGCCATGAGGGCTCCTGCCAGTCCGGTGGCGGTGACCGCGTGCCGCTTCAGCAGTTCGCAGAGCGGCTGTACCGCCGCCTCCAGCCGGTCCAGCACCTCGCCCACCAGCTCGCCGTCGGCCTCGGTGAGGCGCCGCGCCGGGTGGCTGATGGCACTTGTCGATATTGCCGGCGAGCAGGGAGCGGAGGCTGGCGATGCCGAGCGCCGGACGCTGGCCGCGCAACAGGCCGAGGTCGATCAGCCGCGCCGCGCGCGCCACCTCGGCCCGCTCGAGCCCGAGGCTCGAGGGCGCGGTTCTGCAGCAGCGCCATCAGGTCGACGGCGGCGAAGTCCGACCCGGCGGCCGCCAGCACCAGGCGGGCGAGCCGCCCGGCCGGCGACTGGAACAGCGGCGTGCCGGCGGCGTCGTCGACGTCGATGTCGAAACGCCTGAGCTCCTCGGCGATGCGGCGCGACAGGGTCTGGTCGGGCGAGACGATGCCGACGCGTCTCCCCGACTTCGAGCGCCGCGCGGGCGGCCATGGCGATGGCGCGGGCCTCCTCGTCGACGGTGCGCGCCGCGATGATCGAGACATCGGCGAGCGCCGCCGGCACCGCTTCGGCCCAGCCGAGGCGCTCGGCCGCCCAGTTGGCGGTCGACTTCGGCCAGCGCCAGGGCGCTGTTGACCAGCGCCGTGCGCGCCGAAGCGCCATCGATCAATTCCCGCACCTTGGCCGGCGAGGCGCCGAGGTGCCGCAGCAGCCGCGCGAGCCCGTATTGCGGGTGGCCCTGCGGCTGTCGCTTCAGGTCGAGCAGGTGCTTGAACGCCTCGGCGCTGAGCGAGGTGTCGAGCCCGGGCAGGACGAGCACGCCGCGCGGCAGCTTGGCGATCGCCGCGAGCAGGTCCGCCGTGGCCGGGATCGAGCCGGTGGAGCCGGCGGCGATGACCGGGCGCTCGCCCCAGAGCAGCGGCGCCGCCTCGGCCTGCCGCCGCAGCCGGTCGTTGCGCAGCACCGCCGCGTCGGCCCGCCCCTCTGCGGCGGCGATCCGCGGCCAGGCCTCGACCGCGATATCGAGGAAGTCCTTGGTCTGGCGCCAGTTGTCGGCGAGGTCGAGCTTGGCCGATGGCGTCGTCGAGCGGCTTGAGGCTGCCGCCCTCGATGACCAGGTCGTCGAGCACCGTGCCGAGGCTCTGCGCCAGCCCGAAGATCTCGGCCGCATTGGGCGGCGTGGCGAGCACCTCGCGCCCGGCCGGGGTGCGCGCCCAGGCGTCGACAAGCCGGGCGAGGGTCAGCATCCGCTTGAGCGGCGGCACCGGCGTCAGCGCCACCGGCGCGGTGAAGGGCGGCAGGAACGGTTCCTCCTCGGCCTGCTCGCCGCCGAGGGTCCGGATGTCGGGCAGGAGGGTCACCCCGCCCAGCCGCTCGGCGAAGATCTCGGCCAGCTTCAGCCGCGCGCGGCGGGTGGGGAGGATGATGGTGACGTCGCTGAGCCAGAACGGCCCGGTACGCGGCCAGTTGCCCAGCAGCGTCCCGTCGAGCACCCGGTCGGCGAGCGTCGCGAGGAAAGGCGCGTCGGGCGGAATGGAAAAGAGCGAGTCGCGGCGCATCAGGCGATTCTGCCGGTTCGCCGCTCGATGTCCAGCGCTACCAGGCCCGCTGGTCGGCAAACGCGACCTCTGCGGTGCGTCCTTCCCCTGAATTCGGTATCGCGAGCCGGACGATGAGCCCTGCCTCCCGCGCGAGGCCCGGGGCGCGCTCCGGCCACTCCGCGAGAACGATGGCATCGGGGCGCTCGAACAGGCCGAGTTCGTCGATCTCGTGCTCGTCGCTGCAGCCGGTAGAGATCGGCATGGACGATGTGGGTGCCTTCGCCCTCGTAGGGCTGCACCAGGGCGAAGCTCGGGGAGGGGACTTCCAGCGCCTCGTCCTTGAGCAGCGCCCGGATGATGGCGCGGGCGAGGGCGGTCTTGCCGGCGCCGAGGTCGCCCTCGAGCAGGACCAGGTCGCCCGCCCGCAACGCCGCGGCGAGGCGGCGGCCCAGCGCCGCGGTGGCGGCATCGTCGGCGAGGAACAGGGTATCGCTCAGGGGTGGCCTCGTCCGGTTGGCGGGGGGTGCAAGGCCCGAGCCGATGACTTGTTGCGCTCACGGGTCCTGATCTCAACCCTCGCTCGTGGGTCCCCGGGTCAAGCCCGGGGATGACGGAGTTGTTGAGCATTCACGTCCCAAACCCACCGTCATCCCCGGGCTTGACCCGGGGACCTACTGATTCAGCCTAGAGCTAGTTGGTGAACTTGAAGAGCACAACGTTCCTCCAACCCGTCCAACGCTCTATTCGGCGGCCCCGGCGATCGCGGCGTCGCTGGGGAGGCTCACCACCACCCGGCTGCCGCGCGGCTCGCGCCTCTCGATGCTGATGGTGCCGCCATGGAGGTTGACGAAGGCCCGCACGATGGCGAGGCCGAGGCCGGCGCCGCGCTGCCGCGCCGTGCGTCGCGGCGATGTCGTCCCGGTCCGACATGGCGGCGCGCATCTCCTCGCTCATCGCCGTGCCCTCGTCCTCGACGACGAACAGGATGCGGCCGCTGCGGCCGGTGACGGTGAGCGTGATCTCGCTGCCCGGCTCGGAGAAGCGCGCCGCGCTCGACAGCAGGTTGTAGAGCACCTGCGTGATGCGCGTGCCGTCGGCGATGAAGGGCGGCAGGTCCGAGGCGATGCTGACCCTCAGGTTGATCGAGCGCTCGCCCTCGATCTGCGGGAAGGTCGCGACCACCGCGGCCCGCGCCTTCTCGACCAGCGCCGCCACGTCCTGCGGCTCGGGCCGGAGTTCGGCGATGCCGGCATCGACCGTGGCGAGGTCGAGGATGTTGTCGATCAGCACGCCGAGGGTGACGCTCGAGGCGCGGATGTAGTCGGTATAGTTGCGCTGCCGGTCGTTGAGGTCGCCCGCCGCGCCCGAGGCGAGGAGGTCGGCGAAGCCGATGATGTTGGTGAGCGGCGAGCGCAGTTCGTAGGAGACGTTCTGCACGAACGCGTCCTTCAGCCGGTCGGCGGTGAGCAGCGCCTCGTTCTTCTCCTTCAGCACCCGCTGGTAGTTGGCGCTCTCGGTGACGTCGAGGAAGGTCATCATCGTCTGCCCGTCGGGGAGGCGGGTGGTGGCATAGTCGATGAGCTTGCCGTCGGCGCGGGCGATGCGGCCGTGCTGGTCCGAGCGGTTCGGGGTGAGGTCGATGATGACGCGCTTCAGGTCGCGCCAGATCGAGGCGCCGTCTTCCGGCAGCGCGCGGGCCGCCGCTTCGGCGATCTGGTCGATATGCGGGTTGTTGGCGAGAAGGTTGGTCGGCAGGCGCCACAGCGTCGAGAGGCGCGGGTTGGAGAGCGTCAGCCGGCCATTGGTGCCGAACACCGCCACGGCCTCGCTCAGCGCATTCAGCGTCGAGCGCTGCACGTCGAGCAGGGCCCGGTGCTGGCTCCTCAGGTTCAACTGGTCGGTGATGTCCTCGTAGACATAGATCACCCCGCCCTGCGGGCCGGCGGGGGCCGCGATCAGCTGCACGGTGCGGCCATCCGGCAGGTGCCACGGCTCGAGTTCCCGCGGCGCCTTGAGCTGGTAGGAGGCGAGATGCCGCGCGCGCCAGCCCTGGTAGTCGGGCTCGTTGGGGAGCTTGCCCTCGGTACGCAGCCGGTCGAGGATCGCCCGCTCGTCCATCCCCACCCGCAGCCAGTTGGGATCGATCTCCCAGAATGCCACGTAGGCGCGGTTGTACTGCACCAGCTCGCGCGCGGCGTTGAAGATGACGATCGGCATCGCCAGGGCGTCGATGATGGCCGAGAGGTGCGCGAGGCCGGCATCGGCCTGGCCCGGCTCGGCATGGACCTGCAGATACGCGGCCGAGCCGCTCTGCATCGTCACTTCGACCAGCTCGAAGCTGCCGGCATCGCCCAGGGTCACCAGCGCCCCGCCGTTCCGCTTCAGCGCGCCGGAATCGATCAGCTCCGCCGGCTGGGTCTCCGAGCTGGTGCGCCCGAGCGAGCGAGCGAGCTCGTGATAGGCCGGGTTGGCGTAGGTGAGCCGGCCGCTGCCGTCGCGCATGAAGGCGGGAGTGCGGAGCCCCGCGAGCAGCGTCCGCGTGGCCGCGACCTCGCGCCGGACGGTGCTCGGCTCGACCCCCGGCGGCAGGATCTCCGTGGTTGCTTGCGTGATCGCCGGCCTGAGCCGCAGCGCCGCGCCATTGCCGAGCACCGAGCCGGTGGCGCGCACCAGGCGCCCGTCGCGGGCCCGCAAACTGATCTCGAAGCCGCGGCCGCCGACCCGCAGGTCCTCGATGGCGAGCGCCATGGCGTCGGCGTCGGCGTCGGTGAGCCACGAGGCGAAATCGAGCACCGCCTCCGGCCGCCGCCCGAGCGGCAGTAGCGACGAGGCCTGGCCGAGGAAGCGCGGGCCGTCGCCGGCATCGCTCCACAAGACGATGATCTCGCGCGAGCCCGAGAGCAGCGCCTCGTATTCGTCGACCACGGCGCGCAGTGACGCCACCTGCTCGGCCGAGCGCCGGCGCGCGGCGCGGCTGTCGCGCAGCATGCGGCGGACGATGGCCGTGGCGATGAGGGCGAAGCCGGCGGCGCCGAGGGCGATGACGAGCGGGGTGGCGCCCATCACGCTGTAGCTCGGAAGGCCCTGTGCGAGGCTGGGCGTCGCAGTCACCAACGTGACGAGACTGGCGGCGAGACCCGCGAATCCGACTACGTTCCGGAAGCGATCCGGCGCCATGGCTTGCCCCTAACCGGTAGATGGCCGCAGCTGTTTCCGCTCATAAGAGATGGAAACGCCGGGGCCGCAGTTCGATACCGCGCCGAGCCCCATTTTGATTCGCCGCGGGTGTTCGCCGGTCAAAAATCCGTAACCGGCGAATCACCAGACATTACCGGGCGGGGAATCGCGCAAAAAGAGTCTAATTGTATGTGAACAGCGGGGAATAGGCCGAGATAGGGAGTTGACCCCGGTCCGAACAGTGAACGCTTCGTTAACGCCGGGGTGATTTGAAGGGATTTTTTGTGGCGATAGCCGGGACTGCCCCTCACCCCGGCCCTCTCCCCGAGGGGAGAGGGGGCGAGGGGCGGATGGTGCCACAGCGTCCCCTCTCCCCGTCGGGGAGAGACAGGGTGAGGGGAAGTGGCGGGCCAGCGAAGCCCCCCTCATCTCAGCTCTGCTACGTCGCTGACGCTCCTAGGGCCGCCATCCTCTCCCCGACGGGGAGAGGAGGCGGGGCCGCCGCCCTTAGTACCGGTACTGGCCCGACTTGAACGGGCCCTCGGGGCTGACGCCGATATAGTCGGCCTGCGGCTGGGTGAGCCGCGTCAGCTTGGCGCCGAGCTTGGCGAGGTGCAGTTCGGCGACCTTCTCGTCGAGATGCTTGGGCAGGACGTGCACCTCGGGCGGCAGCGTTCTCGCCATTGGTCCAGAGCTCGATCTGCGCCAGCGTCTGGTTGGCGAAGCTGGCGCTCATCACGAAGCTCGGGTGCCCGGTGGCGTTGCCGAGGTTGACCAGCCGGCCTTCGCTCAGCAGCACGATGCGCTTGTTGGCGGCGAGCTCGACGATGTCGACCTGCGGCTTGACGTTGGTCCACTTGTAGTTGCGCAGCTCCGCCACCTGGATCTCGTTGTCGAAGTGGCCGATGTTGCAGACGATCGCCATGTCCTTGAGATTGCGGATGTCGTCGAGGGTGACGACGTCCTTGTTGCCGGTGGCGGTGACGACGATGTCGGCGCGGTGCGCCGCATCGGCGAGCGTCACCACCTCGTAGCCGTCCATCGCCGCCTGCAGGGCGCAGATCGGGTCGACCTCGGTGACCAGCACGCGCGCCCCGGCGCCGCGCAGCGACTGCGCCGAGCCCTTGCCGACATCGCCATAGCCGCAGACGATCGCCACCTTGCCGGCCAGCATCACGTCGGTGCCGCGGCGGATGGCGTCGACCAGCGATTCCCGCGTGCCGTACTTGTTGTCGAACTTCGACTTGGTGACCGAGTCGTTGACGTTGATCGCCGGGAACGGCAGCTCGCCCTTCTGCTGCAGCTGGTAGAGCCGCATGACGCCCGTGGTGGTCTCCTCGGAGACGCCGCGGATGTTGGCGCGGATCTTCGAGTAGAAGGTCGGGTCCTTGGCGAGGCGCTTCTTGATCAGCGCGAAGAAGATCTCCTCCTCCTCGCTGTGCGGGTGGTCGAGCACCGAGGGGTCGGTCTCGGCCTTGGCGCCGGTCAGCACCAGCATGGTGGCGTCGCCGCCGTCGTCGAGGATCATGTTCGGCGTGCCGCCGCCCGGCCACTCCATCATGCGGTCGGTATATTCCCAGTATTCCTCGAGGCTCTCGCCCTTCTTGGCGAAGACCGAGATGCCGGCGGCGGCGATGGCGGCGGCGGCATGGTCCTGGGTGGAGAAGATGTTGCAGCTGACCCAGCGCACCTCGGCGCCGAGCGCCACCAGCGTCTCGATCAGCACCGCGGTCTGGATCGTCATGTGCAGCGAGCCGGCGATGCGGGCGCCCTTGAGCGGCTGCGCCGCCGCATATTCCTCGCGGATCGCCATCAGCCCGGGCATCTCGATCTCGGCCATGCCGATCTCCTTGCGCCCGTAATCGGCAAGGCCGATGTCCCTGACGACGTAATCACCATTCCCGGCCATCGGCCCCGCTCCATCGCTTCGCTGAATTGCCCCGCTTTATACTGGAGCGGCGGGAGGGGATCAACCGGGACATAAAGAAAGCTTTATATCTCGAGGGCGGGAGGGGGAGGTGCTGAGCCTCTTGCCCATGCATCGCGCAGCCGGATGGTCCGGCCGCCTCTCGGCTCCGGATTATGTCAAGGAACGAAGCGGGGCCGGCGAGGCTTGGCCTCACGCGGGTAGTCCGCAGTTGTAACGAGGCTTCCGCCTCGCCGGCCGGCCGGGGTTTTGGGCTTATGGCACGAGGGCCCGGGCGCATCCCGTGCCGCATCGCGAGACCGGAGGGCGTTGGCAGCCAGCGACCCCTTCGGTCCGTCCCGGCTGCTTCGACCCGCTGCCCTTGCCAGGCAGCTTCCAGTCCTGGTGGAGCGGGCATCGCTCCACCTCGCGTCGACAGCGGCGTCCCCGGCGAACCGGCTCGCTCCGCTCGTGCTTTCGGCCTGAGGACGGACGACTCCGCCCCCACCCGGTCTCCCCCGCACCAACCACTCGTCATGATCTCGCTTCGGTGCGGCGGACGGGGGGAGGATAGGGGCAGTTGGGGGATGGGGGGATAAGTGGGGGTGGTCCGATGGCTACACCGTCCCTCTGGCCGCCCCCTCCACCAGCTTCGCTGGTACCCCTCCCCCGCCACGCGGGGGAGGATGACGCGGTGGCGCCAACTCGTATCCTCACCCGCGAAGCGGGGGAGGGGGACCGCCGAAGGGGGTGGAGGGGGCGGCCGCGAACACCGGGCGCTCGCCGTCGTCCTTCGAGATAAGGGCCTCGGAGGTTTCGTGCGTCTATGAGCCAAGGGTGCCGAATTGCGGCGCCCGCCCCTCAGTGCCGCGTCTGGCCGTCGCCTTCTTCCTCCCACATCACGGCGACGTCGCCGTTGGCGCTGAGGCGCACCTTGTCGCCCTCGATCTCGGCGACGAAGTCGCCGTCGATGTAGTGGTGGTGGCCCTGGTGCGAGCCCTCGCCGCTGTCCTCGCGGGTCAGCTTGATCCGCCCGCCCTCGACCCGGTCGACGGTGCCGACATGCACGCCGTCGGCGCCGATGACTTCCATGTGCTCGCGAATGGACGAGAGGTTCTGCATGGCACTGCTCCTTTGCTTCGGAGCAGGGGGAACGCGCGAGGGCGGGGGATGGATGCGGGGTGGAGCTGTCTACGCCTGGTCGTCGAGTGTCTGGCGAACCTTGCTGGCGAGTTGGTCGATGGAAAAAGGCTTCGGCAGGAACTCGATGGTGATGTCGTTGGCAATGTCCTGTCGGATGCTTTCCTCAGCATAGCCAGACATCAGGATCACTCTCAAGTCCGGTCTTAGCTCACGCGCCTTGGTAAGCAATACCGCTCCATCCATTTCCGGCATCACCACGTTCGATACCATCAAGTCGAACTTGTGGGTGTGGTCCTCCAACATACTGAGCGCTCCGTATCCAAACTCGGCCTCGAACACGTTGTAGCCCTGGGCCCGCAAGGCGCGCGCAGAAAACGCGCGGACTGAGGCTTCATCTTCGACGAGTAGGATCCGCTCGTCTCCTCTAAGGTCCATGGTAGGTCCAGTGAGCTTTTTAGGAGGCAACTCATCCTCGCCTGGCACGTAGCGTGGCAGGAAAACACGGAAGGTCGTACCCTTGCCGACTACGGACTCCGGATAGATGAAACCAGCGGACTGCTTGACGATCCCATGGACTGTCGAAAGCCCTAGGCCGGTTCCCTTGCCTAGCTCCTTCGTTGAGAAGAACGGCTCGAAGATATTCTCGACGACTTCCGGGGGAATCCCGGTGCCGGTGTCCTCGACCTCGATAAGCACATACTCTGCCGCCGGCATGCCAGAATGACTGAAGTTCCGCGCTTCCTGTTCATCGATGTTGCGAGTGCGAAGCGCGATGGTGCCACCATTGGGCATGGCGTCACGAGCGTTAACAACAAGATTAACCACCACCTGCTCTAGCTGCACGAGGTCCACGCGTACCGACCAGGCGTTGGGGCCATGTTCTACCTTGAGCGAGATTTGCTCTCCGATTAGCCGCTGTAGGAGCACGACAAGATCATCGAGATGCGCCGGCACCTCCATGGCTTGGGGGCGCAGTGCTTGCTGCCGGGCGTAGGCAACAAGCTGACGAGTAAGGCCGGCTGCGCGGTTGGCGCTACTTCTGATCGACATTAGGTCGGGATACGAAGGATCGCCCTGCTGGTGCCGTAGCATCAGCAGGTCGGTAAAGCCGATGATCGCCGTAAGTACGTTGTTGAAGTCGTGAGCGACCCCGCCGGCCAGTTGACCAATTACGGCAAACTTCTGAGTCTGGCGGGCTTCCTCTTCTTCCTGCGTTGCGGCCTCCCGCGCCTCTAGGCTCTTGAGAATGTAGTCAACAAGAGGGGCCGAAAGGTCATCCCTCCTATCGCGCAACCAAACTTCACTCTGACCCAATGAGATGCCCAGAAGTAAGGCGCTCTCCTTCTCTTCGGCAGAGACTTCTCGCCAACGTTCTAATTGAAACTGCGCATTGCCTTTCCATACCAGGAACGATCGTTCCTCTTCGATCCACTGTTGAAGCGCCGGCCATCGAGATAGCAGTATGTCGTGGGCGATCTCCGCCGATACTCGCTCATCATCTTCGACTCCGGTAACCACCAGGCGCCAGTCGGGTTCCGCGAGGGTTTGGATGAGCTTCCATTCCGCCTCGCTACACTCGCCATTGTAGGCCTTAACTCTGAATGGCAGCCCCCTGTCGGGGACGTGAATTAGGCGGAACGTGAAGACGCGCTTTACTTGGTCTCGTATATCGGGAAATTCGGCAAGCAACCTGTCGGCCCTTGACGCTAAAGTGCTTGCATAGACTAGGTCTTCCTTCTGGCCTCGAAGCCGTAATACCCTATCGCCGCGATCTTGCATGCTGCGCCAAACATCAGTCATGAGATCGACGAGGAGGGGGAGGGCGGCCGGTTGCTCGTGCGTGCCATCGATGATCTGATCGAGGGCAGCCTCATCATCCATACCGACGCCCAACCGTCGGGCCGGCTCCGTAAGGATTAGTCGCAAACCATCCTTGTCAAGGGGCCTGATATCGATGCGCCGCGATCTCTGAAAAAGATCGTGCAGGCTTTGAAAACTA
Source organism: uncultured Alphaproteobacteria bacterium (assembly GCA_963708965.1). Taxonomy (GTDB): domain Bacteria; phylum Pseudomonadota; class Alphaproteobacteria; order Rhizobiales; family Devosiaceae; genus Devosia_A. The sequence continues at coordinate 874,605 of CAVPUP010000003.1, read as the reverse complement.
CCGTAGTAGTCCGCCCTCATGCTCGCTGTGATCGAGAGGCGCTTGTCGTCTATCGCATTAGAAATACACCGAGAAAAACGATCAACAGTGTCGTGGTCATTTGAGAACAGTTCCTCGAACTGGTCGAAATAGAGTAGACATCTCGCGGGTCTGCGATCCCAAGCGCTCGAGATGTTCTTCCGTGGCATCTATGAGTTCGGGCAGGCTTAACCCACCCTGAAGCTATCGCTCCCAAGCCGCAACTCGTTCCGATCTAGTGGGGTCTGTAGGGTCGATTAACCAGTGTCTTGCAAGTGCCAATGCCACTGCCCGAAAGGGGCGACGTCCCGGCCGCAAGGTGCTGTATGACCACTTGGGGGCAGACCTGACCTGCGGGTCCGGCTCGCGGGTTCGAAGGCGTGGCAGCAGCCCGCGTGACCATCGACGACTTCCCCACACCGGAGTTCCCAATGAGCATGGTCAACGCGCGTCGACTGGACAGGACAGAATCGATCGATGCCGCTATTTCCTCGTCGCGGCCGAAGAAAAACGCAGCATCCTGTTCTTCCATAAATAAAGGGCCGCGATAAGGATTGATGACTTCAGCGGCATCACCTTTTCGGCAGAGTGTCCCCATCCAACAACGCAGCGCAGATTGACTGGATAGTTGCCTGATCTGATGGCGCTCTTGTTCTAAGCCATTGGATATTTTGTATGAATGGAAGTGTGGGCGCCGTGTCCGCAGTGAAGACTGGGATCAGCGGGTATGGCGTGCCGCCTGCCTTCAATGAGGCCACGTGTCGATTGAGTGCCTCAAAGTATTAATCTTCTGCCACTCGCCAAGGCCGCGACCGACAAGAATTATGAATGCATCTGACCTTGAAATTGCTGTATCAAGCTGCGGTAGCCAGAACCCGCCAAGCCGCAGTTTATCTGGCGCGTAAAATACGTCGAACTGCGGCGACGCGCTTTGAAGCGCTTCCTTGAAGGAAAACGCCATAGCTTCATCCGCTGCATGAAAACTGACAAAGATTCGCATCTGTCGCAGAGTGTGTCGCCGATCCTAGTCCGCTAGCAGAGAACGACGCTTCTCACACCTATCTAATGCGCCCCGTCCCAATCCCGCGCCGCGGCCGCGTCCACCTTGATCGGCACGGTCAGCAGCACCGCCGGCTCGCTGCGCCTTCTCCATCGTGCGCACGATCACCGGCATCGCCTCGTGCTCCTTGCCCTCGTCCACCTCGAAGATCAGTTCGTCGTGGACCTGTAGCAGCATCGTGGCCTCGACGCCGGCGGCCTTCAGCGCCGGTTCCATGCGGATCATGGCGCGGCGGATGATGTCGGCGGCGGAGCCCTGGATGGGGGCGTTGATCGAGGCGCGTTCGACGAAGCTGCGCTCGGCCGGGTGCGAGCTGTTGGCGTTGGGGAAGTTCACCTTGCGGCCGAACAGCGTCTCGACATAGCCGTCGGCCTTCACCTTGCGGCGCTGCTCGGCCATGTAGTCCTGGATGCCGGGGAAGCGGGCGAAATAGGTCTTGATGTACTCGCCGGCCTCGCTGCGCTCGATGCCGAGCTGGTTGGCGAGGCCGAAGGCCGAGATGCCGTAGATGATGCCGAAATTGATCGCCTTGGCGCGGCGGCGGATCTCGGACGGCATGCCCTCGACCGGCACGCCGAACATCTCGGACGCGGTCATCGCGTGGATGTCGAGCGCCTTCCTCGAACGCATCCTTCAGCGCCTGGATGTCGGCGATGTGGGCGAGGACGCGCAGCTCGATCTGCGAATAGTCGGCGCTGATCAGCAGCTTTCCCGGCGGCGCGACGAAGGCGGTGCGGATCTTGCGGCCGTCCTCGGTGCGCACCGGGATGTTCTGCAGGTTCGGATCGTTCGAGCGAGAGCCGCCCGGTCAGCACCGAATGCTGCGAATAGGTGGTGTGGACGCGGCCGGTGCGCGGGTTGATGTAGGTGGGGCAGCGCGTCGGTATAGGTGCCCATGAGCTTGGTCAGCTGGCGCCAGTCGACGATGGTGCGGGCGATGGCGACGCCCTGCGCCGCCAGCTCCTCGAGCACGTCGGCGCCGGTCGACCACTGCCCGGTCTTGGTCTTCGAGCCGCCCGGCAGCCCCATGCGGCCGAACAGGATGTCGCCGAGCTGCTTGGGCGAGCCGAGGTTGAAGCTGCCGCCGGCGAGCGCATAGGCCTCGGCCTCGAGCGCCGCGGCGCGCTGCGCGAAATCGCCCGAGAGGCGGGAGAGGATCTGCCGGTCGATGCCGATGCCGCGCGCCTTCCATGCGGGCGAGCACCGGCGCGAGCGGCCGCTCGATGGTCTCGTAGAGCGTCGTCATGTTCTCGGGCACGAGCCGCGGCTTCAGCAGCTTCCAGAGCCGGAAGGTGAGGTCGGCGTCCTCGGCGGCGTATTTCGCGGCGTCGGCGATCGGCACCTGGGCGAAGGTCTTCTGCGCCTTGCCGGTGCCGAGCAGCTCCTTGATCGCGATGCCCTTGTGGCCGAGCCAGTGCTCGCGAGAGCTCGCCCATGGTGTTGAACTGCGGGCCGTCGAGCGAGTAGCTGAGCAGCAGGTTGTCGTCGATCGAATTGACCTCGATGCCGTAGCGGGCGAGCACGCCGAGGTCGTATTTGACGTTGTGGAAGATCTTCAGGATCGAGCGGTCGGCGAAGATCGGGCTTCAGCAGCTCCAGCGCCTCGCGCAGGTCCATCTGGCCCTCGGCGTGGCCGCCGCCGAAGATGTCGCCATTGCCCTCGGTGTGGCCCAGCGGCAGGTAGGCGCCGTTGCCCGGCGCGGTCGAGAACGAGATGCCGACGAGGTCGGCCACCTGGTTGTCGAGCCCGGTGGTCTCGGTGTCGGTGGCGACGATGCCGGTCAGGCGGATCTCCTCGATCCAGCGGGTGAGGTGCTCGGCGTCGCGGATGATCTCGTAGGCCGAGTGGTCGAGCGGCAGCGCCTTCATCTGCTCGTGCAGCAGCTGGGCGTGGAGCACGGCGGGGCTGGTATCGAGCCCGGCGGCCGCCTGCCGCGCGGCGCGCGCCTCGGCCCGGGCGGCATTGTCGAAGCCCACCGGCTCGGCCGGCTTCGCCGCCAGCTCGGGATCGGCCGGCCAGGCCTCGGGATCGACCTCGAGGAGGCCGGCGAGGCGCTTGGTGATGGTGAAGAACTCCATCGCCTTGAGGAACGGGAAGAGCTTCGCCGGCTCGATCGGCGTGCGCGCCAGCGCGTCGAGCGGCAGCTCCACCGGCACCTCGCGATGCAGCGTCACCAGCTTCTTCGAGATGCGGGCGAGCTCGGCATGCTCCTCGAGCATCTGCCGGCGCTTGGGCTGCTTGATCTCGGCGGTGCGGCGCGAGCAGCGTCTCGATGTCGCCATAGGTGTTGATCAGCTCGGCCGCGGTCTTCACCCCGATGCCGGGGACGCCCGGCACGTTGTCGACCGCGTCGCCGCACAGCGCCTGCACCTCGATCACCTTGTCGGGCCCGACGCCGAACTTCGCGAACACCTCGTCCGCCCCGATCCAGCGCAGCGGCGGCTGGCCGGGGCGCGGGATGGTGTCGAGCATGCGGATCGAGCCGTCGGGCTCGACCAGCTGCATCAGGTCCTTGTCGGAGGACGACGATGGTGACCTTGCCGCCCGCGTCGCGCGCCATGCAGGCATAGGTCGCGATGATGTCGTCGGCCTCGAACCCCTCCATCTCGATCGAGGGCAGGCCATAGGCGCGGGTGGCGGCGCGGGTGAGCGGGAACTGCGGCACCAGCTCCTCGGGCGCCGGCGGCCGCTGCATCTTGTACTCGGCGTAGATCTGGTCGCGGAAGGTCGTGGAGGAATAGTCGAAGATCACCGCCATGTGGGTGGGCTCGTCCTCGCCCTTCAGGTCCTCGGTGAGCTTCCACAGCATGTTGCAGAAGCCGCTGACGCACCCCACCGGCAGCCCGTCGGACTTCCGCGTCAGCTGCGGCAGCGCGTGGAAAGCGCGGAAAATGTAGGACGAGCCGTCGACGAGAACGAGATGCATGAAGCGATTCCGGGGTGGTTGCGGGGGGACCATATCCGACTTGGCAAGGGTGGGGCCAGCCGGGTGTGGGGATGGGGGACCCTTCAACGCGATGCCAGTTCAGCGGTTCACCCTCCCCCTTGCGGGGAGGGGACAGGGTGGGGGTATCTTTCGAGCACGGCTGCCACCGCGTCTCCCGTTGGTTTCTGTCAGCGGCGGCTAAGCCGGTGATCCAAAGACACCCCCCACCCTGTCCCTCCCCCGCAAGGCGGGAGGGGACCAAGACACCGGCATAGGTGAAAGGGTCCCCCCTCCCTTGGGGGAGAGGGACAGGGTGAGGGGGCCTTGCCGCAAGCATCGGGCAACGAGAAGGCCCCTCACCCGGCGCTACGCGCCGACCTCTCCCCCAAGGGGGAGGTGAAGGGGTTCCCCTCTACTCCAGCGAGGGTTTCGAGCTTCTCAGCTTCTTGATGTCGCCGCGCTGCGTCTTGGCCTCCAGCCGGCGGCGTTTCGAGCCGAGGGTGGGGCGGGTGGCGCGGCGGGGTCTTGGGGGCACGGCGGCGCGGGCGAGGAGCTCGACCAGCCGGGCGACCGCGTCGTCGCGGTTCATCGGCTGCGAGCGGAAGCGGTCGGCGCTGATGACGATCACGCCCTCCTGCGTCAGCCGCGAACCGGCCAGCGTCGCGGCGCGGGCCTTGAGGGGCTCGGGCAGGTCGGCATTCCTGAGGTCGAAGCGGAGCTGCACCGCGCTCGACACCTTGTTGACGTTCTGCCCGCCCGGCCCCGAGGCGCGGACGAAGGAGAACTCGAGCGCGTCGGGGTCGAGCGAGAGCGAGGCGGTGATCGGGATGCGGGCCATGGGCGCGACCCTAGTAGATTGCCGGACGCGCACAAGCGAGCTGTCGGAGGCGTGCCGCCCTACCGCTCCTGCGCAATCCCCTCCGGCCCTTCACCGGGCGCCATCAGGTAGCGCCAGATGAGGCCGCCGAGGGCGCCGCCGAGCAGCGGGGCGAGGATGAACAGCCAGACCTGCGACAGCGCGCCGTTCTGCGCGAACAGCGCCGGGGCGATGGAGCGGGCGGGGTTGACCGAGGTGTTGGTGATCGGGATCGAGATCAGGTGGATCAGCGTCAGCGCCAGCCCGATGGCGAGCGGGGCGAAGCCGGCATGCGCCTGCGGGCTGGTGGCGCCGAGGATGACGATGAGGAAGAAGGCGGTGAGGACGATCTCGGCGATGAGCGCCGAGAGCAGCGAATAGCCGCCGGGCGACAGCGCGCCATAGCCGTTGGAGGCGAAGCCGCCGGGCATGAAGCCGGCGACGCCCGAGGCGATGACATAGAGCACCGCGGCGCCGGCGATGGCGCCGACCAGCTGGGCGATCCAGTAGGGGACGAGCTCGCGATATTCGAAGCGCCCGGCCACGGCGAGGCCCAGCGATACCGCCGGGTTGAAATGGCCGCCCGAGATGCCGCCCACCGCATAGGCCATGGTGAGCGACGGTGAGCCCGAAGGCCAGCGCCACGCCGAGAAAGCCGATCCCGACCTCGGGGAAGCCCGCCGCGATCACGGCGCTGCCGCAGCCGCCGAACACCAGCCAGAACGTGCCGAAGGCCTCGGCGCAGAGTTTCCTGAACATCGTCTGGTCCTGACGCTGACCGTCGAGCGGCAAATCCTAGGGGGCGGACCGGCCGGCGGCAAGTTATGCACCGCGGAGCGGTTCACGAAAGCGAAAGCACGCCACCAAAGTGCCCAGCCTGCCGTTGCCGCCGAGGTCCCTGCAATGCCGGGGCATTCGGCGGTCGCGGTGGCATAACCGCTTGCTCCGATATGCAAAATGGCGCGCTAACGCACGGATTACCATGCATTGTCAGCGTCCTGTCAGGCGTGGTCGACTACGTATCGAGGAGCGATTCGACGGTAGGTCAGGACCCGACGAACCTCACGGGTGCTGAGCTTCCAAGATGCCGGATCCGTGAGGAGAGAGAGGGATAAGTGGAACGTCTAGCTGAAACGGTCCCCTACAGGGCCGTATTGAACCGGGAGCGCCTGGTTTACCTGAGCCACCCCGACGTGAATATCTGCCGCACGCTCTGCGACGAGTTCATCGCCCATGGTTTCCAGGTGTCGATGATCCCGGAAGTCTCGTCCCTCGGCCGGCTGATGGCGGTCCGGCGCCCGGACCTGGTGATTCTCGCGCTCTGCGACGAAGCCAACGATCCGAGCCAGGCGCTCCTCGCGCTCGACGCCGTGCGCAGCCAGCATCTCGGCATCCACGCCTTCCTCCTCGCTCCCGAAATGGTCCGCGCCGAGCTCGTGGTGCAGGCCATGAAGCGCGGCGCCTCGTCGGTGTTCTCGACCCCGTTCGATGCTTCGGACCTCGTCGACGCCGCGCAGGACATCTTCCTCGGCGACATCCAGGTCGACCCGGACAAGCAGGGCGCCGAGGCGATCACGGTCAAGGGTTTTGGCTCGCTCACCTATCGCGAGCGGCAGATCCTGCAGTTCGTCGTCGAGGGGCTGACCAACAAGGAGATCGCCGTCGATCTCGGCCTCTCCTACCGCACCGTCGAGGTGCACCGCCGGCACATCATGGAAAAGACCGGCGCCCGCAACACCGCCGACCTGGTGCGGCTCGCGATCGTCAGCTGACGTCCCTCGGGGCGTCCACCTCTCAGCGCAGCCCGGCCTCCTCGAGCAGGCCGAGCCGCTTGGCGTCGTAGTAATAGCCGCGCTTGTAGTAGCGCATCGCCCCGTCGGTGTTGTAGCCGGCGACGAGATAGGCGCCGCGCAGGTACTTCACCGCATATTTGAGGTTGGTGTCGGCATCGAGCAGCCCCGATGCCGGGCCGCGATAGCCCATGGTGCGCGCCGTCTCGTGCCGGATCTGCATCAGGCCCAGGATAAGGCCCGTTCCGCGCCGCGGGATTGTAGCCGCTCTCGCGCGCCACGAGCCGGCGGACCAGCGATTCGGGCACGTCGTAGGCGCTCGCATATTTGGCGATGAGCCCGTCGACGCTGCCGCCGCGCGACGGCGCCTCGGCAAAGGCGAAGGGCACGAAGGCATCCGAGGTCTCGGGCCGCATCAGCGGCACGGGCGCCGGCTCCAGCGGCGGCAGGCGCCGCGCTCGTCGGCCATCGCCACCTTGGCTTCCGCGGGCGCCGGCTTGAGGCCGGAAAGCCCGCGCCATGGAGCAGCCGGCGACCAGCCCGGAGAGAGCGGTCGCAGCCAGCAGCATGCGCGCGGCGCGGCAATAGACGGTGGCCCTGAACATCGTGCTTCTCATAACAGAAGCATTTCTGCGCTGGAAACATCGCGCTTTACGTTAGCGGCAGAGGCTTGGCGACCGCTCAGAAGCGGACGCCGAGCCCGCCGCGCAGCGCCACCGAACCGAGCCCGTTGCCGTCGAGTCCCGCCGCGACGCTGGCCGAGACATCCCAGGCACCGACCCCGCGCAGGTCGAACCCGGCCGTGAGCCCGGCGCTCGGCACCGCGTCCGCGATGCCGAGATCGAGCCCGAGCCGAGGCTGCAGCACCAGGCCGTTGCCGAGATCGTGCGTCGTCTCGAGATCGGCGCCGAGGCTCGCGGCGAGCGTCGTGGTGGTGAACCCCTCGATCGTCACCGGAACGGCGACCGGGCTGGTGACGCTGTAGGCCGCCGCCGTCTCGCTCGCCGACCGAGAGCTCGGCGCGCGGCCGGATGGTCAGCGCATCGACCTGCCACAGGCCCTCGAGCCGCGCATGCGCCAGCCAGCGGCTGGTCTCGAAGCTGCCCGCATAGGGTGAGCCGTAGAGCTCGGCCGAGATGTCGTTGGAGGAGCGGCCGTAGAAGCAGGCTGAGATCGAGCGTCATCGCGTCGCCGAGCCCGATCGAGGCGTAGGGGCCGGCGAGCACGCCGGTGCCCGAGGTCTCGCTGTTCGCGGTGCCGGCGCGCATCCAGTCGCCATAGAGCGCGAGGCCGAGCAGCAGCCGGTCGTTGACCAGGTAGTCGGCGCCGATGCCGGTGACGCCGAAGCCGCCGCTGCCGGCATCGCTGCCGGCATGCCAGCCGGCCATCCCGTCGATCCAGACGTCGAAGGGCGCCGGGTCCCGCCGGTCGCGCAGCCCGGGCAGGTCGATGCTGCGGGCGAGCAGCTGCTGCCGCGTCGCAACGAAATCCCGGGTCCGGGCGCCGAAGACGATGGCGGTGGGCGCCACCACGTCGAGACTGTATGTCCCCGTCATCTCGCGGCCATTGGCATCCATGAAGCCGACGGTGACGGTGAAGCTGCCGACCGCCTCCGGCGTGCCGCTGAGCTCGCCGCGCAGCCCCAGGGAGAGCCCGGCCGGCAGGCCGCCGAGGCTGCGGAACTCGTAGGGCGGCTGGCCGCCGCTGCCGATGAAGCTCATGCTGTAGGGCAGCGACGCCGTCGCCTGCGGCAGCCGGGCTGCCGAATGCCGGCGCGATGCTGGCCGGTTGCGCCAGCGCCGGCGTTGCCGTCAGCGCCACGACGAACCAGGAGAGCCAGCCGGACGAGCCAGGCGGCGAAGCGCAGGCGAGAGTGAGACATGATCAAGACCCCCTGGCCGGGGCTCACGCCCAAGCCGTGAGGGTCCCGACGCCGCGCGGCCCCGCAAAGGGCCGCAGGTGAAGCAATTGCCGGAGCGCGATACCTATACCGGCAGCTACCTCAGGCGGACGGGTGGTCCCTGCCGGGATCCGGCCGGGACGAAGCAGCGATCGTCAGGACTGTCCTGCAGCCGACCCGACGAGCGGCCCCCCAGAGGCCATCGGGTCACGGTAGTTTCAGCTACCGCGCTGACCTCGCAAGGAGAAGCGAAATGACAACGATGTCAACAGCTCAGCCGACAGCGAGCGCGGCCCGCTCGACCGCGTCGCCCAGCGGCGCCGGCCGCTCGACCGGGGTGGTGATCGCCACCGCCCGGCCCTCCCGGCTCGCCGTCTCGAACGCCTCCATCACCTCGAGCACATGCAGCGCCAGGTCGCCCGAGGCGCGGTGCGGCCGGTTCTCGAGGATGGCCTCGCGCCATGTCGGCGACGCCGAGCGAGCGGTAGTTCGCGTCGGCATAGGGCAGGTCGTGCGGGACCGTGGTCCACTCCTTCTCGGTCGCCGGCCGGGTCTTCACCTCGCCGCCGAACATGTTGGGATCGGGCACCAGCAGGCTGAGCTTCGTGCCGTAGAGCTCGAACGGCAGGTGCGCGTGCGCCGGGCACGTCGAAGCTGAGCGTCACCTGGATGATGGCGCCGGACCTGAAGCGGAGAAGCCCCGCCACGTGGGTCGCGACCCTCACCGGCATCAGCTCGCCCTTTTTCGGCTCGGAGTAGATCGGCCGCTCCTTCTGCGGCGTGGCGCTCATCGCCTGGACGCTTTCGACCGGGCCGAGCAGGTTGACGAGGTCGGTGATGTAGTAGGGGCCCATGTCGAGCACCGGCCCGCCGCCGACATCGTAGTAGAAGGCCGGATCGGGGTGCCAGCGCTCGTGCCCGGGGCAGGCGAAGAACGCCGTGCCGCCCACCACCTCGCCCACCGCGCCCGAATCGATCAGCGCCCGCGCCTGCTGGTGGCCGCCGCCGAGGAAGGTGTCGGGCGCCGAGCCGAGCCGCAGCCCGGCGGCCTTGCGCCGCGTCGGCGAGCCGCTTGCCCTCGGCGAAGTTCACCCCGAGCGGCTTCTCGCCATAGACGTGCTTGCCCGCCGCGATCGCCTGGAGGCCGACCTCCACATGGGCGCGCGGGATGGTGAGGTTGACGACGATCTCGACCCGCGGATCGGCGAGCAGCGCCTCGACCGGCATGGCGGTGAGCCCGAACTCGGCGGCCTTCCTCGCCGCCACCTCCGGCTTCATGTCGGCGACCGCGACGATCTCGAGCACCGGGAAGTCCCGCATCGCCCTCAGGTACTGGCTCGAGATATTGCCGCAGCCGATGATCCCGACCCCCACGCGACGCGTAGCGCCCATTGCCCCCACTCCCCACTGATGTCTGATGCGAATGCCGCGGCGCCCGTCGGCCCGCCATCGCTTTGCCTTGCCACAATCGCCTGAACGCACGGAGCCTTGCCAAGCCCCTCGCGCACTGTAGCCGGCCGAGGTTCCGGTCCGCCGCCGATGCTGCTACAAGCGCCCGCGATGCTGAACCCCGTGCCCGCGACCTTCGACTATCGCCCGCCCACCGAGCCCTGGCTCACCGTGGTGCATGCCGACGACGACATCGTCGTCCTCGACAAGCCCTCGGGCCTGCTCTCGGTCGCCGGCAAGGACCCGGCGCTCGCCGATTGCCTCGAGGCGCGGGTGAAGGAGCGCTGGCCGACGGCCGCCATGGCGCACCGGCTCGACAAGGACACTTCCGGGGTCCTGGTGATGTGCCTCAACAAGAAGGCGCTCGGCCATGTGGGCCAGGAATTCGAGCAGCGGCGCGCGAAAAAGTCGTATGTCGCAAGGGTCTGGGGGGAGATCGAGGCCGACGAGGGCCGCGTCGACCTGCCGCTCGCCACCGACTGGGAGCACAAGCCGCGCCAGCGCGTCGACTACGAGCGCGGCCGGCCCAGCGTCACCGACTGGCGGGTCGAGGAGCGCGAGGGCGGCATCACCCGGGTGCGGCTGTTCCCGCTCACCGGCCGCACCCACCAGTTGCGCGTCCACATGCTGGAACTCGGCCATCCGATCCTCGGCGACCCGTTCTATGCGACCGGCGAGGCGCTCGCCGCGGCCGACCGCCTGCAGCTCCACGCCGAGGAGCTCGGCTTCAACCACCCGCGCGGCCACTGGGTGGATTTCCGCGTGCCGGCGCCGTTCTGAGCGTCACGAAATGGTCACGCGGGGGCCGGATTCCGGCCGGATCGAGGCCATCCGGGATTTCTAAGGTCCTGATGTCCCAGACGTTCCCCGGAGTGATTCGATGAGCGAGACTTCCGCTTGGCACGCTGCCGCGAGCGACATCGACGAGCCGGTCGCCGACGCGGCCCTCGCCCCACCCGCAGACGCGACGGCAGACGACGGCCGAGCAGCCCGAAGCGACGGCCGTTTCGCTCGAGGGGAATTCGGTGCTGGTGGACGCCGGGTTCGAGCCCGTGCTGCCCGGAGGAGGAGCCCGAGGCGGAAGTCGCCGCGGCCGCCGAACCCATCCACGACGAACTCGAGCACGGCATCGCCTCGGTGATCGCCAGCCTCTACGCCGATTCCCGCGACACCGGCGGAGTGGTGGCAGCAGCCGCGCCCGCAGAGCCGGAGAGCGCGGACGTGGAAGCTGCGGCCCACACCGTAGTCGCGGAACTGGACAGCTTCGTTGCGGAGGACACGACCGGCTCCGCAATTGCCGAACCCGAAAGCTCCATTGCAGAGGCTGCGACCGGCACGACCCCCACCGAGCCGGAGAGCCGCCGTCGCAGAGCCGGTGAACGGCAGCCCGCCCGACGAGCCGCAGGCCCTGGTCGCGCTGGCTTCGACCGACACCGCACCGGCCGAGCCGGAGAGCCCCGTCGCCGAGGACAAGGCGGCCGCCGCTTGGGCGCAGCCCGGGAGTCCCCGCGCCGACGACCGCTTCCACCAGTCGACCGCGACCCACGCCGACGACGATGCCGCGGACGGGTCCGAGCCCACGCCGGACGACGATTTCGACGAGGCGGTCACCTACCGGCTGCTCGGCGAACTCGACCGCCTCTGGCACCATCGCGCCGCCTGACCGCGACCCGCTTGCGCTCCGCCGGCCAATCGCCTATTCCCATGCCTCCAGGCACCCGTAGCTCAGCTGGATAGAGCGCTGCCCTCCGAAGGCAGAGGTCATATGTTCGAATCATGTCGGGTGCGCCATTCTCGGGCAAGAGTGGGCGTGTTGAAGCCGGAACCTCTTGACGAGAGCCGGTGCCGATTCTGCTGACACCGCCACGAATCCTCGGGACACCGCAACGTGGCACATCGCGATGCCCGCGGAGGAGCCGTTCACAGCATCGGAAGCGGACCTTGGCAGGCAGAGGGAGCGGTGGAACTTCGCGACAGTCAGTGGGCGGAGTCGTCGGAAAGGTATTGGTTCCAACTTCTCCCAGAAGCAATTCTTCGGAGTAGCCCCTCATGACGTCGGTGAACTGGCTGAGCGAGCCGAAGCCGGTGCTAACTGCTACCGCCTGAACATGTATATGCTCGGCCGTAAATCGCGCCTAACTCGCCGAGCGTCAGCACTCGGGGATTGTTGTCGATCAACCTCTTGATCGCAAATGCTTCCTCGGCGAACAGCGCGAGATCCGCTTCCTTGGCGCCATGCCGATCGAGCGTCATTTCGATGCCCAGTCCCTTGCACCAGGCGACCGCACTGTCGCGCACGACGTCTTCGTCTGAACTAGCCCCGAGATCGAGTGCGGATAGGATGGCGACCGTCTTTTCCGGCCGCGCTGGCGCGTTAAAGGCCAGCATGTGCGGGAAGACGATGGCGTTGGCGAGCCCGTGCGGCAGCTTGAGCCGTGTGCCCAGCGGATAGGCAAGCGCATGTCCACCGGCAGTGTTCACCGGCCCGAGGCAGATGCCGCCATAGTAGGATGCGAGCATCATTCCGGCGCGCGCCTCGGTGTCCTTCCCATCGGCAACGGCGCGGCTCAGATAGCGGCCGACCAGCTCGATGCCGAGCGTTGCGTAGCCGTCGATCAGCGGGTGCGACTTGACGTTGGTGAACGCCTCCACGCAGTGCGCCAGAGCGTCGACGCCTGTGGCAGCGGTGACGGCGGGAGGCACGGAGTAGGTCAACTCGGGGTCGAGCACCACGAAATCGGCCAGCATGTGTCGGCTCTCGATCGCCATCTTGGCGAGCGTCTCGGGATTTGTGACCAGTGACCGGATGCCCGCCTCCGACCCAGTGCCGGAGGTGGTCGGCACCTGCGCCAGCGCCGCGCGGCGGCCGGCAACCTTGTCGACGCCGACGATGTCGGGCACGCTCTGCTCGCTGTCCCATAGCACCGCGACCAGCTTGGCCACGTCCATCACCGATCCGCCACCGAGACCGATGACGAGATCCGGCCTGAAAGCACGCGCCGCCGCCAGCACGGCGTTCACTGCCGGCAGGTCGGGCTCGGGCGGAATCTCGGTATAGGCTGCAATCTCGCCCGGCGAGGCCGATCCGGTCGATGAATCCGACCGTCGGCGTCATGGCGATGACGAAGATGCGCTTGTAGGCGGCAGCCCAGCTACCGAGCTTGCCGATCGCCCCGGCCCCGATCTCCAGCCGCGCCGGCTGCAGCAGCGTAATGGGGCGGGCCATGGAAAGGATGGCGTCAGACATTGTCGGCTGCCTCCAGCTCTTTCATTTTCGCCCACACCGTGGCGGTCTCGCTGGCGGTAAGTTCGACCAGGGGCGGCCGCACGCGCGCCCAGCCGTCATGGCCGCGTCGCTCGGCCAGCATCGCCTTGATCGTCGGCAGCTGCACATAGGCGTTGCTCAGGTCGCGCCAGGCGTTGATCCGCGCCTGTGCGGCATCGACCTCGGCCGCGTTGCTGTCATCGAACCAGTTGTCGAACACCACGCGCAGGTGCCGGGCAATCAGGTTCGAGCTCGAGGTGATGCACCCCGCGCCGCCCGAGCGCAGCAGCGGCAGCATGAACGGATCGGCGCCGGCCAGAACCGAGAAGTTCTCGAAGGCCGAGGCGAAGGCCTGCATGCTCTCGAGCTGGCCCGAGATGTCCTTCACGCCGACGACAATGCCGGGGAAGCTGTCGAGCAGACGCTGGGTCAGTTCCAGCGAAATTCCGATCTGGGCGATAGGCGGGATATGGTACAGCAGGACGCGCAGGTTGTTCGACTTCACGCCCTCGATGACCTCGGCATAAAAGCGGAACAAGCCCTCGTCGCTCACGCCCTTGTAGTAGAAGGGCGGCAGCACGACGCTCGCGGCGACGCCGGCATCGAGCGCGTGCCGCGTCAGTGTGACCGTGTCGGCGACATTGTTCTGCGAGGTGCCGGGCAGAAGGCGTTTCGCTTCGACGCCGGCCTCGATGGTCTTTTCCACCAGCGCCATGCGCTGGCCCAGGCTGAACGAATTGGCCTCGCCGGTGGTGCCGAGCAGCGCAATGCCGTCGCAGCCTTCTTCCAGCAGTGCCTTGGCATGGACCGCAAAAGTTGCGTGGTCGGGGATGCCGTCAGCAAGGATCGGCGTCGCGGCGGCGCAGAACACGCCGTGGATGGGGAGCCTGGTGGTCGGGTTCATTACTTCTTCCCCGCAACGAGGCGGCGCGCGTAGGCGATAGCGGCATGCATGTTGGTGTGGTTGGCCTTGCCGGTACCGGCGATGTCGAAGGCCGTGCCGTGATCGACCGAGGTGCGGTCGATGGGCAGGCCGAGCGAAACGTTGACCGCGGTGTCGAAGGCGACGAGCTTGATCGGGATGTGGCCCTGGTCATGATACTGCGCGATGACGAGGTCGAATGCCGCCATTGTAGGCGCGGTGATAGACGGTGTCGGCCGGGATCGGGCCGACGACATTGATGCCCTTCGGCCTCAGCCATGGCGACTGCGGGAACCACCTGCTGCGTCGTCCTCGCTGCCGAACAGGCCGTTCTCGCCGCAATGCGGATTGATGCCGGCGACGGCGATGCGCGGGGTTTCGTAGCCGATGCGCTTCAGGTGCTCGTTGCCGGCGCGAATGGTGGCGAGGATGCGCTCGGGCGTGGCCCGGTCGATGGCGGTCTTCAGCGACACGTGGGTCGAGACGTGGATGACCTTGAGCCGATCGGAGGCGAGCAGCATGAAAGCCGACCTCTGGCCGGTCAGTGCCGCCAGCATGCCGGTGTGCCCGTCATAGTGGTGGCCGGCGAGGTTCAACGCTTCCTTGTTGATCGGCGCGGTGACGATGCAGCCGATCTTGCCGCCCTGCGCGTCGCGAACTGACTTCTCGATGAAGCGGAACGCGGCATCGCCGGCGCGCGGGTCGAGCTTGCCCCATGGGAGCGGGCCCCCGTCGATGGGCAGATCGATCACTACCTCGTCGAGGTCGAGCGTCATGCCGGTGGCTTCGAGCGCCTTCTCAAGCGTGGCACGGTTGCCGTAGATGCGGGTACGCGCCCGATCCTCGGCGGACATCTCCGCCACCGCCTTGACGGAGATTTCCGGGCCGACGCCAGCCGGGTCGCCCATCGTTATGCCGATGATGTCGCTCACGCGTTGCCTCCGTCGATCCATCCCGCGGGCAGACGGACATACTTGATGGCGCGCCGGAAGTAGGTGTAGGCGACGTGGATCGCGCCGTCCGGACCTTCCAGCACATAGGGGTAGGACAGCTCGTTGTTCTTGCCATCCACCGAGTTGTTGGTGAGGCAGGTCCCGGGGCTATCGTCGATGATGCGACGGACCGGCCAGGTGTGCCCACCATCCGTCGAAATGCACAGCGTCAGCGGTGCGCGCGGCACGCCCCAGATCGGAGCGCAGCCACCGGTCGCATCCGGACGATCGTCGCCTTCCTCGAGCTCGTCATAGAGCGAGGCGCGACGATCACCGGAGGTGGCGGCCGAAGTCGGGTTGCACACCATGGCGAGGCGACCATCGGCGAGACGGATGACGTTGATCGAGCTGATTGTTGTTTGGCACGTCGGTCGCTTCGGGTGCCGACCAGCTGAAACCGCCGTCCCGGCTCTCGGAGCGGTGCACGAAATCAGACTGGCGGCGCCGGTAGAAGGCGACCATGTGATCGCCATCGAGCGGCACGATGGTCATGTGCACCGACCCGATCGAACCGGGCACCTCGGCAAGCGTCCAGGTCTGGCCCTCGTCGAGGCTCGCCGCGACACCGGCCGTGTCGTGGCTGCCGTTCCAGCGCTGGCCGGGACGCGAGATGCAGCGGAACACCGGCATCAGCCAGGCGCCGTCCTTGCGGCGCACGAAGCGGGCGCGGACGAAGGTTCCGAGCGGCAGGCCGATCTCCCTGGGCGCGCCGCCGGCCAGGCGGTCACCGCTCAAGGGTGATTGGCCGCGTGCGGAGCAGGCACTCGTCTTGGTTACCGGCGGGCTGGGCGGTGTGGATGAGCTGCCAGTTGCCGGCGCCATCGCGGGCGAGCACCGGATTCTGCTCCGAGCGCTCGGCGTCGTGGCTGAGCTGCACGGTGGGCCCGAACGCATCTGCGCCCGGCGCCAGCACGGTGCCGTGGATCGATATGTCCGACTTGCCCTCGAGCGTGCCGCCGAACCACAGGCAGGCCAGCGTGCCGTCATCGAGCAGTTCGATGAAGGCGGCATGATTCTGCACCATTGGCGAGGCCAGCAAGGCCTCCTGGCGCCCATCGGCACCCGCTGCAAGCCGCCCGTCCATACGCGCCGCGATCTCGTCCGGAGTCATTTCTCCTCCCTAGTTGGTTGGTCGCAAAAGTCACACCAAGCACATGTTGTCAAGTAATTACCCTTGCCGATACGGTGTGTCCGTGCGTCGCGGATCTGAATTTTATGGTGTAATATCAGTATGTTGTGATGGCTTATGGAGCGTCGGATTGCCGTGGCGTGATACAATGGATTTGACAACTATGCCCCCTTCCGGTTTAGGTGATCCCCCGCTGGCGACCGCACGAGAGGCGCCTGGGGACTATCGCGTCGGTCGTTCGCAGCTCGGCCCCACGCGTTCGCGAAAGCTGCGATGGGAGGATGACTTGATCATCAGACAGGTTCTGGTTGGCGCGCTCTTGGCTTCGAGCATGATCGCTCCGGCCATGGCGCAGTCCAACACCGACATCACCGTAGTGCTAAGCGAAGAGCTCGACCTGGTCGAGCCGTGCATGGCGACGCGCTCCAATATCGGCCGCGTCATCATGGAGAACATCAGCGAGACGCTCACCGAGCTCGACGTACGTGGCGACGAGGGCCTGATGCCGCGCCTGGCGGAGAGCTGGGAAGACAAGGGCGACGGCACCTGGCAGTTCAAGCTGCGCCAGGGCGTGAAGTTCTCGGACGGCAGCGACCTTCGACGCCGCCGACGTCAAGCACTCGTTCGATCGCGTGTTCAGCGACCAGATCACCTGCGAGAGCAAGCGCTACTTCGCCGACACCAAGCTCGACTTCAACGTCGTGGACGACAACACGATCGACATCACCGCCGACCCGGCGCAGCCGATCCTGCCGCTGCTGATGTCGCTGGTCACGATCGTGCCGTCGGAGACGCCGATGGAGTTCGTGCGTGATCCGATCGGCACCGGCCCCTACAAGCTCACCGAATTGGACGGCCGGCCAGCAGATCGTGCTCGAGCGCCGCGACGACTACTGGGGCGACCGCGCCGGCCGTGACCAAGGCCACCTACGTGTTCCGTTCCGAACCGGCCGTTCGCGCCGCCATGGTCGCTGCCGGCGAAGCCGACATCGCGCCGCAGATCTCGGCAGTCGACGCCACCAACCCCGCAACCGACTTCAGCTACCCGAACTCGGAAACCGTCTATCTGCGCATCGACCAGCACGGTCGAGCCGATGGGTGACATGCGGGTCCGCCAGGCGCTCAACGCCGCCATCGACCGCGAGGCCTTCATCGGCACCGTCCTGCCGGACGGCACCGAGCTCGCCGTCGCCATGGTGCCGCCGACCACGCTCGGCTGGAACCCCGACCTGACGCCGCCCGCCTACGACCTGGAGCAGGCCAAGGATCTGCTGGCCGCCGCGCCGGCCGATGGCGTCGACGTCACCAGCCCCCGTCGAAGTGATCGCCCGCACCGAAAACTTCCCGAACGTCACCGAAGTCGGCGAAGCGCTGGTCGCAGATGCTCAAGGAAGTCGGCTTCAACGCCAGCCTGCGCATGGTCGAAGTTGCCGAGCACGAGCAGTACTACTCCAAGCCCTATCCCGAGGGCCGCCCCGCCCAGCTTGTCCTCGCCCAGCACGACAACTCGCGCGGTGACCCGGTCTTCTCGATGTACTTCAAGTACCACAGCCAGGGCACGCAGTCGGGCGTCAACGACCCCCATGTCGACGACCTGATCGCCCGCGCCAGCGCCGCGACCGGGGAAGAGCGCGCCAAGCTCTGGTCCGAACTGTTCGCCTACGTGCAGACGGACATCGTCGCCGACGTGCTGCTGTTCCACATGGTCGGCCTCAGCCGGGTGGGCGAGCGTCTCGACTTCACGCCGACGATCGCCACCAACCAGCAGCTGCAGCTCTCCGAGATCAGCTTCAAGTAGGCTTCTGCTCGGAACCAGAATGGCAGGCGGCGCCGGACCCCCGCGTCCGGCGCCGCTGCCTCAAGCGAACCACGGAATGCCGCCATGACCAAACTGATCGGACAACGAGCGATCGCCAGCCTGCTCTCGCTTGTTCGGGCTGATGGTCATGGTCTTCTTCCTGTCGCGCCTCACCGGCGATCCGGCCGTTCTCTTCCTGCCCATCGACGCGACCGAGCAGATGAAGCAGGAATTCCGCGCCCTGCACGGCCTCGACCTGCCCGCTGATCGAGCAGTTCGGGCGCTACGTCGGTCGATCTCGTCCAGCTCGATTTCGGCGAGAGCCTGCGCAAGGCCCGGCCGGCCATCGACATCGTGCTCGAAGCCTACGCCTGGACGCTGCCGCTGGCGCTCATCACCATGGCGCATCGTGGTCGTCGCCGCCATCGTCCTCGGCTCGCTCGCTGCCTTCAATGTCGGCGGCTTCTTCGACCGCATCGTCTCGATCATCTCGCTGATCGGTGCCTCGGCCCCCGATTTCTGGATCGCCATCGTCGCGATCGTCATCTTCTCGATCGGGCTCGGCTGGCTGCCGACCTCGGGCGTCGGCACGCCGCTGCACTGGATCCTGCCGATCGCCGTGCTGTTCATCCGCCCGTTCGGCCTCGATCGTGCAGGTGGTGCGCGGCTCGATGCTGTCGGCGCTCTCGGTCGCCCTACGTGAAGACGGCGCGCGCCAAGGGCGTCGAAGAACCTGCCGCTCATCTTCGTCCACACGCTGCGCAATGGCATGCTGCCGGTGATCACCGTGATCGGCGACCAGGCGGCGGCCATGCTCAACGGCGCGGTGATCGTCGAGACCATCTTCGGCTTCCCCGGCATCGGCAAGCTGATGATCGACTCCATCCTGCAGCGCGACTTCAACGTGGTGCTGGCGGCCATCATGGTCACCGCCATCGCCATCTTCATCATGAACATCCTGATCGACATCGCCTACTGCCCTGCTCGATCCGCGCATCCGGACACTAAGGAGGCGTCGCCATGACGGACATGTCGCTCGCCACAGGATCCCGCCAAGACCCGGCGCAGTCGCCGACGCCCGCGCCGCGTTCTGCGCCGCCGCTGCTCGCCATGCTCTGGCGCGACAAGCTCGCCTTCGTCTCGGCGGTCATCCTTCTGCTGATCGTCATCTGCTGCGCATCTTCGGCCCGGCCCTGCTCGGCGAGACTGGCCAACGATCAGAACCTGCGCGGCCGCAACTTCGCGCCGTTCAGCCTCGACCGCGGCTGGCTCTTCTTCCTCGGCGGCGACTCGCTCGGCCGCCCGCATGCTGGCCCGGATCGATCGTGGCTGCGCACAACACCATGCTGATCGCGGCGCGGCGCGGTGCTCGTCGCCATGGTCATCGGCGCCGGGCTCGGGCTCGTCGCCGGCTACATGGGCAGGACTGTGTCGCAGGTCATCATGCGGCTCGCCGACGTCATCATGTCGCTTCCCGTCGCTGCTGCTCGCGGTGATCGTGCTCTACGTGCTCGGCCCGTCGATCCCGAACATGATCCTCGTGCTGGCGATCACCCGCATCCCGATCTACCTGCGCACCACCCGCGCCGAGGTGCTGGAAGTGCGCGAGCGCATGTTCGTGCAGGCTGCGCGGGTCATGGGCGCGTCGCACCGGCGCATCATCTTCCGCCACATCCTGCCGGTGGTGGTGCCGACGCTGGTCACCATCGCGACGCTCGACTTCGCCTTCGTCATGCTGGCCGAAAGCTCGCTGTCAGCTTCCTCGGCATCGGCATCCAGCCGCCCGAAATCACCTGGGGCCTGATGGTGGCGCAGGGCCGCCCCTACCTCACCAGCGCCTGGTGGCTGGCCTTCTGGCCGGGCCTGGTGATCGTCCTCACCACGCTGTCGCTCAACCTGCTCTCGAGCTGGATGCGCATTGCGCTCGATCCCGACCAGCGCTGGCGCCTCGAGACGCGTCGGACAAGGAGCGAGCAAGCCAATGGCTGACGCGACCTGCTCGAAGTCCGCAACCTCTCCGTCGACTTCCACACCGTCGCGCGGCACCGTGCACGCGGTGAAGAATGTCAGCTGGTACGTCGACCGCGGCGAGACCCTGGCCATCCTCGGCGAAAGCGGCTCGGGCAAGTCGGTTTCGCGCCTATGCGGTGATGAACCTGATCGACATCCCGCCCGGCGCAGATCGTCTCCGGCGAGATCCTCTACGACGGCAAGGACCTGCTGAAGGTCGACTACGAGACGCACCGGGCACTCAACGGCAAGAAGATCGCGATGATCTTCCAGGACCCGCTCGGCCACCTCAACCCGGTCTATACCGTCGGCTGGCAGATCATCGAGATGATGACCGCGCATGGCCGGCCCGCCGACATGGCACGCGCCCGAGCGCTCGACCTCATCGCCCGCGTCGGCATCCCCGAGCCCGAGGAGGCGATGCGGCAAGTATCCGCACCAGTTCTCCGGCGGCCAGCGGCAGCGCCTGATGATCGCCATGGCGCTGATGCTGAAGCCCGACATCCTGATCGCCGACGAGCCGACCACCGCGCTCGACGTGACCGTCCAGGCCGAGGTGCTGACGCTCCTCAAGGAGCTGCAGGCCGAGACCGGCATGGCCATGGTGCTGATCACCCACGACCTCGGCGTCGTCGCCGAAATCGCCGATCGCGTCGTGGTGATGAACGAGGGCGAGATCGTCGAGCAGGGCACGGTCCGCGACGTCTATCACAATCCCCGGCACCCCTATACGCAGAAGCTGATCGCTGCCGCGCCGGGCAAGGGCGAGATCAAGCGAGCTCGACGGCTCGGCCCAGCTGCTCCTCGATGTCAAGGGCCTCACCAAGACTTACGGCGGTTTCGCGGCGCTCAAGGGCGTGTCGTTCGACGCTGGCCCGCGGCGAGAGCCTCGCCGTCGTCGGCGAGAGCGGCTCCGGCAAATCCACTCTCGCCCGTACCCTGCTCCGCCTCGAGCAGGCCGATAGCGGTGAGGCGCTATGGAAGGGCCGCGACCTCATCAGCATGGGCGCCAGCGAGCTGCTCGGCGTCCGCCGCGAAATCCAGATGGTCTTCCAGGACCCGACGCAGTCGCTCAACCCGCGCATGTCGGTCTACCAGCTGATCGCCGAAGGCTGGGTCATCCACAGGCTCCTGCCGGACAGGCGCAAGCGGCGCGGCCGCGCGTCGTCGAACTGCTCGAACAGGTCGGCCTGTCGGCCGGAGCATACCGACCGCTACCCGCACCAGTTCTCCGGCGGTCAGCGCCAGCGCATCGCCATCGCCCGCGCGCTCGCGCTCGAGCCCGAGCTGATCATCTGCGACGAGGCCGTCTCGGCCCTCGACGTCTCGATCCAGGCGCAGGTGATCGCGCTGCTCGACAGCCTGCGGCGCGGCTCGGCATCTCCTTCCTCTTCATCGCCCATGACCTAGGCGTGGTCCGCGACTTCGCCGACACGGTGATGGTCATGAAGGCCGGCGAGATCGTCGAGCGCGGTCCGACCGCGCAGATCTTCAATAATCCACAGCACCCGTATACGCAGCGACTGCTGGCGGCGAACCTCGATCCCGATCCGGACATGCAGGCGCAGCGCCGTTTGTCCAGCACCCCCGCAAATGCCTGAGCTCGTAATCATTGCCGATGACCTGACAGGGGCCCTGGATGCCGCGGCGCCGTTCGCGATGCGGGGTATGTCAACTGCGGTGGCCCTGAGTCCCACCGGGCTACCCGACGCGCTGGCGAGCGGAGCCCGCATCGTCGGCGTTTCCACGGACAGCCGAGAAGTGCGACCCGAGCAGGCAACAGCAAGCACGCGCGCTGCCGTCACCGCGCTGCCCGCCGGCACGCGCTTGTTTAAGAAGATCGACTCGCGCTTGAAGGGCAATATTGCCGCCGAGCTCGACGCTATCCCGTACGGCCACGGCCTCGTCGTGCCCGCCATTCCGGCCTTCGGCCGCTGGATGCGGGACGGAAGGCTCGGCGGCTTCGGCGTCGGCCAGCCGATCGATATCCGCGCCTGCCTCGGCCATCACGCCGCCGCCGCGACCGTCCCGGACATCGTCTCGCAAGCCGAGATCAGCGCCGCTCTTGCTACCGCGCACGATCTGCCGATCGGCGCCCGCGGCCTCGCCGAAGCCATAGCCCACAGCCTGGCTCCCGACGCAGCGGCGGCGGACATCGCGCTGCGTAACGCACGTGCGTACGTGGTGATCGGCTCCACCGACCCCATCACCATGGCGCAGCTCAAGCAGCTCAGGGCCGCCGTGCCAGACCTGGCCTATGTGTCCGCGCCTAACGGTGTCCCGTCCGCCGATCTGCCGCGTCCCTCGAGACTGACGGTGATCCAGGCGATCCCGGGGATGGTCCCGGCCGACGGCAGGGCCGTGGCCGCCGCGCTGGCCGCGACGCTAGTCCGCTTCGCCCCCCCGCCCGGCTCGCTGCTCGTCCTTTCCGGCGGCACTACCGCGCAGGTGATCCTCGAGCAGCTCGGCGTCCGGGTGCTCGACGTCCTCGGCGAAGCCCTGCCCGGCCTGCCATTGGCCGTCGCCAACGGCTTGACCTTTATCACCAAATCGGGCGGCTTTGGTGACGAGGAAATCCTCAACCGGCTGCTTGCCCCGTTTCACGCGCAGGAGGGCGCTTCGCATGAGTTTGAGCGAGGGTCTCAACGTTCGGCGTAGTCTTTCGGACGCGGTATTCGATCGCCTGCAGCGCGCCATCAAGTCCGGCGCCTATGCCCTGAACGAGCGCCTGCCGACGGAGCATGCGCTGGCCGCCGAGTTCCAGGTCTCGCGCCCGGTGGTTCGCGACGCGCTGCAGCGCCTGCGCGACCAAGGGCTGATCTATTCGCGCCGCGGCGCCGGCAGCTTCGTGCGCGAACAGGGCATCCGCGAGCCGCTCGGTTTCGGGGAGATGGAGAACCTTTCGGATCTCCAGCACTGCTACGATTTCCGTCTCACCATCGAGCCGGAGGCCGCCGCGATGGCGGCCGAGCGTCACACTCCGGAAGCGCTCGCCAAGATCAAGTCGGCACTAAGCCTGTTGCGCGACGCCACCAACCGCCAGGCGCACCGCACCGATGCCGATTTCATGTTCCACCTGAGCATCGCCCAAGCGTCGACCAACCCGTATTTTTCCACGGCAATGCAGGCGTTGGAGAATCACATCGCCGTCGGCATGCGCTTCCACGGCATCTCACTGCGTTCGACCAGCGACGGGCTGCAACGCGTGTTTCTGGAGCACTCGGCCGTTTTCGATGCAATTGCACGCCGCGATGCCGAGAGCGCCCGCAACCTGATGCGCTCCCACCTGACCACCTCACGCAACCGGCTGTTCGCTCCGGTTCCGCGATAGCATGTTCAGAAGTCCGCTTCGGCCAATGGCGGCGCGGGCGGTGTAGCAGTGAAGCAGGAGCCGCGGGCAGGAAGAGAAGGGGGCGGCACCCCAGCAGGGGGAAATGCGGGGAGACAGACGGCCGATGAAGGTCGGCAAGCCACAGCGTCGACGCGCCCGCGCGGCAGTTCGCCGACTACCAGCGGATCGGCGCCCATCCAATACGAACCGACGGTGTGGCCGGACGGGCTCTCCACCTACTGGCGCGGCGGCGTCCTCGCCGCCGAGCCGTCCGGCCTTGGTACGGCTTGGCTCAGCGGCCCAGCTTCAGCACCAGCACGTCGCGCGGCGGAATGACCGCGGCGTTGCCGCTGGCTTCGCCCCAGTAGGTGCCGACAGGCTTCAGACCGGCATGCGGGTCGCCCAGCGTCACCGTGACCTGCTGCGGCGAGCGCGTCTGGTTGAGCAGCCACAGCGCCCCGCCGTCCGGCCCCAGATGCAGCCGGGCGTGCACGTCCGGATTCCCGGCATCGACGTGCCGGTCCTTGCCGGTCCAGGCGAACACCGAGCGGAAGTAGCCGAGGTTCTCGGGCGTGCCCGACTTGAAGTAGGCCGCGCCGGGATGCGTGCCGACCAGCAGGGTGCGGCCCTTGCCGAAGCTGTTCTCGACCACCGCCTTGCGGCCGTCGGCAAAGCTGCCGAGCAGCCGGCCGCTGGTCGGCTCGTAGGCCTGCAGGAACCCGCCGCCGGTGATGCCCTCGGCCCCGTCGAACGAGAAGCGGATGCGGTCGGCGATATCGGGCATGAACTCGACGTCGACCTCGCGCGCTCCGAACACCCGGTCGAGCCCGTTATGCGGCTGCACCGTGCCGACCTTGCCGCGATCGCCGAAATAGCCGGGTGTCGCCTCCGAGATCAGCGTGCCGCCGGCCTCCACCCACTGCGCCAGCTGCTGGGCATGCGCCGCGGTGAGCATGATCGGGTAGGGGGCGTAGATGGTGTCGTACTGCGTCGATGTCGTCGATATGCACCCAGTCGGGCTGGATGCCGATGTCGAGCAGGCCGCGATAGGCCCCCCACATCGCCTCGCGGTAGAGCTCGGGCTTGTGGTTGTGGTTGAGCAGGTAGTCCCAGGCCTGTGCCTCGGGGATCACCAGGATCGCCGACCTCGCCCTTCACCGGCCGCGCCTCGAACAGCGGCTTCTGCTCGGGCGCGTTGGCCCACTTGGCCATGGCGCTCGCCATGTCGGAGCGCGGTGTGCGCGAGCCGTCCATGCCGTAGGAGCCGAAGGCGCCGAACAGCGGCCCGTCGAGCAGCGGCCGATAGCGCAGGTTGAGGACGCCCGTGGCGCCGGCGGCGAACGAGGTCATGGTGAGGGTGCGGAGATCCTCGGGCTCCATGACGCGTCCGTCTTCCTTGTCGCGGCCGAGCACCTGCGGCTGCAGCCAGAGCGGGCCGCCCGGCCGCTCGGCATGCCACCACTTCTTGCCGCGGGAGGCGGCGCGGGTGATGTCGGGGCCGAAGAAGTTCTGCCACGGCTTGAAGCCGCGCCGGCTCGGCACCCAGGTCAGCCCGTAGAGCTCGACCTTGCTGGCGGCGAGCCAGTCGTCCGAGCCGCCCGCGGCCATGTTGGGGATGGCGCCGCCCACCCCGTGCGCGGCGATCAGGCAGTCCTGGTCGACGGCGCGGATGGTGTCGATCTTGTACTGCATCTGGCCGTAGTAGTTCTGCCGCTTGAATTCCAGCCAGTCGAGGCCCTCGGCGAAGGCGGAGACCTCGGCCGGCGGCTCGATGTCGTCCCACTCGGCATAGGAGTAGCGGTACCAGGCCTCGGCCAGCGCCTCGAGCGTGCCGTACTTGGCCTTGAGCCACAGCCGGTAGTCGGCCTTCATCCAAGGCGAGTAGTCGACCTCGGGGGAGTAGTTCACCTCGTTCCAGACGTCGTAGCCGAGCAGCGCGGGATGGCCCTTGTAGCGGTTGGCGAGCGCGGTGAGGAAGTTGCCGACCGCCTCCTTCACCTCGGGGCAGTTCATGGTCAGCGCGCCGGCGCCGTTATGAGCGAAGCCACCGGTCGAGGACGACACGCCCATGTGGTTGGCGAGCGGCCGCCCGTCCATGCGGATCTGCCGGGCGTCCTTCCACTTGCGATAGGCCCAGTCGGGCGTCGAATGGGTGAGCTCGGCAATGATGGTCTTGATGCCGTTCTCGGCCGCGAGGTCCATCTGGCGATCGTAGTCCTCCCAGTCGTAGACGCCGGGCTTGCGCTCGATGGCGGCCCACATGAACCAGTGCCGGAAGACGTTGAGGCCATCCTCGCGCGCCACCCGGTAGTCGCGCGCCCAGTCCTCGCGAGGCGGGTTGGACTTTCGGAAATACACTGCGCCGAAAGGCACTTGCGGGACTTTGTCGATAGGCATTGTGGCTCCCTCGGAGACAAGGCTGTCGGAACGGCGAAGCGGGTCCGCCGCAGGTTCGGTCAAAGGCGGTCCGCAAGGCTTAGGGCTTTTCGCCGGCCAGGACCTCCAGCGTGCGGATCAGTCCGGAGTGGTCGCGATCGCCGTCGCCGAGCGCGATGGCGGCATTCATCAGCTGCTGCGTCGCGGCGGTGTTGGGCAGGCTCAGGTCGAGCGCCTTGGCGGCATCGACGGCGAGCGACAGGTCCTTGCGATGCAGGCGGATGCGGAAGCCGGGATCGAAGGTGCGCTTGATCATGCGTTCGCCATGCACCTCGAGGATGCGCGAGGCGGCGAAGCCGCCCATCAGCGCCTCGCGCACCTTGGCCGGATCGGCCCCGGCCTTCCGGGCGAAGGTCAGCGCCTCGGCGACGGCCTCGATGGTCAGCCCGACGATGATCTGGTTGGCGACCTTGGCGGTCTGCCCGTCGCCGACGCCGCCGACCAGCGTGATGTTCTTGCCCATCTTCTCGAACAGTGGCTTCGCGCGCTCGAACGCTTCCGGCTTGCCGCCCACCATGATGGTGAGCGTCGGCGTTGCGCGCCCCGACCTCGCCGCCCGACACGGGGGCGTCGAGGTAGTCGCTGCCGAGCGCTTCGATGCGCGACGCGAAGTCCTTGGTCGCGACGGGCGAGATCGAGCTCATGTCGATCACCAGCTTGCCCTTGCCCAGCGCCTCGGCGACGCCGTCCTTGCCGAACAGCACCGCCTCGACGTCGGGCGTGTCGGGCAGCATCAGGATCACCACCTCGGCGGCCTGCGGCCACTTCGCGCGGCGAGGCGAGGGCCATGCCGCCCTTGTCCACCAGCTCCTGCGAGGCGGGCTTCACCCGGTGGAGGAACAGCGTCGTGGCCGGCGGCGATGAGATGCGCGGCCATCGGCCGTCCCATGACCCCGAGTCCGATGAAACCGATCTTCATTATGCGCTCCTCAAATAGGGCTGCATCCAGCCCAGCCCCTCGCTGGTGCCGGCCCTGGGCTTGTACTCGCAGCCGAAATATCCGTCGTAGCCGAGCCGCTCGATCGCCGGCAGCACGAAGCCGTAGTTGATCTCGCCGGTGCCGGGCTCGTTGCGGCCGGGATTGTCGGCGAGCTGGATGTGGGCGATGCGGTCCCTGAGCCGCTGCGTAGGTCGGCACCAGGTCTCCCTGCATCACCTGCATGTGGTAGAGGTCGTACTGGATGTAGAGGTTGTCGTGCCCGACGCGCTCGAGGATCCGCTCGGCGTGCGCCGTGGTCGAGAGGAAGAAGCCGGGGATGTCGCGCAAGTTGATCGGCTCGATCAGCAGCTTGATGCCGGCTTCGGCGCAGCGCGGCGCGGCGTATTTGAGGTTGTCGACGAGTGTCGCTTCCATCGCGGCGAGGTCGGCGCCGGGCGCGACGAGACCCGAGATGACGTTGAGCTTCTTGCAGTCAAGCGCCGCCGCGTAGTCGAGGGCGGTGGCAATGCCGGCGCGGAATTCCTCCGTGCGGCCGGGCAGCGCCGCGATGCCGCGCTCGCCGCCGGCCCAGTCGCCCGAGGGCACGTTGAACAGCGCCTGCACCAGCCCGTTGGCGACCAGCGCCTCGGCGACCTTTTCCTTGGGCTCGGCATAGGGGCCGAGATACTCGACCGCCGGGAAGCCGTCGCGGGCCGCGGCGGCGAAGCGCTCGAGAAAACCGAGCTCGGGATAGAGGAAGGACAGGTTGGCGGAGAACTTCACGGCATGGCCTCGGCTGTAAAACGGGTACGGTGCAGCATGCGCTTGTGGCGCGGATCGGGGTTGGGCACCGCCGAGATCAGGGCCTGGGTATAGGGCTCGCTCGGAGCGGTGCAGATCTGCTCGGCCGAGCCCATCTCGACCACCTTGCCGCGGTGCATCACCGCGACGCGGTCGCAGAAATAGCGGACCACCGAGATGTCGTGGCGAGATGAAGATGAAGCTGAGGCTCAGCCGCTTCTGGATGTCGAGCAGCAGGTCGAGGATCTGGCTGCGGATCGAGACGTCGAGCGCCGACGTCGCCTCGTCGGCGATGATGATGCGCGGATCGAGCGCCAGCGCCCGGGCGATGCCGATGCGCTGCCGCTGGCCGCCGGAGAAGGCGTGCGGATAGCGCTCCATCGACTGCGGGTCGAGCCCGACCAGGTCCAGCAGCTCGCCGACCCGCCGCTCCAGCGCCGCGCCCCTGGCGAGGCCGGTGACGAACAGCGGATCGCCGATGACCTCGCTTGACCGTCATGCGCGGATTGAGCGAGGCGAACGGGTC
Organism: uncultured Alphaproteobacteria bacterium; assembly: GCA_963708965.1. GTDB lineage: Bacteria > Pseudomonadota > Alphaproteobacteria > Rhizobiales > Devosiaceae > Devosia_A. The sequence continues at coordinate 846,476 of CAVPUP010000003.1, read as the reverse complement.
CTGGAAGACCAGCCGGACGTCGCGGTGGAAGCCGCGCAGCTCGCGCTTGCTGAGCGCGCGTGACGTCGATCGGCGCTGCCCGTCGCGGTCGCGGTAGGTGACCGTGCCGGAGGTCGGCTCGACGGTGCGCAGGATCAGCCGGCCGAGCGTGGTCTTGCCCGAGCCGCTCTCGCCGACGATGCCGAGGTTTTCGCCCGGATGCAGGTCGAGGCTGACGTCGTCGACGGCCCGGATGGCGTAGCTCGTGCCGCCGAACAGCCCGCGCCGCCGCCGTAGACCTTGGTGAGGTCGCGCACCGACAGCACGGGCTCCGCTCGGGCGCGGCCGCCGCGGCCGGGCGCGTTGACGCCCGCGGGTTCTGCTCGAGCTTGCACCGTCGAGGCCAGCAGCCGCTGGGTGTAGGGATGCGCGCGCGTCGTGGAAGATCTCGTCGACGCTGCCCGTGCTCGACGATCCGGCCGTAGCGCATCACCGCCACCTCGTCGGCGACCTCGGCGACCACGCCCATGTCGTGGGTGATCAGCAGCATCGCCATGCCGCGGCTCGCCTGCAGCCGCTTGATCAGGTCGAGGATCTCGGCCTGCGTGGTGACGTCGAGCGCCGTGGTCGGCTCGTCGGCGATCAGGATGTCCGGATTGCAGGCCAGCGCCATGGCGATCATGGCCCGCTGCCGCATGCCGCCCGAGAACTCGAACGTGTAGCGGTCGATCATCTTGTCGGGGTTGGGAATCTCGACCTGGCGCAGCAGCTCGATGGTCGCGGCGCGGGCCTCGGCCTTGTCCATCGACTGGTGCAGCCGCAGCGCCTCGACGATCTGGCTGCCGATGGTGTGCACCGGCGACAGCGAGCTCATCGGCTCCTGGAAGATCAGGCCGATGCGGCCGCCGCGAATGCTGCGCAGTTCGGCGCTGCGCTCGCGTCGAGCGGCGCGATGTCGGTCTCACTGCCGCTGCTGCGCAGCAGGATGCGGCCGCCGACTGATGCTGCCGGGCTTGTCGACGATGCGCAGCAGGGCGCGCGCGGTGACCGACTTGCCGGAGCCGCTCTCGCCGACGAGGCAGAGCGTCTTGCCGCGATGCAGCTCGAAGCTCACGTCGCGCACGGCGTGCAGGACGTGGGTGCGCAGGTTGAAGTCGACGCTGAGGTTCGCGACCGAGAGGATGACGTCGTGGTCTGCCATTGCGTCCTCCTCAGCTCTCGTAGGGATCGGCGGCGTCGCGGAGGCCATCGCCGAGGAAGTTGAAGGAGAGCACGGTCAGCATCACCGCGCGCGCCGGCCAGATCAGCAGCCACGGCGCCGTCGCGATGGTGCGGACGTTCTGCGCGTCCTGCAGCAGCACGCCCCAGCTCACCACCGGCGGCTTGAGCCCGATGCCGAGGAAGCTCAGCGAGGTCTCGGCGACGATCATCGTCGGCAGCGCCAGCGTCACCACCGCGAGGATGTGGCTGGTGAGCGAGGGCAGGATGTGCCGGAAGATCAGCCGCCGCTCGCTCGAGCCGTCGAGCCGCGCGGCGGTGACGAAATCCTCGCTCGCGCAGTGCGAAGAAGCGGCCGCGCACCTCCCGGGCGAGCCCGGTCCAGCCGAGCAGCGAGACGATCAGCGTGATGACGAAATAGACCTGCAGCGGCGACCAGGTGAGCGGGATGGCGGCGGCCAGCCCGAGCCACAGCGGGATGGTCGGCATGGCGCGAGATCACCTCGATGACGCGCTGGATCGGCGTAGTCGACCCAGCCGCCGTAAAAGCCCGAGATCGCGCCCAGCACGACGCCGAGGCAGCAGGCTGATGGTGACGCCGACCAGGCCGATCGACATCGAGATGCGCGTGCCGTAGATCAGCCGGCTGAGCAGGTCGCGGCCGAGCCGGTCGGTGCCGAGCAGGTACATCGGTGTCGGCTGGCGTTGAGCGGCCCGATCAGGTGCCGGTCGCATGGGGAACAGGCCCCACAGCTTGTAGGCCGCGCCTTTGACGAAGAAGCCGATCGGCATGATCTTGTCCTCGTCGACGACGAAGGTGCGCCGCAGCGCCGCCGGGTCGACCGTCATGCTTGTAGCCCTTGACGTGCGGCAGGAAGCGCGAGCTGCCGTCCGCCTCGGTGACGAACAGGCCGATGCCCTGCGGCGGCGCGTAGGTGTACTGCGGCCGTGGCCGTGTCCGGCAGCGCCGGGGCGAGGAACTCGGCGAACAGCGCCGATCAGGTAGAGCAGCGAGGATGATCGCCCCCGCCACCATCGCCACCTTGTGGCGCACGAATTTCCGCCAGATCAGCGTCCATGGGCCGGCGACCGCGATCTTCGGTCCTGCCGCCGGTCCGCCGGATCGGAGTGATGGCGGGACCGGTCTCCGCCGCGCCATCGAGCTTGTCGAGATGCATCGTGGCGTCAATTGAAGCGGATGCGCGGATCGAGCAGCGGCGAGCAGGATGTCGGAGATCAGCATGCCGACCAGCGTCAGCGACGCTCGAGCAGCAGGATGAAGCGTGCCGGCGAGATACATGTCCTGCGACGACCAGCGCGCGCAGCAGCAGCGGCCCGGCGGTCGGCAGGTTGAGCACGATGGCGGTGATGGTGACGCCGGAAATCAGTCGCGGCAGCACCCAGCCGATGGTGGAGACGAACGGGTTGAGCGCGATCCGCACCGGATACTTCAGCATGATCCTTGTACTCGGGCAGGCCCTTGGCCCGGGCGGTGACGACGTAGGGCTTGTTCAGCTCGTCGGTGAGGTTGGCGCGCAGGATCCGGATCAGCGCCGCGGTGCCGGTGGTGCCGATGACGATGATCGGGATCCACAGGTGCGGCCAACAGGTCGCAGAACTTGGCCCAGCTCCACGGCGCATCTGACGTACTCGCGGCGAGAACAGCCCGCCGACGGTCTGCCCGAAGTAGCGGTAGGAGACGTACATCAGCGTCAGCGCCAGGATGAAGTTGGGGATGGCGAGGCCGATGAAGCCGAGGAAGGTGAAGACGTGGTCGCCGACCGAATGCCGCCGCACCGCCGAGTAGATGCCGATCGGCAGCGACACGGCCCAGACGAACAGCAGCGCTCAGCGACCGAGACCGACAGCGTCGAGCCCATGCCGCTCCCAGATCAGCCCCGCAGACCGGCTGGTTCCACTCGAACGAGTAGCCGAAATCGCCGCGCAGGACGATGCCGCTGATCCACTTCCAGTACTGGACGTAGAACGGATCGTCGAAGCCGTAGATCTCGCGGTAGCGCGCGATCTGCGCCTGGATCGACGTTGACGCCGCTATCGGCCATCGAGGCCAGCATGCGAGGTGAGGTAGTCGCCCGGCGGCAGCTGGATGATCAGGAAGGAGATCAGCGACATCCCGATCAAGGTCGGGATCATGTAGAGCAGCCGCTTGAGGACGTAGCGCAGCATGACGGACCCGTTGCCTCAGACCCAGTTCGACATGCACGACTTCGAGCGTCTCGAGCCGCGGCACGTCGATCTCGACGCGGCCGTCGGCGACGCGCGCATGCGGCATCGCGGCCCGCGACGAGCAGTTTCGCCCCGGCGAACTGCTGGCCCGCCGGAATCGCGACGGCTCACCACCTGCGGCCCGGCAGGGAAGATGCTCGCGGATCGGGCCCTTCATCATCATCGGGTTGGTGAGATTGAGCAGCACCACCGCGGTGCCGCTGGCGTCGGCGCGCACCGCGAGATCGAGCACGCTCGCGGCCCTTGACCTCGACGTCGAGCCGCTTGCCGAGCGCCCAGCGCACGGCATTGGCGATCAGCCGCGAATGGTCTGCCGCCAGCACTTCCCAGAATATCTCGCCGATGTTCCACGGGAAGTAGACGATGCGGCCGCCGCCCTGATGCTCGGCGCGCCACCGCGGCGGCGCCACGCGGCGCCTCGCGCGCATAGACCTCTTCCATCGGCAGGTCCGGGAAGTCCGGCACGTAGAGGAACGGCACGTCGGCGTCGGCCACCGCGTCGACCGCCAGCAACTGCGTGCCGCCGATGATGCGGTTGGCGCCGTCGAACCCCTCCGAGATCGGGTGGATGGCCGTTGATCGCCACGTAGGTGTTCTTGAGCGGGCCACGCGCCGGGGCGGTGAGGCTGACGCCGAGCAGTCGGCCAGCCCGAATGCCGTTGCGCGGCCGGTTGCCAGTCTCGTCGCGGGGCGAGGTCTCGTGCGCCGCGACGATGCTGCCGCCGCGCGCCACATAGGCGTCGAGCGCTGCGCATCTGCTCGTCCGACAGGCAGGTCGACGTTGGCCAGCACGATCACCTTGAAGCGATCGAGCAGCTCCGGCGTCATCGACTGGTCCGAGACCATCTCGAACGGCAGCCGCGCCTCGACCAGCGCATGGTAGAAGCCGAGATCGTCGGCCTCGGCCATGGCGCGGGTCTCCGGGCCGAGATGCCGCAGTGTCGTCGCCGGGTCGAGGATCGGCGATCTCGGCGATCGGCTGCATCGCCGACAGCACCGGCTCGAGCTCGGCATGCAGGCCGAAGCTGTCTGCCACCGGCTCGACCCAGCGGTTGTCGGGCACGACGCCGTTGAACTTGGTGAACCAGGGGAGCAGCCCCTGGGTGGTGCCGTTGTCGATCCAGGCCTGCGATCTCGGGCCCGGTGGTGACGGAGTCCTTCCAGCGATAGGCCTCTTCGGGGCCGATCGAGGTGATCAGCACGACCGGGCGGTCGGGGAAGGTGGCGCGCATGCGCTTGCCGTTGCGGCCGGCCGACCAGATCGGCTCGATGCCGCGCCGGCCCTGGTCGTCGACGCACAGGAACGGGCAGTAGCGCTGATGACCGTCGAGGTCGAACTCCATGAGCGACGCGCGGCCCATGTTCGGAATGAAGCTCGCATGCGGGCGTGATCGCTCTTCACCACCGCGTCCCACTGCGACGACCAGCCGGGTGAGCACCGTGCGCCGCCAGTGCGGCCCAGGCCTGCCACACCGGATCGTCGGGATCGGCCTCGCGCGGCAGGTCGTAGCCCGAGGCGGCGCGGAAATTGGTCTTGCAGCTGCTCGCAGTAGCAGACGCCGTGGCCCTGCCAGCGATTGGCGAAGATGGCGTCGATGTCGTACTTCGCGGGTCGATCTCCTCGAGCACCTTGGGCATGAAGTCGAAGTTGTAGTCGCCAGTAGGCGCAGGTCACCCAGACGTCGGGGAAGGCCCAGTGCCGGCGCTGGTTGCCGTCCTTGTCGACGGCGATCCATTCCGGATGCGCGTCGGCGGCATCGTGCATGGATGGCGTGCGGATCGACGCGCGCCATCACGTGCATGTCCAGCCTGCGCGCCCCGTCGACCAGCGTGCCGAAGGGGTCGCTGTCGCCGATGAACTTGCTGACATAGTGCAGCGGCACCTTGCTCGGATAATAGGCGATGTAGCCGCCGGCGCTGAGGCAGGTGGCGTTCGACTTGGTGCGCTTGAACACATCGATCCAGAACGCCGGATCGAACTTGACCGGGTCGTCCTCGACCAGCGTCAGCTGCGTCCAGCGCGTCGCCGATCTTGTACCAGTCGGCGGTCCGCAGGTTGCGGTCGGCTGTGCGTCTTGGCGTCGAGCATGACGGGCCTTTCGGAGACGACGATCAGGGAGCCGGCCCGCAGGAAAGGCGGGCCGGCAGGAGAGGACGGTCAGGATGCCCGATGGTCAGGCCTTGAAGAACTGCTCGGGGCGGTCGGGCCGGGAGTCGGCCAGCCGAACGAATTCGGCATTTCCTTCAGCACGTTCACCATGTCGTTCTTGACGATGCCGTAGCCATCCGCGGGCAGGCTGACGCCGAAGGTAAAGAACAGGTCGGCCGCGTTCTGCAGCATCTGCGCCATGAGCGCCTGCTGTCCGGCGGGATCGGCAGTGGCGACGAGCTGGTCGGTAGAGGTCCTGCTGCGCCTTGACCTCCGCCGGCGGCTCGATCGCGTCGGGGTTGTCCGGCTGGGTGAACTAGAGTGCCAGCCCTGGGCGTAGAAGCAGTTGTTGTTGATCGGCACGTAGTAGCGCGGGTCGAGCATCGCCGCGATGCCGCGAGTTGGCGCCGAACTGGTGCGCCGTCGCGTCGTAGTCGCGGCCCGGCGGACGCGCTTCTCCCACAGCGAACGATCCATGGTGCGCATCTGCGCGTCGATGCCGACCGCCTGGAACATCGGGATGGCCAGCTCGAACATGTCGAGGAACGTGGTGCGGGTCTGGTCGAGCTCGAAGATGATGGTGACGCGCCGCCCCTCGGCGTCGAGCCGGTAGCCCTCGGCGTCCTTGTTCGGGATCAGGGCGTCGAGCATCTGCGTTGGCCTTGTCCGGATCGAACTCGGTGTACTGCTTGGCCAGTTGCTCGTTGTAGAGCGGATCGTCCTCGCGCATCGAGGCGTGTGCGGGCGAGCCCTGGCCGACGAACACCGCATCGATCAGCGCCTGCCGGTCGACGGCGATGCGAGAGGGCGCGGCGGAAGTCGATGTTGTTGAACAGCTCGCGCCGGGTCGGATCGACATGGTTGAGGTTGAGCTGGAACGCCATGACGTTGGCGGCCGTCTCCTTCAGCGTGTAGAAGTCGTAGTCCGCCCGTTTCCTGGCCGTCGAACAGCACCGGCTTGTTGGTCGGCGTGGCGATGTACTGGTCCATCATGTCGATCTCGCCCTGCAGCGTCTTGAGCAGCAGGACCTCGGGATCGGCGACCATCTGGTAGACGATGCGGTCGAAGTAGGGCAGCTGCGTGCCGGTCGTATCGACCTTGTAGTAGTAGGGGTTGCGCACCGCGATGGCGGTCTGCGTGTCCTGGCCGAGTGCGCTGGCGCCCTCGCCCGTGAAGGTCCACGCCGTCAGCGCCGGCCGCTTGGTGTTCTGGAAGTAGACGTTGGTGTCGAGGTAGCCGATCTCCTGCTGGAACAGGGCGATCCAGCTCTCGAGCCCCGCGGCCTTGGCGAGCTTGTCGGCATCCGGATTGTAGCGGATGTGGAACTGCTCGAGGTAATGCTTGGGACAGCGCACCATCTGGTCCTGGTCGGCCCACGCCATCTGGTGCAGGAAGAAGCCGTTCGGCGCGGCGAAGACGACCTTGAAGGTCTGCTCGTCCACCACTTCGATGGTCGCCGGCTTGCCGCCCGCCGACCACCAGACGTTGCCGGCCTGGTTGGTCTCGGCGTCGGTGAAATAGGCGTCGTACCAGAACTGCACGTCGGCGGTGGTGAACGGATGCCCGTCCGACCACTTGTGGCCCTTGCGTAGCGTGATGGTGTAGACCGTGGCGTCGTCGTTGACCTCATAGCTCTCGGCGACGTTGGTCTCGATGCCGGACCAGTCCGCAGTGAAGCGGACGAGCGGGTCATAACCCTGGTAGCGCACCAGCATCGAGGCCGAGCCGCCGCCGACCAGCGCGTGGTCCCACTGGCCGCCCTGCTGGCCGACCCGCTCCCACGGCTTGATCACCAGCGGATTGGCCGGCAGGCGCTCGGCCACCGGCGGCAGCGTGCCGGCGTCGACCCGCGCCTTGAGAAAAGCCGACTCCGAGGTCTGCGCAAAGACCTGCGGTGTGACCAGTGCTGCGCCTGCGAAAGCCGTGCTGCCGGCAAGAAAAGCCCTGCGGCTGAAACCGTTCATGTTGGATCTCCTCCCAAGCCCCGGCCGCTTCCCCCAGCGACCGTTAGCTTGCGAAAGGCTTGCAACTCTGATTTGTTAGGTAAAGCGTTATGTTAAGGTGCTTCCACGTTTGTCTAAGTCAGGGTGGCTGACCCATCGTCCACATCATCACGCTATTCGGTGTTGCCCTGCAGATCGTTAGGTCGCATTAGGTCCGCTGCCGGCGTTGGGAAAAGTAGGGAAGTATCATGCGACGGGTAACGCTGGGCAGCCTCGCCGCCCGCCTGGGCCTCTCGAAGTTTGCCGTCTCGCGCGCCCTCTCGGGCAAGAGCGGGGTCAGCGAGGAAACCCGCAGGCGGGTGCAGGAACTGGCCGATGAACTCGGCTACGTGCGCCAGCCGGCGCCGAAGGAGGCGATGACGCTGGGCCTCGTCTTCCACGACACCGATCTGATCAACAGCGAGCTGCATGTGCTGATCCAGAACGGCGTGCAGACCGAGGCGCAGCGTCGCGGCTACCAGGTGCGGATGCGCTGGACCCATCTCGCCGAGGAGGTCGAGGCGTTCGTGCGGACCTGCAGCGGCGCCATCATGGTCGGCCCGCACGACCGCGCCACCTACGACCGCGTCTATGCGCTCCGCATCCCAATCGTCCGGACCGGCTGGCTCGAGCCGCTCGAGCAAGCCGACTTCGTCGGCGGCAGCGATCACGAGGCCGGCTCGGCCGTGGCCCGCTACCTGGTCGAGCTGGGCCACACCACAATCGCCTTCGTCCAGGGCACGCCCGGCTATCGCGGCCGCATGGAGCGCTATTACGGCGTCCGAGAAGAGCTGGAGAAGCTGCCGCAGATCAGCTTCCGGCAGATGACCTTCGAAAAGGAAGTGCGCTTCACCGAGCACCTGAGGGCCATGGAGGCCGAGGGGTTTCGGCCCACGGCCTTCTTCTGCGCCCAAGACGGTCTCGCCGTGACGGTGATCTCGGAACTCCTCCGCCTCGGCTATCGCATCCCCGAGGATGTCTCGGTGATCGGCTTCGGCGACTATTCGGCCGCCACCCAGATCTCGCCGCAGCTGACCACGGTGAAGGGGCACGGCCAGCAGATCGGCGCCGGCTGCGTGCGGCTGCTCGACGACCGGATCAACGAGCGCATGGCGCGCGACATCCCGGTCCGCCTGCTTATCGCGAGTCGTATCATTAACCGGGCCTCGTGCGGACCGGCCAAGCGGCCGTCGGGTCACTAACGGACCTCGGGAACGCGCCTTCGTTCAACGCGCTACGCAACGGACTTGCCACCGGTCACCCGCCGGACCCGGCGCAAGTTGACGGCTGCATCCGCAAAGCTTGGGTCCGAATGGCGCCGGTGGCGCCATTCGTTGTTGCGGGCCTCGTCGCGCCGCTACCAGTTGGTCAGGGCGCCGTCGCGGCGGTGGAACAGCGGCAGGCTCTCGTGCTCGAAGGGGTACTTGGCGGCGAGACCGTCCCAGTCGACCTCGAGGCCGAGGCCCGGCGCGTCCGAAGCGATCAGCCAGCCGTCCTCCCAGCGGTGCTCGCTGACGATCACGTCCGCAAGGCTTTCTCCCGGACGGCGCGGCAGCTCCTGCACCAGCATGTTCGGCGTCGCGAGGTTGAGGTGGAGGCAGGCGGCCGTCGATACCGGCCCGATGGGGTTGTGGACGGCGATGTCGATGTAGTGCGTCTCGCACCAGCCGGCGATCTTCCGTGACTCGGTGAAGCCGGCGGCGATGCACATGTCGATGCGGGCGTAGTCGATCAGTTCCTGCTCGATCATCGAGCGGAACTGCCACTTGGTGCCCAGCTGCTCGCCCGCGGCGATCGGCACGGCGGTCTGGTCGCGCAGGCGCCGGTAGGTTTCCGGGTTCTCGATGCGTAGCGGATCCTCGATGAACATCGGCCGGTAGTCCTCGACGCCGCGGCAGAGGCGGACGGCGTCGGTGACGCTGGTGCGCGTGTGCGCGTCGAAGGCGAGCTCGATGTCCGGGCCGAGCTCGGTGCGGAGCAGCCGGAAGGCCTCGATGGCATTGTCGACCGCCTTGTGCGGTTCGTAGAGGGCGTTGCCGGCCGGGCCGCTGTCCCAGCGCAGGCAGTTCCAGCCTTCCTGGGCGCGACGGCGACCGACATTGAGCAATTCGCCCAGCGTGTTGCCGGCGATGTGGCAATAGGCGTCGACCTTGTCGCGCACCTTGCCGCCGAGCAGCTGGTACACCGGCACGCCGAGCGCCTTGCCCTTGATGTCCCAGAGCGCGATGTCGATGGCGGCGATGGCGGAGGTGAGGACCTGGTTGGAGGGGTGGAACCCGCTCCGCCACATCAACTGCCAGAGATGCTCGGTGCGCATCGCATCCTCACCGACGAGTAGCGGGGCGAGGGCACGGATGACACCCTCGACGCCCCATTCGCGCGAGGTGAGGCCGCCTTCGCCGATGCCGACGATCCCCTCGTCGGTCTCGATCCTCACGAACAGCATGGTGCGCCATTCCTTGACCAGGTACGGCGTCACTGAAACGATCTTCATTCCATTATCCCATTGAGAGCATGATGATTTGGGCTGCCGGTCGGTGACCGGTCAGGAAGCCGCTTCCTGGTAGCGGACGCGGTTGTGAAGGCGCCGATCGGACGGGTCGGGATGCGGGATGGCCGAGAGCAGGGCCTGCGTATAGGCGTGCTGCGGGTTGCTCGCAGACCTGCTCGGTGCGGCCGGTCTCGACGACCTTGCCGCGATACATCACCGCGACGCGGTCGCACATGTAGCGGATCACGCCGATGTCGTGGCTGATGAAGATGTAGGAGAGGCCGAGCTCGTCCTGCAGCTTCATCATCAGGTCGAGCATCTGGCGAGCGCAGCGAGACGTCGAGCGCCGAGGTCGCCTCGTCGGCGACGATGAGGCGTGGATTGAGCGCGATGGCGCGCGCGATGCCGATGCGCTGGCGCTGGCCGCCGGAGAAGGCGTGCGGATAGCGCTCGCGCCAGGACGGCTCCAGCCCGACCTGCTGCATCAGCTCGGCGACCCGGTCGTCGAGCTCCTTGCCCCGGGCGATCCGTTGCCAGCGCAGCGGCTCGCCGATGATCTGCGGCCACCGTCATGCGCGGGTTGAGCGAGCCGACCGGGTCCTGGAAGATCATGCGGATCTCGCGACGGCAGGCCTTCAGCGTCTCGCCTTGTCGGCCTGGCGCAGGTCGACGACGCTGCCGTCCGCGCGTGCGATAGTTCGATGATGCCGGCACTGCGGCTCGTAGACCCGCAGCAGGCAGCGCCCCATCGTGGTCTTGCCCGAGCCGCATTCGCCGACGATGCCGAGCGTCTCGCCGGGCGAGATGCTGAGGCGACACGTCGTCGACGGCCTTCAGCCCGCTGGAGAAGGAGAGGCTGAGGTCCTTGACGTCCAGCAACAGGTCCGGCGCCATCGGCAGTGGCGGGCGCGATCGACCCGCGCCGCGGCCTTGCGTCTCGAGCTTGAGCACCGAGCCGATCAGCATGCGCGTGTAGTCGTCCTGCGGCGCGTGGAAGATCTGGCTCGACCGGCCCGCCTCCATGACCTTGCCGCGGTACATCACCAGCACCTCGTCGGCGATCTCGGCGACGACGCCCATGTCGTGGGTGATGAACATCACCGCCATGCCGTGCTCGGCCTGCAGCCGCTTGATCAGGTCGAGGATCTCCGCCTGGGTCGTCACGTCGAGCGCGGTGGTCGGCTCGTCGGCGATCAGCAGCGACGGATTGCAGGCCAGCGCCATCGCGATCATGACGCGCTGGCGCATGCCGCCGGAGAACTCGAACGTGTAGCGGTCGATCGCTTCCTCGGGCCGGGGGATTTCCACCTGCCGCAGCAGTTCGAGCACGCGCTCGCGGCGCTCGGCCTTCGCCGTGCCGAAATGGATGCGCAGGACCTCGCCGATCTGGTCGCCGATGCGTATGGACCGGCGAGAGCGAGGACATCGGCTCCTGGAAGATCATCGCGATCTCGCGGCCGCGGATCGCCGCGGATGTCGCGGCCGCGCGGGTCGAGCTTGGCGAGATCGACGGTCGTGCCGTCGGCGTCGGTGCAGCATCGATCGACCCGCCGACGATGCGGCCCGGGCCGATCGACGATCTGCAGGATCGAGCGCGCGCCGTGACGGTCTTGCCGGAGCCGCTCTCGCCGACGACGCAGAGCGTCTTGCCGCGATTGAGGTCGAAGGAGACGTCGTCGACCGCCTTCACGAGGCCGGTGCGCGTCGGGAACTGGACCTTGAGGTTGCGGACGCTGAGCACGGGTGCGTGCGTTGCCGGATCGGTCATCAGTGGGCCTCGTAGGGGTCGGCGGCGTCACGCAGGCCGTCGCCGAGGAAGTTGAGCGACAGCACGGCGATCACGATCGCGGCAGCCGGGCGTGAACAGCAGCCAGGGCGCCTGCGCGATGGCGCGGATGTTCTGGGCCTCCTGCAGCAGCACGCCCCAGGAAACGATGGGCGGCTGCAGGCCGAGGCCGAGGAAGGACAGCGCGGTCTCGGCCAGGATCATCGACGGGATCGCCAGCGTCAGCGTCGCGATGATGTGGCTCATGAAGCGACGGCACCATGTGGTGGAAGATGATGCCGATCTCGCTCACGCCGTCGAGCCGCGCCGCCGTGACGAAATCCTCGGTGCGCAGCGACAGGAAGCGGCCGCGCACCACGCGGGCCAGCGACGTCCAGCCGATCAGCGAGAGGATCAGGGTGATGACGAAATAGGTCTGGATGGGCGGCCAGGCGAGCGGGATCGCCGCGGCGAGGCCCAGCCAGAGCGGGATGGTCGGCAGCGAGCGCATGAACTCGATGACGCGCTGGATCACGGTGTCGGTGACGCCGCCGAAGAAGCCGGAAATGCCGCCGATGGTGACGCCGAGCACCAGGCTCAGGAACACGCCGACGAGGCCGATCGAGAGCGAGATGCGCGCACCGTGCACCACGCGCGAGAAGATGTCGCGGCCGAGGCGGTCGGCGCCGAACAGGTACATGGAGGAGCCGGGGCGGGCCTCGAGCAGGCCGATCAGCTTGTGCTCCATCGGAATGAAGCCGAGGAGCGCGTAGGGCTTGCTCGGAACGAAGAAGCCGATCCGCACCGGGGAGTCGGGATCGGGCGTGAAGACGCGGCGCATGGATTCGGTGTTGAGCTCCATGCTGAGCCCATCGACATGCGGAGCGAACTGTCCGTCGATGAACAGGCCGATCGCCTGCGGCGGCGCATAGGTGAAGCGCGCATTGGTCTGGTTCGGATCGTAGGGCGCGATGAAGTCGGCGAGCGCCGCCACGAGGTAGAGGAACAGCACCACGAACAGGCTGAGCAGGGCGATCTTGTGCTTCTTGAACTTGAGCCAGAACAGCTTCCACTGGCCGGCAACCGCGATCTCGGCGGTCCGCGGATCGATCGCCGCGGCGGACCCGGCGCTCTCGGACGGAAGTTCGGTGATGGCAGTGCTCATTGCAGTCGGATCCGGGGGTCGGCGATGGCCAGCAGCATGTCGGAGATCAGCGTGCCGATGATGGTCAGGACGGAGATCAGCAGGATCAGCGATCCGGCGAGGTACATGTCCTGGGCGAGCAGCGCGCGCAGCAGCAGCGGGCCGGTGGTCGGCAGGCTCATGACGACCGAGACGATGATCTCGCCCGACACCACCGCGGGCAGGATCCAGCCGAGCGTCGAGATCAGCGGGTTGAGGGCCATGCGGACGGGATAGCGGATCAGCAGCTCGAGCTCGGACATGCCCTTGGCACGCGCCGTCGTCACATAGGGCCGGTGCAACTCGTCGAGCAGGTTGGCGCGCATGATGCGGACAAGGGCCGCGAGGCTGCCGATGCCGATGACCACCACCGGCAGCCAGACATGCGCCAGGAAGTCGCCGATGCGCGCGAGGCTCCAGGGGGCATCCACGAACTGTGGCGAGAACAGCCCGCCGACGCTCTGTCCGAAATAGGTGGCCAGAATGTACATGGACACGAGCGCCAGCAGGAAATCGGGCACCGCGAGGAAGAAGAAGGCGACGAAGGTGACGCCGTAGTCGGCGATCGAATACTGCCGGACGGCCGAGATGATGCCGATCGGGATGGCCAGCAGCCAGACGAAGCACAGGGTCAGCAGCGCGAGCAGGAAGGAGAAGCCGAGCCGCCCCCAGATGACCTCGGTCACCGGTTTGTTCAGCTCGAACGAAATGCCGAAGTCGCCCTGCAAGACGATGCCGGAAATCCACTTCCAGTACTGGACGTACATCGGCTGATCGAGGCCATAGCGTTCCCGCATGGCGGCGACGGTCCCGGCTTCGACAGCGCCGCCCTGGCTGGCCCAGTCGGCCATCAGCGTCGTCAGGTAGTCGCCGGGCGGCAGCTGGATGATGATGAACGCCACGATCGACACGGCGATCAGCGTCGGAACGGCAAAGAGCAGGCGTTTCAGGAGGAAGCGGAGCATCCTTGCCTCAATTCGGTTCATGCACGAAGGGTGAGGTGGTGCGCGGGCGCACCACCTCGGGGCAGGGAGGGCTCTTACCGGTCGAAATACCACTGCGTCAGCGTGGGCGCCGGGTGCCAGAGGTTGCCGGTGATCGGGATGCCCTGGACGACGTTCTTGATGTCGTTGTTCACCAGCATGTACTTCGGCATCGGACGCGAGATGCCGATGGTGAAGAGATTGTCGGCGCTGATCTCGAGGAAGGCCTTCATCTTGGCGAGACGGTCTTCGTCGGTCACGGCGGCCTTCACCAGGTCGTAGGCGGCGTAGGCATCCTTGACGCGCTGCGGCGGCTCTTCGCCGGTGTTCGGATCCGAGTACCACTCCGACCACTTGGACGCGATGAAGATGTCGGCCTTCTGGAACGGGATGAAGCAGCGGACGTCGGTATAGGCTTCCGAGAGACCGCCCACGCAGTTCCAGATGTAGGCCTCTTGCTCGTTGGCGTACCACATCGTGTTCAGGCGGGCACGGTCGGTGGTGCGGATCTGGATGTCGAGGCCGACTTCGGCAGCGTACTGCTGCACCATCTGCATGATGTCCGGATACGAGAGACCGAAGACGTCCGCCACCATGAAGTTGATGGTGAAGCGCTTGCCGTCGGGACCGAGGCGGAAGCCTTGGGCATCCTTCTCGGGCATGATCGCATCGAGCATCGCGTTGGACAGGTCCGGATCGTACTCGGTGTACTGGTTCGACATCCGCTCGTTGTAGAGCTCGTGCTCGGGCTGCGGCGCCGCCTGCGACGGAGCACCCTGGCCGACATAGACGAGATCGATGATCTCCTGCCGGTTCACCGCGTGGCTGAGCGCGATGCGGAAGTCCTTGTTGTTGAAGATCTCGTTCTTCACCGGATCGGTGACGTTGAGGTTGAGGATCAGCGTGGCGTCGTTGGCCGGCAGGTCCTTCACGTCGACGAAGTGGTACTTGCCCGAGTTCCTGGCCATCGAACAGCACCGACTTGTAGGTCGAGTTGTTGATGTGGCGGAACGCGAAATCGAGTTCGCCCGCGGTCATGCGGAGGAGCATCAACTGCGGATCGTCGAGCTTCGCCCAGGTGACCTGGTCGATATAGGGCAGCTGGTTACCGTCGGTATCCACCTTCCAGTAGTACGGGTTGCGCACCGCTTCCACGCGATCGGAATCGGCATAGGGAACCGTCAGCACGTAGGGGTTGAGCGTCGGCAGCTCGAGGTTCTGCCAGAACGGCGGCTGGAAGGTCAGCGACACCTTGGAGTTGAACAGCGAGACCCAGTCGGCCGCGGTCGCGTTCTGCGCGAGCAGCGCCGGGATGCCCTCGGCATTGTACTTCTCGTGGAACTGGCTGAGGTAGTGCTTGGGATAGATGACCGGCAGGTGACCCTGGCCATAGGCGAGCTGCTGCAGGAACAGGCCGTAGGGCGTCTCGAACTTGAACTCGACCGTCCGGTCGTCGATCTTGGTCACGACCACCGGCTTGCCGCCGAGCACGAAGATCGGGTTCTTGTCCGGGCTGAGCGCCGTGTTCATGAACACGTCCTCGTACCAGAACATGATGTCGTCGGCGGTGAACGGCGCGCCGTCCGACCAGCGCAGCCCTTCACGAAGCTTGAAGGTGAACGTCGTGGCGTCTTCCGATGCCGTCACTTCCTCGGCGAGCGAGGGAACGACCTGATCCCATGCGGGCGTCCAGCGCACCAGCAGCTCATTGGCGATGGTGCGGGTCAGGTTGTAGTGGTCGCCATTGGCCAGGATCGTGGTGCGCAGCGTCCCGCCATACTTGCCGACACCGTCGATCATCGTCTCGACGTAGGGGTTCGCCGGCAGGCGCTCGGCGACCGGCGGCAGCTCACCCGAGCTGACGCGCGCGTCGAGCATCGGCGCCTGACCATATTCCTGTGCCCAGGCAAGGGACGTGCTGCCCAGGAGCGCAAGCGCCAGGGTGCTGGCTACCAAGGCACGGCTGTGCCTGAAAATTCCCATGAATTCCTCCCGCCGGCCGCGGGCGACCGGCAAAGCATGACTGTTGAACTGGCCGGTTACTCCCCCGCGCCTCCGATGTGTATTCTGCTCACATCGATACGCTAGCCTGTACAGATCGTACTTAATCTGTCAACAAGTGTGCATTCTTTGCCCCATATTGCGTGGCAAAGCCGAACTTTTGCGCGTAGGGAGCAGGGCGCAGGAATGGCATCGGAATCGGGCGAACAGGGAAGGCCGGCAAGCGTCTACGAGCGGCTTCGCGACGACATCGCGGCAGGACGGCTGCAGGCGAACGAACGGCTGAAGGCCTCTGTGCTGGCGGCGCGGTACAACACCAGCAGTAACCCGATTCGAGAGGCGCTCCAGCAACTCAGGGGTGAAGGCTTCGTTGTCTTCTCACCCAACAAGGGTGCCCGGGTGCGCCCCGTCGACGAGGATTTCGCGCGCGACGTCTATGAGATCGAGGCGCTGGTTGCTCCCTATCTCACGAGGTGGTTCGTTTCGATGGCGTCGGAATTGGACATTCGGCGGCTGGAGACCGCGCAGCAGGAAATGGAAGAGCTGAATTTCCGCGACCACGAGTTGCATTCGGTCCTCGATCGGCAGTTCCACCAGATCATCTACGAGCGGCACTACAATCGGCACGCCGTGGAAATGTCCGCCAATCGCAGAGAGATCCTGCACGCCATCGCCAAGCGGTTCCCGTTCTCGCCGGCGCGGCAGCGCGAAATCATGACCGAGCACCAGCAGATCATCGCCGCCGTCAAGTCAGGCAACGCCGAGCGAGCCGTCGAGGTGATCAGCCGGCACGTCATGGGATCGGGCCGCCACATCATCGACCACATGCGAGCGGAGCGGGCGGCGGTCTAGCTCCGTGCCCGACTTCTAGATACGAAGCCCCGCCCGATCAAACATCAGCACGGTGGCCGGATCGACGCCGAATTCCACCGCGGTGCCGCTCGCCATGCTGGTATGGCCCCGCTGCTGCACGGTGATCTGCTTGCCGCTCTCGCTGTTGGCATAGACATAGGAGACGCCGCCCAGTTGCTCGACCACCTGCGCCCTCGCGGCGAGCCTGGTCGGTTGCTCGCCGGCGGGAACGAAGTGCTCGGGTCGTATGCCGACGCTGACCACGTCGCCGAGCTTCGCATGGTCGGACCTGGCGCGCAGCTTCAGCACCGGCTGCCCGAACTCGCCGAGCCGAACCTCGACCTCTCGGCCCGCGATCGCGGTGATCGTGCCGTCGATGAAGTTCATGCGCGGCGAGCCGATGAAGCCGGCGACGAACATGTTGTCGGGATTGTCGTAGAGCTCGATCGGCGAGCCCTGCTGCTCGATGCGGCCCAGCGCGCAGCACCACGATCCGGTCGGCCAGCGTCATGGCCTCGACCTGGTCGTGCGTCACGAAGATCATCGTGGCGCCGAGCTGCTGGTGCAGCTTGGCGATCTCGATGCGCATCTGCACGCGCAGTTCCGCGTCGAGGTTGCTGAAGCGGCTCGTCGAACAGGAAGGCCTTGGGCTCGCGCACGATGGCGCGGCCGATCGCCACCCGCTGGCGCTGGCCGCCCGAGAGCTGGCGGGGCTTGCGGTCCATCAGGTCCTCGATCTCGAGGATGCGCGCGGCGTCCGCCACCCGCATCGAGACCTGGTCGCGCGGCATGCCGCCCATGCGCAGGCCAAAGCCGAGGTTCTGCTCCACCGTCATATGCGGATAGAGCGCATAGGACTGGAACACCATGGCGACGCCGCGCTCGGCCGGGTCGAAGTCCGTCACATCCTCGCCGCCGATGAACACCTGGCCGGACGTCGGCTCCTCGAGCCCGGATATGGTGCGCAGCAGCGTGGACTTGCCGCAGCCGGAGGGCCCGACGAAGACCACGAACTCACCGTCCTTGATGTCGAGATCGACATTGTGGATGCACGGCAACCGCGCCGAAGCTCTTGTTCACGCCCCGCAGCTGAAGCTCAGCCATTCGTTTCCCCCTCCGCGGTGTTCCCTTGCACCGGCCACGCAGAACGTATCTGCATCTCTAACCCACTGATGCACATTGCTGTTCAGGCGTCTCCCCCGCCATGAGACAGCCGCCGCCCGAGGGCTTGAGGCACGTACCTCTTGCTAAGTATCACCCGTTGCGCAAAGGTGATCAAGCCGGTGGGGCTGGAGGGCCCCACATGGCGCGCGGGGCCCTGCAGGGCTTGAGGAGGCCGTGGGTTCCGCGGTGAGGACATAGGGAGGGGACACCCATGAGGCGAATTGCGCTTGCCGCAATGCTCGGCCTGCTGGCGCTCGCGCCGGTCAAGGCCGAGACTGTGGTCAAGTATCTCAACATCGCGTCCATTCCGGGCGAGGTGGAAATCATGCAGCAGGCGGCCAAGGAGTACGAGGCCGCGCATCCGGGCATCAAGATCGAGCTGCCGTTCCTCGAGAACGAGGCCTTCAAGGCCAAGCTGACCACGCTGCTGCAGTCATCCGAGGCACCGGACATCTTCCACTCCTGGGGCGGCGGCGTGCTCGACCGAGCAGGCCAAGGCCGGCGTGCTGCGTCCGATCGAGGACGTGATCTCGCAGGAAGCCAAGGACGACCAGGGCGCGGCGGGTGTCGCCGCCTTCACCCGCGACGGCCATATCTATGGCATGGCCCGTGACGTGGCCGAAGTGGTCGCTCTGGTACAACAAGAAGCTGTTCGCCCAGGCCGGCGTCGATCCCGAGAGCCTCAAGACCTGGGATGGATTCCTCGCCGCGGTGCAGAAGTTCAAGGACGCCGGTATCACCCCCTTCGCGCTGGGCGCCAAGGACAAGTGGCCGGCGCACTTCTGGTGGAGCAAGCTGGTCGTGCGGCTTGCCGGCGAGGATGGCTTCAACGCCGCCGCCGCCGGCGAAGGCGACGGCTTCGCCGGTCCGGATTTCGTCAAGGCCGGTGAGATGTTCCTGCAGCTGGCGGCGCTCGAGCCGTGGCAGGACGGCTTCCAGGCCGCCTCCTATGGCGACGCCTCGGGCTATTTCGGCGACGGCAAGGCGGCGATGCACCTGATGGGCGACTGGGACTACGGCGCCATGAAGGACAATTCGGCCGACAAGCAGGGCATCCCCGACGAGGACCTGGGCATCCTGCCGTTCCCGACCATCGAGGGCGGCAAGGGCGATCCGACCGACACTCTGGGCGGTCTCTCCGGCTACCTGTTCAGCAGGAACGCGTCCGACGAGGCGGTGAAGTTCCTCGAGTGGTACAACTCGAGCGTGGTGCAGCAGAAGTTCGCGGCTGCGGGGTACTACATCCCGATCACCCGGAATTCCGCCGACACCATGACCAACCCGTTCAAGATCCAGGTCGCGAGGAACATCCAGGGGGCGCACTGGCACGCCCTGTTCTTCGATCAAATGCTCGGGCCTGCGGTGGGCGGCGTGGTCAACGACGTCTCCGCCGAACTTGCGGCCAACGAGATCTCGGCCGACGATGCGGCGCAGCAGATCAAGGAAGCAGTGGACGACTCCCACTGACCGACAGCCGATCAGACCGGCGGGCGGCGTGCCGTCCGCCGGGTTCCGAAGTAGCGCTCCGGGTGGGTTGACCAGGTGGCAAGCGTATCAGCAACGACTGTTCCCCTGGCCGGTTCGGGCACGCGGCGCCGCCGGCGCTACATGGACCGCAACAGCCTGATCCCGCTGTTGCTGTTCATTCCGCCGTCGCTCGTGCTGTTCGTGGTGTTCGTCGTCCTGCCGATGGTCGACGCCGCGACCTATTCGTTCTTCCAGTGGACCGGCTACGGTCCGATCACCAACTTCGTCGGCTTCGACAACTATGTCGATGTCCTCACTCACCGGAACTTCGGCACCTCCGTCCGCAACAGCCTGATCGTGGTGGCGGCTTCGCTGCTGATCCAGCTGCCGCTGGCGCTTTGGGTCTCGATCGCGCTCGCCGAGCGCGGCCGCCTCGTTACCTGGATGCGGACCCTGTTCTTTCTGCCCTACATGCTGGCGGAGATCGCCGCAGGGCTGATCTGGAAGTTCGTCTATGACGGCCACTACGGGCTGGTGCCGCAGATCGGCGATGCGCTCAACACCAAGCTGCCGTTCCTGCTCGCCGACAAGCTGTGGGTGATCCCGGCCATCATGCTGGTGATCGTCTGGAAGTATTTCGGCTTTCACATGATGATCTACATCGCCGGCCTGCAGTCCATCCCCAGGGAAGTCATCGAGGCGGCCCGGATCGACGGCGTGAGGAAGTGGCAGATCGTCTGGCACATCCAGCTGCCGATGATCTGGTCCTCGATCGTCATCTCGGTGTTCTTCGCCATCACCGGCGCGCTGCAGCTGTTCGACATGATCATCCCGCTGACCAATGGCGGCCCGTCCAACTCGAGCCACACCATCGTCAGCTTCCTCTACGCCTTCGGCATCCTGCGCATGAAGATCGGCTTCGGCGCCGCGGTGAGCGTGATGCTGTGCATCGCCTGCGTCATCGTCGCGATCGTCTATCGGCGCGTGCTGTTCAGGCGGGAGCACGAGTGATGGCCGAGATCAGCGCGAACGCTCCCGCCATGGCAACAAGTGCGCCACCGCGCCGCCGCCGGCGATCCCGCCCGGCGATCTCGGCGGTTCAGTGGATCATCCTGGCGCTGGTCGCGCTGTTCATCATCGTGCCGTTCTACACCACCGTGCTCGGCGGCTTCAAAGGTATCGGCGAGCTGAGGACCAACCCGTTCGGCCTGCCGCAATCGTGGGACGCGAGCAACTTCCTCGGCATCCTGTTCGGCCCGACATTGTTCCGCTCGCTCTGGAACTCGCTCTTCATCTCGCTGGCGACGGTGGTGCTCAGCATCCTGTTGGCGTCGATGACGGCCTTCGCCTTCGCCCATATCCGCTTCTTCGGCATCGAAGTACCTGATGAGCTTCCTGCTGCTGGGGCTGCTGTTCCCCGCGGCCACGGCCATCCTGCCGCTGTTCATCAAGATGCGCGACCTCGGCCTGCTCGACCGGCACCTCGGGCATCATCATCGTGCAGGTGGCGTTCAGCCTGAGCTTCTCGATCCTGCTGTTTCACAATTTCTTCAAGCAGTTGCCCAAGGAACTGGTGGATGCCGCCCGCATGGACAATTGCGGCTACCTCCGCATCTACTGGTACGTGACCCTGCCGCTCAGCCTGCCGATCATCGCGACGGTGGGCGTCTTCAACTTCGTCGGCAGCTGGAACAGCTTCCTGCTGCCGCTGATCGCCCTCAACACCGACGCCAACTACACCTGGCCGCTCGGCATCATGCAGTTCCAGGGCGAGTTCGGCTCCGACTGGCCCAAGATCCTCGCCTACCTGACGCTGACCATCATCCCGGCCATCGCGTTCTTCCTGCTGGCCCAGCGCTACATCATCTCCGGGCTGACCGGTGGCGCGGTAAAGGGCTGAGCGGCTTTCCGCCTTACGCCGACCGCGAATTCGCGGGCGACCGATTTCGGCTTTCCGCGGCCACAACCCAGACCGCTGACGCCGCATCTCGGCCGGGCGAGCGCTGCTCGCGATGTCCTTGCATTTACTTCGGCGGGTGGTCGGGCAATCATGAGCAAATGGATACGAAATTGCTTTGCCGTGCATTTGCCGTGGTGCTTGCGACGACCGGAGCCGCAGCAGCGCAGAACCGGATTGAATGCTATCCGATCTCGCCGAAGCCGCCGTTGGCGGTGGTGGCGACGGTCGATCTCGGCAAGGTCGCGAGCGGCGACGCCGAGGCGTTCCTGGCCGGGCGGACGATCGATTGTCCGAAATGCGAGTTGCTCGGGGCGCAGCTGCAGTACCGCAACCTGGCCGGAGCCGACCTGAGGGGCGCTGACCTGACCGGCGCGAGCCTGTTCGGCGCCAACATGAGCAAGGCGGTGCTCGACGGCGCCGTGCTGTCGGGCGCGAACCTGGGAAAGGCGAAGCTCGGCGAGGCGTCGCTGGTCGGCGCCGACCTGTCGCGCGCCGTGCTGGTGCGGGCCGACCTGACTTCGGCCAACCTCGCCGGCGCTGACCTGCGGGAGGCGCGGCTGCAGCATGCGCGGCTGATGAGCGGCCGCGTCGACAATGCGGATTTCGAGGCGGCGCTGGCGGTGGGAGCGAACTTCTCCGAGACCTATGCATTCCGGACAAACTTCCGCCTCGCGAACCTCTCGGGGAGCAAGTTCAGGGGTGCGGCCCTGCGCCAGGCCAACTTCGAACATGCCGGCATGGCGCATGCCGACCTGACATCGGCGGACCTCGCCAGCGTCAGGGGCTACAATGTCGACCTGGCGGGGGCGACGCTGCGCGACACGGCCCTGACCAATGCGGATATCCGGAATTCCCGCCTCTCAGGCGCGGACCTCGGCTGCGCGGTGTTCACCAATACCAGCGTTGGTCGGGCGCCGGGCTAATCGCCGTCCGCGGTCCGGATCTCGAAACGGCTGTTGCTCACGAAGTAGCTGTCCTGCACCTTGCCGAACTCGTCGACGAAGCCTTGGCCGGCCTTGTGGAAATACTCCTGGGCCAGCGACAGGTCGCGGCCGGCGGCCGTGCCGGTGCAACTGCGCTTGACGGAAAAGCTGGCGGCCGCGCTTTCCCTCGCACGCAACGCCGCTTCCTCGCAGGTCCAGGTGGCGTCGGCGAAATGCTGCTGCAGCACGGCAGCGAGACGCCATTGATCGTTGCGTTCTCCGGCCGGCACCCCGCGCGGGTCGGCGAGGATCCGCAGGCCAGCCAGGATGCCCGAGCCATCGAACAGGGCCGAGACCATGGCACGGAAGCCGTAGACTCGGGTGCCCTCGAGACGCGCCAAGGGCCAGCGCTGCCAGGCTTCGCGCAGCACGTCACTTTCTTCGGCGTAGCGGAAGTAGACCTCGTGCAGGCCGTCGGGCTCGGCGGCGCAGGTGGCGAAATCGGCAAAGCCGCCGAGCGGCGTGGTCGGCGGACCGCCATTGCCGCCGCAGGCATGGTCGACGAAGCCCGAGGGCTGCTCGGTCGCAGGCTCGCCCAGTTGTAGATCCCAGATGGTATCGGCGGCACCGGCGGGACCGGCGGCGAGCAGCAGTGCGGCGATGAGCGAGGCAGGTGCGAGCTTCATTGATCCCTGAGCCCCAGGGCCACGAGGACCAGGAGGCCCTCCGACATTGTCAGCTCGGGCGAGCGATAGGCGAGCCAGGGGCTGATGGCATTGCCGCCGACGGCGACGATGAGTTGATCGTGGCCATCCACTTCGACGCGCATCGGCTCGACCGAGGAGAGCGCCGAGAGCTGGCGGCTGCTGACCGGCTCGAGCGTCCGGCCGTCGAGCACGTAGAGCGTGCCGTCGGCGCTGGTCACCGCCACGAGGCCCTCGCCGATGATCGCCGCGCCGCCGACCAGCGGGGCAGGGAACAGGCGCTGCGCCATCACCTCGCCGGTGCTGGTATCGGCGGCGGTCAGGAGGCCGAGGGAGGCGTCGTGGCCGGTGTAGTAGGCGCCGAGCCAGTTCGTTCCCCGCTGCTCGGTGAGGATATGGCTGACACCGGTGACGCAGGCATTGGCGTTGGAGCCATAGGCGATGCCCAGGGCCGCATCGACGGTCGAGGCATAGCCGTTGACGGCCCAGGCGTTCTCGCAGGTCTCCGATGGCGGCGCGACGCGGAGGTCATTGCTGTGCGCGCCCGAGGAGAAGGCGATGGGCGCCGGGCCGGGTTGATGGATGCTGCCCTCGGCGACGGCAGCGCCGGTTGCAGCATCGAGCAGCTGGACGCTGCCGTCGCCCCTGAACTGCAGCAGCCGCGCCGGTTCGCCGGAGGTCGCGGGCAGCAGATGCACTGGCCCGTCCTGCGGCAGCGCCACTGCCGGGGGCGCTTCGCCGTGCGACCAGCGGAGGGCGCCGGTGGCGGCGTCGAGCGCGACGATGCCGTTACCGGCAAAGGCCCCCCGCTCGGCTTCCGGCAGCGCCAGTGCGGGAAAGGCAAAGGGCCAGATGATCTGGCCGCGCTCCGCATCGAAGACGCCCGGCTGGCGCACGGCGGCGCTGAGGCCGGCGAGGTCGCCGAGTTCGGCTTCCCAGGCCGGCTCGCCCGTGGCCTTGTCAAAGGCCAGGAACTGCAGTGGTCCGACGCGGTCATCGCCCGAGCCGGCGACCACCACCAGGCGATCGGTGACCAGCGGCGGCGCGACCATATCGAAGCCGTCGACCGGATCGCCTGCCTGCACGCTGCGGATGAGGCTGCCCGAGGCGGCGTCGATCCAGTGCAGCATGCCGTCGGAGCCGGCCGCGAACAGCGTCTCACCGTCCTCTGCCATGCCGCGCGAGGCCTGCAGCCACGCATCGATGTTGCGGCGACCGAGGTCGTTGTACCAGACGCGCTCGCCCTTCCTCGCAAGGTCGAGCTTCGAGATTCCGCCCCAGCCGTCGATCGTGAAGAGGAAGTTGCCGCTCGCGAGATAGGTGTGGCTGGCCACGTTCTGGTAGTGTCCGGCGCCTTCCACGGCGCCACCGAGCACCACGGTGAACTTGGGCACGAGGTGCGCCACGCTGGAGGCAGTGAACCGTCCCGGGTGCGCCGCGTCCTCGGCGATGGCCGGCAGGCCCGCGAGCAGGAAGAGGGCCAGGCCGGGCAGGGGCCAATGGTTTCGGCGGCCAGCGTTCACGGCGATTCCCGAAAAGAAAAAGGCTCCGGGGGACATGCCCCCGGAGCCGGGTCACTTACTCTTCGACTTCGAACACCCAGATCACGCCACCGGTCGGGACCTTGTCGCCGGTGCGGAACTTGTCGGGGTAGGCGGTAGCGAGGCGGTTCTGCATGCCGGCGGCGTCGATGCCCCAGCCGGCCTGGACCGACACGTACTGCTTGCCGTCGACCTCGAAGCTGGCCGGGACGCCGATGACGCCCGAGTTCAGCTTCTGCTCCCACACGATCTCGCCGGTCTTGGAGTTGAAGGCGCGGAACATGCTGTCATTGGTGCCGCCACCGAAGACGAGGCCGCCGGCCGTCGCCATCAGCGGACCCCAGTTCTGCGACTGCGAAGTTGGTGCTCCAAACTTCCTTGCCGGTCTTGAGGTCCCACGCCTGGACTTCGCCGATATGGTCGGCGCCTTCCACCATGTAGAGCTCGGACTTGTCGCCCTGGGTACCGCGGGTGAAGCTGGCGCCCGGACGGTACTCGACCACCGTGCCACCGGCCATGACGGTGCAGAGGTTCTCGTTGGCCGGGATGAAGACGTACTCCAGCTCCGGGTCATAGGCGATCGGAGGCCAGTCCTTGCCGCCCCAGAAGGACGGGCAGAAGTCGCCCTCGATGCCGGTGCCGGGCTTGGTGCCTTCGGCGTACTCGATGCGGCCGGTTTCCGGATCCATGCTCTTGATCCAGTTCTGGGCGACGTAGGGCGTGCCGTTGATGAACTTGATCGGGCCTTCCGGAGTGCGCTCGAGCTGCCACAGCACGCCGTTGCGGGCGGCATGGACGAGGCCGGGGACCTTCTCGCCGTTCTTGTTCGGCAGATCGACGAGGATCGGCGCCGCGACTTCGTCCCAGTCGAACGAATCGTTGGGATGGTACTGGAAGTGGCCGACGATCTCGCCGTCATCAGCCTTCAGGGCGACGGCCGAGGTCACGTAGAGGTTGTCGCCCGGACGCTGGTCACCCATCCACGGGCCGCCGTTGCCGGTGCCCCAGTAGATGATCTTGGTCTCGGGATCGTACTGGCCGGTCACCCAGCTCGAAGCACCGCCGGTCTTCCAGGCGTCCTCGAACTCGTCACCCGGCTGAGGCCAGGTTTCCGAGCCGGGCTGGCCGGGTTCGGGAACGAGGAAGGTGCGCCAGGCCTCGGCGCCGGTCTCGGCGTCGAAGGCAGCGAGATAGCCGCGGATGCCACGTTCGCCACCGGAGGTGCCGACGACGATCTTGTCCTCGACCACCAGCGGCGCGAGGTTGGCGTAGTAGCCCTGGCGGTAGTCCTGCACGGTGGTCGTCCAGACTTCGGCGCCAGACTTGGCGTCGATGGCCACGAGCACCGAGTCGCGCGACATCCAGTAGACCTTGTCGCCGAGCAGGGCGACGCCGCGGTTGGTCGGATGCGAGCCCAGCATGTCGGGCGGCAGGTCACGCTTGTAGCGCCACAGGATGTCGCCGGAAGCGGCGTCGAGCGCCAGAATCTGGTTGCCGGCGGTGGCGACGAACATCACGCCGTTGACCACGATGGTCGGCGCCTCGTGGCCTTCGCTGTAGCCGGTCGACACGGTCCAGGCCGGCTTCAGCTTCTTCACGTTGTCGACGTTGATCTGCTTCAGCGGGCTGTAGCCCCAGCCGTTGTAGGTGCGGCGGTACATCGGCCAGTCGGCGTCGGCAGGGTTGACCAGGCTTTCGTTGGTCACGGGCTGGTAGTCCGGGATCGTGACCGGCGGCGCGGGCGTTGCCGGCGCCTGCTGCGCGTAGGCGGCCCCCACCATCAGGGCCGTGACGCTCACGGCCAATCCAAGATTCAACAGTCTCATTGTATTGCCTCCCTGTAGAAGTCAGTTATTCCGCGTCGCCGCCGACGCGGGAATCGAAAGCGGATGCGATGGTCAGCCGCCCCTCGGCATCCACTGCCAGGCCGATGGACGGCAGCTTGCGGGTTGCCGGTCCATTGGCGAGCGCGCCGCCTTCCTTCAGGTTGAACTGAGAGAAGTGGCAGGGGCACTCGGCGATGGCGGTCTCCGGGTTATAGTCGCTGACCTCGCATGCCGCGTGCGGGCAGATCATGGTGTTGGCGAGCACGCCCTCGGCGGACATGGCGCGGACGCTGTCGCTCAACTCGTCGGCGGGGAACGCCGTCAGCATCATGATGTTTATGAAGGTGCCATCACGGGCGATGCCGGTGGCCGGATCGGCCGGCCAGGCCTGAAGCGGATACTGCGCGCCGATCTCGACGTCGCTGGCCTTGATCGGGGTGGTCTTGTCCTTGCCGCTGGCCCGGACCAGCAGGTCGCCAACCTGCGGCGACATCATCGTGGCCTCGTCGGCCGCAAATGCACGGCCAACGGTCAGGCCGACTGCCGCGCCGGCCGCACCCATGAGCATCGCGCGACGATCGATACACCCGCAGCCCGGTAAAGCTCTTTTAGTCAAATATACAACCTCCATGGTGACTGGCAAAAACGATAGGCAACAGGCGTGCTGACGCAACCCATATAAAAGCGGAGAAGGTTAGCCAGCTTTAAATCACCAAGCTGCCCAATGTGCGCGTAGGCATTGATTTTGCGGGGCAAAATGCGCCCCGCGCAAAAATGCCGGCGCCCTAATACCTTCGACGGGTTGCATGCACTGAAGGGCTATTGGAAGATCGTGATTTCGCATCGCTTTTCGGGCGTGCACGGCTCCGTGCTGACCATGCGGCAGGCGGGTGTCCTGCCAGTTTGCCTGGAGACGCTGGCGTAGCCGCCCGCGACACGGCACAGGGTACCTCCCAAAGCCACGCCCACGTGTGCCGCTCAACGATCCTCCGCCTGGAGGGGTACTTCTCTCAAGTGCTCAACACTGCGCCGGGCGCCGACAGGAGCGGCGGGCAGTTGCTCCGGCTTGGTTGTGTCGCCAACTCCCAACGGATTGATGCGCACGGCGCGCAGGACATTGAGGATCACAGCGACGTCGATGAACTCCTGGAGCAGGGCGCCGGCGAGCAAAATTGACGTCGGTCAATGCGAATGATGCCCCGCAAGGCGATACGTTGCGCGGCCGGCGGCAGAAGACCACCGGGGTTCAGGTACGGCCAGACCCTAGCGATGGCCGGTCTGAAATGGCCGGTTGGTAGGCGGTAGAAGGCCGGCTGCCTCCGAAATCATGGAGTCCAACATGAAGAAGTTAGTCGCCGCCAGCGGTCTGCTGCTGCTTGCCACGCTTTCCTTCCCGGCATTCGCGCAAAATGCGACCATGAACGCAAACTCTCCTGAAGTGAAGGAACTCGATACCGACGCGGGCAAGGCGGGGACGACCGCCGCGGAGGCCGGTCAGTACCTCAAGTCCCTCCCCGCGGACCGGCAGGCCAAGATCAAGGCCGCCTGCACTTACGTGATGGGCCAGCCTGCTAGCGAACAGCGGCCAAAGGCTGCGACCTTCTGCAAGAATGTCCAAGGCGCGGGTATGTAAGCCACGGGCAGGGCCGCCCTGCGGCTCGGCCAGCAGCGGCCATGGCATGCGCCACGGCCGCTGCGATGGTTAAGCCTCACGAACACCTACTTCCTGCGTCCTCACGCGTGCGATCCCGTGCCGCTGACCACCAGCGTGCTGCGGAATACGCCTGCAGTCGAACCGCAGAACGCCCGGCGGTTCAGGCGTCCTTGCCGATGATCCGCAGCGGGATGTTCCAGGGGTCGGAGAGCGACAGCGAGCCGGCCCGGGTGGCGATGGCGTCGCGTTCCGCCTGGTCGGCCCGCAGCACCACTTCGGCCAGTCCGGTCTCGCCGGCGGCCAGCGGCCTGGCGCCGCGGCTGTTCCAGATATTGGTCGCCAGATGGTGGTGATAGCCGCCCGAACCGAAGAAGTTGCCGCCCGGATAGCGCGTCGTCAGTTCCATGCCCAGCACTCCGGCGTAGAACGCCTCGGCCTCCGGCAGGGAGCCGACCTGCAGGTGGACATGGCCGACGACGGTGTCATCCGGAACGCCGCGCCAGTCGGCTTCCGCCTCGCTGAGCAGGCCGTTGAGATCCAGGGGCTCGGTCGCCATGGCGATGCCGTTGGCGTCGCGCCCCCAGCTGTCGCGCGGCCGGTCGGCATAGACTTCGATGCCGTTGCCTTCCGGGTCCGCCAGGTAGATCGCCTCGCTCACCAGATGGTCGGAGGCGCCGTGGATCGGCGTCCGCGTGCGGGCGATGTGGCCGAGCCAGTTGGCGAGGGCCTGATGCGAGGGGAGGAGGAAGGCGGTATGGAACAGGCCCGGCTGGCGCGGATTGCGCGGCCGGGCGGCCTTGTCACGCAGCAATTCCACCAGTGTGCGGTCGCCGACACCGAGCCGGCTGACCTCGCCATCCGACGAGATCGGCGCGAGGCCGATCACGTGGCGATAATAGTCGGAAACCTTGTCGAGATCCTGCACGGTGAGGGCCACATGGGCGATTTCGACCGGAGCGTCGCTGCTGGCCATTTTGTTACTCCTTTCGAATGGCTCCGGCCGATGCGGCCGGAGCACGATTGAGTCGATCAGATGCCGGCCCAGGTCGGGGCGATGTCGGTGCCCTTGCCCTGGCCGTAGCCGAGGCCGATATTGAGGGCGGCGACTGCCTCGATGTTGCGGGAGGCGGCGAGCGGGCCGGCGACGACCGCCTTGAGGCCGGCCGCATTGACCAGCGCTTCGACCTTGGCGACGGCGTCGGCATCATCGCCGGCGAGCAGCACGGTGGCCGGGCTGCCAGCGACCTTGCCGCCGTTCTGCAGCACCGAGGCGAACAGAGTGTTGAAACCCTTCACCACCTTGGCCTCGGGCGCCAGCTTGGCGATCTCCTCGGCTGCGCTGGTGGAAAAGCCGATGGCGAGGCCCGAGAAGTCCGGCTTCATCGGGTTGGTGAGGTCGACCACGATCTTGCCAGCGAGGCCGCCAGCCGCTGCGATGACTTCCGCCGCGGCGTCATAGGGCACCGCGAGGAAGACGATCTCGGCCTTCTCGACGGCCTCGGCAATCGAGGTGGCGTTCCCGGAAGGGGTGCGCGAGCCGAGGACGATGTTGCTGGACGAGAATACCGTGGCGAGGCCCTTGGCCATGTTGCCGGTGCCGATGATTGCGAGGGACATGCTGAACTCCTGTGCTTGTCGATGACAGGAATATGCATCTTATCCGCCTTGGAGATTATCCGGGCGGATCGCAGAAGATTGCTTCCGATATGGAAGAACTACCAGCCCTGGTCCCAGGGCGGATTGTCCTCGAACCGGTCAACCAGGAAATCCACCATGACCCGGACCTTGGTCGCGAGGTGCCGGCCCGTGGTGTAGACCGCCCAGAGCCCCAGCGGATCGGCCTCATCGTCCGAAAGCACCGGTACCAGCTGTCCCGCGCGGATGCGATCGCCGGCCACGAAGCTCGGACCCTGCACCAGCCCCAGGCCATTCGCCGCGGCGGCCGAGCAGGCCTCGGCGCTGGCAAAGCGCAACCGCCCGCGCACGGGCACCGAAACATCGCCGGCAAAACGCCACGTGGCGACATCGGCGAAATTGGCATCGAGGATGCATTCGTGCCCGGTGACGTCCTCTGGGCGTTGCGGGGTGCCGAATTCCGCGAGGTAGGACGGCGCTGCCGTCGTCACCACGCGGATCGGGCAAAGCTTGCGGGCGACGAGCGCGCTGTCGCGCAGCAGCCCGATGCGCAGCGCCAGGTCGAAACCCTCGTCGACCAGGTTGACCAGCCGATCCGAGAACGACACGTCCAGTTCGATCAGCGGATGCAGCCGGGCGAATTCGGCGAACAGCGGCGCCAGCACCTGGGTGCCGAAGTTGACCGGCACCGACATCACCAGCCTGCCGCGCGCCTCGCCCGAAACGCTGCGGATGCTCGCGTTCAGGTCCTCGAGCTCGTCGAGCAGCACCCTGATCCGGTCGAAATAGGCCCGGCCGGCCTCGGTCGGAGAGATGGACCGGGTGGTGCGATGCAGCAGCTGCACGCCCAGCATCTCCTCGAGCCGCGAGACGAGCTTGGACGCCTGTCCCGAACTCACGCCCAGCTTCCTGGCGGCAGCCGAGAAGCTCCCACGCTCGATGACGGTTACGAACATGCGGTCGCAAGCCAAGCGGTCCATGCCGGAAAACCCCTGAGGCCGGTGGTGGTCAGTGTAAGCAACATTAACTGCTGCAGACATCAAGGCTGCTGACCGGGGAGCTCTGCGCAAGCCGGCGAACCCGTATCCGCACAGCCCTTACCGAGGCCATAACCATGAAGGGGCCCGGACCAAAGGCGCGCAGCAGCGGGTGAACGGCGTTGCCCGCTTCCCGGGTTCAACCTAACCTGAGCCCGGTCGGGTCGAGGGAGGATGTCGGCAGTGGGATGGGAAGCACTTGCGCGCTGGGGGGAGGATGCGGTTCGCCTCGAGCGGCTCGCCGGCGGCGTCGCCAATGACGTGTGGAGGGTGAAGGTCGGGGGACGGCTTGCGGTCGGCCGCCTGGGCACGAGGAGCGACGGGGATCTGGCGTGGGAAGCCGAGCTGCTCCTTCACCTCGACCGCCAGGGCCTCGTCGTGCCGGTGCCGATCCCGACGCGCGACGGCCGGCTGTTCGCCGATGGGCTGATGGTGATGACCTATATGGAAGGCGGGCCGCCCGAGACGGAGGCGGACTGGCGGCGGGTGGCCGAGGCGCTGCGCCACTTGCATCGGGTGACGAAGGGCTGGCCGCAACGCCCGGGCTGGCGGTCCTCGACCGACCTCCTCGCCGCCGAGACCGGGACCAAGATCGACCTCGGCGCGATGCCGGCCGAGGGCGTTGCCCGGTGTAGGGCAGCGTGGGCACGGCTCGTCGGACGTCCGACCTGCGTCGTCCACGGCGACCCCAACAATCCGGGCAACGTCCGCGTGACCGCCGATCGGGTGGCGCTGATCGACTGGGACGAGGCGCATGTCGATGTCGCCGACCTCGACCTGGTGCTGCCCCACAACGCCGCCGGCCTCGAAGGCGCGGCGCATGACATCGCCGCGCAGGCCTCGGCCGCCTGGGAAGCCGCCGTCTGCTGGGACGACGATTACTCCATCAGGCGGCTGGCCGAAGTTCGGGCGGTGTGAGCCACCCTCGCCGGTTCAGTCCGATTGCCCGGTCCGCGGCGTCACGTCGAACACCACTTCCTTGTTGGAGAACGCCCCGTCCTTCAGGCGGAGGCTGTAGCCGTTGACGCCCAGGTAGTTGGACATGCCGGCGACGATGTTGGTGATCATCGGGTCGGCTAGGAAGATCGGCGAGTCGCCGACGACGATCAACCCGATGGTCCGCCGCCGCGACAGGCGCCACCGGCCTCCGGGCCGGTCTGCGGGCGGTGCCCGATCCGGAGGCCTGAGGTCGCCCGCCCGTCGGCGGCCTATTTGGCGGTGTAGCCGCCGTCGACCGGCAGGATGGTGCCCGTGATGAAGCTCGCCGCATCCGAGCCGAGGAACAGGATCGCCTTCGCGATCTCCTCCGGCTGGGCGAAGCGGCCGATCGGGTGGCGTTCGGCGATCTCGGCGCGTGCCTCGGGCGCCATCTCGGCGAACAGCCGTTCGATCATCGGCGTCAGCGTCGTCCCCGGCGCCACCGCGTTCACGCGAACTCCCTTCGGTCCGTAATCGACGGCCATCTGCCGGGTGAGCTGGATCACCCCGCCCTTCGCCGCGCAATAGGCCGCCGACAGCGGCCAGCCGAGGAGGCCCGAGATCGACGAGACGTTGACGATGGCGCCTCGGTCGCGCACCGACATGCCCGGCAGCACCGCCTGGCACAGCTGCAGCGTGCCGGTGAGGTTGACCCCGATCACCCGGGCAGCTCGGAGGAGATCGGGATGACGGGTCGGCTCGTCCATGATCACGACCCGCGAGTCGAGCACCATGGCCTTGCAGATCTCGACCAGCTGCTGGCTAGGCGATCGAGAGGTCGCCGGCGAGGTCCTCGGGCTCGATCCGCACCCCCAGCCGCGCGATCACCTCGGCGGTGCGCCGCCGCATCTCGGCCCGGTCGACGATGCCGAGCCGCCCGACGGTCGGCTCGCGGCCGAGGAAGACGTTCTCGGTGACCGAGAGGCCCGGCACCAGCGTCAGTTCCTGGAAGATCGTCGCGATGCCGGATTTCTGCGCATCGAGCGGGCTGTCAAAATGGACCGGCCGACCCTCGAGCGTCACCTCGCCTTCGTATTCGGCATAGACGCCCGAGAGGATCTTGATGAGGGTCGACTTGCCGGCGCCGTTCTCCCCGACGAGCCCGACCACGGCGCCGCGATGATGACCGAGACCAACCAGCGCTGGGAGCGCGACCATCCGGAGGTCATCGAGCGCCTCTCCGACGGCATTCCCCTCGGCCGCCCCGGCCGCCCCGAGGAGATCGGCCCGCTCGCGCTCTACCTCGCGAGCCCCGCCTCGAGCTACGTCACCGGCGCGAACTTCGTCATCGACGGCGGCTACACCGTGTGTGACCGCCGTTAGGCCGGCTCAGATCGCGTCGAAGCCTCCGCCCGCCGCGACCAGGCCGCCGGCAATGCGCAGTGACTCGATCACCCCGTGCTCCTCGATGGGTGACACGCCGGCCCCGTTGGTCCTGATGCCGCCTGAAATTTCGATCTGCCGCGCCGAACCGCCGGGTTTGACGCTCAGGCCGATGGCGGACATCGTCAGCACCTCACCCTTGACCAGGGATTGCCCGGTGCCCCCGAAGGTCTCGATGCCGCGGCGGACGACCAGCCGGCCGATCGGCTGGCTGATCTGGATGCCGATGGCGCCGTCCGAATGCGTCGTGACGCGGTCGAACTCCGCCAGGCTGACCGTGCCGGCATAAACGTTGAAGCCGCGCGCGCCCTGGCCGAAGGTCTCGATCGGCGCCTTGACCTTCAGTTCGTGCACGACACCGAAATTGACGAAGCCGATGCCGCTCGGACCGTAGGAGGTGATCTTCTCCTCCGCCGTCCAGCGATCGACCAGACCCCAGTTGTCGAGCACCATGTCGTTGACGCCATAGGTCACCACCGGGCCGTGGTTGCGCACCATGTCGACATGCGTGCCATAGACCGTGAAGACGCCACCGGTGATCTGGTCGGGCGTGCCCGGCACGATGCCGCCGTCGCTGTAGACCGCGTCGGTCTCCAGCCGCCGCACCGTGAGCTTGCCGGCCTTGTCGCCGCCGCCGCTGACGAAGATGCCGCTGCCGCGCACCGGCGCGCCGTCGCGGCCGGCCGAAAGCCCGACGAGATCGGCGCTGATCGTCACGCCCTCATCCTGCTGCATGTTCCACAGCGTGAACGCGCCCTGCAGCACCCCGACGCCGTAGCCGTGCGGCTGCTCCTGTTCCGCGCGGGCGTCGGCGGCGATGATGTCGAGGCCGTTCACGTCGACATGGCCGCCGCGCACCTTGTCGCGCGCCAGGATCTGCACCCGGCCGATCGTCGTGACGCCACGCAGCTCGATCCGTCCGAAACTGTCCACCGATGTGTCGTTGAAGATCGCGCGCCGTCCGGCGTGGTCTCCAGGCGGATATGATGAACGCGGTTGTTCGTGGAAAGCTGCAGGCCGTCCCCATCGAAGATAAGGGCCGCCTCACCCTCTCCGCGCAGCGTCTGGCCGGCCGCGAGGGTGATCGTCGGCACGTCCGCCAACCTGCCGTGAACGACGATGTGCTCGCACCCGTCCCCGACGGCTGCAACCAGGGCATCGACCGTGGAAACCGCCTTCTGTGTGCTGCTCATCGACCCGACCTCGGATGGACAGCGAACCCCATCTAATTGTGCGCCTGCGATCTGCGCTGCGCAATCCGCTTCACGTCCCGCGCGGCTGCCGCCCGGGCGCCATGTGGAAGCTCGATTGTCGATCTGGACAATGGAATTTCTCGTTTTCATCCGGCTGGATTCGCCAGCAAGATTAACCGAATCGGTTAGTGTGGCGTCGCGGGCAGGGTCGGGCCGGCCTTGTGTCAGCGGGCGAGGGACGTGGCGGCGGATCCCATGCGGGGCGCGACGCTGCGTCGCCTGTTGTTCGATGACAGTACCGTTGCGTTGTCCCTCTCGCCTCGCCCAAGATGCGCCGGCGGGCGATGCCCGACTGACGCCTTGAGGAGCCGAACCGCACGATGCCGGGCGATGTATTGCTGACCATCCTGATCGCCCTGCCGTTCCTGGGCAGTCTCGTCGCCCTGTTCATTCCCGACGACGGACGCAACGTCGCGGCCGTGCTGGCGGGGACCATCGCACTGATCGGCTTCGGCATCGCGGTGCTGACCTACCCGCAGATCACCGGTGGCGGCGTCATTTCGCACACCGTCGCCTGGCTGCCGGACCTTGGTCTCAACCTCATCCTGCGGCTAAGCGGGCTGTCCTGGCTGTTCACGGTGATGATCACCGGCATCGGCTTCCTGATCGTCCTCTACTCGCACTACTACATGTCGCCGAAGGACCCGGTGCCGCGGTTCTTCTCCTTCTTCCTCGCCTTCATGGGGGCGATGCTGGGGGTGGTGCTCTCGGGCAACCTGATCCAGCTCGTCGTCTTCTGGGAGCTGACCAGCATCTTCTCCTTCCTGCTGGTGGGTTACTGGCACCAGAATTCCAGCGCCCGCGACGGCGCCCGCATGGCGCTGATCGTGACCGGCACCGGCGGCCTGGCGCTGCTCGCTCGGCATGCTGCTCATCGGCCACATCGTCGGCAGCTACGAGCTCGACGCCGTGCTGGCCTCCGGCGATCGCATCCGCGAGCATCCGCTCTATCTGCCGACGCTTGCTGCTGGTGCTGCTCGGCGCCTTCACCAAGAGCGCCCAGTTCCCGTTCCAGTTCTGGCTGCCGCGCGCCATGGCGGCGCCGACCCCGGTCTCGGCCTATCTGCATTCGGCCACCATGGTGAAGGCCGGCGTGTTCCTGCTGATCCTGCTCTGGCCGGTGCTGGCCGGGACCGAGGCCTGGCTCTGGATCGTCACCTATGTCGGGCTCGCCACCCTGCTGATCGGCGCCTACTCGGCAATCTTCCAGCAGGATCTGAAGGGCCTCCTCGCCTATTCCACCATCAGCCATCTCGGCCTGATCACGACGCTGATCGGCATGAGTTCGCCGCTGGCCCTGGTGGCGGCGGTGTTCCACGTGGTCAACCACGCGACCTTCAAGGCGTCACTGTTCATGGCGGTGGGGATCATCGACCATGAAACCGGTACCAGGGACATCAGGAAGCTGAGCGGCCTGTTCCGCTTCATGCCGTTCACCGCCACGCTTGCCATGGTCGCGGCGGCGGCGATGGCCGGCGTGCCGCTGCTCAACGGCTTCCTCTCCAAGGAGATGTTCTTCGCCGAAACCGCGATCAAGAACGCCAACCCGTTCGTCGACGTGTCGCTGCCCTTCGTCGCGGTGCTGGCGAGCCTGTTCGCCGTGAGCTACTCGCTGCGCTTCATCCACGGCGTGTTCTTCGGCCCGCCGCCGACCCAGCTCGACCGGGTGCCGCACGAGCCGCCGCCGCTGATGCGCCGGCCGATCGAGATCCTGGTGCTGATCTGCCTCCTCGTCGGCGCCTTTCCGGCGATCGTCATCGGCCCCTATCTGGCGGCCGCGGTGATCTCGGTCCTCGGTCCCGATACCCCCGTCTACAGTCTCGCCGTCTGGCACGGGCTGACGATTCCGCTGCTCATGAGCATGGTCGCCCTGGTCGGCGGGGTGCTGCTCTACCTCGTGCTCTACAACTATCTGCAGCGCGTCGAGGGGCCGCCGCTGATCCGCGAGCTGGTCGGCCCCCGCATCTTCGAGCGCATCCTGCTGCTGGTCACGGTGAAATGGGCCAAGGCGCTCGAGCGCTTCTTCGGCACCCGCCGGCTGCAGCCGCAGCTGGCGCTCCTGGTCGGCGCGGCGATCCTCGCCGGCGCCTGGCCGCTGCTCTCGGGCTTCACCCCGCCCCCGATCTCCTTTGCCGGCGCCGAACCCGCCTTCGCCCTGGTCTGGGCCGTTGGCATTATCTGTTCAATCGGCGCCGCCGCGCAGGCCAAGCACCACCGGCTGGTGGCGCTGATGCTGCTGGGCGGCGCGGGCCTTGCCACCTGCATCACCTTCGTGTGGTTCTCCGCGCCCGACCTGGCGCTGACGCAGCTGCTGGTCGAGGTCGTCACCACCATTCTGATCCTGCTCGGCCTGCGCTGGCTGCCCAAGCGCCTGCAGGATGTGAAGATCGACGTCGCGACCTCCCGCGCAGCTCGCTTCCGCCGAGTGCGCGACCTGGTGCTGGCGCTGGTCTCCGGCGGCGGCCTCGCCTTCATCGCCTACGCGGTGATGACCCGCGACGCGCCCGACAGCATCGCCAGCTTCTTCCTCGAGAATGCCTATGCGCTGGGCGGCGGGCGCAACGTGGTCAATGTCATCCTGGTGGATTTCCGCGCCTTCGACACGCTGGGCGAGATCACCGTGCTCGGCATCGTGGCGCTCACCACCTTCGCCCTGCTGCGCCGCTTCCGCCCCGCGGCCGACAGTATCGAGCCGCCCGAGCAGCAGCGCATCCAGCGCGGCTTCGAGGCCAAGCGCAGCGCCGATGCGGAGGGCTCGATCGTCTCGGACTTCCTGTTCGTGCCCTCCGTCATCATGCGCTGGCTCTTCCCGGTGATCATCGTCCTCGCCATCCACCTGTTCCTGCGCGGCCACGACCAGCCGGGCGGCGGCTTCGTTGCCGGCATCACCATGTCGGTCGCCTTCGTGCTGCAATACCTCGCCGGCGGCACGCGCTGGACCGAGGAGCGGCTGCGCATCCTGCCGATCTACTGGATCGGCGCCGGCCTGCTGCTGGCGCTGCTGACCGGCGCCGGCGCCTGGCTGTTCGGCTATCCCTTCCTCACCTCGGCCTTCCAGTATGTCGACCTGCCGCTGCTCGGCCGGGTGCCGATGGCGAGCGCCCTGCTGTTCGACCTCGGGGTCTTCGTCCTCGTGGTCGGCGCCACCGTGCTGATCCTCATCGCCATCGCGCACCAGTCGATCCGCGGCGCCAGGCCGCCGCGGCTGCGCCCGCCGCTCGAGCGGGCGCCGGCAGAAACCGTGGGAGTCGACTGATGGAAGCGATCCTTGCTATCAGCATCGGCGTGCTTGCCGGCTCGGGCGTCTGGCTGCTGCTGCGGCCGCGCAGTTTTCAGGTCATCATCGGGCTGTCGCTCATCTCCTATGCCGTCAACCTGTTCATCTTCAGCATGGGCCGGCTCAAGAGCTTCGCCGCCCCGGTCCTCGATGGCGCGAGCGACGTCTCCGGCTATACCGATCCGGTCCCGCAGGCCCTGGTCCTCACCGCCATCGTCATCGGCTTCGCCATGACGGCCCTGTTCCTCGTGGTGCTGCTCGCCTCGCGCGGCCTGACCGGCACCGACCATGTCGATGGACGTGAACGCTGATGGCAGACGGGATTTTCCAGCATCTGACGATCCTGCCGATCCTGCTCCCGCTGCTCGCGGGGGTGGTGCTGATGCTGATCGACGACCGCAACATCAAGCTCGCCGTCAACGTGGCCGCCACCGTCATCCTGCTGCTGGTGACGCTGCTGCTGTTCATCCGCACCGGCGACGGGGTGGAGCAGGTCAGCACCTACCTGCTGGGCAGCTGGCCGGCGCCCTTCGGCATCGTGCTGGTGGCGGATCGCCTCTCCACCCTCATGGTGCTGCTGACCTCGGTGCTGGCGCTCGCCTCGATCGTCTTCTCGATCGCCCGCTGGCACCGGGCCGGTGCGCATTTCCATAGCCTGTTCCAGCTGCTGCTGATGGGCCTCAACGGCGCCTTCCTCACCGGCG
Source organism: uncultured Alphaproteobacteria bacterium (assembly GCA_963708965.1). Taxonomy (GTDB): domain Bacteria; phylum Pseudomonadota; class Alphaproteobacteria; order Rhizobiales; family Devosiaceae; genus Devosia_A. The sequence goes on along the minus strand of CAVPUP010000003.1, from coordinate 808,119 downwards.
ACCTGTTCAACCTCTTCGTCTTCTTCGAGGTGCTGCTGGCCGCCTCCTACGGCCTGGTGCTGCACGGCTCCGGCACCGAGCGGGTGAAGGCGGGCATGCAGTACATCGCCGTCAACCTCGCCAACTCCTCGCTGTTCCTGATCGGGGTGAGCCTCATCTACGGCGTCGCCGGCACGCTGAACATGGCCGACCTCGCGGTGCGCATCCCGCTCATCCCGGCCGAGAACCGGCTGCTGCTGGAAGCCGGCGCGGCCATCCTCGGCATCTCCTTCCTGGTGAAGGCCGGCATGTGGCCGCTCTCCTTCTGGCTGCCGACCGCCTACGCCGCGGCCGCCCCGCCGGTCGGCGCCATGTTCGCCATCATGAGCAAGGTCGGCGTCTATGTGATCCTCAGGCTCTCCATGCTGCTGTTCGACGCGGGGGCCGGGGGCTCGGCACATTTCGGCGAGCAGTGGCTGATCTACGGCGGCATGGCGACCATCGCCTTCGGCACCGTCGGCGTGCTGGCCTCGCAGGGGCTGGCCCGGATGGCCGGCTTCAGCGTCCTCGTCTCCTCGGGCACGCTGCTCGCCATGATCGGCTACGCCAATGCCGGCGTCACCGCCGGAGCGCTGTTCTACCTGGTGAGCTCGACGCTCGCGCTCTCCTGCCTCTACCTCTTGGTCGAGCTGGTGGAGCGCGGCCGCAACGCCGCGGCCGGCGTCCTCGCCCTCACCCTCGAGGCCTTCGGCGACGACGAGGACCCGGAGCACGAGGAGGAGGTCGGCATCGCCACCCCGCGAACCCTCGCCATCCTCGGCGTGTCGTTCGCCTGCTGCGCGCTGGTGCTGGCGGGCATGCCGCCGCTCACCGGCTTCCTCGCCAAGTTCGCGATGATCAGCGCCATGTTCAATCTCGAGGGGCTCGGCGCCGGCGGCACGATCTCCACCGAGACCTGGGTGATGGCGTCGTTCCTGATCCTCTCCGGGCTCGCCACCATGATCGCGCTGGTCCGGACCGGCATCAATATCTTCTGGGTGACCTTCGACGGCGAGGTGCCGCGGGTCCGCGCCGCCGAGATGGCCCCCGTCCTGATGCTGCTCGGCATCTGCGTGCTGCTGGCCGTGCTCGCCGGCCCGGCCATGACCTACATGGACGCGACCGCCCAGTACCTGCACCACCCGGCCGACTACGTGGCCGGAGTGCTCGGGTCACCAGCCGAGGGGGAAGTCCAGTGAAGCGCCTCTTCCCCTATCCGCTGCTCTGGCTGGCGTTGCTCGGAATGTGGCTGACGCTCAACAGCAGCCTCGCCCTTGGCCAAATCCTGCTCGGCGCCATCGTCGCGACGCTCGCCTGCCTGGCCGTCGCCCGCCTCGACCCGCCCAAGCCGCGGCTGCGCAACATCCCGGCGATCCTCCACCTCACCTGGCTGGTGATCGTCGATGTCGTGCAATCGAACATCGCCGTCATCCGGCTGATCGTCAGCGGCCGCACGCCGCGCTCGGTCTTCGTCACCGTACCGCTCGAGCTCAAGGAGCCGAACGGGCTCGCCATCCTCGCCTGCATCGTCACTGCGACGCCCGGCAGCGCCTGGATCCACTACGACTCGATGCTCAGCAAGGTGACGATCCACGTTCTCGACACCGACGACGAGGCCGCCTGGAACGCCACCCTGAAGCGCAACTACGAACAGCGTCTGTTGGAGATTTTCCAATGAGTGCCACCATCATCTTCTGGGCCCTCAGCGCTGCCCAGGTCATCCTCGGGCTGGCCGCCGCGCCGGCATGCTGGCGCCTGCTCTACGGCCCCAGGGCACAGGACCGGGTGCTGGCCCTCGACAGCCTCTATCTCACCGCCATGTTGCTGCTCGTGACCTTAGGCATCCGCAGCGGCAGCCTGCTCTATTTCGAGGCGGCGCTGGTCATTGGCCTTTTGAGCTTCGTCTCCACCCTGGCGCTCGCCAAGTTCCTGATGCGCGGCGAGGTGATCGAATGAGCGACCTCTCGAACTTCCCCGAATGGGCCGCCGTCCTCGTCTCGGTGCTGGTCCTCGCGGGCGCCCTGATCACGCTGATCGGCACCCTGGGGCTGGTCCGCTTCTCCACCTTCTACCAGCGCATCCACGCGCCGACCCTCGGCACCAGCCTGGGCGCGGCGCTGGTGCTGCTCGCCTCCTCGCTCTACTCCTCGGTGGCGCTCGGGCGGCCGGTGATCCATGAAGTGCTGGTGCTGATCTTCATCGTGGTCACCACGCCGGTAACGCTGATGCTGCTGGCCCGCGCCACGCTCTACCGCATCCGGGCGGAGGGCGACGCCAGCGATCCGCTGGCCGAGCATTCGCCGGGGGACGACCACTAGGGCTTCTGCAATCGCCCGCCGACGTCCATAGTGCCTTGCGACGCGACGCAGCAGGAGGACAGGAAAACGTCCGAGGCAAACCGGATTTCGCTCCGCCACGTCACCCTCGCGACCGATCTCGCCGCGAGGACCGACCGCGCCTTCGACCGGGCGCTGGAGATGGCCCGGCGCTGGAACGCGCGATTGCTGATCGTCCACGCCGTCGAGGACCGCAGCCCGCCGACCGACGAGCCCTCCTGGCGGCGCGGTTCCGACCCGGTGGAGACGGCACGCCGCAAGCTCCTGTTCGAGTATCCAGGCTGGGAGGATCTCGATACCGAGATCGACATCCGGGTGGGCACGACGCGCGACGTGGTGCTCGAGGCGGCCAAGCGGGAAAACACCGACATCATCATCACCGGCATCGCGCGCGAGGACGTCTATGGCCGCGACCACCTCGGCGACCTGGTCCCGGCTCTCGCCAAGTACGCCAACGCGCCGGTCCTCGTCGTCAAGAAGCGCGGCGCGAGGCCGCCCCGTCGCGTCGTCGTCGCCAGCGACCTTACCGACACCTCGCATGCCGCGCTCGACCTGGCGCTCGGCCTGTTCGGGCCGGCGCGGCTGATCCTCTTCAATGCCTTCGACATGCCCTATCGCGGCCTCGTGGGCGAGCGGGCCGATCTGGAGCGCAGCATGCGCCCGCGCGTCATCGAGGAGTGCAAGGCGGTTCTCGAGGCCGCTGCCGGACCCTCGGCCGCGGCGCAGATCGAGATCGTCGCGGAGCTCGGGGAGTTGCCGTCAATGCTGGCGAAGCTGGTGGCCGACCGCGACATAGACCTGGTGGTGACCGGCACCTACGGCCACACCGGCCTCATGGACGCGCTGCTCGGCAGCACCGCCATGGACATCATGGCCGAGGTCTCCTGCGACGTGCTCGTCGCTCGGCGGAAGAAGTAATACCCCGGGCAGGGGGTGACGGGATGCGCGGGTAACGCACCCCGTCAAGGCGCTCAGGCCGCGCTCGGGCCCGGATCGTCGTCGAGTTCGATGATCCGCGGGCGGGCTGCCGCGGCCGGCCGCCGCGCCTGGAACGACAGCACCCGGCTGCCTTCCTCGAGGGCGCGATCGGGCACGGCGATCTCCGGTTCCGGCTCGCTCACCCGCTCGACCGTCAGCTCCACATAGCCGCCGTCCTCGAGCCGGATCGGCACCGACTGGCCGGCGCTCAGCCCGACCAGCGCCACGCCAAGCGGCGACAGCAACGCCAGCTCGGAGGGACCCGCCGGGGTGCTGCTGATGGTCCGCTCCGTCGCCGGCTCCTCGCCGATGCGGTAGGTGACCGAACGGCCGGTGGTGACCACGTCGGCCGGGATGTCCGCCGGGAAGGTGACGATGGCGGTGTCGAGCTTGCGGCTCAGGTCCGGCAGGCTCTCGCGGTGCTCGAAGCGGGCGCTCTCGAGCAGAAAAAAGTCGCCGGTGGAAAGGACGGCGCGGGGTTCCTGGGACATTTCAATGCTCCATTGGGCTGTTCGAACGCGGCTCCGAGCCCCCTGACCAGTCCACTCCTCGGAGCATCGTGGTCAGGGGCTAGAGCCGTGCTGGGATGTGCCGCCGCACGGAGGGATCGCCGCTCACGTTGGTGCAGCCGGCTGGGTGACGGAGCCGACCGTCAGCTTGCGGGTGCGGCCGTCCGGTTCCATCCAGGTGAATGCCTGCCCTGGCCTCAGCCCGATCAGCGCCGTGCCGACCGGCGTCAGGATCGAGACCGTGCCCGGCACCTCCGCCTCGGCCGGGTAGACCAGCGTCGCGGCGCGCTCGCCGCCATTGTCCAGCCGATAGGTGACGCCCGAGCCCATGCGCACCGTGTCCGGCGGCAGCCTGTCGTCCGGCACCAGCCGGGCCCGACCGAGCTCATAATGCAGTGCATCGCTTGCCTCGGCCGTGTGCCCGCTGCCGAGCATGGCGAGGACCGAGAGTTGATGGTGCTCGGCATGGCCGAGCGTAATTCCGGGTCTCAGATCGTGGTGTGACATTGCCGTACCAGCGCCAAAAGCAACGAGCGGCCGCAGGGACCGCACCAGGATGGGGTTTTTGGAGTGTTGCGCCAGCTACAGCAGGCCGGTTCCGACATATGCGAAGTCAGCATGCGCTGCAGTTGTCCCTAGACCCTGCGGGCGCCGAGCGCACGAGTCTAGGGCTGCAAGCCTGCGAGGGCATATTCCCGGCGGGTCGCCATTCTCGACGATTTCGTAAGCCTGCACATGGTGATGAAGGTAGGACCTTCCCCACCAAAGTCAAGCAAGCGCCCGGCGGGCGGCGGTTTCACGCCTCACCCGGGCACGATGCCGCGGCAGGTCCAGGCCACGGCGGCGAACGAGCGGGGCCCGTCCGGCCTGCCGCCCTCGTATGCAGCCCGCAACGCCGCATCGGCCTCGCGGCGTTCAACACCCTCGAGTCTCGGCCACGAACTTGCCCAGCGGGCCTTCCCCGTTGGCGATCGGCTGCCAGTAGTCGTCGAACGAGGCGTAGTCCATGCGGATCAGCAGCGATCGCTCCTCCACCTCGCGGAGCCCCTCGTCCAGGAAACACTGCCGCATCTCGCCCGGCTGCATCATCGGCTGCCACAGGTAGCGGGCCCGCGCCTCCCGCGCCCTGCTCGCCGGTGACGGCGAGCGTGTCCCACATCATCCGCATCACCGGCAGGCCGCCCAGATGGTCCCAGACCGCCGCCGCCACCGTCCCGCCCGGCCGCACCACCCGCCGCATCTCGGACACCGCCTTCGCGGGCTCGGCGACGAAGTGCAGCACCAGCAGCGACAGCGCCCGGTCGAAGCCGCCGTCCTCGAACGGCAGCGCGCAGGCATCCGCCTCCTGGATCTCGATGCGCGGGTCGCTGTTCCGCCGCTTCGCCGCCTCGACGAAGGTGGGGGAGAGGTCGACGGCGGCGATCTTGGCGACATTCGCGGCCCCGGGCAGGGCGAAGGTGAGGCTCCCGGTGCCGCAGCCCACATCGACGACCCGGTCGCCGTCCTCGACCCCGGCGAACTCGATGAACGGCACCGCCAGCCGGCGGCTCCACCGTCCCATCAACTGCTCGTAACCGTCGGCACGATTGACGTTGAAGGTTGAAGGCATCTCGTCCTCCGTCAGCTCACCTATTGATGCGCGATCGACTGAGTTCTTGAAAGCCCTCCCTCACTTGGCCGGGACGTTGCCGAACAGCGCGTTCAGTCCCTCGGCCATCGTCGGGTGAGCGAAGATGGCGTCGCGCAACGTGACGTAGGGCAGGCGCCCGAGCATGGCGGTCTGCACCACGCTCATCACCTCACCGGCCTCGGAGCCGATCATCGTGAAGCCGACGATCCGGTCTTCGACATCGACCAGCGCCTTCATGAAACCGGCGCGCTCCGAAGTCGTCCGCGTCCGCAGCACCGCCTTGGTCGGCAGCTTCGCCACCCGCACCGCGATGCCGGCGGCCTGCGCTTGTGCTTCGCTCAGCCCGACGCGGGCCAGCGGTGGATCGATGAACATGCAATAGGGCATCAGCCGGCCGGCGGTGCTCCTGCTGCCGCCGTTGAGGTTGTCCCGGATGACGCGGAAGTCGTCGAGCGAGGCGTGGGTGAATTGCGGACTGCCGGCGCACTCGCCGATGGCCCAGATGCCGGGCGCCGTGGTCTCGAGGCGGTCGTTCACCTGGACATAGCCCCGGTCCGTCAGCCCGACCCCTGCCGCCTCGAGGCCGATGCCGCTGGTGTTGGGCGTGCGGCCGGCGGCCACCAGCAGGTCGGTGCCCTCGATCGTTCTCGAGCCCTCCGGGGTGCGCAGCATGGCGCGCACCGCTTCGCCGGATCGGCCTTCCACCTCCGCCGTCTCGGCGGCGAGCAGCACCTCGATGCCCTCCGCCTCGAGGATCCTCTGGACCTCCTGCGAAACCTCCGGGTCCTCGCGCTTCAACAGCCGCTTGCCATGGTCGATGATGGTGACACGGCTGCCGAAGCGCCGGTAGGCCTGGGCCAGTTCGAGCCCGACATAGCCGCCGCCGAGGACGATCAGGTGGCCGGGCAGCCGGTCCAGTTCCAGCGCCTCGACATGGGTGAGCGGTGCCGCCTCGGCGAGACCCGGAACGGCTGGAATGCTGGCATGCGTGCCGAGGTTGAGGAACAGCATCCCGGCGTCGAGGAGCCGCGTCCCGCCCTCGTTCAGCGCCACCTCGACCGTCCTCGGCGCGACGAGGCGGGCATGGCCCATCACCAGTTCGGCGCCCGAGGCCGCGTAGCGCTGGAGATGGAAGGCGACGAGGCCTTCGACCATCTCGCGCTTGCGCTGCACGACCTTCCGCATGTCGACTGTGACCGGGCCGGTGCCGACGCCGAACTCTCCGGCGCGCCCCACCGTGCGGGCGACGCCGGCGCTGAAGATCTCGTTCTTGCTGGGCAGGCAGTTGATGTTGGGGCAGGAGCCGCCGATCCAGCGCCGCTCGACGACGGCCACCTTCTTGCCGGCTCGCGCCAGGTGCCAGGCAAGGTATTTGCCCCCCTCGCCGCTGCCGATGACGATTGCATCGTACTGTTCCGAGCTGGGCATGAGCTTACTCCTGCGAAGATTGGGTCCTCATCCGGCTTGTCCGGGGGACCCGGGCGGAAGATGGGTTGCCCGCATGAAGCGGGCAAGGACGACGGATAGGGTGGTGCCGAGCGGCGGGCTCACCCCGAGGTGCTCGGCCGCCTCCGCCATAATGTTTGTTCCATGTGGGCGTAATCTCCCGCCGTCGCTTGCCGGAAGGGCAGGAGCCTCCGGCAGCCAAACGCATGGAGGACGACATGCACGCCGAAGCCGTCAAGGAATTCGCGCAGGGTTTTCGCGGCCGGGTGGTTCAGGGGGGCGACCCGGACTATGACGAGGTCAGGGCGCTCTACAACGGGATGATCGACAAGCGGCCGGCGGTCATCGCCCAGTGCACCGACGCCGCCGACGTGATCGCGGCGGTGAACTTCGGCCGCGACAACAACCTGCGCATCGCCATCCGCGGTGGCGGCCACAGTGGCCCCGGCCTCGGCAGCGTCGACGATGGCCTCGTTGTCGATCTCTCGACCATGAAGGGCGTCCGCGTCGATCCCAGGAGCCGCACGGTCCGCGTCTCGCCCGGCAACACCTCCGGCGAAGTCGACCATGCGACGCACGCCTTCGGGCTCGCGGTGCCGTTCGGCATCGTCTCCAGCACCGGGGTGGGCGGGCTGACGCTGGGCGGCGGCACCGGCTACCTGACCCGCAAGTACGGCCTCACCATCGACAACCTGCTCGAGGCCGACCTGGTGCTGGCCGACGGCCGCTTCGTCACCGCCAGCAAGGACGAGAACCCGGACCTGTTCTGGGCCATCCGCGGCGGCGGCGGCAATTTCGGCGTCGTCACCAGCTTCCTGTTCCAGGCGCATCCGGTCGACATGGTCTATGCCGGCCCGATCTTCTGGGACGCCAAGTACGCGCCGCAGATCATGAAGGCCTATCGCGACTTCCTGCCGAACGCGCCCGAGGAACTCGGCGCCTTCGTCGGGCTGAAGACCGTGCCCTCGATGGAGCCCTTCCCCGAGGAGGGCTGGGGCAAGCGCGCCTGCGCGGTGATCTCGAGCTTCAACGGCACCGAGGAGGACGGCAGGAAGGCCATGGCGCCGCTGCTCGACCAGCTGCCCGAGCCGATCTTCAACTGGATGGGGATGATGCCCTTCCCGTCGATCCAGGCGCTGTTCGACCCGTTCTTCCCCAAGGGCCTGCAATGGTACTGGCAGGGCGATTTCGTCAAGGACCTGACCGACGAGGCGATCGACATCCATGTCGCGCAGGCGGCCAAGGCGCCCGAGCGAGTTCTCGCTCATGCACCTCTATCCGATCGACGGTGCGGTGCGGCGCGTACCCGGCACCGAGACCGCCTGGGGCGCCCGCGACGCCACCTGGTCGATGGTGATCGCCGCCATCGACGCCAACCCGCAGAAGGCCGGCGAGCTGGAGCGCTGGGCCAAGGGCTACTGGAACGCCGTGCATCGCTTCAACCCCGGCGGCGCCTACGTGAACTTCATGATGTCCGACGAGGGCGACGCGCGGGTGAAGGCGAGCTACGGCGACAACTACGCCCGGCTCGCCGCGATCAAGAACCGCTACGACCCGCAGAACCTGTTCCAGGTGAACCACAACATCAGGCCGAGCGCCTGAGCCTGCGAGGGTCGTAGCCGCTCCGGCCCGCCACAACCCCGATGTTATCCCGGCGAAGGCCGGGATCCATCTTGAAATGGCGCCGCTTCGCCGGCGGATATATCTCAGGCTGGATTCCTGCCTGCGCCGGAATGACACCGGGACTGAAGGATGCGAGGTTTTCGCCCGTCGCGCCAAGGGATTCGCGCGACCCGAGGAGAACCGATGCCCCTTTCAGACGCTGAGCGGCTCCGGCTGCTGACCCCGCGCCCCGGCCGGCTGCGCGCCGTGCTCGACACCGACACCTATAACGAGATCGACGACCAGTTCGCGCTGGTGCAGGCGATCCTGTCGCCCGAGCGGATCGACCTGCAGGCGATCTACGCCGCGCCCTTCCACAACGATCGCTCCGACGGTCCCGGCCACGGCATGGAGCTGAGCTATGGCGAAATCCTCGAGCTGCTCGAGCGGCTCGACCGGCGCCCGGACGGGCTCGTCCACCGCGGCGTCGGCGACTATGTCGGGCCGGCGAAGCTGGCGCAGCCCGCGGCCGCGGTGGACGACCTGATCGCCCGGGCCCGCGCCGGCTCGCCCGAGGACCCGCTCTACGTCATCGCCATCGCCGCCATCTCCAACGTCGCCTCGGCGCTGCTCAAGGCGCCCGACATCATCGATCGCACGGTGGTGGTCTGGCTCGGCGGGCATGCGCTCGAGTGGCCGCACCAGCGCGAGTTCAACCTGAGGCAGGATGTCGGCGGCGCCCAGGTGCTGTTCGACAGCGGCGTGCCGCTGGTCGTCGTGCCGTGCAAGGGCGTGGTCTCGCACCTCCACAGCACCGTCCCCGAGATCGAGCGCTATGTCGAACCCTGCGGCGAGATCGGCCGCTTCCTCGCCGCCCGCTTCAAGGAATATTCGGCGGACCATGTCGGCTGGTCCAAGGAGATCTGGGACATGGCGGCGGTCGCCTGGCTGCTCGATGCCGCCTGGACGCCGAGCATCCTCGTGCCGACGCCGATCCTCAACGAGGGTCCGACCTACAGCCTCGACCGCACCCGCCACCCGATGCGCTACGTCACCTATGTCGACCGCGACCCGATCATGAGGGATTTCATCGCCAAGCTGCGGCGGTTTGCGGGGGTGTGACTGGGCGCCCCGATCCCCCTCTCCCCTCAGGGGAGAGGGTAGCGCAGCTAGGAGCGAAGCGACGTAGCGGAGCTGGGGTGAGGGGTTCAGGCTATCCGCGTCGCGCCCCTTGCCCCACCCTAATCCGGCCTTCGGCCGCCTTCTCCCCTCAAGGGAGAAGGCGCCGCGGAGAGATCTCGACCCTACTTCCGCATGAACTCCAGCATCCGGATCAGGCCCTGCATATAGCCGATGGCGTGCGAGCGGCCGCGGTGGTTCCAGTCGCTGTCGCCGTCCATCTTGGGCACGTGGTCGTCGAGCAGGAAGCCGTCGAAGCCGGTCTTGGACGAGCAGCGCGATCACCTCGGCCGGGTCGAAATTGCCGTCGCCGATGAAGCACTCGGTGAAGTTCGGCACCGAGCCCTTGCACGTCGCGGAAGTGGATGTAGGAGATCCGGCCCTTGGGCGCGAAATACTCGATCATCTCGGTGACGTTCTGCTTGCCGCCGACCATTTCCGAGCAGCAGCCGAGGCAGAGGTCGAGCGACCAGGCTTCCGAGCGGCCGACGAGGTCATAGGCCTTCTTGAAGTTGTCCGGCTTGTAGAACAGCCGCGCCACGCCGCCCAGCATCGGCACCGGCGGATCGTCCGGATGCAGCGCCAGCTTGATGCCCTCCTGCTTCGGCGACCGGCAGCACCGCCTTCATGAAGTACTCGTAGTTGGACCACATCTGGTCCTCGGTGATCAGCGGCCCGTCCTTGCCGAACAGCGGCATCGAGGAGGCGCGGCCGAGCGTCGTCGGCATGTACGAGCGCAACAGCTCGAGATTGTCGATATTGGCCTCGACCACGCTCATGTCGAACTGCCGGGCGACGGCGCCGCCGCGGGTGGGGGCGTTGCGGTCGGTGGTCCAGACCGAGTTGGGCATGAAGTGGAGCCCCAGCACCGGCACGCCGGCGCGGGCCACGGCGCGGATGGTAGCCTGGTAGTTCTCGATCTGCTCGTCGCGGCCGTCGAGGCCCATCATCGCCTTGTGGTAGAAGTGGGTGGGGACGTTCTCGATCGCCTCGAACTTGAGCCCCGCCGCCTCGACCTGCTCGACCAGCGCCCGCACGTCCTTCTCCTCCCAGCGCGCGTCGCCGGGGAGGGTCGGATTGTTCATCTGCAGGCCCGTCGCCCCGATCTGGCTGGCAAAGCGCAGCCGCTCCTCGCTGAGCTCGTGGAACTGGCCTACCGCTACCCTGATACCCATGCTTCTCTTCCCAAATAGAGGTTCATATTCATCCACCGGGTCATCCCCGCGCGGGGCGTCATCCCCGCGAAGGCGGGGATCTCCGTTTCCTTGATCGCTCGTCCGCGCCGCGGCCAAACAGGGATTCCCGCTTTCGCGGGAATGACGCCGTGGGTGATGCCAGGACGGAGATACTCATCCCTTGACGCTGCCTTCGGTCATCCCCGCGACCATGAAGCGCTGGGCGACGAAGTAGAGCACCATCAGCGGCACCGAGGAGATGACGGCGCCCGCCATCAGCGGCCCCCAGGGCAGCACGTCGCTGGTGATGAGGTAGTTGAGCGCGAGCGGCGCGGTGCGCTGGCTTTCCGAGGTGATGAGCACCAGCGCGAACAGCAGCTCGTTCCAGGCGCCGGTGAAGGTGAAGATGGCGACCGCGGCGATGCCCGGCCCCGACAGCGGCAGCACGATCCGCAACAGCGCGCCGAACCGGCTCAGCCCGTCGATCATCCCCTGTTCCTCGAGCTCGCGCGGCACGCCGCGGAAATAGCCCTGCAAGCAGCCAGGTGGAGAGCGGCAGCGAGAAGGTGAGATAGACGAAGACCAGCCCGACCAGCGAGTTGCCGAGCTTCAGCTGCGCCATGACGATCGACAGCGGGATGAACAGCAGCGAGCCCGGCGTCAGGTAGGCGAACAGGATCAGCCGGCCGATGACGCCGCGGAAGCGGTAGCGGAAGCGCACCATCGAATAGGCGGCGAAGGACGAGATCAGCACCGAGATCACCGTCACGATCGAGGCGACGATCAGGCTGTTGCGGATCGCCACCACGAAGCCGCCGTCGCTGAGGAGCTTGGTGAAATTGTCGAGCGTGAAGGTCTTGGGCCACAGCGACGGCACCCGGTAGATTTCGCGCGGCAGCTTCAGCGAGGTGATGATCATCCAGTAGATCGGGAACAGCACCAGCAGCACGGCGACGGCCAGCGTCGCATAGGCGAGGATGCGGCCGGTGATGTAGCGGCGGCGCGCCGCGGCGCTGAGGTTCGGCGCGGCCGGCGCGACGATGTCGGCGAGGGTGGACATCAGTCTTCCCTCCGCATCATCAGCGAGGTGGCGAAGATCACGAGGATCGCGAGCACCGGCAGCATGTAGACCGAGACCGCCGCGGCTTCGCCGATGCGCTGCGTCTGCATGCCGAAAAAGGCGAGCACCGGGAACACCATGGTGGCGTCCGAGGGGCCGCCCTGGGTCAGCAGCCACACGTGCTCGAAGCCGTTGGCCGTCCAGATCGAGGAGAGCAGGGTGGTGACGATGATCACCGGCATGATGCCGGGCAGCGTGACGTTCCAGAACCGCTGCCAGGTGTTGGCGCCGTCGACGGTCGCCGCCTCGTGCAGCTCCTTGGGCACCGATTGCAGCGCCGCGAGGATGGAGACGAACCAGAACGGGAAGCCGCGCCACACCGAGGCGGTGATCACCGCGCCCATGGCGGTGGCGCGCGAGCCGAGCCAGTCCACCACATAGGGGTAGATGCCGGTCTGGGTGAGGATCAGGTTGATGCCGCCGCCGATCGGCTGGTACAGCACGCGCCAGGTGAGGAAGGCGACGAAGGCCGGCATCGCCCAGGGCAGCATCAGGAACGAGCGGAAGATGCCCCGCCCCGGCAGCTTCTGATGGACGAGCAGCGCCAGCCCGAGCCCGATCCCGAGCTTCAGCACGTCCGAGACCACGACGATGGTGATGGTGTTCCAGATGGCGCTCCAGAACGTCGCCGTGCCGGCGAGGTACTGGAAGTTCCGAAAGCCGATGAACTTGCCGACGCTGCCGATCACCTGGTCGGTGAACGACACCCAGATGGCGAACAGGAAGGGATAGGCGACGAGCCCCAGGATGAGCAGCACCACCGGCGCCACCAGCGCATAGGCGAAGAGCTTGGTTCGCCAGCCGGCGGTGAAGTGCCGGCCCCGTTTCGCGCCGGGGGGTCGGTCGAGGGCAATCGTCATGTTCTGTCTATCCGACGGGTCATCGGGCCGATGGCGAAGGGCGTCTCACCGCCCGGCGCACAGCCTCTCTCCTTGGGGGGAGCGGAAACGGTGAGAACGCGCCTTGCTGTCCCCCTCCGGAACCGGAGAGGGTGGCCGCAGGCGAGAGGGGCGCCTGCGGCCGGCGTTGGTCCTAGTACTTGTCGTAGATCGCCTGGCCCTGCGTCTGGGCTTCATCCATCGCCTTGTCGAAGTCCCAGCCGTCGACGACGACGCGCTGCGCCATCTTCGGGATGATGAAGTTCGACGAGAGGTCGGCGAAGGCGGCGTTGTACACATCCGGATAGGCCGGCGCGGTGCCCGCCTGGGCGAGGCCGAGCAGGCCCGTGAGGATGGTGTTGGTGCCGTCGAAGGCCGGCAGCTTGCTCTGCTCCTGCAGCACCGGGCCATAGATCGCCACGTTGAAATAGGCGTTCATGAACTCGGTGTTCGCGAGGTGCTCGAGCAGGGCCTTGGCCTCGTCCTGCATCGGCGCTCGCCTTGGTGATGGCGCGCGACTGCGGGGTGATCGGCGAGATCGTGCCCTTGGGGCCGGCGGGCAGCGGCGAGAAGGCGCTGGCCTCGAACAGCTCCGGATCGTCCTTCTTGGCGGCGATGCCGACCGAGCCGGTATTGGCGATGAAGGCGGCCTGCCCAGAGAGATAGGCCTGGTTGTCGCCGGCGCCGTCCCAGGTGGTGTTGCCGGGCGGGAAGATGCCCTTGTCCCAGGCGTCCTTGAGCCAGGCGAGATAGGCCCGGGTCTCTTCGGACTTGATGGTGACCTTCTTGCCTGCGTCGTCGGCGATGCGGCCGCCATAGGACTGCATCACGTTGATCTGCACGTTCCCGTCGCCGACATTGGAGAGCGCCAGCCCCAGCCCGGAGACCGGCGACTTGTTGACCGCGACCGCCTGCGCGACGAGCTCTTCCCAGGTCTTGGGCGCCTCGGTGAAGCCGGCGGGCTCGAGCAGGTCCTTGCGGCGCAGCAGCAGGTTGCCGTTGACGCCGAAGGGGAGGCCAGTGCGCCCGCCCGCCACGGCGGCTGGTGTCGGTCGCCCGCGCGGTACCCTCGTACCAGCCGCCATGGGCATCGCCGACCTTCTTGTAGAGATCGTCGATGGTCGAGAACACGTCCTGCCGCGACAACAGCAGCAAGAGGTCGAGGCCGACGTCGAGCGCGTCGGGCATGGTGTTGGACGCAACTGCCGCCGAGACCTTCTGCGTGGTCTCGTTCTGGTTGATCATCACCACTTCGGTCTCGACGCCGTTGTCGGCGCCCCAGGCCATGATGGTGTCGCTGAGCAGTTTGTTGGCGTCGTCCGAAAAGATCAGGCCGCCCCAATAGACGAGCTTCCTCGTCTGGGCGATGGCCGGCATCGGAAAGCCGCCGGCGGCGGCGAGTGCGATGCCGCTGGCCGCGGTCGCGAGCACGCGGCGTCGCGACCAGGGCTTGCTGGTGTTCGTATCAGTCATCTTGTGTCCTCCCAGACTGCTGTCGCCCGGACGCTTGATGTCCCTGCCCCAGCGACGATGCTCCCTTCGGCAGCCGGACTCGCCCCCCGTGGTCGAGATCCCGAACCGCCGCATCCCAGACAGCGCCCTAGCTCGTGGCTCGCTCCGATCCCCGTGAACCACCCGAGCAGCTTGGCGCTGCCATTAAATATATTTAATTCGATGTTTAAAAGCCTATAGGGCGGCTATAAAGGCTGTCAACGGCGGAGGTGATCGCCTTTCGTCGGATAGCAGAGCGGGGCAATTTGAACGGCGGCATCGACAATTCCGGCTATCACGCCTTTCTCGAGGCGCTGATCGAGGGGCGGCTGAAATTCGGCCAGACCCTGCGGCAGGACGATCTCGGCCAGATCCTCGGCCTCTCGCTTTCCCCGATGCGCGAAACGACGACGCTGCTCGAGGCCGAGGGGATGATCCGGGTGCGGCGCAAGGTGGGGATCACCATCTTCCTGCCCGACATGAAATTCGTCGGCAACACCTTCCAGTTCCGCGGCCTGCTCGAGCGGGAGGGGCTGCGCAAGTTCGCGCCCATCGTGTCTCGCGACTGGATCGAAACGATGCGCGGCAAGCACCACGAGATGATCGGCTTCGTGCGCTCGGCCCATGACCTGGCGGTCTATCGCGTGCCGATGCGGGCGCTGGAGCAGGAGTTCCACGAGAGCTTCATCGACGCCTTCGCCAACGACCAGATCAGCACCAGCTATGCCCGGCTGATCGAGAAGATGTACCTGATCCGGCTGCACAATCTCACCGCCGTGGGCCCCGCGCATACCGAGCGGGCGATGCGCGAGCACCTCGAGATCATCGACGGGCTGGAGACGGGCGACACCGAGGCCGCGATCGAGGCGCTGGACCGGCACCTGAAGAACGTGCTGCACCGCACGCTCACCACCTGAGCGGCCCGCTTCGCCCGTCACGACCGCCGGGGCGGGAGGATTACACTGCCCGCTTCAGCCCCCGTAGCGCCTTGGTCATCACCTCGAAGGCCGCGCGCTGCTGCGCCATCCGCCCGCGCCGCTCCGGCCGGGGCGCAAAACGCCTGCCGTTGGACCCGAATTCTGCCTCTAGCCCCATAGCCTCGGCCGCGATACGCCAGGCGCCGAGGCTTGCCGCGAGCACCGGCTCGGCCGGCACGCTGACCTCGCGGTCGAGCACGTCGGCGACGATCTGCGCCCAGGTCGCGCTCCTCGCGCCGCCGCCGACGAGGAACACCTCGCCCTCCACCCCCATGGCCTGCACATTGGCGGCGACGGCGAGCGCCACGCCTTCGAGCACGGCATGATAGAGCGCCCCGGAGCCGTCCGAGGAGGAGACGCCGGCGAAGCCTGCCCTGAGCTCGAGGTCGACGAAGGGCGAGCGCTCGCCCTCGAGATAGGGGAGGAACAGCGCGCTCCCCGGCGCCCGGTCGGCCTCCTCCGCGGCGGCCTCCGCGGCCGCGAGGTCGAGCCCCAACGCGTCGCGCGCCCATTGCGCCGCTGCGCCGGCCGAGAGGATGGGGGCGATCTCGATCAGCCCGCCATGCAGCGGATGCGCGAGCCGGTAATAGGGCCGTGGCTCCCGGTCGGTGGTCGCCGTCACCCCGGCCACCCAGCCGCTGGTGCCGAGATAGATGCTCACCGTGTCAGGCTGCGCCGAGCCGCTGCCGATGGTGGTCGCCGCCCCGTCGCCGCAGCCGTTGAACACCGGGATGCCCTGGCTGAGCCCCAGCGCCGCGGCGGCCGAACCGCTGAGACCGCCCAGCGCCGTGCCCGCCGGCAGGATTGGCGGCAGCAGCGCGCGGTCGATGCCCAGCAACTCGAGCAGCTCCCCCGACCAGTCGCGGCTGCCGATGTCCATCAGCCCCGTGGTGCTGGCGCAGCTCGGATCGGTCGCGGCGACGCCGGTGAGCTTGAGCGCCAGAAAATCCTTGGAACCGGGCAGGATGGTCCGCACGCTCGCGAACCGCTGCGGCTGCTCGGCTTCAAGCCACTTGAGCTTGAACGCCGTCATCAGCGGCTCGGGCGCATTGCCGAGGATGCGGGTGGCGTCGATTTCCTCGAGCCGCGCGGCATATTGCGCCAGCGCCGCCGACCCCGCCGGATCGGAATAGACGATCGCCTCG
The DNA here is from genome assembly GCA_963708965.1 of uncultured Alphaproteobacteria bacterium. Classification (GTDB taxonomy): domain Bacteria; phylum Pseudomonadota; class Alphaproteobacteria; order Rhizobiales; family Devosiaceae; genus Devosia_A. Next base: position 791,635 of record CAVPUP010000003.1, on the reverse strand, counting down.
CCCGCCGGGCACCCGTCGGCCCCAAGCGCGATGAGGTTCTCCATCGTCCCGGTCAGCGAGATGGCGACTACGTCCTCCCGCGGCAGGCGCGCCACGGCCTCGACCGCCGCCTCCCACCAGTGTTCGGGGTCGCGGCGATGCGGCGCCGCCGCCGGGTAGCTCGCCTCGGCCGAGGCGATCACCGCCCCGTCCGACCCGAACAGCGTCGCCTTCAGCGCCGAGCTGCCGCAATCGAGAACGAGGATCCGGCTCACCGCTGCCGCCCCACCCGGCGCAGCAGCACCGCGACGATGATGATGACGCCGGTCAGGATGCGCTGCACGAAGGGCTCGACCCCGACGATGGTCATGCCGTTGACCAGCACCCCGGTGATCGCCACCCCGAGCAGCGTCCCCGCAACGGTCGGCGCACCGGTGGGCGAGGCCGTGGTGCCGATGAACACCGCCGCATAGGCCGGCAGCAGCAGTGGCTCGCCCATGGTGTGCTGCACGCTCCCGAGCCGCGCCGCGAGCAGCAGCCCCGCCAGCGCCGAGAGCCCGCCGGCAATGGCGAAGGTGACGATCACGTCGCGCACGATCGGCAGCCCCGCGAGCCGCGCCGCCTGGGCATTGCCGCCGATCGCCTTGAGCCGCCTCCCGAACTCGGTCTGGGTGAGGACGAACGCAGCCGCCCCGAGCACGACGACGATCCAGATGCCGAGCACCGGCACCCCGAACAGCTGTCCCCGCCCCAGCGCCTTGAACGCGTCCGGCACCTTCTGGAACAGGCTCTGCCCGCCCGAGAGCCCGAAGGCGAAGCCCGAGAGGATGGTGCCGAGCGCCAGCGTCGCAACGAACGAGGGGATGCCGAAGCGCGCCACCAGCACGCCGTTCGCCGCGCCGCCGGCGATGCCGACCAGCAGCGCCGCCGGCACCGCCAGCCACACGTCGTAGCCTTGCCCGAACATCACGAAGCAGATCACCGCCGCCAGCGACGCGGCGAAGCCGACCGACAGGTCGAATTCCGAGATCGTCATCACCAGCGTCGCCGCCGTGGCGACGATCGACAGCGTCGCGAGCTGCTGGATCAGGTTGTAGACATTGGCCGGCGAGGCGAAGGCGGTCGGCGCCGCGATCGAAAAGCCGATGCAGAGCAGGACGAACGCGATCAGCGTGCCGAAACGGTTGAGATTGGTGCGGGTCACGCCGCCTCCCGGGCCTGTGCGGCGGCCGAGAGCGCTTCCGCGCTCGCTTCCGCCCGTGAGAAAATCCTGACGATGCGCCCATGCCGGAACACCGCGATGCGGTCGCCGAGCTCCAGCGCCTCGTCGCGGTCCGAGGTCGAGACCAGCACGGCATTGCCGTCGGCGGCGATGGCGCGGACGATGTCCTTGATCGTCGCCTTGGCCATCACGTCGATGCCCTCGGTGGGCTCGTCCAGCAGCATCACGCGCGAGTGCCGGTTGGCCCAGCGCGAGAAGATCAGCTTCTGCTGGTTGCCGCCCGACAGCGTCCGCGCCAGCTGCGCGCCGTCGCGATAGGTGAGCGACACCCGCTCGGCCGCGACGAGGAAATCCCGCCGCTCGGCTTTCGGATCGGGAATGGGCAGCCCGCTGGCCCGCCGATATTCCCGGAGCAGCGGCAGGGTCTTGTTGAAGATCAGCGGCTGGTCGAGGAACAGTCCGCTCCGATGCCGGTCGGCCGGCACGAAGGACACGCCCTTGGCGATCGCGTCGCGCGGGTTTCGCGGCTGGTACGGCGCACCCTCGAGCCGCATTCGCCCGGCGAACGGAATGGCGCCCCAGATGGCATTGAGCAGGCTCGAGCGCCCCGATCCCGCGAGGCCATAAAGCGCGACCACCTCGCCTTCATGCACTCCGAGCGTTGCCGGCGTGGTAAGCTCTCCGGCGCTAAAATCCTCGAGCTCGAGCACCAGCGGCGCATCGGCATCGGTCCCGCGGTCGGAGCGCTCGGCGGCGCTGCCGCCCATCGCCGCGATCAACGCCTCGGGCTTCACCTCGCCCGGGCCGAAATGCGCCACCAGTTTGCCGTCGCGCAGCACCACGGCGCGGTCGCAGAAATCGGCGATCTCGTCGAGCCGGTGGCTGACCAGCACGATCGAGGTGCCGCGCTCGCGCGTCCGCCGCAGCACCTCGTAGAAGCGCTCCGCGTCCTCGGCCGGCAGCGCCGCCGTCGGCTCGTCGAGGATCAGCACCCGGCCCTTGTCGGCGATGGCGCGCAGCAGCCGCACGAACTGCCGCTCGGCCGGCGGCAGGAACATCACCGGGAGTATCGAGGTCGAGCTCCGGGGCGATCTCGGCCGCGACCCTCGCGATCTCCGCCCGCATCGCCTTGCGGTCGATGCGCCCGAGCCGCCTGGGATAGGCGCGCCCGAGATAGCAGTTCTCGACCGTATCGAAGCCCGGCACCAGCGGCGCGTCCTGGTGGATCACCCTGATGCCGGCGGCATAGGAATCATGCGCCGAGGCGAAATGCACCACCTCGCCGCCGATGCGGATCTCGCCCGCATCCGGCCGGTCGGCGCCGGCGATGATCTTGATCAGCGTCGACTTGCCGGCCCCGTTGGGGCCGACCAGCCCGAGCACCTCGCCCTCACCGAGGGCGAGGCTCACGTCCTCGAGCGCCTGGGTCGCGCCGAAGCGGCGGCTGATCCCGGCGAGTTCGACGAGGCTCAGGGGCACGTGACCCCGAGGCTTTCGCGGGTGATCAGCTCGACCGGCGCATAGAGCTCGTCGGCCTCCGCCGTGCCCGCCGGCGAGGATGGTGTTGAGCTGCTCGGCGGCGATGTTGGCCATCTCGCCGAACCCCTGGCGCACCGTGCCGACATAGGGCGTGCAGCCCTTGATCAGCTCGATCGCCTGCGGGTTGCCGTCGATGCCGGCGACGATGATGCCCTTGCGGCCCGAGGCCTCGATCGCGAGTTCGGCGCCGATGCCGGGCTCGTCCCAGCCGGCCCACACCGCGTTGATCGCGCCGTCGCCCGGGTTGGCGAGCAGCATGGCGTCCATCGCGGCGCGGCTGTCGTCCACCTGGCCCGGCACCGCCACGTAGTGGTCGGCCACCTGCTTGACCTCGGGATTGGCCTTCAGCGCGTCGTCGAGCGCCAGCTCGCGCTGGTGCACGCCCGGATGCGCCGAGTAGTAGAAGCGCACGATGTTGCCCTTGTTGCCCAGCTGGTCGAACAGGAACTTGGTCATCGTCTGGCCGAGCACGTAATTGTCCGAGGTGACGTTGAGCACCGTCGCGGCGTTCTTGGCGCCGTCGATGGTGATCACCGGCACGCCCGCGGCCTTGGCCTTGTCGACCGCGTCCTGGATCTGCGCCGGATCGACCGAGACCAGCACGATGGCCTTGGCGCCGCTGGTGGTCGCGTCCTCGACGCGGCTGGCGAAGGCGGCCATGTCGCCGGCCGTATCCACCACGTCGACGCTCCACTGGTGTTCGTCGGCCTTGGCCTTGAACGCCTCCACCATCTCGCCGGTGGCGATGGCGGCGAGGAACGGCGTCATCACCGCTACCTTCTCGCCCGCGGCCAGGGCGGCCGGGGATACGCCAAGCGCGAGGGCAGTCGCGAGCCCGAGGGCGGCGAAGTATTTTTGCATGTGGGGTCCTCCCTGAATTTCGGCGGACATTATTCCACCCAGCCGCGCGGCTCCAAGCCCTACCGACGGGGAATCCGTCCAGCCGGGTGGGACCTGCACAAGGGCTCTTGCCAGAAGTCATTATAACGTCATAACACTAATACGTCAGGCGGCATCAGGCCGCTGGCAGCTGAAGGGAGAAATTCAACATGCACCTGTTCCGGGTCTTAACGCGGGCAGCCGGCACCGTCGCGGTCCTGCTTTCGAGCACCGCCCTGGTCCAGGCCGCCGATGTGTCGTTCCTCACCCACTGGGCGCCTGAGACGGTGGCCAAGCTGGAAGCGGCCGCCGCGACCTATTCCGAGAGCCACCCCGACACCAAGATCACCGTTCGCGCCGTGCCGTTCGGCGACCTGCTGACGACGCTGCGCTCCTCGGGCGGCGGCTCCGGCGGGGCCACCATCGCCGGCATCTACGATGCCTGGCTGCCCGACCTCGCCAAGGACCAGCTCGTCGCGCCGGTCCCCGAGGCGATCGCGGCCGACGTCAAGGCCAACTGGCCGGCGCGGCGTCGTCGGCGCTGCCTCGATCGGTGGCACGCTCTACGGCATCCCGAACGAGATCGACGTCTACGCGCTCAACTACAACAAGAAGCTGTTCGAGGCGGCCGGCATCACCGAGCCGCCCAAGACCTGGGACGAGTTCCTCGCCGCCGCCGAGAAGCTGACCGACAAGTCGAAGGGCCAGCAGGGCTTCGGCATGATCAACTCCTGGGCCGCGGGCGTCATCCACCCGTTCTCCTCGCTGCTCGTCTCGAACGGCGGCGAACTGGTCGCCGACGGCAAGCCGGCGCTCGACAGCGAGGCGGCGAAGCAGACCTTCGAGCTCTACGAGAAGCTGATCAAGTCGGGCTATTCCGACCCGGCCATGGCCACTGCCGACGCCAACACCACCGGCCCCTTCCTCGACAATTTCGTCTCGGGCAAGACCGGCATGATCATCATGGCCAACTGGTGGGAATCGGCGCTGAAGGCCGGCATGGGCGACAATTTCGCCGACATCGCCACCGCCCCGATCCCGGTCGGGCCGTCGGGCGACAAGCCGCGCTCCATCTCCTACTCGTGGATGACCGTGGTCAACGCCAAGGCCTCCGCCGACGAGCAGACCGCCGCCTGGGATTTCCTCAACTGGCTCAACGGGCCGGAATCGGGCCCCAACGGCGCCTCGGCGATGGGCGACATCCTGATGTCGATGGGCATCCTGCCCTCGCGCACCTCGGACGGCACCGCCTTCGCCGACCGGCTCTCCAGCGACCCCTTCCTCAAGGGCTATACCGAGACCCTCGCCGACGCCAAGGGCTTCCCGGTGGTGCTCGGCGGCCAGGAATTCTCGGAATCGCTGCAGAAGACGCTCGAAGCCATGCAGTTCGGCCAGCTCTCCGCCGCCGAGGCGCAGGCGACCGCGCAGTCGGACGCCAGCCGAAATCCTCGAGCGCAACGCCGCGCAGTAACCAACGAGAGGGCGGGGCAACCTGCCCTCCGACCCGCCCGAAGGCCCCCTCACCCGGTCCTTCGGACCGACCTCTCCCCCAAGGGAGAGGTGACCCTGTGGCACGATCGTGCCCCCACACCACCTCTCCCTTTGGGGGAGAGGTGACGCGGGTGGGGGGCCTTGGCTACCGCGGCCAGCAGTCCAACGAGAAACATGCACGCAACGCACCGATCAGCCATCATCATGCTCGCGCCCGCCACGGGGCTGATCGGCGTCTTCATCCTCATCCCGATGCTGCTGACCATCTGGCTGAGCTTCAACACCTGGTCGACCCAGACCGGCTTCGAGACCGCCAGCTTCATCGGCCTCAAGAACTTCATCGATATCTTCGCCAACACTTCGATCGGCCGCGACTTCAAGGCGGCGCTGTTCAACACCGCCATCTACACCGTGCTCTCGGTGGCGCTGATCCTGCCGCTCTCGGTGCTGCTCGGGCTGCTGGTGCACCAGAAGATCGCGCCGGGCGGCGTGTTCCTGCGCACCGTGCTGTTCTCCACCTACATGGTGCCGATGATCGCGGTGGCGCTGGTGTTCTCGAAGCTCTATTCGCCGACCGAAGGCCCGATCAACCAGATCCTCGGCTGGGTCGGCATCCCGCCCGCAGACCTGGCTCAGCGCCCCGCAGACGGCGCTGGTCTCGATCGTCATCCTCAATGTCTGGCAGCAGGTGGGCTATTTCACCGTGCTCGCCGTCGCCGGCCTGACCCAGATCCCGGAATCGCTCTACGAGGCGGCGCGGATCGACGGCGCCAACCCGGTGCAGCGCTTCTTCTCGATCACCCTGCCGCTGCTCGGCAACACGCTGCTCTTCTCCTCGGTGATCGCCATCATCAACGCCGTGCAGGTGTTCGAGCCGGTGGCGCTGATCACCCAGGGCGGGCCGGTCAATGCCACGAACGTCCTCACCTATCATATCCGCCGCGTCGGCATCGAACGGGCCCAGGGCGGGCTCGGCTCGGCCATGGCGGTGACCCTGATGCTGGCGCTGGTCGTCGCCATCGCGGCGCTCTTCGCCTTCGCCCGCTCGCGCGAGGCCAAGCCATGAGCGTCGCCGCCGCTGCCGCCGACATCCGGCAACTCGAACGCCCGCGCCACAAGGTGAACCTCGCCAGCGCGCTGCTGGTGCTCGTGATCATCGTCGTCGCGGTGATCGCCGCCTTCCCGCTCGCCTGGATGGTGCTGACCAGCCTGAAGACGCCGCAGGAGACCATGCAGGTGCCGCCGGTCTGGCTGCCCGCCACGCCGAGCCTCGATGCCTATACCCAGGTCGCGGACGTGGTGAGCCTCGGCCGCTCCTTCCTCAATTCGGCGATCATCGCGCTGACCACGACGCTCGCCATCATCGTCACCAGCCTGATGGCCGGCTATGCCTTCGCCAAGTACCAGTTCCGTTTCCGCGAGCCGCTCTTCGCGCTGCTCATCGCCACCATGTTCCTGCCGCCGATCGTGACGCTGATCCCGCTCTACCGCATGGTCGGCTATCTCGGGCTCAGCGCCTCGCTGTTCGGCGTCGTGGTGCCCAACCTCGCCAATGCCTTCGGCATCTTCCTGATGCGCCAGTTCATCCGCGGCGTGCCCGACGAGCTGATCGAGGCCGCGCGCGTCGATGGCGCATCGGAATTCCGCGTGCTGTTCCAGATCGTCGCGCCGGCGGTGCTCCCGGCCATCGCCGCGCTCACCCTCTTCGCCTTCGTCTACCACTGGAACAGCTACCTCTGGCCGCTGACCGTGCTCGAGGGCAGGGCCGACCAGTACCCCATCGTCATCTCGCTTTCGCGACTCCTCAGCTACAACCGCGGCGCCATGAACACCGGCCTCGTCATGGCCGGCGCCACCCTCGCCGTCCTGCCGCCGGTGCTGCTGTTCGTCATCCTGCAGCGCTTCTTCGTCGATTCCGTCGTCTCCTCGGGAGTGAAGGGATGAACACCACCCCCGCCTTCTCGGGAGCACTGAAAATGATCGAAGCCCAGGTCTATGCGGCCAAGCGCATCCTCGTCGTCGGGGCGCATGCCTTCGATGCCGAGGTGATTGCCGGACCGCTGGCCTTCGTTGCGGCGGCGCGCGGCGCCGAGGTGACGTTCCTGCACCTGACCATGGGCGAGCAGGGCCACCGCTGCCTCGCGCCCTCCCTCTATGCCGAGCAGAAGCGCAGCGAGGCGGCCGCCGCCGCGGGCCGGCTGGGCATCAGCTGGCGCAGCCTCGAACTGCCCGACGCCTTCCTCAAGAGCGACGATAAAACGGCGCTCGCCGTCTGCGACGTGCTGCGCGAACTGAAGCCCGAAGTGGTGATCACCCACTGGCAGGGCAGCTGGCACAAGGACCATCGCGCCGCCTCGGAGCTGACGCGGACCGCGGTGTTCTACGCGGCCCTGCCGACCCTCGATCGCGCCCTGCCGGCGCACGCCCCGGCGCTCCTCTTGTTCGGCGAGAACTGGGAGGACGACGAGGGGTTCGTCCCCACCCACCTCGTCGACGTCACCGACGGTTTTTCGCCCTGGCGCGAGGCGGCCGAGAAGTACGAGCTGGCGCGCGGCCTGAGCTCCTTCCCCTACATGGATTACTATGCCTCGCTCTATCGCCTGCGCGGCTGCATCCGCGGCACCACCTATGCGCAGGCCTTCATGACCACTTCCAACTCCTGGAATGCCGGGGCCGGCCTCTTCGCCCCGCCGGTCGGGTCGGAGGCGTGATGAGCGGCACGATCCTCGCCATCGACCTCGGCGGCACGCGGCTCCGCGCCGGCCTCGCCGACCTCGCCGATCCGGCCGCCCTCAGCGCCCGTGGGCGAGTGGGCGGCGCCGCAGGCGCTGCCGGCCTTCCTCGAGCTGCTGCGCGGGCAGTTGTCGCGAGCATGGCGCGACGCGGCTGGGGCTCGGCATCCCGGGGCTCGCCCAGGGCACCGTCTGCCGCTGGGTGCCGAACCTGCCCTATCTCGACGGGCTCGACCTCGCAGCCGCCCTGCCGGGCATCTCGGTCGGGCTCGGCAACGATGCGCAGCTGGCGCTGCTCGCCGAGGCCTCGGCCGGCTCCGCCAAGGGGCTCGAGGACGCCATCCTTCTTGCCGTCGGCACCGGCATCGGCTCGTCCGTCCTGGCCGGCGGACGGATCGTCGCCGGCAGTGGCGGCGCGGCGTGCTCGTTCGGCTGGGCCGCGGCGGACGTCAACGATCCGGGCGAGAACCGGAGCGGCTGGCTGGAGCGCCAGGCGTCGGGCCGGGCGCTGGATGAAGCAGCGCAAACGATCGGCCTCGCCGACGGAACGGCGCTGGTGCTGGCGGCGCGTGCGGGCGACGCCGCGGCGATCGCGGCGCTGACCCCGCCTATGCGGGCGCTTGGCACGGCGCTCGCGGGAGCCGTGGCGCTGCTGGCGCCGCAGGCGATCATCCTCGCCGGGGGGGTCGCGGCCTCGCTCGACGTGCTGAAGCCGCTGCTGCTGCCCGCGCTCAGGCGGCAGCTGCCGCCGCATCTGAGGACAATCGACGTCCGCCCGGGGCTGTTCGGGCCCAAGGCGGGGCTGGTCGGCGCGGCGTTTGCCGGCGCCTACGGGCCGGACTGGAGGAATGGGCATGGATGAACCCGCTGGCCTCATGAAGCCCGATCGCCGCCGGCCCGAGCCGCTGTGGCACCAGGCCGAGATGGCGCTCCGCTCGCTGATCGAGCGGGGCGAATGGAGCTCGGGCTCGCAGATCCCCAACGAGGATCGGCTCTGCGACCTGCTCGGCATCTCCCGCATCACCGTGCGGCACGCGCTACGCAACCTCGAGGAAGCGGGACTGCTCCGCCGCGAGCATGGCCGCGGTACCTTCGTGCGCTCCGCCACCGTGGTGGCCGGCGTCCACGGGCTCACCAGCTTCACCGAGGAGATGCAGGAGCTAAAACTCTCGCCCGGGACGCGGCTCCTGGAGGCGCACCGCATCGCCGCTACCGAGGAGATCGCCGATGTGCTCGAGATCGGCATCGGCGAACCGGTGGTGCAGCTGCGCCGCCTGCGCCTCGGCAACGGCATGCCCATCGGCATCCAGACCACGCACCTGCCCGAGGCGCGCGTCCCCGGCCTCTACGAGGACGCCGCCAACGTGCAGTCGCTCTATGCCTGGCTCAAGGAGCACTGCGCCATCACCCCAGTGAAGGCCAAGGAGACTTATCGCGTCGGCCGCGTCGCCGAGGCGGATGCCGGCTACCTGCAGCTCGATCCCGGCACGCCCGCCTTCGAGGTCGAGCGCATCGCCTACGACTCCCGGGGGCCGTTCGAATACGCCCTCTCCACCATGCGTGCCGATCGCTACGAGATCCGCTCCACGCTCTACGTCTAACCCGTCGTTGTGAAAGGTAAACCCATGTCCACCCTCTATATCAGCCGGCTCGTGCAGATCGCCGAAGCCGCCGCGAGCGCCAATGCCGAGGCGTTCGAGCAGGCCTCCGCCGCCATCGCCGAGACCCTCGCCAACAAGGGCCTCGTGCATCTCTACGGCTCGGGCCATTCGGTGCTGCCGGTGCAGGAAACCTATCCGCGCTATGGCTCCTATGTCGGCTTCAACCCGCTGACCGACCCGCGCGTCATGTGGCACAACATCCTCGGCGCCGGCGGCGTGCGCGAGCTGCTCTGGCTCGAGCGCACCGAGAACTATGCCGAGAAATTCCTCGACCACCAGCCGCTCAACCCCGGCGACACCATCGTGATCTTCGGCCACTCGGGCAGCAACGCCTCCGGCATCGACACCGCCCTCTACGCCAAGGAGCGCGGGCTGACCGTCATCGCCATCACCGCCAAGTCGAACGCCGGAAAGCCCGCGACCCACAGCTCGGGCAAGCGCCTGCCGCACGCCGCCGACATCGTCATCGACACCGGCTCGCCGGTCGAGGACGCGATCGTGCCGATCAAGGGCTGGTCGCGCCCCGTCGCCGGCTCCTCCACCGTGCTCGCCATGATGATGATGCACGAGCTCCTCGCCCAGAGCGCGCAGAAGCTCGCCGACCGCGGCATCGAGCTGCCGGTCTTCGCCTCGCCCACCATTCCCGGCGTGACGCTGCACGACACCGACATCATCTACGGCGTCTATCGCGAGCGCATGCTCGAAGCCCAGCAGAAGCACCTGCCGCAGTTCAAGAAGACCATGGCCGCCGAAGGCTGATCGACCGAGTGCCGGGCAGGGGAGTCTCTGCCCGGCACGACGCCCGCTCGAGCGTTTCTCGGTCGCGCCTCATACCATCCTTCTCTCCACGGTCGGTGGCTCCATAGGTCCCCGGGTCAAGCCCGGGGATGACGGCGGTTTGAGCACACACGTCCCACACCCGCCGTCATCCCCGGGCCTGACCCGGGGACCCATGCCTGAGGCTGGGTCGCTCGAAAAACTCGGGCGATGACGACGGAGAGGTTGCGTGTATGCGGCGGTGATCCACTCTGCCGCTCCTCCCCTGTGGTGCAAAAGCAATTGCCGATGGCTTGAGGTACGTACACGTACGAAATCGTACAATTGAGTGCCTGCCGACTGAAGTACTTGAGCAAGCGGTTGAAAGATCATCGAATCGGCCTGAGCTTCCGAGCACTTGTTGCTTCTTCAAAGTCGATTGACGCCGCGCGGCGGCGCTCGCAATATCCAGCCCACTTCGATCCCTCGGAGGAGAGGCTCGCGAGCGGCATAGTCGGCCGCCAAGGCCGCGATGCTCCGGCACCGGTGATCGAGGGAGGAGTGTTTCCTGAAGACGACCTGCCGCCGGCCGAGGTGGCGGCGGGAATGGGGTGACCATCTGCCCCACGGCTTCGTGGACCGGCGAACGGGCCGCGGCCGTCCTGTAGTGAACGACGACTTGTGCTGCGCCCCGACGGAGACGTTCGCGACCCTGAGGGGCGCGGGCGCGAGGCGCCAATCGGCAAGATCACATCGCCGCCTTCGGCGGCCAGGAGGAAGTGATGAAGAGCCTAGTCAGTCTCGCGGCCCTTGCGGTCGCAGGTGCCATGCTGGCGGGTGGCGCCGCCGCCCAGGACAAGCCCGAGATCGCCTTCGTCGTGAACGGCCCCTCGGACTTCTGGAAGATCATGGAGGCCGCCGTCGCCAAGGCGCAGACGGAGCTGCCCGACGTCACGCTGAGCTTCAAGTATCCCGAGCGCGCCGACGCGGCCGTGCAGCGGCGGATGATGGACGACCTCGTCGCCGCCGGCGTCGATGCCATCGCGGTCTCGGTGGTCGATCCCGCCGACCTCGACCGACGCGATCAACACGGTCGCGGCGCAAGATCCCGTTCTTCACCTTCGACTCGCGACGCGACCCAGTCGAACCGCGTCGCCTATATCGGCTCGTCCAACGTGCAGCTGGGCAAGCATGGCCGGCGAGCTGATGAAGACGGCGATGGCCGGCAAGGAGGGCAAGTGCATGGGCTTCGTCGGCCTGCCCGGCGCCGACAACGCCAAGGAGCGCATCCAGGGCTACAACGACAGCGGTGAAGGGCACCGGCCTCGAGCTCGTCGACGTGCGCGGCGACGACATCGACCAGACCCGCGCCCGCGCCAATGTCGACGACGTGCTGGTCGGCCAATCCCGAGATCAACTGCATGGTCGGCTTCTACTCGTACAACCCGCCGCGCATGTACGAAGCGCTGCAAGGATGCCGGCAAGCTCGGCCAGATCACCGTCGTCGGCTTCGACGAGGACCCGATCACGCTGGGTGGCGTCGCGGAGGGCTCGATCGTCGGCACCGTCGTGCAGCAGCCCTATCGAGTGGGGCTACCAGGGCGCGCACGCTGATCGCCGACTACCTCAAGGGCGACAAGTCCGAGATCCCGGCCGACGGCATCCTCATCATTCCCGGGCCTGACGCTGACCAAGGACAACGTGGACGCAGTTCCAGGAAGACTTCCAGAAGAAGCTCGCCGGCGGCTGACGCATTCGGGGCGCCCGCGGCGACGTGCTGCGGGCGCCTCTCCGACCGACAACGGTCGAATGGAACGATGAGCGCATCGCCTGCAACCGCCCAAGAGACCTCGGCCGAGCCGTTCCTGCAGGCTGTCCGGCCTGCGCAAGACCTATCCCGGGGTGGTGGCGCTCGCCGACTTCTCGATGGACGTGCGGCCCGGCGAGGTGATCGGCCTCGTCGGCGAGAACGGCGCCGGCAAGTCGACGCTGATGAAGATCCTCGGCGGCGTGGTCGAGCCCGACAGCGGCACGCATCGAGATCGACGGCGTGGCGCACAAGGCGCTGACCGTCGCCGGCTCGATCGGCGCCGGCATCGCCTTCGTCCACCAGGAGCTCAACCTCTTCGACAATCTCGACGTCGCGGCCAACGTCTATCATCGGGCGCGAGCCGCGCAGCGTTCGGCCCGCTGCAGCTGGTCGACAACAGCCGAAGCTGCACGCCATGGTGCAGCCCTATCTCGACCGGCTCGGGCGCCAGCTTCTCGCCGTCGACGCCGGTCTCCCGCCTGTCGCTGGCGCAGCAGCAGATGGTCGAGATCGCCAAGGCGCTGAGCATCAATTCCCGCCTCGTCATCCTCGACGAGCCGACCTCGAGCCTGCCGCTCGCGGAGACCGAGAAGCTGCTCGAGGTCATCGCCGGCCTCAAGGCGCACGGCATCGCCGTGATCTTCATCTCGCACCGGCTGCACGAGGTGGTGCGGGCCTGCGACCGCGTCGTGGTGCTGCGCGACGGCAGGATGGTGGGCACGCTCGAGGGCGACGCCATCACCCATGACGCGATGGTCAAGCTGATGGTCGGCCGCGACCTCAAGGTCGCCTACGCGCCGCCCGCCGCGCGCGCCGGGCGACGTCGGCGCTGTCGAGATGCGCGACGTGCGGACCGCGACCTATCCCCATCGCGAGCGTCAGCCTCGACCTCCGCCGCGGCGAAATCCTCGGCCTCGCCGGCCTCGTCGGCGCCGGCCGCACCGAGCTCGCGCGCGTGCTGTTCGGCATCGATCGCGCCGATGGCGGCGAGATCCGGCTCGATGGCCGGCCGGTGCGCTTCGCGAGCTCGGCCGATGCGGTGAAGGCCGGCATCTTCCTCGTGCCCGAGGACCGCAAGGGCACCGGCCTCCTGCTCGACCTCGCGATCGCCGAGAACATCACGCTGCCCAACCTTCGCGCCTATGCGTCGCGGCCTCGTGGTCGCCGCGAGGCCGAGCGCGGCGCAGGCCGAAAAGAGCCGCCGCGAGCTCGACATCCGGGCGCCGACGTGTGGCGCGCGCGACCGGCTCGCTCTCGGGCGGCAACCAGCAGAAGGTCGTGCTCGCCAAGTGGCTGGCGATGAAGCCCAGGGTCATCATCTTCGACGAGCCGACGCGCGGCATCGACGTCGGCGCCAAGTCCGAGATCTACCGGCTGATGCGCGGGCTCGCCGACGCCGGCGTCGCGGTGCTGATGATCTCCTCCGACATGGAGGAGGTGATCGGCGTCTCCGACCGCGTCGCGGTGATGCACGAGGGGCGCGATTTCGGGCATTCTCGGCCGCGAGCAGTGCAGCGAGGAGAACATCCTGCGGCTGGCGGTCGGCAAAGCCGCTGGCGCGAGCACGGCCGAGCCAGGCGGGACGACGGCAATGCTGATGCTCAAGAAAGACCTCGGGCTGCTGGTCCTGATCATCGTGGTCGGCGCGGTGATCGCGCTACATCAACCCGCTGTTCCTGTCGCCCATCAACATCGCCAACACCGCCAACCTCGTCGGCCTGTTCGGCATGTTCGTCGATCGGCCAGAGCTTCGTCATCATCACCGGCGGCATCGAGCTGTCGGTCGGCTCGATGATCGCGCTGCTCGGCGTGATCTTCGTCGACCTGATCGCCAACCGGCGGCGTGCCCTGGCCGCTGGCCGTGCTCGCTCGTCCTCGCGCATCGGCTTCCTGATGGGCCTGGTGCATGGCCTGCTGATCACCAAGCTGCGGCTGCAGCCCTTCGTCGTGACGCTCTGCGGCCTGCTGATCTATCGCGGCGTCGCGCGCTTCTACACCGGGACGCGACGGCCGGCTTCCCGTTCGGCGTCCGCTTCGACGATCTCGAGTGCGATCACCACCGGCCGCACCGACGTCGTCGCGCTGCTGACCGGCGGCGCCGTGCAGTCGATCCCGATCCCGCATGCCTTCCTCATGATGCTGCTGATCGCCGTCGATCATGTGGGTGGTGCTGCACCGCTCGGTGTTCGGCCGCTATCTCTACGCCGTCGGCAAGAACGAGGAGGCGGCGCGCTTCTCGGGCATCCGCACCACCCGCGTCATCGTCGCCGCCTACATCATCTGCGCGATGCTGACGGCGCTCTCGGCGATCTTCTTTGCCATGTACACGCGCTCGATCCTGCCGTCCGGCCACGGCAATTTCTACGAGCTCTACGCCATCGCCGCCGCGGTGCTCGGCGGCTTCTCGCTGCGCGGCGGCGAAGGCTCGATCGTCGGCGTGGTGCTCGGCACCATCCTGCTGCAGGTGCTGCAGAACCTCGTCAACCTGCTCGGCATCCCCTCGTCGCTCAACTTCGCGGTGATGGGCGGCGTGATCCTCATCGGCGTCCTCGTCGACCAGCAATGGGGCGTGTTCCGCGCCCGCCGCCGTATTGTCGAAGCGGCGCGGATGGGCCATGAAGAAAAGCTCGCTCCAGGGCCGGGGGAATAGGTGGATGCGACTTCGAGCTTGGCTCTTCATCGCGCTGGTCGCGGCTACGCCGGCCGCCGCTGCCGAAGCCCAGCCGGTGCTCACCGGCGACATCCGCATCCACGATCCGAGCATCATCGAAGTCGACGGCAGCTATGTCGCCTTCCAGACCGGACAGGAGGGCGGCGTCTATCGTGGCGCCATCCGGCTCAAAACCTCGCCCGACGGCATCGCCTGGACCGATGCAGGGGCGATCGGCAAGGGCCTCCCCAAGTGGGTGCGCCAAACCCTCGGCTACCAGCCGCCCAACATCTGGGCGCCCTCGGTCAGCCGGCACGGCGACCGCTTCAACCTCTACTATTCGGTCTCGAGCTTCGGCATCAACACCAGCGCCATCGGGCTGATGACCAACGACGCCTTCGACCCGCAGAAGCCCGGGCGAAGGCTGGGAGGACCGCGGCCTGGTGCTCGCCAGCAATGGCCGTGACGATTTCAACGCCATCGACCCCTTCCGCATCGACACCTCCGAAGGCCGCGCCTTCCTCAGCTACGGCTCGTTCTGGAGCGGCATCCGGCTCATCGAGCTCGACCCCGAAAGCGGCATGGTGCTCCCGGACGACAAGCCGGTCCACGGCATCGCCGGCCGCGGCGGCGCCGGCATCGAGGCCTCCTCGATCCTCGAGCACGGGGGAAAGTTCTACCTCTTCGTCTCCTTCGACCAGTGCTGCAAGGCCCTCAATTCCACCTACAACATCCGCGTCGGCCGCGCCGACCAGGTGACCGGCCCCTATCTCGATCGCGACGGCAGGTCGATGCTCGAGGGCGGCGGCACGCTGCTGCTCGGCAGCACCGGCCGCGTCATCGGCCCGGGCGGGCAGGAGGCGCTGCTGACCAGCAAGGGCGAGATGCTGACCTATCACTATTACGACGGCGACGACCTCGGCGTCGCCAAGCTGCAATTCACCCCGCTCCGCTGGACGCAGGACGGCTGGCCCGAACTCGATGCCCTCCCGAACTAAGGCCCCCCGAACCAGTCGCGCCCTCGACCTCGATCTGCTGGCTGGTGCTGGAGCGGGTGCGCGGCGGCGCTATTCGGCGGCTGTCGCTCGGGACGACCTAGGGGCGCTCACCGAGCCGCGCTCGACCAGCGGGCCCTCGATCTTGATCTTGCGCGGCGAGGCGGCGGGCAGTTGCTGGTCGAGCAGCGCTCCCACTGCCCAGCGCGCCATCTCCTCGTGCGGCAGCACCACGGTCGAGAGCGGCGGCTGCAGGTAGGCCGCGAGCTCCTCGTCGTCGAAACCCACCACCGACATGTCCTCCGGCACCCGCAACCCGGCCGCGCGCAACGCGTCATAGGCGCCCATCGCCATGCGGTCGTTGAAGGCGAAGATCGCCGTCGGCGGGGCGGGCAGGGCGAGCAGCGCCTCGGTCAGCATGCGGCCGGTATCGACGGTCCAGCCGCTGCGCAGGATCAGGCTCTCGTCGACCGGCACGTCCCAGCTGGCGAGGGCCTGCCGGTAGCCGCGCTCGCGGTCATCCGCCGCCTCGATCCAGCCTTCACCCGCGAGGTGGGCGATCCGCCGGTGCCCGGCCTTGAGCAGCGCTTCGGTCGCCGCGAACCCGCCCGAGACGTCGGCGGGCACCACGGCGGGGCAGGGCCGCCGCTTGTCGTAGCAGTTGAGCATGATCGTCGGCACGGTCCTGAGCCGCTCCGGCAGCGTCACCGGCCGCGTCACGAGGCTCGTGTAGATGATGCCGATGACATTGCTCTCGAGCAGCATGTCGATCGCCAGCTGCTCGAGCCGTTGATCGCCGCGGGTCGAGAAGGTGGCGATGGCGACGTCCTGCAGCGCCCCCTCCTCGCGCGCCCCTTCGAGGAAGGGCAGGGCGAACGGCGTGGTGCTGAGTTCGTCGATCATCAGGCCGATGACCCGGGTCCGGTTCTCCGGCACCCGGTGCTGCGGCCCCTTGCGATAGCCCAGCGCCTCGGCCGCCTCGAACACCCGGGCCCTCGTCGCCTCGGCCACCCGCGCATTCGGCACGCCGTTGAGGACGAGCGACACCGTCGCCTGCGAGACCCCCGCACGCTGCCCGATATCCACCATGGTCGGCCGCTTCGCCACCGCCTTCCCCAACTGCCTGAACTGGGACCAGTATCAGCCCCGCCCGGGTCATCGCAACCTGCAAGTGCTAAAGCCATTAGCACTCGAAAGGCTTGCCGGACCGGGCGAAAGGCGGTACTCGATGGTGAAATGCTAATAAAAATTAGCGACGAGGGAGGAACTGCATGAACGCCCAGGCCACCATTGCCGTCGGCAGCCGCGAAGAGCTTTCCCTCGACGGCGCCTGGCGTTTCCGGCTCGCGAGCCATGGCGACTGGCGCACCGCGAACGTGCCCAATCCCTGGCAAGCCGAGTTCGCCGACCTCCGCCACGCCTCCGGCCGCGCCACTTATGCGCGCCAGATCTCGATCCCTGCCGCCTGGCGCGGCCGCGAGGTCGCCATCCGCTTCGGCGCGGTGAACTACTACGCCGAGGTGCGCCTCGACGGCCAGGTGCTCGGCACCCACGAGGGCGGCTATCTGCCGTTCGAGTTCGTGCTGCCCGCCGATGCGCCGGCCGAGAGCGCGCTCGAGGTGCACGTCACCCTCCCCAGCGGCGACGTCGGGGAATATCCCGACTATCCCTTCGGCGAGATCCCGCACGGCAAGCAGAGCTGGTACGGCCCGCTCGGCGGCATCTGGCAGTCGGTGAAGCTGATCGCCCGCGACCGCCGCCACATCGCGCATGTCGCGATCGACGCCGATGCCGATAGCGGCGCCGTCACCTTCCGCGCCCGCACCTCCGCTCCCGGCCTCACCCTCCGCGCCAGCGTCGAAGGCGTCAGCGGCGAAGCCACCGGCGACGCCGTCACCCTCAAGCTGCCCGCCCCGAAACTCTGGTCGCCTGAGAGCCCCAACCTCTACACCGCGACCATCGAACTCGTCGCCGACGGCAAGGTGGTCGACGCCGTGACCCAGCAGCTTCGGCTTCCGCAAGATCGAGACCCGCGACGGCAAATTCTACCTGAACGGCGAGCCGCTCTACCTGCGCGGTGCGCTCGACCAGGACTACTATCCCGAGGGCATCTGCACCCCGCCCTCGCTCGAGTTCATCGAGGACCAGGCGAGAAAGGCCAAGCACCTCGGCCTCAACCTGCTGCGCTGCCACATCAAGGTGCCGGACCCGCGCTATTACGAAGTCGCCGACCGGCTCGGCCTCCTGGTCTGGACCGAGATTCCGAACGTGCCAGTACTTCAGCGCCCGGGCGGCGCAGCGCATGCGCGACACCATGGCCGGCATCCTCGAGCGCGACGGCAACCATCCCTCGATCATCGCCTGGACCATCATCAACGAGGACTGGGGCACGCGGCTGGTCGAGAACGCCGACCACCGGCAGCTGGCTCAAAGAGACCTACGACTGGCTGAAGGCCGAGGACCCGACCCGGCTGGTGGTCGACAACTCCGCCTGCATCCCCAACTTCCACGTCAAGACCGACATCAACGACTACCACTACTACCGCTCGGTGCCCGAGCGCCGGGCCGAGTGGGAGAGGCTGACCGAGGAATTCGCCGCCGCCGCCGACTGGACCTGGACCCCGCATGGCGACGGCGAGCGCCGCGGCGACGAGCCGCTGGTCGTCTCCGAGTTCGGCGTCTGGGGCCTGCCGCATCCGCACGAGTTCGCCAACAAGGACGGTTCCGAGCCCTGGTGGGCCGAGACCGGCGGCAACTGGGGCGACGGCGCCGCCTATCCGCACGGCATCCAGAACCGCTTCGCCACCTACCACTTCGACAAGCTGTTCCCCGGCGGCCTCGATGACTTCATCACCCAGGTGCAGTGGTACCAGTTCGCCAATCTCAAGTACGAGATCGAGTCGATGCGCGCCCATGCCCCGATCCAGGGCTACGTCATCACCGAGATGACCGACGTGCACTGGGAGGCCAACGGCCTCCTGGACATCAACCGCAATCCGCGCGTATTCCACGATCGCTTCGCCGAGGTGAACAACGACCTCGTCATCGTCCCGCAGCTCCTTCGCCACGCGGTCTATTCGGGCGGTACAATCCCGCTGAGCCTCAAGCTCGCGACCGGCGGCAAGTCGGTCCCGGCCGGCGCGACGCTGACCTGGTCGCTCGATGGGGCGACGGGCACCATCCCGGTTCCGGCGGCCGAACCGCTTTCCGTCGCCGACCTGGGCGTCACCGACATCGCCGTCCGCGGCAGCGCCCGCGTCGCCAAGATCGAGCTCAGGCTCGACGCCGCGGGCCAGCGCCTCGCCCGCAACGAGATCCTGGTCTCCGTCTACGAGCCGCGCCGGGCCGCCACCGCCACCATTGCCGCGGCCGACCCCGAGCTCGCCGCCTATGCGGAGGGCCTCGGCTACACCGTCACCGACGCGGCTGCCGCCGACCTCGTCCTCACCCACGCCCTAGACGCCTCCGACATCGAGGCGATGCGGCAGGGGCGCCGCTACCTGGTGCTCGCCGACGGCAGCGTCGAGACGCACCGCAACCTCCGCACCGATCCGCCGCGTCGCCGAGCCGCCGACGATGCCGGCCTCCTCCAAGGAGCGCGCCCGCCATCTCGGCGCCGAGGGGCAGCTCCCCAACATGGGGCTGGTGCTGCGCGACGGCACGCTCTGGCGCGGCGACTGGATCGCCAACTTCAGCTGGCTCAAGCGCACCGGCGCCTTCAGCGCCATCCCGGGCGGCCCGCTGCTCGACGTCTCCTTCGACCGCGTCGTGCCGCACCACGTGCTGACCGGCTTCCGCTCCTGGGAATACCAGGGGCTGATCGACGCCGGCGTGGTGATCGGCTGGATCCAGAAGCCGGCCGCCACCATCGCCCGCCGCAAGGTCGGCCGGGGCGGCCTCGTCGCCACCACCTTCCGGCTGCTCAACGACGCGCCCGGCATCGATCCGGTGGCCGCAGCGCTGTTCGACGGCCTCGTCGCCACTGCAGCCGCGCTGCCGGTCGAGTGAGCTCTATCAATCAGAAAAACGGGTTGAAATGACCGAACGCATCGTTTTCGCGGAAGTGAACCAAGTCTAACCAGTTGAAATAGAAAAAGAATTTTCAGCTGGCTTTTGATGCAGGATTGACAATATTGTCAGCCCAAATAGCATCAACTGCAACCGGAAGATCCAAAAGGACGCCGGTGCCGCTATTGGCGCCTGGGGAGGACGTCTTGGCCGACATCAGACTGGTCAACGTAAGCAAGCATTTCGGCAGCGTCCGCGTTATCGAGAACGTGACGATGACCATCGAGTCTGGCGAGTTCATGGTCTTCCTGGGGCCCTCCGGCTGCGGGAAGTCGACGCTGCTGCGGATGATCGCGGGCCTCGAGGATATCGATGGCGGCGAGATCCATATCGGCGATCGCCGCGTCGACGAGCTGCCGCCCGCCGAGCGCGAGCGTCGCCATGGTGTTCCAGAACTACGCGCTCTACCCGCACATGACGGTCCGCCAGAACATGTCCTTCGGGCTGCAGAACATCCGCATGCCGCAAGGACGAGATCGCCCGCCGCGTCGACGCTGCCGCGAAGACGCTGGAGCTCGAGCACCTGATCGATCGCAAGCCCGGCCAGCTCTCCGGCGGCCAGCGCCAGCGCGTCGCCATCGGCCGCGCCATCGTCCGCGACCCCAAGGCCTTCCTGTTCGACGAGCCGCTCTCCAACCTCGACGCCGGCCTGCGCGCGCGCACCCGCATCGAACTCGCCCAGCTGCACCAGCGCATGAAGACCACGATGATCTTCGTGACCCACGACCAGATCGAGGCGATGACGCTGGCCGACCGCATCGTCGTGCATGAACAATCGCAAGATCGAGCAGATCGGCACGCCGATGGAGATCTACTCCCGGCCGGCATCGCGCTTCGTCGCCGCTTTCGTCGGCTCGCCGGCGATGAACTTCCTGCCGGTGAGCAGGTCGAGGACCGGGGCGGCATGGCCGAGGTGACGCTGCCCGACGGCTCGGTAGTGCAGACCGGCATCGCCACCACCCGGCTGCCCAACGACGGCGCCCTGACCCTGGGCATCCGGCCCGAGGCGGTGCGGGTCGCGACGGCCGGGGCAGTGTCCGGCAAGTCCGACGTGGTCGAGCGCCTGGGCGACCGTACGCTCGCCTATGTGCGGCTCGCCGACGGCTCGACCGTCATCGCCGAGGATGCCGGCACCTCGAGCCTCGGTGTGGGGGAGCAGCTGAAGCTCAATTTCGACGGCACCGCGGCGCACCTGTTCGACGCACGCGACGTCGCCTACAGCGCCGCCGGCTGAGGAGAGCGCGCGCGAGGGGGTCGACACGCCCGACTGTATCAGAATTCCTGATCCTTATCTTCAAAAAGGTCAGTGATGATGTCCCGTTCAGCAGAGCACTGCTCAATGCGTTGGGCTGGCGGGACGCGGCGGCCAGCGACCGCCTCAGGGAGATACGCATGGAGCTAACCCGATGGGAGGAATGAGAATATGAAGTCGTTTCTGAAAGTGGCCCTGCTGTCGACGGCGCTGCTGTCGCCGCCGGCCTCGCCCAGGCGCAGGAAGTCGTGACGTGGTGGGACTTCCTCGGCGGCGGCGACGGCGTGCGCATGAAGGCGCTGATCGAGAAGTTCAACGCCGAGAACGCCGGCAAGATCGAGATCCAGGCGACCACCCTCGAATGGGGCACCCCGTTCTACACCAAGGTGCAGACCTCGGCCGCGATCGGCGAAGGTCCCGACGTGATGACCTACCACCTGTCGCGCATCCCGCTCGGCGTCTCGTCGCGGCGCGCTGAGCGAGATCACGCCGACGAGATCTGCCGGCGGCCGGCCTCGCGCCGACCGACTACGCGCCAGCGAACTGGAAGGCCGCCCAGGTCGATGGCAAGCAGTACGCCATCCCGTTCGATATCCACTCGATCATCCTCTACTACAACAAGGACATGCTGAAGGCCGCCGGCCTGCTCGGCGACGACGGCCTGCCAAAGGGCCTCGACGGCGTCGACAACTTCAAGGCCGCGCTGCAGAAGCTCAAGGACGGCGGCGCCGAGTACGGCGCTGTCGATCCACTCGGCCGCCGGCGACAGCCAGTGGCGCATCTTCTACTCGCTGCTCGGCCAGCAGGACGGCAAGTTCCTCGACGAGGACGGCCAGTTCCTGCCGGGCGACAACCTCGACAAGGCCGTCAAGGCGGTCAACGTGGTTGCCGACTGGGTCGAGGACGGCCTCGCCCCGGCTCAGACCGAATACCCGGCCTCGATCGCGCTGTTCACCGGCGGCAAGGCGGCCATGCACATCAACGGCGTGTGGGAAGTCCCGACCATGACCGACCTCGCAGGCCAAGGGCGAGCTGTTCGACTGGGGTGCGATCGCACTCCCGACCTTCTTCGACCACCCGGCCACCTGGGCCGACTCGCACTCCTTCGCGATCCCGAACCGCGTCGGCAACGAAGTGACGCCCGAAAAGCGCGCCGCAGTCATGCAGGTCATCGCCTGGATGAACAAGCACTCGCTCGCCTGGGCCGACGCCGGCCACATCCCGGCCTACGCGCCGGTCCGCGACAGCGAAGAGTTCAAGACCAAGCAGCCGAACGCGCACCTACTCGGTGCTCGCCGACACCGCCGTGTTCGACCCGTCGTCGATGCTCGCCGGCGTGGCCTCGCCGGTCTACGACGCGGCCGGCAACTACCTGATGCCCGCCGTCAACGGCGAGCTCGACGCGCAGTCGGCCATGGAGCAGATGCGCGACGACCTGCAGGGCCAGGTCGAGTAACTGAAGCCCGATCCAGCCGGCCGGCGCCCTGGTGCCGGCCGGTCGAGCGCGCCCGAGGGAGGCCAGAACCGATGTCAGCAGCAGCCGAAACCGCCGCCGAAGCTGCCGCTTCCGGCGACCAAGCCGCGCTACAACAGCCCGAGATGGTCGCGGCGCTGATCTTCGTCCTGCCCTTCGTCTGCGTCTATGCCGTGCTCTTCATCTACCCGACGCTCCAGATGGTCTGGCTCAGCTTGCACAAGGCGCCGCTGATCGGGCCGGGCACGTTCATCGGCATCGACAACTACGTCAAGCTGTTCAAGGATCGCCTGTTCGGCGTGGCGTTCTGGAACACCGTCTACTTCGTCGCTCCTGACCGTCGTCCCGGCGACGCTGATCGGCCCTGCTCATCGCCATGGGCGTCAACCGGCTGAAGGGCTGGATGCAGTGCGCTGATCCTCGCCTGCTTCTTCCTGCCCTACATCCTGCCGGTCTCGGTGGTCTTCCGCGTCTGGAACTGGATGTTCGACAGTCAGTTCGGCGTCCTGCAGCCGCTGATCGCGCTGGTTCGCCGGCACAGAACGTGCCGGTGTTCCGTACCCTGCCGCTGTTCATGCCGACCGTGGCCTTCGTCACCGTCTGGTGGACCATCGGCTTCAACATCCTGCTGTTCATCGCCGGCCTGCGCAACATTTCGCCCGAGATCTACGAGGCGGCGGCGCTCGACGGCGCCTCGCGCTGGCGCCAGTTCACGCCGCATCACCTGGCCGCTGATCTGGCCGGTGACGGTGCTGGTCCTCACCATCCAGCTGATCGCTGCAGCTCAAGATCTTCGACCAGGTCTACCTGTTCGGCAATGGCGGCCGGTCGGACGCCACCATGGGCCTGGTGCAGTATGATCTATCGCAGCGCCTTCCAGAAGAACCACGGCGGCTACGGCGCCACCGTGGCGGTCGTCCTGTTCGTCATGATCGTCATCTTCTCGGTGCTGCAGTTCCAGCTGCTTCGCGCCCGAGGTGAACAAATGAGCACCGTCGCCACCACCACGGCCGCCGGCGAATCGTCGGCACGAGCCCGCGCAAGCGCCGCATCATCAAGACGCTGGATCTCGTCGGGCTCATCGCTACCATCGTGACGGTGCTGGGCGCTGATCTTCTGGTCCTTCCCGCTCTATTGGGCGCTGGTCACCACGCTGAAAGTCGAGAACGACATCGTGCAGCCCGGCATCGATCTCTGGCCCAGGCGCTTCACCCTCGACGCCTATACGCACGTGCTTTTCAACACCAAGATCGGCACCTGGTACATCAATTCGCTGGTGACCTCGATCGTCGATCACGGTGGTCGTCGTCGTGATGATGTCCGCGCTCGCCGGCTATGCCATGAGCCAGCTCGAGTTCCCCGGCCGCCGGCTGCATCTGTGGTGGCTGATCCTGGCCAGCTTCATGGTCCCGATTCAGGCGCTGATCGTGAACCACTTCGTGCTGATGGCCAGTTCAAGCTGTTCAACACCTGGCTGGGCGTCATCCTGCCGCAACTGATCGTACCGGTCGGTGAGTCATCGTCTACAAGCAGTTCTTCGACTCGGTGCCCAAGGAATTCCGCGAGGCGGCCAAGATCGACAGCGCCAGCGAGTTCCAGATGCTCTTCCGCATCTACCTGCCGATGAACTGGGGCATCACCACCGCGCTCGCCATCATCACCTTCATCGGCGCCTGGAACCAGTTCCTGTGGCCCTTCCTCGCCGTCACCGACGAGGAGATGATGAACGTCACCGTCGGCATCACCCAGGTGAACGACGCCTTCGGCGTCAAGTATGCGCGCGATCTGGGCAGCGCCATCCTCGCCGGCCTGCCGGTGGCGATCGTCTACCTGATCTTCCAGCGCCAGGTGACCGAGGCGATCATGCTCTCGGCCGGCATCAAGGGGTAGCGTTTCACCCCAGGGGCGCGGTGAATCCGGCCCCCCTCTCCCGCAGTCGTCATCGCCCGGCTCGTCCGGGCGACCCAGTGCGGTGGCTGGGTTGCCCGCATGCAGCGGCAATGACGAAGGATAAGGAGCGGCCAGCCGGCAAAGTCTTCCTGAAACCCCCTCCGGAGCGTCCCGCCTCACCGCTCCGGCTTCACATACTCCGCAAACCCCGGCAGCTCCCGCAGTCGCTCCAGCGACAGCGGCCTCGACAACAAAAACCCCTGCAGCTCGTCGCAGCCCTTCTCCACCAGGATGTCGCGCTGGCGCTCGGTCGCGACGCCCTCGGCGGTCACCCGCATCTGCATCGCCCGGGCGAGCTCGATGATCGTTCCGACGATCACCTCCGCATCGCTCGATTCCCCCAACTGGGCGACGAAGGAGCGGTCGACCTTCAGCTTGTCGACATTGTAGCGGCGCAGGTAGTTGAGCGAGGAATAGCCGGTGCCGAAATCGTCGAGCGCCAGCCGGATGCCGGCATCCCGCAGCCGTCCGAGCCCCTCCTCGACCGTTTCGCTCGAGTCGATCAGCACGCCCTCGGTGATCTCGATTTGCAGCCGGTGCGTGGCGATGCCGCGCGTCGCGAGGCAGTCGAGCACCCGATCGTAGAAGCGGCGGTTCCTGAGCTCCACCGGCGAGACGTTGACCGCCACCCAGGGCACCGAAGTGGCGGCGAGCATCCGGCAGGCCTCGTCCACCACCCATTCGCCGAGCGGCTCGATCAGCCCGCGCTCCTCGGCGACGGGAACGAAGCGTTCCGGCGACAGCCGCCCGCGTTCCGGATGGTCCCAGCGCAGCAGCGCCTCGACCCCCAGGATGGTCCGGCTGTCCGCCGCAAAGATCGGCTGGTACTCGAGCTTCAGCTCCTTGCCCCGCTCCAGCGCGGTGCGCAGGTCGCGTTCGATCCGCCCGCGCTCCTCGAGCGCCTCGGCCATCGAGGCCTGGAACAGCTCCCAGCGCTCGCGCCCGTTCGCCTTGGCCTCGTAGAGCGCGATGTCGGCTTCCCGCAGCAGCTGGTCGGCGCTGGTGCCCGCCCGCCACGGCGCCTCGCCGATGCTGGCGGTGACGAAAGTGGTGTCGTTCAGCAGCCGGAAGGGCTGCTGCAGCTGCTTCAGGATCGCCTGGCACATCGAGTCGGCGGCCTCCGCCGCGGGGCCGTGCAGCACCACCGCGAACTCGTCGCCCCCCAGGCGCGCCACCATGCCGGCCGGGCCGATCAGCTGCGACAGCCGACTCCCGACCTGCCGCAGCAGGTCGTCCCCGGCGACATGGCCCAGCGTGTCGTTCACGTATTTGAACCGGTCGAGGTCGATCAGCAGCAACGTGGCCGGAATGCCCGCCGCGGCACTCGCCACCGCCGCGGCAAGCTCGAGTTCGAATTTCGGCCGGTTGGGCAGCCCCGTCAGCGCATCGTGATAGGCCAGGAAGCGGTTGCGCTCCCACGCCTGCCGCTGCTCGGTGATGTCGCGGGCGATTCCGACGAGGCCGATGATCCGGCCGTCGGCGTCCCTGAGCGGCAGCTTCGAGGTCGAGAGCCAGCGAACGCTGCCGTCGGGACGCACCACGTGCTCCTCGATGTCGATAAGCGGCTTGCCCTTCCTGAGCACCGTCAGGTCGTCGCGCATGAACTTCTTGGCCAGTTCCGGCGCATGCAGCTCGCTGTCGGTATGCCCGATCAGGCTTGCGGGGTCGGGAAAACCGTAGTCGTGCGACACCGCGACGTTGGCGAGCACGAAGCGGCACCTGGTGTCCTTGACGAACAGGTGGTCCGGCACCCGGTCGATCATGGCGATGCAGCCAGCGCCGCTCCTCGCGCAGCCGGTCCTGCTCCGCCGCCATCTCGACGATGCGGCGCTTCAGGCGCTCGTTGGTCTCCTGCAGCCCCGCTGCCGGATCGGCGTCCTTCGATGCTCGCGAGCGTTCCACGGCAAAACTTTCGGTCGCCATGCCTTTTCCCCGCCTGACTATGCGGCGGCTATCCTAGGTCGTATTTGCCTAAGCAAGTGATAAGTACAGTTCGAATCACCTACAGTTGACAGCAAGTGAGCCTAAGCCACGACAAAGAAGCTCTGTCAGTAAAAACCAACTAAAATCGGGATCTCATCCCGGGTGATCTAGAGGTCAGCTCGATTGCTCCGGTCGCGCTGGCGCGATACTCGCGCGGCGACTGCCCATGCACTCGGCGGAACGCCTTGGCGAAATAGTTGCCGCCGGCAAAACCGGTGGCGGCGGCGATTGCATTCACCGGCTGGTCAGTCGCCAGCAGCAGGCGGGTGGCGCGCTCCATGCGCTGTGCGAACACGTAGTCGGAGGGGCTGAGGCCGGCTTCGGCGCTGAATCGCCTGACGAAATGCGCCCGGCTGAGGCCCGCCACCCGCGCCAGCCGCTCCACCCCCAGCGGCTCCCCCAGGTGCGCCGCCGCGAACCCCTGCGCCCGCGCGATGGGCGGCGACACCGTCTCCGGCGTCGGCGGCGCCGCGCCGAACACCCCGTCATGGAGCGCCATCAGCGCCTGGTAGGCGGCCGCCGAGACCTCGCCGCTCCGCGGCTCCGGCGCCGCGATCAGCCTGAGGCAGGCGGCCGCCAACTGGTCGACTGCCGCCGCGCCGGGCTGCACCACCGGCCCCTTGAGGTCGATGATCGCCCGCATCAGCCGCAGCGCCTCGCGGCCATTGGCGCCGATCCAGAAATATTCCCAGGTCTGGCCGCGATCGAGCCAGTAGCGGTTGGCGTGCGGAAAGCTCAGCACCATGGTCCGGCCCGGCATCAGCACATGCCGCGTGCCGGCGAAATCCAGCTCGCCCCGCCCGGCGATGGTGTGCTGGATGATGACGAACGGCGCCTCGCCCCGCTTCAGCCCTTCCCAGTTGTAGACTTCGTTGACCCGCTTCTCGTAGCCGGCGCCGGTCGCCATGACATGGAAGCCCACCGGTCCGCGCGGCTGGGTCAACGAGCGCACCTTGTGGCCGTGGGCGATGAGGTCCGACAGCATGAAATTACCCTTGGTGGCACGTCTTTCCTCTACACCTCGCGCACCCCGACGGCTAGATCGGACGGGAGGTTCCAGGGAGGGAGAAACGCATGTCGTTCAAGGTCGCAATCATCGGCGCGGGATCGGTGGGGTTCACCAAGACCCTCATCTCGGACCTGCTCAAGGTGCCGGAATTCGCCGGCGTCGAATTCGCCCTCACCGACATCAACCCGCACAATCTCGAGATGATCCGCCAGATCATCTCCGACATCGTCGCGGTCAACAAACTGCCGGCCAAGGTGACGGCGACGACCAACCGGCGCGACGCCATTACCGGCGCGCGCTACGTCATGAGCTGCGTGCGCGTCGGCGGCCTCGAGGCCTTCGCCACCGACGTCAACATCCCGCTCAAATACGGCGTCGACCAGTGCGTCGGCGACACCATCTGCGCCGGCGGCATCCTTTACGGCCAGCGCAACATCCCGGTGATCCTCGATTTCTGCAAGGACATCCGCGAGGTGGCCGAGCCCGGCGCGCTGTTCCTCAACTATGCCAACCCGATGGCCATGAACACCTGGGCGGCGCTCGAGTATGGCGGGGTCAACACCGTCGGCCTCTGCCACGGCGTGCAGCACGGCGCCCACCAGATCGCCCAGGTCCTCGGCGTCCGCGACGACGAGCTCGACTACATCTGCTCCGGCATCAACCACCAGACCTGGTACATCGACATCCGCGCCAAGGGCAGGAAGGTCCAGAAGGACGAGCTGATCGCCGCCTTCGAGCGCCACCCGGTCTATTCGAAGCAGGAGAAAGTCCGCATCGACGTGCTGAAGCGCTTCGGCGTCTATTCCACCGAGAGCAACGGGCACCTCTCCGAATACCTGCCCTGGTACCGCAAGCGCCCCGAGGAGATCGAGCGCTGGATCGACATGAGCGACTGGATCCACGGCGAGACCGGCGGGTACCTCCGCTACTCGACCGAGCGCCGCAACTGGTTCGAGACCGATTTCCCGAAGTTCAAGGCCGAGGCGACCAAGCCCCTCGCCGAGCACAAGCGCACCACCGAGCACGCCAGCCACATCATCGAGGCGCTGGAGACCGGGCGGACCTACCGCGGCCATTTCAACGTGCGCAACAACGGCATCATCCGGAACCTGCCGGCCGACGCCATCATCGAGAGCCCCGGCTTCGTCGACCGCTTCGGCATCAACATGGTGGAAGGCATCGAGCTACCCACCGCCTGCGCCGCCACCTGCTCGGTCTCGGTCTCGGTGCAGCGCATGAGCGTCGAGGCGGCGATCAAGGGCGACATCGACATGCTCAAGCTCGCCGTGCTGCACGACCCGCTGGTCGGCGCCATCTGCACCCCCGACGAGGTCTGGCAGATGGTCGACGAAATGGTCGTCGCCCAGGCCCAGTGGTTGCCGCAATACGCGCATGCCGTGCCGGCCGCGAAGGCGCGGCTCGAGCAGGGCACGGTAAAGACGCGCGAGTGGCAGGGGGCGGCGCGGAAATCGGTGCGGTCCGTGGAGGAGCTGCGCGAGATGAAGGGGGCTCATCACTGAGGCTGGGACGTCCCCTCCCGGCCTCCCCCATGATGGGGGAGGTGAAAAGTCGAGGCTGGGGCTCGATGGTGCCCAAAACACCGGCCGGCACCTCCCCCATCATGGGGGGGTTGGGAGGGGGCCGTCCTGGCCCGAAGGAGGCCACCGATCCGCTCAGGCGGCAATCTCCCCCTGGCTTGCATTCCGCCGGGTTCCGAGTCCAAGTGACCCCCACAACAACCCGGAACTCCCCCTCATGCCCAAGACCCTCGCCGATCTCGACACCCCCGTCGTCCTCATCGACATCGACCGGGTGGAGGCGAACCTCAAGCGGGCGCAGGAGCATGCCGACCGGGAAGGCTATGCCCTCAGGCCGCACATCAAGACGCACAAGCTGCCCGAGTTCGCGAAGCGCCAGGTCGAGCTCGGCGCCACGGGCATCACCGTGCAGAAGCTGGGCGAGGCCGAGGTGATGGCCGACGCCGGGCTCACCGACATCTTCCTCCCCTACAACATCATTGGCCCCAAAAAGCTCGCGCGGCTAAAGGCGCTGAACGACCGGGTGACCCTCGCCGTCACCGCCGACAGCCCCGATACCATCGCCGGCTACGCCGCGACCTTCACCGCCGATCGCCCGCTGACCGTCCTGGTCGAATGCGATACCGGCGGCGGGCGCTGCGGCGTGCAGACGCCGGCACAGGCCCTGGCGCTCGCCCGGCAGATCGGCCTCGCCCCCGGCCTTCGCTTCGGCGGGCTGATGACCTATCCGCCGCTCCACGGCGTCGAGAAGTCCAATGCCTGGCTCAGCGCGGCCGTGGCCATGCTGAAGGAAGCGGGGATCGAGGTGCCGAAGGTCTCGAGCGGCAACAGCCCGGACATGTGGACGCCCGCTCCGCGCCGGTCACCGAGCGCCGGCCCGGCACCTACATCTACTACGATCGCTTCCACGCCGAGCAGCAGGTCGCGAGCCTCGACGATTGCGCGCTCACCGTGCTCGCCACCGTGGTCAGCCGGCCCACCGCCACCCGCATCGTCATCGACGCCGGCTCGAAATCGCTGAGTTCCGACCTCCTCGGCCTCACCGGCCACGGCCTCGTCATGGGCACCGAGCTCACCGTCAAGGCGCTCTCCGAGGAACACGGCGTGATCGAGATGCCCGCCGCCTCCGACTGGCCGCGCGTCGGCGAGCGGCTGCGCATCGTCCCCAACCACGCCTGCGTCGTCTCCAACCTCTTCGACACCGTCACCCTGGTGTCCGGTGACGAGGTCCAGAAGACCGTTCCCGTTGCCGCCCGGGGGCGAGTCGACTGAGCGCTTTCAGGAAAAGTTGCAGACTTCTCCGGTTCGAAAACGCGACAAAATCAATGATCTGGAGCATTTCACCGTTTCAAGGAAACGGCGAAATGCTCTAGGCTCCGCCCGGGATTTTGGGGGGATGGGAATGGACGCGGGTTTGTACGCCGGGCTGACGCTTGGCAGCGAGTGGCACCCGGAGACGAGGGATACAGGGCCGAAATACCGCCTGGTGCTCTCCAACCGCAGCGGGGAAGCGCTGAGCGGCTTCCGCCTCGGCTTCTCCGGCCCGGCCCGGGTCAGCGACGATGCCGAGCTGATTGGCGGCCGGGTGGTGACCCAGCTCTCCAACTATTGCGAGATCGCGCCGCCCTCCGGCTTCGTGCTGGCGCCCGGCGCCGACTGGGTCGTCGATGTCGCTCAAGCTCGACTACCCGATCCGCCACTGGACCGATGGCGCCACCACCGGCTTCCTGATCCATGCGGACGGCACCACCACCTCGCTCCGCACCATCCCGACCCGGCTCGCCGGCAGCGACAAGCCGCGCAAGCGCGGCACCGCCCGCTACCCGCTGCCGGAAGTGCCGCCGGTCCCGATCTCCGTCATCCCCTGGCCGAGCCATGTCGCAGTCTCCGGCCGCCGCACGGCGCCCTCCGGCCTCGTCGCTGTCGGCCACCGATCCCGCAGCGCAGGCAGCGATCGCCGGCTTCACCAAGCTGACCCGCCGCCTGTTCCCGGGCGAGGGGCTCGTCCGCGAGGCGAGCGAGGGCGGCTACCCGGTCGAGCTGGTCCCCGGCCCCGGGGGCAGGGAAGGCTACACCATCGACTTCGCCGCCGACCGCGCCCGGATCAGCGCCGAAAGCCAGGCCGGCTTCCTTTATGGCCTGATCACGCTGGGCCAGATCCTCCGTGGCGCCCGACTCGGCCTGCGCCAGTTCGATTTCCCGACATCCGGCCGCATCGAGGATGCGCCGGCCATGGTTTGGCGCGGCTGCCATCTCGATGTGGCGCGCCGCTTCTACGGCAAGGACGAGGTGCAGCAGTTCCTCGCCGTGCTCGCCTGGAACAAGCTCAACGTCCTCCACTGGCACCTGAGCGACGACGAGGCCTGGCGCGTCGAGATCGACGCCTATCCGCAGCTGGTCGGCGAAGGCCGCCTGGCGCGGCCACGGCCTCGCCGTGCCGCCGCTGCTCGGCTCCGGCCCGGAGCCGACCGGCGGCTATTATTCCAAGGCCGACGTTCGCGAGATCGTCGCGCTCGCCGCCGAGTTCGGCATCGACGTGGTGCCCGAGATCGACATGCCGGGCCACTGCTACGCCATGCTCGAGGCGCTGCCGCAGCTCAAGGACCCGGGCGAGAACGCGCGCTACCACTCGATCCAGAGCTTTCCCAACAACTGCCTCAACCCCGGCGTCGAGGCCGTCTATCCGGCCATCGAAGCCATCCTCGGCGAATTGGTCGAGCTCTTCCCCTCGCGCTACTTCCATGTCGGCGCCGACGAGGTGCCCGAGGCGGCCTGGCACGGCTCGCCCAAGGCCAAGGCGCTGGCCGAGCGGCTCGGCAGCACCGGCGCGGCGCCGCTCCAGGCGCATTTCCTGCAGCGCCTGCAGGCCTTCCTCACGGCCAAGGGCAAGATCACCGGCGCCTGGGAGGAGGCCTCGCATGGCGGCGGCATCGACAAGGCCGCGTGCTATCTCGTCGGCTGGCGCAACCCCGAGGCCGCCCGCCAGCTCGCCGCCGAAGGCTATGACGTGGTGGTGGCGCCCGGGCAGGCCTATTACCTCGACATGGCCAATGGCGAGGATTGGCACGAGTGCGGCGCCGCCTGGGCCGGCTGGTCCTCTCCCGAAAAGACCTATCGCTTCGAGCCCGCCGAGGGCTGGAGCGCCGCCGAGCGCGAAAAACTCCTCGGCGTCCAGGCCTGCATCTGGTCCGAGCCGATGACCGACCGCGCCGTCTTCGACCGCCTGGTCTTCCCCCGCCTCTCCGCCATCGCCGAAACCGGCTGGTCGGAGAACCGCGACTTTGCGCGCTTCACGGCCCTGGTGGGCCTGATGCCCAATCTCTACAGCCAGTACGAAGAGGCCTGAAGCGCCCCAGCGCCTCCTCTCCCCGTCGGGGAGAGGATAGCGTCGCTAGGAGCGCCAGCGACGTAGCAGAGCTGAGGTGAGGGGGCCTTCCTTCCTGAGGCGCCGCCCCCAAAACAAAAGCGGCGGGGAGATCCCTCCCCGCCGCCTCATTCCTCCCGACAACCGTTACAGCTTGTCGGTGATCGCCGTCGTATACGCGCCCGACGGCTTGTTCTTGATGATCTTCTGGTCGAGCAGCGCCTTCTCGGTGCGGTCATAGGCATCCATGTTGAGCTTGAAGTCGTTGGCGTCGACGAGCTTGGCCACCTCGCCCATCATGTACTGCTGGTGCTTGAGCGTCTGCGCGCCGGACTCGTCGTTGTCGATGACGATCTGCGCCGCCTCGTCGGGATTCTCGATGGCGTACTTCCAGCCCTTCTGCGAGGCGCGCACGAAGCGCACCATCTTGTCGTCGAAGGCCGGGTCGGCGAGCTTGTCCTCCATCGCGTAGAGGCCGTCCTCGAGCAGGTCGTTGCCGAGCTCGGTGTAGTTGAAGATCACCAGCTTGTCCTTGGTGAAGCCGGCGTCGATCGCCTGGCCGAGCTCGTTATAGGTCATCACCGAGATGCAGTCGGCCTGCTTCTGGATCAGCGGCTGCACGTCGAACGACTGCTTCAAGACGTTGACGCCGTTCGGCGCCGCCCTCGGTGGGGATGCCGAGCTTGTTCATCCAGGCAAAGAACGGATACTCGTTGCCGAAGAACCAGACGCCGAGCGTATGGCCCTTGAAGTCGGCCTCGGTCTGCACCGGGCCGTCCTTCGGGCAGATCATCAGCAGGCCCGATTTCTTGAACGGCTGCGCGATGTTGACCAGCGGCACGCCCTGCTCGCGCGCGGCCAGCGCCCCACCCATCCAGTCGACGATCACGTCGGCGCCGCCGCCGGCGATCACCTGCTCGGGGGCGATGTCCGGCCCGCCCGGCTTGATCGTGATGTCGATGCCTTCCTCGGTGTAGAAGCCCTTGTCCTTGGCGACGTAGTAGCCGGCGAACTGCGCCTGCGTCACCCACTTGAGCTGCAGCGTGACCGGATCGGCGGCTTGCGCGCCGGTGGCGCCGAACGCCAGCACGCCCGCCAGCAATCCAACGAGAAGCTTGTTCATTCTTACGTCCCTCTTTCCCCTGTTACGCCCGACCACCACGGACGGACGGATGCCAGAAGGTGACCGCCCGTTCGACGAGCGCCACCACCCCGTAGAAGACAGAGCCCGCCAACGCCGCCACGGCGATCTCTGCCCAGACCATCTCGACATTCAGCTTGCCGATCTCGGACGAGATGCGAAAGCCCATGCCGACGATGGGTGTCCCGAAGAATTCCGCTACGATTGCGCCGATCAGGGCCAGAGTCGAGTTGATCTTGAGCGCGTTGAAGATGAACGGCGCCGCCGCCGGCAGCCGAAGCTTGAACAGCGTCGACCAATACCCGGACGCATAGGTGCGCATCAGGTCGCGCTCCATCCGCCCCGAGGCGTTCAGGCCCGCGACGGTGTTCACCAGCATCGGGAAGAAGGTCATGATGACCACCACCGCGGCCTTCGACGGCCAGTCGAAGCCGAACCACATCACCATGATCGGCGCGATGCCGATCAGCGGCAGCGCCGAGATGAAGTTGCCGAGCGGCAGCAGCCCGCGCTTGAGGAACGGCGAGCGGTCGACGGCGATGGCGACGAGGAAGCCGAAGCCGCAGCCCAGCGCATAGCCGGCCAGCACCGCCTTGAGGAAGGTCTGCTGGAAGTCGGCCGCGATCTTCGGGATGTTGCCGATCAGCGTCGCCCAGATCCCCGACGGCGAGGGCAGCAGCACCTTGGGCACGTTCCCGCCCCGCGTGATCGCCTCCCAGGCGATGAGGATGGTGAGCCCGAAGACCAGCGGGATCAGGAACCCGACGTTCCGCGCGGCGCCTCGCCCTTGCCGATGGCGTGCGACAGCCGTTCGGCGAACAGCCAGCCGAAGAGCCACGAGGCGACCAGCGTGAACCAGTAGCCCGGCTCCGCCTGCTGCAGCGTATCGAGCGCCAGAACCGCCCCGACACCGCCGAGGACGAACAGCGCCCCGTCCACCCAGTAGCCGAGCGGCAGCCGAAAGCGCACGAGGCTCAGGATCGCGAGGCCGAGGAAGGCGGTGACGATCGGGAACTCCCAGACCGGCAGCCCGGCGCCCTCGGTCGAGGCGAAGGGGAACACTAACGCCAGCAGCGCCCCCCCGGCGGCCGCGACGGCCAGCACGCGTTGCAGCGGCGTCATGCCGTCACCCCCATCCGCCGGTTGGTGATCCGCTCGACGATCCCGATGATGGCGATCAGCGCCCCGGCGAGCAGCGCCGCCGCCAGCAGCGCCGACCAGATCTGCACCGTCTGCCCATAGTACGAGCCGGCAAGCAGCCGCGCCCCGATGCCGTTGCTGGTCCCGGCCGGCAGCTCGCCGACGATGGCGCCGACGAGGCTCGCCGCGACCCCCACCTTCATCGAGGTGAAGAGGTAGGGCAGGGCGATCGGCCAGCGCAGCTTGTTGAACACCTCGGCCCGCGAGGCATTGTAGGTCCGCATCAGATCGAGCTGGATCTGCTCGGGGCTGCGGAACCCCTTCACCATCCCCACCACCACCGGGAAGAAGCTCAGGTACGTCGAGATCAGCGCCTTGGGGATCAGCCCCGAGATGCCGACGGCATTGAGCACCACGATCACCATCGGCGCGATGGCGAGGATCGGCACCGTCTGGCTGGCGATGATCCACGGCATCAGCGAGCGGTCCATCGCGGAATTGTGGACGATGAAGATGGCGAGCCCGATGCCGAACAGCGTCCCCATCGCAAAGCCGAGCAGCGTCGCCGAAAGCGTCTGCCAGGCATGGTAGACGAGGCTGCGCTTCGAGGTCACCGCCTGCTCGGCCGTGGTTTTCCAGAACTCCGCCGCGATCTGGTGCGGCGCCGGCAGGAGCGGCTTGTCCTGGTTCAGCACGTCGTTGAGCTGCTGCCCGAACGTCACCCCGGTGACGTCGGTGCGCTGGTAGAAATCGGAAACCCCCGACCAGTTCATCAGGATCGCCGCGACGTACCAGACGACGATCAGGCCGAGGAGCATGATGAGGATGGGAAACAGGCTCCCCTCGCGCCAGGTTTTGTCCATCGCCTAGACCTCGTACGAATGCCCGGAGCGCAGGCCTTCGCGCACCCGGTGGGCGATGGCGAGGAATTCCGGCGTTTCGCGGATCTCGAGCGGCCGCTCGGCCGGCAGCGTCGACTCGATGATGTCGGTCACCCGGCCGGGCCGCGGGCTCATCACCACGATCTTGGTCGAGAGGTACACCGCCTCGGGGATCGAGTGGGTGACGAAGGCGATGGTCTTCTGCGTCTGCGCCCAGAGCTTCAGCAGCTCCGAATTGAGGTGGTCGCGAACGATCTCGTCGAGCGCCCCGAACGGCTCGTCCATCAGCAACAGGTCGGCATCGAAGGCCAGCGCCCGCGCGATCGACGCCCGCTGCTGCATGCCGCCACTGAGCTGCCAGGGGAACTTCTTCTCGAACCCCTCGAGGTTGACCAGTTCCATCGTCTGCCGGATGCGCTGGCGCCGCTCGGCCTCGCCATAACCCATGATCTCGAGCGGCAGCGCCACGTTCTTCTCGATCGTCCGCCACGGGAACAGCGCCGGCGCCTGGAACACGTAGCCGTACGACCGGTTCACCCGCGCATCGGCCGGCGACGTGCCGTTCACCGTGATGCTGCCCGCGGTCGGCTGCTCGAGGTCGGCGATCACGCGCAGGAACGTGGTCTTGCCGCACCCCGACGGCCCGATGAACGAAACGAACTCGCCCTTGTTGATGTCGAGATTGACGTCCGACAGCGCCACCACGTCCCCGTCCGCCGTGTGGAAGGTGAGCCCGAGGCCCTTGGCGGAAACCACCGTGGTCATGGCAGGTCGGTTCCGCGGGTGCTGGTCACCTCTCCCCTGGGGGAGAGGTCGGGCTTCGCGAAGCGAAGTCCGGGTGAGGGGGCCTTGGCCAAAGTCTCGGAGATCACAGGTACGCCACCAAGTTTGAAACATGGAAACGGAGCATGGGAGGGCGATGTTCGGCAAGCGCCAAACTCCGGTTATCCGCCCGCCGGAAGCTACGCTGCCCCTCACCCGTCTCGGCCTTCGGCCGATCCACCCTCTCCCCGACGGGGAGAGGAATACGCGGTGGCGCCGCCCGCATTCTTCTCCCCGTCGGGGAAGAGGTGGCGCGCAGCGCCGGATGAGGGGGCCTTCGCCACCCCGTCCCCTCACACCCCGCTCTGCGGAATCCCAGCCCGCTCCACCTTGCGCGGCGCGGTGATCTCCTTCCACTGGCTGAGCGCCCGGTTCACCGGGTTCTTCGCCTCCCGCGCGACGAACTCACCGTGCCCCGGCTCGTTCGACATCGCACCCTCGGTCACCGCCACCTTGCCGCGCGTCAGCGTGAACCGCGGCAGGCCGGTCACCTCGATCCCCTCGAACACGTTGTAGTCGATGATCGACTGCTGCGCCTTGGCCGAGATGGTCTTCTTCCGCTTGGGGTCCCACACCACGAGGTCGGCATCGGCCCCGACGAGGATCGCGCCCTTCTTCGGATAGCAGTTGAGGATCTTGGCGATATTGGTCGAGGTCACCGCGACGAACTCGTTCATCGTCAGTCGCCCGGTATTCACCCCCTTGGTCCAGAGCACCGGCATCCGGTCCTCGAGCCCGCCCGTCCCGTTCGGGATCTTGGCGAAATTGCCGATGCCGGTGCGCTTCTGCTCGGTGGTGAAGGCGCAGTGGTCGGTCGCCACCACCTGCAGCGAGCCCGAAGCGAGCCCGGCCCAGAGCGAATCCTGGTGCTGCTTCGAACGGAACGGCGGGCTCATCACCCGGCGCGCCGCATAGTCCCAGTCCTTGTTGAAATACTCGGTCTCGTCGAGCACCAGGTGCTGGATCAGCGGCTCGCCATAGACGCGCATCCCCTTGGCCCGGGCCCGCCGGATCGCCTCATGCGCCTGCTCGCAGCTAGGTGTGGACGATATAGACCGGCACCCCCGCCATGTCGGCGATCATGATCGCCCGGTTGGTCGCCTCGCCCTCGACTTCGGGCGGCCGCGAATAGGCATGTGCCTCCGGACCGTTGTTCCCCGCCGCCAGCAGCTTCTCGGTCATCGAGGCGACGACGTCGCCGTTCTCGGCATGCACCAGCGGCAGCGCCCCGAGCTCGGCGCAGCGCTGGAACGAGGCGAACATCTCGTCGTCGTTCACCATCAGCGAGCCCTTGTAGGCCATGAAGTGCTTGAACGAGGTGATGCCGCGGTCGACCACCTCGGCCATCTCGTTGAACACCTGCTCGCCCCACCAGGTCACCGCCATGTGGAACGAGAAGTCGCAACTCGCCTTGCTGGTCTTGTTGTCCCACATCTGCAGCGCCTCGAGCAGCGACTGGTTGGGGCTCGGCAGGCAGAAATCCACCACCATCGTGGTCCCGCCCGAAAGCGCCGCCCGCGTCCCGCTCTCGAAATCGTCGGTGGAATACGTCCCCATGAACGGCATCTCGAGATGCGTATGCGGATCGATCCCGCCCGGCATCACGTAGCAGCCGGACGCATCGAGGATGTCCCCGCCGGTGAGATGGGGCCCGATCTCGGTGATCTTCCCGCTCTCGATCCGGACATCGGCCTCATAGGTGAGGTCGGCGGTGACGATGGTGCCGTTCTTGATGATTTTGCTGGTCATGGCATTTCCCTCTAAGTGCCCGGAGACCCCCCACCCGTCTCGGCCTGCGGCCGATCCACCCTCTCCCCGACGGAGAGAGGAATAGTGGGTGCCTCTCTTGAAATCCTTGCCGCGAACGCAGCTCGTGCGGCCCGCGCACCTCTTGTTCCTCTCCCCGTCGGGGAGAGGGTGGCCGGAGCGAAGCGGAAGTCGGGTGAGGGGTTGCCTGCGGGAAGGTCGCTGATGGACCTCAGCACGCCATCGCGGTCAGGCCTCGACGAGGTCCAGCCGTTTTTCGATGCGCGCCACCCGCTCGTCGATCCGATCGATGCGGTTCGAGATGCTGGCGTATTGCTGTTCGAGTATGCCGAGCCGACCCTTGATTTCACGCAGCTCATCCGAATGCGCGTCAAGTGTCGCGCGGATCGCGCGAAGGTGTTCAAGGATGAGGTTGTCGGTCGCCATGCGCTCGGTTCCTCGGCGAGGTTGCTCGAATATAGAGACGGAACACTCACCCCACAATCTCCGCCGTCTCCAGCACCGCCCGCAGCAGCACGTCCGTTCCCGCCGCCGCCCATTCCTTGCTAATCGACTCCGCCTCGTTGTGGCTCAATCCATCGACGCACGGGCACATGATCATCGCCGCCGGCGCCACGCGGTTGATCCAGCACGCATCGTGCCCGGCGCCCGAGACGATGTTGCGGTGGGTGTAGCCGGCTTCCTCGGCGGCCTTGCGCACGTTGCCGACCAACTTGGCGTCGAACGTCACCGGGTCGAAGTGCCCGACCTGCTCGACGTCGGCGCCGATATCCAGCGCCTCGGCAATCATCTCGATGCCGGAGCGGATGCGGGCGTCCATCAGGTCCAGCACTTCCTTGTTGGGCGAGCGGATGTCGATGGTGAACACCGCCTTGCCGGCGATGATGTTGCGCGAGTTGGGATAGACCTCGATATGCCCCACGGCGCCCGACCGCGTCGGGCTGGTACTCCATCGCCACCTCGTGGACGAGCTCGATCACCCGCGCCATGCCGAGCGAGGCGTTGCGGCGCTTCGGCATCGGGGTCGAGCCGGTATGCGCCTCCTTGCCGCTCAGCGTCACTTGCAGCCACTTGAGCCCCTGGCCGTGCGTCACCACGCCGATATCGATCCCCTCGTCCTCGAGGATCGGCCCCTGCTCGATGTGGAGTTCGTAATAGGCGTGGATCTTGCGCTTGCCGGTCGGCTCGTCGCCGCGCCAGCCGATCCGCTCGAGCTCGTCGCCAAAACGCTTGCCGTCCTTGTCCTTGCGGTCATAGGCCCAGTCCTGCTCGTGCACGCCCGCGAACACCCCCGAGGCGAGCATGGCGGGGGCAAACCGCGTTCCCTCCTCGTTGGTCCAGTTGACCACGACGATCGGCCGCCGTGTCCTGATGTCGAGGTCGTCGAGCGTGCGGATCACCTCGAGCCCGCCCAGCACCCCGAGCACGCCGTCATAGCGTCCGCCGGTCGGCTGCGTATCGAGGTGACTGCCCACATACACCGGGTCGAGCCCCGGTTCCGTCCCCTCGCGCCGCGCGAACATGGTGCCCATCTGGTCGAGCCCCATCTCGAGCCCCGCCGCCTCGCACCAGGTCCGGAACAGCGCCCGCCCCCTGGCGTCGTCATCGGTCACGCGTCTGCCGGTTATTGCCCCCGGCCACCCCCGGCCCGATCTCCGCCAGCTCATGGATGGAGCTCCAAAGGCGTTCGGGGTTGATCCTGAGGTTCTCGCCGGGAGCTGCCATGGGTCAATCTTTCAAAAGTCGGGGGATGTCTGCGCTCAGCCGATAGCTGCGCTGCCTCGCATTCGCAGCCATGCTTCCCTTTTCCCCTCTCCCCTCAGGGGAGAGGGTGGCGGGCGCGAAGCGCTCGCCGGGTGAGGGGTGCCCCGCTATCGTCGCGAGAATGTTCTCAGCAACGCCATGAGGGTTCCCCAGCACGTCGCTGTTCCAGAAGCGAAGCACGGCATAGCCTTGCTCTGTCAGGTATTTGGTTCGAACCGGGTCGGTCGGAGACTCGAAGTGGTGGCTGCCATCAAGCTCGACAATGAGAGCCGCTTCGCGACAGGCGAAGTCAGCGAAATACGGCCCCACGGGGAGCTGCCTGACGAACTTGCGTCCGCCCAGTTGGCGACCCCGAAGGGCTTGCCACAGCTTGTGCTCGGCATCGGTCTCGTTGCGGCGCAAGGAGCGGGCGCGCGAGACTGAACCCCTCACCCGACGCTGCGCGTCGACCTCTCCCCTCAGGGGAGAGGTTGGGCGGGTGCCCCCGGGGCTGGCCTCCTCTTCCCCTCTCCCCTCAGGGGAGAGGGTGGCCGGAGCGAAGCGCGGGTCGGGTGAGGGGTGAACAGCTTGCCCCTCGCTCTTGTTGGCAGCATCCCTCCGATGCCGTGCATTCACCCCCGTGTCGGGAGCGGCGTTTGCCAAGGCCTTGTCCGGCGTGCCTACCATCTCTTACTTCATGCTCGGAAACGTGAACTCGGCCCCGCTCTTGATCCCCGCCGGCCAGCGCGTCGTCACCGTCTTGAGCCGCGTGTAGAAGTGCACCCCTTCCGGCCCGTAGATCGCGTGGTCGCCGAACAGCGAGCGCTTCCAGCCGCCGAAGGAGTGGTAGGCGACCGGCACCGGGATCGGCACGTTGATGCCCACCATGCCCACCTCGATCTTGTCGGCGAAGTCGCGCGCCGCGTCGCCGTCGCGGGTGAAGATCGCCGTGCCGTTGGCATATTCGTGGCCGTTGATCAGGTCGACCGCGTCCTGGTAGGTGCCGGCCCGCACCACCGAGAGCACCGGCCCGAAGATCTCGTCGCGATAGATCTTCATGTCCGGCTTCACGTGGTCGAACAGCGTGCCGCCGACGAAGAAGCCGTTCTCATAGCCCTGCAGCTTGAAGCCGCGGCCGTCGACCACCAGCTCGGCGCCCTGCTGCACGCCGCTGTCGATATAGCCGACGATCTTGTCGCGCTGCGCCTTCGAGACGATCGGCCCCATCTCCGCGTCCTTGTCGGTCGCCGGCCCGATCTTCAGCGCCTCGACCCGCGGCTTCAGCTTGGCGATCAGCGCGTCGGCGGTCTTGTCGCCCACCGGCACCGCCACCGAGATCGCCATGCAGCGCTCGCCGGCCGAGCCGTAGCCGGCGCCCATCAGCGCGTCGGCCGCCTGGTCGATGTCGGCATCGGGCATGACGATCATGTGGTTCTTGGCGCCGCCCAGCGCCTGCACGCGCTTGCCGGCCTGGGTGCCGCGCCGATAGACATACTCGGCGATCGGCGTCGAGCCGACGAAGCTCACCGCCTTGACGTCCGGATGGTCGAGGATGGCGTCGACCGCCTCCTTGTCGCCATGCACCACGTTGAGCACGCCATCGGGCAGGCCGGCGTCCATGAACAGCTGCCAGGCGAACATCGGCGCCGACGGATCGCGCTCCGACGGCTTCAGGATGAAGGTGTTGCCGCAGGCGATGGCCAGCGGATACATCCACATCGGCACCATGGCCGGGAAGTTGAACGGCGTGATGCCGGCCACCACGCCGAGCGGCTGCCGGTCCGAATAGGTGTCGATGTTCGGCCCGACATTGCGGCTGAACTCGCCCTTCAGCAGATGCGGGATGCCGCAGGCGAAATCGACGCAGTCGATGCCGCGCGCCAGCTCGCCCAGCGCATCGTCATGCACCTTGCCGTGCTCGAGGCTGATCAGCGCCGCCAGCTCCTCGGCGTGCTTTTCGAGCAGCTCCTTGAACTTGAACATCACCCGCGCCCGCTTCATCGGCGTGGTCGCGGCCCAGCCGGGCAGGGCCTGCTTGGCCGCCGCGATGGCGGAGTTGATCTCGTCCACGGTCGAGAGCGGCAGCGTGGCGATGGCCTCGCCGGTCGCCGGGTTGAACACCGGTTGCGTGCGCCGGCTGGCGCCGGTCACGAGCTTGCCGCCGATGGCGTTCTGAATCGTCTGCATCACGGGACCCCGATCTCTGGTTTGGAACGTTCGTTCTATGGACGGCGATATAGAACATTCGTTCCAGTCTACTCAAGCGTCTTCAGGATGCCGCCGAGCGTGCCGACCAGCTCGTCGATATGGTGCTTCTCGACGATCAGCGGCGGGCTCATGGCGATGATGTCGCCGGTGGTGCGGATCAGGATGCCGGTCTCGAACGCTTTGACGAACGCCGAGAAGGCCCGCTTCGTCGGCGCGCCGGCGATCGGCTCCAGCTCCACCGCGCCGATCAGCCCGAGGTTGCGGATGTCGATGACATGCGGCAGGCCCTTCAGCGAATGGAGCGCATCCTCCCAGTATTGGGCGAGGTCGGCGCCGCGCGTCAGCAGGTCCTCGTCCTTGTAGGTCTCGAGCGTCGCGAGCCCCGCCGCCGAAGCCACCGGGTTCCCCGAATAGGTGTAGCCATGCATGAACTCGATCATGTGCTCGGGCCCCTGCATGAACGCGTCATGGATCTCCGAGGTGACCAGCACCGCGCCCATCGGGATGGTGCCGTTGGTCAGCCCCTTGGCGCAGACGATCATGTCCGGCATCACGTCGAAATAGTCCGCCGCGAAGGGCGTGCCGACGCGGCCGAACCCGGTGATCACCTCGTCGAAGATCAACAGGATGCCGTGCTTGCTGGTGATCTCGCGCAGCTTCTTCAGATACCCCTTGGGCGGGATCAGCACGCCGGTCGAGCCGGCCACCGGCTCGACGATCACCGCCGCGATGGTCGAGGCGTCGTGCAGCGTGACGATCCGCTCGAGCTCGGTCGCGAGGTCGGCGCCGTGCTCCGGCTCGCCGCGGGTGAAGGCGTTCTGGGCCGGCAGGTGGGTATGCGGCATGTGGTCGACGCCGGTCAGGAGCGTCCCGAACATCTTGCGGTTGGAGACGATGCCGCCCACCGAGATGCCGCCGAAATTCACCCCGTGATAGCCGCGCTCGCGCCCGATCAGCCGGAAGCGGCTGCCGTCGCCCTTCACCCGGTGATAGGCGAGCGCCACCTTCAGCGCCGTCTCGACCGATTCCGAGCCCGAATTGGTATAGAGCACGTGGTTGAGCCCCTCCGGCGCGATGCTCACCAGCGCATTGGCGAGCTCGAACGCCTTGGGGTGGCCCATCTGGAAGGCCGGCGCATAGTCCATCTCCGCCGCCTGCCGCCCGATCGCCTCGGCGATCTTCGGCCGGCAGTGCCCGGCGTTCACGCACCACAGCCCGGCCGTGCCGTCGAGCACCTGCCGCCCGTCCGAGGTCGTGTAGTGCATGTCCTTGGCGCCCACGAACATGCGCGGCGCCTTCTTGAACTGCCGGTTGGCGGTGAACGGCATCCAGAACGCACTCAGGTCGTTCGGCGTGACATTGCGGCGGTCGGACACCTTGCTACTCCTAAGTCCGTCTTTTTGCTGAGCTTGCTAGGCCAAGCGAGTTTTCTGCTTGACCTTTGGATATGTTATCCAGAAATTTGACCAGTTGGAAAAAACGTTATCACTCCCATGCCGCCGATCAAGGTGAAAAAACTCGACTCCGGGGACGGCAAGGGTGCGCCGAAACCGGCGAAGTCGCGGCGGCCGCGGCCGGTCACCCGCATCCAGCGCGAGAAGCAGGACCTGATCCTCGAGGCGGCGCTCGACGTCTTCTCCCGCGAGGGCTTCCGCGGCTCGACCATCGACCAGATCGCCGAGGCGGCGGGGATGAGTAAG
This sequence comes from uncultured Alphaproteobacteria bacterium, assembly GCA_963708965.1. Lineage (GTDB taxonomy): Bacteria > Pseudomonadota > Alphaproteobacteria > Rhizobiales > Devosiaceae > Devosia_A. The sequence continues at coordinate 747,881 of CAVPUP010000003.1, read as the reverse complement.
CCGAACCTGCTCTACTATTTCCCCCGCAAGGAGGAGATCTACAAGCGGCTGATGACCTCGATGCTCGACATCTGGCTGCAGCCGCTGCGCGAGATCGACTCGGTCGGCGATCCGGTGGCCGAGATCCGCTCCTACATCCGTCGCAAGCTCGAGATGAGCCGCGACTTCCCGCGCCAGAGCCGGCTCTTCGCCAACGAGATGCTGCAGGGCGCTCCCCGCATCCTCGACGTGCTCGAAGGCGACCTGAAGCAACTGGTCGACGAGAAGGCCGAGGTGCTCGAGGGCTGGATGGAAGCGGGCAAGATCATGCGCACCGACCCCTACCACCTGATCTTCTCGATCTGGGCCACCACCCAGCACTACGCCGATTTCGACGTCCAGGTCCGCGCCGTCCTCGGCAAGGACCGCGGCGGCGAAACCCGCTTCGAGGACGCGGCGAGGTTCCTCGAGAACCTCTTCATGCGCGGCGTGTTCCCGAAGTAATCCTCCCCCGCGTGGCGGGGGAGGGGGACCGGCGCAGCCGGTGGAGGGGGCGGCCAGAGGCGAGGGGTTTTGCCCCGGAACACCTCTCCCTAGGGGAAGAGGTCGCCGCACAGCGGCGGGTGAGGGGGCCTTTGCCGGCCCGTCCCTCAAAGCCCCTGCGCGATCACCAGCAGGAAGGCGCCGCTGAGCCCGGTGTTCATCAGCCAGGCGGTGACGTGCGGCGTGCGCTCGCTGCCCGAATATTCCCAGTAGGGATGGAACAGCGTCGTTGCGAGGATGAGGAAGACGATCATCACGAGACCGCCCACGACGCCGGCAACCGGAACAAACGGCGCCAGCACCGTAAGCACTCCCCCGGCGACCTGTAGCCCCACGCCGAAGCGCGCCGCCAGCTCCGGCTGCGGGATCTTGCGGCCGGCGAGCACGCCCGAGAGCCGCGCTATGGCCTTGGTGTTACGGATGGCGAAGGCGACGAAGGCGCCGCCCAGCAGCAGATGGGCGACGATGGAAAGCACGGCAGTCATTGATGGAATCCCCCTGGAGGCGCGGCGAAGTTAGACGTCAGAACGACGTCCGGGGAACCCCGCTTTCGACATGCCAACCGGAAAATCTTCTCCCTGATCAGCGCCCTACGCCGCCCTCACGCCTCCCTCGGCGAACGCGAACGCCTGGCCCGGCAACGTCTTGGCGCGGTAGAGCGCCTCGTCGGCCGATCGCACCAGCCCGCCGGCATCGCCGCCCCGGCTCCCGGCGACCGCAATGCCGATGCTGGCGGCGACCGCGACCTCGCCCGAGCCCATGCGCACCGGCTCGGCGAGCGCCGCGCCGATATCCGCCGCGAGTTCGGAAAGCTGCCCGCGCGAGGCTTCCGCCATCCTCAGGATGGCAAACTCGTCGCCGCCGATCCGCGCCACGAAATCGCCCGGCCCGGCGATCGCCGCGAGCCGCGACGCGACCGCGCGCAGCAGTTCGTCCCCTGCACCGTGCCCGAAGGTGTCGTTGACCCGCTTGAAGTCGTCGAGATCGATATAGAGCAGCGCCGTTCCCGTCGGGGCATTGGCGAGTTTCTCCTCGAAGGCGAGCCGGTTGCCGAGCCCGGTCAGCGCATCGCTGACCGCCAGCACCGCGATCGCCCGGCGTTGCGCGATGAGCTCCGTCGCCAGCCGGTGGTGCCGCCTCAGGATCACGCCCACGCAGATGAAGAACAGGGCCGAGGCGCCGAAGCGGATCGGCGCCAGTTGGTTGAACGCCTCCGTCGCGAAGCGCCGCGGCAGCCATGCGAGCACGGTGTCGGCCAGCCCCGGCACCGCCACTGCCGTCCAGCCATCGTCCAGCGCTGCTCCGGCCGGGGCGAAATGCGCCCCCTCGAGCACGAAGTCGGCAGCGAGCCGCGCCGCCGTCTCTGCGTGGCTCCCCGAGCCCTCGACCGCCAGCGACTCGAGTGCGGCCTGGGCCCGCAGCGTCTCGCTCTCGACCGCCAACCCGTCGATGCTGTGGATCGCATAGAAGATGGAGAGCAGCGCCGAAGCCGCCATCAGCGTCATGGCGAGCAACGAGACCAGCAACAGGCGCCCGGGATGCGGCAGCCCGGTGCCGCCCGAGGCTGTCCGCAGTGGCGCCAAGTACCCGCCAGGGCCAGACAACCCCTTGATATACCGACTCATAGGTCCCCCTTGTTGCGAGGGAAGCTATGCGCCGAGGCTTTGCCAATCCTTAGCGGCGAGAGGCCGGATCGGCGGATGGTTGCTCCGGCGTTAACGCGCGGGGCGGCCGCTCATTCGGCCGGCTCGACCGCCTTCGCCGTCGGGTTGTTCGGGTGCGTCGTCCAGTTGGCGTACGTCGCCTCCACCACCTTGTTGGTGCGCGCGTCCAGCATCCCCGGCTCGAGCGCGATCATCTCGATGCAGTCCTCGACCGGGCAGACATTGACGCAGAGGTTGCAGCCCACGCACTCGTCGTCCATCACCTCGAAGTGCCGCCTGCCGTCCTTCTCCTTCATGATCGCCTGGTGCGAGGTGTCCTCGCAGGCGATGTGGCAGCGCCCGCACTTGATGCAGAGGTCCTGGTTGATCCGCGCCTTGGTGACGTAGTTGAGGTTGAGGAACTGCCAGTCGGTGACGTTGCGCACGGCGCGCCCGGTGAAATCCTCGAGGCTCGCGTGCCCCTTCTCGTCCATCCAGTTCTTGCAGCCCCGAGATCATCTCCTCGACGATCTTGAAGCCATAGGTCATGGCCGCGGTGCAGACCTGCACGTTCCCCGCGCCGAGCGCCAGGTATTCGGCCGCGTCGCGCCAGGTGGTGATGCCGCCGATGCCCGAGATCGGCAGCCCGAAGGTCTCCGGGTCGCGCGCGATCTCGCTCACCATCGACAGCGCGATCGGCTTCACCGCCGGCCCGCAATAGCCGCCATGCGAACCGCGCCCGTCGATCGAGGGCTCGGGCGAGAAGGTGTCGAGGTTCACCGCGGTGATCGAGTTGATGGTGTTGATCAGGCTCACCGCATCGGTGCCGCCCTGCTTGGCCGCGCGGGCCGGCTTCCGGATGTCGCTGATGTTCGGCGTCAGCTTGGTGATCACCGGCATGCGCGATGTACTGCTTGCACCAGCGCACCACCATCTCGACATATTCGGGCACCTGGCCGACCGCCGAGCCCATGCCGCGCTCGCTCATGCCGTGCGGGCAGCCGAAATTGAGCTCGATCCCGTCCGCCTCGGTCTCCTCGACCAGCGGCAGGATCGCCTTCCAGCTGTCCTCGTCGCACGGCACCATGATCGAGACCACCAGCGCCCGGTCCGGCCAGTTCTTCTTGACCTGCTTGATCTCCTGCAGGTTCACCTGCAGCGCCCGGTCGGTGATCAGTTCGATGTTGTTGAGGCCGAGCAGCCGCCGGTCCGCGCCCCAGATCGCGCCGTAGCGCGGCCCGTTGACATTGACCACCGGCGGGCCTTCCTCGCCCAGCGTCTTCCACACCACGCCGCCCCAGCCGGCCTTGAAGGCGCGCTCGACATTGTACGCCTTGTCGGTCGGCGGCGCCGACGCCAGCCAGAACGGATTGGGCGACCTGATCCCGACGAAGTTGTTGCGGATGTCAGCCATCTTTGTCCTCCAGGTTGGCGCTTCGTGGAGATGCGACTATATTGGTGGCGCGGTTGGGGACGCTACGACGATGAGCGGTGAACTGAGCTATACGATCCAGTTGCGGCCGGAGCCCGAGGGTGGGTTCACGGTGCTCGTTCCAGCGCTGCCCGAGATCGTCACCTATGGCATTGACGAGGAAGATGCGTTGCGCATGGCGCACGAGGCCATCCAGCTGGCGCTTGAAGTCCGCCGGGAGGATGGGGACGAAATTCCCGCCGATATCGTGCCCTTGACGCGCACCGTCAGTATCGCAGCCTGAGTTGGTGGGCCGTCGGCTGACCGGTCTCAACGGCAAGGTTGTTCTGCGTGCTCTCGAGCGCGCCGGATTTCGGGTCGAACGGACGAGCGGTAGCCACCACGTCTTGCGCAAGCCCGGGGAGCCAGGCTCCAAGGTGATCTTGCCACTGCATGGCGCCCACGACCTGCCACCGGGGACGCTCCGCAGCATCATCAGCCAATCGGGACTGACCGTCGAAGAGTTCATGGCGCTGCTGTAAGGTATCGGTGAATGCTCTCCGCCGCGTCGCGTCCCTGCGCTACGGCGGTCACCGTCAGGTCATCCCCCGCCGACACGCAGTCGCCGCCGGCCCAGACGCCCTCACGTGAGGTGCGGCCGTCGACGTCGGTCTCGATCCGCCCGCCGCTCAGCGTCAGCCCGGCCGCCGTCTCCTCCTCGAGCGTCTGCCCGATCGCCTTGAACACCTGGTCGGCCGGCAGCGTCAGCGTGTGACCCATGCCGGCAAGGCGCCCGTCGCGCATCTCGGTATATTCGAGCTCGATGCCGGTGACCTTGCCGTTCTCGCTCAGCACGCGCGCGCGGCTGCACCCAGTGCCGGATGTTGACGCCCTTCGAGGCCGCGAGGTCCTGCTCGAAGCCCGAGGCGTTCATGTGCTCCTTGCCGCGGCGATAGCAGATGGTCACATCCTCGGCGCCGAGCAGCTTCGATTGCACCGCCGCGTCGATCGCCGTCATGCCGCCGCCGATCACCACCACGCGCCGTCCGACCGGCAGGCTCGAGAGATCCTTGCTCTGGCGCAGCTGTGCGATGAAGTCGACCGCGTCGGTCAGCCCTTCGGTGCCGTCCACCTCGCCCTCGGCGCGCAGCGCATTGACGCCGCCCAGCCCGATGCCGAGGAACACCGCGTCGTGCGTCTCGAGCAGCCGGTCCAGCGTCAGGTCGCGCCCCAGTTCCTGTCCGAGCACGATGTCGATGCCGCCGATCGCGGTCACGTAATCGACCTCGGCCTGCGCAAAGCCGTCCGGCGTCTTGTAGGAGGCGATGCCGTATTCGTTGAGCCCGCCCGCCTTCGGCCGCGCGTCATAGACCACCGCTTCGTGCCCGTGCATGGCGAGCCGATGCGCCGCGGCGAGGCCGGCCGGACCGGCCCCGACCACCGCCACCGTCTTGCCGCTCGCCGGCGCCCGGGTGAAGAACTGCGCTTCCTCCTCCATGGCGATGTCGGTGGCATAGCGCTGCAGCAGTCCGATCTTCACCGGCTTGCCTTCGGCCTCCATGCGCACGCAGGCTTCCTCGCAGAGCTGCTCGGTCGGGCAGACCCGGGCGCACATGCCGCCCAGGATGTTCTGCTCGAAGATCGTCTCCGCCGCCCCCAGCGGATTGTCGGTCGAGATCTCCCGGATGAACATCGGGATATCGATCGAGGTCGGGCAGGCGTTCATGCACGGCGCATCGAAGCAGAAATAGCACCGGTCGGCCTCGACGAAGGCCTCGTGCCGGTCGAGCGGCGGATGCAGGTCGGAAAAATTGCGTGCGTACTGCTCGGGGCCAAGCCGCCCCGGCTCGATGCCGTTCTTGAGCAATCCCCCGCTCATCGGCAGCTCCCTCTCCTCTAGAGCTATTCTGGAGAGGACGCTAGCGCAGCCCGGAAATTTTATCAATTGGTCAAAATTGCCGGGGCGCGATGATCGTCTGCATGGCGGCGGGGAAGTTGCTGCAGACCCGAGATTTCGAGCGAAAAACGTCACAAATTTCGCCACAAAGCGTCGTTGATGGGCTCTCAAGGACAGCAAGTCGACACCCGGCGTCAACAAATCGTAAACCAATTTACCGATGGTTAACCTACGGGTAAGCACCGGAGAAACCACGCGGAATCGCGTATGCTCACTATTGCATTTTTGCAACGGTTGCACTTGGACGGGCGGCGTTCAGACTTCGTTCATATTGTCGCCACGAGTCCAAAGCCTTCTCAGGCCTGTCAAAAACAAGCGTGAGTAGTGCTAGGTTGATTAGGAAAATCGTTGTGGTCGCGGCCCTCGTGACGGGCTTGTTCGGTACCGTCACAGCTTCGATGGCAGCAGACCAATGCGGTGGTGCGTCCTGGTATGGTCCCGGGTTCCACGGCAAGCAAACGGCTTCCGGCGAGCGGTTCAATCAGAACGCGATGACCGCCGCCCACAAGACGCTCCCCCTCGGGACCGTCGTGAAAGTCACGAACCAGAGGACGGGCAAGTCGATCGAGGTGAAGATCAACGATCGCGGTCCCTTCGTTAAGGGTCGCATCATCGACCTCAGCAAGGCAGCTGCCGCCAAGCTCGGCACCCAGCAGTCCGGTGTCGGCAAGGTCTGCGTCGCCAAGCTCTAGCCAGCGGGAAAAGTTGCAGCTTTTCCGGAAGCGACATTCCAAAGGGGCCGGCCCCAAGAGGGGCGGCCCCTTTCACATTTCTAAATGTCGTTGGCCGCGTTTAGTTCCTTCGGCGTCAGCCCGTCCCCTTCGGGATCGATCGGAGAAGGCGGCGCGTCGTCGGGCAGGGCCGCCATCACCGCGTCCGCCAGCTTCCTCACGTCGAGCTCGTCGATCCGCGCCGCGCCCTGCTCTCCGATGGCGCGAAACAGCGCGGCCTCGATCCGCTGCCGGCGCGATGCCTTCAGCCGTTTCCATCGATGCTGATCCCCTGCTCGTTGATCTGGATCTCGAGGCTGGGCTTCTGCGATTCCTGGTAGGCGATGTAGAGACCCAGGCCGATGGCCGCGCGCGGTCAGCGCTGCGATGAAGAAGTAGAGCGAAGATCTGGTCATGCCGGGGTCCCATGGTTGACGCTACCGCCAACCAACGCCGCAGCCCCGCGTCGAGGTTCACCCGGCGATGGCTTTGAGCGCCGAGACGAACCGCTCGACGCCCGCCTCCAGCGACCCCGAATTGTCGATCTCGACCGCCTCGACCCCGGCGGGCAGCGGCGCGCCTTCGCGGCTCAGCCGCAGTGCGACCTGCTCCGCGGTCTCCCGGCCACGCGACGCCAGCCGCTCGCGCCCGGATCGCCGGTTCTGCCGCGACCAGCAGCACATGGCAGTTGGGGTAGCGCTCGACCGCCTGCTCGATCACCCGGCGCGAGGTGTTCACCACCACGATGCCGCCCGCCGCCATCGCGGCGTCGATCGAGGCCGGCACGCCGTAGCTCAGCCCATGCGCCTCCCAGTCGAGCGCATAGGCGCCGCGCTGCTTCTGCCGGTCGAATTCCGCCGGGTCGACGCTGTCGTGGTCCTCGAGCTCGACCATCGCCTCGCGCGTCACCACCCGGCGCGGGAACAGGAAGCGCGGCTCGTCGCCGAGCGCCGCCCGGGCCGCGCCGATCAGCGTGTCCTTGCCGGCCCCCGAGGCGCCGACGACGAGGACCAGCGCCCCCTTCTGCATCAGCTGACCCGCCTGCCTTGCCGCCACACCGAGCGCACCACCGGCACGTCGCCCGGCTTGCGCCGCACCCGCACCAGGTCGGCGCGCTTGCCGATGGCGATCTCGCCGCGATCGTCGAGCTTCGCCGCCGCCGCCGGGCGCGACGTCACCATGGCGATCGCCTGCGGCAGCGCGATCGTCTCGGCCCGCTCCGGCAACAGGAACGCCGCCTGCAGCAGCGCGAAGGGCACATAGTCCGAGCTCAGCACGTCGAGCACGCCGGCCTTGGCCAGCTCCACCGCCGAGATGTTGCCGTTGTGCGATTGCCCGCGGACCACGTTCGGCGCGCCCATCAGCACCGCCATCCCGGCCGCATGCGAGGCCCTGGCCGCCTCCATCGTGGTCGGGAACTCGGCGATGCTCATGCCGTCCCGCACCGCTTCGGCGACATGCTCGACCGTCGCGTCGTCATGGCTCGCGAAGGCCAGCCCGATGGCGCTGCCCGCGCTCGAGGATGCGCGCCCGGTTGCTGTCGGCATAGCGCGTCGTGCTCGGCCTGCCGGTCGGCGATGAACTGCGCCATCTCGGCATCGGAGAGCCTGCAGCTTCTTCTGGTAATAGGCGATGTAGTGCATCGAGCGTCGTGTACTGCCGCTGGCCCGGCGTGTGGTCCATCAGCGAGGCGAGCCCGACGATCGGGTTCTCGCAATGCGCATCGAAATGCTCCGCCGCATCCGGCGTCGGCAGCTCGCACCTGAGATGCACCCGGTGGTCGGCCCGCAGCCGGTCGTCGGCATCGCTGCCGTCGCACCGCCTCGACCATCGCGCGGACGTCGGCGCTCATGTCGCTCGCTGTCTCGGGGTCCGAGCCGATCCGCACCGCATCGAACACCGTGGTGATCCCGGCGCCCGCGACCTGCGCGTCGTGGCTCTGCAGCGCCGCGATGGCGTTCCAGGTCACCCCCGGCCGCGGCCGGTAATGGTTCTCGAAATGGTCGGTGTGGAGCTCCACCAGCCCGGGGATCAGGAAGTCGCCCTCGAAATCCTCGCCGCCGACGCGGCGCCGGCCGTCGATATCGGCGATCACCCCGTCGCGCGACCAGCACCGAGCCCGTGATCACCTCGTCGGCGAGGACGATCGTCGCATTGGTCAGCGCGAGCTCGCTCATCCGCCTGCCCTCCAGCAGGAACTCGGCCCCGCGCCGGAACGGCGCGCCGGGCTCGGGTTCGTGGAACAGCACCAGCCGGTCGAGCGTCACCGGCGCGGCCCACCAGCTCGCCGAAATGCGCCGCCGCGGCTTCCATCAGCGGCTCCCGGTCGGCTGCCTCCAGCCGGTCGGTCAGCGTCATGTGGAAGCGGAACTCCTCGAACACATAGGGGTAGCCGAAGCTCTCGATCAGCTCGACCTGGCGCGGCGACAGCCGGTTGCCGTTCATGCCGGCGGGCCCGCTCGGCATCGCTCGGCGGCGCGCGGAAGCGGTCGAAATTCACCACCACTTCCGAGGCGAAGCCGGTGAGCTCGGCGCTCTGGCGGACCGGGATCAGCGCCAGGAACCCGTCGAGCAGCGCCAGCTGCAACGGCCCGATCTCAACACTGGGAGTGCGGGCGGCGAAAGCGGCCAGCGCCGCCTCGAGTTCTGCGCGGCTCTGCCCGTCGGCCAGCGCAATCGGCGCCTTGAGCGTCGCGTGAAAGCCGTACCGGCGCGCCGAGACGCTGCGCGCGTGGAGCATGTCGCGTGCGAGGCCGGCCACCGGGCCGTCGATCTTCGCCGCGCCCAGCGGATCGCGCCCCAGCCACTCGGCGGCCTTCGTCCAGAGCGGATCGGTCACGCCAGGGGCGTAGTAGATGGCATGACGTTCCGGCATGGGCAGCGGCTCTGGCAATAACGGGGAGCTAGGCTCAGTTAGCCGCGTTCGATGACAGTTTTTTGTCTCCCGGGCAACCGGGCGGCACCCTGCTAGATCGCCCGCGCCACGCAGCTCGCGCCGCCGTCCGGCTGGCCGGCGACAACGTCGTCGGCGACCAGCTTCTCTCCCGGTCCGAGCGGCCCGATGATGGCGAAATAGCCAACCAGCCCGGCGCTCCGGATCTGCCACTTGATCCGCGTTCCGGCGGGCAGGGGGTCGAGCCCGCGATTGACCAGTACCAGGTCGTTCGGCGTGTCGGCCACGGCGCAGGAGAGCGTCACCTGCGCGCCGAAATGCCGGGTCGGCAGCATCGGCTGCAACTCGACGGAGTCGGAGGACCCGCCATCGCCTGCATACTGTTCCCGGGCCGGCGTCGGGGCGAAGCTGAGGCGCGACTCTCCAGCCGCGGCGGAGTCCCCCGGCGCGATCCCCGGCGCATCCGGCATCAGCCGCGGCGGAGTCAGGTCGATGACCTCCGCCCCCATGCTGTGGGACGGGAGTATGGTGAGCGCCGCCAGGGCCATTCCGGCGGCCAGTCGTGTGAGGCTCATGTGTGCTTCCTGCTGCCCGGGCCGACGCGTCCCTTCCGGCTCGAGGCCAATATAGTCCAACGTTCTGCTTTCGGTAGCTGATCCGGGTTGAACATCAGTTGAGGTCGCCGTTCATCTGCCGTTCATCTGGGGTGCAGGAAGCGCCCCTTGCACCATCGCCCGACCCCCGACACTATGCCCGCCGACTGAACCGGACACCCCATGGATCGCGACCTTCTCGAACGGCTCTTCCACCAGGCCGTGGCCGCCGCCCAGCCGGCGCGCGCCATCGCCGCCAACCTGCCGCCCCGGCCCGCCGGCCGCACCATCGTCATCGGCGCCGGCAAGGCCTCGGCCCAGATGGCAAAGGCCTTCGAGGAGGCCTGGGACGGCCCGATCGACCGCGGCCTCGTCGTCACCCGCTACGGCTACGGCGCGCCGACGCGCCGCATCGAGATCGTCGAAGCGGCGCATCCGGTGCCCGACGTCGCCGGCTTCCTCGCCGCCCGGCGCATCATGGAGACGCTCTCCGGCCTCAGCCCGGACGATCTCGTCGTCGCCCTGATCTCGGGCGGCGGCTCGGCGCTGCTGCCGCAGCCCGCCGCCGGGCTGAGCTTCGAGGACGAGCAGGCGGTCAACGAGACCCTCCTCGCCTCCGGCGCCCCGATCTCGGCGATGAACGTCATCCGCAACGAGCTCAGCGCCATCAAGGGCGGCCGCCTCGCCGCCCTCGCGGCCCCCGCCAGCGTCGCGACCCTCATCGTCTCCGACGTGCCGGGCGACGATCCCTCGATCGTCGCCTCCGGGCCGACCGTGCCGCTCGCCGCCGGACGCGCCGAGGCACGCCATCTCGCCGCGCTCTATCGGCTGAAGCTGCCACAGGCCGCCGAGGACCTCCTCGCCTCCGACCGCAACCCGGCGCCGCGCCCGGACGATCCGCGCTTTGCCCGCAACACCGTCCGCATCATCGCCTCCGCGGCGCTCTCGCTCGAGGCCGCCGCCGAAGCAGCGCGCGAACTGGGGCTCACCCCCCACATCCTCTCCGACGCCGTCGAGGGCGAAGCCCGCGAGGTCGCCAAGGTGCATGCCGCGCTCGCCCGCGAGATCCGCGCCCGCAACCGGCCGTTCGCCAAACCCGCCCTGCTGCTCTCGGGCGGCGAGACCACCGTCACCATTCGAGACCAGACCGGCATCGGCGGCCGCAACGGCGAGTTCCTCCTCGCCTTCGCCATCGCCATCGAGGGCACCGAGGGGATCGCCGCGCTCGCCGCCGACACCGACGGCATCGACGGCGGCGGCGACAATGCCGGCGCCTATGCCGACGGCCAGACCGCCGGCCGCATGCGCGCCGCCGGCATCGATCCGCGCACCGCGCTCGCCCGCAACGATGCCTACAACGCCTTCAAGGCCATCGGCGGCCTCTTCACCACCGGCCCGACCGGCACCAACGTCAACGACTTCCGGGCGATCATCGTCAGGTAGCCGGCCGGCTCGCATCGCCCGCAGTCGCCGACTTGCATCCGGCTGGACGCGAGCCGGCCCAGCGCCTCGGCGAACGATCTTCCGCGCGCAGTGATGTCACCTGGCGACGCCTCGACGCTATCGCCGCCACCGCGGCATCGCGTCGACCCGCCGACGATGCGCCGAGACCGCGCTTCCCGCTGCCATCAGCAACCGCCTCTGGCAGCCGTCCGCTGAAACCCCGCGCTCCGCCAAGCCCTTAAGGCGCCCGTTGCAGGAGCTCACCATGGCCAGGAAGAAAATCGCCGTGATCGGCATCGGCAAGATCGCGCAGGATCAGCACCTGCCGGTGATCGACAAGAGCCCGGATTTCGAGCTCGCCGCCACCGTCTCGACCCGCGGCGTCGGCCATAACGGCGTGCCGGTGTTCCGCACCCCGGCCGAGCTCTACAAGGCCATGCCCGAGGTGAAGCTCGTCGCCGTCTGCACCCCGCCCGGCGTGCGCCACGCCTATGTCCGCGAGGCGATCGACGCCGGCAAGGACGTGCTGCTCGAAAAGCCGCCGACGCCCACCATCACCGAGTTCGAGGACCTCGTCGCCTATGGCGAGAAGAAGGGCGCGGTGCTGTTCCAGACCTGGCACTCGCGCTACAACGCCGCCGTCGACGCGGCCAAGCTCATCCTCAAGGACGAAGGCGTCGCCGTCGCTCCGCATCGACTGGCGCGAGAGCGTCCGCAAGTGGCATCCCGGCCAGGAATGGGTGTGGGAGCCCGGCGGCTTCGGCGTCTGCGATCCCGGCATCAACGCCATGTCGATCTTCACCAAGATCATGCCGTTCCCGGTCTTCGTCGAGAACGCCACGCTGCGTTACCCCGCCAACCGCCAGACCCCGGTCGACGTCGAGATCACCTTCAAGTCGACCCAGAAGCACCAGCCCAGGCTGAGCGCCGGCTTCAACTGGCTCGAGGAGTTGGGCGAGATCTGGACCATCGCCATCGAGACCCGCAAGGGCACCAAGCTGAAGCTCGAAAAGGGCGGCACGGTGCTCAAGGTCGACGGCGAGGAGACCGTCGCCAACCCGTCCGAGGAATACGAGGCGATCTACGAGCGCTTCGCCAAGCTGCTCAAGAAGGGCAAGTCCGAAATGGACGGCTCGCCCCTCCGCCTCATCGGCGACGCCTTCCTGCTCGGCGCCCGCGAGAATGTCGAAGAGTTCCACTGGTAGGCGACCTAGCCGCCTCGCCTGCTGACCCTCTCCCCGCGGGGCAGGGGGACGGCGGCGCCGAGCGACCTGCCGCGTTGCGGGGAGGGCGACCGCCGTACCGTGGGGAGACGGACAGTGTGAGTGCGGAGCAAAGGAGAACACCATGTACCAGACCTTCAAGGGCTCGGCCCATCCCCTCGCCCCCACCGAGATCGCCATCACCGCCGTCCCCGAGGACGAGCGCGTCTGGGTGCCGCAGGCCGAAGGCGTGTGGTTCCGGCCGCTGATGCTCAACACGCTGCAGGGCCAGTGGTGCAACCTGCTGCGCGTCCGCCGCGCCGGCATCCTGTCGCGGCACCTGCATCCGGCGCCGGTCCACGGCTACGTCATCAAGGGCCGCTGGCACTATCTCGAGCACGACTGGGTGGCCGAGACCGGCTCCTACGTCTTCGAGCCGCCGGGCGAGATCCACACCCTCACCGTCCCCGAGGACTGCGCCGGAGATGATCACCTTCTTCAACATCTCCGGCTGCATGGTCTATCTCGACAAGGACAACAAGCAGATCGGCTTCGAGGACGTCTTCACCAAGATCGACATGTGCCGCAAGCACTACGACGAGCGTCGGGCTGGGCGCCGACTACGTGGACCAGTTCGTGCGCTGACCTGAAGGCCCCCTCACCCGGTCCGTCGACCGACCTCTCCCCAAGGGAGAGGTGACCTGTGGCAAGATCGTGCCGCGCCACCACCCTCTCCCTTCGGGGGAGAGGTCGCCGCAAAGCGGCGGGTGAGGGGGCCGTTCCAACGAGAGTGACAGCATGACCTGGGCAACCGAATTCTTCGCCGGCAAGACCGTCGTCATCATCGGCGGCACCTCGGGCATCGGGCAGGGCATCGGCCGCGCCTTCGCCGATGCCGGCGCCATCGTCCACGCCACCGGCGCCACCGAGGCCGAGGTCGCAGGCCGCCACCGCCGCCGAGCCGCGCTTCACCTACACCGAGCTCGACGTGCGCAACACCGCGGCGGTCGACGACTATCGCCGCCGGCTTCGGCCCCGTCGCCGCCCTCGTCAACTGCGCCGGCGTCAACCTCCGCGCCGCCGAATTCACCATCGACGGCTTCGAGACGGTCGCTCGACATCAATCTCACCGGCTCGATGCGCACCGCCACGGCCTTCCGCAGCAAGCTCGCCGGCGGCGCCATCCTCAACATCGGCTCGATGTTCTCGTTCTTCGGCGCGCCGCACGCCCCGGCCTATGCCGCCTCCAAGCACGCCGTCGCCGGCATGACCAAGTCGCTGGCCGTCGCCTTCGCCAAGGAGAACATCCGCGTCAACGCGCTGGCGCCCGGCTGGATCGAGACCGCCATGACCGCGGTGCCGCGCGCCAACCCCGAGCGCAACGCCGAACTGCATCGGCCGCACCCCGCTCGGCCGCTGGGGCACGCCCGGCCGACCTCGCCCCCGCCGCCCTCTTCCTCTGCTCGCCGCTCGCCGGCTTCATCACCGGCGCGATCCTGCCGGTCGATGGCGGCTTCTTAGTCGCGTGAGGCACAGCGCCCCCTCTCCCCTGAGGGGAGAGGGTAGCGCAGCTAGGAGCGCAGCGACTTAGCGAAGCTGGGGTGAGGGGTTCAGCCTCTCAAATGGGCCGCATCCTTCGACAAGCTCAGGATGAGGTCCGTGGGCGCGGCGGCGTCCCAGCAGGCCCTGACCCCGCACCCTATCTCTCACGCCCTCATCCTGAGCTTGTCGAAGGCACGAGGGCGCTCCCCCAACTTTACCGCCCCGCCTCCGTCAGCTCCCTCAAGTCCGCCTCGCTCAGCTGCAGCCGCGCCCCGCGCACCAGGCTCTGCAGCTGCTCCACCGACGTCGCCGAGGCGATCGGCGCCGCCGACGCCCGGCTGCGCCGCGACCCAGGCCAGCGCGATCTCGCTCAGCGCCGCGCCGGTGCGCTGCCGACACGCTGTCGAGCGCCGCGAGGATGCGTTCGCCCTTGGTCGTTGAGATATTTGCTCCACCACCCCCTGGCCGCGCGGGCTCTTGCCGGCGTCGGCCGCGCTCCGGTACTTGCCGGTGAGGAACCCGCGCGGCCAGGCTGAAATAGCCGATGCCCGAGACCTCCTCGCGTCACGCAGATGTCCTGCACCGCGCCCTCGAACTTGTCGCGGTCGTAGAGATTGAATTCGTTCTGCATCGTCTCGTAGCGCGGCAAGCCCTCGCGCTTCGAGATCTCGAGCGCCTCGCTCAGCAGCGCCGCGTCCTGGTTCGAGGAGCCGATGAAGCGCACCTTGCCCGCCTTGACCAGCCTGTCGAATGCGCGCGCAGCGTCTCCTCCTGCGGCGTGTTCGGGTCGGGCCAGTGGCTCTGGTAGAGGTCGATATAGTCGGTCTGCAGCCGCTTCAGCGACGCCTCGACCTCCTCCTCGATCCACTTGGCGCTGAGGTCGCGATGCCCCTGGCCCATGTCCGAGCCGACCTTGGTGAACACCAGCACCTTGTCGCGGTTGCCGCGCGCCTTCATCCAGTTGCCCGATGATCGTCTCGCGACTTGCCCTTGCGCGATAGCTGTCGGCCGTGTCGATGCGCCGTGAACCCGTCGTCGACGAAGGCGTCGAGCACCTCGAACGCAGTCTGTCTCGTTCGAGCGTCCAGCCCAGCACATTGCTGCCGAACACCAGCGGCTCGATGTGAAGGTCCGAGCGGCCGAGGCGGCGCTTGCGTCATGGCAGATCTCCAGGCTGGATGACGCGTCGGAAGGCGCGGACCTAGCGCGATTGCGACGAGACGTCGGCTCAGCCCTTGGCTCGATCAGGTCCCACTTGTTGCCGTACGGGTCCTCGAACACCGCCACGGTGCCATAGGCCTCGTGCCGCGGCGCCTCGAGGAAGCTCACCCCGCGCTCGATGAAGCGCCGCATGATCGCGCGCGAAATCGTCGGTCTCGAGGAAGAAGCCGACCCGCCCGCCGGTCTGGTTGCCGATCGCGCGCCTGCTGCGCCGCGCCGTCGGCCTTGGCCAGCAGCAGCCGCGCGCCGCCGCCGGCCGGCCCGACCACCACCCAGCGCTTGCCGCCGCCCATGTCGGTGTCCGCGACGCAGCGCGAAGCCCAGCGCGTCGCGATAGAAGGCGATGGCCTCGTCATAGTCGTCGACGACCAGCGCGACAGTGGCGATCGACTGCTCATGCCGTCATCGCTGCGTGCGCCGATTGACCATTTGGTCAAACCGCACAACCGCTTAGCACAGCAGCGCCGACGACATTTCGCTGGCGAAGAATCCGTTCCACTGCACAGTGCTGACCAGCCGGTCAATATTCCCATTGCGTGGCAGCAGAAAAACGCTTTGTTGCGCGCCAAGCTCGGGGCGAGAAATGCCCGGAGCGCAATAATCTTCGGGAGACAGCCATCATGAAATTGATGAAAACCCTGCTCGCCGCCACGGCGCTCGTCGCGGTGATGGGCGGCAGCGCCTATGCCAAGACAGCTCGTCTACTGCTCGGAAGCCTCGCCGGCCAATTTCGACCCCGGCCCGACCACCGGCGGCAACGACTTCGACGCCTCGTCGCGCACCATCTACAACCGCCTCGTCGAGTTCGAGCACGGCGGCACCGCGGTCGAGCCGGGCCTTGCCGAGAGCTGGGACGTTTCGGCCGATGGCCTGACCTACACCTTCCATCTGCGCCCGGGCGTGAAGTTCCAGACCACCGTCCTATTTCACGCCGACGCGCGACCTCAACGCCGACGACGTGATCTTCTCGTTCGAGCGCCAGTAGGAAGCCGACAACCCGTGGTACCACGTACCTGCGAGGGCCTGACGCTACGACTACTTCCAGGGCATGGACATGCCGAAGTTCACTCAAGTCGAGTCGAAGAAGGTCGACGACCTGACCGTGCAAGCTGACGCTCACCGAGCCGAACGCGCCGATGCTCGCCAACCTCGGCATGGACTTCGCCTCGATCGTCTCGAAGGAATATGCCGACCAGCTCGCCGGCCGCCGGCAACCTCGCCGACTTCGCCAACAAGCCGATCGGCACCGGCCCGTTCACCTTCGTCGACTACCAGACCGACGCGGTCATCCGCTACAAGGCCATCCCGGACTACTGGGCGGGCAAGGTGGCGATCGACGACCTGATCTTCGCCATCACCACCGACGCGACGGTGCGCGTGCAGAAGCTGCAAGGCCGGCGAATGCGACGTCATGGCCTATCCCGAACCCGGCCGACATCGCCGGCGCTCAAGGCCGACACCAACCTCGACGGTGCAGGAGCAGGAAGGCCTCAACATCGGCTACATGTCCTACAACACCACGGTCAGCCGCCGATCGACAACGTGAAGTCCGCAAGGCGCTCAACATGGCCATCAACAAGCAGGCGATCGATCGACGCGGTGTACCAGGGTGCCGGCCAGGTCGGCCAAGAACCTGATCCCGCCGACCATGTGGTCCTATAACAACGCGATCGTCGACGACGACGCCTACGATCCGGAAGCGGCCAAGAAGATGCTGGCCGACGCCGGCGTCTCGAACCTCACGCTCGACCTCTGGGCCATGCCGGTCGTCGCGTCCGTACAACCCGAACGTCGCAGCGCGCCGCCGAACTGATCCAGGCCGACTGGGCCAAGGTCGGCGTCACCGCCAACATCGTCACCGTACGAGTGGACCGAGTACCGCGAGCGACGGCAAGCAGAAGGACCGCCCGGGTGCCTTCCAGATCGGCTGGACCGGCGACAACGGCGATCCGGACAACTTCTTCGCCACCCTGTTCTCGTGCTCGGCCATCGGCGTCTCGAACTACTCGAGCTGGTGCAACGAGGACTTCGAGAACGGCCATCCAGGACGCCAAGAAGGTTTCCGACCAGGCTGAGCGCACCAAGCTCTACGAGAAGGCTCAGGAAATCTTCAAGGCCGAGGAGCCGGCGATGACCTGATTGCCCACTCGCAAGGTCTTCATGCCGATGAACAAGCGCGTCCAGGGCTACACCATGGACCCGCTCGGCATCCACCGCTTCGACAATGTCGACGTGACCGAGTAAGCGAGACAATGCGAAGGGCGGCGCCATGCTACGGCGCCGCCCTTTGGCACACCCATAATGCTGCGCTTCATCCTCCAGAAGCTCGCCCTCATCGTGCCGACCCTCATCGGCATCACCATCGCGTCCTTCGCCTTCATCCGCCTGCTGCCCGGCGATCCCATCCTCGCCATGGCCGGCGAGCACGGCGTGACGCCCGAGCGCTACGAGATCCTCAAGGAGCAGTTCGGCTTCGACCTGCCGATCTGGCAGCAGTACTTCAACTACGTCGGCGGCATCCTGCACGGCAATTTCGGCGTCTCGCTCGCCACCAAGCGCCCGGTGATCGACGAGTTCATGACGCTGTTCCCGGCGACCGTCGAGCTCGCGCTCTTCGCCATGCTGATCGCCGTGGTGCTCGGCATCCCCGCCGGCATCTTCGCCGCCATCAAGCGCGGCTCGTGGTTCGACCAGGTCACCATGGGCATGGCGCTCACCGGCTATTCGATGCCGATCTTCTGGTGGGGCCTGCTCCTCATCATCTTCTTTTCCGGCTATCTCGGCTGGACCCCGGTCTCGGGCCGCATCGTCGCTCAACTTCTTCTTCCCGCGCGTCACCGGCTTCATGCTGATCGACAGCCTGCATCGCCGGCAAGCCGGACGCCTTCGTCTCGGCGCTGCGCCACCTCATCCTGCCGGCCATCGTGCTCGGCACCATTCCGCTCGCCGTCATCGCGCGGCAGACCCGCTCGGCCATGCTCGAGGTGCTGGGCGAGGACTATGTCCGCACCGCCCGCGCCAAGGGGCTCGAGCCGAGCCGCGTCGTCGGCGTCCACGCCTTCCGCAACGCGCTGATCCCGGTGGTCACCACCATCGGCCTGCAGGTCGGCGCTGCTGATGGCCGGCGCCATCCTCACCGAGACGATCTTTTCCTGGCCGGGCATCGGCAAGTGGATGATCGACTCCATTTCCAAGCGCGACTACGTCGTCGGTGCAGTCGGGCCTGCTGCTCATCGCCCTGATCGTCATGGCGGTGAACCTCTGGTCGATATCCTCTACGCCGTCATCAACCCGCGCATCCGGGTGCACTGATGAGCGAAGCCGTCGCCACCACCTCCACCGACAGCCGCTTCAACGGCCTGCGCGAGTTCTGGTACTATTTCTCGATGAACCGGGGCGCCGTGCTCGGGCTCATCGTCTTCCTGCTGCTGATCCTCGTCGCCATCTTCGCGCCGATCCTCGCGCCCTTCGCGCCCGAGCAGCAGTTCCGCGAGTTCATCCGCATGCCGCCGCCCTGGGCCGGCGGCACCCAGCCGCAGTTCTTCCTCGGCACCGACGAGGTCGGGCGCGACATCCTCTCGCGCCTCATCCACGGCGCCCGCTATTCGCTGTTCATCGGCTTCTTCGTCGTCACCGTGTCGCTCGTCGCCGGCGTCACGCTGGGCCTGCTCGCCGGCTACTTCCGCGGCTGGGTCGATGCGCTGATCATGCGGGTGATGGACATCATCCTCGCCTTCCCCTCGCTGCTGCTGGCGCTGGTGCTGGTCGCCATCCTCGGCCCCGGCCTGTTCAACGCCATGCTCGCCATCGCGGTGGTGCTGCAGCCGCATTTCGCCCGCCTGACCCGCGCCGCCGTGCTGTCCGAGAAGAGCCGCGAATACGTGACCTCGGCCAAGGTCGCCGGGGCCGGGCACCTGCGGCTGATGTTCGTCACCATCCTGCCCAACTGCCTCGGGCCGCTGATCGTCCAGGCGACGCTCAGCTTCTCGAACGCCATCCTCGAGGCCGCCGCGCTCGGCTTCCTCGGCATGGGCGCGCAGCCGCCGACGCCCGAATGGGGCACCATGCTGGCGCGGGCGCGCGAGTTCATCACCTCGCGCCTGGTGGATCGTCACCATGCCCGGCCTCGCCATCCTGATCACCGTGCTCGCCATCAACCTCGTCGGCGACGGCCTGCGCGACGCGCTCGACCCCAAGCTGAAGCGGAGCTGAGGCCGATGCACCTGCTCGAAGTCAGGAACCTCACCGTCGCCTTCGATACCTCGGCCGGCCTGTTCCACGCCGTCAAGGGCATCGACCTGCATGTCGATCGCGCGCGAAGTGCTCGCCATCGTCGGCGAGTCCGGCTCGGGCAAGTCGGTCGCCATGCTGGCGGTGATGGGGCTGCTGCCGCCGACCGCCACGGTCACCGCCGACCTGATGCAGTTCGACGGCAAGGACCTGCTCGCCATCTCCGCCGCCGACCGGCGCAAGATCATCGGCAAGGACGTCGCCATGATCTTCCAGGAGCCGATGAGCAGCCTCAACCCCTGCTTCACCGTCGGCTTCCAGATCGAGGAGGTGCTGCGCTTCCACCTCGGCATGGACAAGGCGCCAGCGCCGCGCCCGCGCCATCGAACTGCTCGAGCAGGTCGGCATCCCCAACCCGGCGGAGCGGCTCAACTCCTTCCCGCACCAGATGTCGGGCGGCCAGAACCAGCGCGTCATGATCGCCATGGCGATCGCCTGCAACCCCAAGCTGCTGATCGCCGACGAGCCGACCACCGCGCTCGACGTCACCATCCAGAAGCAGATCCTCGACCTGCTGGTCCGGCTGCAGCTCGAGCACGGCATGGGCCTCATCATGATCACCCACAACATCGGCGTCGTCGCCGAGACCGCCGACCGGGTGGTGGTGCAGTACAAGGGCCGCAAGATGGAGGAGGCGGGCGTGCTCGAGCTCTTCACCGCGCCCAAGAGCTCCTACACCCGCGCGCTGCTCTCGGCGCTGCCCGAGAACGCCACCGGCGACCGGCTGCCGACCATCTCCGGCGTCAACTTCGAGGAGGCGACCTGATGGCCGGTCTGGTCCTCGAAGCCAGGGACATCACCCGCGACTACCATATCGGCGGCACCCTGTTCGGCGGCGGCCGCACCGTGCATGCGGTGAAGGGCGTGAGCTTCGGCCTCGAGCAGGGCAAGACCCTCGCCATCGTCGGCGAGTCCGGCTCCGGCAAGTCGACGCTGGCCCGCATCCTGACCCTGATCGACCGGCAGACCTCCGGCGAGCTGAAGATCGACGGCGAGACCATCGACATCGGCCGCGGCGGCGTCCCCGCCGCGCTGCGCCGCAAGGTGCAGATCGTCTTCCAGAACCCCTATGGCTCGCTCAATCCGCGCCAGAAGATCGGCGACGTGCTGATGGAGCCGCTGCTGCTCAACACCGACATGCCGGCCGGCGAGCGCCGCGACCTGGCGCACCAGATGCTGCAGAAGGTCGGGCTGCAGCCGGAGCACTTCAACCGCTACCCGCACATGTTCTCGGGCGGCCAGCGCCAGCGCATCGCCATCGCCCGCGCCATCATCCTGCAGGCCGACGCTGCTGGTGCTCGACGAGCCGGTCTCGGCGCTCGACCTCTCGGTGCAGGCGCAGATCCTCAACCTCCTCGCCGACCTGCAGGACGAGTTCGGCCTCACCTACGTCTTCATCAGCCACGACCTGAGCGTGGTGCGCTACATCGCCGACGAGGTGATGGTGATGTACCTGGGCGAAGCGGTGGAGCAGGGCACCCGCGACCAGGTCTTCTCCGCCCCCGAGCACCCCTACACCCGCGCCCTCTTCGCCGCGACGCCGCGCGCGGACGTGGAGAGCATCAAGGCGCGGCTGGAACGGAAGGCGGCGCCGGCGCAGCCTGAGACGGCCCCCTCCCAACCTCCCCCATGAAGGGGGAGGTGAAAGTCGAGGTTGTAGCTCGATCGCGCCAACACACCGCCGGCACCTCCCCCTTCATGGGTGAGGCTGGGAGGGGGCCGTCCGTCGGCAGTAAATCCCCCGCTTAAACCCCCGTTAAACCCCCTCCGCTAGCCTTGCGGGCCTCCCCCAAGCGCCGGTGACCATTTCTTGTTGCATGCCGTCACAGACCGATTGAACTTGGCGCCGGGCGCGCGCGGGACGCGCCGGACGGCGAAGCCGGGGAAGCACCCGCTGCGCAATTTCACCCTCTGGGTGGCGCTTCCCACCGTCGCGGTCTTCTCCGGCGTCTGCTGCCTCGTCTTCCTCACCATGCACATGATGAGCGCCGAGATGAACGCGATCG
This sequence comes from uncultured Alphaproteobacteria bacterium, assembly GCA_963708965.1. GTDB lineage: Bacteria > Pseudomonadota > Alphaproteobacteria > Rhizobiales > Devosiaceae > Devosia_A. Next base: position 726,448 of record CAVPUP010000003.1, on the reverse strand, counting down.
ACGCCAATCGCGGCCGCAACGCCATCGCCGCGGCCATCGATTCGCTGGTGCTGGGCCTGGGCGAGCGCGCCGTCGACGAGGCCACCTGGACCGAGGCCTACCTCAATACCTATGTCGAGCCGAACCCGGCCTGGCACGACTCCGCCTGGGGCGCCACCGCCCGCATCTCCGACAATTACGATACCGCCCTCGTCACCGACACCCGGGGCAAGATCGTCTTCGGGGAAACCAGCCGTGGCCCGCTGACCGGCACGCTCGCCGACCACTTCAGCGGCGCGGCACAGCTCCTGGCCGAACTCGAGGCCGGCATCTCGGCCACCGGCGGGGACGCGACCGTCAAGCACCTGTCGCGCAACAGCCATGGCGTCGCGGCGCTGGCCGGCGACGGTGATCCACGGCAACGCCGGCCAGGCCAGCATACCGCGCGAGGAGCGCCGCATCCTGTGGCTGGCGCGCCAGATCGACAACCAGGTGCTGCGCGACGTCGCGACCCGCTTCCAGCTGCCGCTGGTCCGCGTCAGCGACCAGCTCCAGCCGGGCGCCAGCTCGATGCTGCTGACCGACGCTGCCGGCGACACCGCCGCGACCATCACCTGGCAGCCGCGCCGCCCGGGCGACCGCGGCCTTCAACCGCTCGGCCGGCATCGCCGCGGTGATCATGCTGATCATCGGCGCTGCTCACCTCGGCCGTGCTCCTCGCCTTCCGCTCCTCGATCATGGGTCGCGCCGCCTCCGACGAGCGCGACTGGTACAATGCCCGCTACGACGCGGTGACCGGCCTGCCCAACGGCTTCGCGCTCGAGGAGAGCCTGCGCAACCTGATGCCGAAGAAGCGCAAGGAGATGCCGGTCGCCGTGGCCCAGGTCGGCGTCGACGGCTTCATCGAGGTGCTCGACTCCTACGGTCGCGAGGCCGGCGACCGCCTGCTCGATGTCCTCGCCGACCTGATCGAGGACACCACCGGCCGGCGAGGCGCTGCTGGCGCGCACCGGCCCGGCCGAGTTCACCATCGCGCGGGCAGGCGAGGACGGCGCCGCGCTGATCCGCAGCCTCGCGGCGCGCATCCTGCTCATTGCCGCCGAGGCGGTCGAGGTCGACGACCTGTCGCTCAGGGTCGGCCTCAGCATCGGCGTCGCCGACGACGTCGTCACCCGCGACGGCATCGGCGTGGTGATCCGGCGCGGCGAGACCGCCCTCGCCCGCGCCCGCGAGACCGGCGGCAACCACCTCGTCGAATACGATCCCGAGATCGAGGTCGAGCGCCGGCGCCGGCTGGAGCTGCAGGCCGATATCCGCCGCGGCCTCGACCAGGGCGAGTTCGATCTCGAATACCAGCCGATCATCGACTTCCGCACCCAGAGCATCGTCGGCGTCGAGGCGCTGATGCGCTGGACCCGCCGCGCCGGCGGCCCGATCGGCCCCGGCGAGTTCATCCCCGTCGCCGAGCGCTCCGGCCTGATCGACGACCTGGGCATGTTCGCGCTGCGCCGCGCCATCGAGGAGATCGGCCCGTTCCCGGGCATCAAGGTCTCGGTCAACGTCTCCGCCGCGCAGCTCCGCAACTCCACCCTCGTCCGGACCATCAACGAGGTGCTCGACGAGTGGGGCATGGATCCGGGCCGGCTGCAGCTCGAAGTCACCGAGTCCTTCCTCATCGCCCAGCCCGACCGCGCCAAGCGCGTGCTCGACGAGCTGCGCGCGCTCGGCGCGCTGATCGCGCTCGACGACTTCGGCACCGGCTTCTCCTCGATCGGCTACCTGAAGCAGTTCCAGTTCGATCGCGTGAAGCTCGACCGCTCGCTCGTCGCCGACATCGACAACGACGTGGTGCAGTCGGCGCTCGTCGAATCCACCATGATCTACGCCTTCGCCATGGGCCTCGGCGTCACCGCCGAAGGCGTCGAGCGCCGCGAGGAGGCCGCCGTCCTCGCCCGCTACGGCTGCCGCGAGTTCCAGGGCTACTTCTTCGCCCGCCCCATGCCGCTGGCGCAACTCGCCAAGCTGCTCGAGCCGCAGGCCATCCGGCAGGTGGGGTAGGGGACCGGACCTCGATCTCCGAAAGCCCTCATGGTGAGCCTGTCGAACCACGAGGGCGTCGCGCGAGACGGAGTGATGGGTCCCCGGGTCAAGCCCGGGGACGACGGTGGATAAATGGTTGTGACGGCGGGTGTGGGACGCTGAATGTTCAACAAACTCTGTCATCCCCGGACGTGACCCGGGGACCCATCTCAACCCCGCTCGAAATCCCTCACCCCTTCGCCAAGCACTCCCGGCACCGCCCCCTGAGCTCGATCATCGTCCGCTCGAGCGCGAACCCGTGTTCCGCCGCCCACGCCTCGAGCCCCGCATTCACCCCGGCATCGGCGAACTCGTCCACCCGGCCGCAGCCGCTGCAGATGGCGAAGGCCGCCTTGCCGCTCGGGCGCTGGTGGCAGCCGGCATCGGCGCAGCAGACGAAGGCGTTGATCGATTCCAGCCGGTGCGCCAGCCCGTGCTCGATCAGCTTGTCGAGCGCCCGGTAGACCTGCAGCGGCGCGCGCAGGCCCTCGTCGCGCAGCCGGTCGAGGATGTCGTAGGCCGAGAGCGGCCCGTCCGCCCGGTTCAGCGTCGACAGCACCAGGTCCTGGTTGCGCGTCAGGTCGCGCGGATGCTCGTGGTGATGGGCCTCGTGACTATGTGCCATGGGACTCGACCTTTCGCTTCCGCCACAGCTGCACCGGCAGCACGGCGACGATGAGGAAAAGCAGCAGCGCCGCGACCACGATCGAGGGGCCGCTCGGCGTATCGAAGCTGAGCGAACCGTAGAGCCCGCCGACCACCGCGGCGACCCCGGCCGCCGCGGCAGCGACCGCCATCTGCTCGGGCGAGGTGCTGAGCCGCCGCGCCGTCGCCGGCGGAATGATCAGCATCGCCGTGATCAGCAGCACGCCGACGATCTTCATCGCGATGGCGATCACCGAGGCCAGCATCAGCATGAGGACGATCCGCGTCAGCTCCGGCCGCATCCCCTCCGCCTCGGCCAGCTCCGGGATTGAGCGTCGCCGCGAGCAGCGGGCGCCAGAGCAGCGCGATCGGCCGCCACGATCACCGCGCCGCCGAGATAGATCACCGCGATGTCGGTCACCGAGACGGCGAGGATGTCGCCGAACAGGAAGCCCATCAGGTCGAGCCGGATGCCGCTGGCGAAGGCGACGACCAGCCCGATGGCGAGCGCCGAATGGCTGAGGATGCCGAGCAGCGCGTCGGTCGAGAGCGTCGCCCGCCGCTGCAGCAGCAGCAGCGCCGCCGCCACCGCCGCCGCGACGAGGAACACCCCGAGCGTCACGTTGACCGACAGCATCAGGCTCAGCGCCACCCCGAGCAGGGCGGAATGCGCCATGGTGTCGCCGAAATAGCTCATCCGCCGCCAGACGATGAAGCAGCCGAGCGGCCCGGTGACCAGCGCCAGCCCGATGCCGGCGACCAGCGCCCGGGTGAAGAAATCGTCAAGCATGGTCGTGGCCCTCGTGCCCGTGGTGCTCGTGCTCGTGCACATGCTCGTGCGCCTCGACGATGCGGCCGTCGGCCTCGAGCACCCGCCCGTCCGGCAGGTGCATGTGGTCGTGATGGTGCTGGTAGATGGCCAGCGCGCTCTGCGCCCGCGCCCCGAACAGGCTCAGATATTCCGGGCTGCGCGCCACCGATTCCGGCGTGCCGCGGCAGCAGACATGGCCGTTGAGGCAGATCACCGTGTCGGTCGCCGCCATCACCACGTGCAGGTCGTGGCTGATCAGCAGGATGCCGCAGCCGGTCTCGTCGCGGATCCGTCCGATCAGGTCGTAGAGCGCCGCTTCGCCCGAGAAATCGACGCCCTGCACCGGCTCGTCGAGCACCAGCAGGTCCGGCCTGCGGATCATCGCGCGCGCCAGCAGCGCCCGCTGGAACTCGCCGCCCGACAGATGCTGCACCTCGGCATCGGCGAGATGCGCCGACCCCGGTCGCCGCCAGCGCCCGGGCGATCTCGCTCCGGCCCGTGCCGGCCGGTGATGGTCATCAGCCGCCTCACCGTCAGCGGCATGGTCCAGTCGATCGACAGCTTCTGCGGCACATAGCCGATGCGGAGCCCGGCCTTGCGGTTGACCATGCCCACACTCGGCTTCAGCACCCCGGTGACGAGCTTCGCCGTCGTCGACTTGCCCGAGCCGTTCGGCCCGATCATGCGTCACGATCTCGCCGCGCCGAATGGAAAGGTCGACGCCTTCCACCAGCCAGCGCCCGTCGCGCCGCACCCCGGCGCCGGCGACATCGACAAGCACTTCGTGGCCGTTCAGCGCATCCATGAATTCGGCATCCGTCTCTTGCTGGGCTCCAGCCCTTGCGTTATTGCATAACACGCGGAGATGTAATGTCATAACATTTCATCGCCTGCGCCAGACCCCAACGAGGACCCCACGGCATGCTGAAATCCGCGCTTCTGGCGCTTGCCGCGGCATTGCTGCCGGCCACCGCCGCGCTGGCCGAGGTCCCGAAAGTGGTCGCCAGCATCAAGCCGATCCACTCGCTGGTCGCCGAGGTGATGGGCGATCTGGGCACGCCCGCGCTGATCGTCGACGGCGCCGCCTCGCCGCACACCTACAGCCTCAAGCCCTCCGACGCGCAGGCGCTGCAGCAGGCCGACCTGGTGTTCTGGAGCGGGCACGGGCTCGAGCTCTTCCTCGAGGATGCGATCGGCACCCTGGCGCCGCATGCCCGGGTGGTCGAACTCGCCACGGCCCCCGGCATCGCCCTGCTTCCCGCCCGCGAGGGCGGCATGTTCGAGCCGCATGCCGACGAGGCCGGGGCGGACGACCACCGACCATGGGGAGGAGCAGCCGACATGCACTTCTTCCTCGATCCGGAGAACGCCAAGGCCATGGTGCAGGCGATCGCGCAAAACCTCGCCGCCGCCGATCCCGAGCATGCCGCGACCTACGAGGCCAATGCCGCCACCGCCGTCGCCGACCTCGACGCGCTCACCGCCGAGACCGCGGCGCGCCTCGCGCCGGTCAAGGACAGGCCCTTCGTCGTCTTCCACGACGCCTACCAGTATTTCGAGAAGCGCTTCGACCTCGATGCCGCCGGCTCGATCACCGTCAGCCCGGAGCTCACCCCGGGCGCCGACCGCGTCAAGGCGATCCGCGACAAGCTGAAGACCCTCGACGCCGCCTGCGTCTTCGCCGAGCCGCAGTTCGATCCCCGCGTCATCGGCGTGCTGGTCGAGGGCACCAGCGCCCGCACGGCGACGCTCGATCCCGAGGGCGCCACCCTCGAGCCGGGTCCCGGCCTCTACCGCAAGCTGATCGAGACCCTCGCCGACGACCTCCTCGCCTGCCTCGCCTGAGCTATTTCAGCGGCCCCTTGAAGATGAAGAAGGCGCCGGCAAGGATCAGCAGGAACCCGATCGCATGGTTCCAGGTCAGCTTCTCGCCCAGCACGAACACCGCGAAGCCGGCGAACACCGTGAGGCTGATCACCTCCTGGATGGTCTTCAGCTCCGCCGCCGAATAGGCGCCATAGCCGATCCGGTTGGCCGGCACCGCCAGCCAGTATTCGACCAGCGCGATGCCCCAGCTGCCCATCACCGCCACCCACATCGCGGTGTTGGGGAACTTGAGGTGCCCGTACCAGGCGATGGTCATGAAGACGTTGGAGCCGATCAGGAGCACGATCGGCAGGATCGCTTGCAGGGTCATTGGCAGGGGCCGGGGAGCGGACGAATCAGGGGCGGGCCGCCCATTGATCACCGTGCCCCCTTTACGCCGCAAGCCCTCTACAGAATCGCGCTGATTCGCTATGTTCGGCGGATCGCCGGAGGCCTCAATGCATCGTTCTTTCCTCGCCCCGCTCCTCGTCGTCTCGATCGCGACGCCGGCCCTCGCCGCTGACATCGCCTGCGACGGCCCGTTCGCCGCCGACAGTTCCGAGGCGCGGCTGATCGAGACCTATGGCAAGGAGAATGTCGTCACCGGCGAAGTCCCCGGCCCCGAAGGCACCACCGTCATCGCCACCACCGTCTTCCCCAACGATCCGGCGCGCCGCATGGAGTTCGGCTGGTGGGACGAGGAGCGCTACGAGCGCCTCGCCTACTTCACCGTCCCGCGCGGGGATACCGCCCCTGGCGGCCTCAAGGCCGGCCTCACCGTCAAGGAGGTGGAAGCGCTGAACGGCGGCCCGTTCGAGATGAGCGGCTTCTGGTGGGATTACGGCGGCTATGCCGACTTCCAGGGCGGCAAGCTCGGCGACGTGCCGGGCGGCTGCACTGTCTCGGTGCACTTCCAGCCGACCGCCGAATTCCCGGCCGACCTCGATGTCGATGCCATCTCGGGCGACCAGACCATCTCCTCGACCGAGCCGCTGCTCGTCACCGTCGATGCGCGGGTCGAGGACATCACCATCGGCTACCAGGACTTTTCCGCCGCCGAAGATTGACCCCGGCCCCTTGCGGGGCTAACCATGCGATCACGTTGGTTCCCCGGACCCGTTCGGGCGAGGGGATCAAAAGGGAACACGGTGCGGCGTACCCATCAGGGACCAAATCCGTGGCTGCCCCCGCAACTGTAAGCGGCGAGTGCCCTCCTCCTCACGCCACTGGTGCCATCACGGCGCCGGGAAGGCCGGAGGGACACGACGACCCGTGAGCCAGGAGACCTGCCAGCGTGCAACCGGGCGTCGAGCCCATGCATTCAACGTGCACACGGAGGGTGTCCGCACATGACCACCGCGACGCAGACGTCGACCATCGCTTCCCTTTCGATCTCGCAGCGGCTGATCGCCGGCGCACTGGCCCTGTTCATCGGCGTCGTCCTCGTCGGCGGCGTCGGCTTTGCCAGCGACATGGCGATCCACAACGGCGCGCACGACACCCGTCACGCGCTCGGCTTCCCCTGCCACTGACGCCGCTCCAGCCAGCGAGACATCGATGCAGCTTTTCCAGCGAATCTTCTTCGCTGCGGTCCTTGCCGGACTCGCAGCCGGCCTTGCCATGAGCGCCGTGCAGCAATGGCGCGTCGCGCCGCTGATCCTCGCGGCCGAGACCTATGAGGGCGCCGCCGCCACGACCACGGCGCCGCCGACGCACCGAGCACGAGGCGGCCGACGCCGCGCCACCAGCACGACGAAAGCGCCTGGGCGCCGCAGGATGGCGCCGAGCGCATCGCCTACACCGTCCTCGCCAACCTGCTTGGCCGCATCGGCTTTGCCCTGCTGCTCGCCGCCGTCTCGGTGCTCTCGCGGCATCGAGATCACCGCCGCCAACGGCGTCGTCTGGGGCCTCGGCGGCTTCCTCGCCCTGCAGCTCGCCCCCGCCTTCGGCCTGCCGCCCGAACTCCCCGGCATGCCGGCCGCCGACCTCGTCGCCCGCCAGGTCTGGTGGGTCGGCACGGCGCTCGCGACCGGCGCCGGCCATCCTGGCCGTCGCCAAGCTCCGCAGCTGGACCGGCATCGTCATCGCCGCCGTGCTGATCCTCGCGCCCCATGTCATCGGCGCGCCGCAGCTGCCCGACGAGCCGGCCAGCGCCGTTCCCGCCCATCTCGCCACCGCCTTCGCCGCCAACACGCTCGCCACCGGCGCGCTGTTCTGGCTGATCGTCGGCCCGCTGCTCGGCTGGCTCAACGACCGCTTCGCCAAGCCCGAAGCCCTCGCCTTCCAGGGAGCCCGCGCATGACCGCGACCCAGAAGATCCCCGTCACCGTCATCACCGGCTTCCTCGGCGCCGGCAAGACCACGCTGGTCCGGCACCTGCTCGCCCATGCCCGCGGCAAGCGCATCGCGCTGATCATCAACGAGTTCGGCGATCTCGGCGTCGACAAGGAGATCCTCGCCGGCTGCGGCGACGAGACCTGCCGCGAGGAGGACATGATCGAGCTCACCAACGGCTGCATCTGCTGCACCGTCGCCGACGAGTTCATCCCCACCATGCAGGCGCTGCTCGAGCGCCCCGACCGCCCCGACCACATCGTCATCGAGACCTCCGGCCTCGCCCTGCCGCAGCCGCTGATCCGCGCCTTCAACTGGCCCGAGATCAAGTCCGCAGGTCACCATCGACGGCGTCGTCACCGTCGCCGACGCCGCGGCGCTGGCCGAAGGCCGCTTCGCCAACGACGAGGCCGCCGTCGATGCGCTGCGCTCCGCCGACGACATGCTCGACCACGAGACCCCGCTCGGCGAGCTGTTCGAGGACCAGCTGATCGCCGCCGACCTGGTCATCCTCAACAAGGCCGACCTCGTCGACGGCCGCCGCAGCTCGACACCGTCGAGAGCCACCTCCGCGCCGAGATGCGCCCCGGCACCGGCATCGTCCGCGCCCGCAACGGCCATGTCGACGTCGCCGCGCTGCTCGGCATGGGCCTCGCCACCGAGGACAACCTCGCCGGCCGCGACAGCCACCACGAGCTCGAGCACGGCGGCGAAGCCCACGAGCACGACGATTTCGACTGCTTCTCGGTCACCCTCGACGGCGTCGCCAGCAAGGACCACCTGCTCGCCACCATCGAGCAGACCATCCGCGCCCACGACGTGCTGCGCCTCAAGGGCTTCGCCGCCCTCCCCGGCGCCGCCGCCCGCCTCGCCATCCAGGCCGTCGGCCCCCGCGTCACCGCCTATTTCGACCGGCCGTGGAAGCCCGGCGAAGCCCGCGAGACCGCGCTGGTGGTCATCGGCGAAAGCCCGCTCGACCGCGACGCCATCACCGCCAGCCTCGAGCAGGCGGCGACGTCGCAGCGTGATGACCTCATGCGGCCTCATCGAGTCATCAAACGCCCTCATCCTGAGCCTGTCGAAGGACGAGGGCCGCACCCGCTGAGGCATTGATGCACCTCCTCGCCGCCCAGGCCGGCGCATTCCAGCAGGAAGGCGAGGCCATCGACCTCGCCCAGTCGCCCGGCGCCGCATCGTCTTCGCCTCGGCCGCCGATAGCGAACTGATGATGCTGGCGGCCGCCGCCGACCGGGCCGGGGAGCGCCGACCTCCGCCTCGCCAACCTCCTGCGCCTCGGCCACAACCTCTCGGTCGACATCTGGCTCGACCAGACCGTGCGCGCACGCCCAGCTCGTCGTCGTCCGCCTCCTCGGCGGCCCCGCCTACTGGCCCTACGGCGTCGACGAGCTGACCGCCCTGGCGCTCAGCGGCACCATCCAGCTCGCCCTCCTCCCCGGCGACGCCAACCCCGACCCGATCCTGCAGCAGCGCTCCACCATCGCCCCCGACGACTGGTCCCGCCTCCACGCCCTCTTCATCGCCGGCGGCCCGGAAAATGCCGACACGCTCCTCGCGGCGTTCCGCGCCCTGGCCGTCCCCTCACCCCGTCCCTCTCCCCAGAGGGGAGAGGGGGCGATGCGGCAAGATGGTGCCCCCGCTTCCCCTCTCCCCTCCGGGGAGAGGGTGCCGAGCGCAGCGATGGCGGGTGAGGGGCAGTCTGCAGTCTCACGCCCGAAACCCTTCCCCCGCTTCGGCCTCTGGCACCCCGCCCACGGCATGGTCGACGACCCTGCCGGCCAGCGCCGCACCCGAACATCCCCATCCTCTTCTACCGCGCCGCCCTCGAAGGCGCCGGCACCGCCACGCTCGAAGCCCTGATCGCCGAGCTCGAAGCCCAGGGCCTCAACCCCGTCCCGCATCGTCGTCTCCTCCCTCAAGGAAGGCGCCTGCCTCCGCTTCGTCCAGTCCGCCTTCGCGGCCGTACCCGCCGAGCGCCATCCTCAACCTCACCGGCTTCGCCCTCGGCCTCGACGGCCTCGACGACAAGTCAAACCCCTTCGCCGGCACCGACGCCCCGGTGATCCAGCTGATCCAGGCCGGCCGGCCCGAGGCGCAGTGGGCCGCCGACACCGCAGGGCCTCACCGCCAAGGACCTCGCCATGCAGGTCGTCCTGCCCGAACTCGACGGCCGCCATCGGCATGCTCCTCGTCGGCCACAAGCAGGAGGCCGTCTGGCACGAGCGCACCCAGTGCCCGCTCTCCGCCTACGCCCCCGACCCCGCCGGCATCCGCCGCGCCGTCACCCTCGCCGAAGAACTGGTCCACCCTCCGCGCGCACCCCGCGCGCCGAGCGCCGCGTCGCCATCGTCCTCGCCAACTACCCCATCCGCGACGGCCGCCTCGCCAACGGCGTCGGCTACGACGCGCCGCAGTCGACGGTGGAGATTTTGCGGGCGCTGGCGGAGGCGGGCTATGTTCTGCCCTCAGCCCGACCCTCTCCCCAGAGGGAGAGGGCTGGGCGATAGTGCCACCGCTTCCCTCGCCCCTCGGGGAGAGGTGCCGACGCAGCGACGGCGGGTGAGGGGACGTACCCCACCACCGGCAACGCCCTCATCGACCTCCTCCAGTCCGGCCCCACCAACGCCCATCCCGAGCGCGGCACCGGCATCCCGTTCCCGCTCGCCCGCTACCGCGAGCTCTTCGCCACGCTCCCCGCCAAAATCCGCTCCGAGGTCACCGCCCGCTGGGGCGAGCCCGCGGCCGATCCCGTTCGTGCGCGGCGAGCACTTCCACCTCCCCGCGCTCCGCTTCGGCAACGTCGCCGTCCTGCTGCAGCCCGCCCGCGGCTACCATCTCGACGAGACCGCCAGCTACCACGACCCCGACCTCGTGCCGCCGCACGCCTATCTCGCCGCCTATCTCTGGCTGCGCCACGAGTTCGCCGCCCACGCCGTGATCCACAACGGCAAGCACGGCAATCTCGAATGGCTGCCCGGCAAGGCCACGGCGCTCGACGCGGCCAGCTATCCCGCCGCGCTCTGGGCCGAGCTGCCGCAACTCTACCCGTTCATCGTCAACGACCCCGGCGAGGGCACCCAGGCCAAGCGCCGCACCGGCGCGGTGATCATCGATCACCTCGTCCCGCCGCTCACCCGCGCCGAAACCTATGGTCCGCTCAAGGACCTCGAGGCGCTGCTCGACGAGTACTACGCCGCCTCCGGCATGGACCGCCGCCGCCTCGCCGACCTGCGCCAGCGCATCCTCGATTTCACCCGCGACGCCCGCCTCGACCGCGACATCGGCCTCGTCCGCCGACGACACCGAGAGCCTCCGACACGCATCGACACCTTCCTCTGCGACCTGAAGGAAGCCCAGATCCGCGACGGCCTCCACATCTTCGGCCAATCCCCCACCGGCCGCCTCGAGCGCGACCTCATCGTCGCCCTGGCCCGCGTGCCGCGCGGCGACGGGGCAGGGCGAGGCCTCGCTCATCCGCGCCCTGGCCGACGACCTGAAGCTCGGCTTCGATCCGCTGACCGCCGACCTCGGCGCGCCGTGGACCGGGCCGCCACCCTCGCTCCCTCCCCCGACGTGGCGGGAGCGAGCGCGGAGACCAGCGAAGCTGGTGGAGGGGGCGGCCCCACGCACCGTCGGCGACGTCGTCGAATACCTCGAAACCCTCGCCGCCGAGCTCGTCGACGGCCGCGCCCCCGATCCCGACTGGCCCGCCACCAACGCCGTCCTCGACACCGTCGAGACCACCATCCGCCCCCGCCTCGCCGCCTCCGGCCCCGCCGAAATCGCCGCCCTCCTCGCCGGCCTCGACGGCAAGTTCATCGCCCCCGGCCCGTCCGGCGCGCCGTCGCGCGGCCGCCTCGACGTGCTCCCCACCGGCCGCAATTTCTACTCCGTCGACAACCGCGCCGTCCCCACGCCCGACCGCCTGGGAGCTCGGCCGGAAGTCCGCCGAGAACCTCCTCGCTCCGCCATTTCCAGGATCACGGCGCACCAGCTGCGCTCGCTCGCCCTCTCGGTCTGGGGCACCGCCAACATGCGCACCGGCGGCGACGACATCGCCCAGGCCCTCGCCCTCATCGGCGCCACGCCCGACCTGGGACCCGTCCTCGCTCCGCGTCTCCGGCTACGAGATCATCCCGCTCGCCAAGCTCGGCCGCCCGCGCGTCGACGTGACCCTGCGCATCTCCGGCTTCTTCCGCGACGCCTTCCCGGCCCAGATCGCGCTGTTCGACAGGCCATCCGCGCCATCGGCGCCCTCGACGAGCCCGACGGACGACAACCCGCATCGCCGCCCGCATGCGCACCGATGCGCTCGAGCTGATGGCAATCCGGCGCCACCGAGCGCGACGCCGCCCTCAGGGCCGGCCACCGCATCTTCGGCTCGAAGCCCGGCGCCTATGGCGCGGGCCTGCAGGGCCTCATCGATTCCGGCAGCTGGGAGACCAAGGCCAACCTCGCCGAAGCCTTCCTCAACTGGGGCCAGTACGCCTATGGCGCCCACGCCGCCGGCACGCCCGAGCGCGACCGCTTCGCCGCCCGGCTCAGCGATATCGATGCCGTCGTCCACAATCAGGACAATCGCGAGCACGACCTGCTCGACAGCGACGACTACTACCAGTTCGAGGGCGGCCTCGCCGTCACCGCCGAAACGCTGACCGGCCGCAAGCCCGCCGCCTATCACAACGACCATTCCCGCCCCGAGCGCCCGGTGACCCGCACGCTCGAGGAGGAAATCTCCCGCGTCATCCGCTCCCGCGTCGTCAACCCGAAATGGATCGACGGCGTGAAGCGCCACGGCTACAAGGGCGCCTTCGAGATCATCGCCACCGTCGACTACATGTTCGCCTTCGCCGCCACCACCGGCGCGGTGAAGACCCACCATTTCGACCTCGCCTTCGAAGCCTTCGTCGAGGACGACGCGACCCGCGAATTCATCCGCGCCAACAACCGCTACGGCTACGACGAACTGATCGCAGAAATTCGACGAAGCCCGCCGCCGCGGCTTCTGGACGCCGCGCTCCAACTCGGCCTACCAATGGCTCGGGAATGATCAGACAGCTCGATTGTCTCCCGGCGACTGGGCCCATCGCCCTCCCGCGGAGATGCCCGAGCGGATGACTCTCCGCGAGCGACAAGATGACCGACCGCCCCCAAGAAGACCGACCTGATGACCGAGGCGGAGCGCGACGCCTATCACGCCGAGAAGATGAAGAAGAAGAAGGAGGCGCGGAACAAGATCCTCGCCACCAAGACCGAGGAGCGGGGCCTCCTCATCGTCCACACCGGCAAGGGCAAGGGCAAGTCCACCGCCGCCTTCGGCATGGTGTTCCGCGCCATCGGCCACGGCTTCAAGGTCGGCGTCGTGCAGTTCGTCAAGGGCGCCTGGGGCACCGGCGAGCGCGACGTGCTCGAGAAATTCCCCGACCAGGTGACCATCAAGGCCATGGGCGAAGGCTTCACCTGGGACGTCGCCGACCGCCAGCGCGACCTCGCCGCCGCCCGCGCCGCCTGGGAAGAGGCCAAGCGCCTGATCGCCGACCCGCCTACAAGCTGATCCTGCTCGACGAGCTCAACATCGTGCTGCGCTACGACTACCTGCCGCTCGACGAAGTGCTGGAAGTGCTGCAGCAACAAGCCGCGCGACACCCACGTCATCGTCACCGGCCGCAACGCCAAGGACGAACTGATCGAGACTCGCCGACCTCGTCACCGAAATGACCGAGATCAAGCACCCCTTCCGCTCCGGCGTGAAGGCGCAGGCGGGGATCGAGTTCTAGACGCCGTCAGACTGATTGGGACGGCCCCTCCCAGCCTCCCCATGAAGGGGGAGGTGCCGGCCGGTGTCTGGCGCAATCGAGCCCCAGCCGCGACTCACCTCCCCCTTCACGGGGAGGCCGGGAGGGGGCCGTCCGCTGCCGAACCTCTACTCCAGCCACTCCGTCTCAAACCCCGGGCTCGCATGAATATGTACGCTCTTCATCGGCTCCAGCGTCCGGAACTTGTGCGGCGTCCCCGCCGGCACCACGATGATCTGGCCCGGCCCTCCCTCCAGCTCCTCGTCCCCCACCGTGAATACGGCGCGGCCTTCCTCGATGATGAAGGTCTCGGGATAGGGGTGGGTATGCAGCCGCGGCCCCAAGCCGACATCGACGCTATCGTGCAAAATGACGGTCACCCCGGCTTCGCCGCCCTCCCACTCGCCGGTGCGGCGCGTCGGGTGCGTGGCCCAATCGCTGCGTTCGAACACCTTGACCATCAGCAGTCTCCCCCCGAGCGAGCGTACAAGCCGGTCGACCACCGGGTCGAGCCGCGCGATGTCCACCGCCGAGTACTCCAGCCGGAACGCCGCGTACTGCCCGTCGCAGAGCGCGATCATCCGCTGGTACAGCACGCGCTTGCCCTGCGTGCCCGAAAAGCTGGCCCAGCTCGGCGTCACCGCCTCATAGGTGATGCCCCAGCCCTCTGCCCGGGCAGACCCAATCGCCCCGGCCGCGGCGCTCTCGAACCCAGCCCCGACGATATTGCCGCCCCACACGGCGAGCTTGGTCGCGCCGTTGCGGAATGCCCGCCCGTCGCCATTGTCGGATTCCCGTCCCCAGCTGAGGTCCGGCGGCACCTCGATCGTATAGCCGAAGCGGGCATTGTCATACCGCTCCCAGTCGGCGCCGAAGCCGGCGGAAGCGAAGAGGGCAAGAAGCAAGGCAAGGACGATGCGCATGTACCGAACCTGCCCCTCCGAACCTGAACGGATAATGAGCGGCGGCTACACCACCACGATGCCCGAGTGCTTCGCCTTCTCCTCGGGCTCGACATGGATGGTGATCTGCGCGCTCTCCACTTCCTCGCGCAGCTTCGCCTCGATCCGGTCGCAGATCTGGTGCGCCGTTTCCACGCTCATCGCGCCGGGCACCACGAGGTGGAAATCGATGAAGGTCATCTTCCCCGCCTGCCGGGTGCGGATGTCGTGCGCCTCGATCGCCCCCTCGGCATTGCTGGAGATGATCTCGCGGATGCGGTTCAGCACCGGCGCTTCCACCGCCACGTCCATCAGCCCGATGACGCTGCCGCGGATCAGCTCCCAGCCCGACCAGAGGATGGTGAGCCCCACCAGCGCGGCGAGCACCGCGTCGAACTGCACCCAGCCGGTCAGCCCCGCGAGCACCACGCCGCCGAGCACCCCCAGGGTCGAGATCACGTCGGTCACCAGGTGCCGGCCGTCGGCCTTGAGCGCCGGGGATTTCTCCTGCCGCCCCAGCCGCAGCAGCCAGTAGGCCCAGATGCCGTTGATCGCGGTGGCGACGATGCTCACCGCGACGCCCGCCGGGTCGAGCCGGAAGCCGCGCGGATCGATGAAGCCGAAATAGGCCTCGCGGAAGATCAGCAGCGCCGCGACGGCGATGAAGATGCCGATGATCACCGCCGAGAAATACTCGGCCTTGTAGTAGCCATAGGGCAGGCTCGCGTCCGCCGGCCGCGCCGAGAGCCGCACCGCCACCAGCGCGACGATCGCCGTCACCACGTTGACCACGCTCTCGAGCGCGTCGGAGAACAGCGCGATCGAGCCCGTCGCATAGGCGGCGAAGCCCTTCAGCGCGAGCACGACGATGCCGACGGCCACGCTGCCGACGGCGACTCGAATGGCGATGTCGGGTTTCTGCCTGGTCATGCGCGGCCAATAGACCGCCCGCCCGTGGCGTGGCAAGGTGCTGTATTTGCGAGTGATTTTGAGAAGCGTTCCGAACGGCGGGGGGAATCGTTTGACCCCCTCGAGTCGCCCTCACTACAACCCCTTGATAGCGCAGCGTTCCTTGACGGGCTGAAACACACGTCCGGTGCGGTCGACCCAATTCGGGGGCCAATTCCGGAGCTGCAGATTGCTCACAGCGAACTCTGCCTCACGCGTTTGGCGAAAGAGGCGAGAATGTCCAAATCCCTGATCCTGCCGCCGGGCACCGGTGTCATGCTGTGCGGCCACGGCAGCCGCAACCAGCTGGCGGTCGGCGAATTCGCCGTGCTCGCCGACAAGCTGCGCGAGCGCCTGCCCGAGGTGCCGGTCGAATACGGCTATCTCGAGTTCGCCAATCCGGTGATCCACCAGGGCCTCGACCGGCTGCGCGCAGCAGGGCGTCTCGCGCGTCCTCGCCGTCCCCGGCATGCTGTTCGCCGCCGGCCACGCCAAGAACGACATCCCCTCGGTGCTCAACACCTATGCCGCCGCCAACGGCGTCGAGATCACCTATGGCCGCGAGCTGGGCGTCGATCTCAAGATGCTGCGCGCCGCCGGCGACCGCATCGAAGCAGGCGATCGCCGCCGCTCCCACCGAGGTCGCCCGGCACGAAACGCTGCTGGTGGTGGTCGGCCGCGGCGCCTCCGATCCCGACGCCAATTCCAACGTCGCCAAGGTGATGCGGCTGCTCTGGGAGGGCATGGGCTTCGGCTGGGGCGAGGTCGCCTATTCCGGCGTCACCTTCCCGCTGGTCGCGCCGGCGCTCGAGCATGCCGCGCGGCTCGGCTACCGCCGCGTCATCGTCTTCCCGTATTTCCTCTTCACCGGCGTGCTGGTGAAGCGCATCTACGACGCCGTCGACGAGGCGGCGGCGAAGCATCCCGGCATCGAGTTCCTCAAGGCGCCCTATCTCAACGACCACCCGCTGGTCGTCGACACCTTCCTCGACCGCATCGAGGAGATGCTGGTCGGCCAGAACCTCATGAACTGCGCCATGTGCAAGTATCGCGAGCAGGTGCTGGGCTTCGAGGCCGAGGTCGGCCTGCGCGCAGGAGAGCCACCACCACCATGTCGAGGGCATCGGCGGCGGGCTCGAGAACTGCCCCTGCAACGGCGACTGCGATTCCTCCTGCCGCGACGAGGCGTTCTGCCGCCAGCACGGCCTGCCCTTCACGCCGCTGCACACCCACGACCACGATCACCCGCACGATCACCCGCACACCCACGCTCCCGCCCGCCACGCGCTGCTCGCCACCGCGGCCGCGCCGCTCACGAGCTTCGGCGCTGAGGCTCACTTCCACCCGCACGACCATCACCACCATGGCGATCGGCCACGGCCACCACCACCATCCCTATCCGCACGCCGACCACCCGCTCGGCCCGGTGACCCTGCCCAAGATCCCCGGCCGGCTGGCCCGCAAGGAACAGGACGCCGACCGTTGACGCTGTTCGATCGCTACATCGCGGTGGACTGGTCGGCCGGCCAACGCGCCGAAGCGCGGGAAGGATTCGATCTGGATCGCCGAGCTGCGGCCCGGAGGGCATGCTCGAGCAGCGAAAACCCGCCGACCCGGCATCGCGGCGATGGAGAGCATCACCCGACGCCTGCTCGCCGCGCTCGAGCGCGGCGAACGCGTCATGCTCGGCTTCGATTTCGTCTTCGGCTATCCGCGCGGCGCTGCCGCCGCCATCACCGGCAGCGCCGGCTGGCAGGCACTCTGGCGACATTTCGCGGCGCACGGTCGACGATGCGCCGGACAACAGCTCCAACCGCTTCGCCGTCGCCGCAAGCCATCAACCGGCGGCTGGCGCGGCGGACCGCATTTCTGGGGCCATCCGCACCAGCACCGCTACGACGGCTCTCGGCCCGAAGCGACCGGCTGCCGCCTACGCGCATGCTGCCCGAGCGCCGCCTCGCCGAAGAGTTTCGTGCCGCGCGTGCCAGCCGGTGTGGAAGCTGACCGGTGTCGGCTCCGTCGGCAGCCAGACCATCCTCGGCATCGCCCGGCTCGCAGGCGCTGCGACGCCGACCCGCGCCTCGCCGCAGCCATCGCCGTCTGGCCGTTCGAGACCGAGTTCGCCGCCGACTCTCGAAGCCCGATCACCATCGTCGAGATCTACCCCTCGCTGTTCCCGCTCACCGGACCGGATGGCAGCCCGCGCGACCGGGCACAGGTCGAGGTCGCGACCGCCCGCTTCGCCGGGCTCGATCGCGACGGCCTGCTGCGCCACTTCCTCTCCGCCCCCGCGAGCCTGTTCGGCCGCGCGATCGCGCGGCCGTGCTCGCCGAGGAAGGCTGGATCGCCGGGGCAGGGCAGCAGCACCTCCTCGCCGGACTGCGGAGCGCCGCATGACCGATTACCTCCGCAATCCCGACCTCATCTACCAAGAGAGCTTCGCCACCATCCGGGCCGAGGCCGACCTCTCCCGCCTGCCGCCCGAGCTGCACGAGCCGGCGATCCGCATGATCCATGCCTGCGGCATGGTCGATCTCGCCGCCGACATCGAGGGCGATCCCGCCGTGGTCGCCGCGGCGCGCGAGGCGCTGCGACGAAGGGCGCGCCGGTGTTCTGCGATTGCGAGATGGTGCGCGCCGGCATCATCCAGCGGCACCTGCCCAAGGCGAACGAGCTGATCGTCACCCTCGGCGCCCCCAACATCGCTGAACTCGCCAAGCTCCTCGCCACCACCCGCTCCGCCGCGGCGGTCGAGCTCTGGCGTCCCCGCCTCGACGGCGCCGTGGTGGTCATCGGCAACGCGCCGACCGCGCTCTTCCACCTCATCGACATGCTCGACGTGAAACCCTCGACCAAGGGCCCGCGCCCCGCCGCCATCATCGCGACGCCCGTCGGCTTCGTCGGCGCCGCCGAGAGCAAGGCGCTGCTCGCCAGCAACCCGTGTCTCGTCCCCTTCCTCACCGTGCGCGGCCGCCGCGGCGGCTCGGCCATCGCCGCCGCCGCCTTCAACGCCATCACCAGGGGCCTCGGCGCATGACCGCCTGGCTGCACATCATCGGGGTAGGGGAGCGCGGCCCGCGCGAGCTGCCGGCCTCGCTCAGGCTGCTGCTCGAACTATGCCGAGGTGGTGCTCGGCCCGGCCCGCTTCCTCGCCGAGCTCGAGCCGGTGCGCCGCCCCGCCGCCTCCGGCGACCTGCTCAACCCCGAGCTCGTCACCCGCCGCAGTTTCGAGGCGGTGGCCCGGGCCCTCTCCGGCGAGGAGCCCGACACCTTCGCCGGCGCCCGGCTATGCCGACGAGCGCACGCTGATCGAATGGCAGCCGCCGCTCGAGGCGATGCTCGCGCAGGTGATGCAGCTGCGGGAGCGGCCCACCGTCATCCTCGCCTCGGGCGATCCGATGTGGTTCGGCATCGGCGCCACCCTGTCGCGCCACCTGATGGCCAGCGAATACGTGGTGCATTCGCACCCCTCCGCCTTCCAGCTCGCCGCGGCGCGCCTCCACTGGCCGCTGCAATCGGTGGCGACGCTATCGGTGCACGGCCGCCCGATCGAGCTGCTGCACCCGCACATCCTCCCCGGCAACCGCATCCTGGCGCTGACCTCCGACCGCTCCACCGTCGACCTCGCGGTCGAGCTGCTGGTCGATCGCGGCTATGGCCGCAGCATCGTCACCACGCTCGAGAATCTCGGCGGCCCCGATGAGCGCCTCAACTCCGGCGAGGCCGAGTCCTTCGATTCGCGCGAGGTCGAGGATTTCTACGTCCTCGCCATCGACTGCGTGCCCGATTTCACCGCGCGCCTCCTCGCCCCGGTCCCCGGGCTCCCCGACGACGTCTTCGTCAACGACGGCCAGCTGACCAAGCGCGAGGTCCGCGCCGCGACGCTCGCCCGGCTGGCCCCGTTCCCCGGCGCCCTGCTCTGGGATGTCGGCGCCGGCTGCGGCTCGATCGCCATCGAGTGGATGCGCGCCGCGCGCGACGCCAAGGCCGTCGCCTTCGAAGTGGAGGGCGAGCGGCTGCAGATGATCGCCGTCAACGCCGCGGCGCTGGGCGTGCCGCACCTCGAGATCGTCAGCGGCGAGGCGCCGGGCAGCTTCGGCCGCCGCCCGCCGCCCGACGCCGTCTTCCTCGGCGGCGCCGTCGCCGACGACGAGCTCTTCGATGCCTGCTGGGGCGCGCTGAAGCCCGGCGGCCGCCTCGTCGCCAACGCGGTGACCCTCGAAGGCGAGCAGGCGCTCTACCAGCGCCAGCAGCAGCTCGGCGGCGAGCTCACCCGCATCGAAGTCTCGAGCCTCGATCGCGTCGGCGGCCACCGCGTGCTCCGCCCGCGCCTGCCGGTGACGCAATGGTCGGTCACCAAGGCGCTCCACGGCCTCGTGGTGACGCCATGAATACCGAAAAGCAGTCCGGCACCCTGCACCTCGTCGGCGTCGGCCCCGGCGACCCCGAACTGCTGACCCTCAAGGCCGTCCGCATCCTCGGCGCCGCCCCGGTCATCGCCTATCCGACCACCGGCGAGGATTCCGCCCTCGCCCTCGAACATCGCCCGGCCGCACCTCAACCCCGCCGCCGAGCTCCTGCCCGTCGCCATCCCGATGGCGGTCGAGCGTGCCCCGGCCCAGGCCGCCTACGATGGCGCCGCCGAAGCCATCCTCGCCCATCTCGATGCCGGCCGCGACGTCGCCTGGCTCTGCGAGGGCGATCCGCTGTTCTACGGCTCCGCCATGTACCTCGTCACCCGCGTCGCCGGCCGCGCCCCGGTCGCGGTCGTCCCCGGCGTCACCTCGCTCACCGCCGCCGCCGCGGCCATCGGCCGCCCGCTCGCCGCCCGCAACGAGACGCTGAAGGTGCTGCCCGCCCCGCTCGACGACCGACGTCCTGCGCGCCGAGCTCGCCGCCGCGCCGGCCGTCGCCATCATCAAGGTCGGCCGCCACTTCGACCGCGTCCGCGCCCTGCTCGGCGAAACCGGCCACGCCGCCGGCGCCGTGGTCGTCGAGCACGCCACCACCGCGCGCCAGCGCATCACCCCGCTCGCCGCCTTCGCGCATGACGAGCGGCCCTATTTCTCGACCATCCTCTGCTATCGCGGCGCCGAGGCCTGGGGGAAAGACGCATGACACCCGCCATCATCATCTTCGCCGATACCGGCCTCGAAACCGCCCGCAAGGTCGCTGCCGCCGTCGACGGCGAGATCTATTCCTGCGGCCAGGGCGGCGCCGATGCGCACAAACTCCTGCCGCGGCTGTTCGCCGGCAACACCCCGATCATCGGCATCTGCGCCGCCGGCATCCTGATCCGCCTGCTCGCCCCGAGCCTCGCCGACAAGCGCAAGGAGCCGCCGGTGCTCGCCGTGTCGCAGGACGGGCTCTCGGTGGTGCCGCTGCTCGGCGGCCACCGCGGCGCCAACCGCCTGGCGCGCCGGCTCGCCGAAGCGCTCGGCGGCAGCGCCGCGCTCACCACCGCCTCGGATACCCGCTTCTCGCACGGCCTCGACGAGCCGCCCGAGGGCTGGGTGCTCGGCACCCCGCAGGACGCCAAGCCCGCCATGATCGCCGTGCTCGCCGGCGCCAAGATCCAGCTCGAGGGCGAGGCGCCCTTCCTCGCCGAGGCCGGCTATCCGCTGGCCCAGACCGGCCCCGTGAAGGTGCTGGTCACCGAGGAGAAGCGCCGGGTCGAGCGCGGCATCGTCTATCACCCGAAGACCCTCGTCGCCGGCGTCGGCTGCGAGCGCGGCGCCGACGCGTCCGAGGTGATCGGCCTCGTCGAGCAGGCGCTCGGCCAGCAGAACCTCGCCCCGCAGAGCCTCGCCGCCCTCGCCTCGATCGACATCAAGGCCGACGAGCCGGCGCTGCTCGAAGCCGCCCGGCATTTCGGCGTGCCGCTCCGCCTCTTCACCGCCGCCGAGCTCAATGCCGAGCGCTTCTGGCTGCAAAACCCCTCCGACTATGTCGAGGCGACCGTCGGCACCCCCGGCGTCGCCGAGGCCGCGGCGCTGAAGGCCGGCCCGCTGGTCGTGCCCAAGCTCAAGTCGCAGCGCGCCACCTGCGCCATCGGCAAGGCCCCGGCGCCCGTCGATGCCGCCAGCTTCGGCCGCCGCCCGGGCCTGCTCCACCTCGTCGGCATCGGCCCGGGCGAGCCCATCTCGCGCACCGCCTCCGCCGTCCGCGCGCTGGAGCAGAGCACCGACTGGGTCGGCTACGGCCTCTATCTCGATCTCGTCGCCGACATCCGGCACGGCCAGCTCGAGCACCGCTACGATCTCGGCGAGGAGGAGCCGCGCGTCCGCCACGCGCTCGAGCTCGCCGCCGAGGGCAGGGAGGTGGCGCTGGTCTGCTCGGGCGACGCGCAGATCTACGCCATGGCCTCGCTCGCCTACGAACTGCTCGACGCCACCGGCCCGCGCGCCGTCTCCGCCGCGGCCCGCCGCGTCGGCATCGAGACCCACCCCGGCATCTCCGCCTTCCAGGCCGCCTCCGCCGCGGCCGGCGCGCTGATCGGCCACGATTTCTGCTGCGTCTCGCTCTCCGACCTGCTGACGCCGCGCGACATCGTCCTGAAGCGCCTCGACGGCGCCGCCCGCGCCGATTTCGTCACCGCGCTCTACAACCCGCGCTCGCAGCGCCGCATCGAGCTGCTCGACGAGGCGAAGCGCATCTTCCTCGCCCACCGGCCCGCCCGACACCCCGGTGATCGTCGCCTCCAACCTCGGCCGCCCCCACCAGCGCGTCCGCGTCGTCGAGCTCCAGAGCTTCAACCCCTCCGAAATCGACATGCTCACCATCGTCCTCATCGGCTCCAGCACCTCCAAGACGTTCCAGCGGGGCAGCGGTGCCGTGGCCTACACGCCGCGCGGTTATGCAGCCAAGGTGGTGGCAGATGCTGACTGACGCGACGTGCGATGAGATGTGCCGGCACCTGGCATGGGTCCCCGGGTCAAGCCCGGGGATGACGGTGGGTGTGGGACCAGAAGGAGCAACAAACTCCGTCATCCCCGGGCTTGACCCGGGGACCCATGGGCAATCGCCACCAGCCCATCCGTGGAGCCGCAGCCCATGACCGTCTACTTCATCGGTGCCGGCCCCGGCGCCCCCGACCTCATCACCCTGCGCGGCCAGCGCCTCATCGAGCGCTGCGAGGTCTGCCTCTATGCCGGCTCGCTGGTCCCGCCCGAAATCGTCGCCGCCGCCCCGCCCGGCGCGCTGGTGCGCGACACCGCGCCCATGCATCTCGACGAGATCATTGACGAAATCAACAAAGCCCATGCCGAAGGCAAGGATATCGCGCGCGTCCATTCCGGCGACCCGTCGATCTACGGCGCCGTCGCCGAGCAGATGCGGCGGCTCGATGCGCTCGGCATCCCCTACGAGGTGGTCCCCGGCGTTCCCGCCTTCGCCGGCGCCGCCGCCCGCATCGCCGCCGAGCTGACGCTGCCCGAGATTTCGCAGACCATCATCCTCACCCGCACCTCGGGCAAGGCCTCGGCCATGCCCGAGAGCGAGAGCCTCGAGATCCTCGGGCAATCGAAGGCGACGCTCTGCATCCACCTCTCGATCCGCAACCTCTCCTATGTCGAGGCGGCGCTCACCCCGAACTACGGCGCCGATTGCCCGGTGGTCATCATCTACCGCGCCACCTGGCCCGACGAGGAGGTGATCTTCACCACGCTCGGCGAGATGAAGGCCCGGGTGCGCGAGGAGAAGATCACCCGCACCGCCCTCATCCTCGTCGGCCGCGTCCTCGGCGAAACCCGCTTCCGCGACTCCCGCCTCTACGACCAGAGCTTCGCCCACGTGCTCCGCAACGCCGGCAAGAAGAAGCTCCGGGCCGTCACGTGAGACCCAAGGCTCAGGACGCGCACCTCTTCACCTCCCCCTGCATGGGGGAGGCCGGGAGGGGGCCGTCTCAGGCTCCTGTGGCGGTGGCGAATCTCCCGCCTAAGCCAACCGCAACGCCGCGATCGCCTGCCCGACCGTCGGCACCTCATGCGCCTCGGGCAACACTGGCCGCGCGATCATGAACACCGGCAGCCGCAACTGAAGCGCCGCCTGCAGCTTGGCCTCGGTCTGCGCCCCGCCCGAGTTCTTCGAGACGAGGTGCGTCACTCCCTGTTCCTGCATCACCGCGAGCTCGCCGCCCAGGAAGAAGGGCGGCCGCTGCAGCAGCGAGCTGGCATTGATCGGCAACGGATGGTTGCGGCGGCTCGATCGAGCGCACCACGAAGCTGCAATCGGTGCGGGCGAGGTATGGCTCCAGCTTCGTGTGTCCTACCGTCAGCAGCGCCCGCGCCCCCTTGGGCAGCGCCGCCGCGGCCTCCTCGGCCGTGGCGAAATGCTTCCAGAACGCATATTGCGGCTCCTGCCATGGCGGCCGGGTCAGCCGCACCAGCCGCAGCCCGGCCAGCGCCGCCGCCTCGACTGCATTGGCCTTGATCGCTCGTCGCATAGGGATGCGTCGCGTCGACGATGCGATCGTAGCCGGAGTCAACGAGATAGTTGCCGAGAGCTTCCGCCGCCGCCGAAATGGCCGGTCCGAAGCTCGCCTTGCGGCAGCAGCGGTTCGCTGGTCCGGCCGGCGAGCGAGCTCGTCACCTCGTGGCCCATGGCCACCAGCCGCTCGGCCAGACAGCCGTGCCTCCTCCGTGCCCCCCAGGATGAGGATCTTCATCGTCTAGTCGCTTTCCCCCACGATCGCCCCCGAGCGATCGGTCACCAGCACGTCCACGCGGCACGCCTCGCCCACGAGGCGCTGCGCCGCATCACGTGCCATCGCTGCTACCCGCTGCGCCAGCCCGACACCCTGTTGCCGGGCGAGCTGCAGCACCGCGTTGGCGCTCTCCGCCTTCGCCGCCTGTTCGACACTATAGCTGCTGGCCCCGAGTTCTTGCAGCAGTTCTTGCGAGTGCCTCGACATCGACCGTCGAGCGGGCCGAGTGCAGGTCCATCGCCCCCTGCGCCAGCTTCGCCAGCTTGCCGAAGCCGCCGGCGATCGTCACCCGCTCCACCGGATGGGCCTTCAGATACTTCAGCATGCCGCCGGCGAAATCGCCCATGTCGATATAGGCCTCGATCGGCAGCCCGAGCCGGGCCATCGCCGCCTTCTCGCTGAGGTCGCCGGTCGAGCCGACCACATGCGCAATCCCCAGCGCCCGCGCCACGTCGATGCCGCGATGGATCGAGTGGATCCAGGCCGCGCAGGAATAGGGCACGACAATGCCGGTGGTGCCGAGGATCGAGAGCCCGCCCAGGATTCCGAGCCGCGGGTTCCAGGTCTTCTCCGCCAGCCGCGCCCCATCGCGCACCGAAATCGGTGATCGCGAAGTCGGGCGCCACCCCCGCCGCCCCGGCCAGTTCGTTCACCACCCCGGTCATCATCTGCCGCGGCACCGGGTTGATCGCCGGCTCGCCCACCGGCAGCGGCAGCCCGGGCTTGGTCACCGTGCCCACCCCCTCGCCGGCATGAAAGCTGACGCCCCGGCCGGCCTCCCCGCGTGTCACCCGCACATAGACCAGCGCCCCATGCGTCACGTCGGGGTCGTCGCCCGCATCCTTGATGATCCCCGCCTCGGCGAAGCCGTCGCCGCGCCGCTCATGCGCCAGCGCGAAGGCCGGCTGCTGGCCGCCGGGGAGCGTGATCGTCACCGGATCGAGGAACTCGCCATGCAGCAGCGCCGCGAGCGCCGACTTGGTCGCCGCCGTCGCGCAGGCGCCGGTGGTCCAGCCGCGCCGCAGCACCTTGCCCTCGGGTTGCAAATCATCGCTCATCCGGACGCCTTATATCCGCTCGGAGCCTCGCAATGAACGGCCTCGTCATCGCTGCCCCGCGCTCCGGCTCGGGCAAGACCACCATCACGCTCGGCCTCCTCGCCGCGCTCGCGGCCCGCGGCCTCGCCGTCGCGCCGGCGAAGACCGGCCCCGACTATATCGACACCGCCATCCTCGCGCGCGCCGCCGGCCGCGAGGCGATCAATCTCGACCCCTGGGCCATGGCCCCCGACCGGCTTCGCGCCCTTGCCACGCGCCACGCCGAAACCGCCGACCTGCTGCTGGTCGAAGGCGTCATGGGCCTCTTCGACGGCGCCGCCGACGGCCACGGCTCCACCGCCGACCTCGCCGCGACGCTCGACCTGCCGGTCATCCTCGTCCTCGATGCCGAGCGCCAGAGCCAGTCGATCGCCGCGCTCGCCCACGGCTTCGCCACCTGGCGCCCCGACGTCAGGGTCGCCGGCCTCATCGTCAACCGCGCCGCCTCGACCCGCCACGAGACGATGCTGCGCGCGGCGCTCGGCGCCGTGAAAGTCCCACTGCTCGGCATCCTGCCCAAGCGCGACACCCTCGTCCTCCCCGACCGCCACCTCGGCCTCGTGCTCCCCGGCGAGATCGCCGCAGTTCGACCACGTCGTCGCCGCCGCCGCCGAAGCCATCGCCGACTACCTCGACCTCAACCACCTCCTCGCCCTCGCAGCAAGCGTCCCCTCTCCCCGCCGGGGAGAGGGCCAGGGTGAGGGGCAGTCCAGCACGACCGCGTCCATCCCCCTTCCTCCCCTCGGCCAGCACATCGCCATCGCCCGCGACGAGGCCTTCGCCTTCCTCTACCCGCACTGGCTCGCCGACTGGCGCGCCGCCGGCGCCTCCTTCTCCTTCTTCTCCCCGCTCGCCGACGAAGCCCCGGACCCGACTGCCGATGCCGTCTTCCTCCCCGGCGGCTATCCCGAACTCCACGCCGCCCGCCTCGCTTTGGCCCAGACCTGCCTCTCCGGCCTCCGCGCCGCCGCCGCCCGCGGCGCCCTGGTCTATGGCGAGTGCGGCGGCTTCATGCTGCTGGGCCGCACGCTCACCGACAAATCCGGCGTCACGCCACGCGATGTCCGGCCTGCTCCCGCACGACACCCGCATCGACCGCCCGAAGCGCGTGCTCGGCTACCGCCGGCTCACCCACCACAGCCCGCTGCCCTTCCCGCACCACCTCGCCGGGCACGAGTTCCACTACTCCTCGGCCCGCCGCACCCACGGCACCCCGCTCTTCACCGCCACCGACGCGCTCGGTGCGGAATTGCCGCCGATGGGGCTGGTCGAAGGCCGCGTCATGGGCTCCTACGCCCATGTGATCGACACGGCGCCGTAGAGCCGTGGCCGCCCTCGTGCTTCGACAGGCTCAGCATGAGGGCATCCCCCTTCGCCCCGCCAGCGAAGCACGCTAAGAACCCTCATGACCGCCAGATCCCTCATGTTCATGGGCACCGGTTCCGACGTCGGCAAGTCGCTGCTGGTGGCGGGGCTTTGCCGCGCCTTCGCCAATCGCGGCCTGCGCGTCGCGCCGTTCAAGCCGCAGAACATGTCGAACAACGCCGCCGTCACCGCCGATGGCGGCGAGATCGGGCGGGCCCAGGCGCTGCAGGCCCGCGCCGCGCGGCGCGACCCGGTCACCGCCATGAACCCGGTGCTGCTGAAGCCCGAGCACGAGAGCGGCGCCCAGCTCGTCGTCCGCGGCAGCCGCGTCGGCTCGTTCCCGGCGCGTGACTACTGGCGGAAGCGCGGCGAGCTGCTGCCCGAGGTGCTGGCCGCCCATGCCGAGCTCGCTGCCGACTGCCGACCTCGTCCTGGTCGAAGGCGCCGGCAGCGCCTCGGAGGTGAACCTCCGCGCCAACGACATCGCCAATTTCGGCTTCGCCCGCGCCGCCGACATCCCCGTCGTGCTGGTCGGCGACATCCAGCGCGGCGGCGTCATCGCCGCCCTCGCCGGCACCTTCGCCGTCATCGATCCGGCCGACGCGGCGCTGATCGGCGCGACGCTGGTCAACAAGTTCCAGGGCGATCCGGCGCTGTTCGACGCCGGCCGCGCGTTCATCGCCGAGCCGCACCGGCGTCCCCTGCCTCGGCCCGGTGCCGTTCTTTGCCGATGCGCACCGCCTCCCGGCCGAGGACGTGCTCGCGCTCGAGACCCCGCGCCGGCGCGGCGCGGGCCCGTTCCGCATCGTCGTGCCGCGCCTGCCGCGCATCGCCAATTTCGACGACCTCGATCCGCTCGGGCTCGAGCCCGGCGTCAGCCTCGAGCTCGTCCCGCCCGGCCGGCCGATCCCCGCGGCCGACCTCATCATCCTCCCCGGCTCCAAGGCGACCCGCGCCGACCTGAGGGCGCTGCGGGCCGAGGGCTGGGACATCGACATCCTCGCCCAGCATCGCGCCGGCGTCCGGGTGCTGGGCATCTGCGGCGGCTACCAGATGCTCGGCAAGTCCATCTGCGGACCCGGACGGCATCGAGGGCCCGCCCGGCTTCAGCGCCGGGCTCGGCCTGCTCGACGTCGAGACCGCGCTCGGCCCCACGAAGCAGCTGCGCGTCGAACAGGCCCGCTCCGCCATCTCCGGCGATCCGCTCGTCGGCTACCACATGCACATGGGCGTGACCTCGGGCGCCGACACCGCCCGGCCTTTCGCCCATGTCGGCGCTGAGCCCGAGGGCGCCACCAGCGCCGACGGCCGCGTCATGGGCACGTATCTCCACGGCCTTTTTGCCGCCGACGCCTTCCGCCGCAACTTCCTCGGCGACGGCCGCGCGACCGCCGCCGCGCTCGCCTACGAGGCGAGCATCGAGGCGACCCTCGATGCGCTGGCCGCGCACCTCGGCGCCCATCTCGATCTCGACGCCCTCCTGGGGATGGCCCGCTAGTGCCCCTCCTCGTCGCCCCCCTCGCGCTCCTCCTCGAACGCCTCCTCGGCTACCCCGACGGGCTGGTGAAGCGCATCGGCCACCCGGTGATCTGGATGGGCGCGCTCATCGCGCTGCTCGACAGCCGCCTCAACCGCGGCGCCAACCGGCGGGGCAGGGGCGTCCTCGCGCTGCTTTTCCTCCTCGCCGCCACCGCCGCCATCACCATTCCGCTGGCCTGGCTCTGCCGCAGCCTTCCCTTCGGCTTCGTGCTGGAAGCGCTGCTCGCCTCGACCCTCCTGGCGCAAAAAGCGCTCGGCGATGCCGTCCGCGCCGTTGCCGCGGCGCTCCGCCGCTCCCTGCCCGAGGGCCGCGCCGCCGTCGCTCACATCGTCGGCCGCGATCCCGAGAGCCTCGATGAGCCGGGCGTCGCCCGCGCCGCCATCGAAAGCCTCGCCGAATCCACCTCCGACGGCGTCATCGCGCCGCTGTTCTGGCTGCTGCTCGGCGGGCTCCCCGGCATCGCGCTCTACAAGGCGGTCAACACCGCCGACTCGATGCTCGGCCACAAGACCGAGCGCCACCTCGAGTTCGGCTGGGCCAGCGCCCGCCTCGACGACCTCTTGAACCTCGTCCCCGCCCGCCTCACCGCCCTGCTCTTCGCCGCCGCCGCCCTGTTCGTCAAAGGCGCCGAGCCCGAACAGGCCTGGGCAACGGCGCTCCGCGATGCCAGCAAGCACGAGTCGCCGAACGCCGGCTGGCCCGAAGCCGCCCTCGCCGGCGCCCTCGGCTTCGCCCTCGGCGGCCCGCGCAGCTACGCCGGCGAAATGGTCGATCTCCCACACTTCGGCGCCGGCCGCACGGATCTCGGCCCCGCCGACATCGACCGCGCCCTGAACTCTCTACAGCACCGCCCTCAACCTCACTCTGGCCCTCACCCTGCTCCTCGCCGCCGCCCTCTGGCGCAGCACCTGAACCGCACCCGCACCGAAGCTGATGCAGGCGTCACCCTCCCCCTTGCGGGGAGGGGACAGGGGTGGGGGTAGCCACGCAAACCGGCTCTTCCGGATCTCCCCGATCACTCCCGGACCTCATCCTGAGCCCGTCGAAGGAAGATGTCCCCTCACCGACCGGCCAGCAGCCCCACCCCCCCTACGCCTCGTGCACCCGCGGCTCCGTGCCACCCCCCTTCATCGCCAGCGGCAGACCCGCCGCGACGAAATACACATCCTCGCAGATCTCCGCGAGCCGCTGGTGCGCCGAGCCGGCGAGGTCGCGGAACATCCGCGCCATGGCGTTGTCCGGCACGATGCCGAGCCCCACCTCGTTCGACACCAGGATCACCTGGCTCTGGGTCGTCGCCACCAGCGTGGAGATCAACTCGTCCACCGCCGCCGCTACGTTCTCATTGGCGCCCAACAGGTTGGTGATCCAGAGCGTCAGACAGTCGACGAGGATCGCATCGTGCTCCCTCGCCGCCCGGGCAATGGCTTGGCTCAGCGCCAGCGGCTCCTCGATGGTCGCGAACTCGGGGGCGCGCTGCGCCTGGTGTGTGCGCACCCGCTCGCGCATCTCGGCATCGAGCGCCTGCGCCGTGGCGAGATAGGCCGGGCGCGTCCCCGACCGCATCGTCAGCCGTTCAGCGAAGCCGGTCTTGCCCGACCTTGCTCCGCCCAGCACCAGCACATGTCCCATGGCCTTACTCCCAGCCGCGTTGCGATCCCGGTTCAAGCTCGATCGCCTGGCCCGGCAACGACCGGTCGGCGCATGCGAGCCATGCGGCAGCGGCGTATTTCGCTCCGCAATCGATTGCTTATTCTACTTTCGTCTAGAGGCCTTTGGCATTAAGGTCCGCGCCGAACTCGGGGGCCTCGGGTTCGTTCAGCAATCTTGTGGGGAGTCAGCCGCCCGTGGCTAGATACTATCTCGGGGTGGATGGTGGTGGCACCAACTGCCGGGTCCGTCTCGCGAACGAGAACCTCGAGACCCTGGCGGACGCCTCGGGCGGCCGCTCGAACCTGCAGATCGAGCACGGCGAGCCCGCCTTCCGCTCGATCACCGAGGGAACGCGGGAAGTGTTCAAGCAGGCCGGCATCGATCTCAGCGAGACCGCCAACACCTATGCCTGCTTCGGCATGGCCGGCGGCCGGCTGCCCTCCGCGCGCCTCGCGTTCGAAGAGCGGCCCTGGCCCTTCGCCGCCGTCAGCGTCTATGACGACATCGACATCGCCCGCGCCGGCGCCCATGGCGGCGCCGACGGCGCGGTGCTCATCGTCGGCACCGGCTCGGCCGCCCTCGCCCAGGTCGAGGGCAAGCGCCACCAGTGCGGCGGCTGGGGCTTCCACATCGGCGACCAGATGTCGGGCGCCATCCTCGGCCGCGAGCTGGTCCGCCGCGCCGTCGAGGCCGCGGACGGCCTCGTCTCCGGCTCGCCGCTGACCGAGGCGGTGATCGAAAAGCTCGGCGGCACCATCGACGCGGTGATGGACTGGTCCTTCCCGCGCGACTCCGCGTGGTCCGGCACCGGCCGATGCCAACGGCCCCTCGACCCTCCTCGGCCGCGCGCCGGCCGAATACGGTGCCCTGATCCCGCTGTTCTTCGATTATTACGAGAAGGGCGATCCGGTCGCGAACGAGCTCATGCAGCTTGAGCTTTCGCTCATCGATAACTACGTGAACTGGTTCAAGGCGCGTGGAGCCACGCGCATGGCGGCGGTCGGCGGCTTCGGTACGCGACTCTACCCGCTGATGATCGCGCGCTACGGCGACTTCATCGTGCGCCCGATGCACGAACCCCTGCACGGCGCCCTCATCCTCGCAAAGCAGAACTTCCCGCCAGCATGAACTATCTCGACAGGAGCCAAACGAGCGTGTCCAGCCGTATCATTCCGGTCCAGCCGTTCGATTACGTGGTGTTCGGTGCGACGGGCGATCTCACCAAGCGCAAGTTGATCCCGGCGCTCTACCATCGCTTCCTCGACGGCCAGTTCGACGAGCGAAGCCGCATCATCGGCGTGTCGCGCTCCAAGCTCGAGCGACGAGGCCTTCCGCAAGATCGCCGCCGATTCGATCGAGGCCTATGTCGAGCCGCCCTATCGCGACAAGAAGGTCATCGAGCGCTTCCTCGGCACCCTCTCCTACATCTCGCACGACGTCACCGACGAGGCCTGCTGGGGCGATCTCAGCAGCAAGCTGCGCGACGATCCGCAGGTGGTGCGGGCCTTCTACCTCGCCATCGCGCCGGACCTGTTCGGCCCCACCTGCGAGTACATCAAGAAGTGCGGCTACTATCGGCGCGACGCCCGCGTCGTCATCGAGAAGCCGCTCGGCCACGACCTCGCCTCCTCGATCGCCATCAACGACGAGGTCAGCCGCATCTTCAAGGAAGACCAGATCTACCGCATCGACCACTATCTCGGCAAAGAGACGGTGCAGAACCTCTTGGCGCTGCGCTTCGCCAACATCCTGTTCGAGCCGATCTGGAACTCCGCCCATATCGACCATGTGCAGATCACCGTGGCCGAAAGCGTCGGCGCCGGCACGCGCGGCTACTACGACGAGTCCGGCGCGCTGCGCGACATGGTGCAGAACCACATCATCCAGCTGCTCTGCCTCGTCGCCATGGAGCCCCCGGCCTCCGACGATGCCGACGCGCTGCGCGACGAGAAGCTCAAGGTGCTGCGCTCGCTGAAGCCGATCGCCGGCGCCGATGTCGGCCGCGTCACCGTCCGCGGGCAGTATCGCGGCGGCTCGGTCGATGGCTCCGCCGTCCCCGGCTACCAGGACGAGCTGCCCCAGGAGCGGCGCGGCTCGCGCACCGAGACCTTCGTCGCCGTCAAGACCGAGATCGAGAACTGGCGCTGGGCCGGCGTGCCCTTCTACGTCCGCACCGGCAAGCGCCTCCCCAGCCGCGCCTCCGAGATCGTCATCCAGTTCCGCAACATCCCGCACTCGATGTTCGATCACGCCGAAGGCGCGCCCAAGCCCAACCGGCTGGTGATCCGCATCCAGCCCGACGAGGGCGTGAAGCTGTTCCTGATGATCAAGGACCCGGGTCCCGGCGGCATGCGCCTGCGCGAAGTGCCGCTCAACCTGAGCTTTGCCGAAACCTTTGCGGAACGCACGCCCGAGGCCTATGAACGGTTGCTGCTCGACGTCATCCGCGGCAGCCAGACCCTGTTCATGCGCCGCGACGAGCTCGAGGCGGCATGGGCGCTGGATCGATCCGATCCGGCGGGCCTGGGACGCCGCGACCGACGCGCCGCAGACCTACACCGCCGGCACCTGGGGCCCGACCGGTGCCATCGCGCTGATCGAACGCGACGGCCGCACCTGGCATGAGGATGGGCATTGAACGCGACCCGCCGCAGTTTCGGAACCAAGGAAGACCTGGCGCTGGCCCTCGCGGAGGCGGTCGCCGGCCACCTCAACGACGGCATCGAGGCGCGGGGCAGGGCGGTGCTCGCCGTCTCCGGCGGCTCGACCCCGGGCCGCTTCTTCTCGGTGCTCGGCCGTCGCAAGGACATCGACTGGGACAAGGTCTACGTCACCCTCGTCGACGAGCGCTGGGTGCCCGAGACCTCGCCCCGCTCCAATGCCGCGCTGGTCAACGAGAAGCTGCTGCAGGGCCCGGCCGCCTCGGCGCATTTCGTGCCGCTCTACACCGGCGGCGACGACCCCGGATGCCGCCGCGATCGCCCGCACCAACATCGCCGTCAACGACCTGCCGGTGCCCTTCGACGCCGTCATCCTCGGCATGGGCAATGACGGGCACACCGCATCGTTCTTTCCGGGCGGCGACACGCTCGACGAGGCCTTGACCGGCGAGGGGCCGGTCATCGCCATACGGGCGCCCGGGGCCGGCGAGCCCCGCGTCACCCTGGTCGCTCGAGCGCCTGCTGCGCGCCTCGGGGCTCTATCTGCATATCGAGGGGGAGGAGAAGGCTCGGACCCTGGAGCTCGCATCCGCCGACGGTCCCGTCGAGGACATGCCGGTGCGCGCCATCCTGCGTCAGAGCCAGACACCGCTGAACATCTTCTGGAGCCCGTGACGAACAGTTCGCCGCCAGGGCTCCCCCCAAGGAGCTAGTAATGTCCGTCGTCAAGACCGTCGAGGAAGTCACTGCGCGCATCGCCGCGCGGAGCGCTGGCACGCGCCGCGAATACCTCACCCGCATCGACCAGGCGCGCCAGAAGGGCGTCAACCGCGCCATCCTCTCCTGCGGCAACCTCGCCCACGGCTTCGCCGCCTGCGCCCCGGCCGACAAGGCGAAACTCGCCGGCTCGAAGTCGCTCAACCTCGGCATCGTCACCTCCTACAACGACATGCTGAGCGCCCATCAGCCCTACGGCACCTATCCCGAGATCATCAAGGAAGCGGCCCGCTCGATCGGCGCCACGGCGCAGGTCGCGGGCGGCGTGCCGGCGATGTGCGACGGCGTCACCCAGGGCCAGCCGGGCATGGACCTGAGCCTCTTCTCGCGCGACGTCATCGCCATGGCGACCGCCATCGCGCTCAGCCACAACATGTTCGACGCCGCCGTCTATCTCGGCATCTGCGACAAGATCGTCCCCGGCCTGATGATCGGCGCCCTGACCTTCGGGCACCTGCCGGCCGTCTTCGTTCCCGCCGGCCCGATGCCCTCGGGCATCCCCAACGACGAGAAGGCCAAGGTCCGCCAGCTCTATGCCGAGGGCAAGGTCGGCCGCGCCGAGCTGCTCGAGAGCGAGGCCAAGTCCTACCACTCGCCCGGCACCTGCACCTTCTACGGCACCGCCAACTCCAACCAGATGCTGATGGAGATCATGGGCCTGCACCTGCCGGGCGCCAGCTTCGTCAACCCCGGCACGCCGCTGCGCGATGCCCTGACCAAGGAAGCCGCGAAGCGCGCCCTGTCGCTCACCGCCGAGGGCAACGACTACACGCCCATCGGCCACGTCATCGACGAGAAGGCGATCGTCAACGGCATGGTCGGGCCTGCTGGCGACCGGTGGTTCCACCAACCACACCCTGCACCTCGTCGCCATCGCCGCCGCGGCGGGCCTGAAGGTCACCTGGGAGGACATGTCCGAGCTCTCGGGCGCCGTGCCGCTGCTCGCCCGCGTCTATCCCAACGGCATGGCCGACGTGAACCACTTCCACGCCGCCGGCGGCATGGGCTTCCTGATCCGCGAACTGCTCGAGGGCGGGTACCTGCACGAGGACGTCAAGACCGTCTGGGGCAGGGGCCTTTCGGGCTACACCGTCGAAGCGAAGCTCAGCGAGGAGAAGCTCAGCTTCGAGCCCGCCCCCGAGCTCTCCGGCAACCCCAAGGTGCTCGCCCCGCTGAAGGAGCCGTTCTCGCAGAACGGCGGCCTCAAGCTGCTTGAGCGGCAATCTCGGCAAGTCGGTCATCAAGGTCTCGGCGGTAAAGCCCGAGAACCGCATCGTCGAAGCCAGGGCCCGCGTCTTCCACACCCAGGAAGGGATGATGGCCGCCTTCAAGTCGGGCGAGCTCTCCGGCGACGTCGTCGCCGTGGTCCGCTTCCAGGGCCCGCGCTCGGTCGGCATGCCGGAGCTGCACAAGCTCACCCCGGCCCTCGGCATCCTGCAGGATCGCGGCCACAAGGTCGCGCTCGTCACCGATGGCCGCATGTCCGGCGCCTCGGGCAAGATCCCGGCCGCCATCCACATGACCCCCGAGGCCTCCGACGGCGGTCCGATCGCCAAGATCCGCGACGGCGACCTGATCCGCCTCGATGCCGAGGCCGGCACGCTCGAGTTCATCGGCGACGAAAAGGAATTCTTCTCCCGCACCCCCGCCACCGAAGACCTCCGCCGCGAACACCACGGCATGGGCCGCGAACTCTTCGCCGGCTTCCGCGCCCTGGTCGGCACCGCCGACACCGGCGCCAGCGTCTTCGGCTGACAGCGCGGCGGCGCAACCGAGGCACCCCCTCTCCCCTGAGCCGAGAGCCAGGTGGTTGTCGAGCTCGAGATCATGCCACACCGCCTTCTCCCCTGCTGGGAGAAGGCGGCCGAAGGCCGAATGAGGGGGGAGCCACAGGCACCGAGCCCCCTCACCACGGCAGCACCGTCACCTCCGGCCAGGTCGCCCGCACCCGCTCGCCCTTCTTCTCATATCCCCGCCGGTTTTCCAGCGCATGGTTCGGCACCACCCGGAATGAGAAGATGTCGTTCAACCCGAACGGCGCCAGTATCCTCATCTCGTCACCCTCGAGATACGCCGCCACCGCATGCGTCTTCGCCGCATAGCGCGTCATCATCTCGGCCGCCGAGCGCAGCGGCGTGAATGCCGTGCCGAACTTTTCGGGAAACCACAGGTGCACCCGCGCCTGGTTGCGCACCTGTACCGGCAGTGGCAGGTCCCTGAACCGCTGCTCGAGCCGCCGGATCACCACGTCCTCGGCGTCGTAACCAATATCGCTGCCGTCGAAGTAGAAGACGTCGAGGTCGCTGACCCCATGCTGCCCCGGCCGCCCGGTCAGCACGTTCCACACCAGGTTGTAGAGTGCTCCCGCCACCAGCATGCCCTCGGGCAGCCGGTCGTCCCGCAGCCCTTCGAGCACCGTCATCAGCACCGGCTCGGCGCGGATCATCTGTTCGAGCACCGCCCGCTGCACCGCTTCCGGTTGGCCGGAATATCGAAGATGCTCCCCCATGGCTCAAGGCTTAAGCGATTCGTGACCGGGGAGGGGGGAAGCATCGTGAAACGCGCACTCATCCTGCCGCTGCTGGCGCTTCTCGCCGCCTGCACCTCGTTGATGCCGCCGCAGCAATCGAGCCCGCCCCCCGGCCCTGACTATCTCAACGACGATCTCGCCGGCGCCGTCCTCGCCTTCGACCTGCCCAACGGCATCGAACCCATTGCCGACGCCTCGACCCTCAGCTTCACCATCGCCGGCCGCCAGGTGGTGGCCGCGCTGGCCCGCGGCGACATCGGAGAAGTCGCCGGCACCCTGCCGCCCCCCGCCGCCAACCGCACCTACTATCTCTTCACCCTCCCGCCGGCCGACCAGGCAAAACTGCGCGAAGCCCAGTTCTCGGCGCGCACCCCGGGCGGGACCTCCCCAGCCCTCTCGATTACCCCCCGCCTCTGCGCCGCCGGCCCCGTCGACACCGCAAGAGTGCGCATCTCCGTCCTCCTGGCGCTCCCCGGCAGCAAGACCGTCTCGCTCATCAACAACCAACCCCTCCCAAGCACCGGCCCACTCCCTGCGTGCGCCGGCCACTCGGGATGATATGCCAGTGCCCGGTGCCGCCCCCTCCCCCGTTTACGGGGGAGGGTAAACCGGCGGCGCCACCGCGTATCCTCCCCCGCGTCGCGGGGGAGGGATCCGAAGGATGGTGGAGGGGGCGGCCACGGGCACCGTATCGCCCCCACGCACCGAAGAGCGGGCGATGACGAGGGTAATTGGAGGGCCCTAAAACCCCCCACCTGTCTTGAACCCACCGCTGGTGCGGTTCCCGCTCGACCCGGTCCTTGGCCGCGAGAACCCGCCGCCCGAGCCGCCGCCGCCGAAACCCCCGCCGCCCGTCGGCAAACCCCAGCCACCGCCGAACCCGCCGCCCGTTCCGCCCCCCCGGCTGCCGCCGCCGAAACTCGAATCCGGCCAGTTGAAGCCGCCCTGTCCGCCCCAGGGCGAGGGGCCACGGCGGTCGTCGCCATAGCCGCCGGCCCAGTTCTGGCTGCGGCGCCACATCTCCCAATAGGTCGCCGCGGTGATGCCGCCGCGCAGGAAATCGGTCAGCACGTCGCCGACGAGGTTGTCCTCGCGGAAGGTCGAGCGCGGGTTGTCGAAGCCCTGCTTCTTGAACTCGTACTGGATGTCCTCGAGCTCGCGCCGCCGCGCCGCCAGCGTCTTCAGCCGGCTCTTCTGCTCGCGGCTGTCGGTCTCCTCCTCCATCGCCCGCTGGCGCACCTCGTCGATCTGCTTGAGGATGGTGTCGTCCTGCCCGGTACGGGTCGCCCGCGCCGCCTCGAGCAGCGTGCGGATGTCCTCGTGCCCCAGCGCCTGGGCGAGG
The DNA here is from genome assembly GCA_963708965.1 of uncultured Alphaproteobacteria bacterium. Lineage (GTDB taxonomy): Bacteria > Pseudomonadota > Alphaproteobacteria > Rhizobiales > Devosiaceae > Devosia_A. The sequence goes on along the minus strand of CAVPUP010000003.1, from coordinate 689,364 downwards.
CCGGTGACCGCCTCCGCGAAGGCCGGATCGCTCCCCTGCGCCAGTTCGCGCTGCTCCTTGGCCAGCTCGTCGCGGCTGTCCTCGAGCTTGAGGCTCGCCGCGTCGATCTCGGCGATCCGTGCCTTGGCCCGCTGCAGCGCCTCGCGCGTCGACTTGCCGCCCGCCGCGTCGATCGCCGCCTCTTCGAGCTTCGCCGCCTCTTCCGCCGCCGCCGCCGCGATCTGCTGCTGGCGCTCGGCGTGCTCGCGCAGCCGCATCGGGATCTCGTTCAGCATGGCGAAGTTGACCCGCGCCTCCGGATAGCCGACGAGCCGCGCCACCCAGCGGTCGAGCATCACGATCAGGTTGTTGTGCCGGTAGTTCCTGGTGCCGTAGCCGCGCTCCCACAGATACATGAACAGCGGATCGTCGCGATACGGGCGCCCCTTCTGCTCGCGGTCGGCTTCCGCCTGCTGCGTCTTGCCCAGGCTCTCGGCGGCCACGGCGGCGAGCTGCTCCGCCGCCCGGCGCTTCTCGAGATAGGCCGAGCCGGCCACCGCCTCCGAGGCCACCTTGTCGGCGAGCTTCCTGAGCGCCGCCTCGGCCTCGGCCAGTGCCTTGGTCTGCGTTTCGCGTTCGCTGGAGAGCGAAGCGATCTGCTGGTCGACCGACTTGAGCTCCGCCTCCGCCGCGCTCAGCGCGTCGCCGTGCTGCTGCAGCATGTCGCGGGCCCTGAGCTCCGCCTGGCTCAGCCGGCCCGCCAGTTCCGACTGGACGCCCGGGTCGAGCCTGAGCTGCGCCAGCTGCCGGAACAGCTCGCTCTCGGTCTCGCGGAATTTGGTCACCAGTTCGGCGCTGCGGGCGAGGCGCTTGGCAATCTCGTCCTCCTCGCGGCGGATGTCGCGCAGCGCCTCTTCCATCGATCGTAGGGCTTCGGGGCCGGAGAGCGTCACGTTGCTACCACCTGGTTACGGCTCCGCCGAGCACCGGCATCACCCAGTCCACGTCGAGAAAGCCGAACTCCTTGAGGCCGAGCGTGCTGCGCTGCACGATGCCGTCGTCGCGCTTGTCGGCCTCGACGGCGCGATAGGTCTGCTCGGGCACCCGCACCCCCCACACGGCGACGTCCTCGGTCTGCCCGTTCTCCTCGTTGGTGATCGGCAGCGTCAGGGGCTTGCCCTGCGGGTCGAGCGCCTCGACCACTACATAGTAGTTCGTCGCCGCCGTGTTGATCTCGGGGAAGGTCCAGAAGCCGGTCTTCTGCCCCGGCCGGTTGACCACCTTGACGGTATATTCCTGCCGCAGCTTGTCGCGCAGCGAGGTCAGGCCCGCGATCGCCTGCTCGGCACCCGCCCGGTTGCCCTCGTCGGCGTCGCGCTTGCCCCGCGTGCGCAGCGCCTCGGCTTCGCCCACCGCCTGCTGCACCTTGGTCTCCTCGAAGATCGTCTGGTACAGCGCGTCCATCTGCCGGGGCAGGGCCTCGCTCAGCTCCACCCGCGCCGCCTCGGCCTGCGCCGCCTGGAACGGCCGCCAGGCGAGATTGTAGCCGCCGAGCCCGATGCCGAGGATCAGCGCCACCGCCAGCGCCGCTGGCCCCCACTTCCGCCGGCTCACGTAGAAGCGCGCCAGCCCGGTCTCGAACCCCGCCGGCGGCGGCCGGTAGACGAAGCGGCTCTCGTCCAGCGCCTTGACGCCCGCCTTCAGCACCTCGTCGCTGACCTCGATGCCCTGCTGGTGATAGATCTGCCTGAGCTTGTCGACGAGCCGCTTCTCCCGCTCGTCGCCGGCCAGTTCGCGCTCGACCAGGTTTTGGTTGTGGCGGAGCGTGTCCACCACGTCCATGGCCAGCATCACCTCGTCCAGCGGGGCCTTCTCGGCAACGGTCGTGCTCATCGGCGTCGAGCTCAATGCACCACCGGGCTCAAGCCCGCCTGTCTTCGAGCATCAGCGCATTGCCATCGGCGGCGAGCTGCGCGAGGCGGCGCTTGCCGTCCTCCACCGCGTCGCGGATCTCGGCCGAGTTCTTCGTCGCCTGCTCGCGCATCTCGTTGATGATGGTGCGGGATTTCTCCTGGAAGTTGATCACCGAGTCGACCAGCTTCTTCACCGCATCGGCGCGGATCGTCGGACCGTACCCGGCCCGCACCGCCGCCTCGCCGACCTGGTCGCCGATCTCGGACAGCGTCTCGAGGCTCTTCGACATCCCTTCCTTCATGGCGTTCAGCGTCTCGGTCGATTCATGCAGCCCGAACATGCCGGTGAACGAGGCGGAGAGCGCGGTGAACACCGTCTCGTTGGTCGAAAAGAAGCTGATCGCCTGCTGGTACACCCGCTCCTTTGCGTTGGTGGTCTGCATCAGCCGCGCCATCACCACTTCCGAAGTCGAGTAGGAGATGGTGAGGTTGTCGCTCAGGTCCTTGGCGATCTGGTAGCGCCGCTCCTCGTTCTGCAGCGCCCGCATCTTCTCGTCGCGGTCCATCTCGAGCCGCGCCCGGTCGGCGGCCGTGCCCTCCTTGAAGCCGGCGACCACCTCGCTAGCCGCCGTGAGGTCCGCCTTCCGCGCGTCGAGTTCCTGGGTCGCCTTCTCCAGCACCTCGAGCGCCATCACCTCGGCCTGCTTCAGCGCGCCGCGGAAGTCGCGATAGGCCTCGAGGATCGTGTGCTCGCGGTCGATCTGGTCCTTGGTGTCCTTGCTGACGCCGAGATAGGTGTCGCGGATCTTCTCGAACCGGCTGGCGATGTCGCCGCGCGACACCTTCATCCACACGTTCGAGACGCGCTCGACGAAGTCGAGCTTGCCGTCGTCGAGCTGGTCGACCATCCCCTTGGCGTCGTCGCGGATCGAGTTGAAGCTCTCGGTGATCTGGTTGTAGCGCTCGCCGACATTCATCTGCGCCACCTGGCTGCGCACCACCTCGTTGAAGGCGCTGGCCTGGGTGAGGGTGCGGCCGATCAGGATCACCTTGCTCTCGTCCAGCCCGGTCAGCTCGTTGAGCAACCCGGTGATCGGCTGCTCGCCCGGCTGTTCCGGCCAGATGCCGAGTTCCTTGATCGCCCCCATGGCGCGGTCGAGATACTGCAGCGGCTTGTCCATCACTTCAGTGGCCATCTGGCAATCATCCTCAATTGGTCACCGGCTGGTGACATGATTCACTGCTGGGGTGCAGCAACACAATTCGCGCCATGGGCCGGCGGGCCCATTTTCCGGGATATGGTGCGAAAAAGCCGCAGGAAAAAGAGCGTTTCCGAACATTGCGGCGACCGTTGCAGCAAGGCCGCAATTGCGGCCGAGCGATCGAGCCACTAGGTCTGTCCGAAGTGAATCGATCGCGGAGCATTTGATGGAATTCGGCGGCAGCTACCTGTTCGCGGCCCCCCGCAGCGCGGTCTGGGCCGCCCTCAACGACGCCGCCATGCTGAAAGCCGCGATCCCCGGCTGCCGGCGCCTCGACTGGACCGGCGAGACCACGCTCGAATGCGAGATCGAGGTCAATTTCGGCGTCATGAAGCCGGTCTTTACCGGCGACCTCGAACTGCGCGACGTCACCCCGGCCGTCCGCTACACCCTCGCCGGCCGCGGCCGCGGCGGCCTCCTCGGCAAGGCCGAAGCCGCCGCCGACATCACCCTCGCCGACCACCCGCAAGGCACCCACCTCACCTTCACCGCCCACGGCGGCGCCGACGGCGGCATCATGAAGCTCGGCAAGGCCCTCATCGGCTCCTCCGCCCAGAAAGTCATCGACGGCTTCTTCGCCCGCTTCGGCACCGCCATGGGCATCGATGTCACCCCTTCCCCTCTCCCCTGAGGGGAGAGGGTAGCGCAGCTAGGAGCGGAGCGACGTAGCGAAGCTTGGGTGAGGGGTTCAGCCCCTCAACAAGCGCACCACCCCTCCCCACCCGCGATGTCACCCCGGCGAAAGCCGGGGCCCATCCTGAGGCCCCTCCACCACCACCGGCGGCTGAACCATCTCAGGCTGGATTCCGGCCTCCGCCGGAATGACACCGAGGAGGTGGAGAGATCGTGCCCCACAATTCCCCTGCGTTTTTGACCAGTTGGGCAAAATCCTGCGGCTTCCCTCTTGCCGAGCGGGAATTTGCACGATTGTATTCGGCCCAACGCGCCGGGCTGTCAGGCGGCATCTGCCGTTCCCGGGCGCGGAACAGGGAGACTGTACATGAACCACTTCACCAAGCACCTCGGGGCGCTCGCGGCTGGCGTCGCGACGGCTGTGCTCATGGCCGGTGCAGCATTGGCCGATCCGGCGATCATCTACGATCTGGGCGGCAAGTTCGACAAGTCGTTCAACGAGGCGGCCTATAACGGCGCCGAGGCCTGGAAGAAGGATACCGGCGGCAACTTCGCCGATCTCGAGCTGCAGAACGATGCGCAGCGCGAGCAGGCCCTCCGCCGCTTCGCCAGCCAGGGCTGCCAACCCGATCGTGATGACCGGCTTCTCCTGGCCGCACCGCGCTCGAGACCGTCGCCGCCGAGTTCCCGGACACCCATTTCGTCGTGATCGACGCCGTCGTCGATGTGCCGAACGTCGAGTCGATCATCTTCGACGAGCACACCGGCTCGTTCCTCGTCGGCGCCATCGCGGCGCTCAAGTCGAAGACCGGCACGGTCGGCTTCGTCGGCGGCATGGACGTGCCGCTGATCCACAAGTTCTTCTGCGGCTATGCCCAGGGCGCCAAGGCGGCCAACGCCGAACGTCAAGGTCATCGAGAACTACACCGGCACCACGCCGGCCGCCTGGAACGATCCGGTCACCGCCGGTGAACTCACCAAGGCCCAGTTCGACGCTGGCGCCGACGTGGTCTTCGCGGCCGCCGGCGGCTCGGGCCTCGGCGTGCTGCAGGCCGCTGCCGACGCCGGCAAGCTCTCGGCATCGGTGTCGACTGCAACCAGAACTACCTGCACCCCGGTTCGGTGCTGACCTCGATGCTGAAGCGCGTCGACGTCGCCGTCTACAACGCGCTCAGACCGACACGCAACTTCAAGCCCGGCCTCACCGTGCTGGGCCTGCAAGGAGAACGGCGTCGGCTATGCGCTCGACGACAACAACAAGGCGCTGATCGACGACGCCCTCAAGGCCAAGGTCGACGACTTCTCGGCCAAGATCCAGGCGGGCGACATCAAGGTGCACGACTACACCGCCGACAACACCTGCCCCGGCGCCTGAGTCCGGTCCGGTGACGTCCGACACCCGGCTGGGTGACAATTCCGCGCAGCGGCCCCAAGGGGCCGCTGCAACCGATCTGGCCATCGAGCTCGAGCGGATCAACAAGCGCTTCGGCCCGGTCCACGCCAACAAGGACATCGACCTCGCGGTGCGCCGCGGCACGGTCCACGGCATCGTCGGCGAGAACGGCGCCGGCAAGTCGACGCTGATGTCGATCCTCTATGGCTTCTACACCGCCGATAGCGGCGAGATCCGGGTCAACGGCGTCGAGCAGGCCATCACCGATTCCCGCCACGCCCTGGCGCTCGGCATCGGCATGGTGCACCAGCACTTCATGCTGGTCGACAATTTCTCCATCCTCGAGAACGTCATCCTCGGCGCCGAGGACAACGCGCTGCTCGGCCCCAGCCTCGAGCGCGCCCGCAAGGAGCTGCAGCGCCTCGCCAACGAATACCGCCTCGACGTCGATCCCGACGCCATCGTCGAGGACGTCTCGGTCGGCACCCAGCAGCGCGTCGAGATCCTCAAGGCGCTCTACCGCGGCGCCGACATCCTGATCCTCGACGAGCCGACCGGCGTGCTCACCCCGGCCGAGGCCGACGACCTGTTCCGCGTCCTCGACGAGCTGCGCGACCAGGGCAAGACCATCATCCTCATCACCCACAAGCTGCGCGAGATCATGGCGATCACCGACTACGTCTCGGTGATGCGCCAGGGCGCAGATGGTGGCGACGCTGAAGACCTCCGAGACCAGCCCCGAACAGCTCGCCGAGCTGATGGTCGGCCGCCGCGTGCTGCTGCGCGTCGAGAAGGGCCCGGCCAATCCCGGCGAGACCTTCCTGCTCGGTCGAGAACCTCGTGGTCAAGGACGACCTCGGCGTCACCCGCGTCAAGGACGTGAGCTTCACCGTGCGCGCCGGCGAGATCGTCGGCATCGCCGGCGTCGCCGGCAACGGCCAGACCGAACTGCTCGAATCCGTCTCCGGCATGCGCGACCAGTCGGCCGGCACGGTGCGCCTCAAGGGCACGCCGCTGTCGCTCGAAGGCGACGACGGCGCGCATCGCGCCCGCCGCGGCCGGCCTCGCCCACGTGCCGGAGGACCGCCAGCGCATGGGCCTCGTCACCGCCTTCGAGGAATGGGAGAACAACATCCTCGGCTACCAGGACGATCCGGCCTACGGCAAAGGCATCATCCTCGACATCAAGGCGGCCCGCGCCCAGGCCCGCGAGCGCATGCAGAAGTTCGACATCCGCCCCGCCAACGAGCAGCTGAAGACCGCCAACTTCTCCGGCGGCAACCAGCAGAAGATCGTGCTCGCGCGCGAGATGGAGCGCGATCCGGACGTCCTGATCGTCGGCCAGCCCACCCGCGGCGTCGACATCGGCGCCATCGAGTTCATCCACAACCAGATCATCAAGATGCGCGACGCCGGCAAGGCGATCCTCCTCGTCTCGGTCGAGCTCGACGAGATCCGCTCGCTCGCCGACCGCATCCTCGTGATGTTCGACGGCCAGCATCGTCGGCGAAGCCGACCCCGCCACCGCCACCGAAGGCGAACTCGGCCTGATGATGGCCGGCGCGCACGAGCGCGAGGGCGGCCGCCGCAGTGGAGTCCAGCCGATGAGCGCCCTTCGCCCGCTGCCGCGCTGGGCCGATATCGTCCTGCTGCCGGTGATCAACCTGATGCTGGCCTTCGTCGTCTCCGGCCTCGTGGTCTTCGCCATCGGGCAGAACCCGCTGGCGGCGCTCGAGGCGATCGTCACCGGCGCCTTCGGCAACGGCTACAATTTCGGCTACACGCTCTACTATTCGACCAACTTCATCTTCACCGGCCTCGCCGTGGCGGTCGCGGCGCATGCCGGGCCTGTTCAACATCGGCGGCAACGGCCAGGCCTATATCGCCGGGCTCGGGGTGATCTGGGTGGTGCTGCCGCTGCAGTTCCTGCCCTGGTGGATCACCTTCCCGCTCGCCATCGTCGCCGCGGCGCTGGTCGGCGGCTTCTGGGCCTTCATCCCGGGCTGGCTGCAGGCCAAGCGCGGCAGCCACGTCGTCATCACCACCATCATGTTCAACTTCATCGCCTCGGCGATCATGGTCTACATGGTGGTCAACGTGCTGAAGCCGCCGGGCGTGCTGGCCCCGGAATCGGCGATGATCGCCGCCGAGGGGCGGATGCCCAAGCTCGGCGCCTTCATCCCCTGGTTCAAGAACACCGACGTCAACTTCACCCTGGTGCTGGCGCCTTGCCTGCCTCGTCGGCGCCTATGTGCTGATCTGGCATACCGCGCTTCGGCTACGCCATGCGGGCGCTGGGCCACAACCCGACCGCCACCGCCTATGCCGGCATCTCCAACTCGCGCACCATCATGATCGTCATGACGCTCTCGGGCGCGCTCGCCGGCATGGTGGCGGTCAACCAGGTGGTCGGCGTGCAGTACCGGCTCGTGCTCGACTATGTCGCCGATGCCGGCTTCGTCGGCATCGCCGTGGCGCTGATGGGCCGCAACCATCCCGTCGGCATCCTCCTCGCCGCGCTGCTCTTCGGCGCCCTCTACCAGGGCGGCAACGAGCTGCAATACGTCATCCCCGGGTTGACGCAAGGAGATGGTGGTCGTCATCCAGGCGCTCGTCATCCTCTTCACCGGCGCCATGGAAGGCATGTTCCGCCCCGGCCTGCAGCGCGCCTTCGCGCTGTTCAGCCCGGCGCAGAAGGCCGAGGCCGTGGCCCGCAACACCGCGCAGCCGGAGAGCTGAGCCATGGAACTCGGCCTCGTCCTCTCCACCCTCGATGCGACCATCCGGCTCTCGACGCCGCTGCTGCTCGCCTGCCTCGCCGGGCTCTATTCCGAGCGCGCCGGCGTCTTCGACATCGGGCTCGAGGGCAAGATGCTCGCTGCAGCCTTCGGCGCCGCGGCCATCGCCGCGGTCACCGGCAATGTCTGGCTCGGCCTCCTCGCCGGGCTCGCCGTCTCGATCGCCACCGCCGGCGTGCAGGGCCTCGCCGCCATCACCCTCAAGGGCAACCAGCTGATCGCCGGCGTCGCCATCAACATGCTGGCGGCCGGCCTCACCACCTTCCTCGGCATCCAGTGGTTCGCGCAGGGCGGCCGCACCCCGCAGCTCACCGCCGAGCGGCCGCTTCGGCAACCTGACGCTGCCCTTCGCCAACGAGCTCGCCGGCGTCCCGGTCATCGGCCAGATCTATTCCGAGCTGATCTCGGGCCACAACCTCCTCGTCTACATCGCCTTCCTCGCCGTGCCGGTCACCTGGTTCGTGCTCTACCGCACCCGCTTCGGCCTGCGCCTCCGCGCCGTCGGCGAGAACCCGCGGGCCGTCGACACCGCCGGCATCTCGGTCACCCGGCTGCGCTACCAGGCGGTGCTGATCACCGGGCTGCTCTGCGGCTTCGCCGGCGCCTTCTTCTCGATCGCGCAGGGCTCCGGCTTCGGCAACAACATGACCGCCGGCAAGGGCTTCATCGCGCTCGCCGCGCTGATCTTCGCCAAGTGGCGGCCGGTCCCGGCGATGCTCACCTGCCTCCTCTTCGGCTTCCTCGATGCGCTGCAGATCCGGCTGCAGAGCGCCCGCATCGCCGGTATCGAGGTGCCCGGTGCAGGCCATCCAGGCGCTGCCCTATGTGCTCACCGTGGTGCTGCTCGCCGGCTTCATCGGCAAGGCCGTCGGCCCCAAGGCCGGCGGCGTGCCCTACGTCAAGGAACGCTGAGATCGCTCCTCACCTTCACTTCACCACGGAGTCATTCCCGCGAAAGCGGGAACCTCCGTTTCCGGCGCTCGCACCCGCTGAGCTGGGAAGGAAACTGCCATGCCCCACTCCAATGACGCCGAGCTCTTCGCCGCCGCCGAGGCCATCCGCGCCAAGGCCTACGCGCCCTATTCGAACTTCGCCGTCGGCGCCGCCATCCTCGCCGACGACGGCCGCATCTATGCCGGCTGCAATATCGAGAACGCCGCCTACCCGGTCGGCAACTGCGCCGAGGCCTCGGCCATCGCGGCGATGATTGCGGGTGGCGCTCGCCGCATTCGCCGCATATACGTCACCGGCCCGGGCAGCGCCCCGGTCACCCCGTGCGGGGGCTGCCGCCAGCGCATCCGCGAGTTCGCCGACCTCGACGTGGTCGTCGTCTCGCACGGCGTCGACGGCCTGCCGCTGGAGCAGACCCTCGGCCAGCTCCTGCCGCACTCTTTCGGTCCCGAGTTTTTGGGCCGATAATGTCCGTCGAGAAACTGCCGAGCCACCCGGCTGCGGGAGGAGTTGCCATGAATCTGCGCGTCGTCGACCACCCCGCCACTCCCAAGGCCCCGGAGCCCGCGAAGCCCGCGCCCGAGGTGCCGCACCGGCGCAATCCCGGCTTCCCGCTCGATCTCGACTGGGTCGGCCGCGTCCGCATGAACCGCTCGGCGCTCGAGCGCCGCGCCGCGACGCTCCCCGCCCGCCGCACCGTGAAGAAGGACTGGCAGACCGCCTGGCTCCTCAAGGCCATCACCCTGATGGACCTGACGACGCTCAATTCCGACGACACGCCCGGCCGCGTCGAGCGCCTCTGCGCCAAGGCCCGCCACCCGGTCCGGCAGGACATCCTCGATGGCCTCGGCGTCGCCGACCTCGATGATCCAGCCGGCCGCCGTCTGCGTCTACCACTCCTTCGTCAAGACCGCGGTCAAGGCGCTCGAAGGCACCGGCATCCCGGTCGCCGCCGTCTCCACCGCCTTCCCGCACGGCCTCGCCCCGATCGAGACCAAGCTCGCGCGAGATCGAAGCCTCCGTCGCCGATGGCGCCAAGGAGATCGACATCGTCATCGAGCGCCACATGGTGCTGAACGGCGATTGGCGCGGCCTCTACCACCAGATCAAGTCCTTCCGCAAAGCCTGCGGCGAGGCGCATCTCAAGACCATCCTCGGCACCGGCGAGCTGGCGACGCTCAACAACGTGGCGAAGGCCTCGCTGGTCTGCATGCTGGCCGGCGCCGACTTCATCAAGACCTCGACCGGCAAGGAGAAGGTCAACGCCAACCTGCCCACCTCGCTGGCCATGATCCGCATGATCCGCTGGTTCCACGACGAGACCGGCATCGAGATCGGCTACAAGCCCGCCGGCGGCATCGCCTCGGCCAAGCTGGCGCTCGACTACATGGCGCTGATGAAGGAAGAGCTCGGCACCCACTGGCTCCAGCCCCACCTCTTCCGCTTCGGCGCTTCGAGCCTGCTCACCGACATCGAACGCCAGCTCGAGCACAACCTCACCGGCCACTACGCGGCGGACTATCGCCAGCCGATGGTGTGAGTGCTTGATCCTCCCCCGCGTGGCGGCGGAGGGGGACCGGCGAAGCCGGTGGAGGGGGTTGCCACCCCCACGATGTCATTCCCGCGCAGGCGGGAACCTCTGTTTGCGACTTGTCCGCCAGCGCTGGTGGGGAGAATGAAATGAACAAAATCGCCGAAATCTTCACCTCCCTCGACTACGGCCCCGCGCCCGAGTCCCCGGACCTCGCCCTCGCCTGGCTCGAGCGCCCACGACCACGCCTTCGGCCACTTCATCGACGGCGCATGGACCAAGCCCGGCAAGACCTTCGCCTCCGAGAACCCGGCGACCGGCAAGGTCGCTCGCCCAGGTCACCGACGGCACCGCCGAGGATGTCGACGCCGCCGTGAAGGCCGCCCGCGCCGCCTTCCCGAAATGGTCGGCGCTCAGCGGCTACCAGCGCAGCAAGTATCTCTATGCCATCGCCCGGCTGATCCAGAAGCACTCCCGCCTCTTCGCCGTGCTCGAATCGATGGACAACGGCAAGCCGATCCGCGAGAGCCGCGACGTCGATATCCCGCTCGTCGCCCGCCACTTCTACCACCACGCCGGCTGGGCCCAGCACCTCGAGCGCGAGTTCCCCGACCACGTGCCCTATGGCGTCTGCGGCCAGATCATCCCGTGGAACTTCCCGCTGCTGATGCTCGCCTGGAAGATCGCCCCGGCGCTCGCCGCCGGCAACACGGTCGTCCTCAAGCCCGCCGAGTTCACCTCGCTCACCGCGCTGCTCTTCGCCGAGATCTGCGACAAGGCGAAGCTCCCGCCGGGCGTCGTCAACATCGTCACCGGCGAGGGCGACACCGGCGCCGCCATCGTCAACCACCCCGATATCGACAAGATCGCCTTCACCGGCTCGACCGAAGTCGGCAAGATCATCCGCAAGGCCACCGCCGGCTCCGGCAAGGGGCTGTCGCTCGAGCTCGGCGGCAAGTCGCCCTACATCGTCTTCGACGATGCCGATCTCGACAGCGCCATCGAGGGCCTCGTCGACGCCATCTGGTTCAACCAGGGCCAGGTCTGCTGCGCCGGCTCGCGCCTGCTCGTCCAGGAATCGATCGAGGAGCGCTTCCTCGAGAAGCTGAAGAAGCGCATGTCGACCCTCCGCGTCGGCGACCCGCTCGACAAGGCGGTCGATATCGGCGCCCTCGTCGCCCCGGTGCAGGTCGCGCGCGTCCGCGACCTCGTCAAGAAGGGCGTCGAAGAAGGCGGCCAGCTCTACGAGCCCGACATCGACCTGCCGCCCGGCGGCGGCTGCTTCCTCAAGCCCGCCCTGATCACCGACGTCTCCCCCGCCAACACCGTCGCCAGCGAAGAAATCTTCGGCCCCGTGCTGGTCGAGATGAGCTTCCGCACCCCCGAGGAAGCCGTCGCCCTCGCCAACAACACCCGCTACGGCCTCGCGGCGACGCTGTGGAGCGAGAACATCAACCTCGCCCTCGACATCGCCCCCAAGCTCAAGGCCGGCGTCGTCTGGATCAACGGCACCAACAATTTCGACGCCGCCGTCGGCTTCGGCGGCTACAAGGAATCCGGCTTCGGCCGCGAAGGCGGCAAGGAAGGCATGGCCGTCCTACCTGAAGCCGAAATGGGAGAAGGACCTCAAGCCCTTCGCCCAGTCGTCCGGTCGCACAGTCCCAGCATGCTGAGCCTGTCGAAGCACGAGCGCGCGCCGCAACCCGCTCGATGCCCGACAGCCCGCTGGCTGTCGACCAGACCGCGAAAATGTACATCGGCGGCAAGCAGGCCCGCCCGGATTCCGGCTACTCCCGCCCGGTCCACGGCCCCACCGGCACCCTCGTCGGCGAAGTCGGCGACGGCAACCGCAAGGATATCCGCAACGCCGTCGAGGCGGCCCGCGCCGCCCTCGGCTGGGCCACCACCGCCGCCCACAACCGCGCGCAGATCCTCTATTTCCTCGCCGAGAACCTCGAATACCGCGCCGCCGAGTTCGCCGCCCGCATCGAGGCGCAGACCGGCGAGGACGGCGCGGCCGAAGTCGCCGCCAGCGTCGAGCGCCTCTTCGCCTTCGCCGGCTGGGCCGACAAGTACGACGGCGCCGTGCACAACCCGCCGCAGCGGATGATCGCCACCGCCATGGTCGAGCCGATCGGCGCCATGGCCATCCTCGCCCCGCCGAGCCGCCCGCTCCTGGGCTCGATCGCGCTGCTCGCCCCGGCCCTCGCCATGGGCAACACCGTGGTGCTGGTCCCCTCCGAGCGCTCGCCGCTGTCGATGACCGACTTCTACCAGGTCCTCGAAACCTCGGACGTCCCCTCGGGCGTCCTCAACATCGTCACCGGCGAGAGCCGGGTGCTGGCGAAAACCCTCGCCGAGCACGACGGCATCGACGCCATCTGGTTCGCCGGCGACGCCGAAACCTCGGCCATGGTCGAAAAAGCCAGCGCCGGCAACGTCAAGCAAACCTGGACCACCCGCGGCCTCTACTACGACCTCGCCGACCGCCAGAAGTTCGAAGGCGACTACCTCCTCCGCCGCGCCACCCAGGTCAAGAACATCTGGATCCCCTACGGCGCTTAATCCTCCCCCGCGTGGCGGGGGAGGGGGACCATCCGAAGGATGGTGGAGGGGGCGGCCCCAAACACCCGCATCTCCTGTGGCGCCGAGAACTCGATGGCGCCATCCCCCTCTCCCCTGAGGGGAGAGGGTAGCGCAGCTAGGAGCGCCAGCGACGTAGCGAAGCTTGGGTGAGGGGTTCAGACTCTCGGAAGAGACCCCCCGGCCCCATGAGGGGTGAGCCAAGTGCACCAGCCGAGAGCCTGAACCCCTCACCCCAGCTCCGCTAGCGCGCTCCGCTCGCAAGCTCCGCTACCCTCTCCCCTCAGGGGAGAGGGGGCGCTGGGGCAGATGTGCGAGTCCCACCCCATCGCCTTCTCCCCTTGCGGGAGAAGGTGGCCGAAGGCCGGATGAGGGTAGGCAGGGCACCCAGGGTGAGGGCAGTCGCCCCGCCCCTCAAGCCGCCTGCGCCAGCCCATCCGCCCCATCGGCATCCTTCCGCGCCGCCGGGAAGGTCAGCGCCAGCGCCGCCGCCGCCAGCCCGATCCCGGCCGAGGCGATATACAGCCAGTGATACGTGCCGAACGTGTCGAACAGCCAGCCGCCGCCCACCGGGCCGAAGGCCATGCCGATGCTCGCGGTCATGGTGATGGCGCCCAGCACCGTGCCCATGACCCGCGGGTTGAAATACTCGCGCGCCAGCACCGAATAGAGCGGCATCACCCCGCCATAGGCCATGCCGAGCACGGCCGCGAGCGCGTAGAACCCGGTCAGCTGCGTCACGTAGATGTAGCTGTAGATGCCCACCGCCTGCAGCACGAGCCCGCCGACGATCACCCGGCGCACCCCGAGCCGGTCGGCCAGCACGCCGAAGATCACCCGGCCGAACAGCCCGGCCAGCCCCTCGACGCTGTAGATGCTCGCCGCCGCCAGCGCCGAGGCGCCGCAGATCATGGCGTAGCTGACGGTGTGGAAGATCGGCCCCGAATGGGCGGCGCAGCAGAGAAAGAACGTTCCGGCCAGCACCATGAACTGCGGCGTCCGCAGCGCCGACCATGCCAGCGAGGGCTTCGGCTCCGCCGCCGCCTTTGGGACCGGTGCCGGCCGGCGCCTCGGCGGCCACGGCCGGCGGCCGCCGGATCAGCAGCGCCGCCGGCACGATCACGATCACCGCGCCGATGGCGATCCACAGCATGGCGTTGCGCCACCCATACGTCTCGATCAGGAGGCTCGCGAACGGCGTGATCACCATCGGCGCCACGCCGCCGCCCACCGACACCAGCGACACCGCAAGGCTCCGGTGCTTGTCGAACCAGCCCAGCGTCGTCGAGATGATCGGCGCGAAGAAGGCGCCGCCGGCCGCGCCCACCATGCCGCCATAGGCGATCTGGAACACCAGCAGGTCGTGGGCATAGCTCGCGAGGATCAGGCCGCGCGCCGAGCAGCACCGCCGCCACCAGCACCACCGGCCGCGCGCCGATCCGGTCGCTCAGCGCCCCCCAGCCGAACCCCGCGACGCCCATGACGATGAAGCCCACCGTCATCGCCGCCGAGATGCCGGCCCGGCTCCAGCCGGTCGCCTCGGCCATCGGCTGCAGATAGACCGGCAGCGCGAACATCGCGCCCATTGCCACACAGGTGATCACCGCGCCCGCCGCGACGATCACCCATCCATAACGCTCGTTCATGTCTGGTTCCCTCCAGTCCTGCCTCTCGACGAACGAGCCGCAGGAGTTTCGACACTAGCGCGAAAAAAATCCGTCGGCGACGGGGCTCGGGGGATCTACGCGATCCTCGATCTCGCCGGCGGCGCCACCCGCCAGACCTCGCCGCCACCCTTGCCATCCCTCGCGCCATGCGCCAGAAACGAGCATGACCCTCCTTCCCCAGGAGGTCATCGCCCGCAAGCGCGATGGCCTCGCGCTCACCGCGGGTGAAATCCAGTCCTTCATCGCCGGCCTCACCGCGGGCACCGTCTCGCACGCGCAGGCCGCGGCGCTGGCCATGGCGATCTTCTTTCGCGACATGACCACGCCCGAGCGGGTCGCGCTCACCGAGGCGATGCGCGATTCCGGCACCGTGCTCGACTGGTCCGATCTCGACGGCCCGGTCGCCGACAAGCATTCGACCGGCGGGGTAGGGGACAACACCTCGCTGATGCTGGCGCCGATCCTCGCCGCCTGCGGCGTCTACGTGCCGATGATCTCGGGCCGCGGCCTCGGCCATACCGGCGGCACGCTCGACAAGTTCGACTCGATCCCCGGCTACCAGACCAGCCCCGACAACGCCCTGTTCCGCAAGGTGGTGCAGGAAGCCGGTTGCGCCATCATCGGCCAGACCGCCGACCTCGCCCCCGCCGACAAGGTGCTCTACTCGATCCGCGACGTCACCGGCACGGTGGAGTCGATCCCGCTGATCACCGCCTCGATCCTGAGTAAGAAGCTCGCCGCCGGCCTCGGCGCGCTGGTCCTCGACGTGAAGACCGGCTCCGGCGCCTTCATGCCGACGCTGGAGAAATCCCGCGCCCTGGCCGAGAGCCTCGTCTCCGTCGCCAACGGTGCCGGCCTCAAGACCGCCGCCCTCATCACCGACATGAACGAGCCGCTCGCCTCGGCCGCCGGCAACGCGCTCGAAATCCGCAACGCCGTCGATTTCCTCACCGGCACGGCACCAGGATCCGCGCCTCCGCGAGGTCACGCTGGCCCTCGCCGCCGCCGCGCTCGAACTGACCGGCTTCGAAGGCAACGCCAACGCAGGCGGTAGCGCGCGCCCTCGACTCCGGCGCCGCCCTCGAGCACTTTTCGAGGATGGTGGCGCTGCTCGGCGGCCCCGCCGATTTCGTCGAGCGGATGGATCACCACCTCGCCGCCGCCCCGATCGTCCGCGATGTCGTCATCGAAGGCGAGGGCGTCATCGCCGCCATCGACACCCGCGCCGTCGGCATGGCGGTCGTTACGCTGGGGGGCGGCAGGCGCCTGCCGACCGATTCCATCGATCACCGGGTCGGTTTCGACCGTCTCGCCGCGCTCGGCACAGAAGTTCATGGTCAAACCGTGATCGGTCGCGTGTTCGCAGCAGACGAATCCATGGTTTTCGAGGCGGGAACGCGGCTCCGCGCCGCCTTCACCATCGCCGAAACAGCACAAAATCACCCATTGATCGCCGACCGGATCGGAGCCCCGCTGATGCCCCGCGCCATCCTCTGCATCCTCGACAGCTTCGGCATCGGCGGCGCCCCCGACGCCGCCGACTATGGCGATGCGGGCGCCGACACGCTCGGCCACATCGCCGCCAACTACCGGATATCGCTGCCGAATATGGATGCGCTCGGCCTCGGCGCCGCGGCGCAGCTCTCCACCGGCGAGCTGCCGCGCGGCCTCACCGCCGCGCCGAAAGGCGGCCGCTGGGGCGTCGGCCGCGAGGTCTCGAAGGGCAAGGACACGCCCTCCGGCCACTGGGAGATCGCCGGCGTCCCGGTGCCCTTCGACTGGGGCTATTTCCCCCAGACCGAGCCCACCTTTCCGCCCGAGCTCATCGCGCAACTGGTTGAAAAGTCAGGCATTCCCGGCATCCTCGGCGACAGGCACGCCTCCGGCACCACCATCATCGCCGAACTCGGCGAGGAGTCGATCCGGACCGGCAAGCCGATCTGCTACACCTCGATCGACTCGGTGTTCCAGATCGCCGCGCACGAGACCCATTTCGGCCTCGAGAGGCTCTACAAGCTCTGCGAAACCGCCTTCGAGCTCACCGCGCCGCTGAACATCGGCCGCGTCATCGCCCGCCCCTTCGTCGGCGAGAACCCCGGCACCTTCAAGCGCACCGGCAATCGCCGCGACTTCGCCATCCCGCCGCCCGAGCCGACCCTGCTCGATCGCGCCAAGGCAGGCCGGCCGGCAGGTCTACGCCATCGGCAAGATCTCCGACATCTATGCCGGCCACGGCGTCACCCACAAGATCAAGGCCTCGGGCAACATGGTGCTGTTCGACCGCACCCTCGAGGCCATGGAAATGGCCGCCGACGGCGCCTTCATCATGGTCAACTTCGTCGATTTCGACCAGGAATACGGCCACCGCCGCGACGTCCCCGGCTACGCCCAGGCGCTCGAGGCGCTGGACCGGCGGCTCCCCGAGATCATCTCGCAGGCTACGGCCCGACGACCTCCTCATCCTCACCGCCGACCACGGCAACGACCCGACCTGGCGCGGCTCCGACCACACCCGCGAGCAGGTGCCGATCCTCTGCTTTTCCCCAGCCCTCGCCCCCGGAAGCATTGGCATCCGCCCGACCTTTGCGGATATAGGAGAAAGCATCGCCCGCTGGCTGGGGCTCGCGCCCGGCAAGCACGGCAAGTCCTTCCTCTAGCGTCCGAGGTTCCCATGCGCGGCGTAACGGTGATCGACCACCCGATGGTCCAGCACAAGCTCACCATCATGCGCGACAAGGACACCTCGATCGCCGGTTTCCGCAGGCTGCTGCAGGGAGATAGCGCACCTCATGTGCTACGAGGTGACGCGCGATCTCGAGCTCGAGATGATCCCCATCGAGACCCCGATGACCACCATGCAGGCCCCCACCATCAAGGGCAAGAAGCTGGTCTTCGCCTCGATCCTGAGGGCCGGCAACGGCCTCCTCGACGGCATGCTCGACCTCGTGCCGGCGGCCCGCGTCGCCCATATCGGCATCTATCGCGACCACGAGACGCTGCAGCCGGTCGAATACTATTTCAAGGCGCCGTCCGAACTCGACAACCGGCTGATCATCGTCGTCGATCCGATGCTGGCGACCGCCAATTCCTCGATCGCCGCCGTCGACACGCTCAAGGAGCGGGGCGCCAACAACATCCGCTTCCTCTGCCTCCTCGCCGCCCCCGAAGGCATCGAGAAGTTCACCCAGGCCCACCCCGACGTGCCGATCTTCACCGCCGCCATCGACAGCCATCTCAACGAAAAAGGCTACATCGTCCCCGGCCTCGGCGACGCCGGCGACCGCATGTACGGCACGAAATAGGTCCTCACGCGCTGGTCGCGCTCCGGACGGGGCGCGCCACGCGCGGGGTCCTCGCTGCGCTCGTCCGCGATGGAGCCGCCCTTATCCTCCCCCGTTCACGGGGGAGGGGGACCGGCGAAGCCGGTGGAGGGGGCGGCCCCAAGCTCAGGCGAGCCCAGCCACAGAGACGGCCCCCTCCCGGCCTCCCCCATGAAGGGGGAGGTGAAGAGTCGAGGCCCTGGTGCTTCGATCGCTGCCAAACACACCGGCCGGCACCTCCCCCTTCATGGGGGAGGTGGGAGGGGGCCGTCTCACGATGGGCGATCCGGCCCCCACTTATCCCCGCACCCCACCCGCGCACTAAACTCTCCCCAACATCACCCACCGGGAGAGCACGAAATCACCTACTTCTTCAGCGGCATCCCAAGCCCGATCAGCTCCTTGCGCAGCGATTTCGGGTCCGTGAAGTGGATCGCGTGCATGCCGAAGCGGCGGGCCGAGATCACGTTCGGCTCGCTGTCGTCGATGAACACGCAGGATTCCGGCGCCAGCCCGTAGCGCTCGCAGAACACCCGGTAGAGCCGCGGGTCGGGCTTCACCAGCCCCTCGAGGCCGGAGACCACCACGCCGTCGAACTTCTCGAGGAACGGCCATTCGGGCAGGCAGCTCACCCACTTCTCCCACGAGAAGTTGGTGATCGCGAAGGTCGGCACCTCCTGGGCGATCAGCTCGTCATGGATGGCGAGCGTGCCGGGGATGAACTCGCCCAGGGTCTCCTTCCACCTGAGGTCGAAGGCCTGGATCTCGCGCCAGTAGCGCGGATAGCGGGTGATCAGCTTCGCCACCCCCTCGGCGAAGATGTCGCCGGCGTCGAACTCGAGGTTCCAGTCCTTGGTGCAGATGTTGTCCCAGAACCACTGCGCCTCTTCCTCGGTCGGAAACAGCTTGCGGAACAGGTGCATGGGGTTCCAGTCGACGAACACCCCGCCGAGATCGAAGACGGGGATCAGGGTGTCGTGCATGGCTGGCCTCGCGCTGGGAAACGGCGTCCGCTATCGCACGGACCTCCCGCCCCCGCAAGCGCCGGCGTCAGTGTCACGAGGTCGATCCGCTCCTCGTAGCGCGGCAGGAAATATTCGGTATGCGCGAGGTTGATGGTGCCTGCTGATCACCAGCCCGAACACCGGCTGGTAGGGATAGCTGATCTCCGAGACGACCAGGTATCTCTTGGTCCGGGCGAGCTGGTTGATCTTCTTGGAGGCCGGCAGCGGGTAGGCGTCACCCGGGGTGCGCTGCGGTGCTGCCGCTCGGGGCGTAGCTCCACTTCACCGTCACGGCTCCGGTTGGGCTCACCTCGAGCAGTGATACTACCTGCTTCAGCCCGGTCGTCGGGTAGGGCTGCAGGATCGCCCGCGCCGCCTGGAAATAGTTGTCGAATCTCCCGGACTTGCTGATCGAGCCCTTCTCGCGCGACACGAGGTCCGCCATGGTGCTCGCGACCGTGGCGACGCGCCGGTCGACGGTATAGAGCGTCGCGGCCTCCACCGTGCCGAAATAGAGCGTGATCAGCAGCGGCAGGATCAGCGCGAACTCGACCGCCGCCACCGCGCTCCTGTCCCGGACGAACCGGCCGATCTGCCGCAGCGTCAGGTACATGATGTGCACCCGAACGGTTCGTTGCGGAACACCCGGACCGCTCCCATCAGCCGCGTGCCGTCGGGCTGGTTCTGCAGGTTGAAGCCGAGCAGGTTCACCACCGTCGGCCATTTGTAATAGGCCTGCACCAGCACCACGTCGCCGCCCACGCCGGGGTTGTACCCCTCGGCCAGCGTCCACTCGCACTCGCTCGGCGTGCAGCTGCTGCCGGACGCCACCGGATAGCCCACCGTCGCATCCGCAAAGCTGGTGATGACGGAGACGTTGACCCGCACCTTGTCGCAGTCGAACAGGCCATAGAGGCCGTTGCAGATGGCGCTCCGGAAATTGGCCGCCGTATAGGTCGCGGCCTGGGCCTGCCCGGTGCGGATCAGCCGGGCCGAGTCCTGCACCGCGCTGTCGAGGATCTGCCCGCCGAAGAACACCACGCTGGTCTCGAGGATGGCACAGATGATGAGGAAGAAGGGCAGCCCCAGGATGCCGAACTCGATCAGGGTGGCGCCCCGCTCGTCGCGGCCGAGCCGCATCGCCCGGCGCAAAGCCGGCGACCGCATCCATCGTGACAACGCCCGTAGCCCCACCATGAGGGCGGACCATAGCGGTGCAGCGCTAAGCAGAAGTTAGTGCGCTCGCGCGATTTCTATCAGTTCCGGCCTATGGTTAGCCGGAGGTTAGTTGTTGGCCATCGACGAGACCATGCCGGACGAGCCCATCGCCTCGCTGCTGAAGCTGGCATCGTCCCCCAGCATGATCACCTGCTGGCAGACCGGCGAGCAGGCCATGGTGCCGCGCTGGTCGCCGCGATAGACGGTGACCATGTCGGCCAGGTCCTGCACCACCTCGACCAGCGTGTCGGCCACCGGGTTGCCCAGGCTGTCGAGCACGATCAGGTTGGTCTGGCCGTAGCTTTTCCCCGTCAGCACAAGGGTTTGCGGGTCCTGGATGGTGACGTCCGCGACCCCGGGATTGCCGATGATCACCGTTGCTGCCGGGGCACTGATCCTGAGGATGCGGGCCATGTTGACCTTGACGCTCACCGGGCGCCCCTTCGGCGAGGGCCGGAAGCGGCGCTGAAAGCGCGAGGCCGAGGAAGAGCAGGGCCGCGATAAGCTTGCGGATCATGGAGACCCCAGGGTTTGAGGACTGGTACGCTTAACCAAGTGTGGCCGCGAATGGTGAACATTTGGCAAATGCCCGCCACGGGCTGCACATCGGTCGATTTGCAAGCTTCGCCGCAACCCCTTGCTGACCACCTCGCCAGCGAAATTAGCGTAGGAGTTTCAAGGAACTCGAATTAACTCCCCCGCAAGGGCCGGCCGTTAGCGTGGACCCGGCGTTCGCACTGCACGCATCGAAGGGCGCAAGAATGGCGTCTCTCCAGGCAAGGAGCCTCGAATGAATACTGTTGCCCGTTTCATTGCCGACGAGTCCGGCGCCACCGCCATCGAGTACGGCCTGATCGCGGCACTGATCGCCGTCGGCATCATCGCGGCCGCCAGCCTGTTGGGCGGCAGCCTCTCGGGGCTGTTCAACAAGATCTCGAACAAGCTGAATGTATCGGTCAACTGACACCGCGTCATCGAACTGTCCTGCCGGGGGCCCGCACGGGCCCCTTTGCCGTTTCGGCTTTCTTAACCATGACGCAACTGACACTGCCCGCGCGCTGGTTCGCGGCGCTTCATCCAGCCGGCCGGCCATGCAAACCCTCCTGTCTCTCGTAGCGATCCTGATCTTCCCGATGTACATGGCGCTGGCCGCCTCGTCGGACCTGCTGACCATGCGGATCTCCAACACCCTGGTGCTGACGCTGGCGCTGATGTTCTTCGCCATGGCGCTGCTGGTCGGCATGCCGGTCGAAGAGATCGGGCTGCACATCGCGTGCGCGACCATCGTCCTCATCGTCGCCTTCGCCTTCTTCGCGCTTCGGCTGGATCGGGGGAGGCGATGCCAAGCTGGTTGCCGCGACCACTCTGTGGCTCGGCTTCGGCATGATGCTGCCCTACCTGATCTACGCCTCCCTGCTCGGCGGTGCGCTGACGCTTTTCCTCCTCGCCGCGCGCCGGCTGCCGCTCCCTGAAGTGCTGCGCCGCGTCAAGTGGATCGACCGGCTGCACGACAACAAGTCCGGCGTTCCCTATGGCATCGCGCTCGCTGCGGCAGGACTTCTGGTCTACTCGGACAGCGTTATATTCCAGCGCTTCCTGTTGTGATTTCCCGTTACTGACAAACCGTTAACCGTAGTTCGCAAGCAACGATTAACCAAACTTTGATCCTTTGCGGGGATAGTCGGCAGGTGAGGCAACGGGCGTCGTGCCTGCTGGAGTGGAGTACCGGCGATGAAAGCGTCGCGCATAATTCTGCTGCTGGTGGCCCTGCTCGCAGGGGGGCTCGCCGCATTCCTCGCCACCCGGGGCGACGCACCGCAGACTACGGTCGTGGAAGGTCCAACCAAGGTCATTGAAGAGGCCAAGGTGCAGATCCTCGTCGCCCGGGCGCCGATCGGCGTCGGCCAGCGGCTCGACCCGACGACCATCGAATGGCAGGACTGGCCCGAACTGGCCGTCCGGCCCGAATACATCACCAAGACCGTGCTGCCCGATGCGCTCACCCAGATGAGCGGCACGGTGGCGCGCTTCGAGTTCTTTCCCGGCGAGCCGATCATGCAGCCCAAGCTGGTGCGCTCCGACCAGGGCTACCTCTCCGCCGTGCTGCCCAAGGGCATGCGCGGCGTCTCCGTCCAGGTCGCCGCGGCCTCCGCCTCGGGCGGCTACATCATGCCGAACGACCGGGTCGACATCATCCTTTCCCGCGCCGGCACGAGCGGCATGGTGTCCGAGACCATCCTTTCCAACATCAAGGTGCTCGCCATCGGGCTGCGGCTGGGCGAGGTGGGCACCACCGGCGCCCCCGCCGACCCCGAGGATCCGCGCTCCAACGTCTTCCAGGATACCGCGATCGCCACGCTCGAGCTCGACCCGGCGCAGGGCGAAGCCGTCATCAACGCCAGCCGCATCGGCACCCTGTCGCTGGCCCTGCGCTCCATCGCCGACTTCGCCAGGGTCGAGACCGTGCAGCCGCAGAACACCAATCGCGCCATCCGGCTGATCCGCTTCGGCCGCGACCAGGACATCCTCGCCACCCGTCCCTTCGACGACGCGGCGGTCAGCGGGGCCGCCTACGCCCCGAGCGAGATCAATCCCGAAGCGCAGCCGGAGGCCGTACAGTGATGCGCGAGGACACTTTCATGCCACCGAGGCCCATGCTTTCCCCCTCGCGCCCGCGGCTCGGCGACAGCCTGAAGCTGGCGGCGCTCGGGGCGCTGCTCGGCGGGCTCATCGCCCTGGCCCCGCTCGGCCTCACCGAGGCGCGGGCCGCCGAAGCGACGCACATCGCCATCTCGGCCAATACCTACGGCGCTACCCGCCCGGTCAGCATGTCGATGAACAAGTCGCTGATCGTCGACCTGCCCGCCGACACGCATGAAGTCATCGTCTCGCAGCCCGGCGTCGCCAACGCGATCCTGCGCACCAAGCGGCGCGTGGTGCTGCAATCGGTCGGCTCCGGCGACACCAACATGTTCTTCCTCGATGCCGCCGGCCGCACCATCGTGGTGCTCGACGTCTCGGTGAAGGGCGCGGTCTCCAATGTCGCCGCGGCGCTGCGCGAGACCTATGCCAAGGCCCTGCCGGGTGCGCGCATCGACGTCGAGTCGGTGGCCCTGGTCGACACCAACGGCAACAGCGTCAACCGCATCGTGCTCTCCGGCTACGCGCCCACCGCCGACGACGTGGAGAAGGCCGTCTCGATCGCCGGCCAGTTCGCCGGCTCCGCCGATAACGTCGCCAGCGTGATCAGCGTCGGCGGCCCGCAGCAGGTCATGCTCAAGGTGACCGTGGCCGAGGTGAACCGCCAGGTCGCCAAGGCGCTGGGCATCAACCTCGGCGGGTCCTACTCGAGCGGCGGCATCAGCACGCGGCTGGTCAGCACCCAGCCGATCGGCGGCATGTCCAACCTCTTCACCAACAACGGCGTGACCGCCTCGTTCAACGCCGGCGGCCTCAGCATCGACGCGACGATCCGCGCCCTGCAGCAGCAGCGCGCCATCCGCACGCTGGCCGAACCGACGCTCACCGCCATGTCCGGCGAGCCGGCCGACTTCGTCGCCGGCGGCCAGTTCCCCGTACCGACCGACGTCGATGAACGGGGACGCATCACCTACTCCTACAAGGACTTCGGCGTGAAGCTGAGCTTCACTCCCACCATCAAGTCGAGCGGCAATATCGGGCTGCTGGTCGATACCTCGGTCTCCGAGCTCAGCGCCGAGGGCAGCATCATCGGTCGGCGGCACCACCCTGCCGGGCATCAAGAACCGCCAGGCCAAGACCTCGGTCGAGCTCGGCGTCGGCCAGACCCTCGCCATCGGCGGCCTGATCCAGGACTCGATCCGGACCGAGATCAGCCGCCTGCCGGGCCTGGGCGACATCCCGATCCTCGGCGCGCTGTTCCGCTCCCGCGACTACATCCACGCCCAGACCGAGATGGTCGTGCTCGTTACCCCCTACTACGCCCAGGCGAAGATGGAACCGCCGGTGCTGCCGACCGACCGGATCGTCCTCGCCAACGACGCCGAGGCGATTTTCCTCGGCCACATCGAGGCGATGTACGGCGTCGGCCCGGCCGGGACGCGCGGCAGCTACGACGGCTCGGTGGGCTTCCTGCTGGATTGATGGAGTGTTTGTACGATGAGTTTCCTCAACCGTGACGGTACGAAGCAGCCCGAGGAGCCGGCGATGGAAGTCGCGACCGGCGCCCGGCTGATCCCGCGCATCACCATCCAGGCCTTCTGCGAGCACTCCCAGACCGCCCAGCTGGTCGAGGCGTCGCTGCACGACCGGCGGATGAGCAAGGTCGCGCTCACCACCCACAATGGCGGTCTCGAGGGCGCCATCGAGACCTATCGCGCCAACCCGACGCCCAACCTGATCCTGGTCGAAACCTCGCTGCCGCCCGAGGAGATCCCGGGCGCGCTGGAGCGCCTCGCCGAGGTCTGCGACGCCACGACGCGGCTGATCGTCCTCGGCCACGTCAACGACGTCGCTGCTCTATCGCGAGCTGATCCGTTCCGGCGTGTCCGAATACATCGTGCTGCCAGCGAGCGCCCAGACCATCGTCTCGGCCATCACCGAACTGTTCGCCGCCGAAGGCGCCGCGCCCATCGGGCGCACCATCGGCTTCGTCTCGGCCAAGGGCGGCGCCGGCGGCTCGACCGTCGCGCACAACGTCGCCTGGGCCATCTCGCAGCACCTGCGTCAGGACGTGCTGATCCTCGACATGGACCTGCCCTTCGGCACCGCCGGGCTGAACTTCAACCAGGATCCGCCGCACGGCATCGCCGACGCCATCGGCGCCAGCCAGAAGATGGACCAGACCCTGCTCGACCGGCTGAGCTCCAAGGCGGCCAACCACGTGAGCCTGCTGACTGCGCCGGTGGTCCTCGACCGCACCTTCGATTTCGACGAGCGCGAGTTCGAGCAGATCATCGAGCTCAGCCAGCGCGCCAATCCGGTGGTCATCCTCGACCTGCCGCACACCTGGAACGCCTGGGTCCGCCACACCATCGCGACCATCGACGAGATCATCATCGTCGCCGAGCCGGACCTCGCGAACCTGCGGAACGCCAAGAACCTCTCCGACACCGATCAAGAGCCTGCGGCCGACCGAGTCCGAGCCGCTGCTGGTGCTCAACAAGCTCGGCGTGCCGCGGCGCCCCGAGATCCCGGTCAACGAGTTCGCCACCTCGATCGATTGCCGGCTGCTCGGCCAGCTGGCCTTCGATGCGGCGCTCTTCGGCACCGCGGCGAACAACGGCCAGATGATCGCCGAAGTGTCGGCGAGCAACCGCGCCAACGAGGTGTTCAGGCTCATCGGCATGCACGTCACCGGCCGCAGCGCGCCGGAGCGCGCGCCCAGCAAGATGTCGAGCCTGAAGCTGCCGACCTTTCTCAAGAAGCGTGCCTGAGAGGCTGAAACCGAATGTTCGGCAAGCGTACCAGTTTCGGCGGCAACACCCCTGGCGTAACGAGCCCGCGCCCGCGTCCCCCCGTGCAGCCACTCGTGCCGGCGGAACGCCTCGAGATGGTCCGCACGCCCGAGCCGCCCAAGCGCAACGATGAAGTCATCGACGTGCGCAGCCCCGAGACGGCGGCGCGCGACAAGGAGTACTTCCAGACCAAGTCGGCGATCTTCAACGCGCTGATCGACTCGATCGACCTGAGCCAGCTCGCCACCATGGAGCAGGAGTCGGCGCGCGAGGAAATCCGCGACATCGTCGCCGAGATCATCGCGCTCAAGTCGATCGTCATGTCGATCTCCGAGCAGGAGGACCTGCTCGAGGACATCTGCAACGACGTGCTCGGCTACGGCCCGCTCGAGCCGCTGCTCGCCCGCGACGACATCGCCGACATCATGGTGAACGGGTCGCAGAAGTGCTACATCGAGGTCGGCGGCAAGGTGAAGCTCACCAATGTCCGCTTCCGCGACGACGCGCACCTGATGAACGTCTGTCAGCGCATCGTCAGCCAGGTCGGCCGCCGCGTCGACGAGAGCTCCCCCATCTGCGACGCGCGCCTGCCCGACGGCTCCCGCGTCAACGTCATCGCCCCGCCGCTCGCCATCGACGGCGCCGCGCTCACCATCCGCAAGTTCAAGAAGGACAAGCTGACCCTGCAGCAGCTGGTCAAGTACGGCTCGATCTCGCCGGAAGGCGCCGAGGTGCTGCGCATCCTCGGCCGCGTCCGCGCCAACATCCTGATCTCCGGCGGTACCGGCTCGGGCAAGACCACGCTGCTCAACTGCCTCACCGGCTTCATCGAGAAGGACGAGCGCGTCATCACCTGCGAGGACTCGGCCGAACTGCAGCTGCAGCAGCCGCACGTGGTGCGCCTCGAAACGCGCCCGCCCAACCTCGAGGGCGAGGGCGAGATCACCATGCGTGACCTGGTCAAGAACTGCCTGCGTATGCGCCCCGAGCGCATCATCGTGGGCGAGGTGCGCGGACCCGAGGCCTTCGACCTGCTGCAGGCGATGAACACCGGCCACGATGGCTCGATGGGTACGCTCCACTCCAACAGCCCGCGCGAGGCGCTGTCGCGTCTTGAATCGATGATCACCATGGGCGGCTACTCGCTGCCCAGCCGCACCATCAAGGAAATGATCGTCTCCTCGATCGACGTCGTCGTGCAGGCCGCCCGCCTGCGCGATGGCTCACGCCGCATCACCCACATCTCCGAAGTGCTGGGCATGGAAGGCGACGTCATCGTCACCCAGGATGTGTTCCTCTACGACATCATGGGCGAGGACGGGAACGGCAACCTCCTCGGGCGCCACCGCTCCACCGGCATCACCAAGCCGCAGTTCACCGAGCGCGCGCGCTACTTCAACGAGGAGGCCAACCTGGTCGAGGCGCTCGAGAAGTCCAACGTCGAGCACCATGAGATTCTCGGAGCCTAGGGCCAGACCATGAACCCGCTGATCCTCGCCGTGCTTGCCGCCGTCTGCGTCGGCGCCGCCGGTTTCGCCCTCGTACCCTCGGTCCTGGGCGGCGGCCCGGGCGAACAAGCGCATCAAGGCGCTGCAGGGCGACATCCAGGCCAACCGGCGCGATGCCAGCGTCCAGCGGACCCGCGAGTCGCGCCGCAAGGAGATCCAGCAGAACCTGCGCCAGCAGACTCAGGCGCTGGAAAAGAAGCGGAAGCGCATTCCGCTGCAGGCGCGCCTCCATCAGGCCGGCATGAAGATCAAGCCCGCCGTGTTCATCCGGAACTCGGTGATCCTCGGCATCGGCGTCTTTGTCACCTGCTTCCTGTTGCAGCTGGAACTGCTCTACTGCGTCGTCTTCGGCGCTCGCCGGCGGCTACCTCCTGCCTCGGATGTACCTCAAGCGCCGGCGCAACAAGTACCAGAACGCCTTCCTCGACGAGCTCCCCAACGCCGTCGAGGCGATCGTGCGCGGCGTGAAGTCCGGCCTGCCGCTCAACGATTCCATGAAGCTGGTGGCGCGCGAGGCCAAGGAGCCGATCAAGTCGGATTTCCAGAAGGTGCTCGACCAGCAGTCGGTCGGCAAATCCATGCAGGAAGCCGTGGTGACGCTGTTCGACCGGGTGCCGCTGCCCGAGGTCAACTTCTTCGTCGTCGTCATCACCGTGCAGAGCCAGGCCGGCGGCAACCTGTCGGAGGCGCTGGGCAACCTCGCCAGGGTGCTGCGCAACCGCAAGAAGATGAAGATGAAGGTCAAGGCGATGTCCTCGGAGGCCAAGGCTTCCGCGATGATCATCGGCTCGCTGCCCTTCATCGTCGCCATCCTCGTCTCGCTGACCACCCCCGGCTACCTGCTGCCGCTGGTCGAAACCAATGTCGGTCTCGTCTGCCTGGGCGTTGCGGCGATCATGATGTTCATGGGCGGCTTCATCATGAACCGCATGATCCAGTTCGACGTGTGAGGGCGGCATGGACAATCTGATCGATACCCTCACCGACACCCGCTTCCTGGTCGCCGCCTTCGCCGCGATAGCGGCTGCGGCTGTGGTCTTCTCGCTCGGCGCCTCCTTCGTCAGCGGTGGGCCGAAGATGAAGGAGCGCATCAAGCGGGTCGCGCTCGAGCGCGAGCGCATGCGGGCCGAGGAGATGGCGCGGCTGCGCGGTGCCGACGGCTCCGACCGGTCCGCCCGCTCGATACGGCAGGTGGCCAGCCGCGAGTACATGAAGCAGGTCGTCGAGCGCTTCTCGCTGGAGAAGGCATTCGCCGACGACAACACGGCGAATGCAGCTGGCGCGCGCCGGCTATCGCGGCCCCTCGGCGATGACGACCTACCTGTTCCTGCGCTTCGTCACGCCGTTCGTCCTGTTCGTGTTCGCCTTCGCCTACATGAGCCTCACGGTATTCTCCGGCAATCCGCTGTGGCAGAACGCGGTCTACGCACTGTTCCTCGGCCTCATCGGCGCCTACCTGCCGACATTGCTGCTTAAGAACAAGGCGCAGAAGCGCCAGCACTCGATCCGCCGTGCCTGGCCCGATACGCTCGACCTCATGCTGCTCTGCGTCGAAGCGGGCATGTCGATCGAGCACGCCTTCAAGCGGGTCAGCAAGGAAATCGGCAACCAGTCGGTCGAGCTCGCCGAGGAACTGACCCTCACCACGGCCGAGCTGAGCTTCCTCGAGGACCGCACCCGCGCCTATGAGAACCTCGCCAAGCGCACCGGCCTCGACAACGTCAAGGCGGTGGCGCAGGCGCTCATCCAGGCCGAGCGCTACGGCACCTCGATCGGCACGTCGCTGCGCGTCATGGCCGAGGAAGGCCGCGAGGCCCGGATGATGGAAGCGGAAAAGAAAGCCGCAGCCCTGCCGCCCAAGCTCACCGTGCCGCTGATCCTGTTTTTCCTGCCGGTGCTGTTCATCGTCATCATCTCACCCGCGATCATCCGGGTGTTCCAGCAGAACGTGAGCTTCGGCTAGGAGAGCTCCGCCAGAGCTCCCAAAGGCCCCTCGTCCTGAGCCGCAGAAGGAGGAGGGCAGGGCACCGATCACCCGGTGCTCTTCACCAGGTCCCAGCGGTTCTGCTGCGTCAGCAGCGCGCGGATATAGGCCATGTTGGCCTCGACCTGCTGCGGCGGCAGTTCGGCCGCGAACAGGGTACGGGCCTCGTCGAAGCGGCCCTGCAGCCCGACGACAAGCGCCAGGTTCTGCCGCACCTGGCTGGTCGCGCCGCGCAATGTCGTCGCCAGCCGCAGTTCCCGTTCCGCCGCCGCCAGCTCGTTGGTCATCGCGTAGGAGAGGCCGAGATTGGCGTGCAGCGACGCCTGCTCCGGTGCGAACTTGAGTGCGGTCTGGTAGGCCAGCCGCGCTTCCTGGTTGCGCTTGGTCTGGTCGAGGATGGCGCCCTTCACCAGCAGCGCATTCCAGTCGGGCGCGGTCGGGTCGATCGCCCCCTCGATGACATTGAGCGCCTGGTCGAACCGCCCGGCCGAGGAGAGGGCCTTCGAATACTCCACAAGCACCGCGGGATCGCGCTTGAAGTGCCCGATTGCGCCTTCGAGCACGGCCACCGCCTGCTCGGACTGGCCGTTCGACCTGCAGCGCCGCCGTATAGGAGAGGACAGCCGCCTTGTCGCGTGGGTTCTTCTTGTAACGCACCTGCAGTTGCGCAACGGCGTTCTGCGCCTTGCACCGCCTGTCCCGCGCTTGTCGAACCGATGCTTCCGGTGGTCATCGGGCTGACCGCGCAGGCGCCGAGCGAAATCGCCACGGCGCTGGTGAGCAGCAGGCTGGTCAACGGCTTCAACAACAGTTTCAAGCACGGAGCAGGCACGACAACAGCCCCCAAGGCTAAGCGGCCGGAATATTGCGCCGCTGCCGGCTAGCAATAATTGATTAACCCTAACAGCGGGTTAAGCTCAGCCGTTGCCCCGATCGGGGGCGAACGCGTAAACCCGACCCCGCTCCTCCACTGCACGGATTGCTCAAATGGCCAAGTCGAAAGCGCTGCCCGTCATCTCGGTCGAAGAGGGCAGCGATCTCGCAGGCCTCACCGCGGCGCACGCCCGCTGGGCCCGCGCCAATGGCTTCACCGGCCAGCGCGGCCGCCTGCTGCCGCTCCCGGGCGACGACGGGACG
Source organism: uncultured Alphaproteobacteria bacterium (assembly GCA_963708965.1). Lineage (GTDB taxonomy): Bacteria > Pseudomonadota > Alphaproteobacteria > Rhizobiales > Devosiaceae > Devosia_A. The sequence goes on along the minus strand of CAVPUP010000003.1, from coordinate 659,048 downwards.
GTGAGCGGCTACCTGTTCGGGCTCGGTGCTGCCACAGACCGCCCGAAACTGGTCCACGGTCTCGCCGCCGCCGCGCTCGAGCCTGGCTCCTACCACCTCGCCGGCGGGTTCGGCGATCCGACGCTCGCCGCCCTCGGCTTCCGCCTCGGCGCCTACCGCTTCGATCGCTACCGCAAGGAGCGGGACCCCGTGCTGCTCGAGACGCCCGAGACCGCCGACGAGCCCGAGGTGAAGCGCCTGGTCGATGCCGCCTTCCTCGCCCGCGACCTCATCAACACCCCGGCCAACGACCTCGGTCCCGAGGCGCTCGGAAGCCGCGATCCGCCAGGCTCGCGGCCCGCCACCAGGCGGAGCTCCGCAGCATCGTCGGCGACGAACTGCTGGACGCACAACTTCCCGATGATCCACGCCGTCGGCCGCGCCGCCGCCGAAGCGCCGCGCCTCGTCGATTTCACCTGGGGCAAGGACGGGCGACCCGAAGGTCACCCTGGTCGGCAAGGGCGTCACGTTCGACACCGGCGGGCTCGACATCAAGCCGTCCTCCGGCATGCTGCTGATGAAGAAGGACATGGGCGGCGCGGCCAACATCCTCGGCCTCGCCCACGCCATCATGGATGCCGGCCTGCGCGTGCGGCTGCGCGTCCTCATCCCGATCGTCGAGAACGCCATCTCCGGCCCGGCCTTCCGGCCGGGCGACGTGCTGCGCTCGCGCACCGGCATCACCGTCGAGATCGGCAACACCGACGCCGAAGGCCGGCTGATCCTTGCCGACGCCCTGGCGCTGGCCGACGAGGAGGCGCCCGAGCTGATCGTCGACATGGCGACCCTCACCGGCGCCGCCCGCGTGGCGCTCGGCCCCGAGCTGCCGCCGCTCTATTCCGCCGACGACGCGCTCGCCGCCGACCTGATGGCCGCGGGTCTCGCCGGCGACGATCCGCTCTGGCGCCTGCCGCTCTGCGCGCCCTACGAGGCGATGATCGCTTCCAAGATCGCCGACGTGAACAATGCCGGCACGGGCGGCTTCGCCGGTTCGATCACCGCGGCGCTGTTCCTCCAGCGCTTCGTCAAGCAGGCGACGGCCTGGGCCCATCTCGACATCTTCGGCTGGGCCCCCGAGCCGCGCGCCGGCCGCCCCTTCGGCGGCACCGACCAGGGCATCCGCGCCGTCTATGGAGTGCTCAAGCAACGATATAGTTGACAAAGTCAACGAACAGGCGATCAATGCGCGGATGGCAAGACAGCGAAATCGCCGACATCCGCGCCTTCAACCGCTTCTATACGCGTGTCGTGGGCGCGCTGGATGAGCACATCATCCATTCCCCCTACACTCTGGCCGAGGCGCGCGTCCTCTACGAGATCGGCACGCGGGGGACGACCACCGCGGCTGAGCTGTCGCGCGTGCTCGGTCTGGATCGGGCCTATCTCAGCCGTATCCTGCAGAAGCTTATCGGCGAGCAGCTCGTCGAGGCCAGCCTCAACGAAGCCGACAAGCGCAGCAACGACCTCGGCCTGACCGAGGGCGGGCGTGCGGCCTTCCAGCGCCTGGACAGCGGGTCCGACGACGTCGGTGGAAGCCTTGCTCGCAGCCCGTCGCCGGTGCCGACCGCTCGAACCTGATCGCCGCCATGCGCACCATCCGCCGGCTTCTCGGCGACACGCTGCCGAGCTCGCCCGTGGTCCTCCGCCCGCACCGGCTCGGCGAACTCGGCTGGCTGATCCACCGCCAGGCGGTGCTCTACAACGAGCAGTTCGGCTGGAACGCCGAGTTCGAAACCCTGATCGCGCGCATCTACCACGAGTACGAGGCGGCCGAGGACGACCCGCCCAAGGCGCTATGGGTTGCCGATCGAAACGGCGCCGTCGCCGGTTCCGTCTTCGTCACGCCCAATGCGAAGCTGCGCGGCACCGCCCAGCTGCGCATGCTCTATGTCGAGCCCGAGGCGCGGGGACTTGGCTTGGGCACCCAGCTGGTCGCCCAGGCCGTCGATTTCGGCCGCCGCTCCGGTTACGCCCGCATGCGGCTATGGACGCAATCCGTCCTCGTCTCCGCCCGCCACATCTACGCCGCCGCCGGCTTCACGCTGGTCGAAAGCGGCCCGCACCACAGCTTCGGCAAGGATCTGGTCGGCGAATACTGGGAGCGAGCGCTCTAGGGCGTTTCACCGCTTTGGCCAGCTTGCCACGATGTCATTCCCGCGAAAGCGGGAACCTCTGTTTCTTTTCGATCAAGCAAACAGAGGTCCCCGCTTACGCGGGGATGACCCGAGGAAGGAGGCGCAACGCCTCGACTAGCTAGTAGCCCCGTTCGACATCCACGACGTTGGGCAGCGGCAGTCCCGCCTCGTGGTCCTTGATCACCTTCGAGAAGATAGGCGACGCCGGTGCGCTCGTTGGAGGCGCCGGCGATATGCGGGGTGATGTAGACATTGTCCATCGCCCAGAGCGGGCTCTCCTGCGGCAGCGGCTCCACCTCGAACACGTCGAGGCTCGCCGCCTTCAGCGTGCCGTCGCCCAGCGCCCGCACGATGTCGGCATCGCGCTGGTGCCCGCCGCGCGCCGCGTTGATCACCACCGGCCCCTCGCCGTCGATGCCGCCGCGCCTCAGCTTGGTGAAGGTCTCGTAGTTGAGAATGCCCTGCGTCTCCGCCGTCAGCGGCAGCAGGTTGACGAGGATGTCGGTGCCGGCAAGGAACGCGTCGAACTCGTCCGGTCCCGTGAACACCTCCACCCCCTCGATCTGCTTGGCCGTGCGGCTCCAGCCCCTGAGCTGGTAGCCGAACACCTTGAGGTGCCGGATCGACGTCCATGCCCCAGCCGGCCCAGCCCCATGATGCCGACATTGGCCTCCCAGGCCGGCGCCGGATAGAGCTGCACCCAGCGGCGCGCCGCCTGGTCGCGCTTGAACCGCGTCGCGAGCCGCTGGTGCATCGTCACCTGCGAGACGACATAGTCGCTCATGCACTGGGTGAGGCTCTCGTCCATGAACCGCACCACCGGCACGCCCTTGGGCAGTCCGGGATGCCGCAGCAGCGCATCGACGCCCGCCCCCAGCGACAGCACGGCCTTGAGGTTGCTCAGCCTGTCGAACGCCTCCGGCTTGGGCTTCCAGACGAAGATGTAGTCGACCTCGGCCGGATCGTACTGGTCCGCCCGGGTGACGCACCCGCCGGCCGGGCAGGGCGGCCGCAAAGGCCTCGGCCCAGCGCGGCTCGTTGAAGTCGGCAAGGTGGAGCAGCAGCGTCATCGGAGGTTGCCTCGCAAAAAAAGAGCCGCGCTCTGCTGGCGCGGCTCGGAATGGTCGGTGTTTTCCGCGGAGGACCTACTGCGCCGCCGGGGCCGCCGGAGCCTCGTTGGCGGGAGCGGCCGGGGCCTCGGTCGCCGGAGCAGCCGGAGTTTCAGTTGCCGGGGTCTCGCCGCCGGCGGGTCCGCTGCCGGTCGCGGTGCCCTGCACCGGCGTCTCGTTCTGCGTCTCGGTCGGCGTGGCCACCGGGTTGGCCTCGGTCGGCGTCGCCGGCTCGCCCGAAGCCTCGGCCGTCGGGAACGGCACCGGATTGTGCGACAGCGTCTGCAGGTAGGCGAGGAGGTTGGCGCGCTCCACCGGATCCTTGACGCCGGCGAAGTTCATCTTGGTGCCCGGGGGTGAAGGTCTTCGGGCGACGTCGAGGAACGCGTCGAGATTCTCGTAGCTCCACATGTCGCCCTTGGTCTCGTGCTCCTTCATGCCATCCGAATAGGCGAAGCCGGCATGGCTGCCGATCAGGCGGCCGACGACGCCATAGAGCTCGGGGCCCTGCTTGTTGCCGGCGCCCTCGGCGAAGTTGTGGCAGGCCTGGCACTTGCGCGCGGCGGCCTGGCCTTCCTCGGCGCTGGCGCTGGCCAGCAGCACCGGCAGCGGCGTCGCCGCTTCGGCAGCCGCGCCGCCGGCCTCGGCCGCGACGGCCACTTCGGGTTCAGGCAGGGGGTAGCCGGGACCGCGTCCTTCGATCGGGTGGTAGATGGCCTCCGCGAGGAAGCCGACACCCATGACGAACAGCAGGGTACCGAGCACGGCGCCCAAGATCTTGTTGATTTCAAACGAATCCATCGGGGTCTCTCAGCCTTCTCCGCTCGTTTATTGAACGGCGGGAACAGCAGCAAGGGCCAATCGCCCGCGCACGGCGCTTCAGCCCTGTCCCGACGCGCGCGGAAGATAGTCTGTCGCCTCTTGGGGTGCAACGGGGTATCCGGCCGCTGCGACAAATCGGGATCGTCGCAGACTTTCGGCGCCGCATTGACTTTGCGGGGTGGCGGTTGAATTAGTGCCGCCGTCAGCGGCCGGAGGTATCGATGCAGAGAAAGATCGCGTTCCAGGGCGAGCCCGGCGCCTTCAGCCACGCGGCGGCGCATGCGCTCTTTCCCGCCGACGAGGCGCTGCCCTGCGTCACCTTCGAGGACACCATCGCAGCCGTGCAGCAGGGCAATGCCGACTACGGCGTCGTGCCGGTCGAGAACTCGCTCTATGGCCGCATCACCGACATCTACCACCTGCTTGCCCGAGAGCGGGCTCTACATCACCGGCGAGCATTTCCTCCGCGTCGAGATGAACCTGCTCGGAGTCCGCGGCGCGACGCTTGCCGATGTGAAGGCGGTGCAGTCGCTCTCGGTGGCGCTCGGCCAGTGCCGCAAGTTCATCGCCGAGCACAAGCTCAAGACCATCAACGGCGTCGACACCGCCGGCTCGGCCCGCGAGGTCGCCCAGAAGGGCGACAAGTCGGTGGCCGCCATCGCCTCGCGCTTCGCCGCCGAGGTCTACGGGCTCGATATCCTCGCCGCCAACATCGAGGACGCGGCCCACAACACCACCCGCTTCCTCGTCGTGGCGCGGACACCCGAGGAGCCGGCGCAGGGGCCGGCCAAGGTGAAGACCACCTTCGTGTTCCGCGTGCGCAACGTGCCGGCGGCGCTCTACAAGGCGATGGGCGGCTTCGCCACCAATGGCGTCAACATGACCAAGCTCGAAAGCTACATGCTCGACGGCTCGTTCACCGCCACGCAGTTCTACGCCGATATCGAAGGCCACCCGTCCGATCGCTCGGTCCAGCTCGCCTTCGAGGAACTGGGCTTCTTCACCGACCACTTCCGCGTGCTCGGCGTCTATCCCGCCGGCAATCCGACCGCGGCTCAGTAGAAGTCGTCGTCCTCGTCGGGACCGATGGTCAGCCCGCCGGCTTCCACTCCGTGGTCGACATCGTCGTCGCTCGCCACCCTCGCCTCGAGGAGATGCGCCTCGAACGCCGGCAGATAGAGCGGCACTCCGACCTCGCGCCTCGCCTGGCGCTCCCGCTGCATGAGCGCAACCAGCTCCTGCGGCACCCGTACCGACTTCAGCATCATCGCCTCCTTCAACAGGGCAATCAGTAGAATGCGACTCAGTTTGTTAACAAGAGCTGAGGAAGTCGGAATTGTTCGGCGGCCGGGCGCTGTCGCTTCGACCTACTGAGCCGGGGACGCCGCGCTGCCTGCCGCTGGCTCCTGGTCGGCGCCGTCGGAAATGAGCGGATCAAGGATCTCGAACGGCGTTCCCTCGAGCGAAGGTACGAGCTGCGGCGCCTCCACCCCGAAGATCACCCCGATCAGCTGCGGCGTGAGCCAAAGGCCGATTGCCGCGATGCTCGCCAGGGCGCCCCACCACACCAGCGTCAGCAGTCCGTCGCGGGCCGAGAGCGACAGGGCATAGATGGCGATAACCGAAGCGGCAACCGTCGAGGACAGGGGGATGAATTCGAGGAGCGGCATGATCGCTCCCATGAGCACGCAAACTGCTGCGCCCAGCCGTCTCGCTACACTGCCGGTCAGCAGCAGCATCCGGCGCTTCACCACTCCGTCCGCCATGCTGCTGACCGGCAGCAGGAACTGCATGAGCTTTTCCGCATGTCGGGCCGCGAGCGACCGGCGTGACAGCCAGCCCGGCAGCCAGATGCGGCTGCGCCCCAGCACGAGCTGGGCAGACACGATCACCGTGTGCAGGCCGATCAGGCTGGGCAGGCCCGGAATTATGCTGAGCGGCGAGACGACGATGAGCGCGGGCAGCAACAGCATCGGCCCGGCCGCCTGGGCTCCTGCCACCTGCTGCAACATCTCGATGGAGACCGGCTCACCGCGCTTGGTCCGCTCCTGAACTTTTCGCACGAGGCGACCCAGCGACCCTTCGGCCAATGCGATGTACTCCGTTGGTGAGCTGAAGCGTCCCGCCCGATTGGCTGAAACCTCCCGTCTTGAGACCTCCTCAATCTAGGACTCGGCTGGGCGCTCGCAAGTCCGCGAGCCGATTTCGGCTGCTATCGCTCACCAGCAGCGACCGTGCAACTACAATAGGTGAAAGCCCCAGCCCTCGTGGGGCGAAACGGCTCATCCTGATTCCTCAGGGACCTCATCCTGAGCCTGTCGAAGGACGAGGTCGGCCACCAGCCGCCAACCGTTACGCCGGCAGCTGCGCGTCCCGCTTCAGTTCCGCCACCAGGTACTTGAGCGCCGCCACGTCCTTGCCGGTTTCGACCCGCGGAGCCATCTGTTCGGCGGAGATGGCGAGGCTTTCGCTCAGCGCTTCGAAGGCGGTGGCGATCTGCATCAATTCCCGGCGCAGTTCGTGCCCGGGCGCCAGGTTGTCGGTCAGAGTGTCGCAGAGCTCGAGCGCCTGCCGCACCTGGTCGCGGGTCCGGTCCGCCTCGTCCAGCAGCCTGGCGCTGACCGGCAGCTCGCCGCGTCCCATGCGGCGGAACGTGTCGGCATCGTTGTTCCAATGGCCGATAAGCCCCTGCCAGAGCGCGATGTGCCGCCGTGCCGTGTCCTCGTCCTTGCTGCCTTTGGCGATCATCGAAGCGTCTCCGTCATGGGTCCGCTGATGAACGGGCGGGCAGCCGGCGCGGTTGCATCCCGCCTCCCCTTGCCTTTGAGGAAATACGCCTCCATATAGGCTCCCGGGAGGTTGGCGCGGACGTGTTCCTCGCCAACCGGGTCAGGTCCGGAAGGAAGCAGCCCCAACGAGACCTTCACGGGTCGTTGCCAACCTCCTGCTTCCCACACCTTTGTTGCGTTGCGCCCCGCTTTCGTCGGGATGAACTTTGCGATCCGCCGCCGCGCTCGCTATATGCTCTGCATGGCTGACGGAATGTTCCCCGACGACCCGCCCGCGCCCGCTGCACAGCCGGCGTCGTCGCCCTATCTGGTGCTCGCCCGCAAGTACCGGCCGCTGAGCTTCGATTCCCTGATCGGCCAGGACGCGATGGTGCAGACGCTGCGCAACGCGTTCCGCACCGGCCGCATCCACCACGCCTTCATCCTCACCGGGCGTGCGCGGCGTGGGCAAGACCACGACCGCCCGCATCCTGGCTCGCGCCTTCAACTACGAGGACGAGACCGGCCGCCGTCCCACGCTCGATTTCGAGAAGGAAGGCATCCACGACCGCGCCATCATCGAGGGCCGCCATGTCGACGTGGTGGAAATGGACGCGGCGTCCAACACCGGCATCAACGATATCCGCGAGATCATCGACTCGGTGAAGTACGGGCCCGTCTCGGCGCCCTACAAGGTCTACATCATCGACGAAGTGCACATGCTCTCGACCGCCGCCTTCAACGGGCTGCTGAAGACGCTCGAGGAGCCGCCGCCCTACGTGAAGTTCATCTTCGCAACCACCGAGATCCGCAAGGTCCCGGTCACCATCCTCTCCCGCTGCATGCGCTTCGACCTCCGCCGCGTGCCGCCCGACACCATGACCGCGCACCTCGTCGACCTGCTCGGCCGCGAAGGCATCGACCACGAGCCCGAGGCCCTGGCGATGATCGTCCGCGCCGGCGAGGGCTCGGTGCGCGACAACCAGTCGCTCCTCGACCAGGCGATCAGCCACGGCGACGGCAAGGTGACCGCCGCGACGGTGAAGGCCATGCTCGGCCTTGGCGACCGGGCCCGCACCATCGACCTCTTCGAAGCGCTGATGGCCGGCAATATCGCCGGCGCGCTGCAGAACCTGCGCGAACTCTACGATGCCGGCGCCGATCCCCAGACCATCGTCGCCGACCTCTGCGATTTCACCCACCTCGTCACCCGCATCAAGGTGGTGCCGGCGGCGGCCGACGACGTATCGCTGACGCCCGACGAACGGGTGCGCGGCGCCGAGCTGGCGCAGAAGCTCGGCATGCGGGTGCTGAGCCGCACCTGGCAGATCCTGTTCAAGGGCTACGAGGAGGTGATGAGCGCCGGCAACGCGCTGCAGGCCGCCGAGATGGTGCTGGTCCGCCTTGCCTATGCCGCCGACCTGCCGACGCCCGACGAGCTGATCGCAAAGCTCTCGAACCAGCCGGCGCCGTCCCAGCCGTCACCTTCTCCCATCCCGCGGGGCAATGGTGGCGGGGGCGGCGGCGCCGCGTCCGCCGCACGCGTCGAGGCCCCGCGCCTCGAGCCCGCGCCGATCCCGCAGCAGACCACCCAGGCCTTCGCCAACCCGCGCTCCTATGCGGAGCTCGTGGCGCTGGCGGGGGAGAAGCGCGACATCATCGTCAAGCACGCGCTCGAATCCTCGCTCCGGCCGGTTTCCATCGGCGACGGACGGCTCGAGGTGGCGCTGGTGGCGAATGCCGATCCCGCCATCATCCAGACGCTCTCGGCCCGGCTGAAGCTCTGGACCGGCCGGCAGTGGATGATCACGCTGGCCCGTGACGCCGGCCATGTGCCGACCATTCGCGAGCAGCGCGAGGAACGCGACGAGGCGGTACGCGAGGAGGCGCACCAGGATCCGCTGGTGCAGAAGATCCTCGAGACCTTCCCCGGCGCCACCGTGCGGGTCAACGTGAAGCAGGAGCAGATCCCCATCGAGGCCTATGCGGACATGATCCGCGACGCCGACGAGGACGACGACGAATGAAGGACTTGGACCAATGAAAGACCTGATGTCGATGATGAAAGCCGCCCAGGAAATGAAGGGGCGGATGGAAGAGCTGCAGAACCAGATCGACGGCGCTCACCGTCGAAGGACGCTCCGGCGGCGGCCTCGTCACCGTCACGCTGAGCGGCAAGGGCGAGATGCGCGGCCTGAAGATCGATCCCTCGCTGTTCAAGGATGACAGCGTCGAGGTGCTCGAGGACCTGATCATCGCCGCGCACAACGACGCCAAGTCCAAGGCCGAGGCCGAGATGAACGCCAAGATGCAGGAGGCGACCGCCGGCCTGCCGCTGCCTCCGGGCATGAAGTTCCCGTTCTGATCGCCTGATGTCCAACGGCGGACCCGAGATCGAGCAGCTGATCCAGCTCCTGGCGCGCCTGCCGGGACTCGGACCGAGGTCGGCCCGTCGCGCCGTCCTGCATCTGATCAAGAAGAAGGACGCGCTGATGATCCCGCTCTCGGCGGCGCTCGATCGCGCCGTCCAGGCGGTGACCGTCTGCGAGCTCTGCGGCAATGTCGACACCCGCTCGCCCTGCCACATCTGCGCCGACCCGCGGCGCGCCGAGAGCGGGCTGCTGATCGTGGTCGAGGACGTCGCCGATCTCTGGGCGCTCGAGCGCGCCGGCGTCGGGCCGGTGAAATACCATGTGCTCGGTGGCGTACTGTCGCCGCTTGACGGGGTAGGGCCGGACGACCTCTCGATCGACGGGCTGCTCCGCCGCGCGCCGGAGTTCTCCGAGATCGTGCTGGCCGTCAACGCGACGGTGGAAGGGCAGACCACGGCCCACTACATCACCGATCGCCTGCAGCCCAGCGGCGTGAAGATCACCCGGCTGGCGCATGGCGTGCCAGTCGGGGGCGAACTCGACTATCTCGACGAAGGCACCCTCAGCCAGGCGCTCAGGGCCCGGACGGCGCTCTAGCCCGCCCCGCTTTCCGGGTCGATGCCTTCGCCGTTGATCCACTGGCTCTTGTCGATCGCCGTTTCCTCGTCCTCGGTGAGCGAGGCCTCGTCCTCCTCCTCGATCGCCTCGAGCTCGTCGGAATCGGGCGAGAGAGTCTCGCGATGCACCGAGGGGTCGTGGTCGACGGATATGGGGTCCATGCCCTCGGCGTCGTGGTGCTGCAGCCGGGCGAGGGCGGTGTTGATCTCGTGGACCAGCGCTTGCGGGTCATGCTCGAGGTCGGGGGACTCGATATTCACCAGCTCATCCCGGATCGCGGTAAGTCTTGCGATCCGCTCCTCGGGGGGCCATTCCTCCGAATAGAGCAACTCCTCGATCTCGCTCTGGCTGACCGGCTGGGCGTAGCCCGGCGTGGGCGTATCGCCATCGTTGCCGAGCGGCTCGTCCCGTCCGATCAAGTCCCGCAGATCCGAGTTCATGGCGTCCTCCTTGGCTTGCCGAACAACGTCCCGGAGGCGGACAAGTTCACCCCACCAACGAGTCTCGCCGGTTAGCACCGAGATGCGGCAGATTCTCCTCCCCCATTAAGCCGCCGTTTACGACGCGTGTCGCCGCCGCATCCGGAATGCGGTGCCGCACACGATCCGTTCACCTTGGCCGACGCAAGGGTGTGCCGCTCCCAAGCTGCTTAAAGGACGTCACGAATTGCAGGTCATACTGTCTAGCCTGATCGATCAACATGACCTTCGCCTCGTGGCGCTGGCGGCGATGGTGTGCGCGCTAGCCTCCTTCGCCGGCATTACGCTGCTCAATCATGCGCGGCGGAGCAGCACCAGCATGCAGGCCGTCTGGCTCATCATCGCTGCCGTGTCGGTCGGCGTCGGCATCTGGGCGACGCATTTCATCGCCATGCTGTCGTTCTCGGCCGGCATGCCTACCGGCTACGACCTGCAGCTGACGCTTGTCTCGCTCGCTGTGGCCATGTGCATCGTCGGCGGCGGGCTCTGGTTCGCGACCCGCGGGCCGCGCCGCTCCGATACCATCCTGGGGGGCATCATCGTCGGCATCGGCATCTCGGCGATGCACTATATCGGCATGCGGGCACTGCTGATCGGCGGTCCGATCCGCTGGGACCCGACCCTTGTGTCGTCTTCGCTGCTCTTCGGCATGGGCCTCGGCGGCGCTGCGCTCTATGTCGGAACCATCGGACGCCAGCTGCACTGGCGGCTCGCCGGAGCGCTGCTGCTGACCATCGGCATCTGCTCCATGCATTTCACCGGCATGGGCGCGGCGAACCTCGACGAGTGCTTCCCCATCGTTTCCACCCTCGAAGCGGCGCCGCCCTGGCTGTCGCTGGTGATCGCCCTGGTGTCCGTGCTGATCCTGCTTCTCGCTCTCGGCGCCGCCTATCTCGACCTGCGCGACCGCCGGCGCGTCGCTGCCGAGGCCGATCGCATGCGCGGTCTCGCCGATGCCGCCGTCGAGGGCCTGTTGGTCTGCCGCGGAGACACCATCGTCACCGCCAACCGAAGCTTCCTCGATCTGGTGCGCGCGGCGGAGCCCGATGTCGCCGGCCGCCCGCTATCCGACTTCCTCAGTGCCTCGGTCTGCACCACGGTGCTCGATCAGCCCAACACCGCCATCGAGACCGAACTCAGGACCGGGCCCGGCGGGATCCTGCCGGTCGAGGTGATCCTGCGGCACGTCGATTTCGGCGGTGCGCCTCATGATGCCGTCGCCATCCGCGACCTGTCCGCCCGCAAGCAGGCGGAGCAGCACATCCGCTTCCTCGCCCATCACGACCCGCTCACCGGCCTGCTCAACCGCGCGAGCTTCGGCAAGCGGCTGGCGGAGGAGATCGCGCATGCGCACCGCCACAATGTGAGCCTGTCGGTGCTCTGCCTCGATGTCGATCGCTTCAAGGAGGTGAACGACGTCTTCGGCCACCCGGCGGGGGACGCCCTGCTGCAGCGGGTGGGGCACATCCTCGCGACGGTCGTCGAGGGACGCGGCGTCGCGGCCCGCCTCGGCGGCGACGAGTTCGCCGTCCTGCTCAGCACGCCCATCGGCGCGGATGCACCGGAACTCGTCGCGGACTCCATCATCGATGCCCTGCGCCGCTCCCACGAGGCCCCGGGGGGCGGACCGCCCTTCTCCGCCTCGATCGGTATTTCGACGCTCGCCGACAGCACCGACACGGCCGAGCAGATCATGACCCAGGCCGACACCGCACTCTACCGGGCCAAGCGCCAGGGCCGCGGCATCCACTGCTCTTACGAGCTTGCAATGGGCGCCGAGGACCGCGATCGGCGGCAGCTGGAGCGTGACCTGCGCCAGGCCCTGGCGCAGGGCGAGCTGCGCCTTGCCTATCAACCGCAGCTCGACACCCAGAACGGGGCCGTCACCGGCTTCGAGGCCCTGCTGCGCTGGAAGCATCCGCAGCGCGGCGAGGTCTCGCCCGCCCGCTTCGTGCCGATCGCCGAGGAGAGCGGCCTGATCCTCTCGATCGGCGAATGGGTGCTGCGAACCGCCTGCCAGGAGGCGGCGGGCTGGCACAATGGCCTCACCGTCGCCGTCAACGTCTCGGCCGTGCAGATCCACTCACCGACCTTCGCCCGTACCGTGGAGAGCATCTTGGGCGAGAGCGGGCTTGCTCCCGAGCGGCTCGAGATCGAGGTGACGGAAACGGCGCTGGTTCGCGATATCGGCCGGGCCATTGCCACCCTGAGCGACATCCGTGCGCTGGGCGTCGCCATTGCCATGGATGACTTCGGCACCGGCTACTCCTCGCTGGCCAACCTGCGCGCCTTCCCGTTCTCGAAGATCAAGATCGACCAGTCCTTCGTTCGCTCGGTCGACAGCAACGAGCAATCGGCCGCCATCGTCCGCGCCGTGCTCGGCCTTGGTCACGGCCTCAAGGTGCCGGTGGTGGCCGAGGGCGTCGAACGCCAGCAGGAACTCGAGTTCCTGCGCGCCGAGGGCTGTCAGTCGGCACAGGGCTACCTGATCGGCAGGCCGGCGGATATCGCGAGCTTTGCCGAGGTGACGGAGCGCCCCAGCGCGATTGGCGAGGAGGCGCTGCGCCGCGCCGTCTAGCTCTACTCGCCGGCGAGGCGTTGCTCGGGGCGGTGTTCCTCGAATTCCATCGCTTCGATGCGCTCGCCGCGACGCGCCACCTTGCTGGAGGAGATGAGGATATCGCCGATGTCGTTGTTGGCCTGCTGGAAGTGCGTCTGGAGCTTGCGAACCCGCTCGTCCAGCCGGTTCACGTCGAGCAGCAGCTCGCGTACCTCCTTCTGGATCTTGTGCGCCTCTTCCCGCATCCGCACGTCGCGCAGCAGCGCCTGAACGACCTGGATCGACAGCATCAGGATCGAGGGCGAGACGATTACCACGCGCGCCTTGAGGGCGCGCTGCACCACGTCCTCGAAGTGTTCGTGGAGGTCCGCGAAGATCGATTCCGAAGGCACGAACAGGAAGGCCGTGTCGGCTGTCTCCCCGGCGATCAGGTACTTCTCCGAGATCGCCTTGATGTGCACGTTCATGTCGGTGCGGAAGCCATTGGCGGCAAAGCGCGTGGCTTCCGGCACCTCGGCGTCGCCGAGCCGCTGCCAGCTCTCGAGCGGGAACTTGGCATCGATCACCAGCGACGGGGCATTGTTGGGCATGAACACCAGCGCGTCCGGCCGGCTGCCGTTCGACAGCGTCACCTGGAACGCATAGGCATTGGGCGCCAGCCCGTCGCCGATGATCGCCTCCATCCGCCCCTGGCCGAAGGCACCGCGGGTCTGCTTGTTGGTGAGGATCGACTGCAGCGAGACGACGTCCTGGCTGAGCTGCGTGATGTTGGATTGCGCCCGGTCGATCACCGCCAGCCGCTCCTGCAGCTTGCTGAGGCTCTCGTTGGTCTTGGCGGTGCTTTCCTGCACCGCCGCCCCGATCCGCTGCCCCTGGCTGTCGAGCCGCTCGTTGACCAGCCGCGCCAGGTCCGAGGTGCGCGAGCCGAAGATCTCCGACATCGTCTGCATGCGCCCCGTCATCTCCGACTGGATGCGCATCATGTCGGCCAGATGCCGCTCGGCTTCAGCAGTCCGGCGCTGCGCCAGCGCCGCTTCCTCGGCACGCTGGCGCGACTGCCGCGACCAGCACAACCAGTACCGCGATCAGCAGCGCGCCGAACAGGCCGGCCGCGGCGAAAGCGGCGGTCTCGAGCGTAACGGGATAGTCGGCGATGGCGAAAAGTACGCGGTCCATCGCTTGAGCTTACACGATTCGACAGCAATGTTCTGGCAATGTTCACGTCTGCCGCAATTATCCTTTCCCCATCGCTAAGATGCCAACCGTTGACCGCGGAGCTGGAAGTACCATATTCACGGCAACCCCCTGAAAGGACCCGTCTGCCATGGCCAAGCGCCCCATCCTGATCCTTCCCGACGAGCGGCTGCGCGCCATTGCCGAGCCGATCGAGAAGATCGACGACGGGATCAAGGAATTGGCCCGCGACATGCTCGAGACGATGTACGACGCGCCGGGCATCGGCCTGGCCGCGCCGCAGATCGGCGAGATTGAAGCGAATCGTCGTGATGGATCTTGCCCCAGGAAGGCGAGGCGCCCGATCCGATCGTCATGATCAACCCCGAAATCCTCAAGTATTCGGACGAGACGGTCATCACCGAAGAGGGATGCCTCTCGATCCCCGAACTCTATTACGACGTCGAGCGGCCCGCCGAGGTAACCGTTCGCTACACCGATCTCGACGGCAAGGTGACCGAGCGCGATGCCACGGAGCGGCTGGCGATATGCGTCCAGCACGAACTCGATCACCTCGATGGCGTGCTCTACATCGACTACCTGAGCCGCCTGAAGCGGGATCGCGTGCTGAAGAAGTTCCAGAAGGCCGAGCGGCTCTCGAAGAAGGCGAGCTGAGTCGCGCTCCGTTCTCCCTTGAGGGAAAGGCGTCGGGCGCAGCTGGACCGATGAGGGCCGTCCGGCCCACCTTCCCCGGACCCCGCCCTTCGGGCACCCTCTCCCTGGGAGGGGAATAGAGGAGCCCCAGCCCCGTGAGAATCATCTTCATGGGCACGCCAGAGTTTGCCGTGCCCACCCTGACCGAGATCGCTTCGTCCGGCCACGAGCTGGTCGCCGTCTACACTCGTGCGCCAAAACCCGCCGGCCGCGGGCAGGCGGAGCGGAAGTCGCCAGTGCACCGGGCGGCGGAGGGCTTCGGCATCCCGGTCTTCACGCCGCGCTCGCTCAGGCAGCCGCCCGAGCAGGAGGCTTTCGCTGCCCTCGATGCCGATGTGGCGGTGGTCGTCGCCTACGGGCTGATCCTCCCCAAGCCGATCCTCGAGGCGCCCCGGCTCGGCTGCCTCAACCTCCACGGTTCGCTCCTGCCGCGCTGGCGCGGTGCGGCGCCGATCCAGCGTGCCGTGATGGCGGGCGACAAGCGCACCGGCGTCATGGTGATGCAGATGGACGAGGGGCTCGATACCGGCCCCGTCGGACTGATCGAGGAGATGCCGATCGGACCCGAGATGACGGCCGGCGAGCTCCACGATCGCATGATGCTGCTCGGCGCCGACCTGATGGGCCGGGCGCTCGCGGCGCTCGAGCGCGGCAGCCTCCACTTCACGCCGCAGCCCGAAGCGGGCGTCACGTACGCGCAAAAGATCGACAAGGCCGAGGCGCGGATCGACTGGAATCGGCCCGCAGAGGAGGTTCACAACCTGATCCGCGGCCTCTCCCCCTTCCCGGGCGCGTGGTTCGAGATCTCCCTCAACGGCAAGCCGACCCGCGTGAAAGCCCTCCGCTCGACCCTCGCGGCAGGAGAGGGCGAGCCCGGCACCATCCTCCCGAACCTGACCATCGCCTGCGGCAGCGGCGCCGTGCGCCTCGTCACGGTGCAGCGCGAAGGCAAGGCCGCCATGGACGCCGCAACCTTCCTGCGCGGAGTAGGGGTGCTGCCGGAGAAGGTAGCGTGATGGCCGAAACGCGTCCCACGCACTCGATGTCATCCCCGCGAAAGCGGGGACCTCTGTTTTCTTGTCTGGCCTTCCAAACGGAGGTTCCCGCTTTCGCGGGAATGACCCGGTGGCTGGCTGCTTTCTCCGAAGCAAGATACTGACATGCCGCGCTACAAGCTCACCATCGAATACGATGGCCGTCCCTTCTGCGGCTGGCAGCGGCAGGCGGGGGACCTGTCGGTGCAGCAGGTGCTCGAGGAGGCCATCGCGCGCTTCTCCGGCGAGAGCCCCGTCACCCAGGCGGCCGGCCGCACCGACGCGGGCGTCCACGCGCTGGGGCAGGTGGTGCATTTCGACCTCGAACGCGAATGGGACTCGTTCCGCATCCGCGAGGCGCTGAACTTCCATACCAAGCCATATCCCGTGGCTATCCTCACCTCAGAACAGGTGGGCGAGGACTTCGAGGCCCGCTTCTCGGCCACCGCCCGGCACTACGAATACCTGATCCTCAACCGCCGGGCTCGCCCCGCACTCGAGGCAGGCCGCGTCTGGCACGTCCCGGTGCAGCTTGACGCCGAGACGATGCACGCGGCGGCGCAGCTGATCCTCGGCAAGCACGATTTCACTACCTTCCGCGCCGCGGAGTGCCAGGCGAAATCGCCCGAGCGCACCCTCGACGTGCTTGAGGTATCGCGGCGGGCCGACACCCTCGTCGTCACCGCCAAGGCGCGCAGCTTCCTCCATTCTCAGGTTCGCTCGATGGTCGGGTCGCTGAAGCTGGTGGGCGAAGGCCGGTGGACGCCGCGGGAATTCCGCGCTGCGCTCGATGCCCGCAAGCGCGCGCGCTGCGGCCCGCTGGCGCCGCCCGACGGGCTCTATCTGACCCGGGTGGACTACTGAACGGCCGGCACGGCCGCCGTCGGCATCGGGAACAGCGAGCTGATGACGAGAAACGCGACGAGGGCGCCGATCAACTGCACGAACAGCAGCATCGCGATCTGCCCCGGCTTCAGCGTCATCACCAGCCGGCCGACATTGACCAGCACCACAATGGTCGCGACCGAGACGATCAGCGCGGCCAGCAGGCCGGCGAACAACAGCAGCGGCAGCAGCAGCGTCAGCGCCGCATTGGTCCAGTTATAAGTTACGACGAATGGGCCGAGCGCATCGCGGCGGCCGATCAGGTTCAGCAGCAGCGCGCTCAAGCCGATCAAGGCCGCGTAGACGATCGCGGTCTGGATCGCGCCGCGGGTGATGTCGCCTGCCGCGGAGAGACCCATCAAGGCTGGCAGCACCAGCTCGATCCCGGCGATGGCCAGGATCGGCACGAAGCTGCTGGCAACGCCGCCGGGGGAGAAATCGAAATAGCTCGGCGCAGCGCGATCCCCGGTCAGCAGCGCCATGACGCCCCGCAGCGCATCCTTCGCTTCGGCCATGAATGTCGTGCTGTTCTGAGGCACTAGTCTAACCCTTTACCGCCGGTCAGCAGCATGTAGAGCCCGATCGTCTCGGTGACAAGCACGGCGGCGCAAAGTGCGGCGAAGGCAACCGAGACGCCCACTCCAAAGCCCGCAATGGCCCGACCCGCCCGGTAGAGCATGAACGCCAGCGCGCCGAGCAGCGCATTGTTCACCGCGCCGCCGGCGACCGGCACGAGGCAAAGCCGCACGATCTCCATGAAGGCCATTGCGTAGGTTGCCACGACCAGCAGCCCCGTGGCGCCTCCGGCAGGCCGCACGACCAGCGTCGTCAGCCAGATCGCCAGCCAAATGCAGAGAACCGGCAGCAGCTGCAGGAGCAGGTAGATGACCCCGCCGATCCAGCCCGGCCCCACGCCGAGCAGCGTCGCGACCAGCAAGCCCAGCACCACGCAGGCGACGTAGCAGCCCACGGCGTTGATGAGCCCGCGGCGCGTCGGGTTGAACCTGCTGGCGGCGCCCGGCCTGGCGGCGATGAGGTCCAGCCAGCCGATGAAGGCTGTCCAGGCCTCGCCGAAGGCGTTCACGCAAGATGGTCCGCGATGAAGGCGCGATACAGCTCGGCGAGCGCGAGCACGTCGCCAACCCGGACGTTCTCGTCCACCTTGTGCATGGTGGGGCCGGGGAGGCCGCATTCGACCACCGGGCAGTACTCGGCGATGAAGCGCGCATCCGAAGTGCCGCCACCGGTCGAGAGCTCGGGACGGCTGCCGGTGAGCCGGGCGATGGTCTCGACCAGGGTCTCGACGCCGCCGCCGAGCGGCGAGAGGAAGGCGCGCGATGGCCGCCCCGCCAGCTCCAGCTCGATCCTGGTGCCGCGCGCATCCTGCTTGCCGATCGTGTCTCTGATGGCCGCCACCAGGGTCTCGGGCGTCCAGGTGTCGTTGTAGCGCACGTTGAAGCGCAGCAGCACCGAGGCGGGAATGACGTTGGTCGTCTCGTTGCCGACGTCGGCCGAGGTGAACTCGAGGTTGGTGGGCGGAAAATGCTCGGTGCCGTCGTCGAGCCTGCCAGAGAGCGCGAGCATCAGCTGCGCCGCCACCGGC
Source organism: uncultured Alphaproteobacteria bacterium (assembly GCA_963708965.1). GTDB lineage: Bacteria > Pseudomonadota > Alphaproteobacteria > Rhizobiales > Devosiaceae > Devosia_A. The sequence continues at coordinate 640,737 of CAVPUP010000003.1, read as the reverse complement.
AGCGGGTTGTTGGCCTTGTCCGGGTAGGCGACGTGCCCCTGCGTGCCGCGGACGGTGATCCGCCCGTTGAGCGAGCCGCGGCGGCCGATCTTGATGCTGTCGCCAACCCGCAGCGTGGCGCTCGGCTCGCCGACGATGGCGAAATCGAACCTGTGGCCCTGCGCTTCCGCCCAGGCCATCAGCTTGTCGGTGCCGTTGACCGAGTCCGCTTCCTCGTCATTGGTGATGGCGAGCGAAATGGTGCCCTGGTCGGCACTGCCCTCGGCCACGGCGGCCCCGACCGCCGCGATGAAGGCGGCGATCCCCGACTTCATGTCCGCCGCGCCGCGGCCATAGATCGCGTCGCCGACGATCCGCGCCTCGAACGGCGGATGCTGCCATGCGGCGGTATCGCCCGGCGGCACCACGTCCGTGTGCCCGGCGAAGAGCAGGTGCCTGCCACCCTGTCCGCGTGTCGCGAACAGGTTGTCGACGGGATACGAGCCGTCACCCTCGAACCGCACTCGCGTGCAGGCAAAACCCAGCGGCTCGAGCGCCGCTTCGAGCACCTCGAAGACACCCGCCGGCTCCGGGGTGACCGAAGGCCGGCGGATCAGTTCCTGCAGGAGTTGGACGGGATCGATCCCGGGTGTCTTGGGCATGTCCCGTCCCTGTCGTTGCTTAGGCGGTTGCGGCCACGCCGCCGGCCACCGGGTCCGGCCCGTAGGTATTGGCGCCGTCGGTGCCCTTGAGGAACCCGAGCTGCACCAGCAGGTAGATGGCGTAGACCGCGACGATGAGGTTGAGGCCGTTGAGCCACATCGCCGGGACTGGCACGGCCACCCCAGCTACGTCCATGACCTCGACGCCGATGCCCAGGGCGGGTAGCAGCCCCAGGATGATCGAAGCCGCCAGCAGGATGATGATGTCCCGGCCATCGTTGTTGCGGTCGTGACGACGCTTCACCGACAGGCAGTAGTTCGGATAGGCGATGATCAGGCTGGCGATGAATGACCCCCACAAGCCCAGGCCAACCGCGCCGAATATGACGGCCAGCACGATCGCAGCGACGATCAGGCCGACGACACCCAGCCACCAGGTCTTGCGCGAAATCCGTCCGTCAGTCTTCGTGTATAGGTACTGAAAATCCATGTTGTATCCCCCAAATTCCTCTTGAGCGGCTCCCACCGCTGGGCGCCACGTTAATAGAGTTGGGGAATCACGACCAGCGGCCTGTTTAGTCTCTCAGCAACTCGTTGATGCCGGTCTTCGACCGCGTCTGTGCGTCCACGGTCTTGACGATCACCGCGCAGTAAAGGTTGGGCCCGGGCTGCCCGTTGGGCAGCGGCTTGCCCGGCAGGCTGCCCGAGACGACGACGGAATAGGGCGGCACCTTGCCGATATGGATTTCGCCGGTCGCCCGGTCGACGATCTTGGTCGAGGCGCCGATGAACACGCCCATCGAGATCACCGAGCCTTCGCCGACGACGACGCCTTCCACCACCTCGGAGCGGGCGCCGACGAAGCAATTGTCCTCGATGATGGTGGGCCCGCCTGCATCGGTTCGAGCACGCCGCCGATGCCGACGCCGCCCGACAGATGCACGTTCTTGCCGATCTGCGCGCAGGATCCCACGGTCACCCACGTGTCAACCATGGTCCCCTCGTCGACATAGGCGCCAAGGTTGACGAAGCTCGGCATCAGGATGACGTTCTTCGCCACATAGGCGGACTTGCGCACGATGGAGCCGGGAACCGCCCGCACGCCGGCGTCGCGGAACGTGTTCTCGCTCCAGCCCTCGAACTTCGAGGGCACCTTGTCCCACCAGCGGGCGCCGCCGGGGCCGCCTTCGATCAGCGTGTTGTCGTTGAGCCGGAAGCTCAGCAGCACCGCCTTCTTCAGCCACTGGTTGACCACCCAGCCGTCGGCCCCCTTCTCGGCAACGCGGGCCTTGCCGCTGTCGAGCAGGTCCAGCGCCGTCTCGACGGCGTCGCGCACCGCCCCCTTGGTGCTGGAATTGATCTCGGCCCTCGCCTCGAACGCGGTATCGATCTGCTGGGCGAGGTCTTCGTAGGCCATTGGGGAGTGCTCCGGGGTACTGATTTTCGGCCGGGACATTATCCGGCCTCCGCTTGCTGTCAACGATCCTTAACCCGCGCCTGTGCAAGCTCATGGGCCGCATTCCCGGAGACTTCGAATGGCCAAACGCCGGCATACGCCGCTTCGCACCTCTGTCGAGGACATCGATGCGGCCCAGCGGGCTCCCAGCACCCCGCAGACGCTCTCGCCCACCTTCCGGCTGGCCTTCTCCGACCTCGACTTCATGACCTCGGAGGATACCCGTGGCGTGCGGTTCCAGCTCGAGTACCTTAAGCCCGAGTTCCGGCTGCGCGAGCTGGGGATCAACTCCACCGTGGTGCTGTTCGGCGGGGCGCGCATTCCCGAGCCGGGCAAGCCCGCCTGGGCGGCGCGCAACGAGATGCAGAAGCGCAACCTCGAGGCGGCATCACGCTATTACGAGGAAGCCCGTCGCTTCGCCCAGTTCGCCTCGCTGACCTCGAAGGCACTGGACTATCGCGACTATGTGGTGGTCACTGGCGGCGGTCCGGGCGTGATGGAAGCGGGCAACCGCGGCGCCACCGACGTCGGCGCGCCGACCATCGGGCTCAACATCGTGCTGCCGCATGAGCAGACGCCCAACACCTACATCACGCCCGAGCTCTGCTTCAATTTCCACTATTTCGCGACCCGCAAGATCCACTTCCTGCTGCGGGCCCGGGCGGTGGCGATCTTCCCCGGCGGCTTCGGCACGCTCGACGAGTTCTTCGAGACGCTGACGCTGATCCAGACCGGCCGCATGGAGCGCATCCCGCTGCTGCTGTTCGGCATCGAGTTCTGGAAGCGGATCATCGATTTCGAGGCGCTGGCCGAGGCCGGCACCATCGCGCCCGACGATCCCGACCTGTTCACCGTCGTCGACAGCGCCGAAGAGGGCTGGGAGGTCGTGCGCCGGCACTACGACCTGCCGAAGGTGAAGCTGAAGGCGTGATCCGCCTCAGCGGATGGCGCCGAGGAAACCGGCGAGGTCGGCGGTGATGTGGTGCACATGCGCGCCGCCCGTCCGCTCGAGCTCCCAGGCATCGACCTGCTCGTGCACGAAGCCGTCCGACGCGACCACCTGCACTGTCGCCATGCCGGTCTCGTGCGGCACCAGGAGGTTCTTCTCGAGGTCGTCGAACATCGCGGCGCGCTTGGAATCGATGCCGTGCGCCGCAAAGAAGCTCTCATAGGCCTCGGGCAGCGGCTTGGGCCGGAAGCCCATGGCGCGGATATCGAAGATGTCCTCGAAGATATCCATGGCGTCGCCCAGCCGGCCCAGCACGGCCTTGGCGTGCCCGACATCGCCATTGGTGAGGATGAATTTCCGGCCCGGCAGCTCGCGGATGGCCGCCAGCAGCCCCGGATGCGCCTGCACGGGCGAATAGTCGATATTGTGCACGGTGGTGAGGAAATGGTCCGGATCCACCTGGTGCCGCTGCATCAGCCCGTTCAGCGTCGTGCCGAAGTCCCGGTAATAGTCCTTCTGCAGCCGCCTTGCCTCGTCATAGGGCAGGTGCGTGACGCTCATCATGTAGTCGGAGATCAACAGGTCGATCTGCGCGAACAGGTTGCACTCGCGCGGATAGAGCGTGTTGTCGAGGTCGAAGACCCAGTCGACGACATGGGAGAGGGAGCGGGCGGACTGTGTCATGCCCGCAGCCTACAACAATTCTCGGGCAGGAGCACCCCACCCGATCCCAAACTAGACGTCGTTGCGCCACCACCGGGCGACCCAGAGAGTATCGCCCTGGCTGAACTCGCCCCGGCCGGCGCCGTGCGGCATCAACTGGTCGAGCCGCTCGGCGTGGCGCTGATAGTAGGTGACAAAGCAGGTCCTGCCGACCTCCGCCATAGTATCGAGACAGCGCGGCACGTCGGCCATGTAGTACAGAACCTCGGCCGCAACGACGAGGTCGAACGGTCCACTTGATCGCGCGAGGCGGGACTCGGCCAGGCTTGCCACCTCGAATTGACCGCGCGGCAACCGCTCCCTGGCGCGGGCTATGGCTTTCGCGGAGACATCGATCCCGGTAAGTCGGTCACAAAGTCGCATGAGGTGCTCGGACTGATGTCCCTCCCCGCAGCCGATTTCGAGGATTGATCCCACCCGGCCGAAGGCCGCTTCGATCAGCCGGTTGGTCTCCCGGAACCGGAACTGCTCGCGCTCCCCCGCCATGTCCCAGGGGTCCTGCATTTGATAAAGCATGTTCATGCGAGCATGCCGGTCCTCGAAGTGGACCCCTCGTAAGGTCACTCGCGACCAGAGCCGGCGAGGAGCCAGTTGCGCACCCATTGCGCGCCACAGAGCTGCCGAGCGGTTCATCCGAATAGCCCTCTCCTGGTTCTGCTGATCGGCCACCCGTCGATCCACTCGGCACGCCGCGCCCAAAGCGAGCGCCAGCTGTCGGGCCGTCCGTCCTGGCCCATGCCGCGCACCGTCCGCGGCTTGAGAAAGCGGTTCCCCGCCGCCCGCAACGCGGCCGTGAGCAGGAACAGCCAACGGCCCATGGTCCTGGCGGGAGCGGACCAATGGGCGTTCATCACCGTCACCTTGCCTTTCATCACCTTCAGCAGCTTGTCCGCTGCCGACGCCTCCGTGCCGCCGCCGTGGTGGATGATGGTCGCCTCCGGAGTGATGCGCGGGCGGGACCCGAGTTGGTGGGCCCGGGCACAAAGGTCGGCCTCCTCCCCATACATGAAGAAGTCGGGGTTGAAGCCCTCGAGCCGCTGCCACAGGGATCGGTCGATGAGCAGGAAGCACCCGGTGACGATATCCACCTCGCGCTCGGTGTCCCGGGCCCAGCCGCCGATCGCCTCACCGCAAAAGAACGCTGAGTTGGGAAACAGCCAGGTCAGCCCAAAGGCGCGGCAGGCGAGCGTCCACAGGGTCATCCGGCCCCAGCAGGAGGTGCGATTGAGGGTCCCGTCGGCAAACAGCGTCCGCCCCCCCCAGATGCCGGCCGCCGGAGTACGGTCGGCAAACGCCAGGAGACGATCGATGGCCCCGTCGAGAACGACGGTATCGGGGTTCAGCAGCAGCAGCCGCTGGCCCCGGGCCTGTTTCGCGGCCACGTTGTTGCCGAGTGCAAAGCCCAGGTTCTCGGCGCTCGCAATCAGCGTCACCTGCGGAAACTCGTTGGCGATTGCCTCGGCCGAGCCGTCCCTGGAGGCATTGTCGAGGACGATCATCTCGAATGCCATGGTGGTCGCAGCGAAGGCGCTGCGGATGGCCTCGAGCGTCATCTCGCGGCTGTTATAGCTGACGACGACGATGCTCAGCGGAAGGGAGTCGTTACTGCTCATAATGGGTGCACCTGGTCCCAGTCGTGGTCGCCCTTGGTGAAGTACCACTGGTCCTTGTATTGCTCGGCAAGAGCGCGGACCTGCGGATCCCGGGCGATGAACGTCGCATGGACGCGTCGCGTCACGCGAAAGCCGGCCTGCTGCAGCACGCCGTCCAATAAGGGCAGTGAGGACGCCGCCTCGATCGAGGCGACGTCGTCGCCGAAGTGACGTACGGCGAAATCGACCAGCGCGCGCATCGCGTCCTCGTCATCGCGGCCGCACAGCAGTTCCGAGATGATCCCCGATCGCAGTTCGTCCGGCAGGGTTCGACGCAGCACCATGATGCCGGCTGGCTCGGAGCCCCGCCAGGCAATGAAGCGGCGATAGGCGAGGTGGGGCACCTGGCCGAACCGCCAGTCGAGATGCCGGGCATCGCGCACGAAGATGGCGGGATAGTCCTCGCCGACCCGCTGCCAGAGGCGATCGGCGGCCTCTCCGAAAGTCCGGACCTCCTGGATCCGCAGTTGCGGATAGGCGGAACGAGCCCGGCGGCCGGCAAGCCGGGTCAGCGGCACAAGGCAGTACCCCAGCCCCAGGCGCACGCCGAGCTTGGCCACCCGATGCGGTCCGGAATGATACTTCGTGCGGTCGAGGAGATAGCGCGAGACGTCACCGGCGCTTGGCGCGGCGATCCGTGACCACTGGCGTGCCTCGCCCAGTGTCACGCAACCGGCCATCTCGGCGATCCGCCGTGTTGCCGCAGCCATGGTCAGCGTCACCAGAACGGGCATCTCGGCCATCATCGCCCGGTGAATGCGGTGGCCCAACCCCTGGCCGCGGTACGCCGGGTGGTTCATGACGTCGACCACCCATCCCGCCCTGAGCCGCCGCCGCCCCAGTTGCAGCGTCCCCAGTTGAGCGGCCATGGCGCCCACGACCATTCTACCGTCGAAGGCGAGCCAGATCGGCAGCGCTCGGGCGTCACCGTCACCGTGTGGGTTGTCGATGAATTGCCAGCGATACCTGGCGAAGTCCTTATAGGGCGCCGTTGTGCCATATGTCGCGCCAATGAAATCGGCGAGGGCCGGCCAGTCGGCCCGTTCGGCCCGGCGCACGTCGATGGTGCCGGCATCAATCATGGCCAAACCGCAGGGCGTGCTTCAGTCGCGATGCGAGCGGCTGCCATGCGTACGCGCCGGATGCCTTGAGCAGCAACTCGATTTCACCGTCGACCGGACTGACCTTCGTGCGGCCCCGCAGCATCTTTTGGCGCGTCGTATCGATCCGTTCGGGCAGGATGCTGAACACGTGGCGATAGCCGGCGTCTGCACAGGCGGCGACTACGCGGTCGTCGTGGTCGCCATAGGGCAGGGCAATCGTATCGATCTTGCGCCCCAGCGTCGCTTCCAGGGCGGCGCGCGACCCGACCAGTTCCTCAGTCAGCCGCGCATCGTCGAGCTTTGTCAGGAAGGGATGCGAAACGGTGTGGGAGCCGTACGCGAACCGGCCGTCCGTGGCCCTTACACGGTCCAGCGAGGCGACTTCCTCGGCCCTGTCCTCGTCACTCTCCATCTCCCAGCCCGGTGCCCGGCCGGCGACGCCGGTGGGCACGTAGACGGTAGCCGGCGTCGCCGTTCCTTCGAGGACCGAAAGCGCATTGTCGTAGACCGAAACGAAGGCATCGTCGAAGGTCAGCGCCACGGCATCGCGGCCGTCCGGCAGCGGCCCGTCGTGGTCCGGACGAACAAAGGACGCCGCAATCCTGCGCAATGCGGCGACCTGGCGGGCAAACGCCGGCGCGTCGCGCTCCGTGATGGCGTGGTAGTAGAGAATGGTCAGGCGGGGAGACGGGCGGCCGACGAGGCGGCGCACCCCTTGCACTGTGCGAAGTCCACAAAAGTAGAGCAGGCTGATCAGAAGTTTCAGTGTTCTGGTCACAGCTGCCTTCTGCCCCCGCAGGCGATCTCGCGCCTCGGCCTCGGCCCGATGGCGCCCGGCGTTCCCGCTATTTTTCGGCGTGAAGCACCTTGCCTTCAATCAGTACTTCGATTGACGATGGCCACCCTTACGGCTGGCGTGGCCCCCCGCCGACCCGTCGCGTTGTCCGAGGACGACAGTGGTTTGACTGGCAGCCTTGGGGGACCCGGTGTACATGGGCGCGAGAGTCCCCGAACAAGGAGCGGGAGCAGGCACCCTGCGGGGCCAGCCCCGCCATCCTTGGCTTCCCCGAAGGCCACGAGTCATGAACCACCCGTTCCATGTGCCGCAATCCAAGTCGGACGCCGATCCGCGGCGTTGGGTGGCGCTCGCCGTGCTGCTCCTCGCGAGCTTCATGAACCTGATCGACGTCACCATCGTCAACGTGGCGCTGCCGAGCCTGCAGTCCAAGCTCGGCGCCGAGCCGCAGGAGATCGAGTGGGTGATCGCCGCCTATGTGCTGGCCTTCGCGCTAGGACTGCTGCCGTTCGGCCGACTGGGCGACATGGTCGGGCGGACCCGGATGTTCCTCATCGGTGTCTCGTGCTTCACCCTCGCCTCTGCCTTCTGCGGCTTCGCCCCCACGATCGAGTGGCTGATCGTCGCCCGCGTGCTGCAGGGCCTCGCCGGCGCCATGATGACCCCGCAGGTCCTCGCCATCGCGCAGGTGACGTTCCCGCCGGAGGAGAAGGGCCAGGCCTTTTCGCTTTTCGGCCTGAGCGCCGGCCTCGCTGCGGTGGCGGGGCCGATCATCGGCGGGCTGCTGATCGGCGCGAACTTCTGGGGCCTCGACTGGCGGCCGATCTTCCTCGTCAACATCCCCTTCGGCATCCTTGCCGTGGTCGCCGGCTGGTACCTCATTCCGCGCATGCCGGGCCATCCGGACCTCAAGAACGACTATGTCGGCATCGGCCTCTTCGGCCTCGCATGCGTCTCGCTCGTCTTCCCGCTCATCGAAGGCCGGGCCTTTGGCTGGCCGCTGTGGAGCTGGGTCATGATGGCGGCGTCACTGGTCTTCGCCGCCCTCTTCGTCCTCTGGGAGCGCCGCCGCGCCGCGGCCAACCTGCCGCAGCTGCTCAACTACAGCCTCATCAGCAACGGCAACTTCCTGCTCGGGCTGCTCATCACCACCGTCTTCGCCTCCGGCATCCCGGCGATGTTCATGGTGATCTCGCTGATGGTGCAAGTGGGCTACGGCTTCACGCCGCTCGAATCAGGCCTGGTCAACACCCCGTTCTCGGTGGGCGTGCTCGCCGTTTCGCTGTTCATCGGCCGGCTCCGCCAGCGCTATCTGCGGGGTCGGCTGGCTCTCGGTGCGGCGCTGCTGGTGGTCGGCATCGGCTGGCTCGACCTGGTGCTTCGGGGGATGGGCGACAGCGTCGACCACTGGACCTTCCTGCCGCCACTGTTCGTCGCGGGGCTGGGGCTGGGGCTGGGCTTCTCCGGGCTCTTCCAGGCGGTGCTGGCGGGCGTTCCGCCGCGCGATGCCGGCGCCGGTTCGGGCGCCCTGCAGTCCTTCCAGCAGATCGGCGGCGCCATCGGCGTGGCGCTGGTCGGCCAGATCTTCTTCACCCAGCTCACAGTAGCGCTCGCCTCGGGGACCAGCATGCACCACGCCTTCGCCGGTGCGGCGGGACACGCCATCACCTACGAGATCATTTCCTTTGCCCTGGTGGTGGCGCTGGTGCCTTTCCTCAAGATCCGGCCGCCAGCACCGTCGGATCGGGAAGCCGCCTCGCGTCCGCCCGTGGCTGCGGAGGCCTAGGCCCGGGAGCGGCTAGCGGACGATCAGCGTGCCGGCGCCGTGGGCGGTGAAGAGTTCGACCAGCACCACGTGCGGGGTCTTGCCGTTGAGGATCACCACGCCCTCGACGCCGTTCTCCAGCGCCTCGAGGCAGGTCTCGACCTTCGGGATCATGCCGCCTGAAATCGTGCCGTCGGCGATCAGCGCCCGGGCGTCACGCATGGTGAGCTCGGGGATCAGCTGCTTGTTGGCGTCGAGCACCCCGTCCACGTCGGTGAGGAACAGCAGGCGCTTGGCGCCGAGCGAGCCCGCGATGGCACCGGCAAACGTGTCGGCATTGATGTTGTAGGTCGCGCCGTCGCGGCCCGGGGCCACCGGCGCGATCACCGGGATCATCTCGGAGCGGGCGAGCAGGTCGAGCAGCGTCCGGTCCACCTCGATCGGCTCGCCGACAAAGCCGAGGTCCAGCGCGCGCTCGATATTGCTGCCCGGGTCCTTGACGGTCTTCGTCGCCTTCCGGGCAAACACCATGTTGCCGTCCTTGCCGCAGAGCCCGATCGCCCACTCGCCCTCGGCATTGATCAGCGCGACGATCTCCTTGTTGATCGAGCCGGCAAGGACCATCTCGACCACTTCCATGGTCCGCTGATCGGTGACGCGCAGCCCGCCTTCGAACTTCGATTCGATGCCGAGATTCTTCAGCATCGAGGCGATCTGCGGCCCACCCCCGTGAACCACGATCGGGTTCACCTTGGACTGCTTCAAAAGCGCGATGTCGCGGGCGAAGGCCCGGCCCAGGTTGATGTCGCCCATGGCATGGCCGCCGTATTTCACGACGACGGTCTTGCCCTCGTATTTCTGCATATAGGGCAGCGCCTGGCTGAGCACGGCGGCGTCCCGGGAAAAGCTCTCGATGTCTGGCATGGCGCGCTGAGTATCCATTGTGCCTCGTCGTATAGCGCATTCTGGCGGAGTCGGAAGCGCTTTTGCCGGTCCGCCGTTCCACCTGGGGAAAGCGAAGATTTCGTGGCGGCGCGCGGGGATATGCAGCAGCGCCGGTGCCTCCGGAAGCGATCGGTGGACACGAGCATTTGAGATGCAACTCCCGCCGCCGCGTGGATAAACTCCGGCCACAAGGAAGGGCGTCCCACAAATGCCGGTCGATCGTCGCACATTGCTGCTCGGAGGCACCGCCGCGGTGGCGCTGGCCGCCACGGGCCTGCTCTTCCGCCCATCGGGCCGGAGTATCGCCGCCGAGGGCACGTTCGAGGTGAACCTGTCCGAGGAGGAGTGGAAGAAGAAACTCTCCCCCGAGGCCTTCGAGGTGCTGAGGCACGAGGCAACGGAATATCCGGGAACCTCGCCGCTCCTCGCCGAGCATCGGCCCGGCATCTTCTCCTGCGCCGGCTGCGACCTGCCGCTGTTCGACGCGAAAACCAAATTCGAGAGCGGCACCGGCTGGCCCAGCTTCTACCAGCCGCTCGACAATGCAGTCGGCGAGTCGACCGACAACCTCCTCGGTTATCCGCGCACCGAAGTCCATTGCCGCCGCTGCGGCGGCCATCTGGGGCACGTCTTCAACGACGGGCCGCCACCCACCGGGCTCCGCTACTGCATGAACGGCGTCGCCCTCCAGTTCGCCCCGAGCAGCCAAGGCTGACTGGGCCTCCTGAGCCAGAGCTCGACCTCCGACTGGCGCCCTCCATCGACAGGATGGAGGGCGTCTTCTTACGCCGCGGGGAGTCCCAACCCCACCTTGCAAGGCCCGGCAAACCGGGCCATCTCTTCATCCCATGAAGCTCACCATCATTCAGACCGGCGACGTGCCCGCGGCCCTCCGCGAACGGTTCGGGCCCTATCCAGCCATGTTCCGCCGGATGTTCGACGAAGCCGGACACGCCTTCGACTACGAGACGGTTCCCGTCCATGACGGTGCGCCCTTTCCCGATCCGGCAGGGCTCGATGCCATTCTGATCACCGGCTCGGCCGCAGGCGTCTACGACGATTTCCCCTGGCTCGATCCGCTCCGCGCCTTCATCCGTAGTGCCTATGCGGAGAGCACCCCGATGCTGGGCATCTGCTTCGGCCACCAGATCATGGCCGATGCGCTGGGCGGCGTGGTGCGGAAGTCGGAGAAGGGCTGGGGCCTCGGCCGCCACACCTATTCGGTCCGCAGCAAACCAGCCCGGTTCGATGGCGAACTGAGCGAGCTGTCGATCGCCTGCTCGCACCAGGACCAGGTGATCGAGGCGCCGGCCAAGGCCGAGGTGTTCCTCGCCTCGGACTTCACCCCCAACGCCGGCCTGATCTATCGCCAGGGCAGGGCCCTGAGCCTCCAGCCGCACCCTGAGTTCCTCGACGACTACACGCTGGCGCTCGCCGAGCTGAGGCGCGGCAAGGCGCCGGACGAAGTCGTGGAAAGGGCACTGGTCTCTGTGGCGACGCCGTCGCACAGCCCCGCAGTTGCCAAGTGGCTGGGTGATTTCCTCGAGCGCTGATCACCTCTCCCTCGGGGGAGAGGTCGGCGCGAAGCGCCGGGTGAGGGGGCCTACTGCTCCAGCAACTGCCGGATCTCGGCCCGCAACTGCTCCATCCCGAACCTGGTCTCGCTCGAGGTGACGATCAGCTCGGGATGCGCCGCCGGCCGCTTGGCGATCACCGGCCGGGTCTTGGCGAGGACTTCCTCGAGTTCGCTGCGGTTCGGCTTGTCCGCCTTGGTGACGACGACCTGGTAGCTGACCGCCGCGCGGTCGAGCTCGTTCATCACCGTCTTGTCGTTGGCATTGGGGCCGTGCCTGCCGTCGATCAGCACGTAGACCCGCCTGAGGTTCGGCCGGCCCGGTCAGGTAGGCGTGGATCAGCCTCGTCCACTGCTTGACCTTGTCCTCCGGCGCCTTGGCGAAGCCGTAGCCCGGCATGTCGACGATCCTCAGCTCGGCGGACTGGCTCTCGAAGATGTTGAGCTCCTGCGTCCGCCCCGGCGTGTTCGAGGTCCGGGCGAGGGTGCTGGTGCCGGTCAGGGCGTTGATCAGCGAGGACTTGCCGACATTCGAGCGGCCGGCGAATGCCACCTCCAGCCGGTCGGCAGGCGGCAGGTCGGCGATGCGCACGCAGCCCTTGAGGAACACGAAGGGGCGGGCGAACAGCAGCCGACCCGCCTCGATCTGGTCGTCGCTGAACTTGGAGGTGGTCTCGTTCATGCCGGCTCAATAGGGGAGGGAGGGGCAAAAAGAAAGAGCGGGGCCATGCCGGCCCCGCCCCAACGTGTTCGATCGTTCTTAGGCTCAGCTCGCCTTGCCGCCGGCCGGCTTCTCGGCCGGCTTGCGGCGGAAGCTCGCCATGATGTTGCCGAGCAGGTCCACCTCGGCGCCGTGGCGCTTCATGATGAAGTACTGCTGCGTCACCGACAGGAAGTTGTTCCAGGCCCAGTAGATCACCAGACCCGCCGGGAAGCTGCCCAGCATGAAGGTGAAGATCACCGGCATCCAGTTGAAGATCGCCGCCTGCGTCGGATCCGGCGGGGGCGGATTGAGCCGCATCTGCACCCACATGGTGATGCCCATGATCAACGGCCAGACGCCGAGATGGAGCAGGCCGCCGACGACGGGCAGGGCCGTCGGATCCCACGGGATCAGGCCGAACAGGGTGAAGACGTTGGTCGGATCGGGCGCCGCGAGGTCGACGATCCAGCCGAAGAACGGCGCATGCCGCATCTCGAGCGAGATGAAGATCACGGTGTAGAGCGAGAAGAACACCGGGATCTGCACCAGGATCGGCAGACAGCCCGACAGCGGATTGATCTTCTCTTTCTTGTACAGCTCCATCATCGCCTGCTGCTGCTGCACGCGATCGTCCTTGAAGCGCTCCTGGATCGCCTTCATCTCGGGCTGGACGCGCCGCATCGCCGCCATCGACTTGTACGAACGGTTGGCGAGCGGGAAGAACAGCGCCTTGACGATCACCGTCACGCCCAGGATGGCGAGTCCGAAATTGCCCAGGATGCCGTAGAGGAACTGCAGCAGCTCGAACATCGGGCGGGTGATGAAGTGCAGCCAGCCCCAGTCGATCAGCAGCTCCAGCCGGTCGAAGCCGTAGGTCTTGTCGTAATTGTCGATGATGTGCGTCTGCTTGGCGCCGGCGAATACGAAGCTCTTCGTATCGGCCGTGCCGCCAGCGGGAACCACCACCGGCGTGCTCTCGACGAAGCTCGTCTGGAAGACGTCGACCGGGCCGTTGGTGGTGTGCGAGAAGCGGGCGTTGACCGGCGAGCCCGGCTGGGTGAGCACGGCGGTGGCCCAGTACTTGTCGGTGATGCCGACCCAGCCGCCAGTGGGGCTGGTATAGTCGATCTGCTTGTCGTGAACGACGTCGGAGTACTTTTTCGAGACGAGGTTGTTCGGCCCGAGGACGCCGAGCGGCCCCTCGTGCTGCACGAAGAAGTTCTGCAGATGCGGGATGCCCTGCCGCACGATGCGCGAATAAGGGTAGAGCGCCACGTCGCCGGCGGTCTGGTTCTCGACCGACTGCGTCACCGTGAACAGGTAGTTCTCGTCGACATTGAACACGCGCCGGAAGGTCAGGCCCTGGCCATTGTCCCACTTGAGAGTGACCGGCGTCGCCGTGGTGAGGGTCTGGTTGGCGCCGTCGACCACCCACTCCGTATCGCTGCCCGGCAGCGCGACGGTGGCGCCGCTCGCCGGGGCCCAGCCCTGCTCGACATAATAGCCGCTGGGGGCGCCCGATGGCGTCAGGAGCGTGATGATCGGCGAATTGGGGTCGACCGTTTCCGTGTAGCGCTTGAGCTGGAGGTCATCCAGACGTCCGCCGCGCAGGCTGATCGAGCCGCCAAGCGCCGGCGTATCGATGCTCACGCGAGGCGTGGCGGCAAGGGCCGCGGCCCGGTCGGCGAAGCTCGTCGTGCCGCCCGCCTCGGGCGTGGTCCCCGGCGCTGCCGCAGTGCCGGGCGCCGGAGTAGCGAGGCCATGGTCCGTCGTCTGCGATTGCTGCTGCGCCTCGATCTGGGCGCGCTTCTGGGCCTGCTCGAGTTGCGGACCCGCCACCAAGAACTGCCAGCCGAACAGCACAACGATGCTGAGCACAATCGCGATGATCATGTTGCGGTTGTTTTCAGACTGCATCAGTTCTTCTTCCGGGAATTGATCTTGGTGAGTGAATTGGCAAGGTCGTCGACCAGACGAGCGAACGGGACGCTCAAAGCGTCGCGGCGGCCGACCAGCACGTAGTCATGTTGTGGCTCGAAAGCCGCTGCGCAAGCCTCGGCCGCGGCCCTCAGCCTGCGGCGAATGCGATTGCGCTCCGGCGAATTGCCCATCTGCTTGGTCACGGTGAAGCCGAGCCCCGGTTCGGGCGCTTCGGTCACGTTGGCCTGCAGCGAAAACGCAGAGCGCCCGACGCGATTGCCCCGGGCGACTCTGAGAAATTCCGATCGCTTCCTGAGGCGCCGCAATTGGGCCTCCTTCGGCATGGCCGCCGACACGGCCGGGACGGCTTACGCCGAGAGCTTCTGGCGGCCGACGGCGCGGCGGCGGTTCAAGATCTTGCGGCCGTTCTTGGTCGCCATGCGAGCCCGGAAACCGTGGCGGCGGGCGCGGACGAGCGTGCTCGGCTGGAATGTACGCTTCATGACATCAGACCACGCCGGCGCGCGGTTCCTCTTATTCTTGCTGTCGCATGGTGCGTGCCGTCCGGGCGCCCAAGGGGGCACCCGCGGCAAGTTGGCCGGGCTTATAGGGAATAGCAGCGGGCAAGTCAACGCGAAGCGGCGGGTGCTCGAGGCAACGTCGACAGGCGCCCGGACCGGCCGTTTCCGGTTGGTGAGCAGCGCCAGACCCTTGTGTCCTTCCCCCGGGGTGATAATGAGGCCAGAGCGCGTGACGCGAGGCCGTGCGAGGGGGAACTTTGGCGGAAATCCTGACACCCGACCTCTGCATCATCGGGGGCGGCTCTGCCGGTCTCGCGGTCGCCGAACGGGCCCGCGCCCTGGGCGCGTCGGTGGTCATCGTCGAAAAGGCCCGCCTCGGCGGCAGCGCACTTCATACCGGCTCCGTCCCGGCGACTGCCCTTTCGGCCGCCGCGGCCCATGCCCACGCCATGCGGAACGGCGCCGCCTTCGGAATCCTCGCGGACGAGATCCGCGTCAACTTCCGCCGCGTGCACGACCACGTGGATCAGGTGATTTCGGCCGTGTCGCCCGCCCGTGCCGTGCCACGATTCGAGGCGCTGGGGGTACGGATCATCGAGGCCGAAGGGCGCTTCGTCGACCGGCGCACCCTCGCGGCCGGCGAGGTCCAGGTCAGGGCCCGGCGCTTCGTCATCGCCACCGGCGCCCGCCAGCGCCCGCCTGCCGTCCCCGGGCTGGACGCCGTTCCCCATTTTACCCTCGAGACCATCCTCGATAATACACGCAAGCTCTCGCATCTCGTCGTCATCGGCGGTGGCGCAGTAGGGCTCGCCGTCGCCCAGGCCTACCGGCGTCTCGGTTCGGACGTCACCGTGGTGGAAACCGGCGCCTTCCTGCCCGACAGCGATCCCGAACTCGCCGCGGTTGCGCTCAAGGCGCTCGCCGAAGAGGGCGTTGCGCTCCTGCCCCAGTCGACGGTCGCAGCCATCCAGCCCCGCTCCATGGGCATCGGCGTCGTGGTCCGCTCTTCGAAAGGGGAAACGCTGCTCGACGTCTCCCACATCCTGGTCGCCACCGAGTGCGTGCCGGATCTCGAGCACCTGGATTTGAGGAATGCCGGCGTGGCGCGGAGCGGCGCCGACGCCACCCGCCTGCGGCTCCTGCCCGGGCTCAGGACCACCAATCCGCGCATCCATGTGGTTGGCGATGCGACGGGGGAGCCGGCTTCGGTCCAGGCCGCAGCCGAGCAGGCGCGCATCGTCACGCGGGCGGCGCTTCTCGGCCTGCCGCCGTGGTTCGATCCGCCGCGGCCGCTGGTCCGCGTCGTCCATACTGAGCCCGGGCTGGCCGAGGTCGGGCTCACCGAGGCCGAGGCACGGGCGCGCTACAAGGATCGCTTCCGGGTGACGCGCGTCCCCTTCGCCGACAACGACCGCGCCCGGGCGGCCCGCCGGCCGCACGGGCTCGCCAAGGTGCTCACCACGCCGCAAGGTCGGCTGCTCGGTGCCGGCGTCGCCGGGGCAGGGGCAGGGGAACTGATCGCGCTCTTCTCGCTGGCCATCGCGAGGAACATGTCGATCACCGATCTCGACGCCTTTTCCGCGCCCTACGCCACCTTTGCCGAGATCGCCAACCGGCTGGCGGAGACGGCCGCCACGGCCGGTCCCGATCCGCTCACGGGCGCCTGGCTGAAGCTCAACCGCCTGCTCCGCTGAAACTGACGAAGGCGCTGGCAAGCGAGCGTTTTCCCCGCTAATCATTGCGCCAATGGCAAAAAACCGCGCGATGCCTGGCCCGCTCTCCGGGCTCTCCGTCAAGATCATCGCCACGATCGTCATGGTGATCCTCGCGGTCGAAGTAGTGATCTACCTGCCATCTTCCGCGAGCTTCAGGCTGAGCTGGCTGACCGACCGGCTGCGGGTCGGCATCGTCGCCGCGCGGGTGCTGGACGCCGTGCCCGACGCCATGCAGTTGCCCCGCACGCTCACCGATCGGCTGCTGACCTCGGCCGGGGCGCTTGCCATCGTCTACCGCCGCGAGGGGCAGAGCCAGCTCATCGAGCTCGAGAACGTCGAGATGCCGCGCGCGGCGGTGACGGTGGACCTTCGCGACCGCAGCCCCGCCACGCTGATCCTCGGCGCGCTCGATACCCTGTTCCTGGGCGGCGACCGGACGCTCCGCATCGTCGGGCAGGAGAACAGCCAGCCCGACCGCGTCATCGAGGTGCTGATGCCCGAGGCGCCGCTCCGGGCCGACCTGCTCGTCTATTCGCGCAACCTGTTCTTCCTCTCGCTGATCCTCGCCATCATCGTCTCGGCGGTGCTCTACGTGATCATCCTGCGCATCCTGATCGAGCCGATCCGGCGTCTCACCGCCAACATGATGCGCTACCGCGAGGCGCCGGAGAACGCCTCGCTGATCATCTCGCACGACTCGCGCAGCGACGAGATCGGTGTCATGGAGCGCGAGCTGCACGCCATGGAATCCGACATCTTCTCCATGCTGCGGCAGCGGCGCCACCTCGTCGATCTCGGCCTCGCCGTGGCCAAGATCAACCACGACCTGCGCAACACGCTGACCTCGGCGCAGCTGCTCTCGGACCAGGTCGCCAATGTCGACGATCCCAAGGTGCAGCGGCTGGCCCCCCGCCTGGTGCACTCGATCGACCGCGCCATCGGCTTCGCCCAGTCCGTGCTCGACTACGGCCGCCAGAGCGGCACCCCGCCGCGCCCGGTCCCCGTCGAGCTCCACGACCTGGTCGAGGATGCGGCCTTCGATGCCGGCCTCGTTGCCGATCCCACCGTCCGGTGGAGCAACGGCATCCCCGAGGACATTTCGATCTCCGCCGACCGCGAGCAATTCGCGCGCATCTTCACCAACCTGCTCAAGAATGCCCGCGAGGCGCTGGAATCGGCCGCCAAGCCGGCCCGCTGAGCCGCACGTGGAGGCAAGCCTCACCGAGACCGACGACAAGCTCACCATCACGGTGGCCGACAACGGCCCCGGCCTGCCGCCGCGCGCCCGGGAACACCTGTTCGCCGCCTTCGAAGGCTCCGCCAAGGCCGGCGGCACCGGCCTGGGCCTGCCGATCGCACGCGAGCTCGCCGAAGCGCATGGCGGGCAACTGAGCCTATGTCGAGACCCCGGTCGGCACCCGCTTCGACCTCACCCTCCCCGCATCGATGCGGCTGCGCTGACCGCTGTGTGCCGTCGAGATTTTTCGTTGCGCGCGCGCTTGCAATGCAAATCCGCGCAATGTATGGGTCACGCCGTTCCGCCGGACCACCCGGCCGACAGGCGCCCGTAGCTCAGCTGGATAGAGCACCAGACTACGAATCTGGGGGTCAGAGGTTCGAATCCTTTCGGGCGCGCCACTTCTTCCGGACTACTAACCGGGCAACATTCCTCCTGCATTTCTGTTTGTCAGCCGGGCACCCGCCCGTGCTCCGCGCGTGCGTCCCCGCAAGTCCGGACATCTGTAGCTGTCCACACAGACTCGGTCTTTGCTGACCGCTTGAGACGGCCGGCCCGTCCCAGGCCCTGCGCCCCCCACTTACCACGCCTCCACCACCCTTGACTCCCGGCCTGAACCCGGCTTCACTTCAGTTCGCCATGCAAACTGAGAGTTCATCTGGTGAATTCACCTGAGGATCGATACGCCATCCGCTCCGTCGATCGGGCGCTCGACATCCTCGAGTGCATCGCCGCTCATAGTGGCGATCTCACCGTCGACCAGATCGTCGCGGCGACCGGGCTGCCCGAAGAGCACGGTGTTCCGGGTCCTGGCGACGCTGACCGGCCGTCGCCTCCTCGACCGCGATCCGCAGACCCAGACCTATCGGCTCGGCATGCTCGCCGTGGTCATCGGTGCGCGGGCCATGGGCGACCTCGACCTGCGCCGCAGCGCCCGGCCGCATCTCGAGAAGCTGATGTCCGATACCGGCGAGACGGTGCACCTTTCGATCCTCAGCGAGGCCAACGCGCTCTGCGTCGACAAGATCGACGCGTCGCGCTCGATGCGCATGGGCTCGTTCGTGGGCTTCCTCGATCCGCTGCACTGCAGCGGCGTCGGCAAGGCGCTGCTCGCGTTCCAGGATGAGGGCACCCGCGAGCAGCTGATGGCGCGCATGCGCTTCGAGCCGCACACGCCGCGCACCATGACCGATCCCTCTACGCTCGCCGCCGACATCGCCCGGATCCGGGAGCGGGGCTACGCGGTCGACGACGAGGAGATCGAGGAGGGGCTGCGCTGCGTCGCGGCGCCCATCCGGGACCATTCCGGCGCGGTCATCGCCGCGGTCAGCATTTCCGGGCCGACGACCCGGGTGACCGAGGCCAGCCTCGCCGACCTCGCGGCCGCCGTCGAAGGCTGCGCCCAATCCATCTCGCGCGATCTCGGCGCGCCACAGGGAAACACTCCATGATCATCGACGTCCATTCGCACACCCCCCAGTTCCGCGACGCCGTGCCCGCCGCCAACCGGAAGCTGCATCACACCTGGCGGCCCGATCGCTCGGTCGATTCCGTCTACAGCTGGGGCGAGTATCTCGAGGCCATGCAGCCGGTCGACAAGTCGATCGTCTTCGGCGTCGCCTGGCACCCGGGCGAGGTCACCGGCGGCGTCAACGGCGTCGACGAGCCGGGCGACGTGGCGGTGGGCGTCAACAACGTCACCGCGGCCTTCGTCAACGCGCATCCCGACCGGCTGATCGGCTTCATGTCGATCCATCCGCACGATCCGCGTTCGCTCGAGGAGCTGGAGCGCTCGCGCACCGACCTCAGGCTTCGCGGCATCAAGATGGGGGCCAACTACCAGGTCTTCGATCCGCTCGAGAGCCGGGCGCTCGCCATCTATCGCGAGGCGGAGCGGCACGGCCTGCCGATCCTCTTCCACATCGGCACCTCGCCCGTCCGCATGGCGCCGATCCGCTACGCCCACCCGCTGGTCGTCGACGAGATCGCCATGCGCTACCCCAACCTCAGGATCATCATGGCCCATATGGGCCATCCCTGGACCGTCGATACCGCGGTGGTGGTGCGCAAGCACCCCAATGTCTACGCCGACGTCTCGGGCCTGCTCTACCGGCCCTACACCTTCTACGAGGCGATGATCAAAGCCACCGAGTGGAACGTGCTCGACAAGCTGATGTTCGCCTCGGACTACCCGATCACCACCCCTGCCGAGACGCTCCACGCCCTGCGCAACGTCAACGCCATCGTCGAGGGCACGGCGCTGCCGCGCGTCCCCGCCGACAAGATGGAAGAGATCATCCACCGCGACAGCCTGACGCTGCTCGGCCTTTCCTGAACACGAGATCCTAGCCTGTTATGAATATCGAGAAGTCCCAGAGCCTCTACGACCGCGCCACCAAGGTCATTCCCGGTGGCGTCAACTCGGCGACCCGCCGGCAGCATCAGCCCTATTCCTGGGAGTGGGCGGAAGGCGCCTATATCCGCGACGTCGACGGCAACACCTATCTCGACTACCACGCCGCCTTCGGGCCGATCGTCCTCGGCCATAACGACCCGGCGGTGAATGCCGCCGTGGTCGAGGCGCTCAACGGTCCCGACATGGTCGGCGTCGGCGTCACCGAGCGCGAGATCGAGCTCGCCGAGAAGATCGTCCAGCACGTGCCGTCGGCCGAGCTGGCGCTGGCGTTCAACACCGGGTCGGAAGCCACCTACATGGCGGTGCGGCTGGCCCGCGGGGTCACCGGCCGCACCAAGCTCATCAAGTTCCAGGGCACCTTCCACGGCTGGCACGACTACCTGCTGATGAACGTCATCAGCCCGGCCGACAAGATCGGCAAGAAGGATCCGGGCAGCGCCGGCCAGCTCGCCGAGGCGGTCGACAACACCATCATCGTGCCGTTCAACGACCTCGCGGCCACCGAGCGCGCCATCGCCGAGAACCCGGGCCAGATCGCCGCGATCTTCATGGAGGCGATCCCGCACAATATCGGCTGCGTGCTGCCGCGACAGGATTTCGTCGAGGGGCTGCGGCGCCTCTGCGACCAGCATGGCATCGTGCTGGTGTTCGACGAGGTGATCACCGGCTTCCGGCACGGGCTCGGCGGCTACCAGTCGGTGCTGGGCGTCACGCCCGACATCACCACCATGGCCAAGGCCATCGCCAACGGCTACCCCTGCGCCATCATCGCCGGCAAGCGCGAGCTGATGCTGCAGTTCAGCACCGCGCCGGGCGGCAAGGTGTTCGTTGGCGGCACCTATAACGGCCACCCCGTCGGCACGGCCGCGGCGCTCGCGACCATCGCCGCGCTCGAGGACGGGAGCGTGCTACGAGCGGACCTTCCGTCTCGGCGAGCGGATGCGCTCCGGCCTCGCCGAGATCGCCGGCCGGCTCGGCATCGAGATGGTCTCCGCCGGCTACGGCTCGGTCTTCACCCCGTATTTCATGAGCGGCAAGGTCGAGCGCTACGAGGATCTCCTCGCCAACGACACGCAGCGCGACATCGCCTTCCGCCGCGGCATGTGCGAGCGGGGCATCTTCATGCTGCCGCTGCCGATCAAGCGCAATCACATCAGCGCCGCGCACACCGATGCCGACGTCGACAGGACGCTCGAAACCGCGGAAATCGTACTGAAATCCATACGTTAGGACGTCGCGTTATCATATGCGAAATTAGATGTTGATATATGATAGCATTCGTCCTAGCGTCATAATCTAGAATGCCGAGGGGTGGGTCGGGCAAAAGCACCCACCCTTCGGAACAGTGAGCAGCGGGCTGGCGGGATCGGGCTGTGCAGGTGTCGGGGAGGCGGGGCCGTCAGGGCTCGCGCGCCAGGTTTCTGCGGCCCGGGGGCGATCGGATCGGCTGTCACGAAAAGTTGGTTCAGCTCGCACAGGAGGAGCGCAATGAAGACTACCAACACCACCAGGGGCCTCGGTTCGCTTGACCGTCGGTCGTTCCTCAAGGCCGGCGGCGCGTCCGCGCTGTTCGCGGCCTTCATGCCGGGTCTGATGACCGGCACCGCCAAGGCGGCCTATACCGGCACGCTCGACATGCTGGCCTGGGACTTCCAGCCCGACACCATCAAGACGCTGGTGAGCGAGTGGACGGCGGCCGGCAATCCGGCGGTCAACGTCGCGGTGATCCCGAACCTCGGCTACACCCCGGCGCTGCAGACGCGCCTGCGCGGCGGCGACAAGATCGACCTCTACTACAACTTCGCCTACAACTCGCAGAAGTTCATCAAGGAAGGCTGGGCCAAGACGCTCAATGGCCTTCCCGGTGTCGACGACATGATCGCCGACATGTTCGAGAGCGCCCGCGGCCGCCATGTGACGCCCGCCGGCGACATCATCAGCGCGCCGTACTTCTCGGCCGTGCACATGCTGCACTACAACGAGAAGTTCCTCGCCGATGCCGGCGTCGCCGTCCCGACGACGCTGAAGGAGATCTACGACGCCTCCAAGGCGCTGCAGTCGACCGTCGCCTCGCCCTACGTCGCCTACTGGGTCAAGGAATTCTGCGAGGAATACCTGCACACCTACCTGCTCAACGAGGGCGTCACGCCGTTCGACGATGCCGGCCAGCCGGTGTTCGCCGACGATCCGAAGACGGTCGGCGTGTTCGAGTGGTGGCAGACGATGTACCAGGAGGGCCTCGCCCCCAAGTCGCTGCTGACCGACGATCCGGGCAAGCTGTCGAACGAGATGGCGCAGGGCAACGCCGCCTTCTACGTGCTGCACCACTACTTCCTGACCTCGATCCGCTCGCTCGAAGGTCCGCAGTCGGCCAACGTCAAGATGGCGCCGGCCGGCCCGGGAACCCTGCAGATCGGCGAAGTGCTGCAGATGGGCCAGTCCGACAGCGAGGACGAGCGCCTCGCCGCCTGGGAGCTGATGAAGTACTACGGCTGGAAGGACTCCGAGGGTAAGTTCAGCGTGTTCAACCAGTGGGCCAAGGCCGCCGGCCTCGCCGCGCCCTACGCCGGCTTCTTCACCGACCCGGACGTGATCGCCTCGTTCCCCGACTACTACGATCTGGCCATGCTGTCCGACACCTTCGAGACCAAGTCGAACGTCGTTCCGGCCCGTACGCTGCCCTGGTACCCGGACTTCCAGGCCAAGGTCGGCGACATCATCCACGCCCTGCTGCTCGGCCAGGCGACCCCGGCGAAGACCGTCGAGGACCTCACCGCTGCGGTCAAGGGCGCGCAGGGCGGCCGGACGCTCTAGTCGAACCCCGATCCACGCCATCGCCCCAAAGGGGCGGTGGCGCTCCCGATCCGCCGGCCCCTCGCCGGCGGCTCCCCGGTCATGGCCGAATGAACTGCCTGAAGGATAGCACGTGGCTGCGGCATCTCATTTGAATGGGCTTCCCCCGAAAGCCGATCGCGCTTTCGGCATGAAGCTGGTGGCGCCGGCGCTGATCCTGCTCGGCGTGCTGCTAGCTGTGCCGACCGTGCTGACGGTCATCTACAGCCTGCACGACGTGCCCGCGAGCGGCGCGAGCTTCGGCCCGTTCGTCGGCATCGAGAACTACACCATCATCTTCTCGAGCCCGGTGTTCTGGCGCTCGGCCACGGTGACGCTGACCTTCGCGGTCGGCTTCGTCATTCTCTCGACGGTCATCGGCCTCGCCATGGCCATGCTGCTGAACCAGTCCTTCATCGGCCGCGGCTTCGCCCGCGCGCTGCTGATCATTCCGTGGGCCACCCCTTGGCTGGTGATCGGCATCCTGTGGAAGTGGTTCGCCGACGGCAGCGTCGGCGGCCTCAACGCCGTGCTGGTGATGCTGGGCCTGACCAGCAGCTACCACGATTTCCTCGCCGACCCGAACACGGCGCTGCCGATCACTGTGCTGGCGGCCGTGTGGCGCCAGGCGAGCTTTGCCGGCATTCTGCTGCTGGCCGGCCTCCAGACCCTGCCCGAGGAACTGCACGAAGCGGCCCAGCTCGATGGCGCCAACTGGTGGCAGCGCTTCGTCAACATCACCCTGCCCTGGCTGAAGCCGGTGCTGATCACGGTCACCGTGTTCAACGTGATCTACGCCTTCCTGCAGTTCGACGTCGTCTTCGCCATGACGCAGGGCGGCCCGGGCGACACCACGCAGGTGATGAGCATCCTCATCTATCGCCAGCTCTTCGTGAACACCAATATCGGCCTCGGCTCGGCACTTGCCGTCATCCTGGGCGTCGTCGCCCTGATCGGCGGTCTCGCCATCGTCAGGCTCTTCTATCGCAGGGAGGTGCAGTGATGGGCGCCGCAACCTTCGAGCGTGGCCGCCGGCGCAGTCCGGCCGCCACCATCGGCATCTATCTCGGCGTGCTGGTCTTCGCCATCTGGATCCTGCTGCCGGTCTGGTATCTCGTCGTGTCGAGCCTCATCACGCCGGCGCAGCTGGGCATCAAGCCGTTCCCGCTCGTGCCCGTCCAGCGTCACGCTCGACAACTACGCCTCGGTTCTGTTCGGCAATACCGGCGGCCGCGGCATCGGCAGCACCGACATGGGCACGCGGCTCGTCCCCGCCATCGGCCAGAGCCTCTTCGTCAGCAGCGTGCTGGTCGTCCTCAACCTGCTGATCGCGGGCGCTGCGGCCTACGGGCTGTCGCGCTACCCGTTCAAGGGCTGCGCGGGTCTTCGAGCTCTCGGTGATCGCGACCCGTATCGTTCCGGCCATCGCCATCATCGGCCCGTTCTTCGTCGCCTTCCGCGTCATCGGCGTACTGAACACGCCCTGGGCGCTGGTCATCAGCTACAACGTCTTCACGCTGCCGCTGGCGATCATGATCCTCAAGAACTACTTCGACCAGCTGCCGCGCGAGATCGAGGAAGCCGCCAAGATCGACGGCGCGACCCGGCTGCAGACGCTGTGGATCATCATCGTGCCGATCGCGCAGGCCCGGCCTCGTCGCCGCGGGCGTGCTGATCTTCCTCGAGGCCTGGAGCGAGTTCTTCTACGCCCTCGTCCTCACCAACCAGCTCACCGTGCCGCCGCTGCTCGCCGGCTTCCAGTCGGTGCAGCAGTTCAACTGGAACGCGCTCGCCGCGGCGACCGTGATGTCCATGCTGCCGCCCACCGTGCTGGTGCTCATCTTCCAGCGCCATGTCGTCGGCGCGCTGACCGCCGGGGTCGGCAAATGAGCCGGCCCATCAAGGCCGCGGTGATCAGCGCCGGCGCCTGGTCGCAATCGAGCCACCTGCCGGCCCTGAAGGCCGATCCGCGCGTCGAAGTCGTGGCGCTGTCGAGCCCCAACGCCGAGATGGCAGAAAAGCTCGGCCGCCAGTTCGAGGTGCCGACCATCGTCACCGACTGGCGCGAGGCGCTGGCGACCAAGCCCGACATCGTCGTGGTGTCGAGCCCGCCGGTGGCGCACGAGGAGCAGGTGATCGCCGCGCTCGAAGCCGGCGCGCACGTGCTGGTCGAAAAGCCCTTCGCGCTCAGTGCCGGTCCGGCCCGCCGGATGCGCGACACCGCCGAGCGGCTGGGCAAGCACTTGCTGGTCGGCTTCGGCTGGCCGGCCGCCCCGATCTTTGCGCTCAGCCGCCAGCTGATCGAGGCCGGCGAAATCGGCCCGGTCGAGCACCTCACGATGCACCTTGCGGTCAACACCCGCGCGCTGCTCTCGGGCAGCACCGATGGCGGCTGGGGCGGCAAGCTCGCATCCAGCACGGCGACTTATACCGACAAGGCCATCTCCGGCGGCGGCTCGGCCGCCGTGACCATGTCGCACGAGCTCGGCATGGTCGAATGGCTGGTCGGCGAGCCGATCGTCGCGCTCAACGCCAGCACCTATCCGCCGGCCAGCGACATCGACCTCCACACCACCGTCAATGCCGAATTCTCCGGCGGCGGCTCGGCGGCGATCAGCGCTGCTTCGACCCACCTCTACCTGGCGCGCCCGCAATGGCACATGGCGCTCTATGGCAAGAACGGCCAGCTCTGGGCCGATTCCATCGCCGACACGCTGCGCCTCGTGCGCGCCAGCGGCGAAGTCGTCGAGTACCGGGCGCCCGAGGCCTCCGGCGTCTACGATCCCGGCGCTCCGACCAAGGCGCTGATCGAATGTGCCTTCGGCGCCCCGGCGCCGGCCGGCCTGACGGCGCGCCTCGCGGCGCATGTCGTCGCAGTCACCGACGCCATCTACCTGAGCGCCAAGAACCAACCAGAAGCTTCGAGTTCGATAACCAATGACCGCCAGTTCTACCCTCTTCACCGGCGGCATCGTTGTCGATGGCCTCGGCAATAAGCCCGTTCGTGGCGATGTGCTGGTCATCGGCGACCGCATCGCCGGCGTCTTCAAGGGCACCAAGCGCCCCAAGGCTGATCGCATCGTCGATATCGAGGGATTGGTGATTGCCCCCGGCTTCATCGACATGCACACCCACTCGGACCTGCAGGTGCTGGTGAATCCGGACCACACGTCGAAGCTCAGCCAGGGCGTCACCACCGAGGTGCTCGGCCAGGACGGCCTCAGCTACGCCCCGATCGACGATGCGACGCTCCTCGAGATGCGTAGCCAGATCAAGGGCTGGAACGACGACCCGCCGGGCTTCGACTGGAACTGGCGCAGCGTCGCGGAATACCTCAAGCGCCTCGACGGCAACGTAGCGGTCAACTGCGCCTACCTCGTGCCGCACGGCAACCTCCGCATGCTGGTGATGGGCAACGCCCCGCGCCTCGCCACGCCGGACGAGCTCGAGCAGATGAAGGTCCTGCTCCGCCAGGCCCTCGAGGAGGGCGGGGTAGGGCTCTCGACCGGGCTCACCTACGTGCCCGGCCATGTACTCGGACACCGACGAGCTCGTCGCGCTCTGCGAGGTGGTCGCCGAATATGGCGGCTTCTACTGCCCGCACCACCGCAACTACGGCACCGATGCGCTCGGGCGGCTATGCCGAGTGCTTCGAGATCGCGCGTCGCTCCGGCGTGGCGCTGCACCTGGCGCATACGCATCTCAGCTTCGAGGCCAATCGCGGCAAGCTGCCCGAGCTCTTGAAGATGTTCGACGAGGCGATCGCCGACGGCGTCGACCTGAGCTTCGACGCCTATCCCTACCTCGCCGGCATGACGACGCTGCTGTCGCAGCTGCCGAGCTGGGCTCTTTCGGGCACCGGCGACGAGCAGATGGCGCGGCTACGCGATCCCGAGACGCGCAAGCGCATCATCGAAGCGCTCGATGTCATCGGCTCGGACGGCCACCAGGGCCTCACCGTCAACTGGTCGAGCGTCTATCTCGCCGGCCTCCCCGGTGCGCCGGAGACTGGAGTGGATGATGGAGGGCAGCGTCGCCGACGCGGCCCGCAAGCTCAACACCTCGCCGGCCGAGCTCGCCCTCGACGTGCTGATCGCCACCGAGCGCGCCGCGCCCTGCGTTTTCTTCATCGGCATCGAGGAGCATGTCCGCACCCTGATGCAGCGCGACGAGCATACGGTGGGCAGCGACGGCATCCTCGTCGGCGACCGCCCGCATCCCCGCTCCTGGGGCACGTTCCCGCGCATGCTCGAGACCTATGTTCGCGAGGAAAAGGTGCTGACGCTCGAGGAATGCGTGCGCCACATGACCAGCTCCGCCGCCAACCGGCTGCGGCTCATGGATCGCGGCCGCATCGCCGCGGGCGCCGTCGCCGATCTCGTCGTCTTCGACCAGCACAACGTGAAGGCGAACGCCACCTACGAGTCGCCACGGCAGGCGGCGACCGGCATCCTGCATGTCATCGTCAACGGCGAGTTCGCCGTCGAGAACAACCGCGTCACCGGCAACCGCAACGGCCGGGCGCTACGCCTCGGAGCTTGAGCATGAGTGCAACCGCTGTTTCCATCGCCCGCGACGCCACCGGCGCAAGCTGGTCCGAGCTGCCGGTCGCCACGCCGGGCCTGGTGCTCGACCTCGCCGTGCTCGACCACAACCTCGACGAGATGGCGGCCATCGCCCGCTCGGCCGGGGTCGAACTGTTCCCGCATGCCAAGACCCACCGCACGGCCGAGATCGGCGTCCGCCAGATCGAGCGCGGCGCCGATGGCCTCTGCGTCGCCAAGCTTGGCGAGGCCGAGGCCTTTGCCGATGCCGGGGTGAAGCGGCTCTTCGTCGCCAACCCGATCGTCGGCGCCGACAAGGCCGAACGGGCACTGGCCCTGTCGCGCCGCGTCGACCTCGTGCTCGCAACCGACAGCGAAGCCGCTGCCCAGAGCATCGGCGCGACCTTCGCCGCCGCCGGCGTGACCGCCCGCATGATGCTGGCGATCGATTCCGGCCTCGGGCGCGAAGGCGTCACCGCAGACAAGGCGCCGGATGTCGCTGCCGCCATCCACGCCGTGCCTGGCGTCGAGCTGGTCGGCATCTACACCCACGAAGGCACGACCTACGGCGCCAAGGACCATCCGGACCTCGCCGCCCGGGCCCGCGCCGCCGGCGAGTTCATGGTCGGTGTCGCGGAGACCATCCGCGCCCGCGGCGTGCCGCTGCCGATCGTCTCGCTCGGCGCTTCCGCCTCGGCGCGCGAGGTCGCGCATGTGCCCGGCGTCACCCAGATCCGCCCCGGCATCTATGCCTTCAATGACGTCGGCCAGATCGCCCTGGGCAACGCCAGCCTCGACACCACCGCGATCCGGGTGATCGCGACCGTCGTCAGCCACCCCGACCCCGAGCGTGCCTGCATCGATGCCGGCTCCAAGTCGCTCAGCACCGACCTCGTCCCTGCCTCGGCGCATCGCGACGAGTTCCCGGGCCACGGTCTGATCGTCAACGCCCCCGGCTGGGTGATCGAGCGCATGTCGGAAGAGCATGGCTGGCTGCGCTGGCACGGCGAAGGCGCGCCAATTGCGCTGCCGGTCGGTATGCGGTTGGAAATAGTACCGAATCACGTCTGCATGGCCTTCGCCATGTTGCGCCGCGCCAGTGTCGTCGACGACGGCAAGGTCGTGGCGCACTGGGACGGCTTCGGTCCCGGCGCATCGGAGTAACGGCTTAGGAGGGGCAGATGCCGGAATTCAAGCTTGGCGAGGGCCAATCACTGCTGGTCGCATCGCGCGGCATTTTCGAACTGCACGGGCTGACCCGCTGGGTGCAGGAAGGCGGCAAGTGGCGCGGCAAGACCCTCGCTCGGGTCAACCAGCTCTCGAGCCTCGCCCGGCACCCGACGCTCCCCGTCGTCTACGGCACCTCCCGCGTCGGCATGGAAGGCGAGATCCACGCCTGGCGCATCGAGGGCGACAGCGCTGTGACGCTCGGCGAGAAATCCAGCGAGGGCGCCGAGCCCTGCCACCTCGTGGTCGATCCGAGCGGCCGGCTGCTCGTCGTCACCAACTACACCACCAGCACGCTGGGCCTGCAGCGGCTGGCCGCGGACGGCAGCTTCGCCGGACCGATCGAGCTGCTGAAGCTCAGCGGCGGCGGTCCCGAGATCGACCGCCAGGACGATGCCCATCCGCATCAGGCCTTCTTCAACGGCGATACGCTGATCGTCATCGACCTCGGCGCCGACCTCGTCCGCGAATTCAGCGTCGATCCCACGAAGCCCGGCACGGATGTGCTGACGCCCACGAGAACCACGGCTGTTCCCGCCAACACCGGTCCGCGCCACGGTGTCGTCCTGCCCGATGGCCGGCTGGCAATCAGCGGCGAGCTCGGCTCCAACCTCGTCGTCGGCCGCCTCGGCGATACCGGAATGGTCGAACATTCCAAGCACCCGTCAGGCCGGCCCCGGCAAGACCCGCTGGACGCGCAACTATCCGGGCGACATCCAGCGCTCGCTCGACGGCCGCCACGTCTACTTCGCCAACCGCAGCCTCGATACGGTCTCGACCTTCGATGTCTCCGGCGCCGAGCCGGTGCTGGTGAACGAGCTCGACACCCAGACCCAGTGGCCGCAGCACCTGCTGGTGACCGCGGACCACGTCCTCGTCGCCGGCTGGGACTCCTCGACCGTCAAGGCGCTGCCGCTCGCGGACGGCGTCCCGACCGGGGTCACGCATCTCTTCGATTGCCCCGGCGCCGGCTGGCTGATGCTCTGGGGCTAGAGCAATGGCCAAGCGCCCGAAGCCGACTGAGGAGGACGTTGCACCCGCGCCGAAAGCCAAGCGAGCCGGCACGCGTAAAAGGTCCGCCTCCGATAAGCCGGCCTACACCGCCCCGGCGCTGGAAAAGGGGCTCGACGTCCTCGAACTGCTGGCGACGCTCACCGTCCCGGTGACGCCCAGCCAGATCGCGCAGCGGCTCGGCCGCTCGCTGCAGGAGGTCTACCGGGTCGTGCTCGCCTTGGAGCGCCGCGGCTATCTCGTCCGGCCGCCGGGCGAGGAAGCCCTGGTGCTCTCGACCCAGCTCTTCGGCCTCGCGACGCTGTTCCCGCCCTTCCGGCGGGTCGTCGACGCGGCGCAGCCGATCATGAACGCCCTGGCGCTCGAAACCTCGCAGGCCGTCCACATGGCAGTGCTCGACGGGCTCAACCAGCGCATCATCGCGCAGGTCGACAGCCCCGGCGCCATCGCCATCCGGCTGCGCGTCGGCGCCGCCAGCCCGGCGGTGCGCGGCACCTCCGGGCGTACCATGATCGCCTTCCAGCCGGCGCCCGTTCAAGAATGGATCATCAACCAGTCAGAAACGGTGGTGCCGCCCGACCAGCTCCGCCGCTACCGCCAGCGCATCGCCGATATCGCCGCCCGCGGCTATGAGCGCATCGAGGGGGAGGTGGTTCAGGGCGTCACCGACCTGAGCTTCCCGATAAAGAATGCCGCCGGTGTCTCGCTCGCCGCCCTCACCATGCCGTTCCTCGCCAGCCAGCAGCTCATCGTGCCCTTCGATGAAGCGGCCATCATGCTGTTCCGCGCCGCGCGCCGCATCACCGAACTGATGGGCGGCACCCTGCCGGAACCGTCGTTCACCCCCCGGTCCGACGCATGAGCCCGACCAATCCTTTCCCCGCTGATGTCGACAGGTTCGCCATCTGGGACATGCTGGTGCTTCGGGACACCGACTTCTTCCTGAGCGGCGACTGGTCGCTGGTCGCCGCCGACTACACCACGGAGAACTTTCTCGGCATCGACGCCGGCCTCTCCCTCGACCCCATCGGCTGGCGGCCTGCCTATCCGACAGTCGCCGCCTATCGCGACGCGGCGAGCGCCGCCCGCTGGTCCGCCACTGACTTCGCCGAGCCGCTGCGTCCCGCCTGGCTCCGCTGCCAGTCGCTGGAGCGCATCGACATCGCCGGCGATGCCGCGCTGGCCCACAAGCGCATCGATGGCGAGATTCTTCGTCGTACCGGCGAACCGATGGAGCTCCGCTGGCGCTCGGTGTTCAACCTCCTCCGCACCGCCGCCGGCTGGAAGATCGCGGGCTTCACCGGCTACCTGCCGCTCTAAACCCTCTCCCCTGCCGCAGGAATTTTCGTAGCCGCTGCAACCAAATGCCCGGCCCCCGACTTATGCGTTTTGCGGAGTTATAGGCGCACTGGCTCCGCAATGGGGTATTGGGGAGATCAGCGTGACAGCACTTTCTGCGGGCGCCCAGCTCGACCGGCGGCAGATTCTCGCCGCCCTTCGCGCCTTTCGGCGCGGCGATTTCACGGTTCGGCTGCCGGAGGATTTCGACGGCCTCGACGCCGAGATCGCCCTGACCTTCAACGAAATCGTCGAGCTCAACGGCGACCTGACCAGCGAATTCGAGCGCCTCGGGCGCGTCGTCGGCAAGGATGGGCGCATCGGCGAGCGCGGCCACGTCAAGAACGCCGCCGGCAACTGGGAGGCGAGCGTCCGCTCGATCAACGAGCTGATCGAGGACATGGTCCAGCCGACCGCCGAAGTGGCGCGCGTCATCGGCGCCGTGGCCAAGGGCGACCTGTCCCAGATCGATGACGCGTGGAGATCGACGGGCGCCCGCTGCGCGGCGAGTTCCTGCGCATCGGCAAGATCGTCAACACCATGGTCGGCCAGCTCGGCCTCCTTCGCCTCCGAGGTGACGCGCGTGGCGCGCGAGGTGGGCACCGAGGGCAAGCTGGGCGGCCAGGCGCGGGTGAAGGGCGTCGCCGGCACCTGGAAGGACCTGACCGACAACGTCAACGCCATGGCGACCAACCTCACCGGCCAGGTGCGCAACATCGCCGAAGTGACCACCGCCGTGGCCTCGGGCGACCTGTCGAAGAAGATCACCGTCGACGTGAAGGGCGAGATCCTGGAGCTGAAGAACACCATCAACACCATGGTGGACCAGCTCAACTCCTTCGCCTCGGAAGTGACGCGCGTGGCCCGCGAAGTCGGCACCGAGGGCAAGCTCGGCGGCCAGGCCCGCGTCGAGGGCGTGGGCGGCACCTGGAAGGACCTCACCGACAACGTGAACCTGATGGCCGACAACCTGACCGGCCAGGTGCGCAACATCGCCGAGGTGACCACCGCCGTGGCCTCGGGCGACCTGTCCAAGAAGATCACCGTCGACGTGAAGGGCGAGATCCTCGAGCTGAAGAACACCATCAACACCATGGTGGACCAGCTCAACTCCTTCGCCTCGGAAGTGACGCGTGTGGCCCGCGAAGTCGGCACCGAGGGCAAGCTCGGCGGCCAGGCGCGAGGTGCGGGCGTCGCCGGCACCTGGAAGGACCTGACCGACAACGTGAACCTGATGGCCGACAACCTCACCGGCCAGGTGCGCAATATCGCCGAGGTGACCACCGCCGTGGCCTCGGGCGACCTGTCCAAGAAGATCACCGCGGTCGCCAAGGGTGAAATCCTGGAGCTCAAGGACACCATCAACACCATGGTGGACCAGCTCAACTCCTTCGCCTCGGAGGTGACGCGCGTCGCCCGTGAGGTCGGCACCGAAGGCAAGCTCGGCGGCCAGGCCGACGTCGAAGGGCGTCGGCGGTACCTGGAAGGACCTGACCGACAACGTCAACCTGATGGCCGCCAACCTCACCGGCCAGGTGCGTAACATCGCCGAGGTGACCACCGCCGTGGCTCGCGGCGACCTGTCGAAGAAGATCACCGTCGACGTGAAGGGCGAAATCCTCGAGCTCAAGAACACCATCAACACCATGGTGGATCAGCTCAACTCCTTCGCCTCCGAGGTGACGCGCGTGGCCCGCGAAGTCGGGCTCCGAAGGCAAGCTCGGCGGCCAGGCGCATGTCGAGGGCGTCGCCGGCACCTGGAAGGACCTGACCGACAACGTCAACGCCATGGCCGGCAATCTCACCGTGCAGCTGCGCGACGTCTCCAAGGTGGCGACCGCCATCGCCACCGGCGACCTGACGCAGAAGATCACCGTCGATGTGCAGGGCGAGATCCTGCAGATCAAGGACGTCATCAACACCATGGTGGATCAGCTCAACTCCTTCGCCTCGGAGGTGACGCGCGTGGCGCGCGAGGTGGGCACCGACGGCAAGCTCGGCGGCCAGGCGCAGGTGCGCGGGCGTCGCCGGCACCTGGAAGGACCTGACCGACAACGTCAACGCCATGGCCGCGAACCTGACCGGCCAGGTGCGCAACATCGCCGAGGTGACCACCGCCGTGGCGCTCGGGCGACCTGTCGAAGAAGATCACCGTCGACGTGCGCGGCGAGATCCTGGAGCTCAAGGACACCATCAACACGATGGTGGACCAGCTCAACTCCTTCGCCTCGGAAGTGACGCGCGTGGCGCGCGAGGTGGGTACCGAGGGCAAGCTCGGCGGCCAGGCGCAGGTGCGCGGCGTCGCCGGCACGTGGAAGGACCTGACCGACAATGTGAACTCTGATGGCCGAGAACCTCACCGGCCAGGTGCGCAACATCGCCGAGGTGACCACCGCCGTGGCCCGCGGCGATCTCTCGAAGAAGATCACCGTCGACGTGAAGGGCGAGATCCTCGAGCTCAAGTCCACCATCAACACCATGGTGGACCAGCTCAACTCCTTCGCCGGCGAGGTGACGCGCGTGGCGCGCGAAGTGGGCACCGAGGGCAAGCTCGGCGGCCAGGCGCGCGTGGAAGGCGTCGCCGGCACCTGGAAGGACCTGACCGACAACGTGAACCTGATGGCGACCAACCTGACCAACCAGGTGCGCGGCATCGCCGACGTGGTGACCGCGGTCGCCCAGGGCAACCTGAAGCGCAAGCTGACGGTGGACGCCAAGGGCGAGATCGCCGCCCTCGCCGACACCATCAACGGCATGATCGAGACGCTCGCGACCTTCGCCGACCAGGTGACCAACGTGGCCCGCGAGGTGGGCATCGAGGGCAAGCTCGGCGGCCAGGCCCGCGTGCCCGGCGCCGCCGGCCTCTGGCGCGACCTGACCGACAACGTCAACCAGCTGGCCGCCAACCTGACCACCCAGGTGCGCGCCATCGCCGAGGTGTCGACGGCCGTGACCAAGGGCGATCTGACCCGCTCGATCGCGGTCGAGGCCTCGGGCGAGGTGGCGGCGCTCAAGGACAACATCAACGAGATGATCCGCAACCTGAAGGATCAGACGCTCAAGAACGCCGAGCAGGACTGGCTGAAGACCAACCTCGCGCGCTTCTCCCGCATGCTGCAGGGCGAGCGCGACCTGGCGACCGTGTCGCGGCTGATCATGTCGCGAGCTGGCGCCGCTGGTGAACGCCCAGTACGGCGTCTTCTACGTCACCAACCGCGACGACGAGCGAAACCTACCTCGAGCTCGCCGCCAGCTACGGCGCCGAGAACAGCGCCCAGCTGAGCTCGCGGCTCGCGCTGCGGGAGGGCCTGGTCGGCCAGAGCGCCGCCGACAAGCGGGCGATCGTCCTCGACAACGTGCCGCCGGACTTCCTGCGGATCAGCTCGGGTCTCGGCGAAGCCACGCCCGCGAACGTCATCATCCTTCCCGCGCTGTTCGAGGATGACGTCAAGGCGGTGATCGAGCTCGCCTCCTTCGGCGAGTTCAGCGACACCCACCAGTCCTTCCTCAACCAGCTGATGGAGTCGGTCGGCATCGTGCTCAACACCATTGCGGCGACGATGCGCACCGAGGGCCTGCTCAAGCAGAGCGCAATTGCTCACCGCCGAGCTTCAGGCCCGGCAGACCGAACTGACCAAGAAGCAGGAGGAGCTGCACGCCACCAACGAGGAACTGCAGGAAAAGGCGCAGCTGCTCGAGAACGAGAAGAAGCAGGTCGAGAACAAGAACCGCGAAATCGAGATGGCCCGCGGGGCGCTCGAGGAGAAGGCCGAGCAGCTGGCGCTCACCTCGAAATACAAGTCCGAGTTCCTCGCCAATATGAGCCACGAGCTGCGCACGCCGCTCAACTCGCTGCTCATCCTCTCCAAGCTGCTCGCCGCCAACCAGCAGGGCAACCTCAACGACAAGCAGGTCGAGTTCGCCCGCACCATCAACTCCGCCGGCACCGACCTGCTCAGCCTCATCAACGACATTCTCGACCTCTCGAAGATCGAGTCCGGCACCGTCACCGTCGAGCTGAGCGAGATGCCGCTCTCGCACCTGCGCCAGCACATGGAGCGCACCTTCCGCCAGCTGGCGGCCGACAAGGGGCTCGAGCTTCAGCATCAAGGTCGATCCCGGACTGCCCGAGATCGATCCGCACCGACGAGAAGCGCCTGCAGCAGGTGGTGCTCAACCTGCTGTCGAACGCCTTCAAGTTCACCTCCGAAGGGCGAGCGTCCGGCTGGACTTCACGGTCGAGCGCTCGGCACTGCAGCGGCGCGACGAAACCCGTCGACGGCCTGGCGATCGCTGTCACCGACACCGGCATCGGCATCCCGGAGGACAAGCAGAAGCTGATCTTCGAGGCCTTCCAGCAGGCCGACGGAACCACCAGCCGCAAGTATGGCGGCACCGGCCTCGGCCTCTCGATCAGCCGCGAGATCGCGCGCCTGCTCGGCGGCGAACTGCGGGTCGAAAGTCGCGCCCGGCAAGGGCTCGACCTTCACCCTGGTCGTCCCGTTCGAAGGCCCCCAGGCCATCGCGCTGCCGCGGCCGCCGGCGGACGATGCCCGGCCCGCCGCCGACGAAGAGCTGGCCCCGGCCGCCCCGACCGACTTCGCCGACGATCGCGACACGATCAGGCCCGGCGATCGCGTGGTGCTGATCGTCGAGGACGACGAGACCTTCGGCCGGATCCTGGTGGAGGCCGCGCGCTCGGCGGGCCTGAAAGGGGTCCTCTCCAGCGCAGGGTCAGGGACGCTGGCGCTCGCCCGCAAGCTCATGCCGGATGCCATCACGCTCGACCTCGGTCTCTCCGACATCGACGGCTGGGTGCTGTTCGACCTGCTGCGGCACGATCCGAAGACCCGCAGCCATTCCCATCCACGTCATCTCGGGAGCCGATCGGCTCGATGCCCTGGCCGGCAAGGGGGCTGCCAGCCTCCTCACCAAGCCCGTCTCGGCCGAGGAGCTGGCGCAGGTGTTCAGGCAGATCCAGTCGAGCAAGCTGCGCACGCAGCGCAGCGTGCTCATCGTCGACGCGGATCCGGACCGGCGGCTCGCCATGGTCGATGCGATCCGCGACGGGCTGACCGCCGTGACGGCGATCGCGAGGCTTCCCGGCCAACTCCGACGAGTACGCCACGAGTCACTACGATGCAGTGGTCTTCGCCCTCGGGCGCTCCGGCAAGGAGAACCAGCAGGTCGCCGCCGAGTTGGCGGATCATCTCGGCGACCGGGGCGTCCAAGCTGGTCGTTCTTCGCGCCCAATGCCGACGTGGTGCGCTCCCTGCGTTGCAAAGAACAGCGAGTTCGCGTCCGCGCCGCATGTCGAGAACTTCGCCCAGCTCACCACGCTGCTGGCCGAAATCCTGCCAAGCGTCGACGATTACGATCCGGAGGACGCCGAGCGCCGCCGATGTGCGATCTCGCTGGTGCCAAGGTTCTCATCGTCGATGACGACATCCGCAACATCTACTCGCTGACCAGCGTGCTCGAGACCTTCGGCATCGAGGTCCTGCACGCCGAACGCGGTCGCGACGGCATCGCGCTGCTCGACCAGTTCCCCGACATCGACGTGGCGCTGGTCGACATCATGATGCCCGAGATGGACGGCTACGAGACCATGCGCGAAATCCGCCTGCGCCCCGAGCGTGCCGATCTGCCGATCATCGCGGTGACCGCCAAGGCGATGAAGGGCGACCGGCAGAAGTGCCTCGAAGCCGGCGCCTCGGACTATATCGCCAAGCCCGTCGACCTCGAGCTGCTCATCGCGCTGCTGCGCGTCTGGATCGCCCGCGCCCGGTCCGGCGCTGGCGTCGAGGCTGCCACCGCGATGGCGGGGAAGTAGATGGCTCCTTCGCGCAACCGCACTCGCCGGTCCGAGCAGCAGCAGGAAGGCGGATCTGCGATCGATACCCCCTCGGTCGCCCCGCGGGCGCGCATCCTGCTCGTCGACGACGACGAACGGAACCTGCTCGCCCTCAGCGAGGTGCTGGAGGATATCGCCGACATCGTCCGGGCCAGCTCGGGCGAAGAGGCGCTGCGGCACCTCTTGAAGCAGCGCTTCGCCGTCATCATCCTCGACGTGCTGATGCCGGGCATGGACGGCTACGAGACGGCGCGGCTCATTCGGGCCCGCGAGCAGTCCCGCGGCACGCCGATCATCTTCCTCACCGCGATCAACAAGGAGGATGCGCACCTCTTGCGCGGCTACGATCTCGGCGCGGTCGACTACGTCTTCAAGCCGTTCGAGCCGACCATCGTCCGCTCCAAGGTGCAGGTCTTCGTCAGCCTGCACGAGAAGACGCTGGAGATCGAGCACAAGGCGCTGGTGGAGCAGCGGCTGCTCAACGAGAAGCTCGAGGCGCAGCGCGAGCGGATGGAGGCGGTCGAGGCGCTGCGTGAATCCGAGGCGCGGCAGGCGCTGATCGTCAACGCGCTGCCGATCGCCGCCT
The DNA here is from genome assembly GCA_963708965.1 of uncultured Alphaproteobacteria bacterium. Taxonomy (GTDB): domain Bacteria; phylum Pseudomonadota; class Alphaproteobacteria; order Rhizobiales; family Devosiaceae; genus Devosia_A. The sequence goes on along the minus strand of CAVPUP010000003.1, from coordinate 603,230 downwards.
ATGTTCGCGAGCCCGTCGGCGGGCCGCGGTTCGTCGCCGGCAACATTGCGGCGATAACCGGCTTCGACGCCGCCGCCTTCGAGGCGGACCCCGGACTCTGGATCTCCCGCATTCATCCCGACGACCGGCTGGCCCGGACCGATGATGGCCGCGGCGCCCAGTACCGATGGCGCCATGCCGACGGCGAGTACCGTTACCTGCTCGACCAGTGGGTGCCCTTGCCGGAGCGCGACGGCGTCGTCGCCGGAACGCTTCGCGACGTCACAGAGCAGCGGCTGATCCAGGACCAGTTGCTGCAGGCCCAGAAGATGGACGCCGTGGGCAAGCTCACCGGCGGCATCGCCCACGATTTCAATAACCTCCTCGCCTCCGTTCTGAGCGGCCTCGCCCTGATCGAACGCCGCGGCGGGCTCAACGATCGCGCCGCGGACGTGCTGGAGATGACCCGGCACGCAGCCGAGCAGGGCAAGCACCTGGTCAGCCGCCTGCTCGCCTTCTCACGCCGCCAGAACCTCGCACCCGAAGTCGTGCATCTCGACGGGCTCGGCGAGTCGGTGCGCGGCATGCTGGCACCGGTGCTCGGCGGGCTCACCACCCTGAAGCTGGAGGCGGAGCAGGGGCTCTGGCCGACCTTCATCGACGCGTCCCAGCTCGAACTGGCCATCATGAACCTCGCCATCAACGCGCGCGACGCCATGCCCAACGGCGGCACCATCGTCATTCGCTTCGCCAACCGCAGCACGGAGGCGACGGAGGACCTGCCGGCCGGCGACTACGTGGTCGTGACGGTCAGCGACGCCGGCGTCGGCATTCCGGCGCAACTCCTGTCCAAGGTCATCGAGCCCTTCTTCACCACCAAGGATGTTGGCAAGGGCACCGGGCTCGGCCTCAGCACGGCCTACGGTTTCGCCAAGCAGTCCGGCGGAACGCTGCGCATCTCGAGCTCAGTCAACAAGGGGACTAGCGTCGAGATGTGGCTGCCGCGGGCCCGGCCGGCGCTGGAGCCGGCGCGCGCCGCCGCACCGGGAACGCCGAGCCCGCCCGTGCAGCGCTGCAACAAGGCGCACGTGCTTCTCGTCGATGACAGCGAGAGCCTGCGGACGCTCACCGCGCAGCAGCTCGCCGAAGAAGGGTTTCAGGTAACCGTCGCCTCCGGCGGAGCAGAAGCCCTGGCGCTCATCGAACGCGACCAGCAGGGTTTCGACGTGATCGTCACCGATTTCGCCATGCCGCTGATGAGCGGCCTCGACGTGATCCGCATGGCGCGCACGGTCCGTGCCGACTGGCCCGCCGTCATCATTACCGGCTATGCGGAGATCAGCGCCATTTCCGAGCGCCCCGGCGACGTGCCGCTGGTGCTGAAGCCGTTCACGACAGGCGACTTGCTCGATGCGATCGACCGCTCGATGGCTGGAACCGTTGTGGCGGACGAACTGCCGAGCCCCGCCTAGTCTAGGGCTCGCCGGCCGGACCTACTCGCCGTTCTGCGCGGCCGGGACCTCGGTCTCGTCCTGAGGCTGGTCCTCCAGCACGCCGTAGTCCCCCGACTTGGAGCCGGCTGCCGCCGTGGGGAAGCCCTCCGCCGCCAGGCCTCGCTTCAGTAATTCGCGGATCGCGGCGGCGCGACTGGGCATGCGAGCATCGAAGCGCCAGTCGTCGACCGCCTTCAACTCGTCGTCGGTCAACATGATCTGAAGCCGTTCGCCGCGCTTCACTTCGCCCATGTCCCGCCTCGCATCGCCCTTACGATGATCGGTATATTGCATAATACGCCAGAAGCAACTTAGTTGCCAAAGACGTCACTTACTCACTCGGCACACGATCAGTCTGTGCGGCACCGTGCGCAATGCGCACCTTATGTGCCAGGCGCGACAGACGCGCCACTTGCCGCCAATGAGTAGCTAACCCATTAATTTATATGAATTATTTGTTGCGATCCGGGCCTCGGGGGCGTAGGTTGTGAGTTTAGGAGGCCATGATGTTCGCTAAGGACCAATTGGCGTCGCTCCGGGTGCCAGTCCATCGTCAACCCCCGGAAAGCTCACGCGCCGCCCCCGGAAGGATCGCCCTCGATCTCGCAAGCTTCGTACAGCAGCAGGCGGCGGAGGTCATCGCCTCGTTCCCGCGCCCCGAGGCCGCGACGCTGCATTTTATCGGCGAAATGGGTTGCCGCGTCGAAGCGAGCCGCGCCAGGCTGCTCGGGCGTGTCGTCGCCGAGTTCGTCGGCAACGCACTGAAATATGCCCATCCCACCGGGATTCACGGCAAGATCGAGATTCGGTGCCGGCGCCTGTCGGCCGGCTGCCTGATCGAAGTCGTCGACGATGGCGTCGGCCTGCCCGAAGGGTTCGATCCGATGCGCGAGGGGTCGGGTTTCCGCCGCGTCCGCGAACTGGCTGAACAGGCGGGCGGCTCCGTCTCGTTCGAGAGCGACGGCCTGGGCTTTGTCTGTAAGGTCTGGGCACCGGTACTGGCTCCTGTCCCATCGGAGGACGTGACATGAAGGATTGCGTCAACCTCTCCGATTGGGGAACTGGCGACGCAGCCGGACCCTCATGCTCAACCGCTCGTCCGCATGATCAACAGGCCGAGCGCCGGCCCGGCGAAGGCGCCGGTGAACCCGCGACGGCCGGTCGGCCGCCCTTGGGCCTGGTTCTGGACGACGAGTACCTGATCGCTCTGAGCGTCGCCGAGACGCTCATCGCGGGTGGCTTCCAGGCCTTGGTCACCGCCACTGCGGATGAGGCGCTCGAGGCCCTCCGAACCTCCCCGGTCGACTTTGCCATCATCGACCTGATGCCGGATGCCGAAGACAATCGGACCCTCGTCGGCGCCATGCGCGACCGGGAGCTTCCCTTCGCCTTCTGCACCGGCTCGCTGCTGGAGCACGTCGAGAGCCAGTTCCCGGGTACTCCCATCCTCGGCAAGCCCTTCCATGACCGGGAGGTCGTCGAGCTGGCGGCCAGTTTGGCGGCCGAGCGCGCCGGAATCGACAAGTAGGCCTGAACCGGCCGCGCCCATCACCAACCGACTGGAATCAACCGCCTTCTCGTGGAACCCGGGCGTACGAGCGGCCGTTCTTGAGCAACTGCTACAAACGGATGCACGAGAATGGCGGGAGAACAGACGGTCGAGGGCGGCAATACCAAGGATGGGGTCATCAAGCGTCTGGCCGATCTCCATCCACTGCTTCGCTTCGCCGCTACCCTCGCCGTCGCCGGCCTCGTCATCGCCGGCGGGTTAGGGTTTACCGCCGAAACCGTGGCGCGCGCGGCAGCCGAGATGCCGCCGCCAAAGAGCAACGTCAGGGCGAGCTACATGCCGGCGAAGGTCTCCGCCCAGGTCGATGACCTGAACATCGCGCGGGCGACGCCGGTCACGCCCGTCGCGGAGAGCGTGCCGCCCGCCGCTGCCCCACAGCCCAAGGCGTTCACCCACTCGGTGAACGCCGCCTCGCTCCGCGTGCGCTCAGGCCCGCACACGACCTCGCGGCAGCTCTTCGCCCTCGCAGGCGGCACTCCCGTCAACCTCATCCGCAGCGAAGGCGGCTGGATGATGATCGCCACCGACGACGGACGGCAGGGCTGGGTGTACGGCAAGTTCCTCGACGAGACCCGCCTCGTCGCCGCCGCGGAGTAGGGGCCCCCGGCGCCCCGCTCAGTCGCTGTCCGCCGCCATTTCCGCGAGAATGCGCCCCTTCCCCCTGGCGCGCAGCACCATCGGAACGATCAGCGCCAGCGCCGCCAGCGTCAGCAGCGTCGCCGAGATCGGCGAGGTGAACAGCACCAGCACATCCCCCTGCGAGATCGCCAGCGCCCGCCGCAACTGCTGCTCCGCCATCGGCCCGAGGATCAGGCCGACGACCACCGGCGCGATCGGGTAGTGGAAGAGCCGCAGCAGATAGCCCAGTAGGCCGAACACCAGCAGCATCCCGAGCTCGAACACCGACGGATTGGCGCCGATGGTGCCGAGCGTCGCGAACACCAGGATGCCGGCATAGAGCCAGGGCTTCGGAATGGTCAGCAGCTTCACCCACAGCCCGATCAGCGGCAGGTTGAGCACGATCAGCATCAGGTTGGCGATCAACAGGCTGGCGATCAGTCCCCAGACCAGCTGCGGGTTGGAGGTGAACAGCAGCGGCCCGGGCTGCAGGCCATATTGCTGGAAACCCGCGAGCATGATCGCGGCGGTCGCCGATGTCGGCAGCCCGAGCGTCAGCAGCGGCACCAGCGTGCCGGCGGCCGACGCATTGTTGGCGGCTTCCGGCCCGGCGACGCCCTCGATGGCGCCGTTGCCGAATTCCTCGGGGTGCTTCGAGAGCTTCTTCTCCGCGGCATAGGAGAAGAAGGTGCCGATCTCGGCGCCGCCCGCCGGCATGGCGCCGATCGGAAAGCCGATCGCCGTGCCGCGCAGCCACGCCTTCCAGGAGCGCGCCCAGTCGGCTGCCGTCATCCAGAGCGAGCCCTTGCACCGGTTCCACCGTCTCCGGCGCCCGCTTGCCCTGCGCCGCGACGAACAGCGTCTCGCCGATGGCGAACATGGCGACCGCCAGCGTCGTGACCTCGACGCCGTCGAGCAGGTCGGGCATGCCGAAGCTCAGCCGCGCCTGGCCGGTCTGCTGGTCGATGCCGATCAGCCCCAGCGTCAGGCCGATGAACAGCGAGGTGAGCCCGCGCAGCGCGGAATCGCCGAAGGCGGCGGAGACGGTGACGAAGGCGAGCACCATCAGCGCGAAATACTCGCGCGGCCCGAAGGCCAGCGCGAACTTGACGATCCACGGCGCGAGGAAGGCCAGCGCGATCGTCGCGATCAGGCCGGCGACGAACGAGCCGATGGCCGCCGTCGCCAGCGCCGGTCCGCCGCGCCCGGCCTTGGCCATCTTGTTGCCCTCGAGCGCGGTGACGATCGAGGCGCTTTCGCCCGGCGTGTTGAGCAGGATCGAGGTCGTCGAGCCGCCATACATGCCGCCGTAATAGATGCCGGCGAACATGATCAGCGAGCCGGCGGGGTCGAGCTTGTAGGTCACCGGCAGCAGCAGCGCCACGGTCGGTGGCCGGGCCGATGCCGGGCAGCACGCCGACGGCGGTGCCCAGCGTCACGCCGACCAGGGCGTAGAGCAGGTTGATCGGCTGGATAGCGACCGTCAGTCCCTGCAGCAGCAGCGCCAGAGTGTCCATCACGCAGCAGTCCCGGCAGAAGCCCTGAAGGGGGCAGTGAGCATCTCGGCGCCCTGGCGGATGAGATCCTCGAACGGCCCGGCGGGCAGCGTCAGTTGCAGGAGCCGCGCGAAGACGAACCAGACGAAGGCCGAGATCAGGATGCCGACGGCGAGCGACTTGCGGCAGCGATACCCGGCCGAAGCCGCGCGCGGTCATTGCAAAGAGCACGCCCGTGGCGATCGAGAAGCCGACGGTCTTGATCAGCACCATCTGCGCCACGAGGCCGCCGACGATCCACAGCACCGGCGCGCGATTCCTGCGGCTCGCGCTCGGGGAAATCGCCGCGAAAGGCCTCGATCGCGGTCCAGGCCGCGAGCCCGCCGAGACACAGGGCGATGGCATAGGGGATGGTCTGCGGCCCGATCCGGGCATAGGCGCCGCCGGTGCCGAGCTGCGCGGCGTCCCAGCCGACCAGCAGCGCCAGCGCCAGCAGTCCCAGGGCAATGACCAGCGCCGCCCGGTCGGGGCGGCGCCTTCGTTTGCATGAGCCATGGGCTCGATCATTGCACGAGACCGATGTCCTTGAGAATTGCCTCGGTGGCGGCGATGTCGGCGGCGAGCTGCGTCTTGAAGTCGTCGCCGGCGAGGTAGGTATTGATCCAGCCCTTGGTCTCGAGCGTCTTCTTCCAGGTGTCGGAATTGACCATCTTCTCGATATCGGCGGTGATCGCCGCGACCTGCTCGGCGCTGAGGCCCGGACCGGCCGCGACCATGCGCCAGTTCGGTCACGGTCAGGTCGACGCCGCCTTCCTTGAAGGTCGGGCCGTCGATGATGGCGACGCGCTCCGGCGCGGACACGCCGATGACGCGGAGCGCCCCGGCTTCGACCTGCGACTGGAACTCGCCATAGCCCGAGATGCCCACCGTCACCTGGTTGCCGAGCACGGCCGCGAGGGCCTCACCACCGCCGGAGAAGGCGATGTAGTTGACCTGCGTGGGATCGACGCCGGCCGTCTTGGCGATGAGGCCGGCCGTGATGTGGTCGGTGCCGCCGGCCGAGCCGCCGGCCCAGGAAACCGAGCCCGGATCGGCCTTCAGCTTGGCGACGAGATCGGCCATCGTCTGGATGTCGGACGCTGCCGGCACGACGATGACCTCATACTCGCCGGTGAGGCGGGCGATCGGGGTCACCTGCGTCGAGCGTCACGGGCGACTTGTTGGTGAGGATGGCGCCGACCATGACGTAGCCGCCGACGATCAGCTTGGACGGATCGCCATTGGCTTCCTGCACGAACTGTGCGAGCCCGATGGTGCCGCCGGCGCCGGGGACGTTGATCACCTGCACATTGCCGGAAATGCCTTCGGCCGTGCAGCGCCTCCTGCATGGAGCGGGCGGTCTGGTCCCAGCCGCCGCCGGGCGCCGCCGGCGCCATGATCGAGTAATCGGCCGCAAGGCCGGTGACCGGCAGCGCCAGGGCGCCGGCGAGGATCGCAGTCGCAACCAGATGCTTCATCAGATGTCTCCTCCGTGATCGGGGTCGCTCGGCGACCTGCGGTGTCTAGCCTGGGGGAACGGCACGCAACAGGATACACCTTCGGCCGCTGCTCGGTGCGGCGGCAAGGCGAGTATTGGCGGGGTCCTCCCAGACTCCTCGGCCGGGCGCTTCTCGCCTCGGCCATTCGGCGACCAGAGCACACGAAGCTGTCACCAACCTGTCGGCGCTACTGGTTGCTCAGTGCGTCGTTCCAGCGCCGGATCAGCCGGGCGCGCTTCACCTGGTCGAGATAGACCATGAGCCCGGGGCTGACCGGCACCGGCCGCAGCTGGTTGCCGAGCGCCTGCTGCATGGCATTGGCCGTGTTCTCGCCGGTCACGCTCGGGTTGAGGGCCGCGATCTGCAGCTGCTGCGCCATGATCGTCTGGCCCTCCGCCGACATGAAGAACTCGAGATAGCGCCGGCCCAGGTCCGGGTTGGCTGCCGCCTTGGGCACCAGCCCGATCCGCGAGGTGACGATGGTATAGTCGGCCGGCAGGATGATCCCGAGGTCCGGATTGCGCGCCGCGGCCTCGGCCGCGTAGGAGCCGAGGATATTGTAGCCGAACACGAAGCGCCCATCGGCGACCCGGTCGACGATCGCCGAGGTGGTCGAATAGAGCTTCACCCCCGCCGCCCCCATGGCGCCCACCAGCGACCAGAGGTCCGCATACTGCTCCTGGTCGCGCGAGAAGAACATGAAGCCGACCCCGGAACGCTCGATGTCATAGGTGCCGATCCGGCCGTGGATGCTGTCGGCCTCGGCGCGCAGATACTGGATCAGCTCCCCGCGTGTGGAGGGCGGCTTGCGTCCGGCAAAGCTCGGCTTGTGGTAGATGAACACCGCGGGCTCGTAGGTGAGCGCATAGGCGGTGTTGCGCCAGTTGGCCCAGCGCGGCCACGCGGCCGATAGCGCCAGGTCGCTCTCCTGCGCGTAACCGTCATTGGCGAGCTTCACCTGCAGGTCCATCGAGGAGGAGAAGGCGAAGTCCGCGGTCGTCTTGCCGGCATCGGTCTCGTCCACGACGCGGTCATAGATATCGACCGTCTGCAGGTCCTCGTAGGTCACCGCGATATCGGGGTTGGCATGCTGGAAGGCGGCGATCATCGGCAGGGCCAGTGGGGCGTCGAGCGAGGAATAGACCGTGACCCTGCGCGCCCCGGCATCCCCGTCGAGGGCCGGGAACACCTTCACTTCGGCGAGGGCCGGCGTGGCGAGCAGGACCAGGAGCGCGAGCAGACGGAACATGGGCGCGACCATGCCCTCTCTGCCGCCGCGACCACAAGGGGATAGGCAGCGCCGCCTCCGCGCAATAGCTTCGCCGCCGGGAGCCCGGCATGCGCGTTCTGATCGTCGAAGACAACCTGACCCTGGCCGCTGGCCTCGCAGCTGTATTGCGGGTGGCTGGCTATGCCGTGGACGTCGTCCATGACGGAGTCTCCGCCGACGCGGTGCTCGCCACCGAAGCCTTCGATCTCGTGGTGCTCGACCTCAGCCTGCCGGAACTGGACGGGCTCGATGTGCTGCGCGCCCTGCGGGCCCGGAAGAGCCATACCGCGGTGCTCGTCCTCACCGCCCGCGGCGCCCTCGACGAGCGCGTGCGCGGTCTCGACCTCGGCGCCGACGACTACATGACGAAGCCCTTCGAGGTCTCCGAGCTCGAGGCGCGGGTCAGGGTGCTGCTGCGCCGCCAGGCCGGCCTGCACGATTCCAGCATCTCGTTCGGCAATATCAAGCTCGACACGGTATCGCGCACCCTCTCCGCCTTGGGGGTGCCACTGGACGTTCCGCCGCGCGAGCTGAGCGTGCTCGAAACGCTGCTCCGCAAGGCAGGCAAGGTCGTCGCCAAGCAGTCGATCATCGAGTCGCTCGCCGCGTTCGACGACGACCTGAGCGAGAACGCGGTCGAGCAATACATCTCACGCCTGCGGCGGCGCCTCGCCCCCTATGCCCTCACCGTCCGGGTCGCGCGCGGCATCGGCTACTATCTCGACCGGGTCGCCGATTGATGCCGCGGCCCTATTCGCTGCGCCGGCGACTGTTGTTCTGGCTGATGGTCGCGCTGCTGGCCATCTCTGGCGTTGCCCTCGCCGATACCTGGCGCGAGGCTAGCGAGACCGCGAACACCCTCTCCGACCGGGTGCTGGCCGGCTCGGTGCTGGCCATCGCCGAACGGGTCATCGTCACCGAGGACGGCATGCTCGAGGTGGACGTGCCCTATGTCGCGCTCGAGATGCTCACCTCCGCCGCGCAGGATCGCGTCTTCTATCGCGTCGACGGTCTCTCCGGCTTCATCACCGGCTACCAGAACCTGCCGACCTGGGACGCCCAAGGCGCCGCGATCGCCTATCGCGACGCGACGTTCCGCGGCGACCCGATCCGCGTCGCGGTGCTGCAGCGCGCCGCCTCCTCGGGGCGCAGCGCCATCCCCTTCTCGGTGACCGTGGCCGAGACGACCATCGCCCGCACCAGCCTGGCCCAGACCCTGCTGGTGCGCTCCGCCCTGCGGCTGGCGCTCCTCGTTCTTGCCGCGGCCGCGATTCTCTGGCTGGCCGTGAGCCTCTCGCTCGCGCCGCTCTATCGCCTGCGGGACGCCATCGGTCGGCGGGAACTCGACGACCTGCGCCCCATCGAGCAGGACGTGCCCCGCGAGGTGCAGGGGCTGGTCGATACCATCAACTCCTTCATGACCCGCCTCTCCGCCGCGCTCGAGGCCCTGCGCCACTTCACCGGAAATGCCAGCCACCAGTTGCGCACCCCGCTCACCATCATCCGCACGCAGCTCGCGCTGGCCGTGCGCGCCGAGACGCCCGCGGCGGCCCGGCAGGCGACCCAGACGGCGGACGCCGCCGTGGTCCATGCCGAGCGCATCCTGGCCCAGCTCCTGCTGCTCGCCCGCATCGACGAGGCGGCCTCCGACCGGCTCCGCTTCGAGGCGGTGGACCTCTACCAGCTCGCCCGCGAGCGCACCGGCGAATACGTTCTCCGCGCCCACGCGGCCGGCATCGACCTCGGGCTCGACGGCGACGGACCCGCCCTCGTGCGCGGCGATACCATGCTGCTGGGCGAACTGCTGAGCAACCTGATCGAGAATGCCATCGCTTATGCCGGCCGCGGCGCCGAGGCGACTGTCAGGCTGCGCGCCGATGCGGCGGGCGTGCTGCTCGAGATGAGCGACACGGGTAGGGGGGTCGCTACCAGTGAGCTGGCGGCCATCCGGAAACGCTTCAGCCGCGGCGAGAATAACAAGCCTGGCGCTGGCCTTGGCCTGCCCATCGTCGAGGAGATCGCTGGCCTCTTCGGCGGCGACGTCTCGCTGGCCTCGGGCGAAGGGCAGGGCTTCAGCGTGCGGATACGCTTCCCGGCCGCACAGGTCGCAGTGGCCTGACTAGAGAATGAAGTCCGCCGCCGTCAGGTGATGGCGCCCCGAAAGCTCGAGCTCGAAGTCGTGCACCCCGTCCCCATTGGTGTCGCCCTGGATCAACGTGTGGTTGCCCTCGGTCCGCCAGGCCACTTCACCCGGCCGGTGCTGAAAGACCTGGTCGTCGCCGGGCAGGAACTTGAACGCCTGGTTGCCCGTCACCCAACTGTTGGCGTCAATGCTCGAAAGGTCGATCTTGTCCTGCCCGTGGGTGAAATCGTCGACGACATCGCGCGTCCCTGGCGTCGAGCCGATCTCTCCTGCGCTGGCGAACTTGAAGGTGTCGTGCCCACTGCCGCCGCTCATCACGTCGCGGCCGTTCCCGCCGAGCAGGGTGTCGTTGCCGCCCCCTCCGTTCATGCGGTCATTGCCGTCCCTGCCATGGAGCGTATTGTGGCGATCATCCCCGTTGAGGGTGTCATTGCGGCCCGAACCGTCGATGTTGGTCGTCGCGACCGGGGGCTTGGCAGCCGGAGGCGGATTGGGAGTAGCCGTTTGCCCGATGACGCCGACGAAGTCCTTGTTGCTGAGCGACTTCACCCCTGACAGCTCGATCGAGAAATCGCTCTTGCGATCACCGTCAATGTCGCCCTGGAGCACGGTCCGGTTGTGGGCGGCGTCCGTCTTCCAGATCAGCTGGCCGGCTTTGCCGGTGAAGGCGGCGCCGTTGCCGTTGAGCAGGGTGAAATGCTGGACGCCCGCAACGCCGGTATTCGCATCCATCGAGGCGAGGTCGATCTTGTCGTCCCCCTTGGTGAAGTCGGTGATCACGTCGCGGTTCGCCGCCGCGGTGCCACTATGGGCGGCGGCACTGAAGACGAAGCTGTCCTTGCCAGGGCCGCCCCTGAGGAAATCCTTGCCGGCGTCGCCGATGAGACGGTCGTTTCCATCGCCGCCCATCAGGGAGTCGTTCCCGCCATTGCCGTAGATGACGTCGTTACCACCGGCCCCGTTGACCTTGTGGTGGCCGCCGGGCGCCCGAATAAGGTTGTCGGCGCTGGTCCCGACAATCACGTTCGAACTCGTCGTGGTTCCGCCGTCGGCGGGCGGAGGCGGGGGTGGCGGGGAGGCAGGCGGTGGCGGTGGTGGTGGTGCCGGCGGCGGTTCGGCGTTTCCGCCATCGTCGGGCTGACTGTCGGGCTGATTGTCCAACTGCTCGATCAGTGGCCATCCATTCATCGCGTTGCCCTTGTACTCGGGGTGCGCCTGATCGAGGAACAGGTCGCCGTAATACCCGTTCCCGATGTGGTTGCTCAGGATCCTGACGTCGTCAATCGGGTAATCGTTGAAGTGGCCGTCGCAGTAGATGGTAAACCCGCCGCCGGCGAGCAGATTGTCTTCGACCAGGACATTCGACACCGGGCCGAAATAGTTGTCGATCATCACCGCCGACGTCTGGCCCAGATCGTTGATGATCGCGTTGCCCCGCACCACGATGTTGTGGTTGCCGCCGTCGATCTCCACGCCGTCATAGTGGGAGGTCGGGATCCCGCCGAAGTCGTGGATGTAGTTGCCCTGGATGAGGGTGTTGTCGCCGCCTACGTTGATGCCGTTCTCGGTGTTGAAGATGTTGTTGTTGAGAAATGTCCCCTGACCAAAGATTCCGTTGCTGCCGGAATTCTGACCGTCGATAGTGCAGTTCTTGACGACGACACCGGTTAGGCCCTGGGAGATGTGGACAGTAGTGTAGTCATCGGAGGAGATGTCGCAATTCTGCAGCGTGACGTTGTTCGCCCGGATGTGGACGGGGCCGGTAATACGCAGTCCGGACACAGTGACACCGGGCTCCGTAATGGTGATTCCCCCCGAGGGTAGCAAGGTCACGCCCGGGGGCACGCCAGTAGTGCTGCTGTTCGGCCACTTCGCCATTGTTACGGTACCTCCTCCTGTGACGCTGAGAGACCTCTAGACGATGAAGTCGGCTTGGGTCAGGTAGAGCGTTCCCGACAGTTCGATCTCGAAGTCATGTATGCCGTCGCCGTTGACGTCGCCCTGGACGAGCGTGCGACCGCCCTCCGTGCGCCAAGCCAGTTCGCCGGCCGTGCCGCTGAAGAAGGCATCGTTGGCCGGCAGTAAGTCGAACGCCTGGTTGCCGGACACCGTGGTATCCGCATCGATGGCCGACAGGTCGATCTTGTCCTGGCCTCGCGTGAAGTCGACGATGATGTCGCGATCGCCCGTGGCCCTTCCGATTTCACCGGGCGCGTTGAACTTGAATGTATCGTACCCGGCGCCTCCCGTCATGACATCGGTACCGTACCCTCCCACGAGCGTGTCGTTGCCGGCGCCGGCGAGCAGGGTGTCGTCGCCGCCAAGGCCGTTGATGAGATCATCGCCGCCGGTGCCGGTGAGATAGTCGGCACTTTCGGATCCATTGACCGTTGTCTGCCCGCTCGTCGGCGGCGGAGGCGAGGTTGTGGTCTGGCCCGCGAGGCCGATGAAGTCCCGGGCGCTCAGGCTCGCCGTGCCGTTCAGCTGGATGATGAAGTCCGCCACGCGATCGCCGTTCACGTCGGCGCGCACCAGCGTGCGATCGTTCGCTGCGTCGGTGTCCCAGATGAGCTCGCCGGCCTTGCCGGTGAACGCGGCGCCATCGGCCGCCAGCAGCGTGAAGTCGTTGTTGCCGGAGAGGCCACCATTGGCGTCGAGGCCGGAAATGTTGATCTTGTCCTGGCCGGGCGTGAAGTCGGTGATCACGTCTCTGAGATACGAAATGCTCGAGTCGCTGAGGGCCGTGAACGTGAAGGTGTCGTTGCCGGCACCGCCGGTCATGGTGTCGCGCCCGGCGCCGCCGATCAGGATATCGTTGCCGGCGTCGCCGTTGAGGGTGTCGTTGCCGTTGCCACCGTTGAGCGTGTCGTTGCCCCCGGCGCCAGAAACCCGGTCGTCGCCCCCGAGCGCGTTGATGACATTGTCGTTGGCATCACCGATGAGCACGTCTGCGCCCTCGGTCGCGACCGACTGGGACGGCGTCGGCGTCGGCGTCGGGGTCGGCGTGGGGCTGGTAGGCTGGCTGTCGAGCCCGTCGCTTAATGCCCAACCGTCGTAAACACTGCCGGTATGCACGGGGCGGACGCCGTTGAAGTTCGTGTAGCCCCAATAACCCTGCCCCATGTGGTTGTCGGTAATACTCACATTGGTGATCGGGTTGCTGTTGAAATGGGCGTCCACGTAGATCGTGTATCCACCGCCCGCCAGCAGGTTGCCGCTGACCTGGACGTTGGAGATAGGCCCAAAATAGTTGTCGATCATCACCGCCGAGGTCTGTCCCCGGTCAACGATGATGGTATTGCCCCGCACGATGACATTGTCGTTGCCGCCGTCGATCTGCACCCCGTCATAATGTGAGGTCGAAAGGCCGCCGAAATCGTGGATGTAATTGCCCTGAATCAGGGTATTGTTTCCGGCGACCGCAATGCCGTTCTCGGTGTTGTAGATGTTGTTGTTGAGAAACGTGCCTTGGCCGAAAATTCCATTGCTGCCTGCATCCTGACCGTCGATGTCGCAGTTCTTGACCACCACACCCGTCAACCCCTTAGTGATATAGACAGTGGAAAAGGCATCGGACGAAATCTGACAATTTTCCAGCGTAACGTTGTTCGCCCTAATGTTGACAGGACCGTTGATCTTGAGCCCCGACACAGTCACGCCGGGTTGGGTGATGGTTATTCCTCCTGAAGGAAGCAGGGTCACGCCCGCTGGGACGCCAGTGTTGTTTTCGCTGGGCCACGTCGCCATCTTTGTGGTTCCTCGTGTTGTGAGAACCCCAAACGCCTGACGGGGGAATGAGGCCCTGTCTGGACCCGATTGGGGCGGGGTATGACCGATTTGCGGACAGAAACGCGTAGTCGGGGAAAAGCAACGAACTGGCACCAACTTGGCGGGTGGCCCGCGAGTTTGTGTTTCCCGCAAGAGGCCGCAGCGTTTTCGCCAATTCAGTGGAACTGTGTCTGCATAGACACACAATAACCGCCGAAGGTGTACCTCGCCGGTGCTGAGGGGGGTCGAAAAGGCGGGAGTACTAGGCGAAGATCACTTAGATCGACCTGAAGGCCAGTTGAACAGCGTCGGTTCTACCTGAGGTAGCCGAAGCGGCCATTGCGAAGCTGGCGAAGGGGCTTGATAGCGGCTCCATTAACAGATCAATAACCACGACTTACTGCAAAAGTCAGGACTTTGATCCCATCTGAACCGCTGCCGGCTTAGGAAAAGATACATTCCCGGAGCTCCGCGCGAGGTTGATCGGCGCTGCCGAAACCGTCAGCCGTGCATCCCGGTGATGATGCGCTCCACGGTCTCGACGCTCGTGCTCTTCGGGTCGATGTCGTCCGCGACAATCGTGCCGAGCCGCATCACTACGATGCGGCTCACTACCTGGAACACGTGGTGGATATTGTGCGCGATGAAGATCGACGAGTGCCCGGAGTCCCGTGCATTGCGGACGAAGCGCAGCACACCCTGCGTCTCCGCCACCCCGAGATTGTTGGTCGGCTCGTCGAGGATGATCAGGTCGCTGTCGAAATGCATCGCTCGCGCGATGGCGACGGCCTGGCGCTCGCCGCCCGAGAGCGCCGACACCGGCGTCGAGGGCGGGATGTCCTTGGTGATCCCGACCCTGCCGAGCAGCTCGCGCGACACCCTGTCCATTTCGTCCTGGTCGAGCCGGTTGAGGAATTTCGGCCGCCTCAGCGGCTCGCGGCCGAGGAACAGGTTGCGCGCGATCGAGAGCTGCGTCACCAGCGCCGAGTCCTGGTAGATCGTCTCGATACCGTTGGCGATGGCATCGGTGGTGCGCTTCATCTCCACCTTCTTGCCCCGCACGAAGATTTCGCCGCTGGTTGCCCGCACGGCGCCCGAGAGCACCTTGATCAGCGTCGACTTGCCGGCCCCGTTGTCGCCCAGGAGCCCGACGATCTCGCCCTTCCCGACCACGAGGTTCACGTCCTTGAGGGCGCGCACGTGGCCGTAGAACTTGCTGATGTTGACCATGCGCACCAGTTCTTCGGCCATGGCCTTATTCCCCGGTCTGGTGCCGGCGCTCGAGCCCGGAATGCAGCGCCATCATCCCCAGGATGATCGCGCCGATGAAGATGTTGTAGGCGAGGCCGGGCACGCCGACCAGCACGATGCCGTTGCGCATCACCCTGAGGATGAAGATGCCGAGCACCGTTCCGATGATGGTGCCGCGCCCGCCCGCCAGCGCCGTGCCGCCGATCACCACCATGGCGATCACCTCGAGCTCGTAGCCTGTCCCGCTGTTGGGATTGGCGGCCGAGGTGCGGATCGAACTGATGACCCCGGCGATCGCCGCCATGCACGAGGAGAGGATGAACAGCGCCATCTTGGTGCGGCGGACGTTGACGCCGCGGGCGCGCGCCGCGCCCGGATTGCCGCCCGCCGCCTGGATCCAGTTGCCGAACTTGGTCTTGGTCAGCACGTAATGCAGCAGCAGCGCCGCGAGGATGAACCAGAACAGCGACATGTAGATGCGGAAGCCAGCGATGGTGAAATCGCCGACCAGCACCTTCGCCAGCCACTGGTCGCCCGCGTTCCAGGTCCGCTGCGGAAAACCGTCGGTGATGTAGAGCGCGGTGCCGCGCACCACCAGCAGCATGCCCAGCGTCACGAGGAAGGACGGTATCCTGAGCCGCGTCACGAACCAGCCGTTGACGAAGCCGATCAGCACTGCGAGCCCCAGCGCCACGAGGAACGCCGGTTCGAGCGGCGCCGCGCCGGAGTTGAACAGCGTCCACATCACCACCGGCGCGAAGCCGAACACTGAGCCCACCGACAGGTCGAACTCGCCCGCGGTCATCAGCAGCGTCATCGCCAGCGCGATCAGCCCGAGCTCGACCGAGAAGACCAGGATGTTCGAGACATTCTGCGCCGAGAGGAAGGCGGGGTTGATCGCCCAGAAGACGACGAGCTCGGCCACCAGCAGCACGAAGGGGCCGAACTCCGGCTGGGCCACCAGTCTCTGCAGTAGCGGGCGTCGTTCCACGGCGATACTCCAGCGTCGCGACATAAGGGGAGGGCACCCGCGGCAGCCGCCGCGGATGCCAGAGGCATTACTTGCCCGAGAGGATGTCGTCGTAGAGCTGCGCCTTGTCCTTCTCGTAGAGGGCGCCGGTGATCACGTTGAAGCCGGGAGGAATGCCGCTCGCCGCCATCGCGGCAAGCGACAGGCCGACATAGCTCGTCGCCTGCGGATCCTGCCATTGCGCGGCGTTGACATAGCCGTTCAGCACTTCCTGAGTGGTGTCCAGCGAATTGCCCCAGCCGACGACCGGGATCTCGCCCGGCTTCACCCCGACCTGATCGAACACCCGCTTGATCGAGCCGGTGACGAGGTCGCCCTAGCCCGATGATCGCCTTCACCTTGTCGCGGTTGGCGGTCAGGTAGTCCGACATGCGGGTAATGATCTCGGCCTGGTCGAGCGTGGCTTCAGTTATTTCGTAGGTGATGCCGAGCGGCTCGAACACGCTCTTGATCCCCTGTTCCTCCTGTACGCCATAGGTGGCGCCGGGCACCTCGACCGGCATCCAGACGAAATCGCCCTGCTTCACCAGGTTATGGTCGACGAGGTACTGCGCCCAGTTGTGCCCGAAGACCACGTTGTCGCCGCCGACATAGGCGTCGAAGGCAGCGCTGGGATCAGGCGTGTTGATGTTGATGATGGGGATCTTCGCTGCCTTGGCCTCCTTGACCACGTCGACAAGGCTGCCGGGGTCCGGGCTGCTGGTGACGATGCCCACGGCCCCCGCCGCGATCGCTGCGCGCACCGCTTCCTGGTGCGAGGGCACGTCGCCCGAATGGAACGACGTGTTGACCGTGTTGCCGGTATCCTTGGCCCATTGCTGGGCCCCGGCGAGGAAATAGGTCCACACCGGATCGGCCGGCGAGCCATGCGAGATCCAGTAGAAGGTCTTGCCCTGCGCGAACGCGGCAGGGACGGTCATCGCCAGGGCTACGGCAGCCCCGGCGAGCAGCAAAGCGCTACGTCTCAGCATATCGTCCTCCCAACCTCCATTGATCGACTGGTCAACCAGCCGGCAGGACGACTATCGCACTCCTTGGGGGAGCGAATAAGAGAGTAATTCGAGCGTATTTGCTTGGCGGCCGTCCCTCGTCTATTTCCTGACCCGTCCCCATCGTCCTTCTCCCCTTGCGGGAGAAGGTGCCCGAAGGGCGGATGAGGGGTGAGCCAAGGGCGCCGGCTCCCGGTCGGCCCGCTTGCTACTCCGCCGGAGTCGCATCCGGCACCTGGCCGGCATGCAGTTCCTCGCGATACGGCTTCGCCGTCGGCGGCAGTTCGCGCTTGAGGAAATAATCCTCGTAGCGCAGCTGGCGCAGGAAGGCCGGGATCATCTCGCGATAGCCGGCGAGGATCGAGGGCGTGGGCGCCGGCAGGTCGTGCTTGATCGCTTCGTGCAGCCGCGGCAGCGCGTGATAGGGCACCACCGGGAACATGTGGTGCTCCACGTGGTAGTTCATGTTCCAGTAGACGAACCGGCTGATCGGGTTGATCAGCACCGTGCGGCTGTTGAGCCGGTGGTCGAGCACGTTGTCGGCCAGCCCGCCATGCTGCAGCAGCCCCATCATCACCATGTGCCAGGCGCCATAGAGCCGCGGCAGGCCGACCAGCATCAGCGGCAGGATCGACTGCATGGCGAAGCAGGCCGCGATCACCGCGGCATAGATCGCCGGTCCAGATGCGGGCGATGCGGATCGCCTTGGGCTGCTCCATCTTCGGGGATGAAGCTCTTTTCCGCTGCGCTGAGGTTGCCGGCGGCGTTCCGCAGCATGTCGCCCATCGCGTACCAGGCGTCGTAGAAGCCGAAGAAGTTCAGCACCACGCGCAGCAGGTCCGGCGGCCGCATCACCGCGATCTCGGGGTCGCGGCCGACGATGATGGTGTCGGTGTGGTGCCGGGCGTGGCTCCAGCGCCAGGTGATCGGGTTGCGCATGATCATGAAGCAGGCGATCTGGTAGACCACCCGGTTCATCCACTGCGTCTTGAAGGCCGTGCCGTGGCCGCATTCGTGCCAGCGCGAGTCGCTGGCCGAGCCGTAGAGCACGCCATAGGCGAGGAAGAACGGCACGCACCACCAGGTGCCCCAGAAATAGACGCCGCCCGCGCCGAACAGCACCAGCAGGCCGAGCCAGATGATGGTGTCGCGGATCGCCGGGCGCGTCGGAGCGCTGCATCAGCTCCTTCATCTTCTGGCGCTGGATGTCGGTGTGATACCACTCCGCCGCGGCAAGTCCGCTCGCCGACCGCGCGCTCGGAATCGCGGCCCAGGAGGCTGTAGTCGCGCTTGGGCTTGAGGGCAGTGGCCATTGTATTCCCTGTCGGCGCTGAGATCGGCTGAAGTTAAGGCGGGAAACCGCAGCGCTCAAGCGCTTCCTCGACTTTGTGAGCCGCCGCGCCGGCTAGTTCCTATTGCGCCTTGACATCCGTCGGGCCAAGTCGATTGACTCGCGTTGGGGATCGGGAAGCTCGCGCCGCAACGGGAGGGTGACTCGGTGGACTTGCGCTTCGCGCTCAACCACATGGTGGCGCCGCAGCTCGGCATCCGCGACTTCTTCGCGCTGGCGCGGGACGTCGGGGTCACCGACGTCGAGATCCGCAACGACGTTGCCGGCGTCGCCATCGCCGACGGCACGCCGGCCGCGACCATCCGGCTGCTCGCCGACGAAGCCGGCGTCACCATCCTCACCATCAATGCGCTGCAGCGGTTCGACGATTGGGATACCGCGCGGGCCGGCGAGGCGCTGGAGCTCATCGGCTATGCCCAGCAATGCGGCGCCCGGGCGCTGATCCTCGTCCCGACCAATGACGGAAGCGCCTGCGCCCGCAGCGGAGCGGGCGGCACGGCTCCGGACGGCGCTAGGCGGCATCGTTCCCCTGCTGGGCGCGCATGGCGTCACCGGCTTGATCGAGCCGCTCGGCTTCGGCAGCTCGAGCCTCCGTTCGAAGCGCGAGGCGGCCGAAGCGATCCAGGCTGTCGGCGGCGGCGACGTGCTGAAGCTGGTGCACGACACCTTCCACCACTCATCTCGCCGGCGAACCGCAGCTCTTTCCCGCGCTCACCGGCCTCGTCCACATCTCCGGCGTCACCGACCCGGCTCGGACCCTGGCGCAACTGCGCGACGAGCACCGCGTGCTGGTCGATCGGCGCGACCGCATCGGCAATGTCGAGCAGATTCGTGCGCTACAGGCGGGCGGCTATGCCGGCCCGTTCTCGTTCGAGCCCTTCGCCACCGAGCCCGCGACGCTCGAGGATCCGGTCCGGGCGCTGCGCGACAGCATGGACTTCATCCGGGCCGAATGTTCGGTCGAAGCCGCCTGAGCCCCGATGAGGGCCCTCGGAAGAGGGCCTCCGGCACAACAATGGCGCCGCCGGACGCCAGGAGTGGAGGAGTTGAATTGAAGAAGTTCCTGCTCGCCGGCATCGCGCTGGCTCTCATGACTGGCAGCGCCCCGGCCCAGACCATCGGCGTTTCGATGTCGGAGCTCGACAACTTCCTGACCGTGCTCCGCAACGGCATCGCCGACTATGCCAAGGAGAAGGGCGTCGATGTGCAGATCGAGGTGGCCGAGAAGGATCCGGCCAAACAGCTGAGCCAGATCCAGAACTTCATCGCCTCGGGCGTCGATGCCATCATCGTCAACCCCGTCGATACCGACGCGACCGCCGCGCAGACGCAGCTCGCCGCCGACGCCGGCATTCCGCTGGTCTACGTCAACCGCGAGCCGGTCAATCTCGACACGCTGCCCGCCAACCAGACCTTCGTCGGCTCCGACGAGAGGGACTCCGGCACGCTCGAGGCCAAGGAGGTCTGCCGCCTGCTCAGGGAGGCAGGCAAGGAGTCGGGCGCCAACATCGTGGTGATGATGGGCCAACTCAACAACCAGGCGGCCCGGCAGCGCACCCAGGACGTGCACGACGTGATCGCGACGCCCGAGTGCTCGTTCATGAAGATCGTCGAGGAGCAGACCGCCAACTGGTACCGCACCGAGGCGCACGGACCTGATGAACAACTGGCTCTCCGCCGGCGTGAAGTTCGACGCCTTCATCTCCAACAACGACGAGATGGCGATCGGCGGCATCGCCGCAATGAAGGCCGCCGGCATCTCGATGGCCGATGTGGTGGTCGGCGGCGTCGACGCCACGCAGGATGCGCTGGCCGCGATGCAGGCAGGCGATCTCGATGTCACCGTGTTCCAGAACGCCGCCGCGCAGGGTAGCGGAGCCGTCGACGCGGCCCTGCGCCTGCACAACGGCGAAAAGGTCGGCAACGTGGTCTGGGTGCCGTTCGAGCTTGTAACGCCCGCCAATATCGAAAACTATCTGGCCAAGAACTGACGGCGAACTGACGGCCCTGGAAGCGGAGGCGCTGGCCTCCGCTCCGTTCCTCGCGCGGCATGGCGGCCGAGGGGAGAGGCATGGCGACATCGGCACAGACCGCTGAGACCGAGACCCCGCGGCGGCGCGGCCTGCCGCCCGAGTTCAACGTGCTTGTCGGCCTCATCATTATCGCCATCATCTTCGAGGCTCTGGGCTGGATCGTCAGGGGCGACAGCTTCCTCGCCAGCCCAGCCCGCATCAGCATCATCATCCTGCAGGTCTCGGTGATCGGCATCATCGCCGTCGGCTCGACCCAGGTGATCATCACCGGCGGCATCGACCTCTCGTCCGGCTCGGTACTGGCGATGACCGCCTTCCTCGCCATGAGTTTCGCCCAGGTGAGCACCAATGCCCGCGCGGTCTATCCGGGTCTCACCGACCTGCCGGTGATCGTCCCGGTGATGGTGGGCCTCGCGGCCGGCACACTCGCCGGCATCATCAACGGCGCCCTCATCGCCTATACGAAGATCCCGCCCTTCATCGCGACCCTGGGCATGATGGTGACCGCCCGCGGCATCGCCAACTGGTACACCACGGGCCAGCCCGTCTCGTTCCCGACAGCGGGCTATGCGGCGATCGGGGCAGGGATGATGCCGGTGATCATCTTCGCCGCCGTGGCGCTGCTGTTCCACATCCTCCTCACCTACACGCTCTACGGCCGGCGCACCTACGCCATCGGCTCCAACGAGCACGCCGCCCGCGTCTCCGGCGTCAATGTCGAGCATCACCTCATGCTGGTCTATTCGATCGCCGGCGCCCTTTCGGGCGTCGCCGGCATCGTGCTATCCGCCCGCGGCCAGACCGCCCAGGGCGGCATGGGGCTGCAATACGAGCTGCAGGCCATCGCCATGACCGTGATCGGCGGCACCTCGCTCGCGGGCGGCCGCGGCTCGATCATCGGCACGACGCTCGGCATGATCATCTTCGGCGTGATCATCTCCGGTTTCACCTACATCAAGGTCAGCGCCTACTATCAGGAGATCATCATGGGCATCATCATCGTCGGCGCGGTGGTGCTCGATGTCTACCGCCAGCGCCTCAGGGGCCGCGCATGAGCGCTACCGCTGCCGCCCCAGGGGTCATCCTGAGGACCGAGGGCCTCACCAAGCGCTACGGCGGCATCCATGCGCTCGAGGACGCGACCTTCGAGCTCTACGAGCACGAGCACGTGGCGGTGGTCGGCGACAATGGCGCGGGCAAATCCACCTTCGTGCGCCAGATCACCGGCGTCGAGCAGCCGACCAGCGGCGCCATCTTCTTCGAGGGCCGCCAGGTCAACTTCAGGAGCCCGATCGAGGCCCGCGACGCCGGCATCGAGACGGTGTTCCAGAACCTTGCCCTCGCCGACGACCTGGACGTCCCCGCCAACCTCTTCCTCGGCCGCGAGGAACGCTACTTCAACCTCGGCCCGTTCAGCTTCCTCAACGAGCGCAAGATGCTGGAGCGCTCGCAGGAGGCGCTGCGCTCGACCGGCATCAAGATCCCGGACCTCCGCAGCAAGCTCCGGAACATGTCCGGCGGCCAGCGCCAGTGCGTCGCCATCAGCCGCGCCGCCAGCTTCGTGTCGAAGCTCATCATCATGGACGAGCCCACCGCCGCGCTGGGGGTGCAGGAGACGACGCAGGTCGAAGGCATCATCCGCAATCTCAAGACCCGCGGCATCCCGCTGATCCTCGTCAGCCACAACCTGCGCCAGGTGTTCGACCTCGTCGACAAGATCTGGGTCTTCCGCCGCGGCCGCATCGCCGGCATGGTCGAAACCGCGAAGACCGACGGCAACGAGGTGGTCTCGATGATCACCGGCGTGAAGAGCTCCGGCGAAAACGCCAGTTTTGTCTAGGGAAACAAGCCGGGCGGCTGCATGCTGAGTGAGCCCCCCTCATTCAACTCCCCCGCGGCATCCCCCACCCCCCTTTCATCGCCATAGTGGAAGGTGGTGGTCGCGATCAACGGCGTGCCCGCCTCGAGCAGCCGCGCCAGCAGGCCCCAGCGGGACAGCAGCTGCACTCCGCCGCGCATCAGCGCATGCGTCGACAGCGTATCGGTGCCGCGTGGCTGCCGGTCGATGACCAGCACTTTCAATCCCGCCTGCGCCAGCAGCAGGGCGGTGGCGGCGCCGGCAACACGCGCGCCGACGATGATGACGTCATGGCTACGATCTGCGGGTGCGCGCATTCTCTCCTCCTCACGCTGCCCGGAGGGCAAAGTCGAGCATGTCGTGCAACAGCCGGTCGCGCTTCTCCTCCGCCCGCTCCACCGTAGCCGCAAGATCGTCTGCGAATGTCACTTCCCGCCCGTCGGCGCCGGCCAGCCGGCCGGTGAGACGGACGCCGCGACGGACGAGGACTGGCAGGTTGAGATCGGAGTGGTCCGGCCGCCCCGCCAACTGCAGCGACGGCTGGACCCGCGCCGCCTCGATGTCGGGCACGGCGCTCGCCGCCTCCTCGAGGATGCCGAGCCGGTCCATCCACCAGAAGATGTCGCGCCCCCTGAACATGCGGGGTAGGGGCGTGTGCCTCCCCGCCGCCAGCGTCACGCCACGGCCGGAAAGCGCCAGCTCATGGGCGATGTGCACCCCGGAGGGCGAGGCTCCGACGAGCACGTTGCCCGACGGCAGTTGCGCCGGGTTGCGGTAGCCCGACAGTGGACCTGCAGGATCGACGGGTCGATCCCCCGTGCAGCCGCCGGGATGCGGGGCGCCTCGCAATGCCCGGTCGCGATGACCAGCGCCCGGCTCTGCCACAGCGTATCCGGGGTGCGCACCTCGTACATCGATCCGGACCGCCGCACCCGCAGCACCGGGCTGTCGCCGACGACCGGAGCCGCCATGGCGCCCGCATAGTCGGAGAGGTAGCGGATGAGGGCGTCGCGGCCCAGGTAGCCGTCCTGGTCCGGGCCCCGGTAGCGCCAGTTCGGCAGCCGGAGCATCCAGTTGGGGGAGAGGAGCCGCAGCGAGTCCCAGGTGGTCGAGTGCCAGCGCTCCGCCACCCGGCCACGTTCCAGGATGACATGATCGATGCCCGGGGTGGCGAGTTCGTACGACATCGCAAGCCCGGCCTGCCCGGCCCCGATGATGATGACATCTGTGCGTTTCATGCTGCGCTCCTCGTAGTTCGACGAAGGCCCGGTGGGCGGGTCCACCCCCACCCCCACCCCTGTCCCCTCCCCGCAAGGGGGAGGGAGACCAAAACACCGGCATCGCGTCTCCTTCGTCTCCCTCCCCTTGACGGGGAGGGGATAGGGTTGGGGTGAGCCACGCGCTCCGGCTAGGCCTCAGCCTTGACGTCGATGCTGACCGGCACGCCCTTCGTCAGCACGTCGAACACCGCCGAGCGCGCCTTCGACTGCGCCACGATTTCCGCCAGCTGCTCGGGCGTGCCGTCGCCCTCGATCTCGAAGCTGATGCGGATGTCCTGGTAGCCGTTCCTCACCTCGGTGGAGAGGCCCAGGAGGCCCGCCAGGTCGATGTCCCCTTCGACATGCGAGCTGACGCGGCTCAACTTCACCCCGCGCGCCCCGCGATATTGCCGATGCCCGCGGTGATGCAGCAGGCGAGCGCGTGCGCAGGTATTCGACGGGTGCCGGGGCATTGTCGCCGCCCGTCAGCAGCGCCGGATGGTCGCCGTCGACGATGAAGGTCTTGTCGCGGCTCTGCTCGCCATTGGCGCCGAAATAGCCCTGGATCGAACTGCGGCTATGCGTTCCGGAGATCCAGTTGTTGTCGGCGCGGAACTGGAATTGCGAGTTCCCGGGTTGTCGGCGACGAAGTTGTGCGGCAGCTCCAGATCCGCCTGCTCACTGTGCTGGCCCAGCGGCAGGCCGAGGCGGGCGAGCCGGCCATCGGACCATGGCGGCAACTGACGCAGATCGACCCCTATAACGAGGCCGCCCGCCTCAAACTCCTGAAGGCGCTCATCGCGGCCGGGCGCGAACCCGAGGCCGAGCGCCAGTTCGAGGCAGCCGAACGCCAGTTCCGCGAGCTCGGGGGCGACACCGCAGCCCGCTTCACCCAGCAATGGCGCACGCTGCGCACGCGTCCTCTGCCTGCGGCCGAGCCGGTGGCCGAAACCCCCGTCTTGACCGCCCCCCGGCCGCAGCCGCGAGCTCCAACTTCGCAGCCGACCCTGGGGTCGCCTCGGGCTAGTGGCCGCGATGCCGAACAGCACCGGCTGGCCGCCGCGCTCGACGTCGCAACCCGCCTCGGCGAAGGCGGGGTGATGCTGATCCTCGGCGACAACGGCACCGGCAAGAGCCGGATGATCGCCGAGCTCTGCGCCCGGGCGGCGGCCGACGGCATCCGCGTCTTTTTCGGCCGTGCCTATGACGGTGCCCTGGGCGCAGCCTACACTCCATGGATCGGGGCGCTGACCCGCCTTCCCGAACTCGGCGGCGCCGAAAGCCTGGTGGTCGGCCGCGAGCAGCTCTTCGCCGCGGTCACCGCCGAGGTTCTCGGCGACGGCACGCCGGTGCTCGTGGCGCTCGACGACATGCACTGGTCCGACGAGGCCTCCGCCGACCTCCTGCACCAGGTGCTCCGCTCGTCCCATCACGCGCCGCTGCTTGTCCTCCTCGGCGCGCGTGAAGGCGACCTGCCCGACGACGCGGCGATGAACGCGGTGCTGCGCAGCCTGCGGCACGACGGCCTCGTCGATGAAGTGCACCTCGGGCCGCTCGCCCCGGCCGAGACGGCCGCGCTCATCGCCCCCATCGCTCCGGCCGAAGAGGTCCAGCGCATCGTCGAGCTGAGCGGCGGCAACCCGCTCTTTGCCATCGAGCTGGCGCGCGATCTGGACCAGTGCGACGACACCTTGCCCACTTCGCTGCGCGAGTTGCTAGTCGAGCGGCTGGAGCGCCTGCCGCCGCAGGGCGCCGAGCTGGTGCGCTGGGCGGCGGTTCTCGGCTCGCCGTTCTCGGCCACGCGGCTGCAGGCGGTGGCGGAGCTGCCGCCGATGGATTTCCTGCAGTCGCTCGACCTCCTCGAACGTCACGGCATGCTCCGCGTCAGCGGCGAGGATGAATACCGCTTCAGTCACGACCTGGTCCGGCCCGCCGTGCTCACCACGCTTTCGGCACCGCGCCGCAAGCTCATGCACCTCAGGATCGCTGAGGCATTGCAGGCAGCGCGCTCCGCGGTGCCGAGGCCAAGCACCGGCTGGCGGGTCGCGGCGACCGCCGCCTCCGGGCCTTCCTCGCCCGCGGCGACCTCGATTCGGCGGCGCGAGCCGCCGACGAGGCGCTCGACAATGCGGAGCGGAGGATCAGGCCAGCGACGTTGCCGAGGCCCTGTCGGTGCTGGTGGAGATCGAGGCCCAGGGGCGCCGGCCGCCGCCCCTCGCTCTACCTTGAGCGCCTGAACCAGGTCGCCGCGGCCGAAGTCTCGGCGAGTGCCCGCGCCGCCTCCGAGCGCGCGCTCGCTGCCAGTTCCCGCAATGCGACCCCCGCCTGAAGCGGCAACTGCCGCACGCGGCGGGCTGTCGCCGGTCGTGGTCGAGACCCGCTATCCTGCACCGAATTCGCTGCCGGCGATTGCCGAGATGACCAAGCGGAACCAGTGGTGCCTCATTGCCAACCGAGCCCAGCCGCTGCTGCACGCACTTGACGTGCCCCTCGACGACGTCCTGAGCGTGCTGCTGCCCGATCCCGGCGACTAATACTCGTCGGCGCGCATGAACAAGTCGTCGCGCATCACTGCCCGATCCGTCCGTCGCGCCCCGGGGAACCGGCCGTTCCAAAGCAGCTGGATGGTCCCCTCGGCAATGCCGATATCGCGCAGCAGCTCATCCGGTAACGCGCTGAAGAACTCGACCCGCTCCAGCGCCTCGTGCCGCTGCCCCCAGGCCCGCATGCAATTGCCGAACCACGCCGGCAGCCCCACCAGGGCCGCCGGCGTGTCGCGATCAAGGGAACCGTCATCTCACCTGCCTCCCGGAAACAGGTTGAAGCAGTGCGGCGTCACGAACGGGTCTCTGACGCTGGCAGGGTTCACGCCGATGTCGATCAACACGCTGTCGGGCAGGCTGCGCAGGGTCTGCAGCCGGCGATGCCCGTGGAGGTGCCGTCTCGCCGCCGCCACCATGCGGCCAAACAGCAGCGCTGCCTGCCCGCGCCGGTCGATCAGCATGCGGTCCTGTTCGATTTCGATGCTCGCGATACTCATTTGCTCGGGTCCTTTCGAAGGGCGGGGGACCATCCCCCGCGTTTCGGGGTGGCCATTTGCCGGTGCGGCGTGGACTTGAGCGTGTGAGCGAGCGTCTGAACGTCGTGGATTGTCCTCCGCCCAATCCCGCGAGGGGCTTATTCCCTAGCTCCATCGGGGCGATGGGCGCGCCGCCGCCGCTCTGTTACGCCAAAGCCCTGCAGGGCCCGATGAGAGGTTGGATGATGGCCGGGGGGCTGACGATCGGCCGCATGCGCGGTCTCGTGGACAAGCTGACCTGGGGCACTCGGGTAGTCGGCCTCGCCGCCACCGCCCGCGGCGCCTGGCGGTTGCTGGGCGTGAAGCTCGCCCGACCGCGCCACGGAGCCATCCGTCTCGGTCACGGACCCGACCTCGCCTACCAGTACCCCCAGCAGTTCCCCACGGTGCTGGTGCTTTTCGGAGATTTCATCGATCCCGAGTTCCCCTTCCTCGCCGCCATCGCGCAGGCCGGGCTGGACCGTCGTCGACGTGGGGGCGGCGATCGGCCAGTTCTCGCTCTTTGCCGCAAAACTTCCCGGCGCGAGAATCTACGCGCTGGAACCCAGCCGGCTCAACCTGGTGACTCTAAGACGCAACATTCTCCGCAACGCCGCGGCCGGACGCGTCACCACTCACCGGCTGGCGCTGTCCTCCGAGGAGGGCGAGGCGCATTTCGAGACTTCCTCACACGCCTTCATGGGTGGTCTCGGCGGCGCCACCGGCGACCTCGTGCGGGTAACGACGATGCCCCGCATGCTGGATGAGTTCGGCATCGGCCAGGTTTCGGTGCTGAAGCTCAATGTCGCCGGCCACGAGCCCTCCGTCCTCGAGGGGGCGATGCCCTGCTTCGCTTCGGGCCGGGTGGATGTGCTGGTGACGCTGCTGGGGCTGGCGTCCCTGCCCTGGTACGAGGCGATCGCGAGGCTGGGCTACCGCTTCTTCTATTATCACCCGCGCCGGGAGAGCCTCTATGAAGTGCTCGCCTTCGACGAGCACTCAGTGCTCGATCATCGGCCCTGGCCGGCCCGCCACATCATCGCGGTGAGCCCCGGCGCGATCGCCTCGGGCCTCCTCGCCGGCCTGCCTATCTACCCGCTCGCCACCAGTCCGGGTGGGGCGGGCACCGAGGCCGGCGCCGGCCTCTCCGCCGTCGCGGGCGGCTGAAAACGAATTCAGCCCCGCACCGGAATCCGGCGCGGGGCTGCTCTTGGCACCACTAAGTCGGGCGCCTTGTCGTCGACTACAGGATGAAGTCGGCCTGCGTCAGGTTGATCGTGCCGGTCAGCTCGATCTCGAAGTCGTGCCAGCCGTCGCCGTTGACGTCGCCCTGAACGATGGTCTTGCCGCCCGCGGTGTGCCAGGCGAGTTCACCGGCCGTCTTGTGGAACGACTCGCCGTTCCCCGCGAGGAAGCTGAAGGCCTGGTTGCCGGAAGCGGCGCTGTTCGCGTCGATCACCGACAGGTCGATCTTGTCCTGGCCCTTGGTGAAGTCGGTGATGACGTCCCGGGTCGACGGGGTCTTGCCGATCTCGGCAACCGAGTTGAACTTGAAGACGTCGTTCCCGGCGCCGCCGGTCAGCGTGTCCTTGCCGGCCCCCCCGATCAGCGTGTCGTTCCCGGCGCCGCCGTTCAGCTTGTCATTGCCGGCCAGGCCGTTGATGACGTCGTTGCCGGAGGTGCCGTTCAGCGTATCGGCGCCCGAGGTGCCGTTGATGGTCGTCGGCGGCGTCGGCGGCGTCGGCGTGGACGAGCCCGCGACGCCGATGAAGTCCGATGCCTTGAGCGTCTTGGCGCCGGTCAACTCGATCTCGAGGTCAGCCCACTTGTCGCCGTTGGTGTCGGCCTGGATGATCGTCTTGCCGCTCTCGGTCCGCCAGGCGAGCTCGCCCGCCTTGCCGGTGAAGCTCGCGCCGTTGGCAGCGAGGAACGTGAATTCCTGGTTGCCGCTGAGGCTGGTGTTGGCGTCGATCGCCGACAGGTCGATCTTGTCCTGGCCCGGCGTGAAGTCGGTGATGACGTCACGGTTGAGGCCGCGGAACTCGCTGGTGGCCTGGAACACGAAGGTGTCGTTGCCCGTACCGCCGGTGAGCGTATCCTTGCCGGCGCCGCCGATCAGCCTGTCGTTGCCGGCACCGCCGTTGATCCGGTCGTCACCGCCGAGGCCGTTGATCGTGTTGTTGCCTGCGTCGCCGTTGAGAACGTCGGCGTTCTCGGTCGCACGCCGCGGGAGTAGGATCAGGAGTGGGATCAGGAGTCGGGTTGGGAGCAGGGGACGGGTCGACCGGCTGGCTGTCGAGGGCGTTCACCAGTGTCCAGCCATCATTGGTATTACCCGTGTAGGTCGGGTTGGTCTGGTTGAAGCTGGTGAGCCCCCAACCACCCTTGCCCATGTGGTTGTTGGTGATGCTGACGTTGGAGATCGGGTGGCTGGTGAACTGGCCGTCCACGTAGATCGTGTATCCGCCGCCGGCCAGCAGGTTGCCGTCAACCTTGATGTTGTTGATCGGTCCGAAATAGTTGTCGATCATCACGGCAGACGTCTGCCCATGATCGACGACGATGGTGTTGCCGCGAATGGTGACGTTGGAAATGCCGCCGTCGATTTCGATGCCGTCATAGTGCGGCTCGCCTGGGGCGTAGAAATCGTGGATGTAGTTGCCCTCGATCACAGTGTTGTTGCCCTGTACGGCAACTCCGTTCTCGACGTTGTAGATATTGTTGTTCAGGAAGGTGCCATTTCCGAAGATTCCGTTGTGGGCACCCCGTCCGTCGATCTCGTTATTCTTCACAACGGCGCCAGTGAAGCCCGGAAAAACCCGGACGCCGGCCCAATCCGTCGCGTTGATCTTGCAGTTTTCGATGGTGACGTTGTCAGCCTGGATATAAATCGGCCCTGTAATATTCAGTCCAGATATGACGGTCCCGGGCTTAGTAATTGTCATTCCGCCGGAGGGTGTCAAAACAACCCCGTCCGGCACGCCCGTATTAGTCGAATTTGGCCAAGTCGCCATTAGTCATGCCCCTTTGCATTGTAGAAAGTCTCTGCTGTTGCAGAAGCCCGTGCCTGGGGGCGGATTGAGGCCATGTCTGGGCAACGACAGTTAAGGCTAAGCCGGTCTCTCCACCGTTCGATGGAATTGTCTCAAATGGTACACAGGATTACGTAGAGGCCTGCGTCAACTTGCCTCGGGTACCATTTCGTACGGGATTTCCGCCGTCCGCGGCCGCAGGCGGCTAGTTCTAAGTAGCTAGCAGGGCGCGACTCACCGGAATCGGGCATGGCCTCCGAATCACTTGCGAATTGTTTCGGCCGGGCTTCGCTTCGCGCCACCTGCGGGCACGGGCTAGTGCATTCGATGTCGCTTAGGTCGAACTGAGCGTTGCGAGGCGCCGGCGTCGTTGCGATGCTTTTTCACGGGAAGCACACCGGCCTCGGGGGCTGACATCGCCCATTCGTCGAAACCACAAGTCGCGCCTCATCGCGGTGCCGCGGCGCACCAACCCATGGATGCATCGCCGATCAGTGCCGGTATCGCGCGCCGCTGGCGGCAGCTCGCCTGGCTTGCCCGAAGCGGTGGGGTGAGGGAGATCGCCGACCGGCTGCGTTCGCGGGCCGCCGATGCGCTCCAGCCCGGCCCGCCGCGCTGGCCGGTCCTTGCCGCCGACGTGCTGGCCGCCGACCTCGCGCACCCCGATCTCCCCTCGATTCCGCCCATACGGGAGGGCGAACCACTCAGGCTCAACTGGGTGATGACCGGCCCAGGTCCCGGCTCCGGCGGCCACACCACGATCTTCCGCGCCATCAGGCACCTCGAGGCGAACGGCTACCGCAATCGCATCTACCTCTATCACCCGCGGCTGACCGATCCCCAGCACTACGCCGCAATCATCCGCAGGCACTACCGCTTCGATGGCCCGGTCGAGCGCCTCGACGGGCGCATGGCCGATGCGCATGGCGTCGTGGCGACGAGCTGGGGCAGCGCCTATGCCGTGTTCAACGCCCGCTGCACCGGCAAGCGCTTCTACTTCGTGCAGGATTTCGAGCCGGACTTTCATCCCGTCGGGGTCGAGCACGTGCTGGCCGAGAGCACTTATTCCATGGGCTTCCACGGCCTCACCGCCGGCCGCTGGCTCGCCGGCAAGCTCTCCGCCGACTACGGCATGGCCGCTACCCCATTCGACTTCGGATGCGATACCTCGAGCTACGCCAACCGGGGCGAGCGTCGGACCGGTATCGCCTTCTATGCCAGGCCGAGCACGCCGCGACGCGGTTACGCGCTTGGCCTCCTGGCGCTGCAGGTCTTCGCCGACCGAAACCCGGATATCGAGATCCACCTCTATGGCGAGCGCGTCGGCGCCACGCCTTTCCGCTGCGTCGACCACGGCCTCGCCAGCCCGGCCGAGCTCAACGACATCTACAACCGCTGCTTCGCCGGCCTCAGCCTGTCGCTGACCAACGTCTCGCTGGTGCCGCTGGAGATGCTGGCGGCGGGGTGCATCGCGGTGGTCAACGACGCGCCGCACAACCGGATGGTGCTGGACAATCCCCATGTCCGCTATGCCGCCCCGACCCCGCAGGCGCTCGCTGCGGCGCTCGAGGAGATCGTGCGCACGCCCGGCTTCGCGGCGCTATCGGCTGCCGCGTCCGAGAGCCAGCAGTCGGTGCGCTGGGAAGACGCCGGCCACACGATCGACACCGCCATCCGCGCCGCCCTCGGCGCGCCTGGTCCGCAGCACCTCCAACCCGGGCTGGTGGAACAGGCATGATCGGCGGATTGGGGGAACTCCTGCTGCTGGGCACCGGTGGGCGCACTCGCCGCGCCCTGCCGCTTCGCTCCCGTCCCCAGGGTGAGCGTCGTCATCCCCTGCTACAACTACGGCCGCTACCTGCCGCAATGCGTCTACAGCGTGTCGCGCAACCAGCCCGGCATCGAGCTCGAGATCATTATCGTCGACGATGCCTCGACCGACAGCAGCGCCGATGTCGCGCGCCAGCTCGCGGCCGAGGACGACCGGATCATCCTCATCCGCCACGCTGCCAATGCCGGGCATATCGCCACCTACAACGACGGGCTGTCGGCGGCGACGGGCGACTATGTGCTGCTGCTCAGCGCCGACGACCTCGCCACGCCCGGCGCGCTTACCCGCGCTGTCGCCCTGTTCGAGGCCGAGCCCTCCGTCGGCCTCGTCTATGGCCGGGCCATCGACTTCTCCGGCACGCCGCCGTCCCCCCGCACGGACCCCAGCCGCTGGGTGGTCTGGAGCGGTGTCGACTGGCTGCGCGAGCGTTGCCGCATCGGATTCAACGTCGCCGCCTCGCCCGAGGTCATGATGCGCATGTCGGTGCTGCGCGACATCGGGCTGTATAGCCGCGAGCTGCCGCATGCCGGTGATTTCGAGATGTGGCTAAGGACCGCCTGCGTGTCCGGCGTCGGGTTCCTCCTCGGCGTCGACCAGGCCTTCTACCGCAAGCACCCGCAGAACATGCACCTGCAGCAGTTCTCCGCCGCCACGCACCGCGGCCAGCTGATCGACCTGCGCCAGCGCTGGCAGTCTTTCGGCATGGTCTTCGATGGCACCGGCGGTGACCTCGAGGAGCGCGACGAGCTGCGCGCCATCGCGCGGCGCACCCTGCGCCGGCAGGCCCACGATCTCGTCACCTATGCCAGGGCCCGCGGCTTTCCCGATTTTCCCTACGACGATTTCGCCTGCTTCATCTCCGAGCTCGATGGCCGGCGGCGCACCGGCGCGCGCTTCCGCGCCCGCGAAACGCGCGCGGGGATCGGCGCACCTGCTGCCGCTCAACCCCTTCTGGGCGCCCTGGGCCATCGCCTGGCGGCTCCAGGTCGCCGCCCTGCGCTGGCGCCAGCGCGTTCTGGGCATTTGATGCCGCCGATTCAGACCTTCACGGGTTGCGCAGCACGGAGCGGTAGAGGCCTCGGCAACAGTGGCAGGCGACGCAGCGTGGCGAGGTCCCCATGCTTGCGGAGGGGAACTGGCCGCGATCGATGCGGAGAGTGCGATGACGGAAGAAAATCTGAAGGAACTTAGGGCATATCGAGCAGCTCTCAAGAAACAACGGCATAGGGATATCCTGAAGATCGTATCCTCTGCCGAGGGCGGGGTGTCGCCGGTGCTGCGAGAGATGCTCTACGACTGGGGTCGGTACTTGCCATACCCAGATCGCACCCGGCTGCTATTGCCGCTTCTCTCAAAAAGATCAGGGACTGCGGACGCTGAGCTCGATAGCCAACGTGCCTTGACCTGCGCTGAGTGGGTTATCCGTACAGCACTTCCGCACTGGTTGCGCGTTGCGAACATCGAGCACCATACAGAGCTGCTCGGGCGCCTTCCCGCTATCAAGCCTGTCCAATCGTTCAGCCGAGATGAAACTGCGCAGGCGCTCGCCGAGGGCTGCCGGCTGATTAGGGATCAGTGCTGCGAAGAATTCCCAGTGAAGAAGTGGATCTTTTACAGGTTTGGTGGCTCGTACCGCGCTCTGGCCCGTTCGGGGATGATCCCCGCAGTTCGTGCCGCGGAACAGGCTTTGCCTGAATACGGCGCGGCTCTTGCAATGGCTATTGAAGCGGCTTGGTCGGCCGCTTCAATCCTTGAGGTTCGGAACACCAGGGACGTATTGGTCGAGAGATCGGTCGAACTTCAGCCGGAAGTGTCCAGGCTGCTCCAGGGATTGTTCGATGCCGGCAAGCGGCTTGCCCCTGACGCCGACACTAAGGGCGAAGTCATTCACTAGGACGCTCTCTACCCACTTTGGCGCTTGGACGTCGATGCATCGTCTCATCGTTCCCGACGAGCGCTCCTGTTGGCGCCTCGACCGTGGCGCGTCACTGGTGCAGAACCTCGCTGCGCTGGATCGGCGAACATCGCACGCCGACCGGGAAGTTCGGGTCTTGCCTCGTGGCCCGCACCGCGCCTGGTCCCTGCGGCTTGTTCCCCGCCCCGTTCGGCCAGCCATACGCCGCTGCCGACGAGGAAGAGGAAGTACGAGTAGGTCCCGTTCCAGAAATGCACGCCCCAGCCGGCAATGAAAAACCCTGCCATTGAGATCAGGTATCCTGCACGATAGGCGTAGAGCTGCTCTGTCAGGTTGCGCCTGAAGCCGACCAGCGCCGCGCTGGCTCCGACGATCAGCACCAGTAGGATCGCTCCAATCAGCCCGAACATGATGGCGTTGTTGAGCCAGAACATGTCGACGCTGGCGGTCATCCAGCTCGGGCGTTCATACTCGTTGAGCCCGATCCCGAAGATGGGATGGCGTGCGACGGTTGCCGAGCCGAACTCCCAGATCAACAGCCGGTAGTAGGCGGACCACGCATCGAACAACGGGGCGTGGCTGATATAGAAGGCCGCCACCGACCGACCACGTGTACACCGAAATGCTGATGTAGAGACCGATCACCAGGGCCCAAAGAATTTTCCAGCGCGCCTCCACCGCCCCAAGCGCCCAGTTCCAGCCCAACAGCAGGATCTGAACGACAATCGCGCTCATCGGTCCCGAAGACAGGCTTAGGAGGGAGGTCGCACCAACCAGTGCCGCGCGGCCCCAGCGCCTTAGCCCCTTCTTCTTGTATCCTAGCACCAGAAGGGTCATCGCGAGGATGCCGCCACAGAAGACGCCGAACAGGATCGGATGCTCGAAGGGGCCCTGTACTCGTCGCAGGCCCCAGCGGACATCCATTAGTGTCTCGTCGACGCTTGGCATTACGAGGTCGAAGAGCCGCAACGTCGCCTTGTATCCGGTGAGGAGTTCGACCAGTCCCAAGGGCAGCATCGCTAGGATCACCCAGAAGAGCAGCCGCACCATCGCCTCGAACTGGCGCTCGTTTCGGATGAAGCAGCGCGCCATGAAATATGGGCCGGCGCTCTCGATGAACAGGATGCCGCTGGGCTGAATGCCGTCGCTCACGCCATGATTGACCATCAGGCAGACTGTTCCCCAAGCGCAGAAGGCGAGCATTGCAAGGTCGGCGACTCGGACCCTGCCGGCGCCCCCGCGGGCCCAGATCACGAGGCATGGGATCGTGGTGGCGAGGAGGACCAGGCGATAAACCGAAAGCCGAAGCGGGCCGATCATGATGACCCACGGGATGACCAGCCCGACAAGGAAAAGCAGTACCACCCAGTGTAGCCGGTCGGGCTGCTCCGCCGGCACGACGATCGCCCCCCCGCGTGTCCAGCGACCAGACCGCTTGCCCGCCGCGGTCCGCGCGGGCACACGGATGCTGCGGTGCCGGAGCTCGGCCCGCCCGAGCGCTTCGATCACTAGGTCACCCCTTGTGGTCCTGCGAGGCCGTCGCGACGGCCCCAGATGCTTGCTCGGACGATGGCAGCACTGGCCGGAATGACAATCACGCTTAAGAGCTACGCGGCCGACGAGAGGGTCTAGCGCGTGCTACCGCCGCCCGCATCCGACTAGCGAGCCTCAGGGCTCGCGCAGGCTCTCGTCCAGCCCGCGGATCAGCGGATAGAGGAAATAGGAGATGACGCTCCGTTCCCCCGCATTGATCTCGGCCGACATGGTCATGCCGGGCAGCATCTGGAACCCCTTGGGGACCGACCTGAGGTTCATCTCGCCCAGCGCCAGCCGCACCTTGTAGAACACGCCGTGCTGCGATGCCCCGGCGCCCTCGGGGGCGAACGAGTCCTGGCTGATCGACACCACCTTCGCGTCCACCGTGCCGTGCTTCTGGAACGGGAACGCATCGATCTTGATGCGCGCCGGGTCGCCATTGCTGAGGTGGCCGATATCGTTGGCCGCCACCGACACCTCGGCCTCGAGCGGCACGTTGAGCGGCACCAGCGTGAACAGCGGCTCGGCGCCCTGCACCACCGAGCCGATCGAGCGATGTGCCACCTCGAGCACCGCGGCGTCGGCCGGCGAGATCATGCTCGCCATGCCCTCCCGGAGCTCCGCCTTCTTCAGGTCCTCGGCCGCCGCGTCGCGCTGGTCGCGCACCTCGACGAGGTTCTCGAGCGCCAGCCGCCGGAAGTCCTCGATGAAGTTCTGCCGCTGTGCGCCCAGTTGCACGAGGAGCTGCGTTGTCTCGGTCTCGTCGCCGCGCACCCGGGCGAGCGCCCCCTCCATGTCGTAGGTCTGGTCCCGCCCCTGCAGGAAGGTGAGGCGTGAGCCGCTGCCCTTCTCGAACAGCGTCGAGCGCATCAGGTCGATTTCCTTGAGCCCCTTGAGCCGTTGCTCGAGGACGCTCGCCTCATCCTTGGCGGCCCCCAGGCTTGCCTCTGCATGCGCGATCTGGGCGTCGAAATCGCGGAGCTTCGCCGCATAGGAAGCAGCGCGCTGCCGGTAGAGCCGCGCCTGCGTCGCCTGGTCCTCCGTCGCGTTCGGCCCGGGTTCAAATGGCTTTTCCGCCAGCTCCGCCTCGAGCCGGGCGATCTGCGCATCGTAATTGGCCGTGCGTCCCCGCAACTGGTCGGCATCCGCCGTGGTGATGGTCGGGTCGAGCGAGGCCAGCAGCTGGCCGCGATGCACCTGGTCGCCTGGCTTGACGTTGATGGCGCGGATGATCGAGGTCTCGAGTGGCTGCACCACGAGCAGCGGCTGGGTGGTGACCAGCTTCCCCGGCGCCATCACGATCTCGTCGACCTGCGAGACCGAGGCCCAGACCACCGCCGATCCGATCGCGAGGATCACCGTGTAGAGCGTCGCCCGCGCCAGCACCGGCGGCTTGCGCGTCTCGAGCTCCAGCGCGTCGCTCTGGAATTCCATCACCGCCGGCCGTCCGACCGGCCGGATCACCCGCGGCGCCGGCTTCCTCGCCGGTGGCACTGCCTTGAGCTCCGGAGTGGCGCGTTTCCTGCCGCCGAGGATGGTCCGGCGAGCGGCGGGCTTTTGCGGCGCGGGCGTCATCCGGCGAGCCTCATCTGCTGGTTCCACAGCTGCCGGTAGGTGGTGCAGCGGGTAAGCAGCTGTCCGTGCGGGCCGACATCGACCATGCGGCCCCGGTCGATCACCAGGATCGAGCTGGCATCGGCGAGCGTCGACAGCCGGTGCGAGACGATGATCACCGTGCGGTTCCTGGCGATGCCCCCGATGCTCTGCCTGACGATCGCCTCGCTCTCGGGGTCGAGCGCGCTGGTCGCCTCGTCGAGGATCAGGATGCGCGGGTCGCGCACCAGCGCCCGGGCGATCGAGAGGCGCTGCCGCTGCCCGCCCGAGAGGTTCTCGGCATTCTCCTCGATCATCGTGTCATAGCCGCGCGGCAGCCGCTCGATGAACTCGTCGGCCCCGGCGAGCCGCGCCGCCGCCACCACCTGGTCGAAGCCGACATCGGGCTTGGCCATGGCGATGTTTTCGCGCACCGTGCCGCGGAACAGGAAGCTGTCCTGCAGCACCACGCCGATGCTCTTGCGCAGATGGCCTAGGTCGACCTCGCGCAGGTCGTGCCCGTCGACGCGGATCAGCCCCTCCTGGATCGGGTAGAGCCCCTGGATCAGCCGCGTCACCGTGGTCTTGCCCGAGCCGCTCCGGCCGACCACGCCGAAGACGCTGCCGCCCGGGATGGTGAAGGACACGTCGTCGAGCGCCATCGGCCCGTCGCTGCCGTAGCGGAACGAGACGTTCTCGAACTCGACCCCGCCCGACAGGTCCGGCCGCAGCCCCTCCGATTGCCCGGAGCGCTCGACCTTCTGGTTCATGATCTGCCCGAGCATCCGCACCGACAGCGCCACCTCCTGGTACTCGTGCACCATGGTGACGATCTGGACCAGCGGCCCCGAGACGCGGCCGGCCAGCATGTTGAAGGCGATGAGCGCCCCGACCGTCATGTTGCCCTCGAATACCGCCAGCGCCCCGAAGCCGATGATCGCGACCCCCATCAGCTTCTCGATCAGCCCGGTCACCGATTGCGCCATGGTCGAGATCGTCTCGACCCGGAAGCGGGTGGTGATGGTCTGCGCCGTGCGGTCGTCCCACTGGCGGCCCTGCAGCGGCTCCATGGCGAGCGACTTGAGCGTCCGCATGCCGTGCACCGTCTCGACCAGCAGGCCCTGCCGCGCGCCCTCCGCCTCGTAGAGCGCGAGCAGCCGCTTGCGGAACGGGCCGACCAGCAGCGCCACCACTAGCGCGACTATGGCGCTGAACAGCAGCACCAGCAGTGTCAGCCCGGAGCTGTAGTAGAACAGCACCGGCACGAAGACGAGGAGCGACAGCCCGTCGAGCAGCGTCAGGAACAGCCGCCCGGTCAGGAACTCGCGGATCCGCGCCGTCTGCTGCATGTGCTTGACCAGGACGCCGGCCGAACCCTGCTCGAAGAACGTGATCGGCAGGCCGAGCAGGTGCCCGAAGGTCT
This sequence comes from uncultured Alphaproteobacteria bacterium, assembly GCA_963708965.1. Classification (GTDB taxonomy): domain Bacteria; phylum Pseudomonadota; class Alphaproteobacteria; order Rhizobiales; family Devosiaceae; genus Devosia_A. Next base: position 565,196 of record CAVPUP010000003.1, on the reverse strand, counting down.
TGGTCGCCATCCGGATGTCGATGCGGTTGGTGGCATAGAGCAGCAGGTAGCGGCGCAGGAACACGAACAGCGCCTCGAACAGCAGCGCCACGCAGATGCCGCACAGCCAGCACGATGAGCGTCGAATAGCTCTGGTGCACCAGCACCTTGTCGATCACCAGCTGGAAGAAGATCGGCGTCACCAGCCCCAGCGCATAGAGCGCCAGCGCCGCCACGGCGACATCCATGAACAGCCGGCCCTGCCGGATGATCTCGGGGGCGAACCAGCGGAAGCCGAACGGCTGCTGGCCGGGGCTCGTCTGGTTGTCGCGCTTGGCGAGCAGCAGTTCGCCCCGCCAGACCTCGCGGAACTTCTCGAGTGGCACGTCGATCATGCCGGGCGCCGCCGCCATCGGGTCGTAGAGCCGAAGCACCTTGGCTCCCGCCCCATCGCGCATCGTGGCGAGGATCGCTACCCAGTTGCCGTTCTTGAGTTGGGCCAGCGCCGGGTAGGCCTCTCCCAGGCGCATCAGGTCATTCGGCTTGAGCCTCGCGGATCGGATGCGCAGCCCGGCCTCGCGCGCCATCCGCATCATCATCTGCGCGCCGGGGCTCTCGTTGCTGAGCCCGTGCTGGGCCGCGAGCCGCTCGGCGCCGACATCCTTGCCGTGGTGCCTGAGGATCGCCGATAGGCATAGCGGTCCGGTCTGGAAGGCCTCGGTCATGGCCCGGGCCGCCTAGGCGAAGTTCGGTGAGCCGCCGGGTCTTGCGCCATTGGTTTCAGCTCGCCGGGGAACGCTCGCGGTATCCGGCGCCACCCGCTTCACCGCCCCCGCTTCGATCAACCCGTTCATCGCCTTCTGCAGCACGTCGAAGCTGTTGGCGAACCCTTCGATGGACATCACCACGCGCTGGCGCAACTGGGGCACCGGCTGGTTGCTGGCATCCTTCAGCGTCGCCGAGAGGCTGACCAGGTCGATCCTGATGATCGTCCCGGTGACGGTGATCTCGCCGATTGCGTCCGCGTAGAGTTCTTCCTGCATTAGTCTCTCCTTGGGCCGGCTCCAAATCACCCGGCCAATTGGTTGAAAATGACGTCCACCCAGTAGTTGGAGGCGTTGAACGAGCTGGTCGGGAAGGCCGGGCTGCTGCCGTAGGAGTAGAGCCCGTTGCCGCCGCTGCTGGCGCTCGAGGGCGCCGTAAGCGGGCCGTTGGTCCTCGTCGTGTTGAAGTAGCCGCTGTCGGTCGAATAGAAGCCCTGCGAGTGGTAGGAGACGACGTAGGTCTGCCCCGCGGTGATGCTGATCGGGGTGGCGAACGTTGGCCGTCTGCCAGCCGCTTGCGGTTTCGTTGGTGAAGGTGACGTTGCCCAGGTTGCGTGCCGGTGCTGGTCCACAGGCTCCCCGTGTGCGTGCCGACATTCTGCGGTCCCTTGTAGAACTTGATGCCGCTGACCGTGCCGTTCGCGAAGCGGTGAACTTCATGCCCAGGCTGACGTCGCCGGAATCGTTCACCGTCACCGTGGAGGGCGTCGCCGTATTCGGGAAGAGGCTCACCGCCCCGGAGGGCGGCTGCGTGACGTTGAGCGACACGTTCGCCGACGAGTTGCCGCCATTGCCGTCGGTGATCGAGTAGGTGAACTGCGCCGCCCCGGTATAGCCGGTAGTGGGCGTGAACGTGACGCTGTTGCTCGGCGCATCGAACGATACCGTGCCGTGGGTCGGCGCGGAGACCCCGGTGATGGTGAGGGTGTCGCCGTTGGGATCGGTATCGTTGGCGAGCAGCGACGCTGCCGTAAGGTGCAACGGCGTGTTCTGCTGCGTGCTGAAGCCGCTGTCGTTGACGGCCGTCGGCGGGCCGCTGGCAGCGGGCTGGAAGATGGCATCCACCCAGTAGTTCGAGGCATTGAACGAGCTGTTCGGAAACGCACTGGCGCCGTAGCCGTAGACGCCGTTGCCGCCATTGCCGGAACTCGCCAGCGCCGTGATCGGCCCGTTGCTGATGTTGGAAGTGAAATAGCCCGTATCCGCCGAGTAGTTCCCGTTCGAGTGGTAGGACACGACGTAGGTCGTGCCTGCCGTAACCGGGATCGGGTTGGCGAAGGAGGCGATCTGCCAGCCGCTCGCGCTTTCGTTGGTGAAGGTGACGGTGCCGAGGTTCGTCCCGGTGCTATTCCACAGGCTCCCCGTGTGCGTTCCGGTATTCTGCGGTCCCTTGTAGAACCGCACCCCGGTGATCGTGCCGCCCTGCGCCACCCGGAACTTCATGCCCAGCTCGACCGGATTGGGGTCGCTGACCGCCACGTTGGTCGGCGCCTGGGTGGTGGAGAAGAAGCCCACGCCGGACGGGGTGCCCGTGATGTTGAGCGTCGCGGTTGCCGTGGAGGCGCCACTGCGGCCATCCGAGATGGTGTAGTTGAAGCTCGCAGTGCCCGTGAAGTCCGTCGTCGGCGTGAAGCTGACGACATTGGTCTGCGCGTTGAAGCTCACCGTGCCGTTGCTGGGCGAACCCACTGCGGTGATGGTCAGCGGGTCGCCATTGGGGTCGGTGTCGTTGGCCAGCAGCACCGAGGCCGAGATCTGCGCCGTGGTGTTCTTGAAGCCGCTGAGGCCCGGATCGTTGTTGGCGGTCGGCGGCTGGTTGGCCCCGCTACCCTGCTGGAACAGCACGTCGACCCAGTAGTTCGTGTTGCCGTAGGTGCTGGTCGGGAATACGTGGCTGGTGCCGTAGGTGAACACCCCGTTCGCCGTTCCCGCCGACAGCGGACCGTTGGTCTTGGTGCTGGTGAAGTAGCTCGGAGTCAGCGCGTAGCGCCCGTTGCTGTGGTAACTCGCGACATAGGTGGTGCCGGCGCGTGATCGCCACCGGATTGGCGAAGGTGGCCGTCTGCCAGCCGCTCGCCGTCTCGTTGGTGAACGTCACGCTTGCCAGCAACGTGCCGGTGCTGGTCCACAGCCGCCCGGTATGCGTGCCGGTATCACCGGGGCTCTTGTAATACTTGATCCCGGTGATCGTTCCCGCCGCCGAGGCGACGAAGCGCATCCCCAGATTGACCTGCGCCGTATCCGTGCTCTGAGTTTGCGAGGGCGTCTCGTTGGGCCCGAACAGGCTGATGCCGTTGGCCTGCTCGACCACCGTCATGTTGACGAAGGCCGAGGCGATGCCGCCGCGTCCGTCGTCAATGGCGTAGCCGAACCGCGCCGCCCCGGTGAACCCGGTGGTCGGGGTGAAGGTCACCGTCTGCGCGGCGCTGTTAAAGCTGACCGCCCCGCCCGAGGCCGAGCCGACGCCGGTGAGCGTCAGCGGGTCGCCGTTCGGATCGATGTCGTTGGCGAGCAGCGATGCCACCGAAAAGGTGATCGGAGTGTTCATGAACACGATGCGATCGTCGTCGTTCACCGCGACCGGAGGCTCGTTAGGCGTGTTGCCCGCACTGAAAATGACGTCGACCCAGTAGTTCGTGCCGCCCGACCCGCTGGTGGGGAACGCGGTGTGGCCAGCATAGTCGAAGAACCCGTTAGTGGCAGGCGCGGTGAGCGATCCGACGGTGCGCGGCGCGGTGAAGTAGTTTGCGGTCGAGGCGTAGTGGCCGTGGCTGAAATAGCTCACCGCATAGGTGGTGTTGGCGGTGATCTGCACCGGGTTGCTGAACGTCACCGTCTGCCAGCCGCTCGCCGTCTCGCCAGTGAAGGTGGCCTGCGCCAGCAGCGTGCCGGTTCCGGTCCAGAGCGAGCCCACATGCTCGCCGCCGTCGCCGATGCCCTTGTAGTACTTCATTCCGACGATGGTGCCGGCCTGCGAGGAGGTGAATCGCATGCCCAGGTTGACGAATTCGGCATCGGTGTCGGACTTGACGTCCGGCTGGCTGGAGGACGGGAAGAAGCTCGTCACCGGCCCCGGGCTCACCGTGATGGTCTGCCCGGCGCCGGGGGTTTCCATGTTGATGCTGTCGTCGACGGCTCGGGTCTTGATGATGTAATTGCCGGCCGTGATCGGCGTGAAGGTATAGGTCCAGTTGTTCGTGCCGGTGCCGGCCGCCCGATGCCACTTGGTGCCGCCGTCCGTCGAAACCTCGACCACCGCCACCCTGCCGCCGCCGGTGTCGGTCGCGGTCCCCGCGATCGTGATCGGATCCGCAACCGTAAAGCTGCCGGTCATCGGGCTCGTGATCACCGAAACCGGCGCCGTGTGGTCGGTGGTCTGCGCGGCCGCCCGCAGGCTCGCCATCAGCGTTGCCGGCTGCACCCCCATGTCGGCGAACAGGTTCACCATCGCCTGCTGCACGTTCGGGTCGGTCGGGGTGATCTCGTTGTCGTGGTTGTCGTCGAGACCCCACACCCAGTAGACGGTGCCCGCGCCGAAGACGAGCGCGCCGCTCGGGGCGCGATAGAGGGTGAGGCTGTGGTCGGCCGTTCCGGCGCCGACCGTGTTGCCGTAGTCGAGCAGCTTGCTGTCGACATTGACTGTGGTCTGGCGACAGCGGCACGAGCCCAGCCGGGCGGAAGCCGTTGTCGAGGTCGGAATCCCACTCGTAGCCGAGCAGGTTCGGCGTCAGCGAATAGACCTGGCCCGGATTGATGTTGGCGACCGCCGTATTGGTCCAGAACCGAAAGTTCGACAGGTCGTACGGGATCTTGATCGTGTCGAGCCGATAGGAATCGACGGTGAAGATGGTGCCGGTCAGGGCATTCTCCGGTTCCCCCGAGCCGAACTGCGGGTCGCGCCAGGTCGAGGTCGTGCCCTGCGTGTCGATATTGGCGTTGTCCCAGCGCTCCTTGTACGAGACCAGCGTCTTGATACGGCGTGCCGGTGCCGTCGATGCTGGTTTCCCAGCGCGTCTCCCAATAGACTTCGTTGCCGCTGAGGAACGCCAGGTTGACGCCGGCGTCACGCGCCGCCTCGACATTGTCGCGCTGCCCCTGCGACCAGTACTCGTCGTGGCCCACCGACAGGAACACCTTGCTGTTGAGCAGCTGCGCGCCCTGCCGCTGCGTGTCGATGCCGGTGATGTAGTTGACGTCGTAGCCGTTCTGCTCGAGCCAGCGGATCGCCGGGTACTCGGCGCCGAAGATGAAGTCCTGCGGCCCTGCCGCGAAGCCGCCATCGCGGGTGATGATCGGGCGGTTGTAGCTAACCTTGTAGGCGCGACCGGCGCGCCCGCCTTCGTCCTTGCCGCCGTAGAAATTGTAGCCGCCCCACCAGTTGTAGGCCTGCCAGGTGGTGTCGGACGTCTGGAAGGTGATGTCGCTGGGGTTGTCATCGTCGCGCACGATGAACGGGATCATGTTCTCGCCGCGGCTGCCGTCGAGACGCGTCAGCTTGGCGTAGTAGATGCCCGACACCGCGTCGGCCGGAACGTCCCATGAGGCCGAGACCGACCAGTTTCCCGCATCCACCAGCTTGGTCGTGGGGTCGAAGATCGGCACCGGCTGCGCCTGCGCGGTGGTCAGCGTCTTGTTGATCGTGGTGACCTTGTGCGCGCCCATGCCGCCGTAGTAGCCGAGCCGGTAGATGTCGATCCGGTAGTTCTTGGAATCGGTGTTGATCTTGAAGTCGACCCGCTGGCCGTGGTTCAGCGAGAACTGCGCGGCATAGCCCTCGATGGTCGGGTCGCCGTTATCGATCATCCACTCGCTCTCGGGGGAGCCGGGCTTCTGGTTCTCGAGCACGATGGCGTTACTGGCAGCGGCTGCCAGCAATTGCCCGCTGGCCGCCGGGGCCTCGAGCGGCGCGGCCGCGCCCTTGGCCACGGTGTTCGCAGCGAGGGTCTCCTGGTTGTGGTACTGCAGGATGCGGGGCGAATAGCCGCTCGGCAGCGTGCCGGCCGGCGGCTTGCCGATGCGGATCGAGCACCAGGCGCAGGCGCGGCCGGTGCAGCTGCCGCAGGGCGTCGTCGTCGCCTCGGCCCGCCACTCCGCCCCCCACGCCTCGATCGCCCCGCGGCCGTTCGCCGCCGGCGCCACTGCAGCCGGGCTCGCCGCCACGGCCGCCGGGCTTGCCGGCACCACAGTCTCCGCGACCTTCCCGGCCGGCGGCACAAAACCGGCTTCCGCCGCGACCGGGGCAGGGGGCAGGACCCGCGCCTCCTCTGTCGCTGCGATCGACAGCGTAGTTGGCGCCACCGCGCTGAAGCTCGTTGCCGTCGGCTGGCTCTGCGCCGGAGTCCACGGCGCGGTCGGGGCGGATGGGGTGAGGGGGGGAACCGCAGGGGGCTCCTGCAGCGCGGTAGCCGAACCGCTGGTTGCCGAGTTTTTGGCCCGCGCCAGTGTGATGGTGGGTTGGCGCTTGCTCGCCAGCAACTTCTCACCGCCCGAGGCAACGAGGGCCGCCTGCACCCGCTTGGCGGCATTCGCGGCGATCCACTCGCGCGCGCCATCCTCGTTCCGGAAGCTGACGATATTGCGCGACGGCCCGGACAGCCCCTTGCCCGTCACGACCACCGGCGCGACGGCATTCTGCCAGTGGTTGGATCCCGTCCGCTTCAGATTGTCGTACAACGACGATTGCAGAGCGACCATACCCGAGTCCCCCGTGCCGTGTTCAAGTCTCCACGGTAAGGATGGCAGAACTCAAAATTGCTTGACACCTAGCTCCAAGGATTAGCGGGCCGGTTTTGCGTCACTACTTGGATCGGGAGTCGGGGACGATGGTATAGGAATGTGGCCTATATCAGGCGATAATTGGTGCAACGTCACACGAATTCACAAACGGTCCGATTCCGAGTGATTCGGGTGGCGGTCACGGCGCCTCAGAACGGGTACTGGATCGGCCCGTCCTGCACGGTGATCCAGCGCAGGTCGGTGAACTCGGCGATCCCCGCCTTGCCGCCGAAGCGCCCATGGCCGGAGGCCTTCACTCCGCCGAACGGCATCTGCGCCTCGTCATGCACCGTCGGGCCGTTGACGTGGCAGATCCCCGACTCGATCCGGCTCGCCACCGCGAGCGCCCGGCTGACCTCCCGCCCATAGACCGCCGCCGCGAGCCCGTACTCGGTGTCATTGGCCACCCGCACCGCCTCGTCGGCGCCGCTGACCCGGATCACCACCACCACTGGCCCGAAACTCTCCTCGCGATAGAGCCGCATCTCGGGCGTCACCCCGTCGATCACCGTCGGCTGGATGATCGTCCCCTCGACGCCGCCGCCGGCCAGCAGCCGCGCACCCTTGCCGAGCGCGTCCTTGATCAGCGCCTCGATCCGCCCTGCGGCATCGGCGTCGACCACGCACCCGAGCGGCACGTCGCCGAGGCGCGGATCTCCGGCCCTGAGGCTCGCCGCCTTGGCGCCGAGCGCCGAGACGAAGGCGTCGGCGACGGCCACGTCGACGATGACCCGCTCGGTCGACATGCAGATCTGCCCCTGGTTCATGAAGGCGCCGAAGGCCGAGCCGGCAACGGCCGCCTCGAGGTCGGCATCGTCCAGCACCACCAGCGGTGCCTTGCCGCCGAGCTCGAGCAATACCGGCTTGAGGTTCCGCCCCGCGATCTCGGCGATCACCCGGCCGACGCGCGTTGAGCCGGTGAAATTGACCCGCCGCACCGCCGGATGCTCGATCAGCGCCTTCACCAGTTCAGGCGCATCTTCGGGGGCGTTGGAGACGACATTTAGCACGCCTCGCGGCAGCCCCGCCTGCTGCAGGATCTCGGCGATCAGCCGGTGCGTGCGCGGGCAGAGTTGGCTGCTCTTGAATACTACCGTGTTGCCGCAGGCGAGGGGCGTCGCGAGGGAACGCACCCCGAGGATGACCGGGGCATTCCAGGGCGCGATCGAGAGCACCACGCCGACCGCCTGCCGCACCGCCATCGCGAAGCATCCCGGCCGGTTCGAGGGGATCACCTCGCCCGTGATCTGCGTCGTCAGCGCCGCCGCCTCGCGCAGCATGTCCGCCGCGAGCCCGACATTGAAATGCGCCCAGCCCGCGGTGGCCCCGATCTCCGACGCCATGGCATCGACGAAGTCACCCGCCCTCGCCTCGATGAGGTCCGCCGCCCGCAACAGGATCTGCCGGCGCTCCCGCGGAGTGCTCGTCGACCAGGCCGGGAAAGCGGCGGCGGCTGCCTCGACGGCGCGGAACGCATCCTCAATCGTCGCGGCCGCGGCCCGCGTCGCGATTTCGCCGGTGATCGGGTTGGTCCGCTCGAACGTCGCCCCGTTGCTCGCCGGCACGTCTTCGTTGTCGATCAGGAGATCAAGTTCGGTCATGGCCTCACGCTCCGCTGCGGCAATACGAGAGCCTAGCGGGCCGCCATCCGAAGTAAAAACTCTCTGGCGTGCGAACTCTCAGAGCAGCGACGCAATGCCGGCAACCACCGCCGCCACCACCAGCCAGGCGGCGAGGGCCAGCAGCGGGATGACCATCAGCCGCGCCCGGTGCGCCAGGCTGTCGGGGGCAGAGCTGACGGAGACCCGAACATTGGCTGAACTGGACATCGGTGCTCCTTTCCCTGGTTTCTGAGCCCGAATCTAAAGGGCATTGGACTCCCCATCCGTTAACGCCAAATTAATCTGCTCGTCCGCCACCGAACTCTGCCTTCCACTATTCATTTAAAACTCTAATCAATTGCCCAAGGTCGCCGAAATCCGGCCCTGTCAGGCTGCTGCCGTCGAAATCCAGGGTGGCAGTGGAAGTAGATGCGCAGTATTGCCGGTCTTGATCGTGGCGCGACGCTCCGCCTAGCTGCGGTGTTGTTGGCGGGAGTCCTCGTCTGCGGGACGAGCCCGCCGGCATCCGCTGGCCAGCATGCGCCGCTCGGCTACCAGTTGATGTGCCTCAAGACGCCAGAGCAGTGCAAAGGTGGCGGCAAGCCCAGCGTGACCATGAGCAACGAGCTGATGGCGACGCTCAAGCGCGTCAACGGCCACGTCAACCGCTCGATCGCGCCGCGAGCCGACAGCGGCGCCGATGCCTGGAACGCCAGTGCCACCGCCGGCGACTGCGAGGATTACGTGCGATCCTATGCTCGGCTCCTCAATTTCATGGGAGACCAGCATGAGCGAGAATTTCGGGGGCAGGGCCGACAACATCGTGGCGCCGGCCCGGCGTGGCTTCGCCATCACCGCCAGCGACGCGGTGGACCTCGTGGCCGAGACGCGGGCAATCTATGTGGGCGCCGGCGGCGACGTGAGCGTGGTGCTCTCGTCGGGCGACGAGGTGGGTTTCGCAGGCCTGGCCGGCGGCACGCTGTTGCCGGTCCGGGTGCGCCGGGTGAAGGCAAGCGGCACGACCGCGGGCCAACTGGTGGGGCTCTACTGATGCTGTGCCCCGGCCGGTTGGCGCAGAGAGACGAGGGCAGGGGAGAGGCGTGGGCCAGCCAATGTTCGATCGGAGGGGCGTGCTGATGGGCGCGGCAGCGGGAGCCGCCGCGCTCGGCCTCGGCATTGGCCTGGGTCTGCCCCGCATGGGTAGCACCTGGTGGCGGGACGGCGCCCTGCTCGATGCCGACTTCGCCGGCGGGCGCTTCGTCCATCTCGGCCGGACCTATCCCGGCAAGGCTGCGTTCCTAGCGGCCATCAGCGGCGCCGAGGCCGACGGGACGATCTCGATCGGCCCCTATGTCGCCCCGGACGCGCCCGAGTTGCTGAGCAACGGAGATTTCTCGGCGGGCACCGGCGGCTGGGCGGCGGCGCAGAGCGGCGGCACGCCCTGCAGCCTCTCGGATGGCGGCGGCTTCGGCCGGATCACCGCCAGCGCAACCGACAGCCCGGCAGCGTTGCACCCGGTCACCGTGGCGGTTGGCCGCGCCTATCAGGTCCGCAGCAAGGTCCGCCGCGTGTCGCTCAACGCCCGGCCCTGGTACACCAGCAATGCCAACGGCGCCGGCGGCTTCGGCGCGGCCGGCCCGACCGTCAGCTCCACCAGCTTCGTCGAAACCGTCAACACCTTGTCGACGCTCGGGGCGGTCACGACGCTCTATATCGGCGCCCGCGCCATCGCCAACCCCGCCAATGGCGTGTTCGAGCTCGACGATTTCTCGGTGAAGGAGTGCACGCCTTTCCCCGGCTTCGTCCCGGCAGCCGTTTCCGGCGTCATCGAGGCGACGACCCCCGCGACGCCCGTCGGCAGCAAGGTGCTGTGGCAGACCGACGACGGCATGATGGACCACGGCCTGGGCACGCCCAACGAGCGCAACTACATCCGGCTCTACTGGGCCGCCGACAGGCACCTGCGCCTGCTGGTCGCCTACCAGACCGCCGCCGGCACCGTCACCACGCAGGCCGATCTCGATCTCGGCCTCATCGAGCCCTCGACGCCGTTCAAGGTGGCCTTCTCCGCCGCCCCCAACAGCTTCGTCGCGGCGCTCGACGGCCAGCCCGCGGTCTCCAACACCTCCGGCACGTTCCCCGGCGCCGCGATCATGCGCATCGGGCGCAGCCAGACCACTGCCAACAACTGGGACGGCGCCATCGGCCGGCTGACCCTGTGGAGCACCGCCAAGCCGACCGAGGAACTCGAGGACCTTTCGGCCGCCGGTCCCGGTCACGGCATCGTTGCCTGGGGCGACAGCCTCACCGCCGGGGGCGGGGCCTCCGGCGCCGCCACCCGTTATCCGGCCGTCGCCTCGGCGGCGTTCAATCCGGATTGCCCGGTGAGCAACCAGGGCATCGGCGGCCAGACCTCCACCGCCATCGCCGCGCGGCAGGGCGGCGTCCCCGTGTTGCTCACCGTTGCCGGTAACCAGCTTCCCGCTTCCGGCCCCGTGGCGGTGACGGCGAAGGAGGTCGGCGGCGTGAGCGCCAACGATGCCGGTCCGATCACCGAGCAGGGACCGCAAGTGCTCATGGGCTGGCTCGCCGGTGCCTACGGGGCGCTCGCGCGCGACGCCTCCTGGAACTACAACTTCACCCGCGCCGTCGCCGGTGCCGTCGTCGATTGCCCGCCCGGTTCAACCTTCGTGCCGCAACTGGCCGTGAGCCTCAGGGCCCGTACTCAATGGCTATGGCTGGGCCGCAACGAGGCGAGCGCCGGCCGCACTGTCGTCCAGGACATCGCGGCGGCGGTCGCCTACCTCGGCCACAACCGTTACCTCGTCGGCGCCATCATCCTCGGCAGCGCCGACGGCGGCAGCGGCCAGGCGGCCAAGGAGGCGACCAACGCCGTCCTTGCCGCACCTATGGCGGCCGCTTCGTCGACCTGATGGCGGCCCTCATGGCCGCCAACGACGGCAGCCCCACCGACCTCGCCGATGTCGCTGCCCGGCACGTGCCGAGCTCGCTGCGCAGCGACTCCATCCACCTCAACGATGCCGGCTACGCCGTCGTCGCCGCCGCCTTCAAGGCGGCGCACGAGGCCCTGGGTTTCTGAGCCAACGGCGCGGGGCCACCAGGCGCGGTGGCCCGCCGCCGGGTTAACTTAGCCTCAATCCCGTCAACCCCTCGAGTTCGCGCCAGGATCGCCGCCTTGTCGGTCAGCCCGGCAATGCCCCGCTCGAGCTCCAGCAGCTTGGCGCCAACGAGGAACCGATACCAGAAGCCCTGCAGCAGGTGATAGACTAGCCCCTCCCGGCCATCGAGAAAGCCGAGCTGCCCGACATAGCGCCAGAGGAAATACCCCAGGCTCGCGAGCGTAAACGGCAGCCGGTTGTAGACCTGCTCCTTGATCCAGCGCTTGCGCTCCGCCTGCCGTGATCCGCTCCCCGCCCCCAGCGCCGCATCCCCGCCGAACAGTCCCAGCCGCTGGTTCAGCACGTCGATCGCCTCGCGCGTCGCATAGCTGTTGTGCTTGGCGATGAAGTAGCTGAGGTCGTTGAGGTTGTGGTCCGCGAACCCGCCGTCAAAATGCACCGTGCGTCCGCCCTCGACGATGATGTGCTCGTCCATCCAGCGCTGCTCGATCCGCCCATGCCCGCGCCGGAAGATGCGCAGCAGCCGCAGCGGATACCGCCCGCCATGCCGGATCCAGCGCCCCATGAAGATGTGCCTGCGATCGAGGCTCACCCCCACCACGTCGGCCGGCAGCCCCGGCAACTCCCCCGCAATCCGCGCCGCCAGATCCGCCTCGATCACCTCGTCCGCATCGAGCCGCATGACCCACTCGGCCTCCGTCCCGACATTCTCGAGTGCCCACTGGAACTGCTCGGCGTAGTTCCTCCAGGGGTGATGCAGCACCCGCGCCCCGTTGGCCTCTGCGATCGCCACGGTGTCGTCGGTCGATCCGGAATCGACCACGAAGACCACCTGCGCGAACCGTGCCACCGCCCTCAGGCAGCGCTCGAGATGGATGGCCTCGTTGTAGGTGAGGATGACGACCGCCAGCAGCTTGCTCGGAACCGCCGCGCTATCCTGCCCCTTCGGCGACGCGGTAGTGGTGCTCGAACTGCTTGCTGACGCTGTGCCACCCAAATCGTCCCGCATCGATGACATTGTTCCTCGAGATGGCTGCAGCCTCGCTCTCCGGAAGCGACAGCAGGTTCCTGATCTTGGTGAAGTCGCCGGCGGAGTGATCGAACTTCAGCAGCACGCCGTTGCGCCCCGCTTTGACGAAGCCGTTCAGCGGCTCCATGTCTCGGGCAACGATCACCATCCCCGCCGACATCGCCTCGACGACGCTGATGCCAAAGCCCTCGTACTCGCTGGCGGAGACAAATACCGGTGCCTGCTGGATCAGCGAGGCGATTTCTTCGTCCTTCATGCCGTGCCGCACCGATACGCAATCTGAAAGTCCGAGGTCAGCGATGCAGCGTGTCAGTCGCGACGCCGTCCCGTCGAAGTCGTTGCCGCAAATCGTCAGTCGCAGGTCGTGCCCCTCGGCCCTGACTTGCGCGACATACTCGAGCAGGACATCCAGCCGCTTGTTCGCCGCGAGACGCCCCCAATAGAGCCAGCGCAACAGCGATCCCGGCTCGGCGATCTCGCTGAACTTCAGGATATCCACCCCGTTCTCGACGAGCCGGGCCTTGTCCGTCACCGCCGAAAAACGCCTGTAGTCGGACGTGCTGCTGCAGAGCACCAGCGCGAACCTGCCGAGCAGGAACCGCATCCCCAGGTCCGAATGCACCAGCTTGAAAAGCCTGTGCTTCTTCGTGTGCCAGTATCCGCCATGCGTGCTCAGCAGCAGCGGCTTGCCGCGGCACTGCACCAGCGCATTGGCCGCAATCGCCGCCAGTTGCGGGTCATGCACGTGGATCAGGTCGAATTGCCGGCACACCTTTGCCAGCCCCGCCGCCCAGCCCATCAGCCGATGCCCCAGGAGCGGTACGCGCCAGACCGGATAGCCAAGATGGACCTCTTTCGAGAACCTCCTGTTCGAGGGCGAGACATGCGCAACTCCGGCCGAGTGCCCCGCGCGGGTCTGGTGCAAGGCCAGTTGCTCGACCACCGCCTCGATCCCCCCGATGGACGGCGAAAAGGCCGGCGTGACGTGCAGGATCCGCACGGCTATGTCCGCCCGCTCTGCGCAGGATTGGCGACGCCAGCGCCCGAGACGTCCAGCGCTTCGGCCACCGGCTCAGCCACCTTCCGTCTCCTCACCAGGCGTGCCGGGTTGCCGGCATACACCCCCCATGGCTCCAGCGACTTGGTCGTCACCGCTCGGGCCCCCAGCACCGCCCCGTCGCCCACGACCACCCCCGGCCCGACGAACGCCTCGGCGGCAACCCAGCTGTTGCGGCCGATCTCGATCGGCCGGGCGATGAGCTGGAAGTTCGGATCATCGATGTCATGCGTGCCGCAGCAGAGGAACGCGCCCTGCGATACGATGGCGTCCGGCTGCACCATCACCGGCGCCTGGTTGTAGCACCGGACCCGCTCGGCGAGGATCGCGCGCTCCCCCATCACCAGATGCGGCGGATACCAGACCCGGGCCGAGCCGCGCACATCCGCTCTATCGCCAAGCCTCGCCCCGAACAGCTGCAGCAAGCCGCGCCGCACGAAGCGAAGCGGCGCCGGCGTCCAGCTGGCGAAGAGCAGCCAGCAGACGTTCCACAATAGCCGGAGCAACCTGACGCGCAGTGGAAAGCTGGGTCCTCCCCTCCGAATACCGGAGAACTTCGCGTCCAGCGGTACCGCCGATATCCTGACCATCAGCCCCCGTTCTCCGCGACCACCCGCTCCAGCACCGATGCAAGTCCCCGCGCCGCGCTTTCGGCGCTGAAATGGCGCTCATAGGCCGCCCGGGTCGCCCGCGACATCGCCTGCCGCTCGGTCGTCGGAGAGCGCGAGAAAGCACCCCAGCAGTCGCGCCGTACCCTCTACCGTATCCTCCTCCACGAGCCCCGCGCCTGCCTCCGCAACCTCGCGCCAGATGTTCACCTTGCGCGAGATCAGCACCGGCCTGCCGCACGCCATCGCCTCGGCGACCACCACGCCGAAATTCTCCTGGTGCGAGGGCAGCACGAACGCTTCGGCGCCCTGCAATGCTCCCCACTTGGCGTCTCCCGCCAGCATGCCGGGAAAGTGCAGTCGCTCGAGAACCCCCAGCCGCTGCGCCTGCCGCTCGAGCTCCGCCCTCAGCCCCACCTGGTTCGGCCCCGCGATCACCAGGTCGAGCTCCGGCCGCTGCGCCGCCACTCCGGCGAACGCCTCGACAAGCATGTCGCACCCCTTCTTGGGGTGGATCCGGCTCAAGAACAGCAGGTAGCCCCGCTCCCCCAGCCCCGGCACCGCCGCCCGGAACGCGGCGCGCTGCTCGCCCGGCCGCGGCGGGCAGTCCGCCGCCCCATAGGCGACCGCTTCGTCTCGATAGCCCGGCCCGAAAAACGCTCCCTGCGCCAGCCGCTGCTCCTCGCGCCGAGGTGAACAGCACCCGCGCGGCATCCCGCAGCGCCCAGCCCTGGCCGCCGAGCCAATAGGCCTGCTTCGCCCAATGCTTCAGCGGATAGGCCTCGCGGAACCACGGGTCCAGCATGCCGTGGACGAACTGCACATAAGGCAGCCGCGCCCGCCGCAACCCGCGCCACCCCGCCAGCGAGGCCGCATTCCACAACCCATGGATCACCCCCACATCGAACCGCTCCCGGTTCTCGACGATCCAACGCTCCATGCGCCGCACATAGAGCGCCCGCCCACGCACCGGCCCCATCGCATGCACCGGCACCGGAAACCCGCGCACCTGCGCATCCCCCGGATCATCCAACGAAACCACCTCCGTCCGATGCCCCATCGCCTCCATCAGCAACGCGCTGCTGCGCAACCCCTCAACCGGCCCGCCGCTCTCCGCGCGGACACTGGCGATGACACGCAGGATGTTCACGGCGAGATGCTCCGCGCCCGGGCTTCGCCGTCCGCTGCCTCTGCCTGCAACCCGGCCAGCAGGTTCGAGAGGTTCTGCCGGAAGTTGTCGTTGAGGTAGTGCCGGGCGACCTTCTCGGCTCCACTCCTGCCCATCTGCGCGGCCCGGGCCGGGTTGTTCAGCAGCATCTCGATCCAGCCGGCGAGCAGCGGGGCATCCCTGGGGTTGATCGCGAAGCCGTCTTCCCCGTGCGAGACGATCTCGTGCGCCGCATCCTCCGTGCCGCAGATCACCGGCAGCCGGTGTTGCCAGGCCTCGAGGAACACGATGCCGAAACCCTCCTTCGAGGATGGGAGCGCGAACACCGCGGCACGGCCATAGGCCCGCGCCAGCGCCGCATCGTCTACCCGCCCGAGAAAGCGGACATGCTCCGCCAGGCCCAGCGATCCGGCCAGCGCCTCCAGTTCGGCGCGCAGTTCCCCGTCACCGACGATTTCGAGCCGCGCATCCGGCCGGGCGCGGACCACGAGCTCCATCGCTCGGATCACCGCACCGATGTTCTTGCCGCGATCATGCGGTGCGAGACGGCTGACCGCCAGCACCACCGGGCCGCGTTCCATGGCGGGGGAAGGCGCCAAGCGGTCGACGGCATTGGGCAACAGGATGAACTTGGAGGCCGGCACGGAAAACTCGCGCTCCATCACTTCCGCGGTGAACCGGCTGACCGATGCCACCCGATCGATCAGGCGCAGCATCGACGGCTCGTAGAATCGCCGCCGGCGGTATGCCGGATCGTTCCAGACCTCGACACCGTGCACCATCAGCACCGTCCTGATGCCCGGGTTGATCATTCGCGCCACCAGGGCCGCAGGCAGCAGGTTGATATGGGCGATGAATAGAGTGTCTGCCTGGCGCGCCTGCAGCAGAACGTCCCGCATCATGCCCGCCGCCGAGCCGACGCTCCGCAACTCGCCGGCCTCGAGCCGCGGCAGGCTAGCGGGCGGATCCCGCATCACCAGCGCGGTGAAGTGCCCCCCGTCGGCCGAGAGTTCGCCAAGAATGTTTATCAACCGCCGATTGAACTGCTGCAGGCCACCTCGGAGGGAGTAAGTTTCAGTGGCGACGACGAGAACTCGCGATGCGGGCACATTCCGAGAGGGTGAACTCAATCTTCAACTCCCTCCGGTCGTTCCCGGGGGTGGGCGTCACCGACGGGGCCAAACCAGCGTACAGCGACGCTCGCCAGGGCCCAGAGTAGGGTTAGGATAGCTATTTGATAGATCAGGTACTCCTTAAGCAAGTACGCAAATGCGTTCCGTTGAAACCACCAAGCATAGTAGAGCGACGGAATATATATTGCGACAGGGAGAGCGGTACCGCGACCAAAGCCGGACCGAACAAAAAGAAACCGGAAGAATATTGCTATCAACATACAGGCTGCTGTGACGACCAGCCACCCGCCAACTAGGTAGGCTTCGCCCCAGAAATCGAACCCCCACCCCTGACCAAGCAACGCGGCGCTTGGATTCATGGCAAATGAAAATCGGACGTTCACCGGACTGAAAAGGGTTCCTCCCAGCCATTGAGGAACGCTCATGAGCCAGGCCAAGGTGTAGTCCCCTGCCCATGGGAGAGGTGTTATGAATTGATTGTAGGCTGCACTTGCTGTTGCAAAGAGGATGGGCGCCTCCCCTATAGCGTGCTCGGGCAATCCTGAGACAAAGGAACAAATGACTGAAGCATCGATAAACCGATGCATCGGAATAGAATTTATGCGCATGTATCCAAGGTAGTTAAATATAATCCACCCCGAAGATGCGATCAGCACCATAAATAGAAATGAGAATAGGTTTTTGATTCTGGCATAATAAAGAAGGAAGAGAAGAACTGGGATAAGAATGTATCTTCGGCTTCCAGTGCCAACAAACAGAAGCAAGTATGGTATCGTAGTAAGCAGGGTTCTTGCAGTAAAAAATCTCCCCTCTGTGATCATTACGAAAGACTGCGAGGCGATCGCTAGGGGAACGGATAGCAGGAGGACCCCTGTTCCCATCTCCAACCGGGAGGCAAATCCTTCCGCGTATGACAGGTCGCCGAGGCCGACAGCGCCTCTAGAGGCGATGTATAGCAGGCCGAGTACCGTGCTTGCTGTCCCGCCCAGCAATCCGGCGAGGCGCGCGGTCTTTAACTGTTCCCCTTGCTCAGCGGCATGCGAGATGGATTTGGCGGGGAGGATCAGGATCGCGAAACCTACTGCTGCAAAGTAGGTTAGGACTACCCAAGCCTTGATTTGAAGAGCCCCGTCTGTTCCAAAGCTCCGGATGAAGCGATTTCTTGATGCGTCGCCAAGTTCTGGAGTAAACGAGTAGACGAACAGACCGAGTCCTAGGGTCAGTAGCGGATCCCTGAGGTCGCCGCGAACCAGTGTCGTGGCCATGCAAAACAACAGCAGGATCAAGCAAACTGGAATGTTGCTGGCCGTGCCGGTTGCCAAGCATACTAGCTGCGTCAGCGCCCCGATGACGAAACAGGCAAGTGAGAGCTGGAGAACCTGCCGGTCCTTAGAAGCGTCGCTTGTCGAACGGGAGGGCTTGGCGATCATCGCTCAAACGTGCTTCAGGATATTGCCGTTCACGATGACGGGGCCTCCGAAGCCTCGCCAGACCAGCGTAACTGCTGCTGTCGCCTCTCGTACCGGTTGGGGCTTGGTCTGGGATTCTGGAGCAGCAGCAACACTCACCGTTTGGCTCTCCCGGTAGCCGTCGTGTGGGTTACCATTGCGCCGTGCGCGGCCAAGGTCGCGATAGCGGCTCCTGTTAGGTGGGGCCACGCCCCGAGCAGTGCCACGATCAATAGGGAACTGGCGCTCAGCAGCAGCCATGCCACAGCCATGCCCGCGACAGCATTGTTGGCGGTCCGAAGCGAAAGGATCAGGCTCCAGTACATTTCGAGTGCGGCGGCGAACGTGAGAAGGACCATCGTCACGGGATAGGACTGAACCACCCCACGAGACAGCAGGCTTACGAGCCCGGGGCCATGAAACACCATCGCCAAGGCAAACAGGGCGCAGCCCATGCCCATGAAGGCCAGGTGGGTTCGGGCCAGCGAACGCAGTCGCTGTACGTCCTTTCGCCCGATCTCATAGGAATATTGCGGTGTGAACGCATAGTTCAGGACGTTGCCGGCCGACACGCCCAGCCGGGTCACGACCCGCATCGCGGTGAATGCGGCGGCCGCCGCGGGGCCCGCACTGGCCCCGAGAACCAGCACCGTTCCCTGGATCGATATCGCATGCCCCAACGGCAGCAGCAGGTAGCCGAGCGACGGCCGCAGAAGTGTCCTCACCCGGTCGAGGCTGATCCGGGAGGGTAGGGGAGCAAGCCGGCGCTGCCTCGCTACGACAACGACCCAGATGGTGAGCGTCGACCCCAGCCGGCTCACCGCCCAAACCATTACCGCCGTCACGATGTCGCCGCCGAGCAGCGCCGTGGTCACCAGCGTGATGGTGTCGAGCGCTCGCGCCCCCGCGGACAGCATGACTTCGGTCGCGGGTCTGCCGGCGGCGCGAACAACGGCGGCGGAGAGCAGAAACGCCTGGTAGGATGCGAGTTGCACAAAGCCCAGCGCCAGCACGGTCTGCGCCGCGCCGTTCGGCAAGGCCACAAGCTTCAACAGCGCAGTCCAGTCGAGTGCGTAGACGAGGCCGAAATACACCGCTCCAATCAGTGCGAGCGCTGCAAGCATCAGCGCTGCGACACTGCTTGCCGTGACCTGAGCTCCGGCCACATCTCCGCGAGCAGCCCGCACCGACATGTCGGACTTGGCCGAGCTTGTGAAGCCAAAGTCGGAGATCGTAAGACACATGGGTATCGCCGTCAGCAGCAGCCAGTTCCCGTAACCCTCAATACCCCATGCGCCGATCAGCATCGGGATCATGATCAACTGAGACAGCGCGACCACTGCTTGGTTGATCAGATTGGCGCCCACTGTCGGCCCAACGGCACGCAGCGGGGCCAGCACTCCACCGGCGCCGAGTGCGTCACTCGGGCTCATCGGACATCCGGTTCAGTGCTGACGGGGCCGCTCATTCCAACTCCATCCCGCCAGCCGACGGCGGGTCGACCTTGCCACCCTCACCCAGCCGCGCTACTTCCTCCATGAACCGACCCAGCACCACCTCTTTCGACCACCGCTCCTCCGCCCGCTCCCGCGCCGCCGTCGCTGCGGCTGACCATGCCGCCTTGTCCTCCATCAGTCCCACGATCGCCGCCGCGAAGGCGTCTGCGTCTCCCGGTTCCACCACCACTCCGCACCCCGTGACCTCGCGGGCGAGCCCGCTACGGGTCGGGGCGGTCGCCACCACGGGGCGGCCGGAGGCGAGCATGTTGGTGAGCTTGGAGGGCAGCACCAGGTCGCTGGCGCCGGCGATCTGCGGCAGGAGGTGGATAGTCGCGAGCCCCATCAGTTCGTTGAGCCGCTCCCTCGGCTGCAGGTCGAAGAATCGCACATTGGCGAGCCCCGCGGCGCGCGCCTCGAGCGGCCGCCGGTTCGGCCCCTCGCCACAGATCACGAAGGTGAGGTCCTGCCGCTTCGCGAGCCGCCGCGCCGCCTCCAGCACGATGTCGATCCCCTGCTTGTTGGCGATGTTGCCCGCATAGAGCGCCACATGCGCAGTCTCGATGCCCCATTCGGCCCGGTAGGGCGAGGTGCCCGCCAGCGGCCGCACCGACCCGGTATCGGTCCAGTTCCGGAACTCGACCACCCGCTGGCGCGGCACCCCCTTGGCGACCAGCCGGCGGCACATCTCGGGCGAGATGGCGCTCACCCTCGAAAAGCTTCGCAGCACCGCGACTTCGAACCACAGCGCCAGCCGCCCCACCCACCCGCGGCTCGGCAGCAGCTTGGTCGCGAAGGCCGTCTCGACCTCGAGATCCTGCACGTGCAGCCAGCTTTGCGCCCCCGCCAGCAGCGCCGCGAACCGAGCCACCGGCGCCGCGATTGTCGACGGCGCCACCGTCAGCACCAGGTCCGGCCGGAAGGCGATCCCCGCCAAGAGCGCCGGCAGTAGCGCCGCCAGCGCGAAGCTCGTGTGCTGCGCGACCCGCCTGCCGCCGCTCTGCTGCACCGGGATGTAGTGCGGCACGCGCAGCACCCGCACGCCGTTCTCCACCCGCTGCGTGAAGCCGCGCCACCGGTACGCCGCCTGCACCCGCCAGCCGGGATAGTAAGGCTGCCCGGCGATGACGCGCACCGCATGCCCCTCGGCCGCCAGCGCCTCCGCCAAGCCGGCGGTGTAGACGCCGACGCCGACGATCTCGGGCGCGTAGTTGAGGCCGAGGATGAGAATTCTCTGGCCCCGCCGGCCCGCATATCGGCTGGCGGAAGCCTCCGCGCCCCGACGCGGGGCATGGGTCGACCGCCTGCTCTGCAAGCCGAGGGTTGTCACCGTCCGGAACCGACGAGGAACTCGGTGGCGATCGTCTTGAGGATGATCCTCAAGTCGAGCAGCAGCGAGACATTCTGCACATAGGCGCAGTCGTGGTCGATGCGCTGCCGCGCCGCCGCGAGGTCCTCGGTCGAGCCGCGCAGCCCATTGGCCTGCGCCCAGCCCGAGAGCCCCGGGCCGCACCCGGTGCCGGTAGTCGTAATACGGCACCACCTCGCGATAGTCGGCGCCCGCCGCCCGCTGGCCGAGTACCATCGGTCGCGGCCCGATCACCGCCATGTCGCCGCAAAGGATGTTCCACAGCTGCGGCAGCTCGTCGATGCTGGTATTGCGCAGGAACCGCCCGATCCGTGTCACCCGCTCGTCGTTGGCCGTCAGCCTGGCTGAGCCCCGCTTCGTCGCAGAGCTCGAGCCGCATGGTGCGGAACTTGAGAATCTCGAACTCCCTGCCGCCCAGCCCGACGCGCGTCTGCCGGAAGATCGCCGTGCCCCGGCTCGTCAGCCTGACAAGGCAGATGACGACGAGCAGCAGCGGGCCGAGCCCCACAAGCGCCAGGAGCGACAGCGGGATGTCGATCAGCCCGCGCTTCAGCCTCAACTGCAGCAGCGTCGCCCCCGACCATTCCGGCTCGACCGGCCGGCCGTCCAGCAGGTGCAGCGGCAGGCCGCTCTGCAGCGCGACCAACCGGCCGCCCGGGGCCGGCTGCCGGCCCACGCGCCCCACGACGGCTTCGAGGCGCCGTCGGTACCGGGGGGACTCAACCTCCTCGTAAGCATCCGTCATGACGCGCCTCCCGGCTCGTCAGTCCGTCGGACGCAGCCTCGAGGGCCAGACGCCACGCGCACACGAATTCGCACTTCTCTTGCCGATGCCTCTGAAGACAAACACGCAGAGCCGTACCGTAGAGACTTGTCGCAGACCGATCGCGCGACCTGACAGAGTGTCCCTCGCGCCGCGTCTGCTGTAGTTCGGGATACGCCGCTGCATCACTCCTCTTGAGCGCAGCGGGCGGGTCTAGGAGGAACAATAAAAATGCGATCAATCAACAGGTTAACATTAATAGTGCAGTTACCATCCGCGACAAGCGGTTTTTGGCCGTGCATGTGCTCGACGCAGATCATGGTAAACAGCATGAGCTGCTGCGGCGCTTCGCGGCTGGGCGCCGAACGACAGAATAATGCCGCATCGCTCCTCGCCGGAAACGGCGGTGGCGAGCCCGTAAACCTGCAGCGGCCCGCCGTTCACAATTCCGCCCCGTTCGAGAAAGTGTGGAACTCACGGGACCCGGCGGCACTTGTGGCAACAGGTGGGCTGGCGTTCCCCGGGTCTGTTTCATGCGTGCAAAAATCCTGCTTTCCGTAGTGGCGCTCGGCGCAATTGGCTTGGCTGCGCTTCCGGGCGACCTGATCAGGAAGCCTGCCGACAGGCCGGTGGCGCTCTCGGCCGACGGCGCCACCACCCAGGATGCTGCCACGCCCGGCGCCATTTCTGCCACCGCTCCCGCCGCACCGCCGGCCGCCGCCATGCCGCAGAATGTGGCGCTGGCGCAGCCGGCCACGACATCCACCCCGCCCGCTTCCGCCTTTCCGCCCGGCCAGGAGACGGCGACCGTAGGCGGCAGCGCGCTCAACGTCCGCCAGGGGCCGGCCAGCTCCTACGAGCGGCTGTTCGTCGTGCAGGCGGGCGAGCAGCTCGCCGTGCTCGACAAGAGCGGCGCCTGGGTGCAGATCCGACGTCCGACCGGCGAGAGCGGCTGGGTACACTCGAAATATCTCGCAGGCGGTGCCGCCGCCGACCGGCCGCAAGCCGCAACGGCGCCGCCGCCCCAGGCGAGCATCCCCGACCAGCGCCGCCCGATCTCGGCGCACGCCGCTATGTCCGGCTGGGTATGCCCTCGCTGATCTTCGACTCGCCCTCCCGCTCGGCCCAGCCGCTGTTCCGCGTCGCCGCCGGCGAGCGCCTCCGCATCAGCGATTATCGTGGCAACTGGCTGCGCGTCACCACCTCGGATGGAATCTCGGGCTGGCTGCGCGTCCGCTGACCCACCCGTCTAGGGGCGGATCGATCGTCGGCTTGGGCCGGCTCACCGTCGCGTACCAGTCGGTCGGCCGCTCGACCAGGCGCCTCACCTGCGGCGGTCCCTCATCACTGTGCAGCGCCCGCAGCCGCTGGCTGATCTCGGCATCCGCCTTGGTGAGCCTCAGATTGTGGCGCACATAGTCGGTCCAGGTCGGCGTGCTGTAGCTCTCCACCCACTTGTCGGGGTGCCCGAGGTCCCGCAGCAGCCGCCAGCGCCGCGCCCCGTCGCGGCGGCGCACCCGTTCGCGCTCCATCATCACCGCCATGAAGGCCGGCACGTCACCCGGCTTGATCGTGTAGGTGATCTCGATGACGATCGGGCCGCTTCGGGGCTCGAGCTCGAGTTCGACCTGCGGCACCTGCCAGCGGTTGAGCGGGTCGAGATCCAGCGTCACCCGCGGCGGCAGCGGGTACTTGAACCCCACCGCCGCGCCGAACAGCATCACTCCTGCGGCGGCGAAAAGGGCGGCGTCGAGCCCCCAGACCTCGCCGGCGACACCCCACAGCCAGCTCCCGAGCGCCATGCCGCCGAAGGTGGCCGTCTGGTAGAACGACAGCGCCCGCCCCACCACCCAGCGCGGCGAGGCGAGCTGCACCGAGACATTGAACAGCGCCAGCGCCAGCACCCAGCTCGCGCCGCCCAAGAGGAGCGCCCCGGCCATCATCCAGGCCGTGGTGCTGAGCGCCGTCACCGTGGCGCAGATCGCGAACACCATGAAGGCGAGCCGCCGCCAGGCGCTCCGGGCCGAGCCAGCCCTGCATCCGAGCGCTGAGCAGCGCCCCGCCCACGGCTCCGAGCCCGAACGCCCCCAGCATCAGCCCGTAGATCAACGGCCCGCCGTTCGGCAGCGCGGCCGAGACGACCGGCAGCAGCGCCAGGACGACGACGGCGCTGAAGCCGAAGATGAAGCTCCGCAGCAGCACCTTGCCGATCCCCGGCGACATCGCGACATAGCGGAGCCCCGACAGCATCGCGGTCCCGAGCGGTTCACGGGGCAGCGGCGCCTCCGCCCGTACCGGCTTCCACAAGACCAGGGCGACGATCAGCGCCAGGTAGCTGACGGTGTTGACGGCAAAGGCCGCGGCGGCCCCGGCGGCGGCAACGATCAACCCGCCGATCGCCGGTCCGACGCTGCGCGACAGGTTGAAGCCGATGCTGTTGAGCGCCACTGCCGAGGGCAGGTCGGGGCGCGGCACGAGGTCCCCCACCGAGGCCTGCCAGGAAGGATTGTTGAGCGCGATGCCGCAGCCGATCAGGAACGTGAAGGCGAGCAGCGTCCAAGGCGTGATCAGCCCCAGATAGGTCGCGACCACCAGCAGCGCCGAGACCACCAGCATGAACAGCTGCGCCACCAGCATCACCTGGCGCCGGTTGAAGCTGTCGGCGATGGCGCCGCCGATGAGCGAGAACAGCATGATCGGGAGCGTGGTCGAGGCCTGCACCAGCGCCACCATGTCCACCGAAGTCGGCGATCGAGGTCATCAGCCACGCCGCGCCCACGCCCTGGATCAGCGCGCCGAAGCTCGACGCGAGATTGGCCACCCAGATGTTGCGGAACGTCGAATGCCGGAGCGGACTGAGGGCTGATGCGGTCTCGGCCAATTCGATACTTCTTCCCCCGGACGCGGCCGGCCAGTTTGCATGTCAGGCGAGCCGCATCTTTACCAGAACCTTCCCCGATGCAACGCGATATGTCCCCTCCCGGTTCGCTACGCCGTTGAGAGGCCGGGCCCCGATGTCTCCTTCATCCCCACAGACCGCCCTTGACCCGAACCCCCATCCAGTGGAGTGAGTTCATCCAGTTCCCGGGCCTCACCCGGGCGGCGAGCGGAGGTCCGGGTGCAGGTTGCCAGCGAGATTGCGAAACTGAAGCGCGAGGTCCAGGTGATCACCGATCTCGTGACCCGGGCGCGCACCCATTCCACCATGACCCCGAGCGAGCGCCGCCAGCTCAAGTCGGAGATCGAGTACCTCGTGCAGCGGCTCGACGAGCTCCGCACTCTCCTCAGCAACTGATCACGTCAGCACATGCCCCGGCACGCCCGCCGCCGGAGCCGTGCCACCCGTCGTCCAGGCGGCATGGATCTGCTGCTGCAGCAGCATGATCTCGCTGGGCTGGCGTTCGAGCGGCGTGCCGAACAGCCAGCGGCCGCCGGGCAGCGAGGTGAGGACGATGAGCGGCGGCGCGCCGATCGCCGGCAGCATCACCGGCAGCATCCACGGCACCAGCGGCGGCGCCAGCGCCATGGTGAGCGCCAGCGTCCCGGCCCCGGCCGCCACCACCCACCAGCTCGCGGCGAAGGCGGTGTCGAGCGACACCCGCGTTCCATCCCGCCGCGTCGCCGGCCAGCCGCCGTCGAGACCGAAGAGAATCTCCAGCACCGCCCGGCTCTGGAAGCTGAGGGTGATCGGCGCGAGCAGCGTCGAGAGCGCGATCTCGCTGACGACGCTCGCGGTCGCCCGCAGCGTGCCGCCGAACGAGCTGGTTCCTCGCCCTCGAGTGCGCCGCGCAACAGGATCGTCAGCTTCGGCAACAGCAGCGCGATCGCCACCGCCACCGCCAGCCCCCACAGCGCCTCCTCGTGCCCCGGGCCGCGCTCATCCGGCAGCGTCGCCGCCACGATGCTCGAGAGCAGCAGCAGCAGCCACAGCGGCGAGGCGGCATAGGCCATGATGCCCTGCACGAACGTGAAGCGGCTCCAGAACTTCAGCCCGGGCGCGCCGATCAGCCGCCGGTGCTGCAGGTTTCCCTGGCACCAGCGCCGGTCGCGCTTGCCATATTCGATGAGGTTCTCCGGCCCCTCCTCGAACGATCCGCTCGATCGCGGGATCGAGCTCGACCTTCCAGCCGCCGCGGGCGAGCAGCGCCGCCTCCACATAGTCGTGGCTGAGGATATGCCCGCCATAGGGCGGCTTGCCGGAGAGCACCGGCAGCCCGCAGCAGGCGGCGAAGGCGCGCATCCTGACGATGGCGTTGTGGCCCCAATAGGGGCCCTCACGGCCCTGCATCAGGCTCATCCCCGAGGCGAAATAGGGCGAGAGGTACGCCGAGGAGAAGCACATCATCCGCCCGAACAGCGTCCGCGCGTGGATCACCTGCGGCACCGTCTGCACCAGCCCGAGCCCGGGGTCGGCATCCATCTTCAGCGCCAGCCGGCAGATCGCCGCGCCGTCCATCAGGCTGTCGGCATCGAGCACCAGCGCATAGTCGTAGGCGCCGCCCGAGCGCGACACGAAATCCTCGATATTGCCCGCCTTCTTGGCGATGTTGCGCTCGCGCCGCCGGTAGAACATGCGCCCCTCGCTCAGCGGCTCGCGGATCAGCTGCTCGAACCAGGCGAGCTCGGCCGCCGCCACCGCGAGGTCATTGCTGTCGGAGAGGATGGCGAAATGGAAGCTCTCGGCCACGCCGAGCCCGATCAGGCTGCGGTTCATCGCCGCGACCCGCGAGAAGGTGGTGGCCGTGTCCTCGTTGTAGATCGGCACGATGATCGCCGTCCGCCCGCGCGGCGCCTGCAGCGCGCCGGCCCGATCGCGGGCCGGCCTCGTGATTGCCCCCATCACCCCGGCGGCGCCGCCCCAGACCAGCCAGAAGCCGGTGACGACGAACAGCGCCGGCCCGCATCCAGTCGAGCAGGCTCGGCCGGCCGGCGCCGATGAGCCGCAGGTAGAGCCATCCGCCGGCGAGGCTGGCCAGCGCCGCGACGCTGAGCGCGACGATCCGGATGACGATGGGCCGTGACATCAGCGGCCGCCGGCAGGAGTGGCCGCCCTACGGGCGAAGCGGCAGGCGCGGCAGCGCCGACAGCATGGCGCGGAGCTTCTTGAGCCATGGTCGCGGGCGTTCCAGCGATTGGCGCGGCATGGTCAGCGGAGCATCGGGAAGCGTCGTCGAGAACTGGATACCTTCGTGCTTCATGCTGCTCTCCACTGATACAGCCAGGTTTCGCTCAGCGCGCGCTCATCCGAGGCGACGCTCGCCTTGAGTTCGATCAGCGGCTCGCCCTCGATCTCGACGTCGAGCACCAGCCGCCACACGCCGTTGTCGTCGACCTTCGACAGCGTGGTCGTGGTGATCTTGCCCGCCGAGGCCTCCGCCTTCACCTCGAGCATGGCATCGGCCTCCAGCGCCGTCGAGCTCGCCGCCGCGGAAGTCGATGACGAACTTCCTCAGCGTCGCGGCATTCTCGACGCCCGACACGCCGCCCTGGCCGGCGCGCGTTTCGACGACATAGGCCAGTGGGCCGTCCGCCTTCGGCGGCAGGTCGCCCCAGATCAGCCGGTAGCGGAACTCGCGCGCGTCGCCGGCCTTGATCGGCTCGGCCGGCACCCAGAACGCCACGATATTGTCCTCGGCCTCGAGCTTCGCCGGCGCCTCGATCAGCCGCACGCTGCCCTGGCCGCAACGCCCTCGATCGGCTCGATCCGCACCGAGGGCCGCCGCTCGTAATGCGCCCCGGCATCCTGGTAGGTCTCGAACTCGCGGTCGCGCTGGTAGAGCCCGAAGGCCCGCGGCTTGTTCTCCCACAGATATGTGATTGCCCAGCTTCGGCGTGTTGTTCAGCGCCCGCCAGATGACCTCGCCGTCGTCGCGCTCGAGCAGCAGCCCGTTGCTGTCATGCACCTGCGGCCGGTAGTCGTCGAAGCCCGCGCGGTTGCTCTCGGCGAACAGGAACATCGAGGTGAGCGGGGCGATGCCGATCTCGCCGATATCGGCGCGGAAGAACAGTCGCGCCGTGACGTCGATCACCGTCTCCTGCGCCCCTCGCTGCCGGCGTGATCACGAACCGGTAGGCGCCGGTGACGCTTGGGCCCTCGAGCGCCGCATACATCACCAGCGGCTCGTCGCCGCTCGGGCGCTCCAGCTAGAATGCCGAGAAGCGCGGGAACTCCTCGGGCCCGTCGACGCCACGAGTCGATCACGAGGCCCCGGGCGCTGAGCCCATAGATATTGTTCCGCCCCAACGCCCGGAAATAGCTCGCGCCGAGGAACGAGACCAGTTCGTCCACCTTGCCGGCGACGTTCATCGGATAGTTGATCCGCACGCCGGCGACCCCGGGAACGGCTCCGCGCTGCGGCCCGCTCCCCGATATCGCTGGTCGTGGAAGCTGAAGTCGTCGGTGCCGAAATCGAAGGGCCGCGCTTCGCCGCCATCGACCTCGAACACGCCCACCGGATGCTTGAACAGCCAGCCCATCGGAAAGCCGAGCACCCGGTAGCCTGTGCCGTTGTCCGACCAGCTTGGCGTGCTCCGGGTCGAACTGGATCTTGCGGTACCCGTCATACTTGAGCGTCGCGAAGACTTCCGGCAGCGGCGGCATCTGCCGCATGCATACGGCACGGCGGCCGAGAGCCGCATCCGCTCGGTCAGGCTCTCGAAGTCGAAGGGCAGCGGCTCCCCTGGCGCGAAGGCGAAGCGGGTGCAGCGACGGTGGATGGACGAGGAGCGCCGCCGACACGCGGCGGCCTTGAGCAGGGTACGGCGATCAAGCCTCGTAAGCGTGCTGCAACTCATGCTTTCACGCGAAGGTTTGGACCGGTCCCATGATCCGCCCTCAGACGAACGTCGTCGAGCCAGAAAGTTTGGCGCGCCTGCCATCGCGGCGCCGAAACCGACACTTTTCGGGCTGTGGTGAATGCGCCGTTACGAGTGTCGTGGCAATGTTCTTCTTTTTCCGGACCCACACCGATGAGCGACGTCGTCGCGCTGCGCCCGTCCACGAACCCTGCCCGCTGGGCGCGCTGCTGGTGCTCATTCCCGCTGGCCGCCGCCCTTGTCGGGCTGCTCGATCCGCTACCTCGCCTACGCCGCGACCGTCGACCAGGCGAGCCTCAGCCGACTTCGCCGCAGGGCATGTGCCGCTGGGACTGCGACTGGTACGTCCGGCTCGTCGAAGACGGGCTACGATCCGTTCCCGATGCCGACCTGATCAATGCCGGCAACTGGGCCTTCTTCCCGCTCTATCCGATCCTCGTCGCCATCGTCCGGATCCTCACCGGCTTGCCCGACCATGATCGCCGCCACCGGCCTCTCGATCGCCTCTGCCATCGCCGCGGCGCGTGTCGCCTGGCCGCTGCTCGGCAAGGACCTCTACGCCTACACGCTGTTCTCGGCGTTCCTGCTGGCCGGCCCGTTCTCGATCTATTTCACCACCTTCTATACCGAGGTGCTGTTCCTCTTTCTGACCATCTGCGTCTTCGCGGCGCTGCAGAGCAGCGCCGCTTCCTGCTCGCCGGCGCTCTTCGCGGCGCTGCTCTCGGCCACCCGCATCGTCGGCGTGTTCATCGTCTTCGCCATCCTCATCGAAGCATCTGGCGGGCATCGCGACGCCGGCGGCACCTGGCGCGACTTCGTGCCCGGCCGTCTGCAGCCGGCCCGACCTCGCTGGCGCTGCTTCGCCTCGCCCCGCTCGGGCTCTTCGCCTACATGGCGTACCTGCACTTCCACATCGGCGACGCGCTGGCCTTCAGCCACGTGCAGCGCGCCTGGGGCCGCCCGATCGGCAACCCGGTGGTATTCGTCTGGAACGCGCTCTCGACCGCCTCCCCGAGGAGGGCTGGATCCCCACTCCAGCGCAGCAGCTCGCCGTCGCCATCACGCTCGTCGGCTACGCCCTGTCCATCGTGCTGCTGCTGCGCAAGCGCTACGGCATGGCGGTCTATTGCGCTGATCTGCCTGACCCTGCCGCTGTTCGCCGGCATGGCCTCGATGCTGCGCTTCATCGCCGGCCTCGCGCCCATGCCGCTGATGCTGACCGAACTGCTGGCCAGCCGCCGCTGGCTGCTTCGCCGTCAGCGCTGCGTCGGTCCTCCTCGCCGCCGGCTATTTCACCACCATCGGCTGGCTCACGGGGTACCTCGAGCCTTGTCTAGCCCTCCGCCTCGGCGCCTACGTCCTCGTCGGCCTCGTCGCGCTGTTCGAGCTCGGCGTGCTCTGGCTGATGCTGCACCCCGATGTGCCGCCCGACTATCGCGCCTACTACATCGACAAGACCACCACCTGCCTCAACCAGCCGGTCAGCGGCGCCTACAAGCTCGGCGCGCATGATCTCCTTCCCCCCCGACGGCGGCGGACGCGCGCCAAGCCGATCCGCGTCTGCGGCTGGGAAGGTCCGACCGGCGACGGCACCCACGCCGTCGGCACCAGCGCCCGCCTGCGCTTCACCTACCGGGGACAGCCCGCCGCCCTCGACCTGCTGCTCGACCTCGTCGCCGTCACCCGGGACGGCGAGCCCATGCCCCAGACCATCGACCTGCTGGTCGGCGACCAGCCCATCGCCACCATCGACGTCAACGCCGCCGCGCCAGAGCGCTTCGAACTGCCGATCCCGTCCCACCTCCTCGCCTCTGCGGCCGGCCGCCTCGAGGTCACGCTCGCCTTCCGCAACCCGGTCCGCATGTCGCCGAGCGAGCCGGATACCCGCCTCCGCGCCATCAAGCTGCTCGCCGCCGGCCTCCTGCCGCGTGCTCAACCAAGCGGTTGACAACAGCTTGGCGCAGGAGTATTCAACCTATCAGTTAATCAACTGAGCGGTTGAACGCGCCATGCACATCACCACTTCCCGCGACGGCACCCGCATCGCCTACGACGTGTACGGCGAGGGCGAGCCCGTCATCCTCGTCGAAGGCGCCTTCTGCGGCCGCCATTTCGGGCCCACCGACAAGCTCGCCGCCGAGCTCGGCAAGCACTTCCGGGTCTACCACTACGATCGCCGCGCCCGCGGCGACTTCGGCCCCTCCATCGACTACCGGCTGGAGCGCGAGCTCGAGGACCTCAGCACCATGCTGGCCGAGGCCGGCGGGTCAGCGGCGCTGGTCGGCTTCTCCTCCGGCGCCTGCCTCGCCATCGAGGCGGCCGCGGCGGGCCTGCCGGCCACCCGCCTCGCCGTCTACGAGCCGCCCTACATGGTCGGCCCGAAGGCCCGCAAGGTGCCCGCCGATTTCGAGGCCGCCGTCCAGCAGCTGATCGCCGAGGGCCGGCACGGCGACGCCGTCGCCTACTTCATGACCCAGCTGATCGGCATGCCCTCGATCTTCCTGCTGCCGATGAAGTTCACAAGGATGTGGCCCGTGCTCTCCGCCCAGGCGCCGAGCCTCCCCTTCGACATGGCCGCGGTGAACGACTTCGAGCCGCCCCTCGAGCGGATGCACCGCATCGCCGTTCCCACCCTCGCCATCCACGGCAGCAAGACCATGCCGGTTCTCGCCGACTCGACCGCGCTCTGCGCCCGGACCATTCCCGGCGCCGGCCATGTCGTGCTTCCCGGCCAGACGCACGAGGTGAAGGCCGAAGCCATCGCCCCCGAGCTGATCCGCTTCTTCTCGGGCGCCACAGCCCGGGCCGTGGCGTGAGGCCCGCGATGAACGACCGCCTGTCCACCACGCTCTCGGCCCTCGCCGACCCCACCCGCCGCGGCATCCTCGCCCGGCTGGCCAAGGGCGAGGCGAGTGTCAGCGAACTCGCCGAGCCCTATGACATGTCGCTGGCGGCGGTGAGCAAGCACCTGAAGGTGCTCGAGAATGCCGGCCTGATCTCGCGCGGCAAGCAGGCGCAGTGGCGTCCCTGCAAACTGGAGGCGGCCCCGATGGCCGAAGTCGCCGACTGGGTCGAGTCCTATCCGCCGCTTCTGGGACCAGAGCCTCGATCGCCTCGGCGACTACCTCGCCGAACTGCAGAAGGGAGACCCCGGCGGCCCCAGCAACTGACCGCCCGTCTCGAGTTGGATGGAGAAAGGAAAGATCATCGCCTTCCGGCCCCGCCGGAAGGCCGCCGGCGAAGCCTTGCCCAAGCGTCCGGGTGTCGGACGGGAGCACTGGTTCGTCACCTACCGGCGGTTCTGGCAACATAGCCTCGATCGCCTCGCCGCCCGCCTCATGCAATTGAAGGAGAGAGAAATGCCCCTCGACAACCTGAAGCTCGAAGCCCCGGCCAACCAGCCCATCGTCGTCGCCACCCGCGATTTCGCCGCCCCGCGCCGCCTCGTCTGGAAGGTCATGACCGAGCGCGAGCACGTCGCCCGCTGGTGGGGCACCGAGGGCCAGCGCAACGTCATCACCGCCGTTCGACGTCCGCCCCGGCGGCAAGTGGCGCATCGAATCCCACGATCCGGACGGCAACGTCTACATCTTCATCGGCGAATACCGCGAGGTGAACGAGCCCGAGAAATTCGTCTGGACCTTCGGCATGGAGAACATGTTCGAGGGCAAGACCCTGCTCGAGACGCACATCTTCGAGGAGTCGAACGGCATCACCCACTACAAGTCCATCTCCAACTTCGACACCATCGAAGATCGCGACGGCATGGTCGCCGCCGGCATGGAGATCGGCATGCGCCACGGCTTCCGCGTCATGGACGAAGCTGCTGGCCGAACTCACCCAGCAGGCCGAGTGATGCTCTCCGATCCCGCCGCCATCCCAGACGACCGGCGCCTCGAGCTCGAGCGGGTGCTGCCCGCCCCGCGCGAGCTGGTCTGGAAGATGTTCGCCGATCCCTACCACCTCGCCCAGTGGTGGGGCCCGGCGGGCTTCACCAACCCGGTGGTGGAGCTCGACTTCCGGGAAGGCGGCCGCTGGCGGCACGTGATGCGAGGCCCGGACGGCCGCGACTACCCGGCCGACAGCGTCTTCCTTGAGATCGTGCCGCCCGAGCGCATCGTCTATCGCAACGTCGAGCTCGACGACGCGGTGTTCGCCGGCAACCCGCCGCCGAGCTTCCTCCGCGTCATCACCCTCGTCGATCTCGGCAACGGCCAGACCCGGCTCAGGCTGGAAGCCTATTTCGACACGGCCACCCACAAGGCCGCCGTGGTCCGCCGCGGCTTCCGCGAAGGCGTCCTCGAAAGCTTCGACAAGCTGGCCGCCCACCTCAGCGCCAACTAACCCCTCTTCTTCCCCTCCCCCTTGAAGGGGGAGGCCGGAGAGGGGGCCGTCCCAGTTCCATCAACCTCCGTCGCCCGCCACCCGCGGCACCGGCGAAGCCATGCCCAAAACCCCAGGAGCTTCAAATTCTCCAGACGAACCGTTCTTGCCATCGCCGCTCTCGCCGGCTTTGCTCTCGCGACGCCGGCCACCGCCCAACAAGGAACCCCCGCCATGCCCACCCCCACCAGCTCCGGCTACGCCCCGGTCAACGGCGTCGAGCTCTATTACGCCACCTACGGCAAGGGCGAACCGCTCGTCCTGCTGCATGGCGGGCTGATGACCATCGAGGGCTTCTCGAACATCATCCCCATCCTCGCCGAAAAGCACGAGGTGATCGCCGTCGAGCTCCAGGGCCACGGCCACACCGGCCCGTTCGAGCGGCCGATGAGCTTCGAGAACATGGCCGCCGACGTCGCCGGCCTGATCAAACACCTCGGCCATGCGCGGGCCGACATCATGGGCTACTCGATGGGCGGCGGCGTCGCGCTGCGGCTCGCCCTCGACCACCCCGAGCTCGTCCGCCGGCTGGTCCTCACCTCCACCCCCTTCGCCTTCGCCGGCTGGCACGACTACAACGCCAACGGCATGCGCGCGATGGACGTCAGCCACGCCGAGCCGATGAAGCAGTCGCCGCTCTACCAGATGTTCGCCGCCGTCAACCCGGACCCCGAGGCCAACTGGCCCAAGCTGATCGCCGGGATGAGCAGCTTCATCGGCAGGGACTACGACTGGTCCGCCGAGATCGGCAAGCTCGAGGCCCCGACCATGCTCGTCGTCGGCGACTGGGACGCCGTCCGCACCAGCCACACCACGAGGTTCTTCGAACTCCTCGGCGGCGGCCAGAGGATGCCGGCTGGGACGGCGCCAACATGACCCCCACCCGCCTCGCCATCATCCCCGGCGAAACCCACTACACCATCGGCAACTCCCCGAGGCTGGCGGAGACGGTGGTCGGCTTCCTCGACGGGAAGTGAGACGCCGCGGCGGCGCCTCCGCGTAATCCTCCCCCGCGTGGCGGGGGAGGGGGACCGGCGCAGCCGGTGGAGAGGGCGGCAACAAGCGCTGCCCTCATCCGTAACAAACCCTTGACCCCACCGCCCACCTCCCGACTCTATGGCCCCATGCTTGAGTTCGCTCTTCGACACCCCTCCGCGCGACCCCGCCGAGATCCTGCGCACCGTCTTCGGCCACCAGAGCTTCCGCGGCCAGCAGGAGGATGTCGTCCGCCACGTCACCGAGGCGGCGACGCGGTGGTGCTGTTCCCCACCGGCGCCGGCAAGTCGATGTGCTACCAGGTGCCGGCGCTCGCGCGCGAAGGCGTCGGCATCGTCGTCTCGCCGCTCATCGCGCTGATGCGCGACCAGGTCGAGGCCCTGCGCCAGGCCGGCGTCAACGCCGCGACCCTCAACTCCTCGATCAGCGCCGAGGAAGTCCGCCCGCACCTTCCGCGACCTGAAGGCCGGCCGGCTCGACCTGCTCTACGTCGCGCCCGAGCGCCTCGTGCTGCCCGGCTTCAAGTCGATGATGCAGGGCGTGCCGATCTCGCTCATCGCCATCGACGAGGCGCATTGCGTCAGCCAGTGGGGGCACGATTTCCGCCCCGAATATCGCGAGCTCGCCTCCATCGCCACCGACTATCCCGGCGTGCCGCGCCTGGCGCTGACCGCCACCGCCGACCCCACCACCCGCGACGACATCGTCGATCGCCTCGGGCTGACCGATGCCCGGGTCTTCACCACCAGCTTCGATCGCCCCAACATCAGCTACTCGATCGTCGAGCGCGACAACGCCCGCCAGCAGCTGAAGAGCTTCCTCGCCCGCCACACCGGCAATTCCGGCATCGTCTACTGCCTGTCGCGCAAGAAGGTCGACGACATCGCCGAGTGGCTGAACCGGCGAGGGCATCCGCGCCCTGCCGTACCATGCCGGCATGAGCGCGCGCGACCGCAGCGCCAACCAGGACGCCTTCCTCAAGGAGGAGTCGCTCTGCCTCGTCGCCACCGTCGCCTTCGGCATGGGCATCGACAAGCCCGACGTGCGCTACGTCGCCCATCTCGACCTGCCGTCCTCGATCGAGGCCTATTACCAGGAGACCGGCCGCGCCGGCCGCGACGGGCTCAGCGCCGAGGCCTGGATGTGCTACGGCATGTCCGACGTCGCCCAGCGCCGCCGCATGATCGACGACGGCAGCGCGCCCGAGGAGGTGAAGCGCATCGAGCGGCTGAAGCTCACCGCGCTGCTCGCCCTCTGCGAAACCCCCGACTGCCGCCGCAAGGCCATCCTCGCGCATTTCGGCGAGCCGCATGCCGGCGGCTGCAACAATTGCGACACCTGCCTCTCGCCGGTCGAGACCTGGGACGGCTCCGATGCCGCCATCAAGGCCATGGCCGCCGTCTACCGCACCGGCCAGCGCTTCGGCACCACCCACATCATCGACGTGCTCTTGGGCAAGCAGACCGAGAAGGTCATCCAGTTCGGCCACCAGGACCAGCCGGTCTTCGGGCAGGGCAGGGACCTCGACCAGCGCACCTGGCAGTCGGTGCTGCGCCAGTTGACGGCCATGGGCCTGATCACCGTCGACCACGCCTACGGCGCCCTGCACCTCGGCGAAGACTCGCGCGCCGTGTTCAAGGGCGAACGCCGCATCACCGCTGCGCCGCGACCGCCCCCGCCGCGCCGTCGAGACCCGCCGCGCGCCTGCAGAACGCCGTCGCGCTCCCCGGTCCCGCCCAGGCCCTGTTCGAGGCCCTCCGTTCCGAACGCGCCCAGATCGCCAAGTCCCAGGGCGTCCCGCCCTATGTCGTCTTCCACGACACCACCCTCCGCGCCATGGCCATGGACCGGCCGCAGACCATGGCCGAACTCGGCGACATCCCCGGCATCGGCGAAGTCGAAGCTGAAGCGCTACGGCGCCGAATTCCTGCCGTGATCTTGAAGCGGCCGGACCGGGCGTGAAGTGAACGGATGAGCCGGTGCGGGAAGACGACCCCCACCCCTGTCCCCTCCCCGCAAGGGGGAGGGAGACGATGGAGCCGTTCACTCCGAGCTCGTGGGGCGAAGGCAGGTGCAACAGGGTCTCCCTCCCCCTTGCGGGGAGGGGACAGGGGTGGGGGTACCTTCCCGCACCAGCCCATCCACAGCCTGTCCGACGCTCACGTCCCCCGCGGCTTGGCCCGCGCCGTCGCCACCGCCGCCACCGGGTCCTCCGGCCAATAATGCCGCGGATACCGCCCCTTCAGATCCTTCGCCACGTCCCTCCAGCTGCCGCGCCAGAACCCCGGCAGATCCCGCGTCGTCTGGATCGGCCGGTGCGCGGGGCTCAGCAGCACCAAGAGCAGCGGCACCTTGCCGCCCGCGACGCTCGGGTGCCGGTCGAGCCCGAACAGTTCCTGCACCCGCACCTCGAGCGCCGGCCCGTTCTCGGCCGCATAGTCGATGGGCAGCCGCGACCCCGACGGCGCCGCGAAATGGCTCGGCAGCAGCCGCTCGATCTCCTGCCGCCGCGCGATAGGGCAGCAGCCCCTCGAGCGCTGCCCCCAGGTCCTCCGCGGTGATCTCGCCCAGCGCCGTCCGCCCGAAGATGCTCGGCACCAGCCAGCCCATGTCGGCCGCCAGCGCCGCATCCGAAAGGTCCGGCCACTCGCCCCCGAGCTGCTGCCGCGAGATAGCTCGCCCGCTGCCGCAGCGCCTGCTGTTCCTTCGTCCACGGCAGCTCCGCGACCCCGATCTCGGCGATCCCCTCGGCCAGCACCGCCGCCGCCTGTTCCGGATCGGCGATCTTCACCGGCGCGTCGTCGAGCCGCAGTGCCCCCAGCCGCCGCACCCGCCGCGCCCGCACGCTGCGCGAGGCCCGGTCGAACGCCATCGCCGTCTCCTCGACGATCTGGCTGGCGAACAGTTCCTCGATCACCGCCCGCTCGATCGCCGCCGCGGCCCGGATGCCGGCCCGTCGCCGCCGCCCCGGTGATGTCGGCCACCACCAGGTACGGCGCCGCGGCGAGCGCATCCGTCTCCTCGAGGCTCGCCGCCCGCCCGTTCGCCAGCCGGAACCGCCCGCGCGCC
This sequence comes from uncultured Alphaproteobacteria bacterium, assembly GCA_963708965.1. Lineage (GTDB taxonomy): Bacteria > Pseudomonadota > Alphaproteobacteria > Rhizobiales > Devosiaceae > Devosia_A. The sequence goes on along the minus strand of CAVPUP010000003.1, from coordinate 528,541 downwards.
CCCGCCTGCTGCGCCACCCGATCCGGATAAGCCCGCGCCAGATGCCGCCCCACCTCGCCGCCGCTCTCCCACCTCTCCCTCGGGGGAGAGGTCGGCCGAAGATCGGGTGAGGGGGCCTTCGCGGTCCACCCGCCCCCGCCATCGCCGCCCAGCGCCCCGCCAACCCCCGCGCCTCCTCGGCCCGCCGCCCGCGCTCGCGCCCGAACCGCTCGAGCCGCTGCCCGAGATCGACATCGTCGCCGCCGAGCCCCCGCTCGGTCAGCAGCACCGCCACCCGCGCCGCCGTTGCCGCATCGTCCTCCGCCGCCGCCCGGTGGATCATGTGGGCGAGCCGCGGATGCAGCGGCAGCCGCGCCAGCGCCTTGCCCTCCTCGGTGATCCGCCCCGCCGCATCGAGCGCCTCGAGCCCGCGCAGCAGCGCCACCGCCTCGCTCCAGGCCGGCCCCGGCGGCGGATCGAGGAAGCGGAGCTGCCCCGGGTCCGTCACGCCCCATCCGGCGAGGTCGAGCGCCAGCCCGCTCAGATCCGCCTCCAGCATTTCCGGCGCATCGAACGCCGCGAGCGCCGCGTCCTGCCCGGCGTTCCACAGCCGGTAGCAGACCCCCGGTTCGACGCGCCCGGCGCGCCCGCGCCGCTGCTCCGCCGCCGCCCGCGACACCCGCCGCGTCTCGAGCACCGTCAGCCCGGTCGGCCGGCTCATAGGCCGGCGCCCGCCGGTAGCCGCCATCGACGACGATCCGCACCCCCTCGATGGTCAGCGAGGTCTCGGCGATCGAGGTCGCGAGCACCACCTTGCGCCGCCCGGCCGGCGCCGGCTGCACCGCCCGATCCTGCTCCTCGGGGCTCAGCTGCCCATAAAGCGGCGCGATCTCGACATCGGCCGGCACCCGCCCGGCCAGCCGCTCGGCCACCCGCCCGATCTCGGCCTGCCCGGGCAGGAACACCAGCGCCGAGCCCGGCTGCGCCCGCAGCGCCTCCAGCGTCACCGCCGCCACCTGTTCCTCGAGCCGCAGGGCCGGGTCGCGGTCGCGATAGAGCGTCTCCACCGGGAAGGCCCGGCCGAGGCTCTCGACCACCGGCGCGCCGTCCATCAGCTCGCTGACCCGTGCCCCGTCGAGCGTCGCCGACATCACGAGGAGCCGCAGGTCGTCCCGCAGTTCCGCCGCATCGAGCGCCAGCGCCAGCCCGAGGTCCGCATCGAGGCTGCGCTCATGGAACTCGTCGAACACCACCGCCGCGACACCCTTCAGCTCGGGGTCGTCGAGGATCATCCGGGTGAAGACGCCCTCGGTCACGAGCTCGATCCGCGTCCGCCGGCTCACCTTCGCATCGAGCCGCACCCGGTAGCCGACCGTGCCGCCGACCTCCTCGCCGATCAGCCGCGCCATCTGCCGCGCCGCCGCCCGCGCCGCGAGCCGCCGCGGCTCCAGGACGACGATCCGCCCGTCGCCCCGCCACGGCGCCCCGAGCAGCGCCAACGGCACCCGCGTCGTCTTCCCCGCCCCCGGCGGCGCCACCAGCACGGCCGAGGCATGCGCGGCCAGCGCCGCCTGCAACTGCGGCAGCGCATCGTCGATGGGAAGCGGCGGCAAATCCATGCCGCTTCCATCCGGCATTATCCGCAACGGCGCAAGCGGGAACGCACCGGCCCAACCCCAACGTCCCCTCTCCCCTCCGGGGAGAGGGCCAGGGTGAGGGGAAGTCCCAACCGCGCTACCGAAAAAGCAGCCTCAGCCCAGGCTGCGCCGCCAGCCGTCCTCCACGCCCCGCCCCACGCCCCCGCGCGTCAGCGCCAGCGTCAGCGCCTGCTCGGGCGGCAGCGGCCGGCTGAACAGGTAGCCCTGCGCCTCGTTGCAGCCTTCCTCGGCGAGGAACATCAGCTGCTCGAAGGTCTCGACCCCCTCCGCCGTCACCCGCGTCTTCATCGCCCGCGCCAGCCCCACGATGGCGCGCACGATGGCGATCGAGCCTTCGCCCCCCGGCAGCTCGGTGACGAAGGAGCGGTCCACCTTGATCTTGTCGAAGGCGAAGCGCCGCAGGTAATTCAGCGAGGAATTGCCGGTGCCGAAATCGTCGAGCGCCACCCGCACCCCGGCCTGGTGCAGGCCCTCGAGCACCGCCACGGTGCCCGACGCCTCGTCCAGCAGCACCGACTCGGTGATCTCGAGCTCCAGCCGGCCGGGCGCGAGGCCGCTCGACGCCAGGGCGGCGGCGACCGCCTTCAACACCCCCTTGCTGCGGAACTGCGCCGGCGAGATGTTGACCGCCAGCGACAGCTCATGCGGCCAGCGCACCGCCTCGGTGCAGGCGGTGGCGAAGCACGAAGGCGCCGATCTCCTCGATCAGCCCGCTCTCCTCGGCCAGCGGAATGAAGCTCGAGGGCGCCACCGCCCCGCGCGTCGAGCTGTTCCAGCGCAGCAGCGCCTCGAAGCCGGTCAGCCGGTTGGAGCCGATCTCGATCTGCGGCTGGTACACCACCGAGAGCTCGCCGCGCTTGAGGGCCAGCGCCAGCTCGCGCTTCATCTCGCGCCGGTCGCGCTGCACCTGGTCCATCTGCGGCTCGTAGAAGCGGAAGTCGCGGCCCTTCTCCGCCTTCACCCGATAGAGCGCGAGGTCGGCGCAGCGCATTACCCGGTCGGCGGTCGCGCCGTCGCGCGGCGCCATGGCGATGCCGATGCTCGCCCCGATGCGGAGCGAATTCGTCTTCGATCTCCATCGGCAGGGCCAGCGCCTCGAGGATCGCCTGCGCCGTCATCGCCGCGGCCTCGGGATCATTGCCCTCGAGCAGCAGGGCGAATTCGTCGCCGCCGAGCCGCGCCGCGAACCCGTGCGTCCCGCCGGCCTGCTGCAGCCGCTCGGCAACCCCCTGCAGCAGCGCGTCGCCCGCCTGGTGCCCCAGCGTGTCGTTGACCAGCTTGAAGCCGTCGAGGTCGACCGCCAGCACGGCGACGCCCTCGTCCGGTCCGCAGCGCGGCAGCACCGCTTCGAGCCGTTCGTGGAACTGCGTGCGGTTGGGCAGGCCCGTCAGCGGGTCATGGCGGGCCAGGTGCGCGATCTGCTCCTGCGCCAGTCGCCGCTCGGTCACATCGCGGAAGAAGATGATCAGCCCGGCATTGTTGCCGTAGGCCTGCACTTCCAGCCAGGCGCCGGTGCTGGGCAGGAAGTCCTCGAAGGCGATGCCCTTCTGTTCCTCCATTGCCTCGCGGTAGCGCTCGAGGAAGGGCCCGGCATCGTCCGCGAACAGTTCGCGCAAATCCCGGCCGATGATCGGGGCCTCGGTTCCCAACATGGCCACGGCGCGGTGGTTCATGTAGGTGACGCACCAGTCGCGATCGAGGCTGATGACGCTGTCCATCGTGCTTTCGAGCACATTGGCGAGCCGCCGCGAGGCCGCCACCACCTCCGCCTCGTTCCGCTTGGCCTCGGTTACGTCGCGCGATTGCGCGAGGAGCCGTGCGACCTTCCCTTCGGCGTCGAGGATGGGCGAGATGGAGAGGTCCCACCACCGCGGCGCCTCCTTGGCCGTCGGCCCGTAGAGCGTCCGCCGCACCGTCTCGCCCTGGCGGGCCCGGATAATCGCGTCGCGGATCGCCGGCGCGACGCTCTCCGGCCAGAACGAGTCGAACGGCCGGTTGCGGATCGCCTCGAAGTCCTCGACCTCCATGATCCTGAGCCCGGGGCCGTTCATGAAGATCAGCCGGCCCTCCTCGTCCAGCACCTCGATCGCCGTGGTCGTGCTCTCGAGGATCGAGCGCGCGAACTCCTCGCTCTCGCGCAGCGCCGCCACCGCGCTCCGCCGCTCGTGGATGTCCTCGAGCGCCCCGTACCAACGGACGATCCGGCCTGCCGCATCGCGCCGTGCTGCGGCGCGGGCCCGCATCCAGCGATAATGCCCGCCCTTGTGCCGGACGCGATATTCGATGTCGAAGGGCTCGCCGCTGCGCAGCGCCTCGCCGCCACGCCGCGGTCGTCGGCTCCACGTCGTCGGGGTGGAGCGCGCGCAGCAGCCCGCGGCCGAGCCGCGTCCCCGGCCGCGCATCCACCATCTCCAGCCAGCGCGGCCCGACCTCGATGATGCTGCCGTCGGGGTCGGCGAGCCACGGGATCTCCGGGTTGAGCTCCACCGCGGTGCGGTAATGGTCGACGCTCTCGCGCAGCGCGATCTCGGTCAGCGCCGCCTTGGTCACGTCCTGGACGATGATCTCGATCCGCCGCGCCGGCCGCTCCGGGCCGACGGCGAAGAAGGTGGCGCTGAGATAGCGCATCGCCGGGCCGGGATTGTTGTCGCGGAAGCCGATCGTGCCGGCGCCGCCGGTGCGGGCCGCCGCGCGCAGGCGCCGCTTCACCCGCTGCCGGTCGTCGGGATGGATCGCCGCGAGCGTCTGGTCGAGCGGCCCGCGCCTGGCCGATCGCCGTCGCCGTCCTCGCCCGAGTGGAACACCTGGTCCTGCTGCGGCAGCCACACGCAGATGTTGACGCCCGCCGCCTCGCCCAGCCGACGCAGGGTTTCCGCCGACAGCCACGCGCCGGCCGGCTCCTCCCCCTACTGCCGCCTTCTGCGGCTCTACGACGTCGCGCCCAGGGCCCATATTCGTAAGTCATCCCACGATCGGACGGACGCTATCCCGTCTCCCCGGCTAAAAGATTAACCCGGGCGATGACATGTACTTATATTGTTGAAACATCCCCTTCGAACTATTCGAATCGGTAAAGCCCGGGCAAACGACGGGCTTTGCATTTTATCGATTGTCAGGCCCATTCGCCCTTGCGCATCACCGGCACCACGCTGCCGTCATGCGTCAGCCCGTCGATGTCGATCTCGCCCGAGCCGATCATCCAGTCGATATGGATCAGGCTCTGGTTGCCGCCGCGCCGTGCGATCTCCTCGGTCGAGAGCTTGGTGCCGTCGACGAAGCAGTCCGCATAGCACTGGCCGAGCGCGATGTGGCTCGCGGCGTTCTCGTCGAACAGGGTGTTGTAGAACAGCACCCCGGTCTTCGAGATCGGCGATGAGTTCGGCACCAGCGCCACCTCGCCGATCCGCCGCCCGCCCTCGTCGGTGTCCATCACCTTGTTGAGCACCGCCTCGCCCTTGCTCGCCTTGGCCGAGACGATCCTTCCGCCCTCGAACTTGACCTCGATGTTCTCGATCAGCGTGCCGTTGTGGCTGAGCGGCTTGGTCGAGCGCACATAGCCCTCCACCCGCTGCGCATGCGGGGTGGTGAACACCTCCTCGGTCGGGATGTTCGGGTTGCAGGTGATGCCGTTCTTGGCCTCCGACGCGCCGCCCTTCCAGCGGTGCCCGTCGGCGAGCCCGATCGTCAGGTCGGTGCCCGGCCCGGTATAGTGCAGCGAGGCGAAATTGTTGCCGTTGAGCCAGGTCCAGCGCTCCTTGAGCTTGGCATTGTGCGCCTTCCAGGCCCCGATCGGATCCTCGACATCCACCCGGCTCGCCGCAAAGATCGCGTCCGCGAGCTTCTTCACCGCCACGTCTTCCTCGTCATCGGGGAACACCAGCCTGGCCCAGCTCGGGTTGGGGTAGGAGACGATGTTCCAGTTGATGTCGAAGCCGGTGATCTTCTCGAGCGCCGGCCGGTAGGCCATCGAGGTCGCGCGGTTGGCGCGCGCCACCTTCTCCGGGTCTTCCTTGCTCAGCAGCATCGGGTTGTCGCCGGAGATGGCGAGCCGCGCCGTGTTGTTGCCGAACGCCTTGGCCATGCCCTCGTAGAGCCAGCCGGCCGCCCGGTCGAAGCTCTCGGTCCGCGCGTTGCGGTAGCGCGCCAGCGTGATCTCCTCGTCCGAGAAGATCGGCTGCACGATCCCCGCGCCCGCCTTGTAGGCATGCTCGGTGATCCTGCGCACCAGCGGCAGCGCCGCGATCGGCGCCGTCAGCAGCAGGTCCTGGCCTTCCTGCAGCTGCAGCCCGACCTTGATCGCCACCTCGGCGAGCCGGTCGAGCTTGATGGGATCGATGGGGGAGTTGTCGGCGCTCATGGGAAATGCCTTCGCGGAGATCAGGGGTCCTCCGACCCATACCCGACAGAGGCATGCCCTTGCTACCCCAGCCGCGCACTCCACCGGCAGCGCCACCACCCCCTCTCCCCTGAGGGGAGAGGGTAGCGCAGCTAGGAGCGCCAGCGACGTAGCGAAGCTTGGGTGAGGGGTTCAGCCTCTCGTCCGGCCTTCCACGGCGCCAATGCTACACACCGCTGGCCACACCGCCCTAGACTCTCCTATGACATTCGCCACCAACGAGGAGGACCACCGCGTGCCCAAGATTTCCCTGCTCTCCGGCTCCTACACCGGCCCCAACGGCGAAGGCCTGAAGCTGCTGAGCTTCGATACCGACACCGGCGAGCTGAGCCTCGTCCGCAGCTTCCCCGGCACGCCCGACGTCTCCTGGATCGCCTTCGCGCCCGCGACCCGCACCGTCTACGTCACCGACGAGATGGCGGCCAAGGTCGGCGCCTTCAGCCTCGCCGCGGACCTGACGAGCGTCACCCCGCTCGGCTACCAGCCGACCGGCGCCAACTATCCCTGCTACATCCGCGTCAGCCCCAAGGGCACCAAGCTCGCGACCGCCAACTATGGCGACAACTCCGTCCCGGTCTTCGGCATCGACGCCGCGACCGGCGCGCTGAAGCCCGAGCCCGACCGTGCTGCGCGGCAGCCAGTCCCACGACAGCGGCCATGCGCACTGGGTGCAGTGGTCGCCCGAGTCCGACCGCCTCTATGTCGTCGATCTCGGGCACGACGAAGTCCGCTTCTTCCCCTACCAGGGCGGCAAGTTCACCGGCGGCCCGGAAGTCGCCTTCTCGACGCCCAAGGGCGCCGGCCCGCGCCACCTGGCCTTCCACCCGGATGGCCGGCACGCCTACCTCCTCACCGAGCACGGCAACACGCTCACCGCCCTCGGCCGCGAGCCCGACGGCAAGCTCACCGAGCTCAACACGCTCTCGACCCTGCCGCCCGATTTCGCCGGCAAGGACCAGGCGGCCCACATCGTCATCAACCCGGCCGGCGACACCGTCTATGTCTCGAACCGCGGCCACAACTCGATCACCGCCTTCGCCATCGCCGTCGACGGCCGCATCAGCCTCAAGCAGAACATCTCGACCGGCGGCAACTGGCCCCGCTTCTTCCTGCTGCTCGACAACCACCTGATCGTCGCCAACCAGGAAAGCGAGGACCTCGTCCTCTTCGACGTCGCTGCCGACGGCACCCTCAAGCCCACCGGCAAGACCTTCAAGCTCGAAAAGCCGGTCGTCCTGCTGCCGCTCTAGGCTTCGATCGCGCCCCACCCACCGGCCGGCACCCTCCCCCTTCATGGGGAGGGTTGGGAGGGGCCGTCTCCATCCGCTCGGAACTGGCGGAAACCAACCCCCTACCGCACCTTCCCCATCTCCGGCAGAAACACCGTCAGCAGCCCCATCAGCGGCATGAACGAGCACAGCCAGAACACGTACTCGATGCTGGTCAGCATCGGCCACCGCTCCCAGCGCCGCGGCCGCGATGCCGCCGGCGCCGAAGGCGAAGCCGAAGAAGATCCCGGCGATCATCCCCACCCGGCCCGGCATCAGTTCCTGCGCGAACACCACGATCGCCGAGAAGGCCGACGAGAAGATCAGCCCCACCAGCACCGTCAGCACCACCGTCCAGGTGAGGTCGGCATAGGGCAGCAGCAAGGTGAACGGCAGCACGCCGAGGATCGAGAACCAGATCACGAACTTCGCCCCGAACCGGTCGCCGATCGGCCCACCGATGAACACCCCCGCCGCCGAGGCGCCCAGATAGACGAACAGCAGCAGCTGCGCGTCCTGCACCCCGACCTGCGAACTTGTCGATCAGGAAGAACGTGTAATAGCTCGATAGGCTCGCCATGTAGGCGTTCTTGGTCACCGTCAGCACGGTGAGGACGATGCAGCGCCACCGCCGTGGTTCTCTCGTCGAAGCGCAGCGCCGTGCTCGCGGCGGGCTTGCCCGCATTGGCGCGCCGGTGCTCGGCATACCAGACCCCGACCCGCCACAGGATGAAGATCCCGACCAGCGAGGCGCCGGCGAACAGGCTCACGCTCCACTGCCCGCGCGGCAGCACCACGAAGGCCGCGAGCAGCGGCCCGATCGCCGAGCCGACATTGCCGCCCACCTGGAACAGCGACTGCGCCAGCCCATGCCGCCCGCCCGACGCCATCCGCGCCACCCGGCTCGCCTCCGGATGGAAGATCGCCGAGCCCAGCCCCACCAGCGCCGAGCCGAGTAGCAGCAGCCAGTAGTTCTGCGCGAACCCCAGCACCACCAGCCCGACCACGCTCGAGGCCATGCCCACCGGCAGCGAATAGGGCAGGGGCCGCTTGTCGGTATAGATGCCCGATCGCCGGCTGCAGCAGCGAGGCCACGCACTGGAAGGTCAGCGTCAACAGCCCGATCTGCACGAAGTCGAGCCCGTAGCTCGCCTTGAGGATCGGGTAGATCGCCGTCAGCATCGACTGCATCACGTCGTTGATCAGGTGCCCGACGGACACCGCGATGATGATCGACAAGGTGGTCTTGCCGGCGAGCGCGCGTGCCGGTGCGGAAGCTGAAACGGTCAATTTATGGTCCGGAGGCAGGTGAGCCGGCGAGCGCCGGCGGGGCAATATGCATGGCTAACATGTCAGTGCCGGCTTGTCCCGCCCCTCGGCAAAGAAACCGCTTGCCCGGCTCCCCGGGGCTTCTACAACTGTCGCCGGGGCAGTAGCCACGGAGCGCGGCACGTGAGAGACGAGACCACAGGCCTGATCGTCCCGGTGATCCTCGCGGGCGGGCAGGGCACCCGGCTCTGGCCGATGTCCCGCTCGGCCCGCCCCAAGCAGTTCCTGCCCCTGACCGGCGAGCGCTCGCTCTACCAGGAGACGCTCGGCCGCGTCGCCGACCCCACCCGCTACACCGGCCCGGTTGTCGTCACCAATGCCGAATACCGCTTCCTCGTCGCCGAGCAGGCGCAGGAGATCGGCATCGTGCCGGCCGCGGTGCTGCTCGAGCCGGTCGCCCGCAACACTGCCGCCGCCATCGCCGCCGCCGCCCTGTTCGTGGCCGAACGCTTCGGCCCCGACGCGGTGCTGCACGTCCTCGCCTCCGACCACGCCGTGGTCGCTGACGACAATTACTGGTGGAGCGTCGATGCCGCCGCCGCCGGCGCCCGCGCCGGCCGGCTCGTCACCTTCGGCATCGCCCCCACCGCGCCGGAGACCGGCTACGGCTACATCGAGGCCGGCCCCGAGCTCGGCTCCGGCGTGCGCCAGGTGGCCCGCTTCGTCGAAAAGCCCGACCGCGCCAATGCCGAGAAGATGCTCGCCGAGGGCGGCTATTTCTGGAACTCCGGCACCTTCATGCTCGGCGTCGAGAGCTTCCTCGCGCGAGCTCGAGGCTTTGTCTCCCGACACCTTTACCGCCGCGAAGCGCGCCGTCGCCGAGGCAGTGGTCGATCTCGACTTCATCCGCCTCGGCGAAACCGGCTTCGCCGCCGCCCCCAACATCTCGGTCGACTACGCCATCTTCGAGAAATCAGACCGCGTCGCGCTGATCCCGGTCAGCTATCGCTGGTCCGACCTCGGCGCCTGGGACGCGGTCTGGAAAGCCTCGCCCAAGGACGCGAACGGCAATGTCGCGAGCGGCAGCGCCACCCTCTCGGACACCCGCAACTCGCTCGTCGTCACCGAAAAGGCGCATGTCGCCATCGAGGGCCTCGACGACATCGCCGTCATCGCCACCGAGGACGCGATCTATGTCGGCAAGCTGTCCGAGGCGCAGAAGGTCGGCCCCATGGTCAAGGCCCTCCGGGCCGCTTCCGGCACCCAGGCCCTCACCGAGATCCACCGCACCGCCTACCGTCCCTGGGGCGGCTATGCCTCGGTGCTCAGCGGCGAGCGCTTCCAGGTCAAGCGCCTGTTCGTCAAGCCCGGCAAGAAGCTGAGCCTGCAGAAGCACCACCACCGCGCCGAGCACTGGGTCGTGGTCACCGGCACCGCCGAGGTCACCATCGACGGCAAGGTGACCATGCTCACCGAAAACGAGTCGATCTACCTCCCCCTCGGTTCCGTCCACCGCCTCGCCAATCCCGGCAAGATCCTGCTCGAGCTCATCGAAGTCCAGACCGGTTCCTACCTCGGCGAAGACGACATCATCCGCCTCGAAGACGAATTCGGCCGCAGCTGAGTGCGCTACAACTTGCGGAAGATGATGCAGTCCACCTCACCGGCCTCGTTGCGCAGGCTTCTGACCTCTTCGCTGAAGCTGCGCAGGATCGCCTGCGCCGGTGCGGTCGTCGGCCAATTCGCGTCGTCGAGCACGATGGTCCCGCCCTTGCGGACCTTCTTGCCATAGAGGACCGTGTCCTCCGCGGCATTGAAGATCGAGTGCGCCCCGTCGATGTGCAGGTAGTCGATGGAGCCGAACATCGCGGCGGCGTCCGCCGCGGGGGCCTCGATGATGCGCACCTGCATCGCCAGGCCCTGCTCGGCGATGAACTGCAGGAAGGTCGACTTGATCCGGTTGAAGTCGAGGGCTGCCCACCAGCCGTCATTCTCGGCATTGGTGACGTGCTGGATGGCGACGTCCGCACGCCACGTCTCGATCCCGTAGATGGCACCCTTGCCGATCTGCCGCAGCGCCGCCGCCACCGGAACCAGCGAGCGCCCGCCATAAACCCCGATTTCCACGCACACTTCCGGCTTGTCCCGCAGCACGATCTCGGCGAGTGCCTCCGCCTTTTCCCGGCTGCACCAGCCTTCGAGCCGCCGCTCCGCCAGCGCGATGACTTTCGATATCGGTGCATCGGCGGCGGCCGCGGGGGCAGCAGCGGAGGGCGTCGCCTCGGGTTGCCGCATGGCCATGACCGAGGTCACGTTGGTCAGCATATCGGTAAACAGCGCCACGCTGCGCAGCCTGAAGGTCCTGCCGGCCACCAGCGCATCGAGATCACGGTCCACCTTCCTGGCGAAATAGGAGAGGTGCTTGTCCAGTTCCGCCGCGACATAGGTGTTCCCCGACGCGCTTGCGTCGCTCCGCGCATCGCGCAGTTTCTTGAACAGGGCCGAAAGGCTGGGTGGCTTCACCACGTCGGCCACCCGGGCCGCGATGTTCGGGTCCTTCAGCAGGTCGGAACCGTCGATATGCCTCGCCATGCCAGCCTCCCCTATCCAGCCCTTTCGAAGAAATACGCGGTTGGCGCGACCTCCTTGACCGGCGCCGTCATCTCCGGCCCCTGGCGCTGGCCGAGCCGTACCGACATCTTCTCCTCGAGGGCGCGATTGAGGAAGGTCGCGGGGTCGGCGCCGCCGGCGCTGATGAACTCGGGATGCATTTCCACGTAGCCGGCGCGAACCGATGGCCATGACAAGAGGGAGGTGGAAGCCAGTTCGTGTTCCGCCCCCTCGATGTCGATCTTCAGGAAGCTCGGCTTGTGGTGCGCGTACTTGTCAACGCTCTTGACCGCGATGGTGAGATTCCTGCTGCCTCGGTCGGGGTTGAACGTCTTGGCGGAGGTGGTCGCCACCTCGATGTCGCGGTCAGCGTTCCCGACCCCGACCTGGTACACCGTCACGTTGCTGCACCCGTTCAGGGCAGCCTGCGCGCGGGTGGCCGCTGCGTTCCAGGGGTAGGGATCGAAGGCATAGACATGCCCGCGCGGTGCCTTCAGCGCCATCCAGGTCGTGTGGTAGCCGCTGTTGCAGCCGAAATCGAACACGGTTTCATCCGGGCTGATCGCGTCGGCGCACTGGTCCAGCGCGTAGTCCTTGTAGCCCTGGCCGAACCAGGCCTTGGACTCGAAGTGATAGAGGATGAACTTGAACCGCATTCCGCCCTGTTCATCTTCGATGACGCGCGGCTCCATCCGCCGGTAGTTGCGCACCATCTTGGTCTTGCGCTCGATCTGGTCGAGATCGCGCTGCAACTGGTCCACGACCGCCTGGTCCGGACCGGCACTCTTCCGCTTCCAGAAATTCATTTAGCTCCCCTCGCCCGCAGCCCCGCATCGACGGGATATCGAGTCTTGGGCGGCATTGAGGCACCCCATTGGTACGAAGCCGCGCACCAGATCCTGTGTGTTCCAGCCGTCAGACTGTCCGGAGGCGATGAGGCTCACCGCCCCTATTGACATGCGCCATGGTGTACTACATAACTACCACACCATGACGGACAAAGCATGACCCAGTTTGCCGAGACAGAGCCGATCTTCCTGCAGATCCGGCGAAGGATTACCGAGATGATATTGAACCGCTCCATCGCCGAGGGGGAGGCGCTGCCTTCCGTGCGCTCCATCGCCGCCGACCTCGCCGTCAACCCGCTGACCGTCACCAAGGCCTATGACGGCCTGGTCGAGATCGGCGTCGTCGAGTCCCGCCGCGGCATGGGCATGTATGTGCAGCCCGGCGCCCGCGAGCGCCTCTTCACCCACGAGCGGGAGAAATTCCTCACCGAGGAATGGCCCCGCATCCTCGAGCGCATCCGGGCGCTCGAACTCGACACGCAACATCTTCTCAAGCAAGGCAGCGACAATGAATGATCTGGCTCAACCCACGCCTGCTCCGATCGTCTCGGCGCGCGGCCTCCGCAAGCGCTTCGGCCGCCAGGAAATCCTCCACGGCCTCGATTTCGACATCCCCGCCGGCCGCATCTACGGCCTCGTCGGCCACAACGGCGCCGGCAAGACCACCACGCTGAACGCGCTGCTCGGGCTCACCTCCTACGAGGGCACCGTGCGGGTCCTCGGCGAGGACCCCTACGAGAAGCGCGCCCGGCTGATGCAGAACGTCGCCTTCATCTCCGATGTCGCGAGCCTGCCGCGGTTCCTGCGCGTCCGCGAGCTCTTCGCGCTCCTCACCAACATCCACCCCAACTTCAGCCAGGAGAAGGCCCGCGGCTTCCTCGAAGGCACCGACGTCAAGCTGGAAGCCAGGATCAAGAATCTTTCCAAGGGCATGATCGCCCAGCTCCACCTCGCCGTCGTGATGGCCATCGACGCCAAGCTGCTCGTCCTCGACGAGCCGACCCTCGGGCTCGACATCACCTATCGCAAGCGGTTCTACCGCCGCCTGCTCGAGGACTACATGACCGAGGAGCGGACCCTTCTCATCACCACCCACCAGGTGGACGAGATCGAGTTCATGCTCTCTGACATCATGTTCATCCGCGAGGGCGAGCTGATCCTCCACATGCAGATGGAGACGGTCTCCACCCGCTACGCCCAGCTGATCGTCGATCCCGTCAACCTCGCCGCCGCCAATGCGCTCGGCCCGATCTACTCCGAAACCCGCTTCGGCCAGACGGCCATGGTGTTCGACGGCGTCGATCGCGAGCGGCTGACGCCCCTCGGCAACGTCTCAACCCCTTCCATCTCCGACCTCTTCGTCGCCCTCATGCAGCGCGGTCCCGCCAAATGACGTCCCTGGTTGCCCTCATCAAGCGCGAATACCTCGAGCATCGCGGCGCCTTCCTCTTCGCCCCCGCGGCGATCCTCCTGGTGCTGCTCGCCACCACCATTTCGGGCTTCGTCTTCAACCGCTTCGAGTTGCACGGCACGATCGGCTTCCTGCCGGCGCTCAAGCTGTTCGAGGTCGGCCTGCTCGCCGTCTCGGCGCTCTGGTTCATCTACCTCCTGGTGGCTCTCTTCTTCTATTACGCCGACGCCTTCAGCGCCGACGGGCGCAACAATTCCATGCTGTTCTGGAAGTCGATGCCGCAGTCCGATTTCCGCATCCTGATGAGCAAGATGCTCGCCGGCATGACCCTGTTCCCCGCCCTGATCTTCGGTGCCCTTCTCGTCACCGGCGTCATCCTCTACGGCGGCACCGTCGCCTCGAGCCTGATGCATTCGCCGGTGCCGATCGCCAGCCCGCTCGCCTTCCTGTGGAGCACCGGCCAGATCCTCGGTCTTCGCCGTCGTCTTCCTCGTCCTGGCGCTGCTCTGGTACGCCCCGCTCTTCGCCTGGGTCGGGCTGCTGTCGACGCTGTTCCGCCGCTGGTCGATCCCGCTCGCCTTCCTCATCCCGGGCCTCGCCGGTCTTGCCGAGAACCTCTTGTTCAGCAGCGGCGGCGGGCCCGAGGGCGGCTACATCCTCTCCTACCTGCGAGGGCCGCATGCACTTCTTCGAAGGCAACGAGGAGACGGGCAAGAAGATCTTCGTCGACGGCCCGGTCGACGCCGGCGCCATGCTCGGCGAGCTCTTCGCCAGCATCGACTGGCCCCAGCTTGCCGGTGGCGTCATCGTCGCGGTCCTCCTCGTCTACGTTGCCAGCGAGTACCGCCGCCGCGCCTTGACGAGCTGAGCCGTCCCGCGCACTGTTCCGGGTTGCTGGACAATCCATCCGCTCCGGCCGCATTGTGGCGCCGGAGCGGGTGGCCCATATGCCGCAGCACACATCCGCAATAGGGATCCCAGATGATCACCGTCGAATCCCAGGCCGCGGTCCGCTCCGCGCCGGTCCTGCCGCTCAACACCCGCCTCGGGGCGGCCCGCATCGCCGTCACCGATCGCGACCGCGCCCTGTTCATCTGGCGCGACGTGGTCGGGCTCGAGCTCATCTCCGAGGATGAGGAGGCCCTGCACCTGGGCGTCGGCGGCAGGGAACTGATCACCCTCGAGCTCGGCGCCACCAATCCGGTGCTCGACCACAGCCTCGGGCTCTACCACGTCGCGATCCACGTCCCGACCCGCGCCGACCTCGCGCAGATGGCGGTGCGCGCCCTGCAGCGCCGCGTCCGCATCTCGCCCACCGATCACCTCGTCTCCGAGGCGATCTACCTGTGGGATACCGACGGCAACGGCATCGAGATCACCCTCGAGACCCCCTGGCGCGGCCGCATCGGCGAGGCCGACGAGGGCGTCTATGTCCGCACCGCCGACGGCTCCCCGCACTCCGGCCGCGAGCCCATCGACCTCGACGACCTCCTCGGCGAACTCGGCGAGCAGCCGGTGCTGCAGCCGCTGATGCCCGCCGGCACCCGCATCGGCCACATCCACCTGCACGTGAAGGACCTCGAGGAGTCGATGCGCTTCTACCGCGACGGCATCGGCTTCGGCGGCCTGTTCATCATGCGCCGCTTCGGCATGGGCGACCTCGGGCTCGACTACCCGCCCCACACCATCGCCTTCAACATCTGGGCCGGCCCCAACGCCACCCAGCAACCCCCCGGCCACGCCGGTCTGCGCTCCTTCGAAATCGTCGTCCCCGACGCCCAAACCCTCACCGAAGTCCGCACCCGCCTCACCACCCTGGGCGCCGCCGTCACCGACACCAATGAGGGTTTCGAGACGCGCGACCCCGCGGGCAATCTGGTGAAGCTGGTGGTGGGGTGAAAAAGCATGGATCCCCGGGTCAAGCCCGGGGATGACGGCGGGAGAATGCAACGCAGAAGCTGACCCACAAACACCGTCATCCCCGGGCTTGACCGCGGGGACCCATCTAACCGGCACTACCCCACCATCCCCAAGAACCGCTCCACCTCCTCCTCCCGCGTCGCCCAGCTGGTCACCAGCCGCACCAGGTCCTCGTCCTCGGCCAGCGCCGCCCCCATCGCCTCCGTCGGCCACTCGTAGAGCGTGCCGCCCGCCTCCCGCACCCGCGCGATCACTTCCTTGGGCAGCACCGCGAACACCTCGTTCGCCTCGCTCTGCCAGCCGAGCCGCGCCCTGGCGCTCGCCCTGAGCCCGACCCGCAGCCGCTCCGCCATCGCATTCGCCTGCGCCGCCCAGCGCAGCCAGTTGCCGTCCGTGAGATACGCCTCGAACTGTGCCGCAACGAAGCGCGACTTCGAGAACGTGTGCCCCGCCCGCTGCCGCCGCGCCGCGAGGTCCCTGAGCTTCTCCGGCGCGAACACCACGATCGCCTCGGCCGCCCAGCAGCCGTTCTTGGTGCCCCCGAAGCTCAGGAAATCCACCCCGGCCTTCCAGGTGACCTCGGCCGGCGTCGCCCCCAGTGCCGCCACGGCGTTGCCGAAGCGCGCCCCGTCCATGTGCACCGCCAGGCCGCGTTCCCGCGCCAGCCCGGCCAGCGCCTCGACCTCCGCCAGCGGATAGACCGTCCCCAGCTCCGTCGCATTGGTGAGGCTCAGCGCCACCGGCACGCCGAACCGGTTGCCCTCGGGGAACCGCGCCAGCGTCTCGCCGAGCGTCGCCGCCGACACCCGCCCCGCCTGCTGCGGCATGGGGATCAGCTTCATCCCTCCGCTCTGGAACTCCGTCGCCCCCCACTCGTCGACATGGATATGCCCCTCGGCCGAGCACAGCACCAAGCCGCCCGGCCGGCTCAGCGCCGCGAGCCCCAGCGAGTTCGAAGCGGTCCCGGTCGCCGTGAACCAGACCTCCACCTCCTTCTCGAACACGTCCGAGAACAGCGCCGTCACCCGCTTCGTCAGCGCGTCGTTGCCATAAGCCGCCGCCGCCCCGTCATTGGCCCGCCCGATCGCCGCCATCACCTCAGGCGTCGCCCCCGCCCAGTTGTCGCTCGCAAAATTCAACACACTACCCCCAGATTAACACCACGCTCTGCTAGCACTCCTTCCCTCCGTCGTCATTGCCCGCTTTATGCGGGCAACCCACGCCAGGACCTGGATCGCCCGGACGGGCCGGGCGACGACGACGGTAGGGTGGGGTGGAGGAGTGGGCGGCAAGGCGAGATCGCGCCACATCGCCTTCTCCGCCTGCCGGAGAAGGTGCCCGAAGGGCGGATGAGGGGGCGGCCAGGGGCGCGGCACCCTGCCCACGACCGCCTCACACCGTAACAATCGCCTTTATCAGCCCCGCCCGGTCATGCGCCCATTTCGGCATGTCCACCGCCACTCGATCGAGCGTCGTGTCGTGCGTTGCCAGCCGATCAGTCGGCACCAGCCCCCGTCGCATCGCATCCATCACATGCTCGAAATCCGCCTTGGTGGCATTGCGCGACGCCCGGATCGTCAGCTCGCGCCGATGCACCTCGGAATCGGGCCACACCAGGTCACCGCGGATCACCCCGACCAGCGTGTAGTCGCCGCCGTTGCGCACATGGAAGATCGACTCGTTCATCGCCCGGATCACCCCCGTGGCATCGAACACCGCATCGAACCCGGTCGCCTTCACCGCGCCGAACGCGCCGCCCTCCACCTCATGCAGCCCGAACGTGCGAAATCCCAGTGCGCGGGTGGCGGCGATCTTGTCCGGCGCCGCATCCAGCAACGTCACGTCGGCGCCGGCAATCTTGGCGAAATACGCCGTCCCGAGTCCGATCGGCCCGGCGCCCACCACCAGCACCCGCGATCCCGCCTCGAGCCCGGTGCGCCGCACCGCATGCGCCCCGATGGCGAGGAACTCGACCATCGCAGCGTCGCGCACCGAGATGCCCTCGGCGCGATAGAGGTTCTGCGCCGGCATCACCAGCTCGTCCGCCATGCCGCCATCGGCATGCACCCCGATCACCTTCAGCGTCTCGCAGCAGTTGGTCTTGCCCTCGCGACAGGCCGGGCAATGGCCGCAGTTGAGATAGGGATTGATCACCACCGCCTCGCCCGGCGCAAAATCCTCGCCATTGGCGTCGACCACCGTGCCCGAGAGCTCGTGCCCGATGATCCGCGGATACTCGAAGTAGGGAAAGTTCCCCTCGAAGATGTGGTAGTCCGTGCCGCAGATGCCGATGTGCTTCACCGCCACCCGCACCCACCCGGGCCGCAGTTCCGGCTTCGGCACCTCGACAAGCACCAGCTGCTCCGGCGCCGCACAGGATATCGCTCTCATCGCATCCCCTCCGTTGCGCGCGATCATAGCGGCACCGCGGCAGGAAGAAAGGGCGCCTCCATCTCCTTCCCCTCAGCGCTGTTGGTATCGTTGCCAGGAGCACGAGCGACGTAGCGGACGCCGACGCCGGCCACCTCTTACTCCTTCCCCCACCCCACCGCACGCGGCGTCACGTCCACCGAGATCTCCTCCGTCCCCAGCAGCCGCGCCACCACCTCCGGCGGGTCCTTCACCACATGCGGGCCCGAGACCGTCTCCACCCTGGTGTCGCGCAGTCCCTTGACGATCGCCACCACGTGCTCGGGGTTAAGGTAGATGATGCCGTCGGGGGTATCGAGCTTGACGAGGCGCATGCATGGGTCTCCGCTATTGCTGCTAGGCGTAGCGCCGACGGCGCCCCGCTTGCTGACAATCATCGCACGTTATGGGAAAGCACTGGTGAACGCCCGCTTGAGGAGACTTGCATGCTGACCGGCCCCGATCCCGTCCTCCACTTCTGGTTCGTCGAGCACGGCGAGGCCGACTGGTTCGGCACCAAGCCGGAGTTCGACGCGCTCCTCGCCCGCCGCTTCACCGATACCCACGCCGCCGTGGCGCGGGGCGAAGCCTCCTGGTGGCGCTCGACCACCTCGGGCCGGCTCGCCGAGATCCTCGTCCTCGACCAGTTCTCGCGCCAGCTGTTCCGCAAGCGCCCGGAGGCCTATGCGTCCGACGCCATGGCACTCGAGCGGGCCCGCGAGTTGGTGGCCTCAGGCGGCCACCTCGAACTCGAGCCCCGCCGCCGCATGTTCGCCTACCTGCCCTACATGCACTCCGAGGACCTCGCCGTGCACGAGGAAGCGATGCCGCTCTTCCTCGCCTTCGGGTCGGAAGAGTTCACCAAGTACGAACTCGCCCACCAGGAAACCCTGAAACGCTTCGGCCGCTACCCCTACCGCAACGAACCCCTCGGCCGCGCCTCGACGCCCGAGGAGCTGGAGTACATGGCCTCAGGCAACGGCATGTTCTGAAGACGAGAAGTGGTGGCAGGATCTCGCCGCCACCCTCCCCTGGGGAGAAGGTGGCCGAAGGCTGGATGAGGGATAGGCCCAGGGCCCCATCACGCCCGGTGACCGCCACTTATCCCCGCACCAGTTCCGGCGCCACCAGCGCGCCCTTGTGCCCGATCACCACGCCGGCCACCCGGTGCGCCGCCTTCGCGGCCTCGACCGGGCTCAGTCCACGCGCCCGCGCGCTCAGATAGCCGCCGTTGAACGAGTCCCCCGCGCCGGTCGTGTCCACCACCTTTTCCGCCTTCGGCGCCGGCACCACTTCGCGCACCCCGTCGGCGGTCGCGACGATCGCCGCCTCCGCCCCGTTCTTCACCACCACCTCGCGCGCCCCGTTCCCGAGATAGCGCTCCGCCGTCGCCTCGGCCGAGGCGTCGCCGAACACCGGCGCCTCGTCCGAATGCGTCGGCAGCACGATATCGGCGATCGTCGCCGCCGCGGTCAGCGTCGAGGCCATGACGCGGGGATTGGTCCACAGCACCGGCCGCACATTGGGGTCGAACACCACGGTGGCGCCGGCCTCCCGCGCCTTGACGATGGTCTGCATCAGCTTGCCGCGCGCCCGCGGCGCCAGGATCGCCATCGAGATGCCGGAGAAATAGACGGTGTCCGCCCCGACCACGGCTGCCTCCAGCGCCTCGGGGTCGTCGGCGAGCAGCTTCGCCGCCGATTGTCCGCGCCAATAGGTGAAGTGCCGGTCGCCGCCCGCCTGGTGGATCATGTAGAGCCCGGGCCGCCGCCCGGCGATGGTCTGGATCCGGCCGGTGCCGATCCCCGCCTTGTCGATGAAGGCCCGCATCTGGCCCGAATACATGTCGTCGCCGAGCGCCGTCACATAGTCGACCTCCCAGCCCTCCGGCAGCAGCGCCCGCGCGTACCAGGCGGCGTTCAGCGTGTCGCCGGCATAGCCGAGGCGGTACATGCCCTCCTCGCCGCCGCTCATCTCGATCATCGCCTCGCCGATGCTCACGAACCGCTTCGTCACGTCTTTGCTCCCCGAACACGCCGCTCGCTTATGCCGGGGATATTTTGGCCGTGCAACCGGCTGCTATGGCCGCACGCCGGAGCCTCCGCTATCGTCATGAGCAGTCAACAGAGTTTCATGCGCATGACACGACTTTCCTCTGCACCTTTGACGCGCAAAAGCATGGACTTCGAGGCGTTCCCGTACGACCGTTCCGCGGTCACGCCCGGCATCGTCCACCTCGGCATCGGCGCCTTCCACCGCGCCCACATGGCCGTCTATGTCGATGATCTGCTTGCGGAAAATCCCGAGCTGGGGCATCGTCGGCGCCTCGCTCCGCCGCCCCGATACGCGCGATGCGCTCTGGCCCGCAGGATTTCCTCTACACCCTCGCCATCCGCGACGCCTCGGGCACGAAATGCCGCGTCATCGGCTCGGTCCTCGATGTGCTCGACGCCAATACGCAGCGCGCGCAACTCATTGAAACCATGGCGGATCCGGCGATCCGCATCGTCTCGCTCACCGTCACCGAGAAGGGCTATTGCCACGATCCGGCGACCGGCGAGCTCGACGAAAACCACCCCGATATCGTCCACGACCTGGCCCATCCCGAGGCCCCGATCAGCGCCCCCGGCATCATCGCCGCCGCGCTCGAGCTCCGCCGCCAGCGCGGACTTGTCCCCTTCACCGTGATGAGCTGCGATAATCTGCCCTCGAACGGCAAGACCGTCGGCCGCATCGTGCGCCGGTTCGCCGAAATGAGAGGTGGTGAGTTCGTCGCAGTATGTCCGGTCCGTGCGTTTTCCCTCGACGATGATCGATCGCATCGTTCCGGCGACCACCGACGCCGACCGTCGAGACCGTCGAGGCGATGACCGGGCTCGAGGATGCCTGGCCGATCATGACCGAGCCCTTCACCCAATGGGTGATCGAGGATCGATTTCCCGGCCGGCCGCCCGCCCTTCGAAAGCGTCGGCGCGCAGCTGGTCGACGACGTCGAGCCCTTCGAGCTGATGAAGCTCAGGATGCTCAACGGCTCCCACTCGACCATGGCCTATCTCGGCTATCTCGCGGGCCATCAATATGTCAGCGAAGCCATTGCCGACGCTGGAATTACGTAAGCTGATTCAAGAGCTTATGACGGAAGAGGTGATGCCGACCCTGCCCATGCCGCGGGCCGACCTCGAAGCCTACCGCGACCAGCTGCTCGCCCGCTTCGCCAATCCGGCCCTCAAGCACCGCACCTGGCAGATCGCCATGGACGGCACCCAGAAACTGCCCCAGCGCCTCCTCGGCACCATCCGCGATCGGCTCGAAAAAGGCGAGTCCATCCAATCGCCTTGCCCTCGGCGTCGCGGCCTGGATGCGCTACGTCACCGGCATCGACGAGCAGGGCGAGCCGATCGACGTCAAGGACCCGATGGCCGCGAGGCTACGCCAGATTGCCGACGGGGCAGGGCGCGATGCCGGCAAGCTGGCGACCGGGCTGATGGCGGTGCAGGAGGTATTCGGGAACGACTTGCCGGCCGACCCCGCGTTCACCGGACCGGTCACGGACCACCTCGAAGTCCCTGTTCGAGCTGGGATCGGCCGAAACGGCGCGGCGACTGGTGCGCTAGCATCGAGGGTGACCCCACCCCCACCCTAGCTGCGCAACGGACTTGGCAAGCGCCAAGTCCTGCTCCGCTACCCTCCCCACAAGGGGGAGGGAGCGCGCCCGTTGCACCGCCCCGCGCCACCTCGTCTGGAAGCGGCCCTCCACCGTCCTTGCCACCCCGTCTCCCTCCCCATGATGGGGAGGGATCAAGGGTGGGGTGGGGCCACGCACGCGATTGCCCGGCCAGTATTCCGTAGCCGTCGCACCCCCCTAAACCCGCCCCTCCATCGCCCGATCGAAAATCTCCAGCGCCAGCCCCTTGGTCAGCTCCACCGGATTCCCCCCGCCGTCGGGTCGACGATCGCCATCTCCGCGATCAGCTCGCGCTTCTCGCCGTCCACCCCGAACTCCCGCAACGTATTGGGAACATTGAGCTTCGCAGCGCAGCCCGTTGATCGCATGCAGGAACGCCTCGAAGTTCGGCGGCAGGCCGCAATAGGCCGGCGAGCCGCGCCGATCCTGCGCCTCGATCGCGTCGCGATTGGCCACCAGCACATAGGGCATGAACACCGCATTGGTCATGCCGTGATGCGTGTCGTAGAGCGCCCCGACCGGATGGCTCAGCGAGTGGATGGCGCCGAGCCCCTTCTGGAACGCCGTCGCCCCCATCGCCGCGGCGCTCATCATGTGCCCGCGCGCCTCGATGTCATTGGGGTCGTTCACCACCCTGGGCAGGTTCTCGAGCACCAGCCGCACGCCCTCCACGGCGATGCCATCGGCCAGCGGGTGATAGCCCGGCGCGCAGTAGGCCTCGAGGCAATGCGCCAGCGCGTCGATGCCCGTCCCGATGGTGATCGAGGCCGGCATGCCGACCGTAAGCTCCGGATCGGCAATGACGATTTTGGGCATCATCAGCGGGTGGAAGATCACCTTCTTGGTGTGCGTCGTCTCGTCGGTGATCACCCCGGCGCGTCCGACTTCCGAGCCGGTTCCCGCCGTCGTCGGCACGGCGACGATCGGCAGGATCCCCTTGGGGTCGGCCCGCGTCCACCAGTCGCCGATATCCTCGAAATCCCACATCGGCCGGGTCTGCCCGGCCATGAAGGCGATCACCTTGCCGGTGTCGAGCCCCGAGCCGCCGCCGAAGCGCGATCACCCCGTCATGCCCGCCCCGCCGCAGCGCCTCGATGCCGGCATCGACATTGGCCGCGATCGGATTGGGCTTCACCTCGGAGAACACGCCGACCTCGAGCCCGGCGTCGCGCAGCAGCTTCACGATCTCCTGCGTCACCGGCAGGTTCACCAGCCCCGCATCGGTCACCAGCAGCGGCCGCGCGATCCCCGCCGCCTTCAGCGCCTCCGGCAGTTCCCTGATCCGCCCCGCGCCGAACCGCACGGCGGTCGGGTAGTTCCAGTTGGCTCTGGTGGTCATCGTGTTCTCCTCGCCTGACCGGGCCCAAACTCGATGTCATTCCGGCGCAGGCCGGGATCCATCCTGAGATCTTGATCCCCGTGCGCCGCCGGTGCGTTACCATGCCTGCGAACGACAACGGAGGAGCGTCACACCCGTCGCAAATGATAGCTCTTGGGCTGCGTCAGGTTCTGGTAGCCGATCTCGCTCAGCGCCCCGCCCTTGCCGGTGTCCTTGACCCCGGTCCACACCAGGCGCCGGGTCGAGATAGTCGCAGCGGTTGGCGAACACCGTGCCGGTCTCGACCTTGCGCGCCGATCCTCGCCGCCGCCTCGAGGTCCTGCGGTCCAGATCGAGGCCGTGAGCCCGTACGGGCTGTCGTTCATCAGCTCGATCGCCTCGGCATCGTCGCTCACCTTCATGATGCCGACCACCGGGCCGAAGCTTTCCTCGCGCATCACCGCCATCTGGTGGTTGACGTTGGTCAGCACCTCCGGCGCGAGGTAGGGCGAACTCTCCTCGTCGAGGTCGTGCCTTGAGTTGAGGTGCGCCCTGGCGCCCTTGCGCAGCGCCTCGAGCGTCTGCCCGCGCACGTGGTCGGCGAAGCTGCGGCGTCGCCATCGGCCCGACCATGGTGTCCTCGTCGAGCGGATTGCCCAGCGTCCAACCCTTTGCCGTCTCGACGAAATCCTCGACGAACCGGTCATAGACCCCGGCATGCACATAGATCCGCTCGACCCCGCAGCAGCTCTGGCCCGAGTTGAAGAACGAGCCGTCGACCAGGTTCTCGACCGCGTGCGTCAGGTTCGCGTCCTCGCGCACATAGGCCGGGTCCTTGCCGCCGAGCTCGAGGCCGAGCGTCGCGAACGTCCCGGCCGCCGCGCGCTCGATCCGCCGCCCGCCCTCCACCGAGCCGGTGAAGTTGATGTGGTCGATCGCCCCCGAGCCGATCAGCTTCTCGGTATCGGCATGGCTGCAGCACGAGGTTCTGGAACAGCCCTTCCGGCAGCCCCGCCGCCTTGAACGCCTCGGCAAAGCGCTCGCCCGCCAGCAGCGTCTGCGATGGCGTGCTTGAGGATCACCGCGTTGCCCGGCCATCAGCGCCGGCACGATCGAGTTGATCGCCGTGAGATAGGGATAGTTCCACGGCGCGATCACCAGCACCGTGCCGAGCGGCTCGCGCGCGATCCAGCGCTCGAAGCCCGGCTGCGCCGGCCGCATCGCGGGCCTCAGGCTCTCCTCGGCGATCGCCGATCATGTGCCGCGCGCGCTCCTCGACGCCCGCGCTTCTCGCCGCCATAGCGCATCGGCCGGCCCATCTGCCAGGCCAGCTCGGGCACGATCTCGTCGTTCGCGCCCAGCAGCGCATCGACGAAGTGGTTGAGGAACTTCACTCGTTCGTGGACGGTGATCTCGCCCCAGACCTCGCGCGCCCGCCTTGGTCCTCGCCACCGCCGCCTCGATCTCGGCGGCGCTCGCGACCTTGCCGCTCGGCATAGACGCGCCCGTCGACGGGCGAAATGATCTGGACCGTCTCGGTCATGCGTCACCTGTTGTGTTGTGCGCGCAAACCCTAGGACCGTTCGAACCCGCGCTTCAATTCCCAATCGGTGACGCGACGGTCATATTCGAACTGCTCCCATTCGGCGGTGTGGACGTAATGATCCACCACCGGCTTGCCGAAGGCCTCCTCGCAGCATCTTCGATTTCCTGCAGCGCCGCGATCGCATCGCGCAGTGTCTTGGGCACCTCGCGCAGGCGCTTGCCGAGGATAGGCGTCGCCCGAGAAGGCCGGCTCGAGCGGCAGCTTCTCCTCGATCCCCTTGAGCCCCGCGGCAATCAGCGCCGCGAAGGCGAGATAGGGGTTGAGGTCGGCGCCGCCGATCCGGCACTCGATCGCGCACGCCCTTGCTGTCCTCGCCGCAGAGCCGGAACCCGGCCGTGCGGTTGTCGCGGCTCCAGATCGCCTTGGTGGGCGCGAAGGTGCCGACCTGGAAGCGCTTGTAGGAATTGATGTAGGGCGCGAGGAAATAGGTGATATCGCTGGCATAGGTGAGCAGCCCGGCCATGAAGTGGTGCATCGTCTCGCTCATGCCCAGCTCCGCCCCCGGCGTCGAAGAAGATGCTTCCCTTGCGGTCCGCGAGGCTCATGTGGATGTGGCTCGACGAGCCCGCGAGCCCATAGTCCCACTTGGCCATGAAGGTCACCGCCTTGCCCTGGAGGTGCGCGATCTCCTTGATCGCATTCTTCAAGATCACATGGCGGTCGGCCATCGTCAGCGCGTCGGCATAGCGGACGTTGATCTCTTCCTGCCCCGGGCCCCATTCGCCCTTGGAGTTCTCGACCGGAATGCCCGAGGCCTGCAGCTGCTTGCGCATCGCCCGCATCACCCCCTCTTCCTTGGTGGTCTGGAAGATGTGGTAGTCCTCGATGTAGTAGCCGGCCGTGCTCGAGGCCCCGGTAGCCCTTGTCCCAGGCGGAGCGGAATGTCTCGTCGAACAGGTAGAATTCGAGCTCGGAGGCGAAATTCGCCGTCAGCCCGAGCTTGTCGAGCCGCGCCAGCTGTGCCTTCAGCATCGCGCGCGGCGAGTGCGGAATCGGCTCGTGGTGGTGATGGTCGACCAGGTCGGCGAGCACGATCGCCGTGCCCTCGAGCCACGCCGCTTGCATCAGCGTCGTGATGTCGGGCTTCATGACGAAGTCGCCATAGCCCTTGGCCCAGTTGGCCGCCTCGTAGCCGGGCACCGGCTCCATGTCGATGTCGTTGGCCAGCAGGTAGTCGCAGCCATGCGTCTCGTCGATCGCGCCGTCGAGGAAGAATTCCGCCTGGAAGCGCTTGCCGATCAGCCGGCCCTGCATGTCGGGGAACGCGACGACGCACGGTGTCGATGGTTCCGGCCTTCACGTCGGCCTTGAGCTGGTCAAGCGAATAGGCGGAGGACGCCATAACGGAACTCCCTGGGGATTGCCTCTGCAGTTGGAAGGGTCGCGAGCGCCTCTGCTCCCGCGGCCCTGATGGATCACTTGCGTCCGATGCGCCATCGCGAACTCTTCCTCGGGCGAGAGGATGAGCTTGTTGCGGCCGACCAGCGCGAAATAGATCACCCCGACCACGCACCAGGCGATCACCCAGATCACGCCCTTGAAGAAGTTCGGGTCCTGCAACTGGTAGAACAGCGTCACCAGCGCGATGACGATCGTCACCACGGCGCCACGGAATGCCCAGCGGCGAGCGGAAGGGCCGCTCGATATTGGGGAGGTTGCGCCGCAGGATGATGAAGCTCAGCGCCTGCACGATATAGCTCAGCATCGCCCCGAACACCGCCATGTTGAGCAGCACCGTGCCGATGATGTCGTCGCCCAGCTGCGTCTCGCCGCTGCCGCCGCCGCCATTGGCGAACCAGATGATCAGCATCACCGCGAGCCCCAGCAGCGAGCCCGGCGATCATCGCGATATGCGGCGTCTTGTACTTGGCATGGGTCACCGACAGCGCCGGACGGGAAATAGCCGGCGCGGCTCAGCGAATAGACCTGCCGGCCCTGCGCATAGAGGATGGTGTGGAACGAGGCGATCAGCCCGGTCAGCGCGACGAGGCCGAGGATCACCGCGCCCGCGTCGCCGTAGATGGCGCGGAAGCCGTCGAGCAGCGGCTCGAGCGACGAGCCGAGCGCAAACGAGCCGACCCCGATCACCGAGGGGTTGAGCAGCACGATCATGAACGCCGAGACGACCAGCGTCGCCATGCCGAGCAGGATGCCGCGCGGCATGTCCCGCTTCGGGTCGACCGATTCCTCGGCCGCCAGCGGCAGCTGCTCGATGGCGAGGAACAGCCAGACGGCGAAGGGCAGGGTGGCGAGCACGCCCGAGAAGCCGAACGGGAACAGCGGCCCGTTGCCTTCCGGCAGTTCGACCGCCTTGCCATCCGGCCCGGCCCCGATATTCAGCGCCCAGCGGCCGAAATCCATGTGCGTGAAGGCGCTGAACCAGAACACCACCAGCACCGCGAGCGACATCAGCGTCACGACCAGCGTCACCTTGTAGCTCAAGCGCCACGCCATAGATGTTGAGCGCGAGGAAGATGCCGTAGAAGACGATCCAGAGGATCGGATAGAGCGACGTATCCATCCCGGTGATCGAGCCGAAATAGCCCGAGATGAAGGTGACGATCACCGCCGGGGTCAGCACGTATTCGACATTCTCGAACAGCCCGGTGATGAAGCCGCCCCATGGTCCCATCGAGGTCCGGGCGAAGGAATAGGCGGCGCCGGTATGCGGCAGGGCCGGGCTCATTTCCGCGATGCAGAACACCAGCCCCAGATACATGATGGCGATGATGCGCCGGCCACCAGCATGCCGCCCCAGCCGCCGGTGGCGAAGCCGAAGTTCCAGCCCGAGAAATGGCCCGAGATGACGGCGCCGACGCCCAGCGCCCACAGCGACCAGACGCCCGCATAGCGCTGCAGCCCGCGCTTTTCGAAATAGTCCTTGTCACGCGTCGCGTACTTGACGCCCCCGACACCTCTACCAGTGGCACCCGAAGGTATGTCAGCCATCGATCCCTCCTGTGAACTGACTCGTTCCGGTCGGCGATGCAGCCGTTGCCCCGCGGCGCGCCCCATGCGCGGCAGTCAGGCAGCGGGCCAGGAGGGCGGCCCATTTGCGCACCCCCTCTGGTTCGAGGATTTCGTCGTGGCGGATCTCGATCATCGTGGCTTCGAGCCCGCGCCCGTCGCCGTGATGCTCGAGCGTATAGGTCACCCCGTTGAGCGCGGAGTAGGGCTCGTTCCAGCCGATCTTCAGCTCGGCGTCCTCGGCCGCCAGCGCGTCGCGTAGCGCCGCCGTGAAGCGCGCGTCGCGAGCATGGATCAGCCCGATGGGCCAGGGCCGCGCGACATCCTTGTAGACCGGCGTGAAGGAATGCACCGTCACCAGCACGGTCTCCATGCCGCGCGCCCGCCGGCCCTCGATCACCCGCTCCACCGCATCGTGGAAGGGGCGGTGATAGTTCGCGATCCGGTCCGCCCGCTCGTTCCCGCCAACGCCCGCGTTGCCGGGGATTTCGGTCCGCTCCGAAATCCTGGGAATGAGGTCCGGGGCCGCTTCGTC
Source organism: uncultured Alphaproteobacteria bacterium (assembly GCA_963708965.1). Classification (GTDB taxonomy): domain Bacteria; phylum Pseudomonadota; class Alphaproteobacteria; order Rhizobiales; family Devosiaceae; genus Devosia_A. Next base: position 500,662 of record CAVPUP010000003.1, on the reverse strand, counting down.
CCGGTTGCAGTCGACGATCAGCCGGCTAACGGTCGAGGTCACCAGAGGCGCGTCGAGCAGGTCCGAGAGTTCGAGGGCCACGGCCATGGCGCCGGGGTCCCAGGCGACATGCATCAGCCGCTGGTGCGGGGTCAGGCCGAGATTCCCGTAGGCCGGCGGTATTCGGTTCGAGGCGTGGTCGCACACCAGCACGAAAGCGGATCGGCCTTCGGCCTTGATAGTCAGAACCGGCGGTATGACGCTCGCCTCAAGGCGGGCGTTGGCCTCGTGCCCCATGCTCCCCTCGGGAGACTTGCGGGTGCCCCAATCGCCCGCCCCTGCGACCGACGCTTGCATGTAAGCCGGTGCCCTCGCAGAAGCGCAGTTGACGAGGTTTTGACCTCCCGGTCAATCCTCGGCGCGCGGTTCGCGGCCGGTCGGCGCCATCATTGTCATGAAGCTGTTGCAACCGTGATATGAAGACCGCGCTGTGGCAGGCCGCGGCGCATGAATCGTCGGGGCGCAAGCATGGAGCAAGGCATTGGCCGACGAGGTGCAGCGAAATCTCAACGAAATTGGATGGTTCCGGACCCTCCGTGCCCGGCTGTTCGGCCGCTCGCTGCTGCTGCTGGCGATCGGCATCGGCTATATGACGCTGGCCGGCCTGGAGCTGATCGACCCCTGGATCGGGCTTATCATCTTGGCCGCAACCGCTCTGCTGGCCGCGCTGGTGCCCGAGGCGGTGGCGGTGCCGGAGGAGGGCGTCGCCTCCGGCGCCAACCGCAACCCGGCCTTCGCGGACGCCATCCGCCACTTTGCCGACGCACTGCCCTATCCGGGGATCATCCTCGATCGCCGCAGCATCATCATGCATCTCAATGCCGAGGCGCGCCGGCACTTCCCCGCCGCTATCGAGGGCAATCCCATCGCCTATTCGCTGCGCTTTCCCGCCCTGCTCTCGGCCGTCGAACTCGCCCGCGGCGGCGTGGCGCAGACCATCGAGCTGCACCAGACCGTGCCCACCGAGACCTGGTACGCCGCCACCGTGGCGCCGCTGTCGCCCGGCGATCCGGGGCATGACGGCGTGCTGGTGATCACCCTGCAGAGCCTCACCGAGAGCAAGCGGCTCGAGGCGCTGCGCACCGATTTCATCGCCAATGCCAGCCACGAGCTGCGCACGCCGCTCACCTCGCTGGTCGGCTTCATCGACACGCTGCTCGGCCCGGCCGCCAACGACAAGCAGGCGCGCGAGCGCTTCCTCGGCCTGATGCGGGTGCAGGCCGGCCGCATGTCCAAGCTGGTCGAGGACCTCTTGTCGCTGAGCCGCATCGAGATGCGCCAGCACGTCCGGCCGACGGCCGAGGTCGAGCTCGGCGGTCTGCTTCGCGAGGTCAGCGAGAGCCTCCAGACCGTCGCGGCGGATGCCGGAACGCACCTGAAGCTCGAGCTTCCCGCCGAGCCGCTCATCGTGCGCGGCGATCGCGACGAGCTTTTCGAGGTGTTCGAGAACCTGGCCGACAACGCCATCAAGTACGGTGCGGAGGGCGGCGACATCGAGATCGTGCTCGCTCCCGCCAGTTCACGGCCCGGCTTCGACGCCATGGTGACGGTCACCGATCATGGGCCGGGCGTAGCGGCGGAACACGTCCCGCGCCTCACCGAGCGCTTCTATCGCGTCGATGCCGAGTCGAGCCGCAAGAAGAAGGGCACCGGCCTCGGCCTCGCCATCGTCAAGCACATTGTGACCCGCCATCATGGCCTCCTCACCATCCGCAGCCAGCCGGGGCAGGGCACCCGTGTCGAGGTGCTGCTGCGACACTGAATTGTCACTGTCCACACCGTCATATCTGTGACTTAGCCGAAAAAGCCTTTTGCGCCAGGGACTTGGGCTGTCACACAAACGCAATGCGATCGTCATAAAAGCTTGTGCCAGCAGCACTAGGTTCCGCCCGAGGCGGCCGGAGTGACCCGGCTACGCCAAAAGGGTTGAAGCCCATCTCCGAAAGGGAACCATGATGAAGATTGCAGTTTACGCGAGCGCCGCCGTGATCGCGCTGGCCGGCGGCATCGGCGCGGCGTCGGCTCGCGACCAGGTGCAGGTCGCCGGTTCGTCCACCGTGCTGCCCTATGCCAAGATCGTCGCCGAGTCCTTCAGCGAGGCCTATCCCGAATTCAAGACCCCGGTCGATCGAGTCCGGCGGCTCGGGCGCTGGCATCAAGCAGTTCTGCGAAGGCGTCGGCGAGGACAAGATCGACATCGCCAACTCCTCGCGCGCCATGAAGGCCGCCGAGCTCGAGACCTGCAAGGCGAACGGCGTCGCCGAGGTCGAGGAAGTCAAGATCGGCTATGACGGCATCGTCTTCGCCACCGACATCAACGGCCCGGACTTCGCCATCGAGCCGGCCGACATCTACAAGGCGCTGGCCGCCCAGGTCGTCGTCGACGGCAAGCTGGTCGCCAACCCCTACACCAAGTGGTCGGAAGTGAACCCGTCCTTCCCGGATTGGGAGATCGCCGCCTACATCCCGGGCGAGAAGCACGGCACCCGCGAAGTCTTCGAAGAGAAGCTCCTCATCGGTCGGCTGCGACAAGCCGGCCCTCGCCGCCGCGGGCGTCGCCGAGGGTGACGTCGCCAAGACCTGCATCGCGGTCCGCAAGGACGGCAAGGCCGTCGACATCGACGGCGACTACACCGAGACCCTGTCGCGCATCGACTCCAACAAGACCGGCGTCGGCGTCTTCGGCCTCGCCTTCTACGAGAACAATGCCGACAAGCTGAAGGTCGCCACCGTCGGCGGCGTCGTTCCCTCCGTCGAGACCATCGCCTCGGGTGAGTATCCGGTGTCGCGTCCGCTCTTCTTCTACGTGAAGAAGGCGCATATCGGCGTCATCCCGGGCCTCAAGGAATATGTCGACTTCTTCCTGTCCGACGACATGATCGGCCCGGATTCGCCGCTGGCCGACTACGGCCTCGTCGCCGCGCCGGATGCCGAGCGCGACGCCGAGCGTGCCAAGTTCGAGGCCGGCACCACCATGTAATCAACCTGGCGCGGGCTTCGCGGCCCGCGCCAGCCACTGCCCCGCGGGGCAGCTTCACACGAGGTGCCGATGTCGGCAGGTTGGGTAGTCGCGATCATTCTGGCCATTGGCGCGGCGGCGTATTTCTTCGCCGCGCAGCGCGCCCGGCTGCAGGCGGGGAACCGCGCTCCGGGCGAGGTCCCGCATTCGCTGCCCTCCTACCACGGCTGGCTGGCCTTCATCTTCGCGGTCCTGCCGGCGCTGTCCTTCCTCCTGGTCTGGAGCATCCTCTCGACCGCGCTGGTCGAGGGCCGCGTCGCCAGCGAAGTCGCCGCCCAGGTTTCCGATCCTGCCGGCGCCAAGCTCGCCGTCGGCGCTGTGCACAACGTCGCCTCGGCGCTCACCGAGCTCGGTATCACCGACGCCGCCAGGCTCCCCTCGAGCTATGCCGACCTGCGGCAGATGGCCGTGGCGGCGGGCAAGTTCCTGCCCGACAACGGCGCGGACTACATGTTGCAGGTGGCGGCGCGCTCCAATGCGGAAGCGCAGCTCCATCGCCTGATCGGGCAGGGGCTCGCACTGGCCTTCGCCGTCGCCGGTGCCGTCTTCGCCTATGCGCGGATCAGGCTGCGGCTGCGGGCCCGCAACCAGGTCGAGCGCGTGGTCCTGTGGGGCGCTCGTCGGCGCTTCCACGGTGGCCATGCTCACCACCGTCGGCATCGTCCTCTCGATGCTTGGGGAGACCCTCCACTTCTTCTCCGAGGTCAACCCGTTCGACTTCTTCTTCGGCACCGTGTGGGATCCGCGCTTTGCGGCCGCCGGCTCCGGTGGAGAGACGGGCCAGTTCGGGCTCATCCCGCTGCTCGCCGGCACGCTCTATATCGCCCTCGTCTCGATGCTGTTCGCCGTGCCGATCGGCCTGATGGCCGCCATCTACATGGGCGAGTACGCCTCGAACCGCGTCCGCTCCACCGTGAAGCCGCTGCTCGAACTGCTCGCCGGCATCCCCACCATCGTCTACGGCATCTTCGCCGTGGTGACGCTGGGGCCGTTCTTCCGCGACCTCTCGGCGGCGCTGACCGGCGGCTTCGCCTTCATCCAGGCGCAGTCGGTGTTCACCGCCGGTATCGTCATGGGCGTGATGCTGATCCCGGTGGTCTCCTCGCTCTCCGACGACGTCATCACCGCCGTGCCGCGCGCCATGCGCGACGGCTCGCTGGCGCTGGGCGCCACCCGTTCCGAGACCATCCGCAAGGTGATCCTGCCCGCCGCGCTGCCCGGCATCGTCGGCGCGCTGCTGCTCACCGCCTCGCGCGCCATCGGCGAGACCATGATCGTGGTGCTGGCCGCCGGCGTCGCCGCCCGGCTGACCATCAATCCGTTCGAGGCGATGACCACCATCACGGTCAAGATCGTCAACCAGCTGACCGGCGACCTCGAGTTCAACTCGCCCCAGACGCTCGTCGCCTTCGCCCTGGGCCTCACCCTCTTCGCCCTGACGCTCGGCATGAACGTCTACGCGCTCTACATCGTGCGCAAGTACCGGGAGCAGTACGAATGACCGACGCCGCTCTCACCCGGACCGAGGCCCGCGCCGTCGCGGCCGCCCGCCGCGATTTCGGCCTCAAGCGCCGCCACGCGGCCGAGCGCCGCTTCCGCTTCTATGGCGTCGCGGCCATCACCATCGGGCTCGTCTTCCTCGCCATCCTCCTGGTCTCGATCGTCTCCAAGGGCTACACGGCCTTCGTCCAGACCGCGATCACCATCCCGGTCGAGTTCAGCGCCGACATCATCGACAAGAAGGGCGAGCGCGACACCAATCCCCGCGTCCTCGTCTCGGCCAATTATCCCGTCCTCGCCCGCAACGCCGTCGCCAGGGTGCTCGGCGTCGATCCCGAGGACAAGGCTGCCATGCGGCAGGTCGCGGCCTTCGTCTCCGACGGCTCGCGCGCCACGCTGCGCGACATCGTCGTCTCCGATCCGTCCGTCATCGGCACCACTCGCGACGTGACGCTGCTCGTCGCCGCCGATATCGACAGCGCCAACAAGGGCCAGATCGACCTCAACGTGCCCGAGGCCAAGCGCAAGGTCTCCGACCGAGCAGCTCGCCTGGCTCGACCAGCTGCGGCAGGCGGGCGCCGTCTCCACGCCGTTCAACTGGGGCCTCCTGACCTTCGGCGCCTCCAGCCGTCCCGAGACCGCCGGCCTCGGCGTCGCGATCGTCGGCTCGCTCTACATGATGGGGATCGTGCTGCTGCTGTCGCTGCCGATCGGCGTTGCCGCCTCGATCTACCTCGAGGAGTTCGCGCGGAAGAACCGCTTCACCGACTTCATCGAGGTGAACATCAACAACCTCGCGGCCGTGCCCTCCATCGTCTTCGGCCTGCTCGGCCTTGCGGTGTTCATCAACTTCTTCGGCATGCCGCGCTCCGCCCCGATCGTCGGCGGCCTGGTGCTGACGCTGATGACGCTGCCGACCATCATCATCGCCACCCGCGCAGCGCTCCGCTCGGTGCCGCCCTCGATCCGCACCGCCGCGCTGGGCGTCGGCGCCTCGCAGGATGCAGATGGTGTTCGACCACGTGCTGCCGCTGGCGACGCCCGGCATCCTCACCGGCACCATCATCGGCCTCGCCCGGGCGCTGGGCGAAACCGCGCCGCTGCTGCTCATCGGCATGGTCGCCTTCGTCGCCGACCGCGCCGACCACGCCGCTCGATCCGGCCACGGCGCTTGCCGGTCCAGATCTACATGTGGGCCAACGAGGCCGAGCGCGCCTTCGTCGAGCGCACCTCGGGCGCCATCATCGTGCTGCTCGTCTTCCTCGCCCTGATGAACCTCACCGCCATCCTGCTGCGTCGCCGCTTCGAGCGGCGCTGGTAACCCGGATACCGCATCATGACGCTTGATATCGATACCGCCCTCTCCGCTCCGCAGCCCCGATCGCCGCCGATCCCAAGATGGTCGGCGAGAAGGTCAGCGTGTTCTATGGCTTGAAGCAGGCCCTGTTCGACGTCGATCTCAGCATCGAGCAGAACCAGGTCACCTCGCTCATCGGCCCCTCGGGCTGCGGCAAGTCGACCTTCCTGCGCTCGCTCAACCGCATGAACGACACCATCGACGGCTGCCGCGTCATGGGCCGCATCGCGCTCGACGACGAGGACATCTACGATCCCTCGATCGACGTGGTGGAGCTGCGCGCCCGCGTCGGCATGGTGTTCCAGAAGCCGAACCCGTTCCCCAAGTCGATCTACGAGAACGTCGCCTACGGGCCGCGCATCCACGGCATCGCCCGGGGCAAGGCCGAGCTCGACGAGATCGTCCAGTCCTCGCTGCGCAAGCGCCGGCCTCTGGAACGAGGTGAAGGACCGCCTGCACGAGCCGGGCACCGGCCTCTCCGGCGGCCAGCAGCAGCGCCTCTGCATCGCCCGCGCCATCGCCACCAAGCCCGAGGTGCTGCTGATGGACGAGCCCTGCTCGGCGCTCGACCCGATCGCCACCGCCGTCATCGAGGAGCTGATCGACGAGCTGCGCGAGAACTTCACCATCGTCATCGTCACGCACTCCATGCAGCAGGCGGCGCGCGTCAGCCAGAAGACCGCCTTCTTCCACCTGGGCAAGCTGATCGAGGAAGGCCGGACCGAGGACATCTTCACCAATCCCCGGAACAAGCAGACCCAGGACTACATCACCGGCCGCATCGGCTGACGGCAGAGAGGATTATGGCATGTCGACGCTCAACGAGCACATCGTCACCTCCTACGAGGACGAACTGACCAACCTGCACAAGGCCATCTCCGAGATGGGCGGCATGGTGGAGCAGGCGATCACCGACGCCGCCAAGGCGCTGCTCCGCCTCGATCCGGAAAAGGCGCAGGAAGTGCGCCTCTACGACAAGAAGATCGACGAGATGCAGTACCGGATCAACGACATGGCGGTCTCCATCATCGCCCGGCGCCAGCCCATGGCCGCGGACCTGCGCATGGTGGTGACGGCGATCCAGGTGGCGAACGACCTCGAGCGCACCGGCGACATGGCCAAGCAACTCGCCAAGCGCACGCAGCAGATCGAGACGCTCACGCTCGCGCCGAAGTTCTACAACGGCGTCAAGCACATGACCGACCTGGTGGCGCGCCAGCTGCAGGCGGCGCTCGATGCCTATGCGGCGCGCGACGGCCAGAAGGCGGTGGAGGTCTGCAGCCGCGACGACGAGGTCGACGCCATGCACACCTCGCTGTTCCGCGAGCTCCTCACCTACATGATGGAGGACCCGCGCAACATCACCCAGTGCACGCATCTGCTGTTCTGCACCAAGAGCCTCGAGCGGGTCGGCGACCACGCGACCAACATCGCCGAGGCCGCCTACTACCTCGATACCGGCCGGCACCTGTCGGCCGACGAACAGCTCCGCCAGCAACGCTAGAGCCGCCATGTCTGCCTCCATCCTGATCGTCGAAGACGAAGACGATGTCGCCCTGCTGCTGCGCTACAACCTCGAGGCCGAGGGTTTCAGGGTATCGACCGCCGCCTCCGGCGACGAAGCCGTGGAGCGCATCCGCGACGGCGTGCCCGACCTGATCCTGCTCGACTGGATGCTGCCCGGCCTCTCGGGCATCGAGCTCTGCCGCCGCTGGCGGGCCCGCGAGGACACCGCCCGCACCCCGATCATCATGATCACCGCCCGCGGCGAGGAGGAGGAGCGCGTCCGCGGCCTCGCCACCGGCGCCGACGACTACGTGGTGAAGCCGTTCTCGATCCCCGAGCTCCTCGCCCGCGTCAACGCGCTGCTCCGCCGCTCGAGCCCGCAACTCGTCACCGCCGTGCTGAAGGCCGGCGATCTCGAGCTCGACCGCACCAGCCACCGCGTCCGGCGCGGCGGCCGCGAGGTGCACCTCGGCCCCACCGAGTACCGGCTGCTCGAATACCTGATGCGGCACCCGGGCCGCGTCTATTCCCGCGAGCAACTGCTCGACGGCGTCTGGGGCAGCGACGTCTATGTCGACGAACGCACCGTCGACGTGCATGTCGGGCGCCTGCGCAAGGCCATCAACCGCCACCGCGACGCCGACCCCATCCGCACCGTCCGCGGCGCCGGCTACGCCTTCGACGAGCGCTTCTCGGTCCCGAGCTGACGGGCAGCCGCTTTCGTCCGGCCGCCTCGCGGCTCCGGAGGTTTCAAAGAACGAAGCGGGGCCGGCGAGGCTTGGCCCCACGCGGGTAGTCCGCAAATGTAACGAGGCTTCCGCCTCGCCGGCCGGCCGGGGTTTTGGGCGTATGGCACGAGGGCCCGGGCGCATCCCGTGCCGCATCGCGGGATCGGAGGGGCTTGGCAGGCAGCGACCCCTTCGGTCCGTCCCGGCTGCCTCTTCCCGCTGCCCTTGCCCGGCAGCTCCCGATCCCCGGTGGAGCGGGCATCGCTCCACCATCGCGTTGTGTAGCGGCGTCCCCGGCGAACCGGATCGCTCCGCTCGTGCTTTCGGCCTGGGTGACGGCGACCCGCCACCCACCCGGTCTCCCCCGCACCAACCACTCGTCATGATCTCGCTTCGGTGCGGCGGATGGGGGAGTGTCGTATGGGTGGGAAGGGCGGGGATAAGTCGGGGCTGTCCGATGGCGGACACCGTCCCTCTGGCCGCCCCCTCCACCAGCTTCGCTGGTCCCCCTCCCCCGCCACGCGGGGGAGGATGCGCGGTGGCGCCGCCGGTGATCCTCCCCCGTTCACGGGGGAGGGGGACCGCCGAAGGCGCTGGAGGGGGCGGCAACAGGCACGATCTGGTCTTGGCCCTCGTCCTTCGACAGGCTCAGGATGAGGGCCAATCGTCCCCCTTGCCTTGCCACGCCCGATTTGTTCAGTTCCCCCGCCGGATTATGGCGGGGTGAGGAACATGAAGTCAGCATTGGTCGTGTGGGGCGGGCTCGAGATGCACGAGCCCGAGAAGGGCGCGCATGTCGTGCGTGAGATCCTGGAGGGCGAGGGGTTCAGGGTCACCGTCACCGATGACTACACTGCGCTGGGCGGGCCGGATATCGGCGAATACGATTTGATCGTGCCGCAGGTCACCGGCGGCGAGCTGTCGCGCGAGGATTCCATCCGCCTCTGTGCCGCCGTCGAGGCGGGGACCGGGCTGGCGGCCTTCCATCATGGCATCGCGACGAGCTTTCCGGGCAATGCGCGCATGCGCTTTCTCGGTGGCTCGACCTTCGCGACGCACCCGGGCGACATTACCACCTACCGGGTCGACCCGATCGCGCCCGAGGATCCGATCATGGCCGGGATCGGCAGCTTCGAGCACACCTCGGAGCAGTACTACCTGCATGTCGACCCGTCCGTGGAGGTGCTCGCCACCACGACCTTCAGCGGCGAGCATGCGTCCTGGAAGCAGGGCGTCGCGATGCCGGTGGTCTACAAATCCGCCTATGGCCGTGGCCGGGTGTTCTACACCGCGCTGGGCCACACGCCGGCGGAGCTCGAAAAGCCCGAGATCATGACCATCCTGCACCGGGGGCTGCTGTGGGCGGCGCGCTGATCGACAAGCGCCCGATCGGCAGCACGGGGCTCGAAATCAGCCGCATCGGCTTCGGTGGCGCGCCGATCGGCGACATCAGGAAGGCCCCCTCCGAGGCCGAGGCGCGCCGGCTGCTCGAGGCGGCGTGGCACGCCGGCATCCGCTATTACGACGTGGCGCCGCTCTACGGCATGGGTCTCTCAGAACGGCGGATCGGCGATTTCCTGCGCGAGAAGCCGCGTGACGAATACGTGCTCTCGACCAAGGCCGGCCGGCTGCTGGTGCCCGACCGGGCCGCGGCCATGGAGCGCTATGGCGATATGCGGGCGCTGCCGTTCCGTCCGGTGTTCGATTTCAGCTACGACGCCATCATGCGCAGCTACGAGCATTCGCTGCAGCGGCTTGGGCTCGAGCGGATCGACATCCTTTACCTGCACGACATCGGCCGCTTCAGCCAGCGCGAGCGCCATGACGAGGCGCTCAGGCAACTGCTCGACGGCGGCGGCCTCAGGGCCATGCTGGAGCTGCGCGACAGCGGCACGGTCAGGGCGATCGGCGCCGGCGTCAACGAGTGGCCGATCCTCGATTTCCTGATGGATCACGCCCGCTGGGACGTCTTCCTGCTCGCCAACCGTTACACGCTGCTCGACCAGGAGGTGATCGACACCTTGCTGCCCCGCGTTGAGCGTGAGGGCGTGGCGATCGTCATCGGCGCGCCGCTCAACAGCGGCATTCTCGCCACCGGCCCGGTGCCGGGCGCGATCTTCGACTATGCCCCGGCCAGCGAGGCGATGCTGGAAAAGACCCGGCGCATCGAGGCGATCTGCCGAAGCCACGGCACGACGCTGATCCGCGCCGCGCTGAACTTTCCGCTCGGACACAAGGCGATCACCAGCATCATCCCCGGCTTCAGCAACCTGGGCGAATTCGAGGACAACATGGCCGGCTACCGCCGCGCCATTCCCGATGCATTCTGGGAGGAGCTCAAGCGCGAGGGCCTGCTGCATGCGGCTGCGCCGCTGCCGGCGACCCCGGTGCTTCCATCCACCTGAGCGGGTGCTGGCCCGCTGGGAGGGTCAGCGACGCTTCTTGTCGGGCTGGTGGTAGGCGCGGCGCGAGTGGAAGTCGCAATACGGCTTGCCTTCGTCGGAGTGCTGGCCGCAGAAATAGAACTCGGGCGTCAACGGGTCGCCGATCGGCCACTTGCAGGTATGCTCGTTGAGCTGCAGCAGGGTGAGCCGCTGCTCGACCGGGATGAACAGCTCCGCCGCCTGGGGCGCGATCTCGATCTCGACCTGGTACTCCTCGGTGATCTTCAGGGCCGTGGCGCCCTGGATGGCACCGCCGACCCCGGACATCGGGCGCGACTTCATCGTTGCCGCGAAGCCGCCGGGGTGCCGCGGGGCGGCCGAGGGGCTTGCAATACGGCGGGCGGTCGGCCGGGGAGTGGTCCGCACCCGCGGCGCCGAGCTGGCGGGCTTGGCCCGGCCGGAAAGCTTCAGCCTGTGCACCTTGCCGATAACCGCGTTGCGGGTGACACCTTCGCCGAGAACGCCGGCGATCTGGCTCGCACTCAGCCCCTCAAGCCACAATTTCTTGAGCAGCTCAACGCGTTCTTCAGTCCAGCCCATCGACAATCAGCTCCTACCGTCTTCGGGAATCTGGCGGACTCCAAGGCCCCGTCGCCACAGGAGCGACAGCCGATACGCTACGCATCGTAGGTCTGGTGGGTCCGCCACACGAGATATCGTGTCCCAACGCCTTGATACTACACGGGTCCCGGAATCGGGATCAAGAGTCGGGCTGGTTTTACACGGGGAAAACCCCGAGCAGATTCAGGGTTCACGGAAGCCGAGTCAAATCAGTCACTTGGGCCGGCTCCGTTGACTTAGGCGCGCCACAAAGGCATATGGAATGCCTTCAATGCGCCGTGCAAACGCGGCGCGTTTTTGGTTTTTGTGGGTCTTTTGCAACAGTCACAGGAAGGTGCGCCATGTCTGCGCTCTATGGCACGTATGCCCGGTCGTCTCTCGCTTTCGAGCGGGGCGAGGGCATGCGACTGTTCGCGCAGGACGGTACCGCCTATCTCGACTTCCATGCCGGCGTGGCGGTGAACCTGCTCGGTCACTCCGACCCGCACCTGGTCGGCGCGCTCAAGAGCGCGGCGGAAAAGGTCTGGCACACGGCCAACACCTTCACCATTCCCGAGCAGGAGCGGCTGGGCCAGCGGCTGGTCGAGCACACCTTCGCCGATGCCTGCTTCTTCACCAACTCGGGCACCGAGGCGGTGGAGTGTGCGGTGAAGACCGCGCGGCACTATTTCTGGGCCAAGGGCGAGCCCGAGCGCTACGAGGTCATCGCCTTCACCGGCTCGTTCCACGGCCGGACCATGGGGATGATCGCGGCGGCCGGCAATCCGCACTACACCGAGGGCTTCGGGCCGCCGCTCGAAGGCTTCACCCATCTGGCTCCGGGCGACCTCAAGGCGGTCGAGGCGGCGATCACGCCGAAGACCTGCGCCATCCTGATCGAGCCGGTGCAGGGCGAAGGCGGAGTCACGGCGATGAGCGCCGAGTTCATGCGCGGACTCCGGGCGCTCTGCGACCAGCACGGCATGCTGCTGATCCTCGACGAGGTGCAGTGCGGCTACGGCCGGACCGGCAAGTTCTTCGCCTACGAATGGGCCGGCATCGAGCCCGACATCATGGCGGTGGCCAAGGGCATCGGCGGCGGTTTCCCGCTCGGCGCCTGCCTCGCCAAGGGCGAGGTGGCCAAGTCCATGGTGCCCGGCACGCACGGCTCCACCTATGGCGGCAACCCGCTCGCCAGCGCCATCGGCAACGCGGTGCTCGACCGGGTGCTCGAGCCCGGCTTCTTCGAGCATGTCGAGAAGATGGGCGCGCGGCTGCGCTGGCACATGCAGCAGCTGCAGCAGCGCTTCCCCGACCAGGTGCTCGAGATCCGCGGCAAGGGCCTCCTCGCCGGCATCAAGATCGCCGCGCCGGTGCGCGACGTGGTGGCGACGCTGCGCGACGAGCATCACCTCTTGACCATGAGCGCCAACGAGAACGTGCTGCGCCTCTTGCCGCCGCTGATCGTCACCGAGGCCGATATCGAGGAGGCCACGAGCAAGATCGCCGCGACCTTCGAGGCCATCGAGCGCGAGAACGCTGCCAAGCAAGCCACCGCCTGACCACATCCCCCAGCAAGGAGAGTGGTCCATGGCCACGCCGAGGCATTTCCTCAATCTCGACGATTTCGACGCCGTCACCCTGCGCGGCATTCTGAACCAGGCGGTGGAGCTCAAGGGCCGCCTGAAGCAGGGCGATCGCCCGCTGCTGCTCAAGGACAAGGTCCTGGCGATGATCTTCGAGCGCCAGTCGACCCGAACCCGCGTCAGCTTCGACGTCGGCATGCGCCAGCTCGGCGGCGAGACCATCATGCTGACCGGCCAGGAGATGCAGCTTTCACGCGAGGAGACGCTCGCCGACACCGCGCGGGTGATGTCGCGCTATGTCGACGCCATCATGATCCGCATCCTCACCCATGCCGACCTGATGGAGCTCGCCGAGGCCGCCACCGTGCCGGTGATCAACGGCCTCACCCGCCGCGCCCATCCCTGCCAGGTGATGGCCGACGTGATGACGTTCGAGGAGAAGCGCGGCAACATCAAGGGCGCCAAGGTCGCCTGGGTGGGCGACAGCAACAACGTGCTCGCCTCCTGGGTGAACGCGGCCGAGCTGTTCGAGGCGGAACTCACCATCGCGGTGCCCGAGGACTACTGGCCCGAGAAGGACCTCCTCGCCGACATCAAGAAGGCCGGGCGCTACGTCAACCTTATCGAGGATCCCGAGGAAGCGGTGAAGGGTGCGGACCTGGTGATCACCGACACCTGGGTGTCGATGGGTGACGCCGACGCGGCCGAGCGCCGCCGGGCCTTGAAACCCTACCAGGTCAATGCCCATCTGATGGGACTGGCCGACAAGGAAGCGCTTTTCATGCACTGCCTGCCGGCGCACCGCGGCGACGAAGTGACCGACGACGTCATCGACGGGCCGCAATCGGTAGTCTTTGATGAAGCCGAGAACCGGCTTCACGCCCAGAAGGCGATATTGTGCTGGGCCTTGGGCCAGGACCGGCAGAACATCTAGGGTTCTGCCAATTGTTCACGCTCCGCAAGAGCTAGCGCGGGACCCGTTCCGGGAGCGGATCGGCGTTGCCCCGCGAGATCGGATTACGGATGACCGAAACACAACTCAGCAGCCTTGGCCTCGATCGCCCGGAGTCCGGCGACGACGTCGTCGTGCCGTTCACGCTCGACCGGCTCGACAGCCGGGGCAGGGTGGTGCGGCTCGGCCCCGCGCTCGACGCCATCCTCACCCGCCACAACTATCCCGCACCGGTCGCGCGCCTCCTCGGCGAAGCCGTAGTGCTGGCGGCGCTGATCGGCTCTTCGCTGAAGTTCAACGGCAAGTTCATCCTGCAGACGCAGACCGATGGCCCGGTGAACCTCATCGTTGTCGACCTCGACGCCCCGGACGGGTTGCGCGGCTACGCCCGCTTCGATGCCGACGCGGTGATGACGGCAATCGAGCGCGGCGAGACCCGGCCCGGTCAACTGCTCGGCAAGGGCCATCTCGCCATGACCGTCGACCAGGGCAGCCACATGGACCGCTACCAGGGCATCGTCGCCCTCGACGGCGGCACGCTCGAGGACGTGGCGCACACCTATTTCCAGCAGTCCGAGCAGATCCCGACCCTCGTCCGGCTCGCGGTGGCCCAGCATTCCGTCCGCGGCGAGCGGCAGCCCCGCTGGCGCGCCGGCGGCGCCCTGGTGCAGTTCCTGCCGGCGCACGGGCAATCGGTGATGCCCGACCTGCCCGGCGACGGCAATTTCGACAACCCGGCGACCGCCGATCCGGACTATGTCGAGGACGACAACTGGGCGACGACCCGCTCGCTGCTCGCGACGGTCGCCGACGACGAACTCGCCGATCCCGAGCTCTCCGCCGAGCGCCTGCTGTTCCGCCTGTTCCATGAGCCTGGCGTCCGAGTTTTCCAGCCGATCGAGCTCGAAGAGCGCTGCACCTGCTCGGCCGAACGGATCGAGGCGATGCTGCGCGACAACTTCACCGCCGAGGAGCGCGAGGAGATGGTGGTCGACGGCGAGATCGAAGTGGTCTGCGAGTTCTGCTCGGCCGACTACCACTTCCGCCCGCACGAGTTCGAGGACCACGCGCACTAGGCAGCGCCTCTTGATCCTCCCCCGCGTGGCGGGGGAGGGGACCGGCGAAGCCGGTGGAGGGGGCGGCCCGAGGTGCCAGCTCCTCAATCCGCTACTTCCCCTCACCCGGCCGCTCCGCGGCCACCCTCTCCCTCAAGGGGAGAGGGAAGGGCGTGGCATCCATCCCGCCCCAGATGCGGGGCACCTCCTCCCTCGCATTTGCCCAAGAACCGCGCGATCGCCGCTGCTGACAGCGACATTGCGCAGGACTATCTTCGCGCCAGCCGCGGAGTTCCCTGATGTCGGAAACGCCCGCCTTCGGCGTCGATGCGTATCGCGCCCTGGGGTCGCTTGCCATCACCGTGCTGGTCATGGCCCTCCTGCTCTTCATCCCGGCCGGAACCGTGGACTGGCCGCGGGCGTGGTGGTTCCTCGCGCTCTTCGTCCTCGGCGTCGTGGTCGCCATGGGCTATGTCTGGCGCGCCGACCCGGAACTGTTCTCGATCCGGCGGAAGATCCAGCCCGGCAGCAAGGGCTGGGACATCGCGTTCGTCGTCGTCACCATCATCTCGCTCAGTGCCGTGCTGCCGGTGGCGGCGGTCGATTTCCGCTTCGGCTGGTCGCAACTGCCCGACGGGGCGGTCTGGGTCGGCTACCTGCTGTTTGCCGTCGGCTTCTGGCTCACCGCCTGGGCGCAGGGCGTCAACCGCCACTTCGAACTCACGGTCCGCATCCAGACCGATCGCAACCACCAGGTCGTCGATACGGGCCCCTATGCCGCGATCCGCCACCCCGGCTATATCGGCGGCAGTGCCCTGGCGCTCGGCACCGCGCTGGCCCTGGGGTCGGTGGTGGCGCTCATCCCCGCGAGCATCTGCACCGTGGCCCTGGCGCTGCGCACCCTCGCCGAGGAACAGACGCTGCGCGACGAGCTGCCCGGCTATGCCGACTACATGCACCGGGTGCGGCGCCGCTGGATCCCGGGCCTCTGGTGAGCGGCGCTAGATCTGGTCGAGCGCGAACGCGAGGTCGCTGATCAGGTCGCTGGCATCCTCGAGGCCCACCGAGAGCCGCAGCAGCCCCGGCCTGATGCCCGCCTCGAGCCGGACTTCCTCGGTGAAGCGCGCATGCGTCGTCGTGCCGGGATGGGTGATCAGCGACTTGGCATCGCCCAAATTGTTCGAGATCAGGATCACCGCCAGCGAGTCCGACAGCTTGAATGCCGCTTCGCGCCCGCCCTTCACCTCGAAGGCGACCAGCGTCGAGCCGCTCGCCATCTGGCGCCTGGCCAGGTCGTATTGCGGGTGCGAGGGGTGGAAGGGATAGGAGACACGCTCGACCTTGGGGTGTCCGGCAAGGAAGTCCGCGATCCGGGCGGCGCTGTCGGTCATCTGCCTGACGCGCAGCGGCAGCGTCTCGATGCCCTTGAGCAGCAGCCAGGCGTTGAACGGCGACAGCGACGGGCCGGTCTGCCGCAAGAGCGTATGGATGTCTCCTTCGATCAGCTCGCGGCTGCCGAGCACCACCCCGCCCAGCGCCCGGCCCTGGCCGTCGATGTGCTTGGTGGCCGAATAGGTGACGAGGTCGGCGCCGAGCTCGAGCGGCTTCTGCAGCATGGCCGTGGCGAAGACGTTGTCGACGATCAGCTTCGCGCCATGCGCCTTGGCGATCCTGGCCACCGCGGCGATGTCGACCAGCTCCAGCGTCGGGTTGGTCGGCGTCTCGATGAACACCACCTTGGTGTTCTTCTGCATCGCCCGCTCGAAATTCTCCGGATCGCTGCCGTCGACCAGCGTGGAGGGCACGCCGAAGCGCGGCATCAGGTCCTCGACCACGTAGCGGCAGCCGCCGAACAGCGCCCGCGCCGCGACGATGTGGTCGCCGGCCCGCACCTGGCTCATCACCGCATTGGTGACCGCCGACATGCCGGTGGCGAAGGCCCGCGCCGCCTCGGCGCCTTCGAGCAGCGCCATGCGGTCCTGGAACATGTCCATGGTCGGGTTGGCGAAGCGCGAGTAGTTGTGTGCCGGCTTGTTCAGCTTGTTGAGGAACAGGTCCTCGGCATATTGCGAGTCTCGGGTAGGAATAGCCCGAGTTCATGAAGATCGCTTCCGAGGTCTCCTTGAACTGGCTGCGCTGCGTGCCGCCATGGACGAGCAGCGTGGCGGTAGCCCGGTTCTTGGGATCGCTGAGCGGATTGTTCGACTTCACCATCGGAACCTCGAAAGCAAAAAGCCGGCGCGCGTCGGGCGGCCGGCTGCAATGGTCTCTTTAGCGACTTGTTTTAGGTGGCTGCAATCAGACCGGCCAAATCACCACCAGCCCCTTCGAGTCCCCCGAAGGCGCTAAGCGGGGATATACGACCCATGGCGACTTGGCGTCAATCGCCAGGATTGCTAGGTGAATTGATCGAAATGTGGGGCAGGCGAATTGGATAACGATCTGTGGTCGAAGGGGGTGTTTCCGGCCCGCTTCATCGAGCGGCTGGCCAGCCGCGGCGGCATCACCGCCGCGCAGCCCTTCGATGCCGACCAGGTCCAGCCCGCGAGCCTCGATCTGCGGCTGGGCGATGTCGCCTACCGCATCCGCTCGAGCTTCCTGCCGGGGCCGGACAACACCGTTGCCGACCGCATCGCGACCCTGAAGCTGCACGAGCTCGACCTGACCCGGGGCGCCGTGCTGGAGCGCAACTGCGTCTATCTCGTGCCGCTGCAGGAGTCGCTCAACCTGCCCGAGGCGGTTTCCGCCGGCGCCAACCCGAAGAGCTCCACCGGCCGGCTCGACGTCTTCACCCGGGTGATCGGCGACCATGCCCGCACCTTCGACATGCTGCCGCACGGCTACAGGGGCCCGCTCTATCTCGAGATCAGCCCGCGGACCTTCCCGGTCCGGGTGCGCACCGGCTCGCGGCTGAGCCAGATGCGCTTCCGCGTCGGCGACAGCCGGCTGTCGCTGTTCGAGCACCGGACGCTGCACAACATCGAAACCCTGGTGCTCGACGCCAATGCCGATGTCGGCGACGGCGTGCTGCTGTCGATCGATCTGAAGGGCGAGGACAGGAACGGCCTCGTCGGCTTCCGCTCGAAGCGCCACACCCCGGTCATCGACATGGACATCAAGGACACGCTCGATGTGCTCGATTACTGGGAGCCGCTGATCAACCGCGGCACCGACGAGTTCATCCTCGATCCGGACGAGTTCTACATCCTCGTCTCGCGCGAGAGCGTGCACGTGCCGCCGGCCTATGCCGCCGAGATGGTGCCGTTCGATCCGCTGGTGGGCGAGTTCCGCGTCCACTATGCCGGCTTCTTCGACCCCGGCTTCGGCCACTCGGCCGCCGGCGGCACCGGCAGCCGGGCGGTGCTCGAGGTGCGCAGCCGCGAGGTGCCGTTCCTGCTCGGCCACGGCCAGACCATCGGCCGGCTGGTCTACGAACGCCTCGCCGAGCCGCCCGACCGGCTCTACGGCACCGAGCTGGGCTCGAACTATCAGGCGCAGACGCTGAAGCTCTCCAAGCACTTCAAGCCGTTCTCGCTCTGACGGGCGAGGGCTGGCCGCGTCAACGTGCCTTGACGCCCGAAGGCTTTTCGCTCAGATAGATCGCCGTCGCGGGTGTAGCTCAATGGTAGAGCAGAAGCTTCCCAAGCTTACGACGAGGGTTCGATTCCCTTCACCCGCTCCAGTTTCCACCCTCGCCATGTGGCCTTGACGGCATGAAGTTGCAGCATTTTCCGTTGCTTCTGGCCTGCCGTCTGCCTTGACGGTCGCCTGTTCCCGACCCCCGCCCATCCACACCATCTAGCGGCGCTGGCGCGCGCCCGCCAGGCGGCCTTGGAGGTGCCCGCCAACTATGTCGAATACCCGGCGACGTCCGATCGGTGTGTCGCCGATCTCCCACGGCGAGCCGAGCTCGGTGTGGAGGGTGAAGAGGGGTCGCAGACTAGGTACACGCATTTGGCTGATCCTGCTTGGGACGTTCGGCGCCAGCAGATCGTGCCGCATGCCAATGCGTAATCGGTACGGCTACGTACCGAAGAAATGGAGAACATGGGACAACGTTGGCGACACGCCTGGACTGTCTCGTGCGTGGATTGTGAACATCCGCCGGATCACAAGACAATCGAACTGGTGCATCGCAATCAATCGCGTGGCAGCAAGCAAGTTGGTGTGGGAGAAAATCGCGGGCGGCTAGTACGTAAATTGACTAGCTACCGCGCGAAATCCGGTGCGAGTATCACTGGCAATCGTCATATATTCTGGCCGATCGCGTGGTTCTCAGCGGCTCTAGCGATCGCAGCAAGCGTATCGTTGGTGCGAAGACTGTCGTTAAGCCGGGTTGGCACCTACCAGCCGCTCTGTTTCTGCTGCTGTGGCAGGTTGTGGCGCCTTCAGGCTCGGTTAGCCTCAGATCAGACTGTCGACGATGAGCTGGCGGCCTCCTCTGCGACCCCACGGGAATGCTCCGTATCTCAACCTGCCTCTGTCCTCCCATCGGCGACGGCCATCTCCCAACCGGCAGATCCGGTGGATTCAGGAGGTCCCCCTTTGGACCTTTTTCTGAAAGATGCGAGTGGCTTCGTTCTACTTCTGTGCCGCATCCGAAAGTCTAGTGCTGTGGTGATGGAGGCAAACCTTGAGCGAATATTCGGCGGCTGGCGGAGAGGGGCGGCGGGTGCATGACACTCTACGCCGCACCAAGATCGGCCTGGACCTGCTCGACGAGATCGGCTTGCGCCAGGGCGACACCCGCGCCGGTCCGTACAGCGTCATCATTGAACTGAACGATCGCTTCCCCGCCGGAGCGAAGATAGCTCGCCAGGTGGTATTGGCTTCGTACGCTGAAACGCATCGAGATTTGCCCGCGAGAGATCGCCCTGCGGTCGCCGCTTCGGTTGAGCGTATCGACAGGTCTTGGGTGCTGCCTGCCCTGTTCGACGAGCAGGATATAGTTGCCATCGAGAAATCCATGTACTCGGCCGGCTATCTGTTCGGCAGTGTGTCACTCGAGACGATCAATCGGCTGGTGACAGCGGAGGTCAAAGACGGGGAGCAGGGAGTCGCGCTTGTCTACAAGGTCTGGCGCAACCACCCAGTGAGAAGCCTGGTCTTTGAGTCAGCCCGCACCATCAAGTGCGACGCCGCTCGGGCTGCCTTCGCCGCAGCTGGCGAACGGATTGTGTGGGCCGTTGCCGACACGGGAATTGACAAGCGCCACAAGCACTTCCAGACGCACGACACCCTCGAGCTGCGTGACGGTTTGCTGCACCGCGACTTCACGCAAGTTCACGCCAGCGATGCGGACGCGGCGCAAGCCGCGCTGGTCGACACCGCCGGCCACGGCACGCATGTCGCCGGCATCATCGCCGGCGAAACGCCCAAAGGCTCGAAGTTCACTATCGAGATCCAGCAGCGCACAACAGCCAGCGACAATGTCCAGGCAATCAATCTGGAGAGGCGCACGGACGCGATTTCGGGCATCGCCCCACGCTGCAAGATCCTGAGTCTGAAGGTGTTGGAGACGCGGGAAGATGGCGATGTCGCCAACCTCATCGCAGCCATAGGCTATATTCAGCAGCTCAACGAATATGGTCGCAGCATCAAGGTCCACGGTCTCAACCTGAGCCTGGGCTACAGCACCGACCCGGCCTGGTTCGGAGCGGGGCAAAGTCCGCTTTGCAGCGAGGTCAATCGCCTGGTGCGATCAGGGGTGATGGTTGTTGTTGCCGCGGGAAACAATGGCATGACGGTTGTTGCCAACGAACGTGGGCAGGCGGCCAGATCAGCACAGCTTGGCACCATTGCGGATCCCGCCAATGCCGACCTCGCCATCGCCGTCGGCTCAACTCATCGCGATTCCCCGCATACCTACGGAATTTCCTACTTCTCCGGCAAGGGCCCGACAGCCGACGGCCGCATGAAGCCCGATCTCGTTGCGCCGGGCGAGCGCATCATCTCGTGCGCAATGGTCGACAACCCATCCGCGACCGACGCGCCGTTCGTCGAGGACTCCGGTACCAGCATGGCCGCGCCCCACGTCTCCGGTGCTGCGGCGGCCTTCCTCTCCGTGCGCCGCGAGTTCATCGGGCAGCCTGACCGTTTGAAAAACATCCTGGTCAGGTCTGCCACAGACCTGGGCCGCCGCGCCGAATTCCAGGGCGCCGGGCTTGTTGACCTCATGCGCGCCCTCCAAACCTGAGGAGAAGACGATGCGCCTTGGGAAGTCGCCATTTTGTTGGCTCGAGTTCGACGCCACGGGCAACGTCTTGGAGGAGGCCGCGACGATTGCAGCAATAGAGGCGATGCTCGCTGCCCCAGGGATCACCGACCTGCTCGTGATCAGCCACGGCTGGCGGAGCGACAAGGACGATGCGCTGAACTTCTACAAGCCGCTTTGGGACAACGTCTCAGCCGCGCTGAACCAGCGCGATCCGGAGAAGGTCGCCATCGTTGGCATCCTCTGGCCGAGCAAACCCTTCGCCGAGGACTTCGACGTCAAGTCTTTGAAGGCCGCGAAAACCCAAGGCGCCCTTTCCATCAAGCCTGGCGAAAAGGGCAAGCCCCTCAGCAAGACCCAGCTCAACAAAGTCATGCGGGACTTCGCCGTCACCTTCGGCAAATCCGCGGCCAAGGACACCATCGCCGCGGCCAGGAACATTGTGCGAGCGGACAAGATTACCGCACCCGATGCCGCGGCTCTCTTGAAGGCCGCGAAGGAACTGCTATCCCCACCAACCGATAGCGAGACTCGTGCCGGCTCGAGAGCCATCCTCAAGAACCAGGACCCGAGTTTGCTGCTGGTCGCGCTGTCAAGACCGAGTTCTACAGCCGATCGAGCCAGGCGCAGGACAGGTCAACGGCCTCATTGGCGACTTCGTTGGCAACATCATCCAAGGCACCGCGGCTGGCGTCGGCCGTTTCCTCAACCTCCTCACATTCCTGGAGATGAAGGAGCGTTCGGGTGTGGTGGGCAAGGCACTGGGAACGAACGTATTGCCCAAGCTTGGCCTCGGCGGCATTCGCCTGCACCTGGTCGGCCACAGTTTCGGGGCCCGCCTCATCAGCGCTGCCGTCAACTTCGCCCCCACCACGGTGAACGTGGAGTCGATGACGCTGCTGCAGGGGGCCTTCTCTCACAACGCGTACCGCGAAACGTTCGAGGGGCAACCCGGCGCGTTCCCAAGGGTGATCGGCCGTCCGCTGGGTCCGCTGGCGGTGACTCATACATTCAACGACAAGGCTGTGACGCTCGCCTATTCGCTGGCGTCCCGCCTCGCCAACCAGATCGCGAACGGAATCGGCGACCCGGGCGACCCGTTTGGGGCGATGGGCGCCAACGGCCCTCAAGGCATGACCAGCGGCACCTTTGCACCGCCTGCCACGGACACGCAGTTCTTGCCGAGAAGAGGCAAGGTGAACACGTTCCGCGCCGACGCTTATGTCAGCGGCCACAACGACGTCTGCAACGCGACGGTAGGGCGTCTTGTCGCTGCTGTCATTCAAGCTTGAGCCAGCCCATGACCAACTCGCCTGGTGCCATCCAAGTCGAAGGTCTCACGCTATGGTTTGCACACTCGCAGCCGCCGGCGGCGTTCATTGGAGGCAGGCGCGGTTCGATGCCGCCGAAGGCGGCTATCGCCTCGGCGCCAAGGCGGGCCACCCAAACGCCGCAGATTCCCGGTAACAAGTTGGCGGCGAATGAGGGCCAGCAACTTGATGTCCGAGAGGATCGTTCTCGTTACCGGAGCCAGCGGCTTCGTCGGCCGGGTGGTCGGCGAGCGGCTGCGCCGGGAGGGTTGGCAGGTGCGCCGTACCGGGCATCGCAATGCCTCCGGCGACATGGCCGACATTCCGCTCGGGTCCGCCACGGACTGGTCCGCGGCTGTCGAGGGCTGCGGGGCGGTCGTCCATCTGGCCGCCCGGGCTCATGTGCTGAGGGAGCGCGATGTCGATCCGCCTGGCGCTTTCCGCGAGGTGAATGCGGCGGGAACGCTGGTGCTGGCCCGGGCCGCAGCCGCGGCCGGTGTCCGGCGCCTGCTGTTCATGAGCTCGATCGCCGTGCACGGCCCCGCCACCGCGCCGCTGCGGGAAACCGATGTGCCCCATCCGGTGACACCCTATGGCATTTCCAAGCTCGAGGCCGAGGAGGGGCTGCGCGAGATCGGCGCGCGCACCGGGCTCGAGGTCACCATCCTCAGGCCGCCGCTCGTCTATGGCCCCGAGGTCGGCGCCCGTTTCCTGCAGCTGCTGCAATGGACGCGCCGCGGCATCCCGCTCCCCTTCGCCGCCATCCGCAACGAGCGGAGCCTTGTCGGGGTCAACAACCTGGCCGATGCGATCGTCACCGCGATCACCCATCCCGCCGCGGCCGGACGCACCTACCTGGTGGCGGACGAGGCGGCGATCTCCACGCCCGAGCTCATCCGCCGGCTCGCCGCCGGCATGGATCGCAAGGCCGTGCTGCTGCCGGTCGACCCTTCCCTCCTTCGTTTCGCGGCGAAACTGGTCGGGCGCTCGGGCGAGCTCGAACGCCTCATCGGATCGCTCGTGGTCGATGCCGGGCTGATCCGCCGGGAGCTCGGCTGGAAGCCGCCGCACACGCTCGAGCAGGGTCTCGCGGAGACGGCGCGCTGGTTCGCCACCGTGGCGCGCTAGGCGGCCGCCAGGCCGCTCGCGAGGAACCAGCGATAGGTCTCGGCGATCCCGTCCTCGAGCCCGATGCGTGGCGACCAGCCCATGGCCTTCAGCTTGTCGGCGCTCATCAGCTTGCGCGGCGTGCCGTCGGGCTTCGTGGCATCGCGCTCGATCTCGCCTGTCAAAGCCCACGACGCGCGCCACCAGCTGCGCCAGCTCGAAGATCGTGAGGTCCTCGCCCGAGCCGACATTGACGTGTTCGGCGCCGGAATAGCTCTTCAGCAGGAACACCAGCGCATCGGCGCAGTCGTCGACGTGCAGGAACTCGCGCCGCGGCGTGCCGGTGCCCCAGATGGTGAAGCTCGGCGCGCCGGCCGCCTTGGCCTCGTGCGCCTTGCGGATCAGCGCCGGCAGCACGTGGCGACGAGGCGAGGTCGAAATTGTCGCCCGGGCCGTAGAGATTGGTCGGCATGGCGGAGATGAAGTCGCGGCCATACTGCTTGCGGATAGGCCTGGCCCAGCTTGATGCCGGCGATCTTGGCGATCGCGTACCACTCGTTGGTCGGCTCCAGCGGCCCGGTCAGCAGCGCCTCCTCGCGGATCGGCTGCGGCGCGAGCCTGGGATAGATGCAGCTCGAGCCGAGGAACAGCAGCTTCTCGACCCCGGCCTCGCGCGCCGCGCTCATGACGTTGGTCTCGATCATCAGATTGTCGAGCAGGAACTCGGCGGGAAAGCTGTCGTTGGCGAGGATGCCGCCGACCTTGGCCGCCGCCAGGACCACCGCGTGCGGGCGCCTCAGCCGCATGAAGGCCTCGACCTCCGCCTGGCGCGTGAGGTCGAGCTCGGCCGCGGTCCGCGGTGACGATCTCGCAAGCCTCCGCGCCGAGCCGGCGCACGATGGCCGAGCCGACCATGCCGCGGTGGCCGGCGACGAAGACGCGCTTGCCGGCAAGGGGATAGATCTCAGGCATCCTTCAGCACCGGATTGGTTCTCATCGCGACGAGGTCGTCGCCGCACCATTTCGCGCGACCAGCTCGCGCACGCTGGTCCGATGGCTCCAGCCGAGCTTCTGCTGCGCCTTGCTCGGCGTCGCCGATCAGCAGGTCGACCTCGGTCGGCCGGAAATAGCGCGGATCGACCTCGACCAGGCATCGCCCGGTCCTGCTGTCGTAGCCCTTCTCGTCGACCCCCGTGCCGCGCCATTCGATGGCGATGCCGACCTCCGCGAAGGCCCAGTTGACGAAATCGCGCACCCGGCTCGTCTCGCCGGTCGCGAGCACGTAGTCGTCGGGCTCGTCCTGCTGCAGCATCAGCCACATGCCCCGCGACATATTCGCGCGCATGGCCCCAGTCGCGCTGTGCATCGAGATTGCCGAGATAGAGCTTCTCCTGCCGCCCGAGCTGGATGGCCGCCGCCGCGCGCGTGATCTTGCGGGTGACGAAGGTCTCGCCGCGCAGCGGGCTCTCGTGGTTGAACAGGATGCCGTTGCAGGCGTGCATGCCATAGGCCTCGCGGTAGTTCACCATGATCCAGTAGGCATAGAGCTTCGCCACGCCATAGGGCGAGCGCGGATAGAAGGGCGTCGTCTCGCGTCTGCGGCATCTCCTGCACCAGGCCGTACAGCTCGGAGGTCGAGGCCTGGTAGAAGCGGGTCTTCTCGCTCAAGCCCGAGGATGCGGATCGCCTCGAGCAGGCGCAGCGTGCCGATGGCGTCGGCGTTGGCGGTGTATTCGGGCGTCTCGAAGCTCACCTGCGACATGGCTCTGCGCGGCGAGGTTGTAGATCTCGTCGGGCTGGGTTTCCTGGACGATGCGGATGAGATTCGTCGAGTCCGTCAGGTCGCCATAGTGCAGAACGAAGCGCTGGTCCTCGACATGCGGATCCTGGTAGATGTCCTCGATCCGGCCGGTATTGAACGACGAGGAGCGGCGCTTGATGCCGTGGACGACATAGCCCTTGTCGAGCAGCAACTGCGCCAGATAGGCGCCGTCCTGTCCGGTCACGCCGGTAATCAATGCAACCTTGGTCAAAATCCGCGTCCCCCGACATGGATAAAGTATAGTCGCATGAAAATAACTATGAGGACATTCCTTCCCACAACTCGGCCCTGCCGGCAAGCGGGCGGCCGGGTGCGGTCTGCGCGGAACGAATGGCTGGAACGCGTGCCTGCCGCCGCAATCTAGCCATCGAAGACCGCGACCGTTGCCGGCGTCGCGACGCGTTGCAGCACCCCTGCAGCGGTCGCCGGCGGGGCACGTTTTGACCATCGTTGTCGCGCAAGCGGCGTTTCCTGAAGCGTGGAGGACGTCTTGACGTTGTTGCAGTCACTCGCCTCCACGCGGCTGCTGGTGCCCCACGGTCGCAGCGCCGGGCTGCGCGAAGCCGGGCGGCATCTCGGCATCGCCTGGTACTTCGCCCTGAGCGACACGCGGGCGCGCTACAAGCGGAGCGTCCTCGGCCCGTTCTGGCTCGTGCTGGGAACCGCAATCGGCGTGGCGGGGCTGGGGTTCGTCTGGTCCCTGCTGATGAATGCCGACCGGGCGGAGTTCGTGCCGAAGCTGACGGCCGGGCTGATCGTCTGGACCCTGATCGCCGGCTGCATCCTCGGCGCCTCGAGCGTGTTCATGGCTCAGGCCTCCGTGATCAAGAACATCAAGACCCCGTCCTGGCGCATATCGCTGCAGCTGCTGTTCCAGCAGGTGATCAACTTCGCCCATAACCTGGTGGTCCTCGCCATCGTGCTGGTGATCTATCCGGGCGGGCTGTCGTGGTCGGCGATCCTGGCGCTGCCGGGGCTGGTGCTGCTGCTGATCAACCTCTTCTGGGTCATCCAGCTGCTGGGCTTCCTGGGCGCCCGGTTCCGGGACCTCGAGCCGCTCATCGCGGCCCTGATGCCGATCGCCTTCTTCCTCACGCCCGTGCTCTACCAGCGGCACCAGCTCGGTGATCAGTCGATCATCGTTGCGCTCAACCCGCTGGCCTACTGGATCGAGGTGGTGCGCGATCCGTTGCACGGGGCCATCCCTGGCCCCTGGACCTATCTCTTCTGCATCGCGACGGCCGTCATCGGCTGTGCCGCCGCCGCAATGCTGACGCGGTCCAAGGGGCACCGCCTGGCGTTCTGGGTCTGATCATGGCGAGGATCACGCTCGAGGGCGTCAGCGTCGAATACCCGATCTACAATGCCGGAGCGATGAGCTTCAGGAACAACCTGCTGGCGATCGGCACCGGCGGGCGGATCTCGAAGGAGGCCCGCCGCGTCGTCACGGTGACGGCGCTCGAGGACATCAATCTCGATCTCAAGGATGGCGATCGCATCGGACTGCATCGGACACAACGGCTCCGGCAAGTCGACGCTGCTGCGCACGCTCGCCGGCATCTTCGCGCCCACCCGCGGCAGCATCTCGATCGAGGGACGGGTGTCGACGGTGTTCGGGCTGGGGGCCGGGCTGCAGCCCGAACTCACCGGCTACGAGAACATCATCCGCATGGGAATCATGCTCGGGGCCTCCCGCGCCGAGGCCGAATCACACATCCCCGACATCGAGGAGTTCTCCGAACTGGGCAACTTCCTGGCGATGCCCGTCAGCACCTATTCCGACGGCATGCGGACGCGCCTGGCCTTCGGCGTCGCCACCGCTGCCCACCCGGAAATCCTGCTGATCGATGAAGTGCTTGGGGCGGGTGATGCGGAGTTCCAAGTCCGGGCCCAAAGGCGGCTCAGCGGATTTATCGAAAAATCCAGTATACTTGTCCTTGCCTCCCATTCTGCCCAACTAATCACACAGTTCTGCAGCTCAACTCTCCAACTGGCGCACGGTAGAATCGGAGCGCCAATCTAGGCGTCCATTCACCAACGTGGGCGAACCATAGTTCGCTCGATTGGCGACAGTATCACTGTCCCATCAACGTTGTAGCGTGGAGACTGGAGGCAGGCTGCAGTTGGTTGGGTCCGGCGCCGTTAAGCACGGGGCGCCGGTGTGTCGGTGAACCAGGAGTGCCGCGCATGAAGCTGCTGATGATCTCCAGCTATCGAAGGCAGTGCGGCATCGCCCAGTACGTCGAGCACCTGGAACCCGTGCTCCGCTCCGATCCTTCGGTCGACCTCGAGATCGCGGCGCTGCCGGTGGACCTGCTACGCGCAGGCGGCAAGATCGCGACCCGCATGGCGAGGCAGATCATGCGCTCGATCGCGGCATCGGCGGCGGCGGCGGACGCGGTCATCCTCCAATACGAGCCAGGGTTGTTCGGCTACTCCGAGCTCGATGTCTGGCGCAACATCAAGTCGTTCCTCGATGCCAGCAAGCGGGTGATCATCACCTACCATACCTTCCCGTCCGCCAGGCGCGTGTCCCCGTTGCGGGCGCCGCGCGAGTGGCTGCGGCAGATGTACCGCTCGTACTCGTTCCGCAACATCGTCAATTACTCGCGCCGCCGCCCCCGGCAGGTGTTCCACCTGGTGCAAACCCGGCGCGAGCGCCAGCGCCTGCTGCTGCTGGGGGTCCCTGAGGCGAACATAACCGATCTGCCGCTGGCCTTCCTTTCCGCCCCGCAGCGCGAGAGGTTCGCCTCCGGCGAGTATCGCGCCCAGTTGCTCGAGCGGATCGGCGTGAAGCCGAAGACGGTGCTCGGCTGCTTCGGCTTCCTTGCTCCCTACAAGGGGTTCGACGTCGCGATCGACGCCCTGCAGTTCCTGCCGCAGGATACCCACCTGCTGATCGTCGGCGGCATCCATCCCGAGGGGATCGAGTTCGGCGCGGCGCGCCAGAAATACGTGACCAAGCTCACCACCCAAATCGACAGGCTGAAGCTCAGGGAGCGGGTGCACTTCCTCAATGCGCCCGGAAACGACGAGTTCAACGAGATCATGGCGGCCTGCGACGCGGTGGTGTTGCCCTATGCGGAGGTCGGCCAGACCTCCTCGGGCCCCGCGGCCCTGGCGCTCGACCTGAGCAAGCCGACCTATTGCGCCAGCAACAAGTGCTTCCGGGAGCTGGACAGGTACAGCCCAGGCGTCCTGAGCTTCTTCGAGATCGGCAACCACATGCAGCTCGCCCAGTCGATCCAGCGTGGCGAGGGCGAGTCGCAGCGGGCCGCCTTGGCCCGGCATCATTATGGCGAGCGCTTCAACGTCGAACGTCGGGTCCGGGCCTATCTGCGGCTGGCGGGCGCGCGGCCGGGTGCCGGGGAAAGCGGCCTGGGCGTGCCGGACGCGCTCGATAGCACCCTGAAGCAGATCGAGCCCGCGTGACATGCAGAGCCTGGAGAAACGGCCGCACCTGCCGGGCGAAGATGCTTCCCTGGCCATCCAGCGTGTCGCCGCCGGTCAGCAGGCGGCGATCTTCCACGACTACTTCGCGATCCGCGGTGGCGGCGAGCGCCTCGTCCTGACTCTGGCCGCGGCGCAACGCGCGCCCGTGACCTTCGGCTATCGAACGGCCGAGAGCTACGACGCGGACATGTTCCAGTGCGAGCTCGTCGATCTCGACCTGCCCGCCTACCTGCGCCACCCGGCCATCCGGCAGATGGCGCTTGCGGCCCGCTTCCGCGGCCGGCGAGTAGCAGCGGCGAGCAGCGGCACCCGCATCTTCTCGGGCACTTCGGCCGTCTTCGCGGCGCCGCCGCGCAGCGCCCGCGCGCGCAACATCTACTACTGCCACACGCCCCCTCGCTCGCTGTTCGACCAGCGCGACCGCTTCCTTGCCCACTTGCATCCGGCAGGCCGTGCCGTCGCCGGTCCGTTGCTGCGGGCCTTCGAAGCGGCCTATCGGCGCGCCGTCGACCGCATGGATGTGATCGTCGCGAACTCGCAGACGACCCGCGCCCGGATCAGGCAGTTCCTCGGTCGCGACAGCATCGTCGTCCATCCGCCAGCCGACGTCGACCGTTTCACCTGGCGCGGGCAGGGGGGTTACTATCTCTCGACCGCCCGTCTCTCCGGACTCAAGCGCGTCGACCGGATCGTCGAAGCTTTCCTCGCCATGCCGGACAAGCAACTCCTCGTCGTCTCGGGCGGGGAGGACCGCGCGGCACTCGAGCGCCGTGCCGCCAACGCGCCGAACATCCGCTTCCTCGGCTGGGTGGGCGACGACGAGTTGCAGGAGCTGGTCGGCAACGCCATCGCGACGATCTACCTGCCCGTCGACGAGGACTTCGGCATGTCGCCGGTCGAATCCATGGCCGCCGGCAAGCCGGTCATCGGCGTCGCCGCAGGCGGACTCACGGAGACGATCCTCCCCGGCGAGACCGGCCTGCTGCTCTCCCCGGAATTCTCGATCGCCGATCTCGTCGCCGCGGTTCGGCAGCTGACGCCCGAGCGGGCGCTCGCGATGCGTGAGGTCTGCGAATGGCGGGCCGGGGAGTTCTCGCGCGACCGGTTCCTTGCCGGCATGCAGGCGATCCTCGATCGCGCCCGCCGCGAGATCGGCTCGGCCCGAACCTGACTTCTCCGCTCGATGGGGGGCACGTGAGAGTATTGCAGGTCTTCAAGACCTATCTCCCCGAACTCCTTCACCGGCATCGAGCACGTGATCTGGGAGATCGCCGAGGGCGCGGCGGAGTTCGGCATCGAGACCGAGGTCTTCACCCTCAGCGCCGATGCGAGCAGAGACCCGATCAGGGTCGGCCATCACGTGGTGCACCAGGCGCGGCAGGATCTGTACATCGCCTCTACCGGCCTCTCGCTCTCGGCCTTCTCGCGCTTCGCCCGGCTCGCCGAAACCGTTGACGTCGTCCACTACCATTTCCCCTGGCCGATGATGGATCTGCTGCACCTCGCCGCCCGTCCACAGAAGCCGACCGTCATCACTTATCATTCCGACGTTGTGCGGCAGGCGGTGCTTGGGCGGCTCTACCGCCCCCTGATGCTGCGCTTCCTCGCCTCGGTGGATCGGATCGTCGCCACCTCGCCCAACTATCTCCTGTCGAGCCCGGTGCTGCAGCGGTTCAGGGACAAGACAGGGTCCATACCCATCGGGCTCGGGCCGAGGCAGCAGCCGGATCCGGTGCGCCTCGCCCGCTGGCGCAAGCGGCTCGGAAAGCGGTTCTTCCTGTTCGTGGGCGTGCTCCGCTACTACAAGGGCATCGCCGACCTCATCGAGGCGACGAGGCTCTCCGGCCTGCCGGTCGTCGTCCTCGGCGAGGGCGAGATGCGGGGCGAGCTCGAAGCGGCGGGGCTCAGGAACCTCACGCTGCTCGGCGCGCTGGGCGACGCCGACAAGGAAGCCCTGCTCAGCCTCTGCACCGCCTTCCTCTTTCCCTCCGATGTCCGTTCCGAGGCCTTCGGCGTGGCGCTGGCCGAGGCGGCGCGGGCGGGAAAGCCGATGATCAGTTGCGAGATCGGGACCGGTACCAGCTACGTGAATGTCGGCGGCCGCACCGGGTTCGTGGTGCCGCCGAACCGGCCCGACCGGATCGCCGCGGCGATGCGGCAGCTCTGGGAGGATCCCGGGCTTGCCGAGCGGATGGGCCGCGCCGCCGCCGAGCGGTTCGTCTCGCACCTCACCGCGCGGCAAATGGCCCGCAGCTACGCGAAGCTGTACGAAAGCCTTGGCCCCGATGCCGCCTCGTCGACGGCCGCCTAGGCGTCGGGACGGCGTCCCTCATACGCATCCTGCAGCAGCCGTCGGATCGCTCCTTGGTCGAAGGGGCGGGGATTGGGGTAGGGGGTGGCGATCGCCAGCTCTGCCGCCCGATCGAGGTCCGCAGCCGCGAGCCCCAGCTCCGCCAGGCTGCTCGGGGCATCGAGCCGCCGGGCAAAGTCGAAGAGCGAGGGGCCGGGACTGCCGCCGAAGACCCTTACGACCGGCTCGAGCAGGTCGGGCACCGCGACGGCGTTGAACCCGACGGTATGGGGCAGCATCACCGCGTGCGTCTCGGCATGGGGCAGGTTGAAGCTGCCGCCCAGCACGTGGCAGAGCTTGTGATGCAGCGACATCGAGACCGACCCGAGCACCGAGCCGCAGAGCCACGCGCCATAGAGCGCCTCGTGCCTTGCCTCGAGGTCGCGGGGGTCGGCGGCGATGGCGGGCAGCGCAGCATGGAGGGCCTCGAGCCCTTCCACCGCCATCAGCGTCGCGATCGGGTTGCGGTCCTCGGCATAGAGGCCCTCCGCGGCATGGGCGACGGCATTGAGGCCGCTGTTGATGCTGGTTCTGCGCGGCAGATCGAGCGTCAGCTCCGGGTCGTAGATCACCACCTCGGGCAGCACCCTCGAGTCGCGTAGCGTGGTCTTCCTGCCCCCCTCCGTCTGGCCGAGCACCGGCGTCACCTCGGACCCGGCGTAGGTGGTGGGGATGGCGATCTGCGGCAGGTCGGTACGGTAGGCGAGGGCCTTGCCGAGCCCGATCGTCGACCCGCCTCCGAGCGCCACCAGGCAGTCGGCCCCGGCGGCCTCGACTGCGGCTATGGCCTGTTCCGTGACGTCCACGGGCGTATGCATCACCGCCCCGTCGAATACCCCTGCCGCGAGGCTGCCGAGCCGCTGGGCCAGCGCCTCAGCCTTCGCCCGCTGCCCGGGCGTCGAGAGCAGCATCGCCCGGCCGCACCCGAGCTTTGTCACCCAGTCACCGGCCGCGAGGCTGCTCCCCGCCCCGAAGACGATGCGCGACGCGCTGCCCGCATAGGAAAAGCTCCGCACCAGCGCCTCCAACTCTCCGCGGCACCCGCTTTGTGCGGGGTTGCCCTGTGGCATAGTCGCCACTGACTTTGTCCGCCCATGCCCCTGTCGCGGCGCCTTTCGGCCCCAGTCCTTAACCGATGCGCCGTGATCCGGGCAGGGCTCCGATGACCATACACCCGCCGTGACCGGTCATCGACGGGAGAGGCGGCAGGCATGTTGCTGTGGCGGGGATGATTGTCTTTCCGCGTAACACTTAAGATGAACGGCCCAGCTTTTCAGGTATGCCGCGAAACTGAGGCTAGAATCGCCGATGTAATATCGTTGCGCGTCCCGGAACATCAGCTTCCAATGGCGGGGCTTCGGCACCTCCCGCACATTGCAATAGGATCGCAAGAATGTTTGAATCGTTGTTCCTCCCGGCTTGTTCCGGTCATCCTCACATCCTTTGTCATGGCCTTGCCGCTGGCCGCCGCCCCGGGCATCGCGCTCGGGCAGGAACGGGTGGTCTGTAATCCAAGGCCGGGCACCATTTCCACCAACGACCAGGCCGCGGATATCTTCGACGTGGGCTTGGCGGGGATGCAGCTGACGGACCAGGAGATTGCGCTTCTCGTGGCGGCCGAGCAGTTGCGCGCCTGCGGGATCAACCGCACCGTGCAAATGGAGCGCTCCAACAACGCCCCCAACCCGCAGGTCTACAGGACGGGATACTGAGCCCGGGTGCATGGGCATGGGAGTGACGGCGCACGCCGCCACTCCCGCACTCGCCTGCCCGTCCGCCCATGGGATTGTGACGGCATCATCCAGGCTATCGGCAGAAGTCCGCGTTCATCCACCGCACAGTTAAGCATAGGCCGGAGGTCGTAACCCTCCCGCGGCCGCTCCCTGCATCTTGGAACCAGTTGCCAACCCCGGTCGCCCTGGGGAGGACGCCTTGCCTTCTGGCGGCGCCGTGGCGAGAATATGAGCATGAAAGTCCTCATCCTCGGCGCGGGCGTCATCGGCACGACCTCGGCCTATTATCTTGCTCTGGCTGGGCATGAAGTGACCGTCCTTGATCGCCAGCCCGGCCCCGGGCTCGAGACCAGCTTCGCCAATGCCGGCGAGATCTCGCCGGGCTATTCCGCCCCCTGGGCCGGTCCCGGCATCCCGCTCAAGGCCATCAAGTGGCTGCTGATGCGCGATGGTCCGCTGGTGCTGCGTCCCAAGCTCGATCCGCGGATGTGGATCTGGGGCCTGCAGCTTCTCGCCAACTGCACGCACCGGGCCTATGCCATCAACAAGGGCCGCATGGTGCGGCTGGCGGAGTATTCGCGCGACCAGATGATCGCGCTGCGCGACGCCACCGGCATCACTTATGACGGCCGCCAGCAAGGCACGCTGCAGCTCTTCCGCGAGCAGCGGCAGCTCGATCATGCCGGCGAGGACATCGCGATCCTCAAGCAGTACGGCGTGCCGTACGAGTTGCTCGATCCGCGCGGCTGCGTCGCCGCCGAGCCCGGCCTCGCCACCGCGAGCGCCCACTTCGTCGGCGGCCTGCGGCTTCCGCAACGACGAGACCGGGGACTGCAGGCTGTTCACCGAACGGCTGGCTGGCCTTGTCGCCGAAAAGGGCGTCAGCTTCCGCTTCGGCACCACCATCCGACGTATCATCGCCTCGGCGGGCGCCGTCACCGGCGTCGAAACCGATGCGGGCACCTTCACCGCCGATGCCTATGTGCTGGCGCTCGGCAGCTATTCGCCGCTGCTCGCGAGGCCCATCGGCATCGATCTGCCGGTCTATCCGATCAAGGGCTACTCCATCACCGTGCCGGTCACCGACCCGGCAGCTGCGCCGGTTTCGACTGTGATGGACGAGACCTACAAGGTCGCGACCACGCGGCTGGGCGATCGCATCCGCGTCGGCGGCACCGCCGAGATCGCCGGCTACGACCTCGACCTCCACCACTCGCGCCGCGGCCCCCTCGATCGCTCGCTGCGTGACCTGTTCCCGAAGGGCGGCGACATCACGCGTGCGAGCTTCTGGTGCGGGCTGCGTCCCATGACTCCCGATGGGACGCCGGTCCTCGGCCGGTCGAGGCTCAGCAATCTCTATCTCAATACCGGCCACGGCACGCTCGGCTGGACCATGGCGGCGGGATCCGGACGGGTCCTCGCCGACCTCGTATCGGGCGGGAAGCCCGAGATCGAGACCGCCGACCTCGACCTCTCCCGCTATTCTGCCTGAGCCCGGCCGGCGAAGGTGCGGGCGATCAGCGTCTGCCCGTGCTCCGTCTTATGCCAGTGGAAGGGACGCCTGACGAGCTCCCACAGGGCGCGCAGGGTGGCGACCGAGTGCAGCACCCAGTAGACCGGGAGCGCCGCCTGCCAGGCGACGAGATCGCGCCGTCCCAGCCGGCGCAGCCCGGTGACGGTAAGGAGCGCCGGCCCGGTATAGCCGACGATGAGGATGACAGCGCCCACGCCGTCCCAAAGGTCGAAGGCCGGTGCATCGGCCTGCGTCATCAGGTCCAACGCCAGGAAGGCGAGGAAGGCCGAGTGCAGCGGCGCCGACAGGACCATGCTGCCCACATAGATCTGGAAGCCGAGGAAGCCTCGCCAGCCCAGGTCGCGCAGCAGCGAGCGCCAGTCGCGGTTGTGGACGATCAGGGTCAGCATCCAGCCCTTCATCCAGCGCGTGCGCTGCCGCAGCCAGGCGCGCGAAGCGGATCGGCGCCTCCTCCGAAGTGTGGCTGGCGATGGTCGAGGTCCGGAGCCCGCGACGCGCCAGCCGGATGCCGAGGTCCGCGTCCTCGGTGACATTGTAGGGATCCCAGCCGCCGATCCGGCGCAGGGCGCTGACGCGGAAGTGGTTGCTGGTGCCGCCGAGCGGCATCGGCAGCTTGAGATGCGAAAGCAGCGGCAGCATCAGCCCGAACTGGCCCGCATACTCGCCGGCGAACAGCGTGGCGAGCCAGCTCTCCTCCGCATTGTCGATCACCAGCTCCGCCTGCAGACAGTCGAGCTCCGGGCGCTGGGCAAACGTGCTCGCCGCCAGCCGCAACTGGCCCGGCTCGGGGATGTCCTCGGCGTCGTAGACGACGAGGAACTCCCCGGTGATCAGCGGCAGCGCATAGTTCAGCGCCTTCGGCTTGGTGCGGGGCAGGGCGTCCGGCACTTCGATGAGCTCGAAGCGCGGGTCGGCGAGGCGAGCCCGCACCGCTGCCACGGTGGCGCTGCTGCGCGCCTCGACGATGAAGCGCACATCGAGCTTCTCGGGTGGATAGTCGAGCGCCTTCAATGCCCGGCAGAGCTGCGGCACCATGGAGGCCTCGTCGCGCAGCGGAACCAGGAGGGTGTAGGTCGGGAGGTCGCTGTCGGGGAGGAGCGGTGGTGCCTCCGGCTGGCGCCGCGTGCGGACCGCGGCCCAGAACCTGAGGCCCGCTGGCACCAGCAGGATGGCGCCGACCAGCGGCAGGAAAACGGGTGCGTAGAGCCTCGGCCCGAGCGCCGCGACCGCCACGACGAGGAGCAGCAGCAGCGCGAACATGCGGCGGGCGGCGATCGGCGCGTCGACGTGGCCGCTAGCCCGGGGCCACTTGCGAAAGAGTCGGTGCCGCGCCTCCTCCATCAACGCCTCCTCGCTCGCCGCCGCCAGCTCGGCCCGGATCGCCGCTTCCGGCACGACGCAGAAGGAGCGGCGGAACTCCGGCACCTCGAGGCAATGCTGCCTCAGCCTCAGGAATTCGGAGAAGCGCGGGGCGCTATAGACCACCTCCCGCTCGAACAGCCTTGCGCGCACCGAGCGGACCTCACCCAGCCTTTCGATGCGTTCGATGATCGGGCTACCGGGCAGGGTGTTGGGTATTCGTGGCGCGAAGGCGAGCCCGGCCCATTCGGCCGCCCGCTCCATCACCGTAGCGTCCCCAAGCCCGAACCGGCGCGCGCAATAGTCGAGCGGCTCCACTTCGAGCTCCAGCGCCAGCTCGAGATGTAGCATGGCCTCCGACCTGGAATTCAAGTGACCGGTAAGTATCGCCAGCAGGAGGTCCCCCGCTCCCGACATCGCAGCCCACCAACATCATTTGAGTACGCTTCAATAAATACAGCAGATTAGCCGCGAGGATCGGTTCGCCGTCAACAGGGGAGCATCGCTGGCAGGACTGGAGCGGTGCGCCTCTCGCCTTTGGGTTCGAATTGCGCAATAAGCCGTGGACGCCCGCCCGGAAATCCGATGCGCCTCACTGCCCTTGCCCTGCTGCTCCTGTCGCTCTTCGCTCCCGCCGCTGCCCTGGGACAGGCGCTGCCGTACCACGTCGATCCGAGCGCGCGGGACGTCATCCCCAACCTCGCGGCCGTGCCCTCGATCCGGTTCCTCACCACCACGGATTATCCGCCGTTCAACTTCCGCGACGACAAGGGGGAGCTCGTCGGCTTCAACGTCGATCTGGCCCGCGCCGTCTGCGCCGACCTGCAGATCGCCTGCACGGTGCAGGCCTGGCCGTGGGACCAGGCGGCGAGGGCGCTCGAGGACAACCAGGGCGACGCGCTGATCGCCGGCCTCGCGATCACGCCCGAGAACGGCGAGCTGTTCGACTTCTCCGCGATCTACCTGATGCTTCCCGGCCGCTTCGTGACGCCGCTTGCCGGGGTGACCGATTTCGATCCGGTGAGCCTTGCCGGCAAGCGCGTGGCGGTGCGCCGCGGATCGGCGCATGCCGAGTTCATGCGCCGCTACCTTCCCGACGCGCAACGGGTCGAGTTCGACAGCGAGATTCCGGCCCTCGATGCGGTCGAGAAGGGTGAGGTGGACGCCTATTTCGGCGACGCGCTGAGGGCCTCGTACTGGCTCAACACCCATCTCGATTGCTGCGGCTTCGCCGGCGACCCGTATTTCCGCCCCGACCTGTTCGGGGAAGGGCTGGCAGTTGCTATCCCGGCCGGGCACGACGCCGTGCGGCAGGCGATCGACTACGGCCTGACCCGTATCAAGCGGTCAGGCGTCTATGACGAACTCTACCTGCGCTGGTTCCCGGTTAGCTTCTATTAGGCCCGCCGCATCCGCGCCCTGGCACTCGCCTCGATCGCCGCGGTGATCAGCCGGTCGACGTCCAGCCGGTCCCGCACCATCTCGAGCAGCCGCAATTCCTCCTGCGGCAGCTGCACATCCACCACCGCCACCTCGACGGCCAGCGCATACGCCGTGTCATGCAGCCGCTTCGGCACGGCGGCCACCGCCTGGTCCAGCACGCCGTCGAGCCCGATGCTGTTGGTGCGGTCGACCGCCTGGTTGGCAACGCTTGCCAGCCGTGCGGCCTCGAAACCCTCGAACACGGGCGAGCGCCTGACCAGGCTACCGATCACTGTCAGTTCGGTGTCGGAAATGCCCTCGTCCGAGGAGGCCGTGACCACCATGATGTGAATGAGTGCGTCCTGAACGGATAGGTCGGCCATCGCGGTCCCCCGGGGTACGAGCACGCATAACTACGGTCGTGCACCGGGCTTGGCAAGGCAGCAGGGTCGGGCCCGGCTCCCATTGACGCGTGCGGCCTCCGGTGCCATTGAGCCATCCTCCTCCGCCCAAGCCATAGGCCAACGCTGTGCCCGCACCGCTTCCCACGCTCGATCCCGCCTTCTTCGACGCCGCGCCCGCGGCGCGCGCCTGGCCGTTCGAGGAAGCCCGGAAACTGCTGGCCCGGGTGGAGCGCCTGGGCCTCAAGGAAGTGCTGTTCGAGACCGGCTACGGCCCCTCCGGCCTGCCGCATATCGGCACCTTCGGCGAGGTGGCGCGCACCACCATGGTCCGCACCGCCTTCCGCCTCCTGACCCGCGACGAGATCCCGACCCGGCTGCTCTGCTTCTCCGACGACATGGACGGGATGCGGAAGATCCCGGAAAACGTGCCGTCGCGGGAGTTCCTCGAGCCGTACCTGCAGATGCCGCTGACCTCGGTGCCCGACC
Source organism: uncultured Alphaproteobacteria bacterium (assembly GCA_963708965.1). Taxonomy (GTDB): domain Bacteria; phylum Pseudomonadota; class Alphaproteobacteria; order Rhizobiales; family Devosiaceae; genus Devosia_A. Next base: position 462,742 of record CAVPUP010000003.1, on the reverse strand, counting down.
CCTTCGGACCAACGAGTTCGACAGCTTCGGCGACCACAACAACGCCATGCTGCGCCGCTTCCTCGACACCTTCGGCTTCAACTACGAATTCGCCAGCGCCACCGAGTACTACAAGTCCGGCCGCTTCGACGAAGCCCTGCTGCGCGCCGCCGAGCGCTATGACGAGATCATGGCGGTGATGCTGCCGACCCTCGGCGCCGAGCGGCAGGAGACCTATCGCCCGTTCCTGCCGATCTCGCCGATTTCCGGCCGCGTGCTCTACGTGCCGATGAAGGAAGTGAACGCCAAGGACGGCACCATCACCTTTGCCGACGAGGACGGCGCGCGACGCCACCGTGCCGGTCACCGGCGGCCACGTGAAGCTGCAGTGGAAGCCCGATTTCGGCATGCGCTGGGCGGCGCTCGGCGTCGACTACGAGATGTTCGGCAAGGACCACCAGACCAACCAGGTCGATCTACGACCGGATCTGCGCGATCCTCGGCGGCACCCCGCCCGAGCACTATACGTTCGAGCTGTTCCTCGACGAGAACGGCCAGAAGATCTCGAAGTCCAAGGGCAACGGGCTGACCATCGACGAGTGGCTGACCTATGCCGGCACCGAGAGCCTGGGGCTCTACATGTTCCAGAAGCCGCGGGTGGCCAAGCGCCTCTACTTCGATGTGATCCCGCGCGCCGTCGACGAGTACTACCAGTTCGTCGAGGCGTACCAGACGGCCAGGATGTCGCCGCGCGGCTCGAGAACCCGGCCTTCCACGTGCATTTCGGCCACCCGCCGGCCGCCACATGCCGATCACCTTCAGCCTGCTGCTGAACATCACCTCGGCCGTCGAACGCCCACGACAAGGACGTGCTCTGGGGCTTCATCTCGCGCTACGTCCCCGGCGCGACGCCGGCGACGCAACCCGAGCTCGACCGGCTGGCCGGCTACGCCGTGCGCCTACTTCAACGACCGGGTGAAGCCCACGAAGAGCTTCCGCGCCGCGACCGAGAAGGAGCGCGCGGCGCTGCAGGACCTCGCCGACCGGCTGGCCGAGCACGAAGGCTCGCGCGATGCCGAGGAACTGCAGAACCTCGTCTACGAGGTCGGCAAGACGCACCAGTTCGAGCCGCTGCGCGACTGGTTCGGCGCCATCTACCAGGTCCTCCTCGGCGCCGACCAGGGCCCCCGCTTCGGCTCCTTCATCGCGCTCTACGGCGTGGCGGAGACGCGGCGGCTGATTGCCGATGCGCTGGCGGGGAAGCTGGTGACGGCGGCGTAGTTCCGCGCCCCTGGCCCACACCTCATCCGGCGCTGCGCGCCGCCTTCTCCCTCAAGGGGAGAAGGAAGGGCGTGGCACGATCTCGCTCCACCCACGGTGTCACCCCGGCGGAGGCCGGGGCCCATCCTGAGGTGTTTCCACCGCCACGACTGGCCGAGATATCTCAGGATGGATTCCGGCCTTCGCCGGAATGACACCGAGGAGGTTGGGGAACTGTGCGCTGAGACGCCGGCCTATCCCCCAGCAACCACCTACTGGCTGGCCCAGACGATCCGCCCCATGCCCTCGACGTCCTTCATCTCGATGATGCGGGGCGGGTGGGCGGCGTTGATGGAGTGGAGCTCGACCAGGTTGGGGGTCTGCCGGTGCAGCACCTTGACCAGCACCTCGCCGTCCTTGGTCCGGACCACCACGCGGTCGCCGCGCCGCATCTGCGCGGTGGGCGACACGACGATCACGTCGCCGTCGCGATAGAGCGGCAGCATGGAATCGCCGGTGACCTCGAGCGCGTAGCTGCCGTCCTCCGGCGCCCAGGGGAGGGGCACCTCGTCCCAGCCTTGTCCGGCCGGAAACCCGGCGCTGTCGAAGAACCCGCCGGAGCCCGCCTGCGCCAGGCCGAGCAGCGGCACCGAAGGCGGCCGCGGCACGCTGCCGCCGTCGGCAGCTGCAGGTAGGCGCCGCCGGAGGCGAGGAAGGCGTCGAAACTCTCGCCCGTCGCCTCCAGCACCTTGGCGATGCTCTCGGTCGAGGGCCAGCGCTCGCGCCCGTCCTTGTTGACCCGCTTCGACTTGTTGAACGCCGTCGCATCGAGCCCGGCAAGGCGTGCGAGGCCGGAGGCCGAGAAGCCGTGCCGCTCGGCGAGTGCGTCGATCGCATTCCAGATATCGGCGTGTGTCAGCATCTGGCCCGGCCGATCGAGGAAAGTAGTCTCATCAGGAAACTAGTCCTATTTATTCCCGCATCTCGGCCTTGTAAAGGCGGACGCGTCAACTTGTGATCCGGGCCTCGACCGACTAGGTTCCGCGCCCATGTCGAGCCCCAACACCATGCCCGAATTCATCTACAAGATCGCGAGCCGCGCCGTCTTCGAGGCGTCGCGCGAGACCGGCCGCTTCGGCGGCATGCCGATCGACCTCAAGGACGGCTACGTCCACTTCTCGACCGCCGCGCAGCTGGCCGAGACCCTGCGCCTGCACTTCGCAGGGCAAGGCGACCTGGTGCTGTTCTCGGTGCCGACGGCTGCGCTCGGCAGTGCACTTGTCTGGGAGCCGTCCCGCGGCGGCGCAGCTGTTCCCGCATCTCTATGGCGAGCTGCCGATGTCGGCGGTGACCAAGAGTGCCGCCTCCTCCGTCGCAACGGATGGCAGCGTGACGCTGCCGGAGTGGGTGAAATGATCTTCACGCGCCTCTCGCCGCTGCTGCGCATGCCGCTGGTCGCCGGTCTCACCCGCGATGCGCTGCTGAGAATGGACCCGGAGATCGCCCACGGCGCCACCATCAGCGCGCTCCGGCTGGGCCTCGCGCCCGAGCAGGAGCAGCCCGATCCGCCGGAACTCGCAACGACGCTCTGCGGGCTCGAGCTCTCCAATCCCGTCGGCATGGCCGCCGGCTTCGACAAGAACGCCGAGGTGCCCAAGCCGCTGGCCCGCATGGGCTTCGGCATGGTCGAGGTCGGCACCGTCACCCCGCGGCCGCAGCAGGGCAACCCCAAGCCGCGGCTGTTCCGCATCGGCCCGGCCGAGGGCGTGGTCAACCGCATGGGCTTCAACAACGAGGGGCACGAGGCGGCCTTCGCGCGGCTGAAGGGCGCGCATGTCGGCGCCATCCTCGGGGTCAACATCGGCGCCAACAAGGATTCCGAAGATTTCGTCGCCGACTACGTCATGGGCGTCACCCGCTTCGCCGAGGTCGCCGACTACCTGACGGTCAACATCTCCTCGCCCAATACGCCGGGGCTTCGGAACCTGCAGGCCGACGAGGCGCTGACCCGCCTGCTCGACGCGGTGCTCAAGGCCCGCTCCAAGGCCAGCGTGCGCGTCCCGGTGTTCCTGAAGCTCGCGCCCGATCTCGACGAGCGCCAGCTCGACGGCATCGCCAAGGTGGTGCTCGCGACCGACCTCGACGGGCTGATCGTCTCGAACACCACCATCAGCCGCGATCCGGTGCTGGGGATGGAGAACGCCACCGAGACCGGCGGCCTCTCCGGCAAGCCGCTGTTCGATCTCTCGACCCGGCGCCTCGCCCAGATGCGCCAGCGCGTCGGCCGCCTGCCGATCATCGGCGTCGGCGGCATCCACTCGCCGCAGACCGCGGTGGCGAAATTCGAGGCCGGCGCCGACGCCATCCAGCTCTATTCGGCGCTGGTCTTCGGCGGGCTGGAGCTGCTGGATCGCATCAAGCGCGGTCTGGTTGCGGCGGTGCGGGCGCAGGGGCTGAAATCGGTGTCGGAGCTGACAGGGCGGACGACGGGGGACTGGGCTGCGGGGAAGGCGGGGCTTTAGAGGTGACGGCCCTCGTGGTTCGACAGGCTCACCATGAGGGGCCTTGTCGAGATCTCTCCGTCGGCCCTCATCCTGAGCTTGTCGAAGGACGAGGGCCGTCCCGGCCGCCTCAGCTCTCCGTCACCAGCTCGATCACCACATCGGCCCGCCCGCGCGAGCGCTGCACGAGGTCGTAGTTGGCGAGGTCCACGCGCTCGACATGCTCGCGGTTGCGCGCCTCGGTGAAGAGCCCGTGCTCGGCGTGGCGCTTCAGGAGCCGCGCCTTCACCATCTCGCGCGGCACGTCGATGAACACCGCGAGGTCGAGCAGCGGCCGCACCTGCTGCCAGGGCGGATCAGCGAGCAGCAGGTAGTTGCCCTCCGTCACCAGCATGCGCGCCTCGGCGGGGACGGTGAACTGGTCCTCGACCACGTCCTCGATGGCGCGCGAATAGCCGGGGCCGTTGACTGGCTCCTTCGCTGCCTTGAGCCGCGACAGGAACGCCGCGAACGCCTCGCCCTCGAAGGTGTGCGGCATGCCCTTGTCCTTCACCGTCCCTAAGGCCTCGAGCTTGGCGTGCCGCATGTGGAAGCCGTCCATCGGCACGTAGGCGGCCGTGGTCGGGATGGGTGCGGTTGAGGGCTTCGACCAGCTGCACGGCGAGCGTCGACTTCCCCACCCCCGGCCCGCCCGCGATGCCGACGGCGATGCGGCTGCCGTCCTGGCGCACCAGCACCTGTTCCACCAGCCACGGCAGTGCCTCTCCGGGAGTGAGCGAGAGGGAGAGGGGTTCGGTCATGGGTGTCCTCCTGGGGGAGTTATCGGTAGCGAATTTTGGGGAGTTGTCGATATCGAGCCTGTGGCCGCCCCCTCCACCAGCTTCGCTGGTCCCCCTCCCCCGTAAACGGGGGAGGATAGATGCGGTGGCGCCACCGCTGGTCCTCCCCTGCGAAGCGGGGGAGGGGAACCGCCGAAGGCGGTGGAGGGGGCGGCCGCGGGCGCGGTCCCACATGGAACCCCACCCCCTCCCATCCCCTTGTTCCCCGCCATCCCGCACCCCATACTGTGCACAAACCGGGAACGTCCCTTGCCCCTCCACTCCCAGATCACCGACTGGTTCGCGACCAAGGGCTGGGCGCCGCGTGCGCACCAGCTGGCGGTGCTGGAGGCGACGGAGGCGGGGGATTCGGCGCTGCTGATCGCCCCGACCGGCGCCGGCAAGACGCTGGCGGGGTTCCTGCCGACCATCAACGACCTGATCGAGAACCCGCGCCCGGGCCTCCACACGCTCTACCTCTCGCCGCTGAAGGCGCTGGCGGTGGACGTGCAGCGCAACCTGATGACGCCGATCGCCGAGATGGGCCTGCCGATCAAGGTCGAGGCGCGGACCGGCGACACTCCGGCGTCGCGGCGGCAGCGCCAGCGCTATGATCCGCCGCAGATCCTTCTCACCACGCCCGAGCAGCTGGCGCTGCTGCTGTCGCCATGGCGATGCGACAAGCTGTTCGGCTCGCTCCGCCGCATCGTGCTCGACGAGCTGCACGCCATGGTCACCAACAAGCGCGGCGAGCTCCTGTCGCTCGGCCTCGCGCGCCTCGGGACGATGGCGCCCGAACTGCGCATCACCGCGCTCAGCGCCACCGTCGCCCGTCCCGACCTGCTGCGCGACTGGATCGCCACGCCCGTTCCCGGCGCCGAAGCGCGGCTGCTGATCGGCGAGGGCGGGGCGAAGCCGCATATCGAGATCCTGAAATCCGAGGCGGTGGTCCCCTGGGCCGGGCACTCCGTCGCTCTACGCCATCCCCGACCTCTACGAGGCGATCAAGCAGCACAAGACGACGCTGCTCTTCGTCAACACCCGCTCGCAGGCCGAGATGCTGTTCCAGGAGCTGTGGCAGGCGAACGAGGACGATGCTGCCCATCGCCATGCACCACGGCTCGCTGGCGGTGGAGCAGCGGCGCAAGGTCGAGGCGGCGATGGCCGAGGGGCGGCTGCGGGCGGTGGTCTGCACCTCGACGCTCGACCTCGGCATCGACTGGGGCGATGTCGATCTCGTCGTGCAGGTCGGCGCGCCCAAGGGCGCCTCGCGCATGCTGCAGCGCATCGGCCGCGCCAACCACCGGCTCGACGAGCCGAGCAAGGCCCTGTTCGTCCCCTCCAACCGCTTCGAGGTGCTGGAGTGCGAGGCGGCGCGTCGAAGCGGTCGGAGCATGGCTTCCAGGACAGCGAGGACCCGGTCTCGGGCGGGCTCGACGTGCTGGCCCAGCACGTCCTCGGCTCCGCCTGCGCCGCGCCCTTCGATCCGGTGGCGCTCCACGAGGAGATCCGCCGCGCCTGGCCCTATCGCGAGCTGAGCTGGGAGCAGTTCGAGCGCGTCGTCGATTTCGTCGCCACCGGCGGCTATGCGCTCCGCGCCTACGAGCGCTACGCCAAGCTCAGGAAGACCGAGGACGGCAAGTTCCGCATCGCCCACCCCGGCGTCGCCCAGCAATACCGGCTCAATGTCGGCACCATCGTCGAGGAGGCGATGGTGAAGGTGCGGCTGGTGCGGGGCCGGGGTTTTACCAAGGGTGCGACCACCGGGCCGATCGGCCGCTTCGGCCGGGTGCTCGGGGAGATGGAGGAATACTTCTTCACCACGCTGACCCGCGGGCGACACCTTCCTCTTCGGCTCCGAGGTCGTCGCCTATGAGGGGATGTTCGAGAACGAGGCCTATGTCTCCCGCTCGCAGGGCAAGGACCCGAAGATCCCGTCCTACATGGGCGGCAAGTTCCCGCTCTCCACCTTCCTCGCCGACGGCGTCCGAAAGCTCCTCGCCCATCCCGACGACTGGCACCTGCTGCCCGACCAGGTGAGCGACTGGCTGCGCCTGCAGCACGAGGCCTCGATCCTGCCGCCGCCCGACGGCCTGCTGGTCGAGACCTTTCCCGCGCGGCGCGCTGCACTACCTCGTCTGCTACCCCTTCGAGGGCCGCCTCGCCCACCAGACCCTCGGCATGCTGCTGACCCGCCGGCTCGAACGCGCCCGGGCCCGTCCGCTCGGCTTCGTCGCCTCGGACTATTCCCTCGCCGTCTGGGGCCTCGCGCGACATGGGCGGCCTGATCAGAACCGGCAGGCTGTCGCTCGACGACCTCTTCGACGAGGACATGCTGGGCGACGACCTCGAGGCCTGGCTCGACGAATCCTCGCTGATGCGCCGCACCTTCCGCAACTGCGCCATCATCTCGGGCCTGATCGAGCGCCGCCACCCGGGCAAGGAGAAGACCGGCCGGCAGCTCACCGTCTCCTCCGACATCATCTACGACGTGCTCTACCAGCACGAGCCCGACCACATCCTGATCCAGGCGACGCGGCGCGATGCGGCGCGCGGCCTGCTCGACATCGAACGGCTCGGCCACATGCTCGCCCGGATCAAGCGTCACATCATCCACAAGCCGCTCGACCGAATCTCGCCTTTGGCGGTACCGGTGTTGCTCGACATCGGCAAGGTCCCGGTCTACGGCGAAGCCCGCGACAGCGCCATGGCCGAGGCCGCCGAGGAGCTGATCGAGGAGGCGATGGGCCTCACGAGGCTGGAAAAGGCACGACTGAATTGACTTTCCCTTGGGCGGCGCGCACCGCCCCCGCTGACGAGTTGGGCGACCCGGTGCTGCTGCACTTCGCCGGCCACGAATTCGAGCCACTGCCCTCCGGTGCCCTCCACTGGCGCGCCGAGAACGCCCTGCTGGTCGCCGACCTCCACCTCGAAAAGCACAGCTCCTTCGCCCGCCGCGGCAGCTTCCTGCCGCCTTACGATACCGGCCTCACGCTCCGCCGGCTCGAGGGCGATCTTTCGCGCACGGGTGCGACCGAGGTCATCGCGCTCGGCGACAGCTTTCACCGCGACGAGGGCACCTCCACGCTGCTCGATGCCGATCGCCGGCTGCTCCTCGAGCTGGTCGGGCGCGCCCGCTGGACCTGGATCTCGGGCAACCACGATCCCGCCCCGCACGCCATCGGCGGCGAGTGCGTCGAGGTGCTGGAGCGGCATGGGCTTGTGCTCGCCCACCAGCCGCAGCCGGGTCGCCGGGGCATCGCCGGCCACCTCCATCCCGCGGCGCACATCGCGGTGAACGGCCGCTCGGTCCGCCGCCCGTGCTTCGTGCATGACGGGCGCACCATGGTGCTGCCGGCCTATGGCTCGGGGGCGGGGAGCATCAACATCCTCGGGCCGGCCTTTGCCGGGCTGTTCCACTGGCCGAGCCTCGAGGTCGCGATGATCGGCCGGGGCAGGGTGTATCCGGTCAGCCCCAGGCGGCTGGTGACGGGTTACGACTGGTAGGCGATCGCGCCTGTGGCGAACTAGCGCCGGAACACCACGCCGCCGAGCCAGCCGGTGCACAGCGCCAGGATCACGCAGACCAGCCCGTAGAGCAGCGGCTGCTGCTGCGCGGCGAGGCCGAGGAAGCGCTCGAAGCCAATCTTGCGCACCGAGAAGCCGTCGGACTTCTGGGCCACGATCTCGCCGTTCTTGAACAGGTAGGTGTGGGCGAGATAGGGGCCGGGCGGCGCGTCGGCGGGCAGGTTCACCTGGGCGAAATAGAGCGTGTTCGAGCCGAACACGACCCCCTGCTCGTTGAGCTTGAACAGCCCCTTGCTTTCCATCAGGCGCACCAACTGCGAGTGGAACACCTGCGAGTCGGGGTAGGGCGCGTCGGTGGAGCCGAGCGAGGGGCTGTCGAGCGGAATGCCTTCCTCCGCCAGCGTGATGGGGTTGGTGATGTCGGTGAGCCGCGCATCGCTCAGCACCTGGTAGAAGGATGGAAAGCTCTTGAACACCGCCTGCTCGGTATTGATCCAGACGCCGAACTGGTTGGTCTTGCGCCGCGCCACGCGGTTCTGCAGCGGGCCGGTCACGGTGATGATGACGTGGTACGGCCCCTCGACATACTTCTGCGCCGCACCGGGTTCGGGCTCGATCGAGCCGAACAGGGTGAGCGTCTCGCCGGTGAAGCTGGAGGTGATCGACACCTCCTGCCGGCTCACCTGCGAGACGAGCTTCTCCGCTCCCGCGGGGGTGGCAAGCAGCGCCGCCGCGATTGCGAGGGCGGTAACGCGCCATCTCATATGACCCCCCCGACGCCGATCACGGCCGTCGAGAAGGCGTCGGAGGGCGTCAGGATCAGGCTGATGCCGAAGCGGATGGCGACCGCGAGGACGATCAGCGCGAGCAGCGCGCGCAGCTGTTCGCCCCTCAGGTACTTGCCGGCCGAGGCGCCGAACTGCGCCCCCACGGTGCCGCCGACCATCAGGCAGAAGGCGAGGAGGATGTCGACGCTCTGGCTGGTCACGGCATGGAGGATGGTGGTCGCCGCCATCATCGCCACCACCTGCAGCAGCGAGGTGCCGATCACCATGTTGCCGGGCACCCGCAGCAGGTAGACCAGCGCCGGCACCAGGATGAAGCCGCCGCCGATGCCGAGGAGCGAACCCACCATGCCGATCATCGAGCCCCAGCACCAGCACCGGGATCACCGAGATATAGAGCCGCGACTTCTTGAAGCGGATGCGCCAGGGCAGGCCGTGGAACCAGTTGTGCTGGTTGGGCAGCTTCTCGCGCACCACGATGCCGGCCCGGCGCTTCATGATCGCTCGTACCGCCTCGACCAGCATCAGCGAGCCGACGAAGCCGAGCAGCAGCAGGAAGCCCAGCGCGATCACCAGGTCGAGCTGCCCCGAGGCGCGCAATAGCTGGAATATCCAGACCCCGATGAAGGCCCCGAGCACGCTGGCGAGCACCAGGTAAAGCGCGAGGTGCAGGTCGATCTGCCCGCGCCGGTAGTAGCTGAGCGCCCCCGAGGTGGAGGCCGCCACCACCTGTCCGGTGACTGACGCGACGGCGACCGAAGAGGGGACGCCGGAAAAGATAAGGAGCGGCGTCAGGAGGAACCCGCCGCCGACGCCGAACAGGCCGGACAGGAACCCGACCGCGCCCCCGATCCCCACGAGGAAGAACAGGTTCATGGAGAGTTCGGCGATGGGCAGATAGACCTGCACCTGCTCGGGTCCAATGCTTTAAGGCATTGTCGGGCCTTAACGCTCGGGCACGACGAAAATGCGACAGTTTTTGACGACTGCGCCAAGCCCTAGCAGGAAATTGCAAAGGGTCCGTTAGGGATCGCCGAGGGCGGATGAACGGTGGATGAACCGGGGTGGCTCAAGTTCTGCCGCGACCCTCTCCATGGTGGGAGGTATCCATGGTCCCCGGGTCAAGCCCGAGGATGACGGTGGGTGTGGGACGTGAGTGCTCAACAAACTCCGTCACCCCGGGCTTGACCCGGGGACCCATGAAACTCCGGCAACAGGACTCTCGTTGGGCCGCTCTAGACCGGCTGGCTGCCCAGCACCGCGAGCAGGCGCGGGTTGATCAGGCCGCTCTCGCTCATGCCGGTGGCGCGTTCGAAGGTGCGGATCGCGTCGGCGGTCTTGGGGCCGGCGAGGCCGTCGGGGTTGCCGACGTCGTAGCCCAGCTGCACCAGCGCCTTCTGCACGCCCTTCACCACATCGACATTGGCGATGGCCTGGCCGGGATCGAAGTTCTTCTCCCAGGTGCCGATCGGGGCGAAGTTGGCGACGAGGTCGATCGACTGCGGCGTCCAGTTGGCCACTTCGTCGCCGAGCCGCTGCACGGTCGCCGGATCGAGCGAGGCCGCGATCCCGTCGCGGGCCTTCAGGGCATCGGCGTCGCCACGATCGGCCGCCAGCGCGAACCACTTGTACGACGCCTCGAGGTCCTGCTTCACGCCCAGCCCGCGGGCATAGAGCATGCCGAGGTTGAACTGGCTGTCCTTCATGCCGCGGTTGGCGGCTTCCTCGAACCAGCGGGCCGCCGCATCGAACTGCTGCGTGCCGAGCCCGCCGCCGGCATAGAGGGCGGCGAGGTTGTGCATCGCCATGCGGTTGCCGGCCTCGGCCGAGCGCTGGTACCAGAGCCGCGCCTCGTCGAGGTCCTTGGTGACGCCCCGGCCATTCTCGTAGAGGCTGCCGAGACGATACTGCGCCGGCGCAAAACCCTGGCTGGCGGCGCGCTCGTACCAGACGGCGGCGGCCGCGAGGTCCTCGGGCACCGCGCGGCCCTCGGTATAGATCGCAGCGACTTCGAACTGCGCCCGCGCATCGCCGTCGGCGGCCGCCCGGCGCAGCGCTTCCGGACCCAGGTTGGCGGGCGGCATCTCCACCTTGACCGGGCTTTCCATCACCGCCGGAAGCAACTCGACCTCCGCCGCTGGATCGAGCGCAGCGGTGAACGCCCTCGGCATCTCCTGCGTCCGCGTGGGCATGAAGCCGTGCGCCGCGGCGGGGTCGATCGACGCCGTGCGGAGGCTGTCCACGGCCGGAACGACCCTGACGGCGGGCGCGACGGGAGCGAGCTTCTGCTCGGCGAGCGGCGTCGGCTCCAGCGCCGCGTCGCCCACATCCTGGGGCGCGTCGCTCTCGGCCGGAGCGGGCTCGTCGCCGAGGCGCTGGTTGACGAGATTGATGGTGAGGCAGGCGAGCGCCACGACGGCGGCGGCGATCAGAATGGGCTGGCGGTGCCGCAGCAGGAAGCTCGGCCGCTCTGCATCTGCCGCGCTGCCTTCGGGCGTCGGCGGCATCACAAAGGGCGCCGCGGCTTCCGGCTTGCCGGCCTTCGGCGCATCCTTGTCGTGCGCGGGCTTGCGCTCCTTCTTCGGCTTCTCCTTGGCCGCCTTGGGGGCGGATTCGGCGTGCGGCGCCGGAGAGGCGGAGGTCGCGAGCGATGCCTGGAACCTGGCGAAAGCCCGGCTCATCAGCGAGTCGGAGGCCGGCTCAACCGGGGCGGTCTTGGCAGTCTTGGCCGCCTGGGCCATGCGCACCGCCCGCCGATGCGCGGCGATGAAGGTGTTGCGGTTGGGCAGCGGCTCGGCGTCGACTGCCGGCTCGGCAGCCGCGACCTCGACCACTGGCTCCGGCTGCCGGCGAGGGATCGGCGGGCGCCTCGGCCGCCTCCGGCTCGGGCTCCGGGCGCGAGACCCCGAAATCGAAGTCCAGCGACGGGATGGGCGCGGGCGGCAACTCCACGGCGCGGGCCTCGCCTTCGCCATCGGCGTGCCGCAGGCGTGGGCCGTTCTTGGCCTCGAGCGCCAGTTGCAGCGGGCTCGGTTCGGGGAACGGCGTGTCGACCAGCGGTGCTTCGTCAGCCGGATTGGCCGGCATTGCGTCACCGGCCGGCGACGGCCGCGCTTCCATAATATCGGTCGCGGGCTCGCCGTCGTCATCGTCGGCGAACTGGACGTCGAGCTCGAAACTATCCTCGACCGGCACGCCCAGCACCATCTCCTCGCGCGGTTCAACCGCGGGGGCGGGCTCTGCCGCCTCGGGCTTCTGGCCGGTTAGCGAGGCTTCGAGCCGCGCCAGCCGTTCGCTGACCTCGCGGATGGTCGCGTTCAGCGCCGCGTTCTCGTCGGCCGGCTCGGCCTCGGCGGCGGCCTGCATCACGCGGCTGACGCGCTTCTCGATCTCGTCGAAATCCGCCTCGCCGAATCCGGCCGCGCCGGCCGGCGCCGCCATGCCGGACATCGCCGCGGAGGTCCGCTTCGCGACCAGTTCGGCCAGCGTATCGTAATCCGGCGCGCCCTCGCGCTCGGAGGGCTGGCCGTAGAGCTTGGCGAGGCTGGTGAGCTGCTCGCCGGTCTGGTCCATGCGTTCGACCAGCTGGCGCATCTGCGCCTCGATCTGGCCGACATTGGGCTCGCCGACCCGGTCGCTCAGGGCCTCGATCTGCAGCTCGAGCGCCGCGAATCGTGGCTCCATCGCCTCGACCACTGCGCTCCGCAGCGCGTCGACATCGGCCTGCAGCAGGCCGACCTGGGGGCCCGCGACCTCCATGTCGGAGATCCGCACATTGAGCGCGTCGATCAGCTCGATCAGCCCCTGCGGCTGCGGCGCCTTCACTGCGGCGGCGACCCGCTGCAGCTCCTCGGTGAACTTCTCGAGGTCCGCCGGCGGGACGGCCATCGCCTTCTCGAGCGCATCGACCCGGTCGTAGATGGTGCGCACGCCGTCCTCGACGCCGCGCATCGCGTCTTTGAGCTCGCCGTTCGGGCCCTCGACCCGGTTGGCGAACTCGACCTGCAGGTCGGCGAGCCGGCCGACCGTCGCGGTCACGTCGTCGAGGCGGCTGGTGAGCGCCGTGATGTCCACGCCCTGGTCCCGGGTGATCAGGCGGGCGAGGCCCGCGATCTGCGCCTCGAGCCGCTTGACCTGTCCGGTCTCGCCGACGGCGCCGGCCAAGAGCTCCACCACGTGGCTGAGCTGGCCGACCTGTTCGGCGATCTCCTTGACGTTCGCCGTCTGGCCCTTGGCCTGGGTGCGCAGTTCGCCCTCGAGGCGCTCCAGCCGGCCCGAGATGCCTTCGACCGCCTGGGCCAGTTCATCCAGCGGCGCGCCCGCCGTTCCGGCTTCGGCGGCGGTGCGGCGTGCACGTGCCGGGCGCGAATCTGTTCGATGGCGGCTTCCAGCGTGTCGCGCGGATTGGGGGGCAGGGCGCCCTCGCGGACGCTGAACCGGTCGATGGCGCGCTGCACCTGCCGCAGCGCCTCGCGGTGCCGCGGGTTGGGCTCGATCTCGGTGACCTGGTGCTTCAGGTCCCGCATCCGCTCGCTGAGGCCATGGTAGCCCGCCTCGGCCGGAGCGGCCTGCGCCACCTGGGTTTCGACCTGGTCGAGCAGTGCCACCAGCTCGCTGCGCAACTCCTGCCATTCACCCTGGCCGGGCCGGGACTGCGGCGATTCATGCTGGAGATTGGAGCGGGCCATTGGTCGATCCCAGTTCGCGTGGGGAAGTCCCTGCAACACGAGGTACTTGGGCCCACCGGAACGCCGGGCCTTCCAGCCACTCTTCGAAAAACATGGTAAAGATCGCGTTAAGCCCGCTGCATTCTGCAACTTGACCGCGAACTTCGCTCTCCCGGACGTCCATAAGTGGGATACTAATCGTCGCCGGGGCTTGTTAGGGAGGGCTGGAGAGCAAAGCGAGCCGAGCATGACCACCCGCCGGATCATCATCGTCGACGACCACCCGCTGTTCCGTTCCGCGCTGCGCCAGACGCTGGCGGGGGGCGATCCCTCCATCGCCATCGAGGAGGCGGGCGACATCGCCGCGCTGATCACCGCGCTCGAAGCCGACCGCGACTGCGACCTGGTGCTGCTCGACCTCAACATGCCCGGCGCGCGCGGCTTCTCCGGCCTCCTGCTGCTGCGCGCCCAATATCCCGACATCCCGGTGATGATCATCTCGGCCGTCGAGGAGGGCTCGATCATCCGGCGCGCCTTCGAACTGGGCGCCGCGGGGTACCTGCACAAGTCGGTCGGCCCGACCGACATCCGCCGCGCCATCGAGATGGTGCTGTCGGGCGAGATCTACGTGCCGGACGGGCTGGAGCTGCCCGCCGAGGACGCGCAGTCCTCGCTGATGCAGCGGCTGGCAACGCTGACGCCGCAGCAGATCCGCGTGCTGATGATGCTATCGGACGGGCTGATGAACAAGCAGATCGCCTACGAGCTCTCGATCTCCGAGGCGACGGTCAAGGCGCATGTCTCGGCCATCCTGCAGAAGCTGGACGTCGACAGCCGCACGCAGGCGGTGATCGCCGCGAGCCGGATCGAGGAAGGGCAGTTCGAGGAGTTGCTGAGCGGGACTTGAGGGAGGAGCAAGGGGCGCTTGCTGCGAGGATGAACCCCTCACCCGAGCTCCGCTACGTCGCTGGCGCTCCTGGCTGCGCTACCCTCTCCCCTCGAGGGGAGAGGGTAAGAAGACGCCGCCCCCGTCCCCGTCAACCGCTAAACCTGCACGCGCTTCCGCGTCCCGGTGAGGCCGCTGATCGTGGCGCGCAGGGTTGCCGGCTTCACCGGCTTGGTGACCACGGTGATGCCGCGCTCTTCGGCCAGTGCCCGCACCGCGGGGCTGCGGTCGGCCGTGACTAGTGCGGCGGGCAGGTGGCCGCCGACGTTGTGGCGCAGCCACTCGATGGCATCGAGGCCGGAGGTCTGGTCGAGGTGGTAGTCCATCAGCACCAGGTCGGGCAGCCAGCCCAGGAGCAGCCGGTCGCGGTCGATATCCTTGAGCGAGCGGGCGGAGCGGACGTCGCAGCCCCAGCCGCCGAGCAGGCCCTCCATGGCGTCGAGAATGGCGCGCTCGTTGTCGACGCAGAGGATCCGCAACCCCTGCAGGTTCGAGGCCGGCTCGCGCGGCGAGCCTGGCTGGTCCGGCGCCCGCGGCGCCACCCGCGCGACGCGGCAGGTAGAGCGAGAAGCGGGAGCCCTTGCCCTCCTGGCTGTCGAGCTCGAGCGTGAGGCCCAGCGCCGACGACCAGCCGGCGCACGATCGAGAGCCCGAGCCCGAGCCCCTGCGCCATGCGGGCGCCGTGCTCGAGGCGGGAGAACTCGGCGAAGATCAGCGCGTGCTGGTCGCGGTTGAAGCCGATGCCGGTGTCGATGACGTCGAGCCGGAGGCGCGCCCCGCGCCGGCGCACGCCGACCAGCACCCGGCCGCCGGGACGGGTGTACTTGATGGCGTTGGAGACGAGGTTCTGCACCACGCGGCCGATCAGCGCGCGGTCGCCCAGCGCTCCGGCCCTGGTGTCGATCAGCCGCAGTTCGATGTCTTTCTTCGCCGCCTGCGGCGCGAACTCGACGTCGATCTTCTTGATGCAGGTCGCGCAGCTCGAACGGCGCCGGCGCCGGCTTCAGCGCCCCGGCATCGATCCGCGAGATGTCGAGCAGCGCCGACATGATCTCCTCGACCGCCGTCAGCGACGCCTCGATCGCATTGGCCAGCTCGTCGAGCCCGGTGCCGCCCGGCCCGCTCGACCAGCGTTGCGGTGTAGAGCCGGGCGGCATTCAGCGGCTGCAGCAGGTCGTGGCTCGCCGCGGCGAGGAAGCGCGTCTTGTCGCGATTGGCCGCGTCGGCCTTGGAGCGCGCCAGCTCCAGCTCGACATTGAGCCGGATCAGCGCCGCGGTCCGCTCCTCCACCCGGCCTTCCAGCGACTGGTTGATCGTGGCGAGCTCGGTCTCGGCCTCGACCCGCGCGGTGACGTCGGAGAAGCTGACCACCAGCCCGCCGTCGGGCAGGCGCGAGGAGTGGAACTCCAGCGCCTGGCCCTTGGCGCCCCGCCGCTGGCTCACCGTGGCGCGCGATTGGGTGAGCGTCTGCACCCTGAGGGCGGCGAGGCTCGTCGCATCGCCGGGGCCGAGGTCGCCGCGGCGGGCGAGGAACAGCGCGATATCGTAGAGCGGCGTGCCGAGGCCGACCAGCTGCGCCGGCAGGTCGAGCAGCTCGCGGTAGCGGCAGTTGGAGGTGACGAGCCTGAGGTCCGGATCGAACACGGCGAGGCCCTCGGGGACGTAGTCCACCGCCAGCCTGAGCGTTTCTTCGCTGTCGATCGTCTTGGTCATCACCAGCTTTCCTGCGCCGGCGAATATCGGCTTCCGCCGTCCCCGCCGCAAGCTCGCCAAACGCAGCAGGGAGGCCGCGCCCTTTGACGAGAGCGCGGGCAGGGGTTCATAATATTGCGAGGGCCGCCTGATTGTCGCTGCCATGTGGTCGCGGACCGGGGCCGGAGGGGAACGCGATGTTCAAGGAATTCCGGGATTTTGCCCTCAAAGGCAACGTCGTCGATCTGGCAATCGGCGTCATCATCGGCGCGGCTTTCGGAGCCATCGTCTCCTCGATCGTCGACGATCTCTTCATGCCCCTCATCGGCCTCGTCCTGTCGGGAGTCGATTTCTCCAACATGTTCATCGTGCTCAACAACCCCGGCAACGTCCCCGTGCCCTCCGTCGCCGCGGCGAAAGCGGCCGGCGTCGCCACGCTGAACTACGGGCTGTTCATCAATGCGGTGGTGAAGTTCACCATCATCGCCTTCGTGCTCTTCCTCGTGGTGAAGGCGATCAACCGGTTCCGCCACGAACAGGCCGCCGTCCCCGCCGCTCCCCCGGCGCCCACCGCCGAGGAAAAGCTGCTGATGGAAATCAGGGACTCTGCTGAAGGCACGGGGCTGAGGCTCGCCAGGACTGTAGCCTGTCCTAATAGGACAATAGTCCTTGACAAGGCACATGTTCCTCATAGTGTAGGTATTGTCGCCTACGTATTCATTCTGTCGGTGCGCGCGATCCCTTAGGGCATCTTACGTCTCGGGTCTCGCGGGGTTGTTTGCCCGAGGAAGCCATTTTGCAAACGGTCGCGCCGTCGGGCAGGCGGTGCGGGGTGCCGTCAATTCATTGAGCTGCCGCGATCCGATCTGCTCTCGGAGCACGCCATGAATGAGCCGATACATTATCCCTCCCACCTGAACCGGGACCGGTTGATCCACATCCTCGATGCCGACGCGGCGACCTGCGAGGCGCTGAGCGTGCTGTTCCGGCTCGAGGGGTTCCAGACGGCGTTCTCGGTCGATACGGCGAGCTTCCTGTTCGCGTTGACCCGTCGGCGGCCGGACGTCGCGATCGTCAATACCCGCATCGGCAACGAGGACGGGCTCGCCATCCTCCGGCGGATCAAGACGCTGCGCAACGGCACGCCGGTGTTCATCATCGAGGATCGCCCGGAAGTGGAGCTGGCGGTGCTGGCGATGAAGGCGGGCGCCTCGGACGTCCTCACCAAGCCGATCGATTCCGATCACCTGGTCCGCGCCGTGCGCGAGGCGCTGCGCCAGGATATCCTGCTCGGCACCGAGCAGGGCGGCCGGCGGGCGATCGAGGTGCGCGGCTTCGCCCAGCTGACGCCGCGCGAGCGCGAGGTGCTGCAGCTCATCACCAACGGGCAATCGAACAAGGAAGCGGGGCGCGAGCTCGGCATCTCGCCGCGCACCATCGAGGTGCATCGCGCCCGGGTGATGGAGAAGCTGGGCGCCCGCAACACCGCCGACCTGATGCGGATCGTGCTGACCAGCTGAGGCTTCGTCGCGCGAAACTGGGTTTGACACGCTGCCCCGGCCGGGTGTTCTATCCGCTCGGCTCGTGCAGCCGGCCGCTCGCGTCCCCGACCGGGGAGAGGTGAATGCACGCCAATCGATGCCAACGGTCTCCTTCTTCGGGCAGTCCGTCAGCAATGCGAGCACTGACTTCTCAACTGCCCCGAGAGGATCAGACCATGCTTCACTTTTCCAACTCGAAGGCCATGGCCAAGGCGCTGCGCCGGGCCCTGGCCGAACGCCAGATCGACATTTCGCACAGCGACAGCCTCGAGCTGGTCGCCCGGCAGTTCGGCTTCGCCAACTGGAACATGCTGGCGGCCCGGATCGAGGTCGACGAGACGGTGACCAACCTGCCGGAGAACTGGTTCTTCACCGGCCAGGGCCGCCCCAACCTCTATCGCATCGGCACCGACCCGCACCTGCCGGGCAGCGTCAAGATCGAGACCATGGACCACAGCGGCGTGGTCGAAGCCGAGGCCTTCGGCAGCCTCATGCAATCGATCGCCGCCGACGCCTATCGCGGCAAGACCATCCGCATTAGCGCCGAGCTGAGGAGCCGCGGCGTGGAGCGCGGCACGCTCTGGATGCGCGTCGACCCGCGCGACGGCCGGCGGCACCTGCGCTTCGACAACATGCTGCACCGCAAAAGCCACGGGGCGCTGCGCGGCGACATCGACTGGACCGAGCGCAGCATCGTGCTCGACGTGCCGGAGGACGCGGAAACCATCCACTACGGCATCATGCTGGGCGGCGGCGGCGAACTGTGGGCCCGCAACTTCGTGTTCGAGGAGGTGGATCCGGAGAAGGTGCCGGTGACGGGGATGGAGTATCTGCGAGCGGCCGGCGAACCTGGAGTTCCGGGCGGGGAGCTGAGGGTTCTCAGAGGGCTACCGCGACGATTTCGATCTCATCCTGAGCCTGTCGAAGGACGAAGTCCGCCGCGGGAGATTTGGGGTATGTGGCCGCCCCCTCCACCGCCTCCGGCGGTCCCCCTCCCCCGCCACGCGGGGGAGGATATGAGGTGGCGCCGCCAGTGATCCTCCCACGCGAAGCGGGGGAGGGGGACCAGCGAAGCTGGTGGAGGGGGCGGCCGCAGGCACTGCCGATAAGCTGAACCCCTCACCCAAGCTTCGCTATGTCGCTGGCGCTCCCAGCTGCGCTACCCTCTCCCCTCAGGGGAGAGGGGGGTGTGGCTCCATCTGGGTGGAGGAATTTGTCAAACGGGGCGACCGCCCCTCCGGCAAGTCCAGCGAGCCGCCCTCGTGGTTCGACAGGCTCACCATGAGGGCTAACGAGAGACTCGATCTCTCATGGCCCTCATCCTGAGCTTGTCGAAGGAGGAGGGCCGGGGCTCGGCGATTGTGGCCGCCCCCCCACCAGCTTCGCTGGTCCCCTCCCCCGTAAACGGGGGAGATCAGCCGCCGACGGTGGGGAGGGTCAGGTCGCCGCTGACCAGCTTGTTGGTGCTGACGCGTTCCGTGGGGCGCTCGCGCGGGAGCTCGAGGCTGGCCCAGACGCTGACCAGGGCGTGCCGCAGCTCGATGATCATCTCGTCGGTGTGGAACGGGGTGGGGGTGATGCGCAGCCGCTCGGTGCCCTTGGGCACGGTGGGGTAGTTGATCGGCTGGATGTAGATGTTGTGCTTTTCGAGCAGCATGTCGCTCGCCGCCTTGCACAGGCGGGCGTCGCCGACGATGACCGGCACGATGTGGGTGTCGGTCTTCAGGACCGGCAGGCCGGCGTCGGCGAGGATGTCCTTGGTCAGTTGCGCCTGGCGGTCATGGGCGGCGCGTTCCTCCACGGACGTCTTGAGGTGCTCGATCGAGGCGCAGGCCGCGGCGCAGAGGGCCGGCGGGAGGGCCGTGGTGAAGATGAACTCGGGCGCATAGGAGCGGACCGCATCGACGATGGCGTTATTGGCCGCGATGTAGCCGCCCATCACGCCGAACCCCTTGGCGAGGGTGCCCTCGATGACATCGATCCGGTCCATCAGGCCTTCACGCTCGGCGATGCCGCCGCCGCGCGGGCCGTACATGCCGACGGCGTGGACTTCGTCGATATAGGTGAGCGCGCCGAACTCCTCGGCGAGGTCGCAGATCTCCCTGATCGGCGCCACGTCGCCATCCATCGAGTAGACCGACTCGAAGACGATCAGCTTGGGCCGCTTGCGATCGACGGCGCTCAGCAGTTCGCGCAGGTGCGCGACGTCGTTGTGGCGGAAGATCTGCTTCTGCATGCCGCTCTGGCGCACGCCCTGGATCATCGAGGCGTGGTTGAGCTGGTCGGAGAAGATGACGCAATCGGGCAGCAGCCGCGCGATGGTCGAGATCGAGGCCTCGTTCGAGACGAAGCCCGAGGTGAAGACCAGCGCGGCGTCCTTGCGGTGCAGGTCGGCGAGCGAGCGCTCGAGCTCGACCAGCGGCCGGTTGGTGCCGGAGATGTTGCGGGTGCCGCCGGCGCCGGCGCCGAGCCTCGCGGCGGTGTCCTGCATGGCCCCTACCACCTTGGAGTGCTGGCCCATGCCGAGATAGTCGTTGGAGCACCAGATGGTGATTTCGCGCTGGTTGTCCGCCTGGTCCCGGTAGATGGCCCGGGGGAAGTGGCCGGCGATCCGTTCCAGGTCTGCGAATACGCGGTAGCGCTTTTCCTGCCGCAGCGCGTCCACGGCGTCTTCGAAGTACCCGCGATAGTCCATATCATCACTCTCAAAGGTGCCGGGCGCTCGCACGCGGCGCCCCATCGGCCGTCAGGATTGCTATTCCGCTCGTGGCGGCATTGACATAGGTCAATTCGACGCGTCGGCCTGACTGCAAGTCCTTGGCACCGCTGGGGCAAGCCGGCGTGATTTGGAACCATCCTAAACAATGACGGCCCCCCTGCCAATCAATGGCGTGTGACAAAGCTGTGGTGATTGCCATCGATCGGGCTCGTTCAGCCCGCGTTCAGAGCCACGGTGGTGGGAAATGGCCTGATGGCCGGTCGCGGTGCATTAACGGCGCCATCGCCTTGCGATTGACCGGGCCAAGGCGTCGACTACTATCGAGAATATCGGATTCTGAGGGGGACCGTGCATTGAAGAGCTTCTCTTCGTCCAGCTTTGCGGGCGATCATGCCGAGGGACTTGATCTGGCGCTCGCCGCGGTCAGTCGGCACCCGCAGGCGCTGTTCACCGATTTCCAGTGGTTTCTGTACGAAGCCCGCGACACGGTGTTCTTCACTGCCTTCTCCCACCAGCACTTCACCAAGGAATCGCTGGGCAATCTCGTCGCCGACATGGTGGCGCTGGCGCCGCAGCTGACCCATGGCTTCGTCGGCGCGCGACCGGGCCGGCCGTTTCCAAAGCACCTGATCGACGCCATCACCCATCTCGAGGAGGTCGACGAGTTCGACGGCTATCCCGACAAGTGGCTGTCGAAATCCACCGACATCTTCGAGCGGGACGACCTGCCGCTGTTCCGCGTCTCGGTGGTGGTGCGTCACGGCGGCCCCGATGCCGAGGGCCGAGCCTCGCTGATCCAGGTGCGCTCGAGCCATGCCCTGCTCGAGGGCTCCGATTCGGCGCTCCTCACCCGCTCCGCCTCGGCGGGGCACGGCATCATGAGCGACAAGTCGAACAAGGTGGGGCTCGCGGCGCGGATCAAGGGCAAGCTCCGCGGCTTCGGCCTGGCCTTCGCCTATGTGACGCTCGCGAACCTGCTCGCCCCGGCCGACAAGCCCTGGGGCTTCAAGACCCTGGCGATCAAGCGGCACCGGCTGCGGCTGCTCGCCAACAAGCTCGGAGTACGGCAGCGCTCGCTGATGTTCGCGCTGGTGACGCATGCGCTCAACGGCGAGGGCGCCGAAAAGCACATGTCCAAGAAGGTGATCGGCGCCGCCTACACGATGCTCGACGGCAAGCGCCACGACGCCGACGACGACTTCTTCCGGGTCCGCGCGCTCGAGGCGAAGTTCAAGGTGCTCGATGATTTCGTCGAGTATGTCCGCATGGTCGACGACACCGTGGACGGGATCGAGAAGAAGGACATCACCAAGTTCCAGGTGATGATGAACTCGATGTTCAAGGCGCTGCGTGGCCTCAACCGCGTCGCGCCGTTCCTCCCCGGCAAGCGCTTCTGGCGCTTCAACGGCGGCTTGCACGTGGTGCTGACGCTGGTGCCGCCGCATCGCACCTACGGGCCGATGACGCATGGCATGATCGAGCCGATCTATTGCGGCGCCTGGCACCCGGCCGCCAATATCTGCACCTTCTGCCCCGGTCGCGAATACGTGACGCTCAACTTCTCGATGGAGACCCGGCACATCGCCAATGTGGAGAAGATCGAGGAGCTGCTGCGGCGGGTCGAGACGATGGAGATCGCGCCGGCGGGCCGCAAGGTGGTGGAGGACGAGGGAGTCTAGTCGGCCGACTGGCGTTTCAGGCGGCCCCCTCCACCGGCCTTGCCGGTCCCCCTCCCCCGCTGCGCAGGGGAGGATCACTGGCGGCGCCACCCGTATCCTCCCCCGTAAACGGGGGAGGGGGACCGCCGGAGGCGGTGGAGGGGGCGGCATGGGGCACCGGCGGCAGGGCTAGCGCAACCCGCCCACTTCCAGCACCACCATGTCGTGGTCCGACAACACCTCGCCGTCCGGCGCCAGTGACGGCACGATGCGGCTCGATTGCACATCCACGCCGCGGGTCAGGAACCAGTCGAGTTTCCAGGTGCCGCGGGGGTTGCGGCTGACGCGGCTGGGGCGCGTGGTGGTCTGGTCGAGCGGGCCACCGTGGCGCTCGAAGCCGCGGGAGCAGGCGTGGGCGAAGAGGGTCTCCTGCTCGAAGTCGCCATCGTTGGAAAGGCCGGTGTTGAGGTCGCCGCCGATGATCACCGGGGTGTCGCCGGCGAGGGCGTCGATGGCGTCGATCAGCCCCGCGACCTGCCGCTCGCGATAGGCGGGGTCGGCGGAGTTCTCGAGGTGCACCGAGACCAGGTAGAGCGGGCCCGCGGTCGTCTCGACCGCCGCGGCGATGGCGCAGCGCGTGCCGATGCGGTGCGCCGGGCTTTCGGGCCGGAACCAGTGCCCGTGCGCCTCGAGCCGGATCATCACCGGGGCATGGAGCGCGGTTTTCGCCGAGCAGCGCGTTGCCGTGGAAGCCGTGCAGGTTGAAATTGTCCTTGCAGAACTCGAGCTCCACCTCGGCGCCGAGTTCGAGCTCGAGGAACTCGACCCCGAACGCATGCGCCATGCCGAGCTCGCCGGCGATGTCGCGCGCCGTGTGCCGCTGGCCGGTCCGCGCCATGCCGTTGTCGACTTCGGACAGGAGCGCGACGGCGGCGCCCTCGGCGCGGAGCAGGGCGGCGGACTTTTCCACCGCATAGCAGCGCTCCAGATTCCAGGTCGCGACGGTCAGCGGGAAGCTGAGGGGGCCGGCGGCGGGAGCGACCGGCGCCTCGACCCGCTGCAGGCAGGCGAGGCCGGCGAGCGCCGAAGCATGGTTGGCCTCGGTGCGCTCGAGCCGCAGCAGATTGTCGCGCAGCTCCTGCGAGGGGCCGACGAGCGGGGTGATCTGGGCGGGTTTGACGAGGTCGAGATTCATGCTGGGCACTCCGGGTTGCCCGCCCATAGCGGTTGCCGGTGTCGGCTGCGTGACAGTGCGAGGCGACCTTGCCGAGCCGGGGCGCAGCACGCTAAACCCGCGCGCATATTCAAAACTCACCGCCGGATTCCTGCTCATGTCAGAATACGCCATCTACCCCAGTCTCAAGGGCATGCCCGTCGTGATCTCCGGAGGTGCCTCCGGCATCGGCGAGGGGATCGTGCGCGAGTTCGCGGCGCAAGGCTCGAAGGTCGGCTTCGTCGACATCGAAGGGGAGGCCGGGCGGAAGCTCGAGGCCGAGATGAACGCGGCGGGCCACACCGTGCGCTTCATCGAATGCGACATCACCGATATCCCGGCCTACCAGGCGGCGATCAAGCAGTTGGAGGCGGCACACGGGCCGGCGCTGGCCCTGGTCAACAATGCTGCCAACGACCAGCGGCACACCTGGGACGAGCTGACCGAGGAATATTGGGACGACCGGCTGGCGGTAAACCTCAAGCACGCCTTCTTTGCCGCCCAGGCGGTGATTCCCGGGATGATCGCAGCCAAGCGCGGCTCGATCATCAACTTCGGTTCGGTGAGCTGGATGACGCTTTCCAGCCATCTCACCGCCTACACCGCCGCGAAGGCCGCGATGCACGGCATGTCGCGCTCGCTGGCCAAGGAACTCGGCCAGCACGGCATCCGCGTCAACACGCTGGTGCCGGGCTGGATCATGACCGAGCGGCAGCTCAAGCACTGGGTAACCGAGGAAGGCTTGAAGATGCTCGAGCAGCAGCAGGCGCTCAAGGGCCGGCTCTATCCGGTCGACATCGCCCGCATGGCGCTGTTCCTCGCCGCCGACGATTCCAAGATGATTTCGGCGCAGGACTTCCTGGTCGACGGCGGCTGGGCACACGGCTAATAATCCGGCTACAACCCGGCGCCCGGAACACCTTGCTGCCGCAATCGGTGGCGAGAAGGGGCGCCGTGACCTACGGGGGATATCAATGAGATCAGGCATTCTCGTCGCCGGGCTGGCTGCGCTGTCGCTGAGCGCGTGCACCTCGGTCAATCCATTCACCGGCGACTCCCAGCTGTCGAACACCACTGGCGGCGCCATGATCGGCGCGGGCGGCGGGGCCGTGGTCGGCGGCATCATCGGGGCCGCGACGGGCAATGATCCGCGCGTGGGCGCGCTGATCGGCGCGGGCGTCGGTGGCCTCAGCGGCGCGATGATCGGCAAGTACATGGACCAGCAGGAAGCGGAACTGCGCGCCCAGCTGCAGGGCACCGGCGTGTCGGTCACCCGCGTGGGCCAGCAGATCATCCTCAACATGCCGTCGAACATCACCTTCGCGACGGACTCGGCGATGGTGCAGCCGCAGTTCAACGAGACGCTGGTCTCGGTCGGGCTGGTCTTGAAGAAGTTCAACAAGACCGTGGTCGACGTCTACGGCCACACCGATTCCGCGGGTTCCGATTCCTACAACCAGGAGCTGAGCCAGCGGCGCGCCGTCGCGGTGGGCACCATTCTCGCCAACCAGGGCGTCGACCAGCGCCGCTTCCGCATCGAGGGCTTGGGCGAGTCGGATCCGATCGCGTCCAACGCCACCGAGGCCGGCCGGCAGCAGAACCGCCGGGTGGAGATCCAGCTCTCGCCGTATCAGGCCTGACGTCGTCCAGTTCGAAAGCGCTTCACGCTCTGGTGGAAACGGCGGCGACCCTTCATGGGTCGTCGGGTCAGCGGCCAGCGTTGCGATTCCTTCACCGGGTCATCCCCGCGAAAGCGGGGACCTCCGTTTGCGGCGTCGAGGGGAAACAGAGATTCCCGCTTTCGCGGGAATGACACCGCGGGAAAGAGGAGAGCTCGGGAGGCGACCGACCTCATCCTTCGACGGGCTCACTGTGGCGTGCTGGTCTGCGGCGCGGCCACGGGCGTGCCGGGGATGACATCGGTGCCGGTATTGCCGCCCATCAGCTGCAGCGCCAGCAGGATGGCGGCGACGATCGCCAGCGCGATCAGGCCGAGTCGCCACCAGTTGGTGGGACCGGTGGCGCCGACCGTCTGCTCGACATCGGTCGCGACCTTGAGGGCGGAATCTTCGGGCACCTCCACTTCGGCGCCATTCTCGTCGACCAGTCGGTCGACCTTCGCGACCTTGGGCTCGCGGCTTTCAGGGCTTGCCATCTCAGTTGTCCCGCCTGAGGACGGCACCGCCGCCCTCGCCGTTCTGCGCGCTGAGCTTCACCTCCTCGATGGCCTCGTCGATCTCGGCCGGCGAAAGCCCGAAGTCGAGCTCGTTTTCAAGTGCTCCGCGTACCTCGACCTTGAGTCGCACAGAGGAGCGAGATCTTCTCGCGGGTGGTGAAGAGCGGATTGTGCGCGATCTGCATCGGCGAGAGGTCGGGATGGTTGCCGCCGGTCGCGGCCTCCGATCTTTGAAAATGCATTGCCGCCTCCTTGCGTCAGTGTCGGGGCTCGCTGGAGGCAATGGCCAGCCCGGCGCATGGTTCCGCGCCGGCTACACCACGACGATGGGCGTTCCCACCGGCACGGTCGCGTAGAGGTCGATCACGTCCTGGTTGATGAGCCGCACGCAGCCGGATGAGACGGCCTGCCCGACGCTCCAGTATTCGCGCGTTCCGTGCAGCCGATAGATGGTGTCGCGGCCGTTGCGATAGATGTACATCGCCCGCGCCCCGAGCGGGTTGTCGGGTCCGCCCGGCATGCCGCCGGCGAATTGCCGCGTCTCCGGCTGCCGTTCCTGCATGACGCTGCGGCGGATACCAGGTCGGCCACTCGGCCTTGCGCCCGATCGTCCCGCGGCCGGACCAGGTGAAGCCGTCGCGGCCGATGCCCACTCCGTAGCGGATCGCGGTGCCGCCGGGCTGGACATGATAGAGATAGCGGTCGGCCGTATGCACCACCAGCGTCCCCGGCTCCTCGCCGGTCGGATCGACCACCTCGACCCTCAGATAGTCTGGGCTCACCTGCCTGAGATCGACCGGTGGAAGCGGGTATTCCTCGTCGTCGCGAGGCCCGTACAAGGCAAGGTAGCGGGGAGAGATCCCCGGTGGTGCGAGGCTGCGCGCCGAGCTGGAGCAGCCGGCAAGGCCGAGCGCTGCGGCGCCTGCGGCACCCACGAGGAATCCCCGCCGCGACAGCTGGAGACCGGAATCGGAACTGCTTGATGACACGCTGTACCCCTGGAAGGCTAACCGAGACTCCCAATGCGCGGAGCGCGTCCCGGTTCCGTTTCGCACAAGGTCAGCGTGATTTGTGGCGGTCTCGGGGAGGCCGAAGATCATATCCGGTTCAAGGCTTTGCACCTTCCCAGGCGGCCCGCGCGATGTCGCGGAGCTGCAGCGATTCAGCCCAGCGGTCGGTGAGGTCGGCGCCGTCGGCGCCGGAGATGGCGTAGGGCTGGGGGCCGAGCTCGCAGACGAAGCTCAGCTCGGCATCGGGGCCGGAGCGCCGCCGCCAGCTGCCGAAGCCGGCGGCCCACCAGCCCTGGAACAGGTCGATCCACGGCTGGTGCTGCGGATAGCCCAGCGGCACCTGCACCTGCTCGCTCGTGGCGACGCGGCCGTGGAAGGCCCAGCAGCGATCGAGGATGGTGGCGATCTGCGCCTCGGTCTCGGCGGGCACGGGCAGGGGGATCTCGCGCGCGACGACATAGTGTGAGAGGTCGCCGAGGAGCTTCAGCTCGGGCACCCGCTCGACGAGCGCCAGGGTGAAGAGCAGGTCGTTGGTCATCCGGTCGCGGTGCGTCTCGACATAGACGGGAAAGTCGACCTGTTCGGCGAGGCGCACCCAGCCCTCGGCAACCCGCACCGCGTCGACCAGCTCGCGGGGCCTGAGGTTCGGCTGGATGTTGAGGTGATGCAGCCCGAACTCGGTGCCCCATTCGAGCACCGGCTTGAGGCTGTCGACGTCGCTGGCGAAGCAGAGGCCCTCGACGATCAGCGATGCGTCCTTCGCCAGCGCCGCGATGCCGCGGGCCTCGTCGCGATTGGTCCAGAGCGAGCCCACCCCGTCGAAGCCGGCGGCGGCGATCCGCGCGACGTCGTCCTCGAGCGGGCGCTCGGCCGGCTCGCCCTTCAGACCCTGCATCGCCCAGAGCGATTGCAGCACCAAGAGCTTCTGCATCAGCACCCCCTCAGATCAGCACCACGCTTTCCTGCTCGTTCGGATCGGTCCGCGCGATCAGGGCGCGGGCGACCTTGTCGGTCGGGTTGAACGGCTGGTGCGGCACGCCGGCGGGAATGTAGACGAAGTCGCCCTGATGCACCTCATCGAGGAACTCGAGTTTGGGGCCGTGCCGGAAGGAGGTGCTGCCCTCGAGCTGGTAGATCGCCGTCTCGTGCGCCTCGTGGAAATGCGGCTTCGCCTCGGCGCCCGGTGGCATGACGAGGAGGTGCATGCAGATCGCCTGCGCGCCGGCGCTTTCCGCCGAGACCCCGGCGAAATAGTCGAGCCCCTGCTTGCCGTGGAACCCCTCACCGCCCCGAATGACTTTGCATTCCGCCATCTTCGCCTCCTTTGCCTGGCTCGATGGTATGTGCCGGCTCGGGAGCCAGCAAGGGATCCGCGGCAGGCCGGAACGCGGCGACAAGGAACAGCGCGAGTATAATGGCGGGAGCCACGGGCCAACCGGCGGCATTGACCGTCAGCAGCAGGTCGGGCAGCGCCCTCCACACGCCCCGAACACCCCGACCCGAACCCCGGGGGAAGGATAACCCGGGTCCGGTTCCCGGCGGCTTTCCGTCCGAGGCTTCGGAGAAGTCCTGCCCATCTGGGGAGCTTTCGTCGAGCCGCTGCGGAGCGCAGCCTTCGGCCAGCAAATGCAACGAGGCCGCGGCCATGTCACTCGCCGATCTTTCCGCACTCTCCAGCGCGCTCGCCGAACTCACCACCCAGGCCGGCGCGCGCGCCATCGCCGTCCAGGGCGCCAATGGCCGGACGCTCAGCGGCTTCATCTGGCGCACCGGCCTCGCCATCACTGCCGACGAGGGCCTCGAAGGCGACGACGAGGTCGCGGTGCTGAAGCCCGACGGCACGACGGCCAAGGCGCAACTCGCCGGCCGCGATCCGGCGACCGACGTCGTGCTGCTGAAGCTCGACACGGGCGAGCATCCGGATTGGCCGGTGGCGCCGGCCCCGCTGCCCGGCTCGCTCGCGGTTCTCGTCGGCCGCACCGATGGCTCGGTGCTCTCGAGCCTCGCTTCGGTGACCGAGGTCGGGCCGGCCTGGCGCAGCATGCGCGGCGGCGAGATCGACGCCCGCATCACCCTCGGCCTCCGCCTTTCCTCCCGGGTCGAGGGGGGTGTGGTGGTCGCGCCGGATGGCGGTCTCATCGGCATGGCCGTGACCGGCATCCGGCGGCGCACCCTCGTCATCCCGGCGTCGACGATCGCGCGGGCGGTGACGACGCTCGACGAAAAGGGCTACGTGCCGCGCGGCTGGCTCGGCGTCAGCCTGCATCCGGTGGGGCAGGGCGGCGGCGCCATCGTCGTCGGCATGGAGCCCGGCAGCCCGGCGGCCGGCGGGGGCTTACTTGTGGGCGACATCGTCACCACATGGAACGGTGAACCGGTGAAATCGGTCTCCGATATCGCCGACCGGCTCGGCAACGATACCGTCGGCAAGACCGTCAGAATGGGAGTAATGCGCGGTGGCAATGCATTGGAACTCGATGTCCGCATCGGCGAGCGCCCGCGCGCCTAGGACTGCCCACCCTGTCCTCAACGCTGCCCGCCACGGGATCGGCTTCGACCTCCAGGATATGGCCCTCGAGCAGGTGCTGCGGGCGGCGGTGCGCGGCCGGCACGACCTCTACGAGGCGGGCCCCGACGAGGCCGCGCTCACCATCACCGACCGGCCTCTGCCGGAGAACGGCTTCGGCGTCGAGCGCCGCATGCTCCGCGTCGGGGTGGAGCAGGGCGGCCGCAACACGCTCGACAGCCTCGATCCTTCCCTGATCCTCGCGGCCGCGAGCCTCATCGCCGTCGGCTACACGCTCGATCGCGAGCGCCAGGGCGATCTGCGCAGTGTATCGGGCCTGCTGCCGCAGCTCAGCCAGCGCGAGCGCCAGGTCGCCGACCTGCTGGTCGACGGGGCGTCGAACAAGGTCATCGCGCGGGCCCTCGACATCTCCGTGCATACGGCGAAGTTCCACGTCACCGCCATCCTCGAAAAGCTCGGCGCCCGCAATCGCGCCGACGCGGTTTCGATCATCCTCCGCGAAGGCCTGGTGGCGATCTGAGGCGGGGCGATCCGCCGCAACACGTGATGGAATAACCGGCTCGGGCAAGTGTTGTCCCCGATGTGTTCCCGGGGGGATCGTGCCCTTCGGCTCCTCGGGCCCAACCGAGGAGCCGCGATGTCAGTTCAGGCTTATGTGAATCGGATTTCCCCTGCGGTGCCCGCCTATGACGTGCACCGCTTCTTCCTGGGGTTCGCGAGCTCGCAGCTCGCCCACGACCCGCGCCGCCAGGCCGTGTTCAACCGCATGGCGGAAAAGAGCGGCATCGAGCACCGCTTCTGCTGTTACGCGCCGGCCACCGACCCGAACGGCCCTTGCGTCGACGCGACCGGCCTGTTCCGTCGCGGCGGCTTCCCCGGCACCGCGACGCGCATGGACCTCTTCGCCAATGCCGCGCCGGAGCTGGCGCGGCAGGCGGTTGAGGGGCTCGAGCTGGGGGATGACCGCTCCGGCATCACGCACCTGATCGTCACCACCTGCACCGGCTTCGCCGCGCCCGGCATCGACCTCGACATCATCGAACGGTGCGGGCTCTCGAGTTCGATCGAGCGGACGATCATCGGCTTCATGGGCTGCTACGCCGCGATCAACGCGCTGAAGCTGGCGCACCACATCGTGCGCTCGGAACCGGGGGCGCGGGTGCTCGCGGTCAATATCGAGCTCTGCACCCTCCATCTGAAGGAGACGGCCGACCTCGAGCGTCTGCTGACCTTCACGCTCTGGGGCGATGGCTGTGCTGCGGCGCTGATCTCGGCCGAGCCCACCGGCATTGCGCTCGACAGCTTCCATGCCATCGTCGACCGCGACAATCGCGAGTTGATGACCTGGACGGTGCGCGACGACGGCTTCGACATGATGCTCTCCGGCCAGGTGCCGGCCGCCATCCACGAGGCGCTCGGCGCCGGCATCTCGGACATCCTGGGCAACCGCGGCCTCAACCACGTGGATCTCTGGGCCATCCATCCGGGCGGGAAGTCGGTGCTCGATGCGGTCGAACGGGCGTTGGCGCTCGAGAGCAGCGCGCTCCACACGTCGCGGGAGGTGCTGCGCAGGAACGGCAACCTCTCCTCGGCCACCGTCATGTTCGTGCTCGCCGAGATGCTCGCCAACCGCGAGGCGGACAAGGTCGGCTGCGCCATGACCTTCGGTCCCGGCCTCACCGCCGAGACGATGATGTTCCACACCGCCGACGCCGCCTGACATGTCCGCCATGCTCGCCGACCGCTGCGTGCGGCCGGAACTGCTGGATCACCTGCCCGTCGACGAGCCGGCGGCCCTCGGCTCGCGCCGCGATCTCGCATGGATCAACGCGCTGATGCTGCAGCCCTCGATCATGGCCTCGCTGCTAGGGCAGGTCCACGAGCCGCCGCGCCGCATC
Organism: uncultured Alphaproteobacteria bacterium; assembly: GCA_963708965.1. Taxonomy (GTDB): domain Bacteria; phylum Pseudomonadota; class Alphaproteobacteria; order Rhizobiales; family Devosiaceae; genus Devosia_A. The sequence continues at coordinate 431,824 of CAVPUP010000003.1, read as the reverse complement.
CTCGAGATCGGCTGCGGGGACGGCTCGTTCATGCTGAGGGTGGCGCGCCGGCTGGCCGGCCGCTGGCCGGATGTCGAACTGGTGCTGCTCGATCGCGCCGACCTGGTGACGTTCGAGCGCCTGCGCGCCTTCGCCGCGCTCGGCTGGCGGGCGCGGGCGGTGATGGTGGATGCGCTGCAATGGATGGAGGACCCCGGCACCCTGCCATTCGACCTCGTGACCGCGAACCTCTTCCTCCACCACCTGACCGAGCCGGACCTCCGCCGCCTGCTGGCGGCCGCGCACCGCCTCGCGCCGGCCTTCATCGCCACCGAACCGCGACGCAACGGGTTCGCCCTGGCGGCGACGAGGCTGCTGGCGCTCATCGGCGCCAATGCCGTGACGCTGCACGATGCTCCCGCCAGTGTCCGGGCCGGCTTCAAGGGCCGAGAACTCTCCGAGCTCTGGCCGGCCGGCACGGCGAGCATCCTCGTCGAGCGGGGCATCGGGCCTTTCACCCACGCCTTCTCGGCCTTCGACGGAGGAACCGTGCCTTGACGCTCGACGCCATCGTCATCGGCGGCGGCCCATCGGGATCGGCGGCGGCCATCGCGCTGGCGCAGCAGGGGCGCAGGGTGGCGGTGGTCGAGCGGAGCGTGTTCCCGCGGGGCAAGGTGTGCGGCGAGTTCGTCTCGGCCGCAAGCCTCGAGCTGCTCGACCGGCTCGGGGTTGGAGGCGATTTCCGGGAGGCGGCCGGCCCCGAGATCAAGCACGTTGCGCTCTTCGCCGCCGGCGCCGCCGTGACGGCGGACATGCCGCGGGCGCGGAGCTCCCCGTTCGGCCGGGCCATCGGCCGCGACTTGCTCGACCGGCTGCTGCTCGAGCGGGCGCGGACGGTGGGCGCGACCGTGCTGCAGCCGTGGCGCGCCACCGGGATCGTGCGGGCCGGCGACCGGTCGGCCGTGCAGATAGAAAGCGGCGGCGAGTGTTGCCTGATCGCCGCCCCTGTCGTCATCGCCGCACACGGCGCCTGGGAGGCCGGCAAGCTCCCGAGCCAGTTACGGAAAACCCGCTCGCCGGGGGATTTCCTCGCCTTCAAGGCGCATTTCCGCAATGCCTCGCTGCCCCCGGACCTGATGCCGCTGCTCGCCTTTCCCGGCGGCTATGGCGGCATGGTGTGGTCGGACAGCGGGCGGCTGTCGCTGTCCTGCTGCATCCGCCGCGACCTGCTGTCGAGGATCCGGGCGAGGAATGCCGAGCCGGGGGCGGGCGAGGCCGTGTTGCGCCATATCCTCGCCAACTGCCCCGAAGCCGCCGCGGTGCTGCGCCCTGCCGACCGCGATGGCGAATGGCTGGCCGCCGGGCCGATCCGTCCCGGCGAGCGCACCTGCTTCGCCGACGGGCTGTTCCGGGTCGGCAACATCGCCGGCGAGTCGCACCCGATCATCGCCGAGGGGATCTCCATGGCAATGCAATCGGCCTGGCTGCTGGCGATCGAACTGGGCCGCGAGCTGAGGTGGGACGAACCCGCCCGCCAGCGCGCCGCGCTCCGTTACGCGGCGGCCTGGCGAAGGCAGTTCGAACTCCGCATCCTCGTCGCCGCCGCCGTCGCCCGCCTCGCCACCGGCCCCGCCACGGCGGAACTGATGCGCCAGTTCGTGCGCCTCTTCCCCACCACCCTCCTCCTCGGCGCGCGCCTGAGCGGCAAGGTAGCAACGGTGCCTTATCCGGGGTGAGCGCTTCCCCAACTACCACTCTCGCCGTCGTCGTTGCCCGCTTCATGCGGGCAACCCATGCCGGAGGCCGGGTCGCCCGAACAAGTCGGGCGGTGACGACGGAGGGGTGGGGCGTGCGGCGGTGAAACGCCCTGGGGGTAGGTCAGGCCGGCTTCTCCCGCTTGCCACCGGCCGGCGCATCATAGAGGCGACGACCTGGTCGGAGACGTGGAGGTCCCATAGGCGGCGCCGCTGGAATCGGCGAAGGCTTCGTAGAGTTCGAGGCACCTCCGTGCGAGCACGACCTGGTGTCGCATTACAACACCTGCCTACACGCCGGCAGACACCGCGCAAGACCAGAAGGTGCAGGGATCTCAGGGGGTAGAATGGTGCTGCAAGAGAGGATTGAACTCTCGACCTCTCCCTTACCAAGGGAGTGCTCTACCACTGAGCTACTGCAGCAAGCCGTCGGGTGAAGGGGTGTGCCCTTCCGGACGTGGCGGGTTACTGCCACAGGGGGTTCCGCTTCGCAAGGCCAAAAAACTTGCAAGCGGGATACAGCGGATTTTGCGGTGAGGTGCTAGGAAGGCGGCATTTTTGGGAGATCGAGGCGCGATGGCCGGGGATGCCGCGATTCCGCAGCTCGACACCGTGGCAGCCGCCACAGGTGCGCTTAGGCCGCGGACCATCACGATCGGCGCCTGAGCGAGGGATATTCGATGGCCAAGGACCCTACTTCCCGCGAGCACAGATTGGCCGCAAAGCTTCGGGAGAACCTGCGCCGCCGCAAGGAGCAGGCGCGGGCGCGGGCGGCAACGGCCGGTAAACCGGTGGCGGATAATGATGATGCGGGGCCCCACGACGAAGGCGGCGGCGCGTTGAAGCCGGGCGCTGACTCGGATAGCTAAGGTAAACACGGGGGGTGGCCCCCGGCAGTCGGGATGAGCACATGGATCGCATTCGTCTGATCGGCGGCAATGAGTTGCGGGGCGAAATCCCCATCTCGGGCGCAAAGAACGCGGCCTTGCCGCTGATGATCGCCTCGCTGCTGACCAAGGACCCGCTGGTGCTCGAGAACGTGCCGCGGCTCGCCGACGTCACCCAGCTCGAAAAGATCCTCGAGAACCACGGCGTCGATATCGCCGTGCACGGCCGGCGCGCCCAGTCGCTCGAAGGCCAGCGGATGACGCTGCGAGGCGGCCGAGATCGTCGACACCACGGCGCCCTACGAGCTGGTCTCCACCATGCGCGCGAGCTTCTGGGTGATCGGCCCGCTGCTGGCGCGGGCGCACGAGGCGCGCGTCTCGCTGCCCGGCGGCTGCGCCATCGGCACGAGACCGGTGGATCTCTTCCTCTACGGCCTCAAGGAGCTCGGGGCCGAGATCGATATCGACGAGGGCTATGTCGTCGCCAAGGCGCCGCGCGGACGGCTGCGCGGCGGCCGCGTCAACTTCCCCAAGGTGACGGTCGGCGCGACGCACGTGCTGATGATGGCGGCGACGCTGGCCCGCGGCGAGACGGTGATCGAGAACGCGGCGATGGAGCCCGAGATCACCAATGTCGCCGAGTGCCTCGTCGCGATGGGCGCCAAGATCGACGGCATCGGCACCCGCACCCTCACCATCCAGGGCGTCGACGAGCTGCACGGCGCCACCCACCACGTGCTGCCCGACCGCATCGAGACCGGCACCTACGCGATGGCGGCGGCGATGACCGGCGGCGACGTGCTGCTCAAGAACGCCAGGGCCCACGACCTCAAGGCGGCGCTCGAGACGCTGGTCCAGGCGGGCGTCCATGTCTCGTCCGAGGCGAACGGCGTGCGCATCGGGCGCAACGGCAACGGCATCCAGGCGGTCGACATCGAGACCCAGCCGTTCCCCGGCTTCCCGACCGACCTCCAGGCCCAGTTCATGGCGCTGATGACCATGGGCAACGGCACCTCGCATATCCGCGAGACGATTTTCGAGAACCGCTACATGCACGTGGCGGAGCTCGCCCGCTTCGGCGCCGACATCAAGGTGGACGGGCAGGTGGCGACCGTCACCGGCGTGCCGCAGCTGAAGGGCGCGCAGGTGATGGCGACCGACCTGCGGGCCTCGGTGTCGCTGGTGATCGCCGGCCTGGCGGCGCGGGGCGAGACGATGGTCAACCGCATCTACCACCTCGACCGCGGTTTCGAGCGGCTCGAGGACAAGCTGTCGGCGGTGGGCGCCCAGATCGAGCGCGTCACCGGCTGACCATCGGGCGACGAAAGGCGCGGCAACGAGGCATTGCCGCGCCCGGCGCAAGCTTGTAGATCGGCGGTAAAGCGCCCATCTAGAACGCAATTCCACGAGTTCCGGACCGATCCATGACCGACCTCAAGCTGCTCGCGCTTGATAGCGAAGACCTCGATGTCATTTCGGCGACCACCCAGGACGCCATCGTGCGCGTCAGCGAGATGGGTTTCGCCAAGGCCGACAAGCGCTTCGCGCTGCTGATGAACCGCTTCGCCTGGGAAGACGGCACCGCCAGGACCGGCGTCCGCAAGCGCGCGGCGCTGCATTTCGACGGCGTGAAGGCGGTGAAGAGCACCGGTTTCGACCCCAATGCGCATGAAGGCTCGCTCGAACTCCTGACCATCCGCTTCACCGAGACCGACGCGCCGGGCGGCTATGTCGACCTCGCCTTCGCCGGCGGCGGCACGGTGCGGCTCGAGGTCGAGATGCTCGAGGCGCGCCTGCAGGACCTGGGCGCCGCCTGGGCGGCGAAGGTCAAGCCCGAGCACGCCGTCTGATGCCGCTTCGCCTCGACAGCCGGGAGCCCGGGTTCGCCGCTGCGTTCGACGCGCTGCTCAACTCGAAGCGCGAAGTGTCCGAGGAGGTCGGCACCGCCGTCGCCTCGATCCTCGCCGACGTGCGCCAGCGCGGCGACGAGGCGGTGATCGAGTACACCGCGCGCTTCGACAAGCTGCCGCTCACCCCCTCGACCCTCGCTTTCTCGAGCGCCGAGATCGATGCCGCCGATGCCTCCATCTCCGGCGAAGTTCGGGCGGCGCTCCAGTTCGCCCACGATCGAATCGCCGCGCATCACGAAAAGCAGAAGCCCCTCGATCACGTCTACCAGGATGCCTTGGGCGTCACGCTAGGTACCGTGTGGACGCCAATGGAGGCGGTCGGCATCTACGTGCCCGGCGGCACCGCCAACTATCCCTCGAGCGTCCTGATGGGGGCCGTTCCGGCGCGCATCGCCGGCGTCGACCGGATCGCGCTGACCGTACCGACACCCGGCGGGGTAGTCAGTGCGGCAGTTCTCGCCGCCGCCAAAATGGCCGGCGTTACCGAGGTCTACCGTCTCGGCGGTGCGCAAGCCATCGCCGCCTTGGCCTACGGAACTGACACCATCCAGCCGGTGAACAAGATCATCGGCCCGGGCAATGCGTACGTCGCTGCTGCCAAGCGCCAGGTTTTCGGTGCCGTCGGTATCGACTCCATTGCCGGTCCCTCCGAAGTGCTGATCATTGCCGACGCATCGGCCAATCCGTCCTGGGTCGCGGCCGACCTCCTCGCGCAGGCCGAACATGGCGGCGGCGCTCAGTCCATCCTCGTCACCACCGATGCCGCGCTGGCCGACGCTGCCGAGGCCGAGGTCGAGCGCCAGCTGGCCTGCTGCCGCGCGCCGAGATCGCGCGCGACGGCTGGGAAGAGTTCGGCGCCATCATCACCGTCGCCTCGCTCGCCGAGGCGGTGGAACTCGCCAACCGCATCGCTTCCGAACACGTGGAGCTGGCGCTGGACGACCCACAGGCGCTGCTGCCCCGGATCCGGAATGCCGGCGCCATCTTCCTCGGCCACCACACGCCCGAGGCGATCGGCGACTATGTCGGCGGCTCGAACCACGTGCTGCCCACCGCCCGCTCGGCGCGCTACGCATCGGGCCTCGGCGTGCTCGATTTCATGAAGCGCACCTCGGTGCTGGGCTGCGATCCGGCCTCGCTCGCCGAGCTCGCGCCGGCGGCGATAAAGCTGGCCGAGACCGAGGGGCTCGACGCCCATGGCCGCTCCGTATCGATAAGGCTCAATCGCTAGATGGCGCTCACGCCGCGACAGTTCGATCCCGACAAAGATCGCATCGTCGCCGTCACGCTCGATCCCAGCACCATCACCTCGGTGGATCCCGACGAGGTGCATGAGTGGCGGATCGCCATCTACGACCTGGTCGAGGAGAACAAGTTCGCCCCGGCGCGGGTCAAGGCCACCGGGCCCTTCGCGCTGCACGTCTCGATCATCGGCAACTACATCCTGCTCGACGTCCGCAACCCGGACACCTACGAGCCGATCGCCGCGCACTACCTGTCGCTGACGCCGTTCCGCCGCCTGATCCGCGACTATTTCCGCATCCGCGAGAGCTATTACGGGGCCATCAAGACCGGCTCGACCACCCAGATCGAGACCGTCGACATGGCCCGCCGCGGCCTCCACAACGACGCGGCGGAGCTGCTGCGCACCCGGCTCGACAACAAGCTCGAGATGGATCTCAACACGGCGCGGCGGCTGTTCACCCTGATCTGCGCCGTGCAGCCCTTCGCCAGCCGCATCGACGAGCGCGAGTCCAACCTGCCGACGGTGCTGTTCGTCTGTTCGATGAACTCGGTGCGCTCGCCCATCGCCGCGGCGCTGGCGCGGCGCTTCTTTCCCGGCCGGCTGATCGTCCGCTCCGCCGGGGTGCGCTCCGGCAAGGCCGACAGTTTCGTGCACGAGGTGATGGAGGAGATCGGCATCGACATGTCGGTCCACACGCCGCACACCATGGACGAGCTGGTCGCCAACCATTTCGACCTGGTCATCACGCTCTCGGCCGATGCGCCCGAGGCGGTCGAGCGGAGCGGGCTCGAGATGGGCGCCATCGAGCACTGGCCGATGCCCGACCCGACCGAGATCGAGGGCAATCGCGAGGCGGTGCTGAGCGCCTACCGCACGCTGCGCGACACCCTGCAGCAGCGGGTGCGCGAGCGCCTGCAGGAGCTGGTCTCCGCGCCGCCGAAAGTGGCGTGATGTCCCTTGTTCCCACCGCTCAGGCGGGTGGTTCACAAAGCTGGCGACATCCAGTATAGGTTGCGCCCAAATCCAGGCCCCCGACATCGCTGTTTTCGCGTCTCGCGGGCTGTTCTCAGGAGAGAGAATGGCTAAAGAAGAAGTGCTCGAGTTTCCGGGCGTCGTCACCGAATTGCTGCCCAACGCGACGTTCCGCGTGAAGCTCGAGAACGAGCACGAGATCATCGCCCACACCGCCGGGCGCATGCGCAAGAACCGCATCCGCGTGCTGGCCGGCGACAAGGTGCTGTGCGAGATGACGCCCTACGACCTGACCAAGGGCCGCATCACCTACCGGTTCAAGTAACGCCGCATGGCCAGCCGTCCCGAGCTCATCCTGGCGTCCGCGTCGCCGCGCCGCCTGGCGCTCCTGAACCAGATCGGCATCGAGCCCGAGCACCTGGTTCCCGCCCATGTCGACGAGACCCCGGAAAAGGACGAGCTGCCGCGCAAGCTGGCGCAGCGGCTCGCCGACCAGAAGGCCCTGGCCGCGCAGCACAAGGCGAAGTCCACCGGCATCGCCGGCAATGTGCTGGTGCTGGCCGCCGATACCGTGGTCGCCGTCGGGCGCCGCATCCTGCCCAAGGCCGAGACCATGGAGGAGGCCTCCGAGTGCCTCCGCCTGCTCTCGGGCCGCTCGCATCGCGTCTTCACCGCCGTTGCCATGCTGACCCCGTCCGGCCGCATCAAGCGCCGGCTGGTCGAGACGCGGCTGCGCTTCAAGCGGCTCTCCGCCCGCGAGATCGAAAGCTATCTCGCCAGCGCCGAGTGGCGCGACAAGGCCGGCGGCTACGCCATCCAGGGCATCGCCGGCTCGTTCGTGATCAAGCTCGCAGGGCTCCTATTCCGCCGTCGTCGGCCTGCCGCTGCACGAGACCGTGTCGCTGCTCGCCGGCGAGGGCTATCCCGTCCACTTCAACTGGCTCAACCAGTCGAGCCTCGCGGCCGTGTGATGGCGGACAAAGTGGTCAGGCTGAAGCCGACCCGCCCCTGCCCGATCTGCGGCAAGCCCTCGACGCAGCAGTTCCACCCCTTCTGCTCGGCCCGCTGCGCCGACATCGACCTCAACCGCTGGCTGAGCGGCGCCTATGTCATCCCGGCCCGCGAGGACGAGGACCAGGGCGACGATGCGCCGAAGCCAGGCAGCGAGGACGAGGAGGAGTAGGGGAGGGCCGGTGGCCGGACCTCGTCCTTCGACGGTCTTACGACGCCGTCTCTCGGTCGTCATTGCCCGCTTCATGCGGGCAACCCACGCAAGAGGCTGGGTCGCCCGAACAAGTCGGGCGATGACGAGGGAGGGGTGGGAGCGTGACGGCAGCAGGCGTCGGCTGCGAACCGACGCAGCAGGCGCCCCTACGGCATCAGCTGCCCGCCGTTCACGTCGATGATCTGCCCGGTGATGTAGCCCGACATCGAATCCGAGGCGAGGAACACATAGGCGCCGACGCAATCCTCGGCCGTGCCGAGCCGCTGCAGCGGAATCTGCGCCGCCGCGGTGTCCTTCACCGATTGCGGCGTCGAATCGTGGAACGGCGTGAGGATGAAGCCCGGCGCCACGACGTTGACGCGGATCTTGTCGGGGGCGAATTCGCGCGCCGCGTTGCGGGTGATCGAGTGCACCGCGGCCTTGGCCGAGGCATAGACCGACGAGCCGCCGAAGCCGCCGAACCGGCCGGCCACCGACCCGGTGTTGATGATCGAGCCGCCGCCGGCGGCCTTGAGGTGCGGATAGGCCGCCTTGGTCACCGCCAGCACCGAGCGGACGTTGAGGGCGTAGACCTTCTCGTACATCTCCTCGTCGAAGCCGGCATTGGTGACCCGCTCGAGGATGGCGCCGGCATTGTTGATGAGGATATCGAGCCCGCCGAGCTTGCTCACGGCCGCCTCGACGATCTTCTGTGCCTCGCCCGACTTGCTGACGTCGCCGGTCACCACCTCGGCCTTGCCGCCGGCCGACCGAATCGCCGCGGCGACCTTCTCGGCGGCAGCCGCGTTCTTGTTTCCGTGCACGGCAACCGCGACCCCCAGCCGCCCCAGCTCGCTCGCCACCGCCGCCCCGATCCCGGTCGACGACCCCGTCACCAGCGCCCGCTTGCCCTTGAGATCTTCAAGCATCGTTGCCTCCCTTTGAAACCGGCGCAGAGCCTAGCGGCCATGGCCACGAACGCAAGACCGGGCGAGGACTGGGGAAAACCGCTGCGGCAGCCCTGACGCCCGTCATCTCGCGACTTGTCCGAGCGATCCGGCAAGGAGTGGCTGCCTGCGTGACGCGGGCAATGACGACGGAGAGGGGATTGGATGGGGCCCACGGTAGGGAGCAATGGTGCCCAGGGCCGGAATCGAACCAGCGACACGCGGATTTTCAATCCGCTGCTCTACCAACTGAGCTACCTGGGCATCCGACACCCGGACGGGCGTCAAGTCGGGCGGTTTATAGGGACCAAAACCGGGGTGCGCAAGCTTGAATTGTCGTGCAGCGCAAATGTGGAAAGATCAGCAAAAAACGCAGCATGATGCGGCCTTCCGCGGGGTCCTGGAAGACGGACGTTCGCCACTTGAAACCATTGCCGGCCCCCGCGCAATGTCGCGACCCGCGCCCTCCACGATGTCCGCGTCCCCGCAACACTCGTCCCCCATCCCGCGTTACTGATCCGTGGAGAACTCCAGCCGATGGAGGTGTGCGATGCACGTGTCTCGCTTGGTTCGTGGGGCGATCGTCGCGGTCGCCCTGGCGATGGCGTCGCCGGTCCTATGCCCAGGCGCCGGGGCTGTTCACGGGGGATGACGACGATGACTTTCTCGGCGGCTTCCCCTTCCTCTGCGTCGAGCTCACCGACCACCAGATCCGCAACCTGGTGCGCCAGCAGGGTTTCAGCGACATCTACCTCAATGCCCGGCACAATGACGGCGTCCAGGTCCGCGCCACCCGCGGTGCCTGGGTCTACCTGCTGCAGGTCTCCACCTGCACCGGATGGATAGAGTACGGCCAGCGGCTGCGCCCGGCCTAGCCGGCCGCTTGCGCCTGGGCGATGCTTCGTGGACACTCCGCCCGGGGGCAGGGGGAGGAGCGAGATGCTCAAGGGGATCGATCCCATCCTCAATGCCGACGTGCTGCATGCGCTCAAGTCGATGGGCCATGGCGACGAGCTGATCCTGGCCGACATGAACTTCCCGTCCAATTCCATCGCCCGGCAGACGGTCTACGGCCGGCTGCTGAAGCTCGAGAACGTCACGGCCGGGCGGGCCGCCGAGGCGATCCTGTCGCTGATGCCGCTCGATGGCTTCGTCGAGCACCCGGCGCTGCGCATGGAGATCGTCGGCAAGCCCGACGAGATCCCGCCGGTGCAGCAGGAGGTGCAGGCGGCGATCGACCACGCCGAGGGCCGGCCGCTGCCGATGGGCTCGATCGAGCGCTTCGCCTTCTACGAGGCGGCGAAGCAGGCCTATGTCGTGGTCCAGACCGGCGAGCGCCGCTTCTACGGCTGCTTCGTGCTGAAGAAGGGCGTGCTGCCGCCGGAGGCCTAGCCGCCGAGCACGGCGCGCATGTGGGCCTCGATCAGCTCGACGCCCTTCCAGCCCAGTTCCGCCGAGGCCTCGCGCGCCGTCTCGGTGTACCATTTGCTGCCGTCGAGCCGCGCCGGCTCCACCGCCTCGGGGCAGAGCGCCAGCATCAGCGAGGTCTCGCCGATGCCCGGCATGGTCGAACGGATATTGCGCGATGATCTCGGCGGTCATCAGCGGATGGCCCTTGATCCAGTTGAACGGATCGCGCCGAGGCCGCCTGCTGCGCATAGTAGTCGCGCATCTCGGGCTTGCCCCACCAGCCCTCGCCGCGCTGCTCCTCGAGGAAGGCGAAGATCACCTGCCGCGCCGCGAACTTGAAGCTCGAGATCGGTCGGCATCCCCACCGCGAAATTCTCGCTCTGGTGGTGGATGAAGAAGTGGATGTTGCGGAAGCCGACGCGCAGGAGGCTCCGGAACAGCTCGCCGGCGAACGGCGCCAGCACCTCTTGGCCCACCTGGATCGAGCCGTTCCGCTCCGGCGGCTCGACCGCGTAGCTCGCGGCGCCATAGTAGAAGGGCGGCAGGATCACCAGCGGCAATTGCTGCTCGAGACGCTCGAGCATTTTGACCACCACCAGCGTATCCATGCCGACCGCCATGTGCTCGCCGTGGTACTCCAGCACGCCGAGCGGCAGCACGACCGGCCAGTTCTCGTCGATGGCCTGCCGGATCTGGTAAGGCAGCATCATCTCGTAGCGCATGGGTTTCCTCGCTCCCCACCCGATCCGCCGACAGTAGCGGCAACGAGGATCGGGCGGAACGCGTGGTTACTGCAAGACGAGTTGACTCCCGATAGGTCGGCTCCCTACCATCGCCGGGCTCTCCGCAGAGAGGGCGCGCCCCTGGGAGGATGCCTGCCGGCTGTCGAGGGGTTTTGGGAGCGCCTTGTCGGCCCTCCCGCTGGCTGGTTGCCGCTTTCCATCGGGCGCCCTCAGTGGGCGCGACACCGCCGCTTTGCGGCGCATGATGGGAGGAACAAGTGAAAGTCGAACATTACGAGCGGCTCGTTCGGTTGCATGTCGGCCGCCGCAATTTCCTGAAAGGCGCCGCCGCGCTCGCCGCGGGCACGGCGCTCACCTCGAGCATGGGCGGCCGCGCCTTTGCCCAGGACAACCTGCGGGCGCAGATCCTGCAGATCCCCGGCGTCGGCAAGGGTTCGCCCACCGATGCCGACTGGCAGAAGGTCGGCGAGCTCTGCCTCGGCCCGACCAAGGAGAACGTCACCGAAGGCGAGTTCGCCGGCGTCGAGCTGACCTTCATGGGGCTCAACAACCAGAACCTGGCACAACTTCCTGTTCCGCGGCTTCCTGAAGTCGTGGGAGGCCTATACCGGCGCCAAGATCAACTGGATCGACCTCGCGCAGGCCGACTACAACCCCCGCCTGCAGCAGGCGATCGCCACCGGGACCGTCGATTTCGACATCATCGAGATGGGCGCTCCGTTCGAGGGCGACACCGCCAGCAAGGGCCTGCTCGACGAGATGCCGGACTGGGTGAAGACCCAGATCGACATGGACGACTATGTCGACTACCTGAAGCCGCCGGTCGGGACCTGGGACGGCAAGACCTATCGCATCACCGTCGACGGCGACTGCCACACCTTCGTCTACCGCAAGGACTACTTCACCGATGCGGCCATTTCCGCCGCCACCGGCATGACCGAGGCCGCCGACCACCTGGCAGCAGGTCAACGACTTCAGCAAGAAGGTGAAGGGGCAGAAGGACCCGCTGACCGGCACCGATGCCTACGGCTTCCTCGATCCGCTGAAGTACCAGTGGGGCGGCTTCGGCTTCTACTTCCTCGAAGACCGCGCCGCGGCCTACGTGAAGCACCCCGACGAGCGGGCCTGGCTGTTCGATCCGGACACCATGAAGCCGCGGGTGAACAACCCGGGCTGGGTGCAGGCCATCCAGGACGTGATGGACATGGTGGCGGCCGGCGTCTATCCGGCGGATCAGCTCAACGCCGATCCGAATGCGACGGCCTTCTCGCAGTTCCTGGCGGGGACCGGCACGCATGCTGACCTGGTGGGGCGACGTGGGCTCCAACGCCCGGACGTCCGACACCTCGGTGGTCGGCGACCTCGTCGGCTTCTCGATCAATCCGGGCTCCGACGACGTCTACAACGCCAGCGACGGGCGCCTGGGAGAAGCTCCGCGACGGTCCCAACTTCGCGCCGAACATGGCCTATCTCGGCTGGGGCGTCTACGTGACGAGCCGCGTCTCGGGCGACGAGAAGAAGCGCAAGGCCGCCTGGTCGGCGGCGGCCCACCTGGGCGGCAAGGACCTGTCGCTGTGGACGGCCGCCTATCCCTCGGGCTTCCAGCCCTACCGCAACTCGCACTTCAAGTACGAGGAGTGGGAGGCCGCGGGCTACGATCGCGACGTATCATCGAGGACTATCTCGGCTCGAACCTCGACAGCTACAACCACCCGAACGCCGCGATCGAGCCCCGCATCCCCGGCATCTTCCAGTACTACTCGATCGCCGAGGACGAGCTGGTGAAGGGCATCGCCGGCCAGTACGGCTCGGCCCAGGAGACGGCCGACGCCATCGCGGCCGCCTGGGAGAAGATCACCGACCAGATCGGGCGCGAGAACCAGATCAAGCTCTACAAGGCCTCGCTCGGCCAGGACTGACCGGAGCGGCCTCGATTGACAATCCCCGGCTGGTGGCGCGACCGTCACCAGCCGGTCGCATGCTTGCCGACGGCCGGCCAGGGGTTTCGATGGCGATCGCTGAGTTCCCCGACTACAGGACCATTTCCCACCGCCGCAAGCGACCAGGGACGGGCGCTGATCGCTGGTCGCCACGGTCCTGTTCCTCCTCGTTGCGCTGCTGCAGGCGCTGAACGCGGCGGGCATCCTGCCGCTCGGGCTTCAGGGACTGGCGGCCGACGCTCTATGCCTATCTCGCCTGGGCGATGCTGCTCGGCGTCGGGCTAGGTGCTGATCCGCGGCGAGCGCGGCAAGCGGGCGCTGTTCATCCTGCCGGCGGCGCTGTTCATCGTCGCCATGGCGATCTTCCCGACGCTGTTCGGCCTCTCGATCGCGCTTCACCGACTGGAACCTCTCGTCCTTCACCGGGCAGCAGTTCAACGGCCTCGACAACCTCGTGCAGATGTGCCGCGACCCGTTCTACTGGAACGCGCTGCGCAACATGGTCTGATCTACGTGCTCTGCGTCCTCGTCGAGTACGCCATCGCCTTCGGCCTCGCGCTGCTGCTCAACGCCGACATCCGGGCGCGGAAGTTCTGGCGCGTCACCTTCCTGCATGCCGCTGATGCTCTCGCCGGTCGCGGTCAGCTGGATGGTCGGCAAGTCGATGCTCGAGTACCGCTTCGGCCCGGTGGCGCGCCTCGCCCGCTGGCTCGGCTGGGAGCAGCCCTCGTTCTTCGCCGATCCCTGGCTCGCCCGGCTGGCGATCGAGGCGATGGATGCCTGGGTGTCATCCCGTTCATCATGATCCTGCTGCTGGCGGGGCTGCAGGCCATGCCCAAGGAGGTGATGGAGGCGGCGACGCGTCGACGGCGCCTCGCCCTGGCAGCGCTTCTGGCAGGTGACCTTCCCGCTGATGCTGCCGGTCTCGATCACCGCGATCGTCCTCCGCATCATCTTCAAGCTCAAGCTCGCCGACATCATCATCACCGTCACCTCCGGCGGCCCCGGCGGCGCCACCGACAGGTCTCGAGCTTCATCTACCGCGAGTACCGCGACCGCTCGAACGTCGGCTACGGCACGATGCTGGCGATGTTCTACCTGGTCGTCATCGTCATCTTCATCACCGTGCTGCTCAGGGTCGCTGAGCCGCTTCATGCGGAGGATGACCTGATGGCCGCCGAAGTCACGGTCCCCGTCCTCGCCGCCCCGGATACCGGCGCCGCGGTTCGCCGCACCAAGTGGCTGCTGGGCCGCATCGGCATCTACGCGCTCCTGGTGTTCTGGGCCTTCGTCTCGCTGTTCCCGATCTACTGGACCATCACCACCTCGATGAAGGTCGCCAAGGACGTGCAACTGGGCCGGCTGATCCCGTGGGTCGATTTCCAGCCCGACTGGCTCGGCTGGCGCTCGCTGGGGCTCTCGCCCGACACCATCGGCGCAGGTCTCGACGGTGCGCGACGAGTTCGTCGACCGCTTCCTCAACTCGGTCTACACCGCCTTCGGCGCCTCGGGGCTCGCGGTGCTGATCGGCGCGCTCGCCGCCTATGGCCTGTGCCGCTTCCAGTACAAGTTCCTCTGGATGCGCAACCAGGACATCTCGCTTCTTCTTCCTCTCGCCAGCTGATCCTGCCGCCGGTGGTGCTGGCGCTGCCCTTCCTCGTGCTCTACCGCGAGCTGGCGCTGCTCGACACCACCATCGGGCTGATCCTGCTCTACACCCTGACCGTGCTGCCGATCGTCATCTGGATCATGAAGGACCAGTTCGACACCATCCCGATCGAGCTCGACGAGGCCGCGCTGGTCGATGGCCTCGGCCCCTGGGGCACCTTCTTCCGCATCATCCTGCCGATCGCGCTGCCGGGCATGGTCGCCGCCTTCATCCTGTCGCTGATCCTGTGCTGGAACGAGTACTTCTTCGCCGCGCTGCTGACCGGCTCCGAGGCCAAGACCCTGCCGGTGATGGTCGCGAGCCAGACCGGCTCGCAGGGCATCAACTGGTGGTCGATGGCCGCGCTCTCCACCGCCGCCATCGCCCCGCTGGTGATCGTCGGCATCCTGCTCGAGCGCTACATCATCAAGGGCCTGACGGCCGGCAGCGTGAAGGGGTAGGGGCTGCGTGCGGAAGCGCGCCGCTGCGCCCGAAGTTGCAGCCACCCGGAGAACCTTTGACTAAGGACCGCCGCACAACTCCGGCCGCCAAAATCCGCCCCTCGCTATACTTGCTCCGCAACGATGAGAAAGGCGGAGCCGATGACCTCGAGCTTTTGGGAGTTCCTGTGGCTGATCCTGTCCACCTTCTTCCTGCTCACCTACCTGCTGGTCCTGTTCCACATCATCGTCGACCTGTTCCGGGACCGCTCGCTCGGCGGCTTCGCCAAGGCGCTGTGGATCATCGCCCTCATCTTCGTGCCGATGCTGACGGCGCTGGTCTACATCATCGCCCGCGGCAGCGGCATGGCGAGCCGGCAGGTCGCGGAAGCCGAGCGTATGCGGTCGGAAGCCGATGACTATATCCGCAACGTCGCCCGCAGCTCGCCGGCCGACCAGATCGCCCGCGCCCGTGCGTTGCTGCAGGAGGGCACGATCACCGAGTCCGAGTTCGCGACGCTGAAGGCGAAGGCGCTCGCCTGACGCTATTTCCGTTCGGCGAAGGTGACCTGGTCCTCGACCTGCCGCATCTCGAAGTCCGAAACCCGGATGTCCAGCCGGATCGTCCAGGTGCCGGCGATCGGAATGGTCAGACTCGTCGACCTTCCAGACCCCGTCGCCCTCCTTCATCGCCGGATAGCTGATCGCCTCGATGCCGGCTGCCGGGTTGCTGGCGACCAGCGTCAGCTTCTTGGGCATCGAGGGGACGCCATGTCGCTCGTCATCAGCTCGATGTCCGCGGAACTTTCCCCGGTGGATCCAGGAGCAAAGGTGACTTGCGACATTCCCTTGTCGCTGTGCATCTGCACGACCACCGGCGGTGTCTCCGCCACGACCAGCGATCGCGGCGGCGGCGTGAAGCGCCAGAGCGCGACGACCCCCATCACGGCGAGGATCATGAGCACTTCGACGGCGATCGACTGCGTGAGTTTTCGCGTCGCGGCCGCGTCGTGCATCTCGGCAGGCTTGGTCAGGCGCCAGCGGTTCACCGCGACGAGGAAGAAGACGCCGGCCAGCAAGGTCAGCTTGGCGAGGAGGACCCTGCCGTAGGCAGTGCCGGTCAGCGCCGAAAAGCTTCCCACCTGGATCACTGCGAGCACGATGCCGGCGAGAATGAGCGGCGCCAGCACGAAGCGGAATGATGCGCGAGAACCGCTTCAGCCCGCTCACGGCCTCGTCGGTGCCGGCCCGAAGCAGGCTCCACAACGGCAGCAGGGCCCCCGCCCAGAAGGTGATGCTGGCGGCATGCACGAACACGGCGGGGCGCGTCAGCCATTGCGGCTCGGCGGAGGCGGCGTGGCCGGTGAGCGCGAAGGTGAACCCCGCGCCCGCCAGCGCCAGCAGCGCTGCGATCCTGCCGGGGCCGCCCTTCAGGATCAGCGACAGCATTGCCAGCAGCATGGCGGCGGCCCCGATGGCCGCCGAAGGGCCGAGGCTGGTGGAGAACCCTGTCGTCCAGGGGCTCGCGCTCCACAGCGAGTTCAGCGGCGATCCCAGGGCATCGAGGCCCTGGAGCCCCACCGAGAGCGGCACGGCAACGAGGCCGGCGGCCAGCGCCAGGGGGGCGGCGGGGCCATGGTCGCGGACCTCCGGCGTCACCCACTTGCGGAAGAACACGCTGCCGACGCCGAAGAAGATCCCAACATAGGTGAGGACCTTCGCCGCCCAGATCGGGATCCGCAGCGACCAGTCGGCCTGCGTCTCGCCGCCGTGCAGGCCCGCGCTGCGCGCGCCGATCGAGAAGATCACCGAACCGGCGACCGGGTGCCCGTCGGACGAGACCACCCGGTAGGTGAGGACGAACGTGCCGGTGCCGAGGTCCTTCGGCGCCGCGATCACCACCCTGCCGTCGACCAGCCTGAAGTCGGCAAGCGCGATCTGGCTCCCGCCGGGTGGGAGCAGCGTCAGGACCAGCGGCGAGACCGGCTCGTTGAAGGTCAGGGTGAACTGGCCGGGCGCCGTGTCGAGCACCGCGTCGCGCGGTGGATCGGTGCCGACGAGGGAGGCATGCGCAAGGACCGGGCCAGCGAGGGCCAGCCACAGCAGGATGACGAAGGTACCGGCAAGGATGCGCATGAACAATTCGGACTGGACGCTCGCAATAGCCCCCTTCGCGACGGTCAGTCGTCGTCGCCGCCGACCGCGTCGGTGATCTCGAGGCCGGGGGCGGGCAGTTCGGGCTCCGGCTGGCCCGCGACCGGGATCTCGATCCAGGCCTCCTCGCCGCTGGTGCAGGTCTGGATGACCGGGAAATAGATCGGCGTCCCGGCAACGGCGCCCGCCAGCGTGCCGCGGAACACGAACTCGTCGTAGAACTCGTCGGGGAGGTTCCCGCCGGCCCAGGTGATCTCTTTCACCCCATCGGTGACCTGCGTGCCGAAGAGGTCATAGCCCTTCGCGTAGGGGCCCTTGGTGGTCGTGAGGGTCCAGCCCGGCTTGGGCTGCGGCTTGACGCCGATCACCCCCTCGGGGATCTGCACGCGGATGGCGGTGGTGGCGCTGCCGCTGCAGCCGTGCGGCACCTGCAGGACCGCCCTGTAGGTCGAGCCCGCGGGCGCCTTGCGGACCTGCAGCGTGATATGCGCGAAGGCGCCGGTTGAACTGAAGGCCACAAGCACCGCGGCGGCGACGATATGCCTGATCAATTCCATTCCTCCCGCCGGCACGCCGGCGCTCGTTCTCCCCGGCCGCAGTGTAGCCCGCAGCGCTCGGTTAAAGCGACGGAAGTTTGCAAGGCTTCGTTCCCGGGCTGGCGGATGAACAGACGCGTCTCCTGCCCGTTTGGAGTACTCGACCGACGATTACTTTTGGCGCCCGCGCGCGCCGGTTGACGACGCACCCGGGATAAACTCCTTTGGACAAACGGAAATCTCAGTGGGCCTGCCCTGTGCAGCCGCGTGCAAAGCGAGTTAACGTGCGCGAAGTATTTGGAGGGGGCAAGCATGCCAAAGATTTCAAACTGGTTTTTCAGAACTGCCATTGTGTTCCTGATCGTCGGCATCGGCATCGGGCTGCAAATGTCGATCTCGCGGAACTCACAATGTGATCGGCGCGCACGCCCACATCAATCTGCTCGGCTGGGTAACCAGCGCCATCTTCGGCGGTTACTACGCGCTGAATCCGGTCAAGGCCGCCGGCAGGCTGCCGCTTATTCATTACGGCGTCTATACCGCCGGCGTCGTCGTGATGGTCGTCAGCCTTTACTTCCTGCTGCAGGGCAATGCCGCGATGGAGCCGCTCGTCGCCCTCGGCTCGATCGTCACCTTCATTGGCGTGCTGATCTTCGCCGTCGTGGTGTTCTCGAAGTCTGCCGCCGTGACGACGGCACAGGCCGTTCCGGCCGAGTAGGGGCCTGCATCGCAAAGCTTGCCCCGGGCCCGGATCCCCGATCCGGGCCCGGGGTGATTGGTCGGTTGAGGGTTGCGCGCGTGCTGCGCTCCCTCTCACCATGTCATCCCCGCGAAAGCGGGGATCTCCGTTGTTGCCATGTCGCACGCAAACAGAGGTTCCCGCTTTCGCGGGAATGACATCGTGCGCAAGCGATGAGTCAGAGCTAAGGTTCACCCGAGCCGAAGGGCGTTGCGGCGCCCTGTCCGCCGGCCCGTCCCTGCGGGCCATTCCGCTCCCGGCAGGCGCCTTTCCGGCGCGTTGACAAGCCGAACAACCTGACCCTAGAACTAATGCGACGGTGCCTGGAGGAAGAGCATCGTCGAGGGAAGAGCGCAAGTAGCACGAGGGCCGGCCGCAAGTGTCGGAGTGCTTACCGGGCGCTATGGGAGAGGAAAATTATGACCATCAGGACCAAGGTCGCGGCTGCCGCGGCCACGATGCTGACTGCTGCGCTGCTTTCGGGCACGGCGATGGCGGCGCCCAAGGTGCTCATGCTGCACCAGTGGGCGATCCGGCAACGACGCCGCGGCGATCGCCAAGCTCGGCGAGATGTTCACCGCCGCGGGCGGCAAGTGGGAGCAGACCTCGATCGCCGGTCACACCGCCAACACGCTGGCCAAGCTGCGCGCCGACGTCGTCGCCGGCAACGCGCCGCCCGCCGTGCAGCTCAAGGGCCCGGAAATCGCCGAGTGGAACGACACCGGCAGACCGCCAACCTCGACGAGCTCGCCAAGGCCGAGGAAGGCTGGGACAAGGTCGTCGCGCCCGAGCTGCTGCCGGTGATGAAGCCGACCGGCCACTGGGTCGCCGCGCCGATGAACATCCACCGCATCAACTGGATCTGGGGCTCGAACAAGGCGCATGGAAGCAGGCCGGCATCACCGAGCTGCCCAAGACCTGGGCCGAGTTCAACGCCGACTGCGACAAGGCCGTCGCCGCCGGCAAGTCATCTGCCTCGCGCACTTCAGCGCCGGACTGGACCGACGCCACGACGTTCGAGGTGGTCGTCTACGGCCAGGACCTCGACCTGTTCAAGCAAGGCCTTCGTCGAGGGCGACGTCGATGCGATGCGCTCGCCCGGCATGATCAAGGCGTTCGACCAGATGCGCCTGATGGTCTCGAAATACATGGATCCCGGCGATCGCCGGCCGCGACTACGACACCGCGTCCAACATGATGGCCAAGGGCGAGGCCGCTGTTCTTCATCATGGGCGACTGGCAGATCGGCATCTTCACCGCGGCCGGCCTCAAGCAGGGCGACGACTATCCTCTGCGGCCAGGCGCCGACCGACTGGGGCAAGCCGGGCTTCATCCTCAACTCGGACTCGGTCGTCTTCTTCAAGCAGAACGACCCCGACTACGTCGCAGGGCCAGAAGCTGCTCGCCATCTCATCATGTCGCCGGAGTTCCAGACCGTGTTCAACATCAGGCCAAGGGCTCGATCCCGGCGCGGCTCGACGTCGATCTCGGCGAAGGGCTTCAACCCCTGCCAGCAGCAGTCGCCAGAAGGACCTGCAGGCCTCGATCGACGACGGCACGCTGGTGCGCTCGATGGCCCACAACATGACCGTCCTGCAGAAGTATCGCGGCGCGATGATGGACACCATCACCGAGTTCGTGAACACGCCCGAAGATGACGTCGGAAGAAGCCGCCAACGCCATGGCGGACGCCGTCGAAGCGCAGAAGTAAGCAGCCTTCCGAGGCGACCGGTCGCGGCAGCGGTCACTCGCCGCGGCCGGTCCTTTCTACGTCGACGCGGAGGGCGGACGCCGTGAGTACCGCCGGATATGCCGTCACGGCGGCGCAACCGGCCTTGGCGAAACGCCTGAAGCGCTGGGTGCCGATCCTCGTCATCGCGCCGTCGCATCGTCGCGTCGCTTCGTCTACGTCTTCGTCTTCACGGCTGGACGCTCTACATCTCGCTGTCCAACTCGACGCTGCTGCCGACCTACAACTTCGTCGGCCTCGAGAACTATTTCGAGCTCTGGTCCAACCGGCGCTGGAACGATCGCCTACGCGCAACCTCTTCTATCTTCAGCGCCTTCTACGTCGTCCTCGCGCATGGCCGTCGGCCTGCTGCTCGCGATCGCTGATCGACCAGCGCGTGCGCGGCGAGAGCGGTCTGGCGCACGATCTTTCTCTATCCGCTCGCCGTCTCGCTTCGTCGTCACCGGCACGGTGTGGAGCTGGCTCTACAGCCCGCGACGCGGCATCGAGTTTCTGGTGCACAGCCTCGGCTGGACCGATTTCACATTTCGCCTGACCACCGACCGCAAGACCGCGCATCTACGCGATCATCATCACCGGCATCTGGCAGTCCTCCGGCTTCGCGATGGCGCTGTTCCTCGCCGGGCTGCGCTCGGTCGATCCCGACATCATCAAGGCGGCGCAGATCGACGGCGCCGGCCCGTGCGCGCATCTATCGCAAGGTGATCCTGCCGCACGATCGCGCCGATCTTCGTCGCCGTCGCGGTCGTGCTGCTGCAGTTCGCCATCAAGACCTTCGATCTCGTCGTGGCGCTGACCAACGGCGGCCCGGGCATCTCGACGACCTTTCCGGCGAACTACGTCTACGACCTCATGTTCCAGCGCGGCCAGATCGGCGATCGGCGCGGCGGCCGCCGATCATGATGCTGGCGGCCCTCGCGGTCGTGCTGGTGCCCTACGCGCTCTGTACGCGTCTGGCGCCGCGGCGGGAGGCCGGCCATGGCTGACGCGACCTCTCGATCCGGTCGTCGATCAGCGAGGCCGCGCAGCGCGAGCCGCCGCCATGCTGCTGAGCCGCATCGTCGATCTACGCCTTCCTGGCGCTGTTCGCGCTCATCTATCTGCTGCCGCTGTTCGTCGTGGTCGCCAATTCGTTCCGCGACTCTGCCGGAGATCACGCAGAACGGGCTGATCGCCTTGCCGCACAGCTTCCGCCTCGACGCCTGGCCGCAGGCCTGGGCGCATTATCTGCGTCGGCGGCACCTGCGAGGGCATCCAGCGCAATTTCTTCAACTCGCTCTGGATGACGATCCCGGCGACGATCATCTCGACGCTGCTCGGCGCGCATCAACGGCTACGTCCTCTCGAAATGGCGCTTCCCGGGCTCGGAGATCGCTGTTCATCTGCATGCTGCTCGGCGTCTTCATGCCGGGCCAGATCGCGCTGCTGCCCTGGGCCTATCATCCTCGGCAAGCTCGGCCTCGCCAACTCGGTCTACGGCCTGATCCTCGTCCACGTGCATCCAGGGCCTGTCGCTTCACCACGCTGTTCTGCCGCAACTACTACGTCAACATCCCCGACGACCTGATCAAGGCGGCGCGCATCGACGGCGCCGGCTTCTGGCGCATCTTCTGCAAGATCATCCTGCCGCTGTCGCCGCCGATCCTGATCGTCACCGTGATCTGGCAGTTCACCGGCATCTGGAACGAATATCCTGTTCGGCGTCGTGCTTCACTCGGCGGACGCAGCAGCCGATCACCGCGGCGCTGGTCGCGCTGTCGACCAGCGGCAGCACGAGTGCGCACCTACGACGTCGACGAGCGCCGCGGTGATGATCGGCGCGCTGCCGCCGCTGCTGATCTATTTCTTCGGCGGCAAGTATTTCGTCCGCGGCCTCACCCAAGGCGCCATCAAGTGAGACGACCATGGCGACGCTGACCATCTCGAGCCTGCACAAGCGCTTCGGCTCGGTCGAGGTGCTGAAGGGCATCGACCTCGAGGCGCAGACCGGCGAGTTCATCGCGCTGGTCGGCCCGTCCGGCTGCGGCAAGTCGACGCTGCTCGCCATGATCGCCGGCCTGGAGAGCGTCAGCGAGGGCGAGATCTGCATCGACGACCGGCTGGTCAATTCGGTCGCGCCGAAGGACCGCGACATCGCCATGGTGTTCCAGTCCTACGCGCTCTATCCGACGATGACCGTCGCGGCAGAACATGACCTTCGGCATGGAGAGCCGCGGCGTGCCCAAGGCCGAGCAGGACGAGGCGATCGCGCGCGTCGCCGCGCTGCTGCAGATCGAGCCGCTGCTCAACCGCAAGCCCGGCCAGCTCTCCGGCGGCCAGCGCCAGCGCGTCGCCATGGGGCGCGCGCTGGTGCGCGACCCGAAGCTCTTCCTGTTCGACGAGCCGCTGTCCAATCTCGACGCCAAGCTGCGCGTCGACATGCGCACCGAGATCAAGAAGCTGCACCAGCGGGTCGGCAAGACCACGATCTACGTCACCCATGATCAGATCGAGGCGATGACGCTTGCCTCGCGCATCGCGGTCATGCATCAGGGCGAGGTGCAGCAATTCGACGAGCCGCAGACCGTCTACGACCGGCCCGCCAACATGTTCGTCGCCGGCTTCATGGGCTCGCCGTCGATGAATTTCATCCCCGGCGAGATCGTCACCGAGCCGGCGGCAAGCCCGCCGTCGAGATTCCCGCTGGCCAATGGCGACACGTCGCGACGCTGCCGCTCTGCAACGGCGCCGCCGACCGCGCCGCCGAGCGGCAAGGTGGTGCTCGGCGTCCGCCCGGAGCACCTGTTCCGCTATGATGCGACCTGAAGGCGCGGCAAGGACGGGCTCGCGACGCTGACGCGCCGGTCGAAGTGGTCGAGCCGACCGGCGCCGAGACCATGGCGGTGCTGAAGCTCGGCGAGCGCGAGATCGTCGGCCGCTTCGATCCGGACGGCGCGCCGCGGCTCGGCGAGAACATGCCGCTCGGCATCGACATGGCGCCATGCCTGCCTGTTCGATCCCGAGACCGCAAGCGCTCATTCCGCAGGATCGCCGCATTGACCTTCGCCATCTATCCCAGCCTTGCCGGGCGCGTCGTGTTCGTCACCGGCGGCGCGACCGGCATCGGCGCCGACATCGTCCGCGCCTTCGCCGCGCAACGGCGCGCAGGTCGCCTTCGTCGACGTCCATGCGACGCCGAGGGCGAGGCGCTGGCCGCGCGAAGGGCCGGGCGGACGGCGCTGTTCCTCAGCTGCGACGTGACCGACGTCGCGGCGCTGCAGGCGCGCGATCGCGGAAGACGCGACCGAGCTCGGCCCGATCGCCGTCCTGGTCAACAATGCCGCCAACGACGAGCGCCACGCGGTCGACGACGTCACCGCCGACTACTGGGACCGCGCCCAGAACGTGAATCTGCAGGCCACAGTTCTTCGCCGCCCAGGCCGTGCACCCGCAGATGCGCGAGCTCGGCTGCGGCTCGATCATCAATCTCTCGTCGATCGCCTGGCGCGGCGGCGGCCGAGACATGCCGGCCTATGCCACGGCCAAGGCCGGCGATCATCGGCCTGACCCGGGCGCTGGCCCGCGCCTTCGGCACGGATAACATTCGCGTCAACGCCATCGAGCCCGGCGCCGTGATGACCGAGCGGCAGCGGCGGCTCTGGTACAAGACGCAGGAATCGATCGACGCGATGGTGCAGCGTCAAGCCATCAAGCACGATGCTGCTCGGCGAGGAGATCGCGCGCATGGTGCTGTTCCTCGCCGCCGACGACAGCCGCATGATCACCAAGCAGTCGATCACTGTCGACGCGGGGCTTCGATGAACAAATGCGGCGCCACAATCACCGGATCGCGCGATGAAGCTTCGACTCGGCCTCAACCCCTACGGCCTGACCTATCATCTCGGCCTGCAGGGCGCCGGGACGCCCCGCGCCAACCCCAAGGGCGCCGGCCTCGAAGGCTTCATCGCCACTGACCGAGGAGCTTGGCGCGAAGGTCCTCGAGATCTGCGACCCCTGGTTCGAGCGATGAGCGACGACGAGCTCCGCGCGCTGCAGGCCCGGCTCGCGAGCCTCGGCATGGCAGCGGTGCGTCAGCTCCGGGCTGAAGACGGCGACATCGACCTGCGTGCTGCGCTGCGCCGGCGCTCGACGCCAAGTTCATCCGCCTCGCGCTGACCCCGATCCTCTGCGGCGACCGTCACGCGCTGGCGACAAGTGGCACGAGCTCGTCGCCGCGGTGCGCGACGAGCTCGGGCCGAACGCGCCGCGCGCGCGCGGCCGACGAGGGTCGACTTCTGGTGATCGAGAACCACCAGGACTTCGGCAGCGACGAACTGGTCGACTTCTGCGACGAGTACGGGCCGAGCGTCGGCATCTGTCTTCGACACCGGCAACACCTTCCCGGTCGCCGAGGCGCCGCTCGATTTCGCCCGCGTCATCGCCCCGCATGTGCGCCACGTGCCACCTGAAGGACTACCGCGTGCAGTTCACCGACGAGGGCTATCGCCTCGTGCGCTGCGCCATCGGCGACGGCGCGGTGCCGTTCATGGCGATGTTCGACATCCTCGCCGAGCACGTGACGAGCTGACCGCCGTGCTCGAGCCCGGAGCGCTCGAAGGCGCGGCACGTGCGGCTGCTGACGCCCGAGTGGTGGCACGGCTACGCGCCCAAGCAGGCCGAGGCGCTCGCCGCCTGCCTCGCCGCCGCGCAGCGGCAACCGCCTCGCCGGACGATGCCGACTTTCGCACGCCGTGGGAGCGCGGCGACGACCGCGAACTGATCGAATACGAGCTTGGGCAGTACCGGCAACAGCGCCGCGAACCTCAAGGCTCTGGGCTTGATGTGATTGGAGGCTGATGTGGCAGCCAAAGAGCTCGCCGGCAAAATCGCGTTCGTCACCGGCTCGGGCCGGGCCTCGGCCGCGTGATGGCGCGCAAGCTCGCGGCGCGCGGCGCCGATGTCGCGATCCATGACCTGAGCTGGGACGCGCCCGCCAAGTACGGCGAGGCGGCCGATCTCGGCGACGTGGTCAAGCAGATCGAGCCGCATGGGCGTGCGCTCGATGGGCGTCACCGGCAATATCGGCGACAGCGGCGGTCGCCGAGATGAAGCAAGGAGATCGAGGAGAAGTTCGGCCGGGTCGATATCCTCGTCAATTGCGCCGGCGGCGACATCGGCGCGGCGGGCGGCAAGCCGTGCCCAACAACATCCTCGGCATCCCCTCGAGGACATCTGACGGCGCTGACCAAGAACAACCTGATCGGCACGATGCTGGTCTGCCAGGCGTTCGTGCCGCCGATGGTGAAGCGCCAGCACGGCATCGGTCATCAACATCGCCTCGGTCGCCGCGCATATCGGCGTCTCGCACGGCGGCATCTATGCCACGCTGAAGGCGGCCGTGATCCACTATACCCGCTGCCTCGCCGACGAGGTGCGGAGCGAGGGCGTGCGCATCAACTGCGTCAGCCCCGGCCCGACCAAGACCGCCCGCTTCCAGGCGACCCGCATCGTCGATCCGGACAAGATGAACTCCGACAAGGTCTCGCTGAACCGCTATGCCGAGCCGGACGAGATCGCCGACGCGGTCGCGTTCCTCGCTCGGCCGGAAGCCAAGTTCATCAACGGCCAGGTGCTGCGCGTCGACGGCGGCCTGCAGCTCTACGCCGGCTGACACCGCGGGCGCGGCCGGGGCAATCCTCCCCCGCAAAGCGGGGGAGGGGGACCGCCGAAGGCGGTGGAGGGGGCGCGCCGCAACGCTTCGTGCGCTTCGAGGGCCCCCGGGGCTTGAGCCTCGCCTCGCCCTCGCTAACCCTGTGGCTCCATACCCGGAGCGCGCATGACCACCATCGGCCTGACCCTCGCCGGCATCGCCGCCCTCGTTTCCTTCCTCGTCGCCTTCTTCGTCCGGCGCGGCGCGAACCGGCTGGGGCTGGTGCAGCATCCGAACGCGCGCTCCTCGCACAGCGTGCCGACGCCCAGCGGCGGCGGCGTCGGCATCGTCGCCGGCGGCACGATCGCCGGCCTCCTGATGGGGTTCGCTGCTCCCCTGGATCACCGTGCCGGTGCTGATGGCGGGCGTCTTGATGGCGGCGATGGGCTACTGGGACGATCGCCGCCCGATCCCCGCCCGCTGGCGCCTCGGTGCGCAGGTCCTGCTGATGGGCTCGGTGATCGCCGTGCTGCCGCTCGACCTGCTGTCGGCTCACATCGGCATCGTCGCTGCCGGAGTGGCTGCTGATGGTGGTCCTGGTGCTGGCCGGCGCGCTCTGGATCAACCTGTTCAACTTCATGGACGGGATCGACGGCATCGCCGCCTCCGAAGCGATCTTCCTGCTGCTGGGCGCCGCACTGCTGACCTGGCTGGCCGAGCCCGCCATCGTCGAACACCCGCTGTTCTGGTGGATGATCGGCCTCGCCGCCGCCTGCCTCGGCTTCCTCGTCCTCAACTGGCCGCCCGCGAAGATCTTCATGGGCGATGCCGGGAGCACCTATCTCGGCCTGATGACGGCCTTCTTCGCCTTCGCCAGCCTTTCCGGGGGATGGCTGACCCTGCCGCAATGGCTGATCCTGCCGGCCGCCTTCGTCGCCGACAGCCTCGTCACCCTGTTCCGCCGCGCCGCCCGGGGCGAAGCGATCTGGCGGGCGCATCGCAGCCACGCCTACCAGGCGCTGCAGCGCCGCTGGAACTCGCACCTCAAGGTGACGCTGCTCTACCTCGCCGTCGGCGTGCTGTTCCTGCTGCCGCTCGCCTGGCTGGCCGGAGCCTATCCGCAATGGGGCTGGGCGGCCGTGTTCGTCGCCTACGCGGCACTCATTGCCGCCGCCATCGCGGCTCGGGGCAGGGGCCCCGTCAGAGCCAGAGGCTGAGGAAAAAGGCGCCGGCGCCCACGATGCTCAGTGACGCCGCGATCGAGGCGAAGAGCATGTTCTTGGTGTAGCTGAGCTGGCGCGCCCATTCCTTGGACGTGGGCGGGTTGACGTCGAAACGTCCGTCGTCCTCGTGGTCATGCATCGCGAGCAGCCCCCTGAACCCAGCGAGGACCTGAGGGTGCCCGGGCAGGTGGCGACCGGCCAGCGCCATCGGCCGCTATGCTTAATTCAATTAAAATGCCATCGAATGCCGCGCCGCCTTGTCACGGCCGGAATTTCGGCCTATCCGCCGCCTCTCGCCTTGGAAATCCCTGCATGCTCCTGTTGCGCCGCGGACTACTTGCCTTTGCCCTGGCGCTGCTCGCCGGTTGCGCGTCCGATCACCCCGCCCGCGCCGAGCACGCATACCGCGCCGGTGCAGCTCACCCGCGAGGGCATCATCGCCCGGATCAACGGGGTGCGTGCCGCCAACGGCAAGCCGCCGCTCCGCTACGACAGCCGGCTCGAGGCCGCCGCCCGCTCGCAGGCCAACCTGATGGCGAGCCGCGACCAGCTCTCGCACGACCTCGGCGTCACCCTGCGCCAGCGCGTCGCCAATGCCGGCTATGACGGCGCGGTGGGCGAGAACGTCGCCGGCGGCCAGAAGTCGCTCGAACAGGCGATCAACGGCTGGCTCGCCTCCCCCGGCCACCGCGACACGCTGCTCTCGACCAAGTTCACCGAATTCGGCCTCGCCGTCGCCACGGTTCCGGATGGCCGCCAGAGCCGCTACGGCACCTACTGGGCGTTCATCGCCGGCGGCCCGTTCGAGGCGTGGAGTGCGCGTAGACGCGACTACTGCGCCAGCGTCCGCCGCACCGCGTCGCGCCAGCCCCTGAGCTTCCTCGTCCGCGTCGCCTCGTCCATTTGCGGCCGGAACTGGCGGTCCAGCGCCCAGCGCTCGGCGAAGCCCTTGCGGTCGGGCCACACGCCCGCCTTGTAGCCGGCGAGCCAGGCCGCCCCGAGCGCCGTGGTCTCGAGGATGGTCGGCCGGTCGACCGGCGTGTTGAGGATGTCGGCGAGGAACTGCATCGTCCAGTCCGACGCCGACCATGCCGCCGTCGACGCGCAGCACCGTGTCGCTGGCGCCCTTCCAGTCCTTGCGCATCGCGTCGATCAGGTCGCGCGTCTGGTAGCTGACCGATTCGAGCGCCGCCCGCGCCAGCTCGGCCGCGCCGGAATTGCGCGTCAGGCCGGTGATCGAGCCGCGCGCCTCGGCGTCCCACCAGGGCGCCCCCAGCCCGACGAAGGCCGGGACCAGGTAGACGTTCTGCGTCGGATCGGCCTTCGCCGCCAGCGTCGCCGGCATCGGACGATTTCTCGAACAGGCCCAGCATGTCGCGCATCCACTGCACCGAGGCGCCGGCGATGAAGATCGCGCCCTCGAGCGCATAGGTCGTCTCGCCGTCGAGCCGGTAGGCGATGGTGGTGAGCAGCCGGTTCTTCGAGCGCACCAGGTCCGTGCCGGTGTTGAGCAGCGCGAAGCAGCCGGTGCCGTAGGTCGATTTCAGCATGCCCGGCGCGAAGCAGGCCTGCCCGATGGTCGCCGCCTGCTGGTCGCCGGCCGACGCCGTAGATCGGGATGGCGGCGCCGAAGATCTCGGGGTCGGTCATGCCGAAATCGGCCGCGTTGTCCTTCACCTCGGGCAGGATCGCGCGCGGGATGCGGAACAGCTGCAGCAGCTCGTCGTCCCAGTCGTTGGTGGTGATGTTGTAGCAGCAGCGTGCGGCAGGCATTGGTGGCGTCGGTCGCGTGGCTCTTGCCGCCGGTCAGCCGCCAGATCAGGTAGGAGTCGACCGTGCCGAAGGCGAGCTCGCCCTTCTCGGCCCGCTTCCGCGCGCCCCGGCACGTTGTCGAGGATCCAGGCGAGCTTGGTCGCGGTGAAATAGGGGTCGAGCAGCAGCCCGGTCTTCTTGGTGACCAGCTTCTCGTGGCCGCCCTTGCGCAGCTTCTCGCAGAGCTTGTGCGGTCCGCCGGTCCTGCCAGACGATGGCGTTGTGGATCGGCTTGCCGGTCGCCCGGTCCCACACGATCGTGGTCTCGCGCTGGTTGGTGATGCCGATCGCGGCGATCTCGGCCGGCATTGATGCCGGCCTTCTTGATCGCGGTCTTGGCGCTCCACAGGCAGGTGGCCCAGATCTCCTCGGGAACGTGCTCGACCCAGCCGTCCTGCGGGAAGTGCTGGGTGAACTCCATCTTGCCCAGGCCGGCGATCTGCTGGCGTTCGTTGAAGACGATCGCCCGGCTCGATGTGGTGCCCTGGTCGATCGCCAGGATATTGCCGTTCATTGTCGCCCCCCAAAGGCGGCCGGCCATGTACTGGCCCAGCCGCGCGTTCTCCTCGTCGTTGAACCTAAGGCCCTGCTTGGTGCGGCGCCAGAGCACGTCCTCGGCGGTGCGCGCCCACTCGCGGTCCATCAGGTAGTCCACCTCGCACCTGCGTCAGCGTGCCGCCGAACAGCACGCCCAGGTCCATCGGCTCGCGCCGGTCGCCGAGGATCTTCGGCACCAGCGTGCCATAGGCCCGCGTCAGCCGGCGCAGCATCTCCGGGTCGAGGCGCGGGTAGGCCTTCCGATGCTCCGCCAGCAGCGCGTCGAACCCGGTCGGCGGGAAAGTCGCCGCCGGGCAGCGTGGCCGCGGCGCGGTCCAGCGCGGGCCCTTGGGGCCGATCAGCTGGTCGATCCGGTCCACCACCTGCTCGCTGAGCCGGCGGTGCGTCGTGAGCTTGCCGCCGAAGATGTTGATCAGCGGCGCCGCTCTCGGCCGTGCCCTCGGTCTTCAGCACATAGTCGCGCGTCGCCTCCTGCGCCGCGCTGGCGCCGTCGTCGAACAGCGGCCGCACGCCCGAATAGGTCCAGACGATGTCGCCGCGCGTCACCGGCCGGGCGAAATACTCGCTGGCCGCGGCGCAGAGATAGTCGATCTCCTCGTCGCTGATCTTCACCTCGGCCGGGTCGCCGGCGAAATCCTTGTCGGTGGTGCCGATCAGCGTGAAGTCGCGCTCATAGGGGATGGCGAAGAAGATGCGGTTGTCGGCGTTCTGGAAGAAGTAGCAGCGGTCGTGGTCGAAGAGCTTCTTGCACGACGATGTGGCTGCCCTTGACCAGCCGGACGTTCTGCACCTCGTTGCCGCCCATCGCCTCGGCGATCACCTGGTCGACCCACGGGCCGGTGGCGTTGACCAGCACCCGGGCGCTGACCGTCTCGCGCCTTGCCCGCCGCGTCGAGCGTCTCGATGGTCCAGGCGCCGTCCGCCCGCCGGGCCGAGACCACCTTGGTCCGCGTGCGGATCGATGCGCCGCGGTCGGCGGCGTCGCGGGCGTTGAGCGCCACCAGCCGCGCGTCGTCCACCCAGCCGTCCGAATATTCGAAGCCGATCCGGTGACCCGGCTTCAGCGGCTTGCCGGCGGGATCCTTGCGCAAGTCCAGCGTCCGCGTGCCGCGGCAGCAGCTTCCGTCCGCCCAGGTGGTCATAGACGAACAGCCCGAGCCGCAGCAGCCAGGCCGGCCGCAGGCCCTTCTCGTAGGGCAGCACGAAGCGCAGCGGCCAGATGATGTGCGGCGCGGAGGCCCACAGCACCTCGCGCTCGGCCAGCGATTCATGCACCAGCCGGAATTCGTAGTGCTCGAGATAGCGCAGCCCGCCATGCACCAGCTTGGTGGCCGCCGAGGAGGTGCCGGAGGCGAGATCGTCCATCTCGGCCAGCATCACGCTGTAGCCCCGGCCCGACCGCATCGCGGGCGATGCCGGTGCCGTTCACCCCTCCGCCGATTACGAAAACGTCGATGGGGGAGTCGGGGGCGGCCATATCCAGCGTCCGGGGTGCGAGCAAACGTGCCGATCTAGGAGGTATTCGGCTTCACGATCAATGTCATATTGCGTCGACCCGCTGGCTCGGGCGATCCAAGATTGACCCCCATGGCGAACCCGTGCACTACCAGTCGTCTCCCTCCGACGGCATCACATGCTCGCCATCTTCAACGTCGTTGTCCCGGTTTTCGCGCTGATGGCGCTGGGCTATTCGGCCGTGCGCTTCCGGCTGTTTCCGACCGACGGCGTGCGGGGCCTGGTGTTGTTCGTCAACAATTTCGCGACGCCCTGCCTGCTGTTCCAGGCCATGGCGACGTCGGACTTCTCGTCCACCTTCAACTGGGGCGTGATCATCCCGTTCTATGTCGGGGCGATCGCCGTCTTCATCATCGGCAGCATCCTCGCGGCGAGGCTGTTCAAGAACCGGCCGGGGGAAAGCGTCGCCTCGGGCTTTGCCGCCATGTTCACCAACACGGTGCTGATCGGCATCCCGATCATGCAGCGCGCCTACGGGCAGGATGCGCTGCACCACCGCCTTCTCGATCATCGCCTTCCACGCCTCGGTGCTGATCACGCTCGGCATGCTGGTGATGGAGTTGGTGCGCCGCGACGGCGCGCCGCTGCACAAGTCGCTGGGCGTCGCCTCGGTGCGCATCGTCTCCAACCCGCTGCTCTGGGGCATCGTCGTTCGGCGCCGCCGTGAACCTCCTCGACATCACGCTGGCCGAGCCGGTGGAGGCCTTCGTCGCCATGATGGCCGCCGCCGTGACGCCTGCCGCACTGTTCGGCCTTGGCGGCGCGCTCAACGAGTACCGGCTCTCCGACAGCTGGGCCCAGTCGCTGGCCATGTCGCTGCTGAAGCTCATCGTCCAGCCGCTCATCGCCTATGTGCTGATGGTCTGGGTGCTGCGGGTCGATCACGAATTCGCCCGCTACGGCGTGCTGCTCGCCGCCATGCCCTCGGGCATCAACGCCTATGTCTTCGCCACCTACTACAATCGCGGCGTCAACATCGCGGCCAACACCATCCTGATCTCGACCATCCTGTCGGTGTTGACGGTCACCGCCTGGCTCTACATCCTCGGGGTCTAGCCGCGAGCCCACTGCCGGTCGGCTTCACCCGCGCGCAAATCCCCCTTACAACCGATGCGCCACAAGGGACGAGACATGCCGGAAGAGATTCTTCCAGACACACAAGCTGCTTGCTCGCTGCGAACAGGAGCTGGCCAAGCGCTACACCGTGCACAAGCTGCACGAGGCCGCCGACAAGGAGGCGCTGATCGCCGAGCTGGCGCCGCGGGTCCGCGCCATCGCCGGCGGCAATGTCGACGGGGCGCTGATGGACAAGCTCCCCAAGCTCGAGATCATCGCCAATTTCGGCGTCGGCTACGACTCGATCGACACCAAGGCCGCCAAGCAGCGCAACATCCGCGTCACCAACACGCCGAACGTGCTCAACGACGCCATGGCCGAGATCACCATCGGGCTGATGATCGCGCTCGCCCGCCGCCTGCCGCAGACCGACCAGTTCGTGCGCCAGGGCAAGTGGCTGCAGGGCAGCTTCCCGCTGCAGCGCGAGCTCAACGGCAAGACCGTCGGCATCCTCGGCCTCGGCCGCATCGGCAAGGAGATCGCGAGCCGCGCCCAGGCGATGAAGATGCGCGTCGTCTACCACGGCCGCCACCAGCAGCCCGACGAGCCCTACCAGTACTATCCGAACCTCGTCGACATGGCCCGCGACAGCGACTGGCTGGTGGTCATCGCGCCCGGCGGCAAGAGCACCGAGAAGATCGTGTCGCGCGAAGTGCTCGAGGCGCTCGGCCCGGAAGGCTTCCTCGTCAACATGGCGCGCGGCACGCTGGTCGACGAGGCGGCGCTGGTCGAGATGCTGCAGAACGGCAAGCTCGGCGGCGCGGCGCTCGATGTGTTCGAGAAGGAGCCGCAGGTGCCCGAGGCGCTGTTCGCGCTCGACAACGTCGTGCTGTCGCCGCACCAGGGCAGCGCCACGCACCAGACGCGCAACAAGATGGGCGACCTCGTCGTCGCCAACCTCGAGGCCCATTTCGCGGGCGAACCCCTCCCGAGCGCGGTGGTCTGACGATGCTGATCGATCTCAAGGGCAAGGTTGCCATCGTCACCGGCGCCGGCCGCGGCATCGGCCGGGTCATCGCCCGGACCTTCGCCGCAGGAGGGCGTCACCGTCGCGATCGTCGACTTCCGCCCCGACCTGCTCGACGAAGCCAGCTGCCGAGTGGACAGCAGGCCGGCTGGCCCGGCCTGCGCGTCAATGCCGACGTGCGCGACATCGCTCAGGTGAAGGCGGCCGTCGCCGCCATCGAGAAGGAGTTCGGGCGCGTCGACATCCTCGTCAACAACGCCGGCGTCGCCTCGGGCGCCCGCGTCACCGAGCTGCCCGAGGAGGTGTGGGACGACAATTTCGACACCAACACCAAGGGCACGTTCCTGATGAGCCAGGCCGTGGCGCCGATCATGAAGCGCCAGAAGTCGGGCCGCATCCTCAACGCCGCGTCCTACGCCGCCATCACCCCCTCGATCGGCGGCGCCGCCTATGCCGGCTCGAAATACGCCGTGGTCGGCTTCACCCGCGTGCTGGCGGGCGAACTCGGGCCATTCGACGTCACCGTCAACTGCTACTCGCCCGGCATGGTGCCGACGCTGATGAACAACTTCGCCAAGGCGCCGGACGACCGCAAGGAACAGCTGCTCGACACCCTGACGCTGCGCCGCTGGGGCGACCCCGTGGACGTGGCGAACCTGCTCGTGCTTCCTCGCCTCGGACCTCGCGAGGTACGTCACCGGCGCCCACATCGACTGTTCGGGCGGCAAGTACGCCACGCAGTTCCCGTCCGCTGGCCTACGAGCCGACCTAGCGCCAGACGGCCAGCAGTCTCTCGCTGGAATGGCGGCAGTCCGGAACCGCGACGGCGTCCCGGCGATTGCCATGCCAGGGCCATTCACCACACCGGGAGGCAAGATGACCGAGACTTCTGACAGAGACTGGTGGCGTGGCGCGGTGATCTACCAGATCTATCCGCGCTCCTTTCAGGACAGCAACGGCGACGGCATCGGCGACCTGCCCGGCATCATGCGCCGGCTGGACCATGTCGCGAGCCTGGGTGTCGACGCGATCTGGCTCAGCCCCATCAACCAGTCGCCGCAGGCCGACATGGGCTACGACGTTTCCGACTATAAGGAGGTCGACCGCCTGTTCGGCAGCCTCGAGGATTTCGACTCGCTGGTCGAGCGTGCCCATGCGCTGGGACTCAAGGTCATCATCGATCAGGTCCTCTCGCACTCTTCGGACCTCCATCCCTGGTTCCAGGAAAGCCGCCTGAGCCGTACCAACGCACGCGCCGACTGGTATGTCTGGGCCGACCCCAAGCGGGACGGCACGCCACCCAACAACTGGCCGTCGGTGTTCGGCGGCCGCGCCTGGGAATGGAACCCCAAGCGCGGCCAGTACTACTTCCACAACTTCCTCATCGAGCAGCCCGACCTCAACTTCCACAACCCGGAGGTGCAGGATGCCGTGCTCGACGTCATGCGCTTCTGGCTCGAGCGCGGCGTCGACGGGTTCCGGCTGGATACCGTGAACTACTATTTCAACGACAAGCAGCTCAGGAACAATCCGCCGGCCCGCCGCCCCAAGCACCTGCCTTACGCAGTCAATCCCTACGACATGCAGGAGCACCGCTACGGCAAGAGCCAGCCCGAGAACCTCGAGTTCCTGAAGCGGGTGCGGAAGCTCCTCGACGAGTTCCCGGGGACGACCACGGTCGGCGAGATCGGCGACAGCCACAAGGGCATGCAGCTGATGGAGCAATACACCTCCGGCGGCGACAAGCTGCACATGGGCTACACCTTCGACATGCTCGGCGACGAATTCACCGCCGCGCACTTCCGCACCCGGCAGCAGCGCTTCTTCGATCATGCGCCGAACGGCTGGCCGTGCTGGAGCTTCTCCAACCACGACGTCAACCGCCACGTCTCGCGCTGGGCGCCATACGCGCAGAACCAGGCCGACCTGGCGCGGCAGGCCGCGGCGATGATCCTGAGCTTCAAGGGCTCGGTCTGCCTCTACCAGGGCGAGGAGCTGGGCCTGCCCGAGGCCGACATGCTGTTCGAGGAGCTGACCGACCCGCCGGGCATCCGCTTCTGGCCCGAGTACAAGGGCCGCGACGGCTGCCGCACGCCGATCCCGTGGGAGGAGGGCGAGGCACCCAACGGCTTCTCCACGCAACACGCCCTGGCTGCCGGTGAAGCCGAACCACTCGGCGCTCAACGTCGCGGCCCAGGAGGCCAACCCCGAGTTCGACGCTCCACTACTACCGCCAGGCCCTGGCCTTCCGGCGCGAGCACGCGGTGCTGAAGAATGGCGACATCGACTTCTTCAAGGTGGCGGAGCCGCTGCTCGCCTTCCGGCGTCGCAACAGCGCGACCTCGATGGTCTGCCTGTTCAATCTCTCCGGCGATGCCATCAACGTCACGCTGGACGGCGACGAGTCGCTGCAGCCGCTCGAGATCTCGCGCGGCGCCGAGCGCAAGCGCAGCAAGCTGAGGCTCGCGCCGAACGGCTTCGCCTTCCTCGACGAGGGCGCCGAGCGCAGGATCAACGTGACGTTCAACGCGCGGCGGAAGCGCGCTGCAGTGCCTACTCGGCGACGCCTTCCCGGCCGCGCAGCAGCATGGCGACGACCGGGATCGCGAAGGTGAGGATCAGCAGCCGGCCGACATGGTGCGCGGCGATGAACGCGGTGTCGAAGCCGAGCGCGATGCCCAGTGCCCCCATGCCTTCGAGCGCGCCGGGCGACAGCCCGAGCCAGATCTGCCCGAACGGCATGTCGGTGAACGGTGTCACCGCCAGCGCCACCACCGTCACGATGCCGACGGTGACGAAGGTCCCGGCCACCCCGCCGGTCATGGCCCTGCGAAACTCGTCGCGGGTGATGCCGTTGAAGCGCGAGCCGATCAGCGCGCCGACGAAGATGAAGATCGTCTCCAACAGGATATGGCGGCATGGAGCCGTCGAACCAGCCGGAGAACTTCGCCGTCATGGATGCGGCCATGGCGCCGAGCGCGTAGGCGGCGGGGATGCGCAGCCGGGTGAAGGCGAAGCCGGTGACGCCGCAGGCGATGGCGACGAGCACCAGGGCCTCGATCGAGATCGAGGGCGAGGGCAGGGCCGCCTTCATAGTGGCCGATCGGCAGGAACAGGGCGCCGACCGGCACACACACCGTCAGCAGCAGGATGCGGATCACCTGGATGATGACGATCTGCCGGCTGTCGCCCATGCCGGCGGCGGCGATGCTCATCACGAAGCTCAGGTGGCCGGGAAACGAGCTCAGGTATGCCGTGCCCTTGTCGAGCCCGAACACCTTGCGCAGGAAGAAGCCGGTGACGGCGATGATCAGCACCAGCTCGATCACCAGCGCCGCCAGCGTCAACGGCCACTGCGCCATCAGCGCGATGCTGTCGCGCGCGACGGCGGCGCCCATGGAGAGGCCGGTCATCACGAAAGTCGCGTCGCGCAGCCAGTTGGGCAGCATCACCCTGACGCCGCAGAGCGCGGCGATCGCCACCGCGACCGCTCCGCCCATCAGCCAGGCGGCCGGCAGGTTCAGCATCGCCGCCAGAGCCCCGCCCGCCGCCGAGATGGCGAGTGTCACGAGCGTGTGCACGGCCACTGCGCCGACTGGGAGCGGGGCGGTCATCGGCCGGGCCTACGCGGTCCGGGAGGCGTTCTCGACCAGCTTCACCCAGTAGCTGATGCCCACCGGGATGATCTCGTCGTTGAAGTCGTAGGTGTCGGAATGGAGCTCCGAGCTCGGCCCGTTGCCGAGGAAGATGTACGCCCCCGGGCGGGCCTGCAGCATGTAGGAGAAGTCCTCGCCGCCCATCGTGGCATCGGCGCTGGCGTTGACCTGGTCCTCGCCGCTGATCTCGGCCGCGACCTTGGCGGCGAAGTCCGTCTGCTCGGGCGCGTTCACGGTCACCGGGTAGCCGCGGCGGTAGCTGCACCTCGGCCTTGCCGCCGAGACTCTCGACGAGACCGACGGTCACGCTCCTGCAGCCGCTCCTCCATGAGATCGCGCACCTCCTCGTCGAGCGTGCGCACCGTGCCGGTGAGCTTCACCGTGCGCGGGATGATGTTGAACGCCTCGCCGGCCTGCACCATGGTCACCGACAGCACGGCCGAGCGCATCGGATCGACATTGCGCGAGACGATCGACTGCAGCGCGACGATCAGCTGCGCCGCGATCAGCACCGGGTCGGTGGCGTTCTGCGGCATCGCCGCATGTCCGCCGACCCCCTCGATCATGATCGAGAACTCGTCGCTCGCCGCCATGATGCCGCCGGCGCGGATGCCGAAGCTGCCGGCGTCGTGGCCGGGCATGTTGTGCAGCCCATAGACCTCCTCGATGCCGAACCGCTCCATCAGCCCGTCCTGGAGCATGGCGCGCCCGCCGGCGCCGCCTTCCTCGGCCGGCTGGAAGATCACGATCGCGGTGCCGTCGAAATTGCGGGTCTCGGCCAGGTACTTCGCGGCGCCCAGCAGCATCGCGGTATGCCCGTCATGACCGCAGGCATGCATCTTCCCCGTGTTGCGGCTCGCATGCGGCTTGCCGGTGCGCTCGGTGATCGGCAGCGCATCCATGTCGGCCCTGCAGCCCGATGGTCTTGCCGGGCCCGCGGCCCTTGATCACGCCGACGACGCCGGTCCGGCCGATCCCGGTCGCCACCTCGTCCACCCCGAAGGATTTGAGCAGCTCCGCGACCTTCCCCGCCGTGCGGTGCACGTCGTACTGGAGCTCCGGATGGGCGTGGAAATCGCGGCGCCATTCGGCGACCTCATCGGCGAATTCCGCAATGCGGTTGATGATGGGCATGGGAGACCTGAGAGTTGTTGGCAGCCAATGTGCCGGGCGGCAGCGGTGGGCGTCAACCCGACTTCAGCATAACCGTTCTCCCAGGGCCGTTCGGACGCCAAGAATTTCTCCCCCCAAACTTGCCCGCCCCCGCCTTATTTGCCAAACACCCCAGGTTCCCTGGAGTAGGCAATGAAGATCCTCGTAGCGGTAAAGCGCGTGGTCGATCATGCGGTTCGCGTGCGCGTGCGGCCCGATGGTTCGGGCGTCGAGACCGACAATGTCCGCATGTCGATGAACCCCTTCGACAAGCATGCCGTCGAAGCCGCGGTGCAACTGGCCGAGGCGGGGCATGCCGACGAGATCGTCGTCGTCTCGATCGGGCCCAAGCCGGCGACCGACGTCATCCTCACCGCCCTCGCCATGGGCGCGCATCGCGGCATCCTCGTCGAAGCCGACGGCAGGGTCGAGACCCTCGCCGTCGCGAAGCTCCTCCGGGCCGTGGTCGACGAGGAAAAGCCGGACCTGGTGCTGCTCGGCAAGCAGGCGGTGGACGACGATTCCAACCATGTCGGGCAGATGCTGGCCGGGCTGCTCGACTGGCCGCAGGCGACCTTCGCCTCGGAGATCAAGGTGGCGGGCGCCGGCCTCGAGGTCACCCGCGAGGTCGACTACGGCCGCGCCACCATCGCCCTGCCGCTTCCCGCCGTCGTCACCGCCGACCTCCGCCTCAACGTCCCGCGCAACGCCGCACTGCCGATGGTGATGAAGGCCCGCCAGAAGCCGCTGGCCGTGCGCCCGGTCGCCGAGTTCGGCGTCGACCTGACCCCGCGCCTCGCGATCGAGAAGGTGACCCCGCCGGCCGAACGCCCCGGCGGCCGGCGCGTCGGCTCGGTCGCCGAACTCGCCGATGCCATCAAGGCCGAACTCGCCGAACTGGAGGCGCACTGATGAGCTGTCCTCGTTCTCGCCGAGCACGATCTCGGCAAGCTCTCCGCCTCGACCGCCCGCATCGTGGCCGCCGCCGAAAAGCTCGGCCCAGTCGACCTGCTGGTCGCGGGCGAGGGCGTCGCTGCCGTTGCCGAGGCGGCCCGCTCCATCGCCGGCGTGCAGCAGGTGCTGGTCGCCGATGCACCCGCGCTGGCCGGCCGCTCTGCCGAGGCGCTGACCGCGCTTCTCGCGCAGCTCGCCGAGCCCTACAGCCACATCGCCGCTGCCTCGTCCTCCGTCGGCCGCGACGTCATCCCGCGGCTCGCTGCGAAGCTCGACCTGATGCCGGTCACCGACGTCATCGCCATCCTCGGTCCGAACCGGTTCGAGCGCCCGATCTATGCCGGCAACGCCATCGAGACGGTCGCCTCGAACCAGCCCAGGCACCTGCTCACCATCCGCGCCTCCGCCTTCCGCCCGGCGGCCGGCGGCAACGCGGCGCCGCTGCAGAAGGTGTCAGCGGACGTCTCCGTCCGTCGTCCGGTTCATCGCCGCGCATCGCACCGAGAGCGACCTTCCCGACCTCGGCACGGCGCAGATCGTGGTCGCCGGCGGCGTCTCCTTCGGCTCGGCCGAAAAGTTCGCGCTGGTCTCCGATCTGGCCCACGTCCTCGGCGCCGCGGTCGGCGCCACCCGCGCCGCGGTCGATGCCGGCTATGCCCCCAACGACTGGCAGGTGGGCCAGACCGGCAAGATCATCGCCCCCGACCTCTACATCGCCATCGGCATTTCCGGCGCGCTGCAGCACCTCGCCGGCATCCAGGGCGCCAAGAAGATCGTCGCCATCAACAAGGACCCCGAGGCACCGCTGATGAAGATCGCGGATATCGCGCTGGTCGGCGACTTGTTCGAGGTGGTGCCGCAGCTGATCGAGGGGCTGAGACGGTAGTCTCCTGGCCCCCCGCCACGCGGGGAGGATCAGGAAGGCGCCCCGTTGCAATTCCCCCGGCCTCGCCTATAAACAGCCCGCCTCTTCTTTCCCCGGACAGACCTGATGTTTGAGACGCTCAAGAAGGCCACGCTCGACAAGATTTTCGTGCTGATGGCCGAGTACGCAGCCGACCCCCGCGACGGCAAGATCGATCTCGGTGTCGGCGTGTACAAAGACCCCAAGGGCGTCACGCCGGTCATGAGCTCGGTCAGGAAGGCCGAGCAGCGCATCCTCGATGGCGCCAAGACCAAGACCTACAAGGGCGTGGTCGGCAACAAGGAATTCTCGGCCGCCGTCGTCGACCTGGCGCTGGGCGGCGTGGTCGATCACAACCGCATCCGCTGCGTCAACGGCGCGGGCGGCACCGGCGCGCTCTCCATCCTGATGAACGTGCTGTCGCGGGCCCGCCCCGGCGGCCGCATCTTCATCTCCGATCCGAGCTGGCCCAACCACTGGCCGATGGCCGAGCTGGTCGGGCTGAAGCCGCACTATTATCCGTACTTCGACCCCAAGACCCGCAACGTCGATTTCAAGGCGATGCTGGACGCGCTCGACAAGCTGGGCAGCGACGACATCGTCCTGCTGCACGGCTGCTGCCACAACCCCACCGGCGCCAGCCTCTCGAATGCGCAGTGGGACGAAGTGGTCGAGAGCCTCAAGCGCACCGGCGCCTTCCCGCTGGTCGACCTCGCCTATCTCGGCTTCGGTGACGGGCTCGAGCAGGATGCCTATGGCGTCCGCAAGGTCGTCTCCTCGGTTCCGGAGTCGATGGTCGCCTTCTCCGCCTCGAAGAACTTCGGCCTCTATCGCGAGCGCGCCGGCGTCGCCATCGGCATCGCCAGGGACAGCGAGTCCGCCGATGTCGTCTCCTCGCAGATGCAGAACGTCATCCGCGCCACCATCTCGCAGACCCCCGACCACGGCGCCGAGATCGTCCGCGTCATCCTCGAGGACAAGGAACTGCGGGCCGAGTGGGAAGCCGAGCTGACCGAGATGCGGGAACGCATGAAGCGGCTGCGCGTCAAATTGGCAGAAGCGATCCGCCAGCGGTCGAACAGCAAGGATTTCGACTTCATCGCCGAGCACACCGGCATGTTCTCGCTGCTCGGCCTGCCCGAGGATGTCGTCACCAAGCTCAAGCTCGACGACGGCATCTACATGATCAACGATTCCCGCATCAACGTCGCCGGAATCCCCGAGGATCGCGTCGGCGAACTGGCCGACAAGATGCTGGCGGCAATTCGCTGAATCGGTCCGGCGCGGCCTTGCTCCGCGCTGGATTTTGACTACCTAATAAGTAGAGAAACGTGTCTCCTGGAGAGGAACGACCATGAAGTTTTTCGTCGATACCGCCGAGATCAAGGATATCCGCGATCTCTATGAAACCGGCCTGCTGGACGGGGTGACGACGAACCCTTCGCTCGTCGCCAAGTCCGGGCGCGTCTTCAAGGACGTGGTCAAGGAGATCTGCTCGATCGTCCCCGGCCCGGTCTCCGCCGAGGTTGCCGCCACCGACTACGAGGGCATGCTCGCCGAGGGTCGCACCCTGGCCAAGATCGCCGACAATGTCGTGGTCAAGGTGCCGCTCACCATCGATGGTCTCAAGGCCTGCAAGACCTTCCGCTCGGAAGGCATCAAGGTCAACGTCACGCTCTGCTTCTCGCCCAACCAGGCCCTGCTCGCCGCCAAGGTCGGCGCCACCTACATCTCGCCCTTCATCGGGCGCCTCGATGACATCAATCTCGAGGGCATGGACCTGATCCGCGACATCCGGCACATCTACGACAACTACAACTTCGAGACCGAGATCCTCGCCGCCTCGATCCGCTCGGCCAACCACGTGACCCAGGCGGCGCTCGCCGGCGCCGACGTCGCGACGATCCCCCCGGCGGTGATCTACAAGCTGGCCGACCACCCGCTGACCAAGTCGGGCCTCGAAGCCTTCGTCAAGGACTGGAAGGCGACCGGTCAGTCGATCGTCTGATCGGCGTTCCGCCCGGCACGCGCGACACTCACCGGGTCATCCCCGCGAAAGCGGGGATCTCGGTTCGCGACAGCACCGCGGGCACGAAAACAGGGGTTCCCGCTTCCGCGGGAATGACACCGCGGGCGCGGCGCGAGACAGGTAGGAACGTATGGCCAACGAGGCAATCGCCAGCGCCGTGAAATCCGCCCTCGAGACCGTCGAGATCCCCGGCGGCGGCTCGCTCGCCGGCTATGGCGGGCTGAGCGAGATCATCGTCACGCAGGGCGCCGTCGCCTTTGCGATCTCGGTCGCCCCGGGCATGGAGGCCGCCTTCGCGCCGGCCCGCACGGCGGCCCAGGGGGCTGCCGAGAAGGTGTCGGAAGGCCGCAAGGTCATGGTCTCCCTCACCTCCGACCGGGCGCCGGCCGCCACCGGCCAGGCCAAGGCCCAGGGCCGTCCCGGAATTCCGCCGCGCGAGGCGGTTCCCGGGCGTCCGCCACATCATCGCGGTAGGCTCGGGCAAGGGCGGCGTCGGCAAGTCGACCGTCGCGGCCAACCTGGCGCTCGCCTTCGCGGCCGAGGGCCTGCGGACCGGGCTGCTGGACGCCGATCTCTATGGCCCATCCGTCCCCAAGCTGCTCGGCATCGAGGGCAAGCCCGCGGTGCGCGAGGACGGCATCTTCTCCCCGCACGAGGCCTATGGGCTCAAGGTGATGTCGATCGGCTCGATGCTGACGCCCAACCAGGCGGTGGTCTGGCGCGGCCCGATGGCGACCTCCGCCCTCCGCCAGCTCCTGCGCGAGAGCGACTGGGGCGGGCTCGACGTGCTGGTGGTCGACCTGCCGCCCGGCACCGGCGACATCCAGATCTCGC
This sequence comes from uncultured Alphaproteobacteria bacterium, assembly GCA_963708965.1. Classification (GTDB taxonomy): domain Bacteria; phylum Pseudomonadota; class Alphaproteobacteria; order Rhizobiales; family Devosiaceae; genus Devosia_A. The sequence goes on along the minus strand of CAVPUP010000003.1, from coordinate 389,216 downwards.
TCGTCCAGCAGGTGCCGCTCACCGGCGCCGTGGTCGTCTCGACCCCGCAGGACCTGGCGCTGATCGACGCCAAGAAGGCCATGGACATGCTGCTGAGGACCGGCGTGCCGATCCTCGGGCTCATAGAGAACATGAGCTACTTCGTCGCCCCTGACACTGGCAAGCGCTACGACATCTTCGGCCACGGCGGCGCCCGGCAGGCGGCGAGCACGTTCGAGATCCCGTTCCTGGGCGAGATCCCGCTCGTGATGGAGATCCGGGAGAGCTCGGATGCGGGGCGCCCGGTCGTTGCGACCGATCCATCCGGCGCCGAGGCGGAAGCCTTCCGCGGCATCGCCCGCACCATCCTCACGGCACATCCCGCCATCCGGCCCTGAGAGCGACACCGGCGAGTCGCCAGCGCTTCACGCGGTGGTTGAGACATTCCTGCCTTCAAGTCGAAGGACCAGGTCGGTCGCATCCCGTGCTATCCTGCTTTCCACGATGTCATTCCCGCGAAAGCGGGAACCTCTGTTCTTTCTCGACATCGCAAACGGAGGTCCCCGCTTTCGCGGGGATGACCTGGTGGAGGATGCGTAACACCGCGCAACCCTCATCCGGCCCCGCACCCGGGAAGGTTAGCCCCCGCTTCAGCGAAGCCGCGTAAGCGCCTACTCCGTCCGCACCAGGTCCGCCGGGATGACCAGCGAGAACATCGTGCCCACGCCCGCCGTCGGATCGACGTTGAGCGACAGCGCATTGACGGCCAGCAGCGAGCGGGTGAGCGCCAGCCCGACGCTCGAGCGCACCGGGGCCAGCCGTTCGCCGTCCTTGCCCACGCCGTCGCGGAACACCACGAAACGCTCGCCGAGGTCGGTCCGGCGCTCGCCGCTGTCGCGGACGTTGACGACGATGGCGCCGTCTTCCTCCTGCTGCGCCGAGAGGATCACCGTGCCGCCCGGCGAGGTCTGGTCGATGGCGCTGGCGAGGAGATTGAGGATCGCCTGCGTCAGCGACGCGCGGTCGGCGGTGATGTGGGGCAGGCGCTCCGACACGCCGTTGCGCACCAGCACCCGGGCCTCGGCCGCTTGGCTCTTCACCCGCATCAGGCAGGCATCGAGCAGCGAGCAGAGCTCCACGTCGTCGGACTGGGCCGGATAGCGGCCCTCGCGCAGGCGGGTGTAGTCGTCGAGTTCGTCGACCAGCGTCGCGATCTCTTCGCCCGCCGACTTGATGTCCCGCGCGTACTCGAGATAGCGCTGGTTCTCGATCGAGCCGAAGGCAGCGGAGCGGATCAGGTCGGAGAAGCCGATGATGGTGTTGAGCGGCCGCCGGACGCCGCGGCTGATCCGCACGAGCATCGACGGCTCCGGGTCGTCGCGCGGCGGCGTGGGCGCGCTCTGCGCGACCGGCTTCAGCACCTTCCGGATGAAGCCGAAATAGCTGGCGACCACCCCCGCCTGTCCCTCGGCCAGGAGGATCAGCTGCGTTCCCGGCTCGTGGCTGGCCAGCACGATGCTGGGGCGCGCCGTCTCGGCGAAGCGCGCCGGCCGCTCGAGGAACCGCTTCAGGTCGGGGATGCCGGTGGGCTCGATCAGCGCCGCGATGGGCTTGCCGACGAGGTCGCTCTCGGCATGAGCGAGCAGGATGCGTCCGCGCAGCGACACCGAGGTGACGATGCCGGCGCGGTCGGCAGTGATGAAGCCCTCGTCGACGAGGCTCGCATGCAGCTCCGCAAATGTCCTCACCGCCGCTTCGTGGCCGGTGCGCGGCTCCGTGAGATTGGCCGAGAGCATCAGCGCGGGCTTGCCGTGCCAGCTGATCGACTGCAGCCGCGCATTGACCGGCGCCAGCGTTCCGTCCCGGCGCACCAGCTGCGTCACCGGTCCGGCGACGGCGACCTCCTCGGCCGGAAAGATCGCCGTGAGCCCGGCGCCCCGCAACTGCTCGATGCTGTCGTAGCCGGCAAGCTCGGTGAGCGCCCGGTTGGCGAACAGCACCTGCTGGTCGCGGAACACCAGGATGCCGAGCGGCAGCCGGTTGAGGATGAATGTCTCGCCGGCGAGGCTGATCAACGCCCCCTCGGGCGCGAGGCCCGGCGGCGCGGCCGGCTCCGGGGCAGCCGGCGCCGGATTGGCCACCCGATCGGTGAGGATGCGGCTGAGCTCGTCGAAATTGTACCGCGAGACCCGCTCGACGGTCTCGGCGTCCGGCGGCCCGCCCAGCGTCGGCAGCGCCTCGTCCTCGAGGGTCGCCGTCGGCTGATCGGTCGCCTTGAACCCGCGGCCGACGATCCGCCAGGTCACCGGCTGCGACTCGCTTGGCGGCGTGGCCGTCGCCTCGTTGATCAGCGCCGCGATGGCGTCGATGTCGTCGCGGCTCTCCTCGGCCTCTGCGTCTTCGACCTCGGCAGGTGCCTCGGAGGCCGGCGGCTCGGCCGGAGTTTCCACGAACACGGTCTCGGGCAGTTCCGGCGGCGGTCCCTGGAACTGCTCGTCGGCGACGCCCAGCGCCGAATAGAGGCCGTCGTCGTCGGCCAGCCGGTCGAACAGCGACGACAGCGTGCCAGGCGGCTGCACCTGGGCATCGGCGATCGCCTCCACCCAGTCCTGCTGCGGCGAAGCGGTCTCCTCGTCGACGGATGGCGCTTCCGGCAGTCCCATCGGCAGCAGCGGCTGCAGCGGCGGCGGCAATGGTTCGCGCTCGAGTTCCGGCGCGATGCCCTCTTCCGCCCGGATCGCCTCGATGTCTTGCGCCGGCTCGTCCAGCCGCTCGAACAGCAGCAGCATCGCGTCCTGCGGACTGGCGGTGAAGCGCGTCAGCCTCAGCCGCTCGCCGCCGAGCGCCACTTCGCCGCTGCCATCCTGTGCGAGCTCCGGCAGTCCCTCGCTCTCGATCATCGGGGCGTAGTGCTCCAGCGCATGCGGCGAGCCGCCCACGATCTGGCTGTCGTCGCTGACGAGGAGAAATTCCGAGCCCTCGGGGAAGAGCCCGGTGGACAGCGGGTCCACCCGTGCCGGATCGAGCGCCTCGAGGAGCTCCGGCTCGATCGGATCGACCCCGACGATGAGGAGCGCGAGGCTGCCGTCCTCCAGCTCGAGCGGCGTGCAGAGGCAGGTGGTCGAGATCGGCCGCTGGCCGGCGAGGAACTGGATGCGGCTGAGGCTGGAGCGTCCGAGCAGGCCGAGCCGGATCAGGCGCGCGATCTGGCCGCGGATCGGCACCGCGTCCGGGGCGAGCTTGATGCCCTGCTTCTTGATCTTCCCATGGAAGAAGCGCGCGGCGTCGTTGCGCCACAGGAGCGTCTCGCCGTCCTGGGACCATAGCCACGCCGGGCGTGCATCCGCCCAGTGCACCAGCACCTTGCGCGCGGTCGGCAATTTGATCCAGTCAGCGGGCACGCATTACTCTTTCCGGGCTGTGCCAGATTGGAACAGACCGCACTCCTAACTTAATTGTCTCTAAATATCGTGGGCTCCGCGTAGGGTCCATACGTGGCGACCACCGCTGCCTTGGCATTCACTGTCGATGGTTAAGCGGCCACTTGAAACGAGCCGCGACAAAGCGCAAAACGGCCCTTGCAAGCGCCGGCAAGTGAAACTATGGTCCGCGCGCTTCCGGGCCGCCTTAGCTCAGTTGGTTAGAGCACTAGATTGTGGATCTAGGGGTCCCCCGTTCGAACCGGGGAGGCGGTACCACTCAAAGCCCAGGAATTCCGGGCTTTCCAACCTTCCCGACAAGCCCGTTCTGCCGCCCGCGAGCCCGCGCTAGCGGAATATCAGCAGCCGCAGCGCGAGAATCACCGACACCACGATGACCAGTGGGCGGATGAGTTTCGCGCCGAAGCGGATGCCGGTTCTGCGCGCCGAGATAGCCGCCGAAGAACTGGCCGATCGCCATGGCGATGCGCGGCCGACCAGACCACGTCGCCGGAGGGGATGAAGAGGGTCAGCGCGCCGAGGTTCGAGGCGAGGTTGAGGAACTTGGTGTGCGCCGCCGCCCGGGTCAGCCCGAGGCCGAACAGGGTGACGAAGCCCATGGTCAGGAACGAGCCGGTGCCGGGGCCGAACATGCCGTCGTAGAAGCCGACGACGAAGCCCATCACCGGCACGAAGGTCCTGAACGCCAGCCGCGCGTGGCTGTCGGCATCGGTCAGCCGCGGCGCGAGCGAGAAGTAGAGCGCGATGCCGATCAGCGCCGCCGGCACGAGGTAGGAGAGGATCGAGGTGTCGATCGACTTGACCACAAGCGCGCCGAGGAACGCCGCCCCGAAGGTCACCGGGACCGCCCAGCCGAGCGCCGGCAGCGAGACGAAGCCCTTGCGCCAATAGGTGATCGCCGCCATGCCGGTGCCGATCACCGACTGCACCTTGTTGGTGCCGAAGGCGGCGATGGGCGGCACGCCCGCCGACAGCAGCGCCGGCAGGGCGATCAGTCCGCCGCCGCCGGCGATGGCATCGACAAAGCCCGCGAGCATGCCCACGAGGCCCAGGGCAACAAGGGTCAGGGGTTCGAGATGCATGGGCGCTGCGTCAGACGCTGTCGGTCGAGCGGCGCTGCAGGTTCAACGCGGGACCGTCGACCAGCCGCCGCTCCTGCAGCGGGATGTTGATGATCGACGACATGAAGGCGGTCAGCGCCAGCTGCGTGCCGGCGACCAGCGTCGTCACCGACGACGATCATCGCGCGCATGGTGGAGGAGAGGTCGAGGGCGCCGAAATCCTCGCTGGCCCATTGCCCGATGCCCCAGATCAGCGCGCTGAGGCCCGCGACCACCAGCAGCACGGCCACCGTCAGGATGCGCTCGAGCGTCAGGAACTCGAGCACGGCATCGAAGGTCTCGGATTTCGGGATGAAGCCGTAGCGCGAGGCAAAGCGCCGGCCGATGATGGCGAAGGACACGGCCTGCAGCCCGACGAGGATCAGCATGGCGCCGACGAGGAAGGTCTGGACGTCGATCTCGACGCGTCGGGCGAGATGCGCACCGGCCCCTGCCACAGCAGCGCGCCGAGGAACAGGCCCACCGCGAGGCAGGCGAGGCCGGGATAGAGGAACAGCCAGCGCGGCGAGAACAGCAGCAGGAAGCGCAGGTGCCGCCAGCCGTCGCGGAAGGAGCGCAGGTGCGGCGGGCGCGAGCGCCCGTCGGGCTTCAGCGTCGTCGGCACCTCGCTGACGCGCAGCCCCGAAAGCGTCGCCTTCACCACCATCTCGGAGGCGAACTCCATGCCGGTGGTGCGCAGGTTGAGCCCGAGGATCGCCTCGCGGTCGAAGCCGCGCAGCCCGCAATGGAAATCCGCCGGCCGCGGCCTTGAAGAACAGCCGGCCGAGGAAGCTCAGCACCGGGTTGCCGATATACTTGTGGTGCCAGGGCATCGCGCCGGGCGCGATGCCGCCCTTGAAGCGGTTGCCCATGACCAGCCGGTCGCCGGCCCGCAGGCGCTCGACGAAGCGCGTCGAGATTGGCGAAGTCGTAGCTGTCATCGGCATCGCCCATGATGACGTAGCGGCCGCGCGCCGCGGCGATGCCGCCCGAGAGCGCGGCGCCATAGCCCTTCTGCCCGACCTCGACCACCCGGGCGCCGGCGGCCACGGCGATCTCGCGGCTGCCGTCGGTCGAGCCGTTGTCGGCGATCAGCACTTCGCCGGCGATGCCGGTGCGTTCGAGGAAGCCGCGGGCCTTGCGGATGCAGGTCGCAAGCGTCTCCGCCTCGTTGAGGCAGGGCATCAGGATGGTGAGCTCGAGGTCGCGCATGATCGATCTTTTTTGGAGCCAAATCGCTCCATGATGCCAGCGAAACCCTAACATCCCCTCACGAGGCGAACGCCAAGTCTCTACAGCAGCGTCGAGATTCCCGGCGGCACACCGCCCATGATCGAAAGCAGGGCCTCGAGCTGCGCCTTGCGCAACGGCGTCCAGTCGGCGGTGCGCGAGACGATGAGATGGGCTTCCGACTGCATGATGAGGCCGTCGTCCAGCACGCGCAACTGATTTGCCGCGAGCGTCGAGCCGGTCGAGGTGATATCGACGATCAGGTCGGCCGAACCGGCGGCCGGCGCGGCCTCGGTGGCGCCGGCGCTTTCGACGATGCGGTACTCGGCGATGCCGTGGCGCGCGAAGTGGCGGCGGGTGAGGTTCACGTATTTGGTCGCGACGCGCAGCCAGCGGCCGTGGCGGGCGCGGAAGTCGGAGGCGACGTCGGCGAGATCGCTCATCTGCTGCACGTCGATCCAGGAATCGGGCACGGCGACCACGACATTGGCCTCGCCGAAGCCGAGCCCGCGCACGAACAGCACGTTCTCCTCGCCGTTCTCGGAGGCCTCGTGGATCAGGTCGGTGCCGGTGACGCCGATGTCGACGCCGCCGAGGATCAGCTCGCGCGCGATCTCGGCCGCCGGATAGAAGCGGACCGTCACCTGCGGCTGGTTCTTGATCGAGCCGATATAGGAGCGGGCGCCGCCGGGGCGGGCGATGGTCAGGCGCGAGGAGGTGAAGGCCTTGCGCGTCAGCTCCTCGAGCCGGCCCTTGGACGGGACCGCGAGCGTCAGCCCGCCGGGAAGGTTGTTCACAGCGAGGCCTCCCGTTCCAGCCGATCGACCCAGAGCGCGCAGCCCGACGCGTTGACCGGTTCCGCCGCGCCCAGCCGCTCCAGCATGCGGTCGTACTCGCCGCCCGAGGCCAGCACCTCGCCGTCGGTGCCCGGTCATCTCGAAGACGATGCCGGTATAATAGTCGAGCCGGGGCGAGAAGCTCGCATCGAAGATCACGTCCGCACTGGGCGACAGCGCCGCGAGCGCAGCGGCGTGGTTGCGGACCTGGTACAGCGGCTCGTCGAAATCGAAGCCGGCGTCGCTGCACAGCGCGCCGATGCGGTCGAACGCGGTTTCGGTGCTCTCGGCGATCGACAGGTACTCCTGCAGCAGCCCCACCGTGTGCGGCGGGATCGGCGCGGCATCGAGCGCCTGCTTTTCGAGATAGCGGTCGGCGATCTCCTCGGGCGTGCGGCTGCCGATGAGGCTCAGCCCGCCCGACAGCATGGCGTCGGTGACGATCTCGATGACGCGTGTCGCGGCTGTCCGGGGCTGCGCCGGCGACCCGCTCCTCGGGATGCGCCAGGCGCTCCATCAGCCGGTGCAGCGCCTCGGGATGGCCGAAGCGGTGGCGGATGCGGCTGCGCCAGGCCGGCGGCACCTCCGCGGCCTCGAGGAAGGCCTCGAACAGGCCGACGCCGCCGAGGCGGACATTGGGCGCGGTGATGTCGTAGATGGCGAGCGCCCAGCGGGCGAAGGTCAGCACCTGGTCGAGCGCATTGTCCGCATCGGGCTGGCCCAGCAGTTCCAGCCCCGCCTGCTCGTACTCGACCGGGGTGGAATTGAGCTGGCGGAAGATCGGCCCGAGATAGGTGAAGGCCGAGGGCACGCCCGGCGAGCCCGTCCTCGAGATATTGCTGGGCGATCGGCAGGGTGAAATCCGGCCTGAGGCAGTATTCGATGCCGTTATTGGTGGTGGTCAGCAGCAGGTTGCGGCCGAACTCCTCGCCGGCGAGGTCGAAATAGGGCCCGGCCGGCAGCAGCAGCGGCGGGGTGGCGCGGACAACCGTGCGCGCTTCAACCAGCCGCACCAAGGCGGCGTATCGTTCTGACGCCGACTTCACTTATTGGCGTCCAGGTAGGCTCGCACGGCCGGCAGGGCCGAGATCCGCTCGACGATCTCGGCGTCGGTGCATTCGAACTGGCCCGGGCGCTCGGCCTTCCACTCGGCATTGTCGGTGATGGCCTTGGCGGCTTCCTTGCCGGCGATCAGGTCCTTGATCTGGACGATCCCCTGCTCGCGCTCCTGGCTGCCCTCGATGATCACGGCCGGCGAGTTGCGCTTGTCGGCATAGGCCACCTGCTTGCCGAAGTTCTTGGTGGCGCCCATGAACATTTCGGCGCGGATGCCGGCCTTCCGCAGCCGCGAGACGATCTCCTGGTAGCGGGGCACCTGGTCCTTGTCCATGACGAGGACGACCACCGGACCGGTCGGCTCGCTCGGCGCCGAGATTGCCGGTGAGCTTCAGCGCGTTGGCGAGCCGCGAGACGCCGATCGAGAACCCCGTCGCCGGCACCGGCTCGGAGCGGAAGCGCGACACCAGCCCGTCATAGCGGCCGCCGCCGCCGACCGAGCCGAACACCACGTCCTGGCCCTTCTCGTTCTGCACCTTGAAGGTGAGTTCGATCTCGAAGACCGGGCCGGTGTAATACTCGAGGCCGCGGACCACGGAGGCGTCGATGCGGATGCGGTCGCGCCCATAGCCGGCGGCGACGAACAGCGCTTCCATGTCGCGCAGCTCGTCGACCCCCTCGAGGCCGCGGGCGTTCTCCGACACCAGCTTGGTCAGCGCCTGGAAGAACGGCGCGCCGTGCCCTTCGGCGGCGACATAGGCCAGCACGCGATCGATCTGCTCGGCGTCGAGCTCGGCGCCCTTGGTGAAGTCGCCGCTCTCGTCCTTCCGGCCCTTGCCGAGGAGTTGGCGCACGCCCTCGGTTCCGACGCGGTCCAGCTTGTCGATGGCCCGCAGCACCACGAGGCTGCGCCCGGGGTCGGCCGCGCCGAGCCCGATGCTTTCCAGCACCCCGTCCAGCACCTTGCGGTTGTTGACCTTCACCACGTACTTCCCGGCGAGGCCGAGCGCATCCATGGTGTCGGCCATCATCATGCACATCTCGGCGTCCGCCTCGGGGCCGGCCGCGCCGACGGTATCGGCATCGAACTGCATGAACTGGCGGAAGCGGCCGGGGCCGGGCTTCTCGTTGCGGAACACATAGCCCGCGCGATAGCTGCGATAGGGTTTGGGCAGCCGGTCGAAATTCTCGGCGAAGTGGCGGGCGAGCGGCGCCGTCAGGTCGTAGCGCAGGCTCATCCACTGCTCGTCGTCGTCCTGCAGCGAGAACACGCCGGCATTCGGCCGGTCGGTATCGGGCAGGAACTTGCCCAGCGTCTCGGTGTACTCGAGCAGCGGAGTTTCAACCGGATCAAAGCCGTAGCGCTCATAGACCTTGCGGATGCTCGCCATCATCTGGTCGACGGCGGCGATCTCGCCCGGCAAGCGGTCCTCGAAGCCTCGGGGCAACCGCGGCGCGATGAGCTTCTTCTTTTCGTTCATTGTCTGCTGCTGGTCCGGGCCCGGAATCTGAGGCTGGTTCCTAACGGAAAGCCCACGGCGACTCAAGGAAAGCTCCTGTGTCGAAACCGCAACAGTCGCCAGGGAGGTGCGTCAGGCTGTCGCATCTGTGCTTGGCTACACGCCGCAATGGGCGTAAGAGGCCACCCGTTCAACGCCAGCAGCAGAGGAGGGCGCGACATGACCATGTTCATCCACGTCACCGGGCCTGGCGCTCTTCATTGCGGTATGCCATCCGCCTGAACGGCTCTGACCCCGACGCGGGTCGCTGATCCCCCTAGCCTAATTCCCTTCTAGCAACCGGCAGCGCATGCGGCGGCTTCGCGCCCCCGATTCCGCCGCCGCCATACCTGTCTCTCACCAGAGGACTAGGCCGATCGCGGCCCGGAAGACGCCATGACTTTCGAAGTCGATAGCCGTGCGCCTGCACGTCCGAAGAGCATTCTTGTCGGCGCTGGCCGCACGCTGGTTGCTGCCGTCGTCACCACACTGATCAGGCTCGAGCTGGCCCACGCCGCGCGCCGCCACAAGTCGCGCGGCTCGCCACTGCCTGCATCTCTCCGGCGCGATGTCGGGCTGCCGCCCGAACTGCCGGAGCCCAGGAGCCACTGGGACTATCGGTAAGCACGAGGGACCGGGCTGCGCCCGGAGAAGCCATGAACAGCACGCTCAGCGACTTCACCGATCGGCGCGCCGGCTCCGAAACGGCGTACGAAGCGGAACGGCAAGGCGGCCTGCTGCGCCGCCTGCAGCTCTTCATCGTCCGCCGGCAGGCGAACGCCATGCTCCGCCGTGCCCTCCGCGCCCATCCGCCCCGGCCGCGCGTCGCAACTCTCACCCCACCTGCTCCAGGACATCGGCCTGCCGCCGGATTTCAGGGGGTAGGGTGCGCTGTCGCGTCCTACGGGCGCTGCAGTCGCGCCCGTTCCGCCTCGGCCTCGGCGCGGCAGAAGCACTCGTCGACGTGATCGTTGACCAGCCCCATCGCCTGCATGAAGGCGTAGCAGGTGGTGGGGCCGACGAAGGAGAAGCCGCGCTTGCGCAGGTCCTTGCTGAAGCGCCGGGAGGCCTCGGTCTCGGATGGGATCTCGCCCGGGCGAAGGAGCCCGCCGCGGCGCTCGGGCTCGAAGCGCCAGACATAGCTGGCGAGCGAGCCGAACTCCTTCTGGATCTCGAGCGTGCGCCTCGCATTGTTGATGGTCGAGGCGATCTTGCCGCGGTGCCGGACGATGCCGGGGTCCTGCAGCAGGCGCTCGATGTCCGCCTCACCCATCGCCGCGACCCGCTCGATGTCGAAGCCGAGGAAGGCGGCGCGGAAGTTCTCGCGCTTGCGCAGGATGGTGATCCACGACAGCCCCGACTGGAAGCCCTCGAGGCAGAGCTTCTCGAACAGGCGTGCGTCGTCCGTTACGGGTCTGCCCCATTCCCGGTCGTGATAGTGCACGTAGAGCGGGTCGGACCCGGCCCAGCCGCAGCGTGCGGCTTCCGGCGCCGTTGGCATGCAGCTCTCCCAGTCGGTGGTCGCGCCCGAGAACGCCCGGCACGCTCGTCGACCATGATCATGCCTAGGCGCGCATGGCAACGGCGGCAATCCCTTACCCCGGCTGCGGTGAAATGCCGGCAAAAACACGGCGGTTTCCAGCAACGGGCGATTAACCACGGATTACAACCGGCGTTTTACTGTCCTTCTTCATGCGCCGTTCGGTATTGCCAACAATACTGACAGCATCGTCCGTATTTCCGGGCATTTATCCTTAGGTGTTGCAAAAATGCTGCGTCCGTCCCGTGCTGCGCTCGTTGCAGCGGCGGCTTTTGTTTCCGTGCTGATGCTGGCGGATACCGCCCTCGCCCGACAGCGGTACTACCTCTCCAATCCGTCCGCGCAGGCCCTGCAGGCCAGGGCAGCGCAAGCCAACGTGCAGCTGCGCAACGGTAAGCATGCCGGTTCCCTCCCAGTTCCGGCGCCAGACGGTCAATGTCGAGACCGGCCAGAAGCCTGGCACGATCATCATCGTGACCGGGCAGAAGTACCTCTACTACGTGCTCGGGAACGGCACCGCGATCCGCTACGGCATCGGCACCGCCCGCACCGGGCTTCGAGTGGAGCGGAACCCACCGGGTCTCCAGCAAGCGCGAATGGCCCGGCTGGACCCCGCCGGCACAGATGCGCAAGCGCCAGCCGTACCTGCCCGGCTACATGCCCGGCGGCCCCGACAATCCACTGGGCGCCCGCGCCATCTATATCGGCTCGACGCTCTATCGCATCCACGGCACCAACGAGCCCTGGACCATCGGCCAGAACGTCTCCTCGGGCTGCATCCGGATGATGAACGAGGATGTCATGGACCTGTACGAGCGTGTGAAAATTGGCGCTAAAGTCATTGTCCTTTAGTTAGGATTTTCAGCGAAGCTGGCGCCCGGGTAACTGGGGCTCGAGCGCCATGGGCGTGTTCATCGAACTATTGCGCCGATTTCGGTCGGACGAGCGCGGCGTCTTCGCCGTGATCTTCGGCGTCATGGCGGTGGTGCTGGTCGCCACCGCCGGTGCGGTCGTGGACTTCACCTCGATCGAGCAGGCCCGGACGCGGGCCCAGCAGGCGCTCGACTCCGCGGCGCTCGGCCTGCAGCCGACGATCTACACCACGGGCGTCACCGCCGACACGATCAAGCCCATGGCACTGGATCTGCTGACCGAGCGGCTCGCCGACAACGGCATCGCCGTCACGATGGACACTCCCGGTGATCAACAAGACGGACGGCACGCTGAGGCTCGATGCGTCGATCACGGTGAATACCGCCTTCGTGCAGCTGGTCGGCATTCCCTCCGTCACCGCCAGGGTCAGCAGCGAGGCGACGCGCAAGCGCCTCAACCTCGAGATCGCGATGGTGCTCGACAACTCCGGTCGATGTCGACGAAGAGTGGTGGCAAATCGCGAATGGAGAACCTGATCCTCGCGGCCCGCTGCGCCACCAACGTCCTGTTCAGCGGCACCACCAACTGTGCAGCGACCAACCTCAACGCCGAGGACGCCAAGCCGGCCGTATCGACCAACGTGAAGATCGGCGTCGTCCCGTTCACCGAGTTCGTCAATGTCGGCGCCCATAACCGCACCGCCAGCTGGATGGACCAGGCCGGCGCAAGCTCGCTGTCGAACGACAATTTCGACAACGACGACAATGACGCGACGCCCTACAACGGCGCCGTCAACCGCTTCCAGCTCTATGACCAGTTGACCAATGTGAACTGGGCCGGCTGCGTCGAGGCGCGCAAGCAACCCTACGACACGACCGACGAGCCGCCCCTCGGTGGCGACACGCTGTTCATGCCGCAGTTCGCCCCGACGAGCCCGAAGGTTACCCGAACGACTACCTGAACGATCGGCCGGCCGCGTGCATCAACAAGGACTCCGGCGCCTGGATCGAAAGGAAGACCAAGACCAACTGCCCGGACAACTACAACGGCAACGACAGCAAGAAGCTCTCCGGTACAACAGCTGCAGCAGCACGCAGAGCCATTACGCGCAGCCAGACCAAGTGGGATGGCTCGGTCTTCGCCCCGCCCGCCACGACGCAGCCGGCCTCGTTGCCCGACCGGAACGGCAACCCGAACTATCCCAAGTGCACGGTGACCTATGACAGCAGCGGCAAGAAGGAGCGATTACACGCTGACGATCCAGACGACCTGCAACTACTCGTTCAGCGACCGTGAATTGCAGGAACGGCTCTGCAAGTACACCGGCAAGATCGACACCGGCAAGCCCGGCCCGAACGCGGACTGCCCGTTCAACGCCATCACCCCGCTGACCACCACCAAGAAGACGGTGCTGGACGCGATCAAGGTAATGGCGCCGCAGGGCTATACCAACATCCACCAGGGCGCGATCTGGGGCTATCACATGCTGTCGCCCGGAGAGCCGCTGACCGAGGCGCAGAGCTATGCGAGCTCGACCGTCAAGGTGATCATCCTGATGACCGACGGCGAGAACACGGTGGATGGCTACAACTCGTCCAGCATGAACCGCGCCAGGGGCTACATGGCCTATGGCTACCCAGGTCCGGCGCCGTACAACGGCCGCATCTACAGCAGCACCTATCCCAATCCCTCGAGCGACGCCCAGGTGACCGCGGCGATGGACAGCAGGACACTTGAGACCTGTCGGCAGGCGAAGAAGCCGGTGGCGACGGGCGAGCCGGACAAGATCGTCATCTACACGATCGGCCTGAATGCCCCCAACCAGAAGACGATCAACCTGTTGAAGGACTGCGCCACCGACCCCGACCACGCCTTCTTCCCGACCGATCCGGCGACGCTCACCGATACGTTCAAGCTGATCGCGGACCAGCTGGCTAACCTCAGGCTGGCGAAGTAGTCAGCTGGCCAGCACGAAGCGGCGTCCACCGGGGAAGGCAGCGAGCGCCGCTCGCTGCTGGGCCGGGGTGATCCCCTCGAAACGGACGGTCATCGGCAGTTCGGGGCTGTCGATGGGCGCAATCTCCTGGCGGTCCGCCAGCCGGCCACCGTACTCGGCTGCCAGCCGCAACACCGGACGGTGCGCTCCTGCCGGGGCCTTCATCATCACGTGTCTTTCCATGGTGGTGCCTCCAGGTACGGCCTTCTTGACGAGGGCCATTTTCCAGTGTGGCCAACGCCTTGAACACGGCACAGGTTGCGTCACGGCGCAGTCGACCGATCGATCAAAGGCGTGTCAATTTGACCTTTTGGCAAAGGGCGCCCCGGCAGCCGTTGATGGTCAGCGTATCCGCATCGACCAGCGTCAGGGTCCCCTTGACCGTTTCGCCCATGTACTCGGCGCTGCCGCGCCACTTGTTCTCGAGCGCCCGCTTGGCGCCCATCAGGATATACTTGTTGAGGTAAGGCAGGTTGTCGGTGGTGCGCGCATCCTGGCGCAGCCAGACCAGCTTGGCGCAGACCTGCGTACCGTCGCCGCACAGCGAGATCTCGAAGCGGGATTCGCCGCCGGTCGTTTGCCACAGTCCCGCCGGCGACTGGGCCGCCATGGCGGACGGCGCGAACAGGGCGAAGAGGCCGGCTGCGGCAACGGTCTTGAAAAGAGTGTTCATGGGCGACCCCTCTGCGCTATGGGTGGGTACGCGACAACATCTGGCCGATGCAGATTGAACGGGACGCCAATGTTCTGTTCATCCTGCATTCATGCGGCGTTCATGTACGGAACCAGTTCCGCTGAGAGCCGTTAAAGGCTGTCGGGAGAGAGTATCAGGGGCTCCCAGGGGTAGACTGCATGAATTCTAGTGAGCCTTCCCTCGGTGGCGGCGAGAACTATCGTCTGCTCGTCGATGCGATCACCGACTACGCCATCTACATGCTCGACCCGGACGGCACGGTCGCGAGCTGGAACCCCGGCGCGCAGCGCTTCAAGGGCTACGAAGCCGACGAGATCATCGGCCAGCACTTCTCGCGCTTCTACACCGCCGGAGGACCGCGCAGCCGGGCTGCCGGCGCGGGCCCTCGCGACGGCCGCGCGCGAGGGCCGCTTCGAGGGCGAGGGCTGGCGCGTCCGCAAGGACGGCACCCGCTTCTGGGCCCATGTCGTCATCGATCCGATCCGCGACGCCGACGGCGACCTGGTCGGCTTCGCCAAGATCACCCGCGACCTGACCGAGCGCAAGCGCGCCGAGGAGGCGCTGCGCCGCAGCGAGGAGCAGTTCCGCCTGCTGGTCCAGGGCGTCACCGACTACGCCATCTACATGCTCGACCCCGAGGGCCGCGTCACCAGCTGGAACGCCGGCGCCGCAGCGCATCAAGGGCTACCGCCCGAGGAGATCATCGGCCAGCACTTCTCGCGCTTCTACACCGAGGAGGACCGCGCGGCCGGCGAGCCGGAGCGAGGCGCTGGCGACGGCCGCCGCGCGAGGGCCGCTTCGAGAAGGAGGGCTGGCGCGTCCGCAAGGACGGCACGCCGCTTCTGGGCCCATGTGGTCATCGACGCGATCCGCGACGACGACGGCGAGCTGATCGGCTTCGCCAAGATCACCCGCGACATCACCGAGCGGCGCGAGGCGCAGCGGGCGCTCGAGCAGGCGCGCGAGGCGCTGTTCCAGTCGCAGAAGATGGAGGCGATCGGCCAGCTCACCGGCGGCGTCGCGCACGACTTCAACAACCTGCTGATGGCGGTGCTGGGCAGCCTCGAGCTGCTGCGCAAGCGCCTGCCGCGACGATCCGCGGCTCGCGCCGCTGCTCGACAACGCCGTGCAGGGCGCCGAGCGCGGCGCGCGCGCTGACCCAGCGCATGCTGGCCTTCGCCCGCCGGCAGGACCTCGACGCTGCGAGCCGGTCGACGATCGCCGACGCTGGTGCGCGGCATGGCGGACCTGCTGCAGCGCTCGCTCGGCCCCGGCGATCCAGATCGAGCATCGACTTGCCCGCGGACCTGCCGCCGGTGCTGGCCGATGCCAACCAGCTCGAGACTGGCGCTGCTCAACCTGGCGGTCAACGCCCGCGACGCCATGCCGGACGGCGGCGCGATCACGCATCGCGGCGGCCGAGGTGGACGGTCGCGGCGACGGCGACGGCCTGGCCGCCGGGCGACTATGTCCGCCTGTCGGTCGCCGACACCGGCGAGGGCATGGACGCAGGAGACGCTGGCGCGCGCCGCCGAGCCGTTCTTCACCACCAAGGGCGTCGGCAAGGGCACCGGCCTCGGCCTGCTCGATGGTGCACGGCCTGGCCGAGCAGTCGGGCGGGCGGCTGCGGCTGAGCAGCGCGCCCGGGCGAGGGCACGACGGTCGAGCTGCTGGCTGCCGCTCGCCGGCGAGGCCGACGAGGCCGCGGCCGGCGAGCCGCCGGCTCGCCGACCGAGCGCCGAGACGCGGCCGCCTGGTGATCCTGGCCGTCGACGACGATCGCGCTGGTGCTGATGAACACCGTCCGCCATGCTGGAGGACCTGGGCCACACGGTGATCGAGGCGCATGTCGGGCCGCGAGGCGCTCGACATGCTGAAGGCGGCCGACGGCGTCGACCTGGTGATCACCGACCACGCCATGCCGCGGATGACCGGCCTCGCAGCTGGCCGAGGAAATCAGCAGACCAATGGCCCCGCCTGCCGGTGGTGCTCGCCACCGGCTACGCCGAACTGCCGCCCGGCAGCAACAACACCCTGCCCAAGCTCTCCAAGCCCTTCTCCCAGGCCGATCTCGCGAAGGTGGTGGAGCGCACGGTTCGCCCCGTCGCGGCGTAGCTGCATCCGACGTTCCTGCAAACGCTCCATGCGCGCCAAAACGAAAGGGCGGCCCCTGATGGACCGCCCTCCCGTTCGTGACCTTGGGTAAGGTCGGATGTCTTCGCCGCAAGGCGACGGCCGTCGGCCGCCCCCGCGGAGGTCCAGCGTTCGGGCCGATTGCCCGAACGCGGTGCGGACCGTGAGCGAGAACTTGCTAAGGCGTAAGCCTTAGAAGTCCATGCCGCCCATGCCACCCATGCCGCCGCCGCCAGGCATCGCCGGGCCAGCTTCCTTCGGCACCTCGGCGATCATCGCCTCGGTGGTGATCAGGAGCGATGCAACCGAGGCCGCATCCTGCAGTGCCGCGCGAACGACCTTGACCGGGTCGACGATGCCCATCTGGATCATGTCGCCATATTCGCCGGTCTGGGCGTTGTAGCCATAGTTCGCCGAGTTCGCTCTCGAGGATCTTGCCGACCACGACCGAGCCTTCGTCACCCGCGTTGTTGGCGATCTGACGGACCGGCTCCTGGAGGGCGCGACGGACGAGCGCAATACCGGCCTGCTGGTCGGCGTTGGCACCCTTCACCGAGATGGTGTTCGCAGCGCGCAACAGCGCGACGCCGCCGCCCGGCACGATGCCTTCCTCAACCGCGGCGCGGGTAGCGTTCAGCGCGTCGTCGACGCGGTCCTTACGCTCCTTCACCTCGACTTCGGTCGAGCCGCCGACCTTGATCACCGCAACACCGCCGGCGAGCTTGGCGAGACGCTCCTGCAGCTTCTCCTTGTCGTAGTCCGAGGTGGTCTCCTCGATCTGCGACTTGATCTGCGCAACCCGGCCCTGGATATCTTCCTTGGAGCCGGCGCCGTCGATGATCGTGGTGTTCTCCTTGGAGATTTCCACGCGCTTGGCAGTGCCGAGCATGTCGAGGGTGACGTTCTCGAGCTTGATGCCGAGGTCTTCCGAGATCACCTGGCCGCCGGTGAGGATCGCGATGTCCTCGAGCATGGCCTTGCGGCGATCACCGAAGCCCGGTGCCTTGACGGCAGCGACCTTGAGGCCGCCACGCAGGCGGTTGACGACGAGCGTGGCCAGAGCCTCGCCCTCGATGTCCTCGGCGACGATCAGCAGCGGACGCTGCGACTGCACCACGGCCTCGAGGATCGGCAGCATGGACTGCAGGTTCGAGAGCTTCTTCTCGTGCAGCAGGATCACGGGATCCTCGAGCACGGCGGTCATCTTCTCGGCGTTGGTGACGAAGTAGGGCGAGAGATAGCCGCGGTCGAACTGCATGCCCTCGACGACGTCGAGCTCGGTCTCGGCGGTCTTGGCTTCCTCGACGGTGATGACGCCCTCGTTGCCGACCTTCTGCATGGCGTTGGCGATCATGTCGCCGATCGCCGTCTCGCCGTTGGCCGAAATGGTGCCGACCTGGGCGACTTCGCTATTCGACGAGATCGTCTTCTTGGCCTTGCCGAGGTTCTCGACGACTTCGTTGACGGCGAGATCGATGCCGCGCTTCAGGTCCATCGGGTTCATGCCGGCGGCAACCAGCTTGATGCCTTCGTTGACGATGGCCTGGCCGAGCACGGTCGCGGTGGTGGTGCCGTCACCGGCGATGTCGTTGGTCTTCGAGGCCACGGCGCGCAGCATCTGGGCGCCCATGTTCTCGAACTTGTCCTCGAGCTCGATTTCCTTGGCGACAGTCACGCCGTCCTTGGTGATGCGCGGGGCACCGAACGACTTGTCGATCACGACGTTCCGGCCCTTGGGGCCGAGGGTGACCTTCACCGCATTGGCGAGGATGTTGACGCCGCGGACCATCTTGTCGCGGGCATCGGTGGAGAACTTTACGTCTTTCGCAGCCATGAGAGGCGCTCCTTACGAGTTGGGTTGGGGGAAGACGGAACCGGCGGAAGCGCCTGGTTACGAGATCACGCCCATGATGTCGGACTCTTTCATGATCAGCAGGTCCTTGCCGTCGAGCTTCACCTCGGTGCCGCTCCACTTGCCGAACAGGATCCGATCGCCGGCCTTGACGTCCAGCGGGACGATCTTGCCGCTCTCGTCGCGGGCGCCCGGGCCCACGGCCTCGATCACACCCTCGGAGGGCTTTTCCTTGGCGGTATCGGGAATGATGATGCCGCCAGCGGATTTCTCTTCGCTGTCGACGCGCCGGACGACCACGCGGTCGTGCAGGGGACGGAAAGCCATGTTTGCTCCTATCAGCCTCTATGATTTCGAGCCTGTTAGCACTCGTGACTGAGGAGTGCTAACGGCTGGCAGGGATATAGGAGGGGGCGGAAAACGAGTTCAAGTTGGCTCCGCAGCACAATCGGAGCACGGCGCGGCTCGCTGTTTGCACCTTGGCAACTCCACGACGCATCTCCGTAGCCGGCAACATTGCAATGCAGCGGGGGCGGAGATAACTGATGCCGCGACCAACCTCCGGAGCAGCCGTGACCGTAGTCAAGCACGACCCCTCCCGCGACTTCCCCGACCTTTGGGCGCCGCCGCTGCTCGCAGTGATTGTCCCCAGCTTCAATGAGCGGGACAACGTCGCCCTGCTCTACGACAAGGTGTCGGAAGCGCTCGGGAACGTTCCGTTCGAGTTCATCGTGGTGGACGACAATTCGCCCGACGGCACGGCGAGCCTCGTCAAGGAAATGGCCCGCCGGCACCACAATGTCCGCTGCATCCATCGCATCGGCCGGCGCGGGCTCAGCTCGGCCGTGATCGAGGGCATCTCGGCGAGCGCCGCGCCCTACTTCGCGGTCATCGATGCCGACCTGCAGCACGACGAGCGCATCCTGCCACAGATGCTCGAGAAGGCGATGGCCGGCGACCACATCGTCGTCGGCACCCGCTATGGCGATGCCGGCAGCGTCGGGAGCGGCCTGTCCCCGACGCGCGAGGCAGGGAGCCGGGCGGCCACGCGACTCTCCGGCCTGCTCACCGGCCAAGCGTTGACCGACCCGATGAGCGGCTTCTTCCTCATGAGCCGCGAGGTGTTCGACGAGGTCGCCGCGGAGCTCAGCAACGAGGGGTTCAAGATCCTGCTCGACATCATCGTCTCGGCACGCCGGGTCAGGGGCCGTCATGGCGAGCCGTTGCGGATCGCCGAGATGCCCTACACCTTCCGCCCGCGTGCCGCCGGCGAGAGCAAGATGAGCCCGGTGATCGTCGTCCAATTCCTCGGGCTGATCGTCTCCAAGCTCACGCGCGGCCTGCTCCCCGCCACCTTTCTGCTGTTCGCCCTGGTGGGCGCCACGGGCGTGATCGTGCACATGGGCACCCTATGGGTCCTCCACGAGACGTCCGGCTTCAACTTCTTTTACGCCCAGGTCGCCGCCACCGTCGTCGCCATGACATTCAATTTCATGTTGAACAACGAGCTGACCTACGCCAACAAGAAGCTGCGCGGCTGGCGGTACCTCACCGGCCTGCTCAGCTTCTATGCCGTGTGCTCGATTGGCGCCCTCGCCAACGTCTCCGTCGCGAGCTGGATCTATGCCTATGATGGATCCTTCTATGTCGCCGGTCTGCTGGGGGTGCTGATGAGCGTTGTCTTCAACTATTCGGTCACAAGGGTATTCACGTGGCGCTAGAAGCAAATCTCGAAATCAAGCTGCGCCGCACCGGCGGCGTGGGGGCCAATGCCAAGTGGACCTGGGAACTGGTCGACGCCGACGGCAAGGTGGTGAAGTCCGGCACTGCGCTCGGCGAAGAGCACCGCGCCTTCGCCACCGCCCGCAAGGCCCGCGACAAGCTGGCCAAGGGCTGAGCGTTTCACCGCTTGGCTGGAACGGGGGTGAACTTTCCGGGCACCCGCTCGGATGAGGCTGGCGCGATGTTGCGCCTTCCTTTACCGGGTCATCCCCGCGAAAGCGGGGACCTCCGTTTGCGATCTCGAAAAGAAACAGAGGTTCCCGCTTTCGCGGGAATGACATCGTGGAAAGCAGGATAGCTCGGGACATGACCGACCCGTCCTTCGACTTGAAGGCAGGAACGTTTCAACCCGACCGTGAGACGCTCACGCCGCGCCGCGCTTGCCCTCCATCTCGGCCCAGGCCTGGCGCTTGCGGTAGATGGTGGAGGGGCTGAGTTCGAGGGCGGCGGCGGCCAGCGCGATGTTGCCGCCGAAGCTCTCGATGGCTTCCTCGATGATCCGCTGCTCCTGGCGCCACATCGGCAGCACCGGATTGCGCGTGGCGACCAGTTGCATCGGCCGACTGCTGAAGGCGGCGGGCGGGCTGGGTTCCGCCACTGCCGGGGCGGGCGGCGAGGCCACAGGCGTGTCGAAGCCGAGGGCCTGGGCCCTGCCGAGCCGCTCGCCGAGTTCCCGGATCCGAGTCGCGAGGGCGGCGCCGCCGGCGGGGCGCACCACGTAGTCGTGCGCGCCGGCCCGCATCACCGCCATCGCGGCGCTCACCGACGCTTCCTCGGCAATGGCGACCACCAGCGCACCGGCCGACAGCCGCACCAGCCGGGCCACCGCGTCCTCGGGCGACTCGGCCAGGTCTTCGAGGCTGCTGAGCGCCGCCAGCAATAGATCGAAGGCCGCCGAGCGCAGCTGTTCCGTCGCGTCGCGCCCGTCGCGGGCGGCGGCGATCACCGGCGGCAGGGCCAACATATCGCCGAGCGCGCCGGCCAGCGACCGCGCCATGGCGATGTCGTGGTCGACGATCAGGATCCGGGCGGCTCGCATACCGGGGCCGGAGATGGGCTTCACGTGCAGTCCTCCGCGACTGGCGGCGTAATCAACCTCTGAGTGTTGATGAACAGGGTAAATAATTGGTTGGAGTGTGGGCATCCGGCTCTGTGCCTTTCGGCACCATCCCCCCGGTGCTATGGGTGGGCATCGAATCTCGCTGCCGGTCCGGGACGCCTCTGCACGTGCAAGGCCTTGTCTACATTCTCATCGCACTGGCTGCGCTCGGCGTGGCAGCCGCCGCCTATTTCGGCCTGACCTTCTCCCCCATCGAGTCCATCGTCACCGCTCTCGCCTTCGGCTCGATCGCGGTCGTCTTCATGGAGCGCACGCTGCGCAAGCGCTCGGAGGCGCGGCTCGAGAAAGCAGTCGAGGACCTCGCCCGGCTGCTCTCGACCGATGCCAAGGCGGGGCAGGTGCTGAGCCAGCGCGTCAACGCCATCGCCGACACCAATGTCGGCAGCCGCCTCGAGGCGATCGAAGCGGATATCTCGGTCCTCGGCACCGTGGTCCGCCAGCTGGCGGAGGCGCTGGCCGAGTTCGAGGAGGGGCAGAAGCGGGAGGAGGGCTTCGCGCCGCAGCCGAAACCGACAGTCGAGCCGGTCGAGGACGAGGACGTGTTTCCCGACCCGCTGATCCCCGAGGCGGAGCTGCGGGCGGCGATCGACGGCAACCGGCTGGTCTTCCATATCGAGCCCATCCTGGTGCTGCCGCAGCGCCGGCCGCTCGGCTACGATCTCGTGCCGCGCCTGATGCGCGAGGACGGCGAGCTCGCCGATGCTCCCGAGTTCATGCCGCGGCGCGGCGGCGAGGACCTGGTGCGCCGGATCGAGCTGATGGCGCTCGACGAGGCGGTGACCATCGTGCGGCGCGCCCGCACCGCCGGCCAGCCGACGCGCCTCCACCTGCCGCTGAGCCGCGCCACCATTCTCGACAAGAAGGCCTTCGAGCAGTTCCTCGCCGTCCTGATCGCCAACCAGGCCATCACGCCGGCCCTCAGCTTCCTCGTGTCGCAACTCGAGTGGAAGGCGCTCGGGCCTTCGACGAAGCGCCAACTCGTCGAGTTCAGCAAGGCCGGGGCGGGGTTCGTCCTCACCGAGGCGACGTCGCTGCGCATGGATTTTGCCGAGCTGCAGAGCCTCGGCTTCAGCTCGGTCCGCTTCGACGCCACCCGCTTCCTCCGCAGCCCCGAGAGCTTCTCGGATTTCCACAGCGCCGACGTTGCGCCCTACGTGAAGCGCTTCGAGCTGGAACTCTGTGCCACCGGGGTGATTGACGAGCAGCAGCTGCTCAGCCTGTTCGAGGATGGTATCGTGCTGGTACAGGGGCCCCATATCGGCAAGCCGGGCCCGGTCCGCTCGGACCTGCTGGTCGAGGGACTGCCGCAGCTGGAGCGCCGCATCGGGGCGCAGGCTTGAACTTCAGGAGTATTGGATGAAGGCGCTCGAAGGTTTGCGCGAGATCGCGAGCCGCTATGACGCGGTGCTCAGCGACGTCTGGGGCGTCGTGCACAATGGCGTCGCGGCGCACCCGACCGCGGTCGAGGCGCTGGTGGAGTTCCGCCGTGGCGGCGGCCGCGTCGTGCTGATCACCAACGCCCCGCGTCCCTCGCCGCCGCTGATCGAGATGCTCGACCGGCTCGCGGTGCCGCGCGCCGCCTATGATGACATCGTCTCGTCCGGCGACGCCACCCGCGCCATGCTGCTGCCCTACCGCGGCAAGACCGTCCACTATGTCGGCCCGCCCGAGGAGAACGACTCGCTCTTCGATGGCCTCGACATCACCCTCGGGCCGGCCGAGGAGGCGAAGGCCGTCGTCGTCACCGACCTCGATACCGACGACGACACGCCCGACATGTACAACGACCGGATCACGCTGTGGCTGAAGCGCAACCTGCCGCTGATCGCCGCCAATCCCGACCGCGTGGTCGAGCACGGCGACCGGCTGATCTATTGCGGTGGCGCGCTGGCCGACCTCTATGAGGCGCGGGGCGGCATGATCCGCATGGCGGGAAAACCCTACAAGCCGATCTACCAGGAAGCGCTGCGCCTGGCCGAGAACGCCGCCGGCGGCCCGCTCGACCGCTCCCGCATCCTCGCCATCGGCGATTCCGTCCGCACCGATGCCATCGGCGCCGCCGGGGCCGGGCTGGACCTGTTGTTCATCACCGGCTCCATCCACGCGGCCGAGCTCGACGCCTTCGGCCAGCCCGATCCCGAGACGATCGTCGGCCTGGTGTCGCCGAGCGGCGCCAATCTCGCCGGTTTCATGCCGAGGCTCGCCTGGTAACACGTTGAAATCACAAGGGCCGCGGCTGCCGCATGGCTGCCTAGAGCCCAGCCGCCTTGCCAGCCTTTCCGTTTCTTGCCATATCGGCTTCTCTCTCACCGCGGGTTCGAATGTCCGGCTTCATCAGGCTCGCCGGCCTTGACCATGTGCCAGCCTCGCTCAAGGGCGCCATGGTCGCGATCGGCAACTTCGACGGCTGTCACCTCGGCCATCAGCATGTGTTTCGCGCGCTGAAGGAGCATGCCCGCGCGCTGGGCGTGCCCGCCCTGGTGCTCACCTTCGAGCCGCACCCGCGCGACGTCTTCGCGCCCGAGCCCTTCATGTTCCGGCTCACCTATGCCGAGCAGAAGGCGCGGATCGCCGAGGCGCTGGGGCTGGACGGCATCGTGGTCATGCCGTTCTCGCGCGAATTCTCGATGATCGAGGCGGAGGAGTTCGTCTCCCGCTTCCTCGTCGGTGCGCTGGACGTGCGCGGCGTCGCCGTGGGCGCCGACTTCCATTTCGGCCACAAGCGCAAGGGCACGCCCGAATTCCTCAAGGCGGCCGGCGTGCAGCATGGCTTCGAGGTCGACATCCTCGAGATGCTGGACGAGGGCGACGAGCACATCTCCTCCTCGCGCATCCGCGCGCTGCTCGGCGAGGGCGACGTGGTCGGGGCGAGCCACCTGCTCGGCTACCACTGGTTCCTCTCCGGTCCGGTGGTGAAGGGCGACCAGCGCGGCAAGGAGCTTGGCTTTCCGACCGCCAACATGCCGACGCCCACCGGCTTCGGCCTGGAGCAGGGCGTCTATGCCGTGCGCGCCAGGCTCGGCGACCGCCTGCTCGACGGCGTCGCGAGCTACGGCAAGCCGATGTTCAACAACGAGCGCCCGCCGTTCGAGACCTGGATCTTCGATTTCGACGAGGACATCTACGGCGAGGAACTGAGCGTCGCCCTGCTCGGCCACGTCCGCGGTCAGGTGAAGTTCTCGAGCCTCGACGACCTGATCGCCGCTGTGAACAACGACGCCCGCGAAGCCCGCCGCCTGCTGCAGTCGACGGTGCCGGTGTCGGAGCTGGACGGGAAGCTGGGGTTCTTCCGGTAGGATCTTGATGGGTCCCCGGGTCAAGCCCGGGGATGACGGCGTTTGTTTTGAGGGTCGCGACCACACGCCACCGCCATTGCCTTTCTCCACCGTCATCCCCGGGCTTGACCCGGGGACCCATCTGCCCTCGCAGTGGCCGTGCCCACTTCCCGCTGGCACCTGCCGCCCCACCTTGCTAAAAGCCCGCAGCTTCCAATGGTACCTGATGATGAACGACACTGCTCCGAGCGGCGCGGAAACCGACTATAGCGCGACGCTCTTCCTGCCCCAGACGCAGTTCCCCATGCGTGCCGGCCTGCCGGCCCGCGAGCCGACCTGGCTGCAGCGCTGGGAGGACATGGACATCTATGCCCGCCAGCGCGCGGCGGGGGCGGACAAACCCAAGTTCACGCTGCACGACGGCCCGCCCTATGCCAACGGCAACATTCACATCGGACACGCGCTCAACAAGATCCTCAAGGACCTCGTAAGCCGCTCCAAGACCATGCTCGGCTACAACTCGGCCTATGTGCCGGGCTGGGACTGCCACGGCCTGCCGATCGAGTGGAAGGTCGAGGAGCAGTACCGGGCCAAGGGCAAGGACAAGGACCAGGTCGAGATCAACGAGTTCCGCGGCGAGTGCCGCAGCTTTGCGCAATACTGGGTCGATACCCAGCGCGAGGAGTTCAAGCGGCTCGGCGTCCTGGGCGACTGGGACAACCCGTACCTGACGATGAGCTTCGACGCCGAGGCGCAGATCGCCCGCGAGCTGCACAAGATCGCCATGAGCGGCCAGCTCTATCGCGGTTCGAAGCCCGTGATGTGGTCCGTCGTCGAGCGCACCGCGCTGGCCGAGGCCGAGATCGAGTACCAGGACTACGAGAGCGACGCGATCTGGGTGAAATTCCCGATCCACTCCGGCGGCGGCGAGATCACCTCGAACGCCTTCCACGATCTCAACGCCTCGATCGTCATCTGGACGACGACCCCGTGGACCATCCCGGCCAACCGCGCGATCTCCTATTCCGCCAAGATCGCCTATGGCCTCTACGAGGTCACCAAGGCGCCCGATGGCAACTGGGCCTCGGTCGGCGAGAAGTTCGTCCTGGCCGACAACCTCGCGGCCGACGTGTTCCAGAAGGCCAAGGTCGAGGAGTACGCGCGCATCGGCGATGTCGACCCGGCGCACATCACCTCGGCCTTCCATCCGCTGCGCGGCCTCGGCGGCGGCTACCAGTTCGAGGTGCCGCTGCTCGAGGGCGAGCACGTCACCGACGACACCGGCACCGGCTTCGTGCACACCGCGCCGGGGCATGGCCTCGACGATTTCGGAGTCTGGATGGATTCGGGCCGCATGCTCAGTGAGCGCGGTATCGACATCGCCATCCCCTATGTCGTCGACGACGCCGGCTTCTACACCGCCGCCGCGCCGGGCTTCGAGGGCGCGCGCGTCCTCGACGATGCCGGCAAGAAGGGCGACGCCAACCAGCGCGTCATCACCGCGCTCGCCGAGCGCGGCATGATGGTCGCCCGCGGCCGCCTGAAGCACCAGTACCCGCATTCCTGGCGCTCCAAGAAGCCGATCATCTACCGCAACACCCCGCAGTGGTTCGTCTACATGGACCGCGACATCGCGGGGAAGGGCGACACGCTGCGCGCCCGCGCGCTCGCCGCCATCGACGCGACGAAGTTCTACCCGCCGCAGGGGCAGAACCGCATCCGCTCGATGATCGCCGACCGCCCCGACTGGGTGCTGTCGCGCCAGCGCGCCTGGGGCGTGCCGATCGCCGTGTTCTACAACGAAGCGACCGGCGAGATCCTCAAGGACGAGACGGTCAACCACCGCATCGGCCAGGCCTTCGAGACCGAGGGCGCCGACGCCTGGTTCAAGCCCGGCGCCAAGGAGCGCTTCCTCGGCGATGCCGTGGCCGACCCGACGGAATGGACCAAGATCGACGACATCCTCGACGTCTGGTTCGAGAGCGGCACCACGCATTCCTGGGTGCTGCGCAACAAGCAGAAATGGCCGGACCTGCAGTTCCCCGCCGGCATGTATCTCGAGGGCTCGGACCAGCACCGCGGCTGGTTCCACTCCTCGCTGCTCGAGAGCTGCGCGACCAACGGCTTCGCGCCCTATGCGAGCGTCCTGACGCACGGCTTCACCCTCGACGGCGAGGGCAAGAAGATGTCGAAATCGCTCGGCAACACCGTCGCGCCGCAGGACGTCATCAAGCAGTACGGCGCCGATATCCTCCGCCTCTGGGTCGCCCAGTCCGACTATTCGGACGATCTGAGGATCGGCAAGGAGATCATCAACACCACGGTCGACAGCTATCGCAAGCTCCGCAACACCGTGCGCTGGCTCATCGGCAACCTCGCGCACCGCAAGGCCGACGAGACTGTCGACTACCACGACATGCCCGACCTCGAGCGGCTGATCCTCAATCGGCTGAAGGAGCTCGACGGGCTCGTGCGCGACGCCTACGAGGCCTATGACTACAAGCGCGTGGTCGCGGCGCTGTCGAACTTCATGAACATCGACCTGAGCGCCTTCTACTTCGACATCCGCAAGGACGCGCTCTACTGCGACCCGATCTCCTCGGTGCGCCGCCGCGCCAGCCTCACCGTGCTCGACCAGGTGTTCGACGCGCTGACCGCCTGGCTCGCGCCGATCCTCGTCTTCACCATGGAAGAGGCCTGGCTCGAGCGCCATCCGGGCGCCGACTCGTCGGTGCACCTGCAGGCAGTTCCCGGTGCTGCCGGACGAGCTGGCTCGCGCCGAAGCTGGCCGAGCAGTGGGAGAAGGTGCGCGAGGTCCGCAAGGTCGTCACCGGCGCGCTCGAGATCGCCCGCCGCGACAAGGTGATCGGCGCCTCGCTCGAGGCCGCCCCGAAGGTCTTCATCACCGACCCCGACCTCGCCGCCGCCGCTCGCGGCGTCGACATGGCCGAGGTCTCGATCACCTCCGCCATCGAGGTCATCGAGGCCGAGGGCCCGGCCGACGCCTTCCGGCTCGATGAGGTGGCGGGCGTCGCCGTCGCGTTCGCCCGCGCCGAGGGCACCCGCTGCGCCCGCTCCTGGCGCATCCTGCCCGAAGTCGGCTCCGACCCCGAGTACCCCGACCTGTCGCTGCGCGACGCGCAGGCGATGCGGGAACTCAAGGCGGCGGGACGGCTGGGGTGACGATCGCGCAGACGGCCCCCTCCCGACCTCCCCCATAGAGGGGGAGGTGCCGGTCCGTGCGCGGGGCGCGCCCGAGGCACCCTCTTCACCTCCCCCTTCATGGGGAGGGCCGGGGTGAGGGGAAGTCCAGCGCACCGTCCCAGGGGAGCATCAGCATGATCCGCCCCCACCTCCCCTCCCTCCTCCTCGGCCTCGCCGCCTTCGCGCTCGATCGCGGGCAGAAATTCCTGCAGATCGATGTCCTCGGCTGGCAGGGCGGCGAGCACGTGACCGTCACGCCGTTCTTCGACTACGTGCTGGTCTGGAACACCGGCATTTCCTACGGCCTCTTCGGCGACCTGCCGGTCTGGATGCTGGGCCTCGTCGCCGCGGTGGCCATCGTCGCGCTCGGCATCTGGTGGCTGCGCACCGCTGACGTGCTGGTCCGCCACGGGCTGATGCTGATCATCGGCGGCGCCCTCTCCAATGCCCTCGACCGCCTCCTTTACGGTGCGGTAGCAGATTTCTTCCATTTTCACTGGCAGGGCTGGTCGTTCTACATCTTCAACATCGCCGATGCGGCGATCACGCTCGGAGTGTTGCTGTTGATCCTCGACGTTTTCGGGATCGGCGCAAGGAAACGGGCCTGATCGAAAAGGCGCCTCAATCTGGCCTTAGGGGCCGTCATGGTCTATAAGCCTCGCTGGGCTAAGTAGGTCGGGGAATAAAGGAACTCGCATGCTGAGTGGTTTGACCGGGCGGCGGCCCGTCTTGCGTGCCGTGACCCGGGGCGGAATGTTGCCCTTGGGCCTCATCCTCGGGCTGGGCCTGAGCGCCTGCACCACCACCGAGGGCACCAATGCCTTCGCCGATATCGGCACCTTCGAGCGCGAGGTCATGACCGAGACCATGAAGGGCATGGGCATGATGGACCGCGAGAAGAAGCCGGAGACGGAGAATCGCCGCGGTCCGCTGGTGATGCCCAAGGCCACCGCCGCGCTGCCCAATCCCGATGTGAAGCGCACCGATTCCATCGTCGCGGCGCTGCCCGAGGACTCGAGCCGCGTGCAGATCGACGCCACGAACCTGAGCGACGAGGACATCAAGCGGCTGCGCAACGCCCGCGTCGTCGACCCACGCACGCTGTCGGGACGCCCGCTTACGGAGGCCGAAACGCGCCAGCTCACCGCGCGGATGACGGCTGCCAAGCTGAAGAGCGGCCCGCGCCCGCTTTACCTGCCCCCGGACGACTATTTCTTCACCACCGTCAAGGGCAAGGACACCGTCTGCCTCGCCGCGAATGGCGAACTGGTGCCGCTCGACGACAAGGCCTGCCCGCCCGAGATCCGCAAGGCCCTTGCCGCGCAGGCCAATTGATCCCAACTCGAAAGATGCGCCGCCCGTAGGGGTCACGCAGGAGTTAATGCATGTCTGATTTCACCGCAGTTCCGGCGGCCGGCGATCGCTTGGCCAAGGTCATCGCCCGTTCCGGCCTCTGCTCGCGCCGCGATGCCGAAGGCTGGATCAAGGACGGCCGCGTCACCGTCAACGGCAAGAAGGTGCTGACCCCGGCCTTCAACGTCACCGATGGCGACAAGATCAAGGTCGATGGCGAGCCCCTGGCCGCCCGCCAGGGCACTCGCGTCTGGCTCTACCACAAGCCCCCCGGCCTGGTGGTGACCGAGAAGGACCCCGAGGGCCGCCAGACCATCTTCGAGGCCCTGGACGAGCAGCATGAGCTGCCGCGGGTGGTCTCGATCGGCCGGCTCGACATCAACACCGAAGGCCTGCTGCTGCTCACCAATGATGGCGGGCTGAAGCGCGTGCTCGAGCTGCCGGCCACCGGCTGGCTGCGCCGCTATCGCGTCCGTGCCTTCGGCGCGGTGACGCAGGCGCAGCTCGACGGGCTGAAGGACGGCATCGAGATCGATGGCGTGCAGTACGGCCCGATCGAGGCGCTGCTCGAGCGCAGCCAGGGCAGCAATGTCTGGCTGGTGCTCGGCCTGCGCGAGGGCAAGAACCGCGAAGTCAAGAACGTGCTCGGCGCGCTCGGCCTGCAGGTCAATCGCCTGATCCGCGTCAGCTTCGGTCCGTTCCAGCTCGGCGAGCTCGCGGTGGGCGACGTCGAGGTGGTGAGCGCGAGGGTGCTGCGCGACCAGCTCGGCAAGCGCCTCGCCGCCGAAGCGAACGCCGATTTCGAGAGCGAGATGCCCGAGGTCGCGCTGCAGAAGAAGGCGACCAACCCCAAGCTCCGCGCCGCAGCGCCGGGCAAGGAACTGGCGAAGGACTCGCCGCGCAAGTCGCGCGCCCAGAAATTCCGTTTCGAGGACGACGAGTCCGAGGCTGCGGCCGCCGCGGCGATGGCCGAACGACCCCGCCAGGATCGGCCCGGCCGCTTCGACAAGCGGCCCGTTCGCGCCCCGAGCCGGCCGCGCCCGGTGGATCCGAGCGAAATCCGAATTGTCCACCACGAGGATGGCCGCGAGGAGGAGATCCGCGTCAAGCCGCCCCGCCGCGAACGGCCGGAAGGCGAAGCCCCACGCCGCGGCTGGGACCCCGAGGAGAGCTCGGCCAAGAACTTCGGCCGCCCGGCGCATCACGAGGATCGGCCGGCGCGTGGACCGCGTCCGGACGCCGGCGACCGCCCCAAGCGGGCCTTTGGCGACAAACCTGGTCACGGCGGCAAGCGGCCCTTCGGCGACAAGCCGCCCCGCGGTGATCGGCCGAACCGCGGCTTCGGGGACAAGCCCCGCGGCGATGGCGATCGTCCGGCCCGCGCCTTTGGCGACAAGTCGCGCCCGTCGCGCCCGGCAGGGGATCGTCCCAACCGTTCCCTCGGCGACAAGAAGCCCTACGGCACTCGTCCGCCCCGCGAGGGTGGCGATCGCCCGGCGCGGTCGTATGAAGGCAAGAAGCCCTACGCGCCGCGCAGCGCCGAAGGGGCCGACCGGCCGGCCCGTGCCTTTGGCGACAAGAAGCCCTACGGCGCTCGTCCGCCGCGCGAGGGCGGCGATCGGCCGGCGCGATCGTATGAAGGCAAGAAACCCTACGCGCCGCGCAACGCCGAAGCCGGCGACCGGCCGGCCCGCTCCTATGGCGACAAGAAGCCCTACGGCACCCGTCCGCCCCGCGAAGGCGGCGACCGGCCCGCGCGCAGCTTCGGCGACAAGAAGCCCTACGGCGGCAAGCCCGCGGGCGGTCCGGGCAAGCCCAGGGGCGGCGCCCGCCCCGGCGGCGATCGGCCGCGCGGGCCGAAGAAGCCGCGCGCCTGACCGATGCGCATCGTTGCCGGCAAGTTCCGCGGCAAGGCGCTGCTGTCGCCCGCCGACGACAGCATCCGCCCCACCTCCGACCGCGCGCGCGAGGCGGTCTTCAACATCCTCGCGAGCCGCATCGGGGTGCAATCTCGACGGCCTGAAGGTGCTCGACCTCTTCGCCGGCACCGGGGCGCTGGGGCTCGAGGCGATCTCTCGCGGCGCCTCAGGCGCCGTGTTCGTCGACACCGGCGCCGAGGCCCGCGGCATCATCCGCGACCACATCGAGGCCTTCGGCATCGCCGGCACCGCCAAGCTGCTGCGGAGGGATGCGACGGAACTCGGGCAGGCCGGCACCATGGGCCCCTTCGACCTCGTCTTCCTCGACCCGCCCTATGGCAAGGGACTGGGCGAGCGGGCGCTGGTCTCGCTGCGGAATGGCAAGTGGCTGGCAGAGGGGGCGACGATCGTACTCGAGGAGAGCGCGAGGTGCAGTTGCAATTGCCCGAGGGCTTCGAGCTCGACGATCGCCGCGAGTATGGCACTGCGGCGGTGCACTTCATCCGGGTGGCGTAAGGGATAGCGGGACGGCCCCCTCCCGGCCTCCCCCATGAAGGGGGAGGTGAAGAGTCGAGGTTGGGGCTCGATCCTGCCCAAAACACCGGCCGGCACCTCCCCCTTCATGGGGGAGGCCGGGAGGGGGCCGTCTGTCGGAGGAAGTGGTGGTTCCTCCAACAAGCTCAGGCGAAGGCCTTGGCAGTTCCCCCTACCGCGTCCGCCCGAACAGCCGCTCGATATCGCTCTTCTTCAGCTCCACATAGGTCGGCCGTCCGTGGATGCACTGGCCCGAATGCGGCGTCGTCTCCATCTCGCGCAGCAGTGCGTTCATCTCGTCGATTCGAAGCCGTCTTCCCGACCGCACCGACCCGTGGCACGCCATCCGGCCGATGATCGCCTCCAGTCGGTCGGCCAGCGCCGCGGTCGAATCCCACTCGGCCAGCCCATCCGCGAGGTCGCGCACCAGGCCCTCGATATCGGCCTGCCCGAGCAGCGCCGGGGTCTCGCGCACCGCCACGGCGCGGGGGCCGAAGCGCTCGAGGTAGAGCCCCAGCCGCTCCAGCGTCGGCGCCGCCTCCTCGAGCCGGGCGCAGTCGTCCGCACTGAGCTCGATCACCACCGGGATCAGCTGCATCTGGCTCGCCACCGGCCCCGCCGCCAGCTGCGCCTTGAACCGCTCGTAGACCAGCCGCTCATGCGCCGCATGCTGGTCGACCAGCAGCAGGCTCTCGCCGTTCTGCGCCACGATGAAATTGTCGAACATCTGCGCCCGTGCCGTCCCGAGCGGATACTCCACGGACTCAGCGACGGCAGGCGGGGCCTCGTAACGCGCGGTGGGTTCGGAGAACCCAGCGAAGCCGGCCGCCTCTGATCCTCCCCTGCGAAGCGGGGGAGGGGGACCGCCGAAGGCGGTGGAGGGGGCGGCCACAGGCTCGGACCTCGCGCCCTCGAATTCCGGCACCCGGAACGCCCCGACCACGTCCTCCGCCACCGTCGAGGCCGCCCGATGCCCGGCGCCATCGAGCGCCTCGGTGATCGCCCGGATCACCGCGCCCCGCACCGCGCCGGGGTCGCGGAACCTCAGCTCCGCCTTGGTCGGATGCACGTTGACGTCGACCTCCGCCGGATCGATGGCGACATAGATCGCGACCACCGGGAAACGGTCGCGGAAGACGAAATCGGCATAGGCGGCGCGCACCGCTCCCACCAGCACCTTGTCGCGCACCGAGCGGCCGTTGACGAAGAAATACTGGCTCAGCGAATTGGCCCGCGTGTAGGTGGGAAGGCCCGCGAGCCCCGTCACCACCATGCCGTGGCGGATGGTGGCGAGCGTCACGGCGTTCTCGCCGAAATCGCCGCCCATCACGTCGCCCAGCCGCGCCCTGAGCGCGCCGTCGCCCTCGCGCGCGGCCCAGTTCGACGTCGTGCGGTCGGCGCCGTCGAGCACGAACTGCACGCCGGGATTGGCCATCGCCAGGCGCCTGACGATATCGGTGATCGCCGCCGTCTCGGCCCGCTCGGATTTCAGGAATTTGCGGCGCGCCGGCACGTTGGCGAAGAGGTCGCGCACTTCGACGATGGTGCCCCGGTTCATCGCCAGCGGCACCGGCCGCTCCTTGAACCCGTGCCGCACCGTGAGGCGCAGCCCGCTCGCCGCCTCGGCCCGCCGTGTCGCGATCGAAAGCTCCGCCACCGAGCCGATCGAAGCCAGCGCCTCGCCCCGGAAGCCGAGCGTGCGGATGTCATCGAGCTCGCTGTCCGCGAGCTTGGAGGTGGCGTGCCGCTCGACCGAGAGCCGGAGGTCGGCCTCGTCCATGCCGACCCCGTCGTCCTCGATGCGGATCAGGCCCTGTCCGCCGCCCGCCGTGGTGATGACGATCCGGCTCGCGCCGGCGTCGATGGCGTTCTCGACCAGCTCCTTCACCACGCTCGCCGGACGCTCCACCACCTCGCCGGCGGCGATGCGGTTGATCAGGTCCTCGGGCAGCTGGCGGATGGGCAAGGGTGATTCTCCTGCGGCAGAGTATAGGGACTGGGCCGGTACGGCGGCACTCGGAATCACCCCAACACCGGTGTCATCCCTGCGAAGGCAGGGATCCATAGTTTGACAGGTGCGGGCTTCCAGATGGATCCCTGCCTTCGCAGGGATGACACGAGTGGGTGTGGCGGCTTATGAACGCCCCATGCCCAATCCCATGGACCTAGCTCTCTCCCTCGCCGCCGAGGCGGCTGCAGCCGGCGAGGCGCCGGTCGGCGCGGTCATCGTCGAGGGCGAGCGCGTGCTGGCCGCCGAGCGCAACCGCATGCGCGAGCTCGACGATCCCACCGCGCATGCCGAGTTCCTCGCCATCCGCACGGCCCTCGCGAGCCGCGGCACCGGCCGGCTCGACGGCTGCGACCTCTATGTCACGCTCGAGCCCTGCGCCATGTGCGCCGGCGCCATCGCGCATGTGCGGCTGCGGCGGGTCTATTACGGCGCCGAGGACCCCAAGGCCGGCGCCGTGGACAACGGCGTTCGCCTGTTCCACAGCCCGCAATGTCACCACCGGCCCGAGGTGGTGGCCGGCCTCGGCGAGCGCCGCTCATCGGAGCTGCTGAAGGCCTTCTTCGCGCGCCTGCGCTAGCTAGTGCTTCCCCACCGGGTCATCCCCGCGAAAGCGGCGATCCCCGTTTGCGGCGTCGAAGGGAAACAGAGGTTCCCGCTTTCGCGGGAATGACACCGTGGGAGGGAGGAGAACGCGGACGCGACCGACCGCTGCCCTGGACGAGTTACTGCGCCTCCTTCCCCGGGTCATCCCCGCGAAAGCGGGGATCTCCGTTTGCCGCGTCGAAGGAAAACAGAGGTTCCCGCCTTCGCGGCAATGACACCGAGAGCACGGAATGCGACCGCCCTACCGGTCCTCGGCCCGCTGCGTCCCTTCCTGGTGCAGGATGAAGTTCTCCACCTTGCGCTCCAGCGCGCGCTTGAAGTTGTCCTTGTCCTGCTCGACATGGCCGATGATCTCGCGCACCCGCCAGAACTCCAGCGCGCCGAAATTGCTGAGGTGCGGCCGCACGTAGACGTCGGGCGGATAGGCGGCCATCATGTGCGCGGTCAGCGAATGCATCATGATCTGCGCCGAGCCGAACCACACGTCGAGCGCGTTGTGGTTGATCTTGTTGAGCTGCTCGGACGGATCGCCGTTGACGTCGATGCCGACGAGGATGTCGGTGTCGGCCGCCGCCTGGTCGAGCGGCAGCGGGTTCACCACGCCGCCGTCGACCAGCAGGTGGTGGGCGAAGGGCACCGGCTTGAACAGGCTCGGGATGGCGATCGATCCGGCGATCGCCTGCCGCAGCGGCCCCTCGGAGAACACCGCCTGGTGCCAGGACTGGAAGTCCGTCGCCACCACGTAGAACGGCACCTTCAGGTCCTTGAAGTCGCTCGGGAACGGCTGCGGGCAGGAACGCATCCACCACCAGGCGCGGCGTCGAGCTGCACGTTGAAGCCGGACTGGAAGAAGTTGCCGAGGTTCCTCACCTGCGCGCCCCAGAGCCGTCCGGCGATGATCCGCATCGTCCCCAGCACCGAGAACGAATGCTCGCGCAGCTCCGCCCCGGTCATGCCGTTGGCCCAGCCGGAGCCGATCAGCGCGCCGATCGAGGTGCCCGAGATCACGTGCGGGCGTGAGCCCCATCTCGTCCATCGCCTCGATGAAGGGGATGTGGGTGAGGCCCGCGCGCCGAGCCGCCGCCGAGCGCGACCCCGATGCGCGGATCGGCCGAGGATGACCGGCGCGGCTCCGCCGGCATCTCGCCGCGCAGGCGGTCGGACGATCTCCAGCCCCCGCCGCTGCAGCGGAGTCGGTTCGACCGGCACTGTCGGCTCGTGGGTCATGATGGTCACGTAGGATGGACGCTACGTGTTTATAAGAGGTTCAGCCCTCCGCCGGTTCCGCTTCGCGGGCGAGCGCGCGCCAGCCGATGTCGCGGCGGTAGAAGCCCTCCGGCCAGTCGATCGCGCTCGACCGCCGCATAGGCCCGCTCCCGCGCCTCCGCCACCGTGCGGCCCAGCGCCGTGACGTTCAGCACCCGCCCGCCATTGGCGATGAGCCTGCCGTCGCGCCGCAGGGTGCCGGCATGGAAGACCTGGAGGTCCGGCCCGTCCAGCCCCTCGACGCCCCGGATCTCGCTGCCCTTCACCGGATCGACCGGGTAGCCCTTGGCCGCCATCACCACGGTCAGCGCCACCTCGTCGCGGAACTCGGCCTCGACCGCCGGCGAGGCAGCCGCGGGCCGTCGCCTCGAGCAGGTCCAGCGCGTCGGACTTGAGCCGCAGCATCAGCACCTGGCATTCGGGATCGCCGAAGCGGACGTTGTACTCGATCAGCTTCGGCCCGGTCGCGGTCACCATGATGCCGGCGAACAGCACCCCGGTGAACGGCGTGCCGCGCTCGGCCATGCGCCGCACCGAGGGGAGGATGATCTCCCGCTCGACCCGCTCGCATCATCTCCGGCGTCATCACCGGCGCCGGCGAGTAGGCACCCATGCCGCCGGTATTCGGCCCGCGGTCGCCGTCCCAGACGCGCTTGTGGTCCTGCGCGCTGGGCGAGCAGCAGCACGCGTCTCGCCGTCGCAGAGCGCGAAGATGCTCGCCTCCTCGCCCTCGAGATATTCCTCGATCACCACGGTCGAGCCGGACTCGCCGAACGCGCCGGAGAAGCAGTCGCGCACCGCGTCCTCGGCCTCCTCGAGGCTCATCGCCACGGTGACGCCCTTGCCGGCGGCAAGCCCGTCCGCCTTGATCACGATCGGCGCGCCCTGGGCACGGACATAGGCGAGCGCCTCGGCCTCGTTGTCGAACCGGCCATAGGCCGCCGTCGGCACGCCCGCCTCGTCGCAGAGCGCCTTGGTGAAGGACTTCGAGCCCTCGAGCTGCGCCGCCGCCTTCGAGGGCCCGAAGCAGAGGAGCCCCGCCGCGCGCAGGTCGTCGGCAAGCCCCGCCACCACCGGCGCATCCGGCCCGATCACCACGAAATCCACCTTGTTGGCCTTGGCGAAGCGCACCACCGCCGCGTGGTCGGTGATGTCGAGCGGCACGTTCTCGGCGATTGTTTCGGTGCCGCCATTGCCCGGCGCGACGAACAGCTTGTCGCAGCGCTCCGATTTGGCGATGGCCCAGGCGAGGGCATGCTCGCGTCCGCCCGATCCGATCACCAGAATGCGCATGTCGAAGTTCCCCTTCCCCTGCCGCCGGGGAGAGCCTAGATCGGCGCCCATCTAGCATTTGGGCGATTGTGCCGCCAACCCTTGACGGACTCGCCTCCATCCCGCACCTGTCACGCATGACTGTGCCGCTGACGAATGCCGCCGAGTTCACCGTCTCCGAAATCGCCCAGGCGGTGAAGCGCACGGTCGAGGACGAGTTCGGCCATGTGCGGGTGCGCGGCGAGATCTCCGGCTTCCGCGGCCAGCACTCCTCCGGCCATGCCTACTTCACCCTCAAGGACGAGAACGCCTCGATCGACGCGGTCGTCTGGAAGAGCAGTTGGCCGCGGCTCACCTTCAAGCCGCAGGAGGGGCTCGAGGTCATCGCCACCGGCCGGCTGACCACCTTCCCGCGCTCGTCGAAATACCAGATCGTCATCGAGCAGATCGAGCCTGCCGGCGCCGGGGCGCTGATGGCGCTGCTCGAAGAACGGCGCAAGAAGCTTGCCGCCGAGGGCCTGTTCGCCGCCGCGAGCGCAAGCGCGAGCTGCCCTACCTGCCGCGGGTCATCGGCGTCGTCACCTCGCCCACCGGCGCGGTGATCCGCGACATCCTCCACCGCATCTCCGACCGCTTCCCCTCCCATGTCATCGTCTGGCCGGTGCGCGTGCAGGGCGAGACCGCGGCGGCCGAGGTCACCGCCGCGATCGAGGGCTTCAACGCGCCTGCGGCCCGATGGCCCGCTGCCGCGTCCGGACGTGCTGATCGTCGCCCGCGGCGGCGGCTCCATCGAGGACCTCTGGGGCTTCAACGAGGAGATCGTGGTGCGCGCCGTGGCGGCGAGCCACATCCCGGTGATCACCGCGGTGGGCCACGAGACCGACACGACGCTGGTCGACTACGCCTCCGACCACCGCGCGCCCACCCCGACGGCCGCCGCCGAGGCGGCGGTGCCGGTGCGTTCCGAGCTCATCGCCTATGTCGACGAACTGGGCTCGCGCCAGCGCCAGGGCGCCCGGCGCCTGACCGGCAACTGGCGCGACCGGCTGCGCGCCGCCGGCGCCGGCCTGCCGCGCCCGGTCGAACTCGCTGCAAGTGGCGCGCCAGCGCCTCGACCACGCCGCCTCCAACCTCGCCTCGGCACTGCGCCACGCCGGCCAGCGCAAGCGCATCGACCTGAGCCGCACCGCGCCCAAGCTCGGCACGCAACTCCTCACGCGAAAGACCACCGACCTGGCGCGGCGGCTCGCCGAGACCGGCTGGCGCGCCGGCCAGGCCACGGGCCGCGTGCTCGAGCGCCGCCGCGCCGCCCTCGACCGCGTCGCGGCGGGCCTCTCCCCCAAGGCGCTGCAGAGCGAACTGCGGCACGCGCGCAACGAGCTCGGCCCGGTCGCGGCGCGTCTCGATCCGGCCTTCCGCCGCATCGTCGAGCGCCAGCGCCAGCGGCTCGACGCCGAAGCCAAGCTCCTCAACTCGGTGAGCTACCGCAACGTGCTCGAGCGCGGCTTTGCCGTGGTGACGGACGCCCAGGGCAACATCGTCAAGCGCGTCGGCCAGGTCAGCGCCGGCGACCAGGTCGGCATCCTCGTCACCGACGGCACCCTGCCGGCGATGATCGGCGAAGGCGCGCCACCCCGCCGCCGCCCCAAAGCCTCCTCGGACGACGAGGGCCAGGACAGCCTGTTCTAGGGCGTCTTACGTTCCGGGCTTGCCGGACTTCCCCTCACCCCGACCCTCTCCCCGGAGGGGAGGGGGGATGGGGGCGAGACCGTGAAACAGCGCTCCCCTCTCCCCTCCGGGGAGAGGGACAGGGTGAGGGGAAGTCCCGCGCCAGTCTGTCGCCCCACCCCCGCAACCCCCTAGCTCTTTGGGTTTACCGCACCAGTTTGCCGCTCGTTCGCCACTTTCGCGCCTTGCGGATGAATGAGCCTGCTCGCGACCGTCGGGACGGTCTGCCGCGCGTTGGCAACAGGGGCGATATCGCCTATATCCTCATCCGAGCGAGCCAGAGCATGAACATCTTCGACAAGAACTTCAGCCCATCCGAAGCGCAGGTCCGCTACCTCGACGCGGACTATGTCGTTGTCCGGCCGGGTAGCTTCGTGCGCTGCGCCATCACCGGCGTGCCGATCCCGATCGACGAACTGACCTACTGGAACGTCGACCGGCAGGAGGCCTACGCCAACGCCCAGGCGGCCCACGAGGCCTATCAGCGATACGGGCTCTCGAGTAGTTAGCCTTGTCCGCCGAGCGCCGGCTGGACGCGCCGCGACCGAGGTCGCTGCGCTACGCGGTGCATGCCGGCATCCTGTTCACGGTCCTCGGTTTCTTCCGGCTGTTCCCGCTCGACCGCGCATCCGAGATGGGCGCCTGGTTCGGCAGGAGCGTGCTGGCTCGGCTTCGCGCCAACGACAAGGCCAGCCTCGAGACACTCCGGACCGCCTATCCCGGCCTCGGTGACGAAGCGGCCGCAATGGTGCTCGCCGGCACCTACGAGCATATCGGCCGAATCATCGCCGAGATCAGCCACGATGACGATTTCACCGGCGCGGCGGGGCGGAAGCGCTTCACCTTCACCGGTGTGGAGCACATCGAGGCGGCGCGGGCGCTGGGTCGGGGCATGCTGCTCGTCACCGGCCACTTCGGCAACTGGGAACTGCTGCCGGCCGCCCTCACGCATCTCGGCTTCGAGGCCTCCACCGTCACCCGCCCGCCGAACAACCCCTGGGTCGCCGAGTGGATCGCCAGGCGCCGCGCACGACTGGGCGTGAAACATCAGATCCCCAAGGGCCCCGAGGGCGTCCGCACCCTCTTCGCCGCGCTGCGCCGCAAGGAAGCGGTGGCCATGTTCATCGACCAGCAGCTCGACGAGGGCATCCCCGCCCCGCTGTTCGGCCGCGACGCCATGACCACGCACGCCCCGGCGACGCTCGCCATGAAGCTCGGCCTGCCGGTGGTCCCCTTCGCCATCCGCCGCACCAGGGGCGCCAATTTCGTCGTTGTGATCCGGCCGCCGATCCCCTTGCCCCACACTGGCAGCCCGGGCCGCGACATCCTCGAAATGACCACGGCCCTCAACCGCTTCATCGAGGAAGAAGTACGGCTGCGGCCCCACCATTGGCTGTGGATGCACCGGCGCTGGCGCACCGCCCCGCTCACGCGCCGGGCCAGCCAGGTCGTGGGCGACGCGGCTCAGCCCCTCAGCGAGGGGACGGACGAGAACCGGTTCCCGCCCGCAGCAGCAGCGCTTCGGCGACCCGGCCCGCCTTCAACGGGCTCACGTCACCAGGGCCTGTGAGCCGCTTCATCATCCACCCCTGACCGCAATATTGGCGCGACCGCCGACCGGCAAAAGGTCGCGGCGACGAGTATCCTTGCGGCCCGATCGAAGGTGGTCGGCGGCTCGATCCTGATGCGGGGCGGCGGCGCAGCGTGAATATCGCGCGCCTGGTCTCATATTGTGGTTGCAGCGCACCGGCTTTGCAGCGAAAACGAAGCAAATGCCTTCGCTTACTGGGTCCGCATACTGAATGCATGATATTGTGAGCGTGGTCGACGGCTACCGTTTTCAGCCGGCCGATCTCGATATTGCCAGCCGGAGACCCGGCATCAGTGCCTTCATGCGCATCCGCGACGGCGCCTTCTCGCTGGAAGCGGCGATCCGCAGCCACATCCCGCATTTCGACGAGATCGTCGCGGTCTACAACCGCTGCACCGACGCGACGCCGCAGATCCTGAGGCGCCTCGCGGCCGAGTTCGGCCCGAGGCTCCGGGTCTTCCACTACCTCCCGCCGGTGCATCCGCCGGGCAGCGACGGCCACCGCACCACCCCGCCCGACGCGCCGCACAGCCTCGTCAACTACTACAACTTCGCCCTGAGCCGGACGCGATACAGCCACGCCACGAAGCTCGACGACGACCACGTGGCGATGGGGGAGGCCACCGCCAGGTTGGTGGCCGACGTCCGCGCCGGCAACGCCGCCCACAACGAGATCGCGTGCTTCTCGGGGCTCAACATCGCCGCCGACGCCGAGGGAGCGCTAGGCATCCTCTCCCGCGAGCCGTTGTCGGGATCGGGGATATCGGCATTTTCCCCGTCCGCCCGGATACCTACTTCGCCCACGACCGGCGCTTCGAGGTGCTGAGGCGCGGAGGCCTGCGCCGGCGTTTCCACTCGATCGTCTACTGGCACCTCAAGTATCTCAAGCCGCAGTTCGGCTTCGAGAACTACGACCTGAAGCAGAACCCTCACAGCCGATACGCCAGGCGGCTGAAGGCGCTCGAGGCAGACCACTCGGTGATCGGGCTGGCCGAGCTGGCCCGGCAGGCCGCGCAGTCACCCCGGCTGCTCGATCGCATGGTGGAACTGGGGCTGCCGGTGGCCGAGCGCGACCGCATCATCGCGGCGCGACGCCGCGCGCTCGCGCGACACTACTCGGGCGTCTCGCTCGAACGGGCCATGGCGCAGGATCACGAGCTCCGCCCTTTCATCGCGAAGGCTCCCGCGCCCCTCCCAGCAACCGCGCCATTATTGAGCCCCGCAGCGGCGGAGTTCGGGTCGGCGTAGAGCCGCCCCGCGTCGCGCGGATGCAGCGCTGGGACACCTCCGGATCCTGCGTCGAATCACCGTCGCCCACCGTTTTTTCGCCCCGCCCGTGACCTAGGCTGCCGCCACCGACAGGGAAGTCGGCGGGCGCTCCCAAGGTGGGCTCGGAGATCGCAAAGCCGGCTGCAGAGCTGCGCCGCCGCGCCGGCATCCTCGCGCTGGCTGTCGCCGTCGCTGCATTCGGCTTCCGGCTGCTGATCGCGGGCAATCTCGGTCTCGATCCCGACGAGGCCTATTACGCCTATTGGGCGAACTGGCTGGCGCCCGGATATCTCGACCACCCGCCGGGCGTCGCGCTCTTCATTGCCATCGGGGAGGCGCTGCTCGGGCCGAGCTACTCTCGGCGTCCGCCTCGTCGCGCTCCTCGCCACGGCGCTGGTGGTCGCCGCGCTCTACCGGATGACCGCGGCTGCTCGTCCCCCATCCGCTCGCGCCCGCCCTGGCGGTGATCTTCTACAGCACGACGATCGTCGCCGGCGCGAGCTTCGTCGCCACCCCGGATGCGCCCTCGACCTTGTTCTGGACCCTGGCGCTCTGGGCCGCCGCCGAGGCGATCACGCGCCAGCGCCCGAACTGGTGGCTCGCCGTCGGGCTATTCGCCGGGCTGGGGCTGGTCGGCAAGTACACCAATGCCTGGCTCGGGGTCGGGCTGGTGCTGTTCCTGTTCGCCACCGCCGAGGGGCGCTCGCAGCTACGCTGCTGGCAGCTCTGGGTCGGCGGGGTGGTGGCCGCTGCTCGTCTTTTCGCCGGTGCTGTGGTGGAACGCCACGCATGAGTGGCGCTCGTTCCTGTTCCAGGGCGGCCGCATCGTCAGGCAGGAAGCGCCGTTCGCGCATTACCTGGGCGAGTTCCTCGTCGGCCAGGCACTGCTCTCGGGGCCGGTGCTGATGGTCTGCTCGGTGCTCGGCATGCTCGGCTACTTTGCCGCCCGCAGCCGCAAGCTGGACACGCCGATCGCGCTGCCGGTGCTGACCAGCCTGCCGCTGCTCGCCTATTTCCTTTTCCACAGCCTCCACTCCCGGGTGGAGGCGAACTGGACGCAGCCGCTGCTGCCGGCGATGACCCTGGTCGCCGTCGCCTGGCTGCTGACCCGCCCGACCACGGGCTGGCGCGGCGGGTTGCGGCAGGCCGCCATCGTGGTGCAGCCGCTCTACGGCCTCGCGCTGATCGGCCTCGTCTATGTGCAGGCGATCTTCCAGCCGTTCGATCTCGGAACGCTCGATCGCACCCGCATGCTGCGCGGCTGGGATGCACTCGCCGCCGAGGTGCGGCAGCTCGCCGACGAGGCGGGCGCGCAATCGATCTGGACCGACGGCAACTACCGGCTGACCGGCGAGCTGTTCTTCCACGGGCAAGCCGCGCGCGATCCGCGGCCGGTGCGCGATCTCGCGCGCGCACCGCTACGATTTCGTGCCGCCGGCCGAGCGCTATCCGCAGCATCTTTCCCGGCATCCTGGTGCTGCCTGGCGAGCCGAAGGCGGAGGCCGGCTCCCCGTACTTCGACGCATGCCGAGCTGCTGGGCACCATCTACCGCGGCACCGGCAAGGCGAGGGAGGCCTACACTGTCTACGCCGTGTCCGCCCCGACGGCGGATTTCCCGGTCGCCGACTGAGAGCCGGCCAACGTCGCTACTTGATCGTGAGACGCCACCCGGACACCGGGTCGCGGACGATGGCCAGTACGGCATCGTCATGAAGGCGTAGTGCATCGTGTGGAACTCGTAGCCGATCATCACAATGGTCAGCTGGAACACCAGATACCCGAGCGACAGCGTCAGCGCCAGGTAGAGCCGCCCGGCGAACTGGCTGTCCCGCGGCGTCGCAAGCACCGCGACAAGCGGCGCCACCAGCAGGGCGATGAAGCTCAGGATGCCGATCACGCCGGCGCTCACCGCGGCATTCAGGAAGTCATTGTGCAGATGGCCGAAAGCTCGCCGCCTCCTCCTGCAGGTCTTCCGCCACCTTGGGAGCCACCGCATCGACCATCCCGGCCCAGCCATAGCCAAACAGCGGCGCGTCGACGAAGGCCTTGGCTCCGCCGATCAGGAACTCATCCGCATCCGCGTGCTGAATCGCTCTTCACCTGCCCTTCGATGTCGTCGAGGGCCTGGAAGGTGCTGACCGCGCGGGTGATCGGTCGCTCCAACCCCGAGCCCGGCGCCAGTGCCACATAGAGCAGCGCGAGTGCCACGACCGCCGTCGCCGCGGCCGCGACGGCGCCGAGATCAGCAGCGCCCGCTTCTTCGGCGTGCAGCGGCGACGGCGAAGACGATCGCCAGCAGCGCCAGCACCGGCACCGCGAGCATCGCTCCGCGGGTGCCCGCCAGCAGCGCGGCGGCGATGCCGAAGAGCGGCCCGGCGAGA
The DNA here is from genome assembly GCA_963708965.1 of uncultured Alphaproteobacteria bacterium. Classification (GTDB taxonomy): domain Bacteria; phylum Pseudomonadota; class Alphaproteobacteria; order Rhizobiales; family Devosiaceae; genus Devosia_A. The sequence continues at coordinate 345,679 of CAVPUP010000003.1, read as the reverse complement.
TAGACCAGCGGTGCCTGGTCCCCGGCAGCCAGGCCCGACGAGCGACAGGAAGCCGAGCAGCATGGCGGTGTCGGCGAAGTGGAACGGATTGAGCCAGTGGTGGCCGGCGCGCTCGAAGCCGAGCACGAACACCTGGACCACGCCGACCAGCACGCCAATCCGGCACCGGCGAGCGCCAGCGTCGCAGCACCGCCAGCCCGTCATGGCGCGCCTCGCCCTCGAGCTGCCAGCGGTACGGCATGGCCAGCAGCAGCGGCAGGAAGTTGAACAGATAGCGCAGGTCCGCCGGCGAGTTCGTCGGGAACACGAAGGTCGCCGGCAGCGCCAGCACCGGCAGCAGAAGCATCAGGTCGATCGGGTTGCGGGTGCGCGCTGAAGCTGCGGCGGATCGACGGCGTGATGTAGCCGAGCAGCGCGAACAGCAGCAGCACAGTAGGGAGCCGTGCGCCGATGATGCAGGGCAGGGCAAACAGCCACCACGACCAGTGCCGCATTGCGCAGCCGCAACGGGCTGAAGCCGGCCGTCAGTCGGCCCGCGCGGTCATCGCCCGGCCCTTGGCGATCGCGTCGATCGCCATTAGCTCCGGCATCACCCCGTCGATCTGGTCCAGCGGGATCATGTTGGCGCCGTCCGACGGCGCGTTGTCCGGGTCCTCGTGCGTCTCGATGAACACCCCGGCGACGCCGACCGCCACCGCGGCGCGCGCCAGCACCGGCGCGACTCGCGCTCGCCGCCCGACGATTCGCCGCGGCCGCCCGGCTGCTGCACCGAGTGGGTGGCGTCGAAGATCACCGGCTTGCCGGTCTCGGCCATGATCGGCAGGCCGCGCATGTCGATCACCAGCGTGTTGTAGCCGAAGCTGGTGCCGCGCTCGGTCAGCAGCACGCCCGAGGCGCCCGCGCTGTCGAGCTTGGTCGCGACGTTCTTCATGTCCCACGGCGCGAGGAACTGCCCCTTCTTGACGTTGACCACGCGGCCGGTCGCCGCCGCCGCGACCAGCAGGTCGGTCTGCCGGCTGAGGAACGCCGGGATCTGCAGGATGTCCACCACCTCGGCGACGGCGGCGCATTGCTCGCGCTCATGCACGTCGGTGGTCACCGGCAGGCCGGTCTCCCGCTTGACCGCCTCGAAGATCTGCAGCGCCTCGTCGAGGCCGATGCCGCGGAAGCTCGCCGAGCTGGTGCGGTTGGCCTTGTCGAACGACGACTTGTAGATCAGCGGAATGCCGCGGCGCTCGCCAAGTTCGGCGAGGAACGTCGCGGTCTTCAGTGCATGATCGCGGCTTTCGATCACGCACGGGCCGAGAATGAAGGCGAGCGGGAGGTTGCTACCAAATCCGACGCGCCGCCCGTTCGGCGCGTCGACAAAAACCTGCTGCATCAACAAAACCTGTATCGCCGGGCGTTTCATCCGGTCGCTATGTCCCACTCCAATTAGACGGAAATCGGCCCCGCTGCCGATCTCGACCACACCATAGCTTCCGGTTCGGAGTTTGACGCTTGTGCCGTTTTCCCCAGGCTTTAAGCCCGAGCGCCGCAAGCGCGAACCGTGCCGCTCCATTGCTGGTGACGAGAAGGATCGTTCCGTCGGCAGCTCCTGCGCCGCCGGCGGCGAACTCCCGCCAGGCCGGCATCCGCCACTGCGCCCCGACCTCCCAGCCCGCCGGCGCAACCAGCTCGGTCTCCCACAGCTCGAGCGCCGATCGTTACCAATCCGCGCGAGAACGTCGCGTCTCCGACTGGTCCTCGTCGGGCCCGTGATCGATCTCGGTGAGGAACGGCGCCATCTCGATCGCCGGCGGCTCGACTGCCGCCGAGGATCGCCTCGGCCGTGGCGCGGGTGCGCTTGCAGGTCGCTGCTGAGCGCCCGGTCGAACCGGACCTCCGCGACGAAATGCCGGCCCAGCGCCTCGGCCTGCGCGACGCCCGGTCGCGGTCAGCGGCAGGTCGGTGCGGGCCCCGATCCGGCGCGGCGGCTCGCCGCTCTCGAAGGTGTTGCCGTGCCGGACGACATACCAGGCGCGTCATGACGCCTGCGCCAGTCGACGAACGGATCGCCGAACTCGGCGATCAGCCGCTCGGCGCGCTCCACGTCCGCCGGGCTGTCGACCCCGCTCATGGTGATCCGCGCCGGCGGCACGATCACCGCGCGGATGTCGAGCCCGAGCTCGATCAGCCGCAACTGCTCCAGCCCCTCGAGCTGCTCGTACTAGCGACGGCGGCGCCGCCTCGAACGCTTCGAGCGCCGGCGTGCGATAGCAATAGAGCCCGATATGCTGCAGCACCGGCGACAGTGCCGCTGTGCTGCGCGCAGCTCCGCTTCCTTCCGCATGAACGGCAGCACCGTCTTCGAGAACCACACCGCCCGCCCGCCCATCGCGGATGCAGGTCGTGCCGCTCGCCGGCGTCGATCGCTTGTGGTCGAGCAGCGCATCGAGCCGTGGCCAGTCGAGCTGCACCACCGGCGTCGTCACATCCGCGCCGTTCGCCCGCGCCGTCCGCACGATCTCGACGATATGCTGCGGCGCGGTGAACGGCGCGTCGCCCTGGAGGTTCACCACCAGCCCAGAGGACCGCCCCGTCGCCCGCAGCGCCGCCAGCGCCCGGCCGGAGCCCGAGCTGATCTGCCGGCGCGGTCATCACGGCCTCGAGGCCGAGCCGCTGCGACCGCGTCGGGATGCGCTCGTCGTCGGTCGCGACCAGCACCTCGGCGTCGCCGAGCTGCCGAGCCGCCGCCACCGCGATGGCCGCCACCCGCTCCAGCAGCAATCGTCCGGCAATCGGGTGCAGCGGCTTGCCGGGCAGACGGGTCGAACCAAAACGGGCCGGAATGACGATGAGGTCGCCCAACGCTCAGACGAGGCCGACGCGCAGGCAGTCGTGCACGTGCACGATGCCGACCGGGCGGTGTCCGTCCATGGCGAAGATCGCGGTGATCCGGGGCGTCAGCACGGTCATCTGGCGCAGCGCCTCGCTCAGCAGCGCCTCGGCCCCGATGGTGCGCGGGTTCGGCCGTCATCACCTCGCGCGCCGTTTGCTGCAGCAGCCCGTCGGCCATGTGCCGGCGCAGATCGCCGTCGGTGATGATGCCGAGCAGTTCGCCCGTCTCATCCACCACCCCGGTGCAGCCGAACCCCTTCGAGGTCATCTCGAGGATCGCCGCCGCCATGCTCGCCTCGCGCCCCACCAGCGGCAGCTTGGTCGCCCTGGTGCATCACCTCGCCGACCGTCGAGCAGCGCGCTGCCCAGCGTCCCGCCCGGATGGAACACATGAAAATCCGAGGCCTGCGAAGCCGCGCCGGCGTAGCAGCACCACCGCCAGCGCATCGCCGAGCGCCGCCATCATCGTCGTCGAAGTGGTGGGCGCCGAGGTGACGTCGCAGGCCTCCGCGCGCATCGGGCAGGCTGACGACGATGTTCGCGGCCCGGCCGAGGCGCGAAGTCCGGGTTCCGGGTGATCAGCGCCAGCGGAATATCGAAGCGCACGCAGTAGTTGGCGAGGTTCGTCGAGCTCCGCGGTGTCGCCGGATTTCGACAGCATCAGCACCGCGTCCGACCGTGGTGATCATCCCGAGGTCGCCATGGCTGGCGTCGCCGCCGTGCACGAACTGCGCCGGCGTGCCGGTCGAAGCGAGCGTCGCAGCGATCTTCCGCGCGATATGGGCGCTCTTGCCCACCCCCGACAGCACCACGCGTCCGGGCGAGCGCTGGATCAGGTCCACCAGCGCCGCAAAGCTGCCGTCGAGCCCGCGCGGCAAGCGCCTCCAGCCCCTCGGCTTTCAGCCGGATCGCCGCGCGCGCCTCATCGAGGGCGAGCTGCTGCAGACGGGCATCATTGGCAATCGGGTAGCGCACCGGTTTGGCTTGATCAGCATTCGGCTGGAACCCGCAGTTGCAGCAATCCGGTCGAGTTATCCGCAGCCGAGCCGCTAGCAAGCTCGTCACCAGCCGCGGGCCCACCGGAGCAAGCCGCGTGACCGAGGACGTGCCACTTCGCTGGAAGGCCTATGGCGGGCTCGTCGCGGCGGCATCCTGGCTGCACTACGCGGTGCTGTCGCCGCTTCTCGAAGCAGCGACGAAGGCGGCGACCGCCTGGTTCCGGAAGCGCCTCAACCCGGTCCTTCCCGCAACCCGCGCACCCGGCCGAGCGCATCTGGATCCACGCCGTCTCCGCCGGTAAATCGAAGGTCGCCGAACTGCTGCGCCAGCGAGCTGCTCGACGCGCGACCCCGAGCTCTCCGTCGTCCTCTCCGCGACCACCTATTCCGGCTATGCGCGCGTCAGCCGCGCCGCCGGCGAGGCGGCGAGCTTCGTCATGCCGCTCGATACGCTCGAAGCGCAGCGCCGCCATCTTCGAGACCGTGCGCCCCGACCTGCTGGTGCTGGTCGAATCCGAATACTGGCCCGCCCAGTTCGCCGCCGCCGCGAAGCGGCCGGGTGCCGGTCGTCGTGGTCAACGCGACCCTCTCCGCCGCGCTCCTTCGACCGCCACCGGCGCATTCCGCCGTCGCCGACCGCACCATGCGCGAGGCCGCCCGCATCTACCCCAGGACGAGGCGACGCCCCTGCGCTACGCTCGACACTGGGCGTGCCGCGCGAACGGCTCGAGGTGGCCGGCAACCTGAAGCTCGCTCGCGCGCTGCAGAGCGCCGGCGCCATCGAAAGGATGGCCCCCACTCATCGCCTTCGGCAATGTCCACGCGACGAGATCGACGCGCTCGCCCCGGCCATCGCCGAACTCCGCGGCAGCAGCGCCCGGACCTGCAGCTCGTGCTCGTCCCTCGCTATCCCGGCAACACCCCCGGCGAGAGCTGCGCCCAGCTTCGGCGCCGAACTCGCCATCGTCGACAGCGAGGCCGCGATCTCCGGCGCCGGACGGCTGGTCTGGCTCGATGAAATGGGCACCCTGGCCAAGGTCTACGGCCGCGCCACCATCGGCATCGTCTGCGGCACCTTCTCCCCGATCGGCGGCCACGACCTCACCGAGCCGCTCCATCTCGGCGCCGCCAGCATCTACGGCCCGCACATCGAACGCCAGCGCCCCCTGCACGAAGCGCTGCAGGGCCTCGGTGTCGCGATCCAGGTCGAGACCGCCGTCGAGCTGCCCGGCGCCATCGGCGGGCTGCTGGACGATCCGGCCGCCCGCGAGGAGCAGATCACCCGCTTCTCGCGAGCTGTCGCACGCCGCAGCGCAGCGCCTCTCGGTCATCGCCGCCACCCTGATCGGCTGGCGGCGAGCCTAGGCATCGTGGGAGAGTTGCGCCGTGTGCGCTTCCTCCACCGGGTCATCCCCGCGAAAGCGGGGAGCTCCGACTGCGCCGTCGAACAGAAAACAGCGCTCTCCCGCTTTCGCGGGGATGACAGCGGGGAAGCCACGCTCCCTCTAGCAGCCCTACGCCTCGTCGTCTTCCGGGTTCAGCAGCCGATGCAGGTGCACCACGAAATAGCGCATCTCGGCATTGTCGACCGTCAGCTGCGCCTTCTGCTTCCACACCGCGTAGGCCGAGGCGTAGTTCGGATAGACCCCGACGAGGTCGACCGTGCTCGAGGTCCTTGAAGATGATGTCCTCGCCTTTTCGACCTCGCCGCCGATGACGAGGTGCAGGAGCTGCTTGCTTGGGTCGGTTCGGGGTCTTGCTCACGATTTGGTGCGCTCCAGATCGATCTCCTGCGGCTGCGGGCAGCCATAGACCCTGACCAGCGCCGCATGCAGCACGGCTTTTAGCGAAGGCACGCCAAGCGCCGCAAGCGCCCCGTGCCGGATTTCCGGGCGATTGAACCGCAGGGCACCGATGCAGACGTCCTCGAAGCGGATGCCCGCCTCGTCGAGGATGCAGGCGGCGCCCGCGATATCCCAGTCCTGCGCGCCGCGCCGCGTCACGGCGGCGTCGAGCTTGCCGGTCGCGACCTGCACCAGCCGATAGGCGAGCGAGGGGTAGGCGGGGCCGCGCGTATAGTCGAGCCCGCGCGGCCTGCAGTTCCTGGTGCACCGCGCCCGGCGCCGGGATCAGCGGCGCCGTCCGGTCCGGATGGCGCTGGCGCATCAGTGGCGCGCCGTTGAGCCGCGCGCCGTCGCCGAGCGCCGCGTCGTACATCTCGTCGCGCGCCGGCGCGTAGACCACGCCGGCGATCGGCACGCCGTCCTCGACCACCGCCAGCGACACCGTCCAGCTGTCCTCGCCGCGGATGAAGCCGCGCGTCCCGTCGATCGGATCGACGATGAACACCCGGCGGTGCGTCAGCCGCTCGAGATCGTCGACGGTTCTCCTCGCTGAGCCAGCCATAGTCGGGCCGGGCCGCGAGCAGCGCCGACTTGAGGAACTTGTCGAGCACGATGTCCGCCTCGCTGACCGGCGAGGCGTTCTCCTTGGTCCAGGTCTTGAGGTCCTTGCGGAAATAGCCCGCCGCGATGATCCCGGCCGTCACGGCGGCCGAGCGCAACAGTTCGCGGTCCTCGGCTGGGCGTGGTCGGCGGCGGCATCGTCATTGAGTATTCCGGGCTTCGGTTCGGCGCGGCTTCTAGGCGCAACCGATGCCGGAACAAGGCCTTCGGTGCCCGGCGGCCGTGACGCGGAGGCCCGATCCTAAGCGCCGGGTTAAGTGGTCCCCGCAATTGCGCTTAAGACTGCGTTACACCCGGTCACACCCCGCTAACCCTTCTCAAAACAACCTAAACTTAACCGCAGTTTCTTAAGCGGCGCGGCAAGGGGCGCGGGTAGATTGGCGCCATCAAAGAGAGCAGCAAACAATAAGCTCTCGAAAGTTGACAGTGAGGCTAGACATGCATTCTCGCGTTGGGATCGACGGTTCATCGGTCGTGATGCTGTTCGGCGAGGGCCGCGCGCCATCGCATCGCGCCGCTGCCGCCAGGCATTTCGGTCCGGCCAACGACAACGGCCCCAAGGATCCGGTGAAGACCGTCACGGTGCGCAGCACGCTCGAAAAGAGCGGCGTCGCGATCAAGATCAAGGTGCCGGTCGACGAGTTCATCGGCGTCGCCGTTTCGACGTCGATCATCGCGGAAGGGCGTGCTGTCGAGCGCCATCGAGCTGGTCCACGGCGACCCGGACCTGAACTATCGCGTGTTCGAGGAAGTCGGCAATGCCAACGTCGTGGCCGAATGGCAGAACTGGGGCAAGAAGCTCCGCCTGCCGCTCTACATCAAGGCCGGCGACGGCAGCTTCCTCCCCTATTCGCAGCAGGTCGACGGCGTCGCGCTGGGCGTGAACAATGGCCGCCGCAAGCTGCTGCCGACGCCGAGCGTCGTCCCCGCTTTCCTCAATCGCCGGAAGCCCGGCGAGAACCACCGCTTCCTGACGAGCGGATGCAACCTTCGCGGGTGATACGCCGTTTAGACTGCACAACCGGCAACGATCCCATGCACGTTTGACCTGCCGGACCTCCTCGCGACCTCCAAAAGCACGAGACGGGCCGATCCTGCAGCAGGGGACCGGCCTCTTCTTCTGCAATCACGCCACTCGAGCAGCAGCGCCAGCGTCAGCGCCAGTCCGACCCAGTGGTTGGCCCGGAACCGCACCAGCGCGCTGGCCGGGTTCGCGCGGCATCGCAGCGTCAGCACCTGCCAGCCGAGCATCGCCGCAACGACAGGCATGCCGACAAGGAACAGCCGCCCGGCCCCCACCAGCAGCGCCGCCGCCCCCCAGAGGACCACCGTCGCCGCGTAGAACAGCCCGACGAGCAGCCGCGCGCGTCGGCCGAACAGCCGCGCCGTCGATTTCACCCCGATCAGCGCATCGTCCTCGATGTCCTGCAGCGCGTAGATCGTGTCGTAGCCGATGGTCCAGAGGATGCAGCCGACATAGAGCAGCAGCGGCGGCAGCGCGAGCGACCCGGTCTGCGAGTCCAGCCGATCAGCGCGCCCCAGGAGAAGGCGAGCCCCAGGAACAGCTGCGGCCACCAGGTGATCCGCTTCATGAACGGATAGATCGCCACCAGCACCAGCGACGCCACGCCCGAGCGCACGATCGTCAGCCGTTGAACTGCATCAGGATCAGCGAGCCCGAGCAGCGACTGGAGCACCAGGAACATGCGCCGCCTGCCGCTTCGTCACCTGGCCCGACGGGATCGGCCGCGAGCCGCGTGCGCTCCACCTTCGTGTCGATATCGGTATCGACGATGTCGTTGAACGTGCAGCCCGCGCCGCGCATCGCGCACCGCGCCGACGAGGAACAGCACCAGCGCCCTGCCAGTCGAACCCGCGCGCCGGACGGCGAGCGCCGCCAGCGCCAGCGCGAAGCGCGCAGGGCCAGAACAGCAGCCAGAAGCCGATCGGCCGGTCCCAGCGCGCCAGCCGCGCGTAGGGCTTCAGCCAGTCCGGCGCGTATCGGTCGACCCAGTTGCCGCGCTGCGCATCGGCGACCGTGCCGGTGCCGGCGTTTGTCGGGGCTTTGCATGCGAGCTGTCGCTATGCGGTAATGCCGTCGGCCATTATCCCGGTCGCCACGCGTAGGCACGATGCCCCGCACGCACAAGTCCCTCCCGCGCCTCTTCGTCGAGACGCCGCTCGCCGCCGGCGCGACGCTGGCGCTCGGCCGCGAGCAGACCAACTACCTGCTCACCGTGCTGCGCATGAAGGTGGGCGACGCGGTGATCCTGTTCAACGGCCGCGACGGCGCCTGGCTGGCGCAGATCGCCGATGCGCACCGCAAGGGCGCGATCGCTCGAACTCGTGGTGCAGACCGCGCCACCAGACCGCCGCATCCGACCTCTGGTTCGGCTTCGCCCCGCTCAAGACCGGCCGGCTCGACTATCTGGTGCAGAAGGCCACCGAAATGGGCGCAGGCGTCATCCAGCCCGTCATCACCCGCTTCACCCAGGTGCCGAGGCTCAAGCCCGACAAGCTTGCGCGCCAATGTCATCGAAGCGGCCGAGCAGTGCGAAGTGCTGACGCGTGCCCGAGGCTCGCCGAGGAAGTCGGCCTCGCCGACCTGATCGCCGACTGGCGGCACGCCCACGGCCTCCGCCGCCTGATCTTCTGCGACGAAGCAGCGCCGTCGCCGACTCGCCCGCACGGCCAGCTGCGCTGACCTCGAAGGCCTGCCGGTCGGCGTGCTGATCGGCCCCGAAGGCGGCTTCTCCGACGACGAGCGCGAGCTGCTGCTGCGCCCAGCCCTTCGTCATCCCGATCAGCCTCGGCCCGCGCATCCTGCGCGCCGACACCGCCGCGGTCGCCGCTCTCGCCGTGGTTCAGGCAATCATCGGCGATTGGCGATAAAGGCCATTGCTTTCGGATCGCGCGCCGGCTATTGTCCGCCGCCAAGGCCGGCCGACGCCGACCGCGTCAGACTGCCTTCGAGGGAGTACCCATGGCCGGCGACGAATGCTCGCCGCTCGATCGAATCGCGCGCCGACCTGATCGAGGTCTGGCGCGCGGGCGGCAAGCCCGCAAGCGAATGGCGCGTCGGCACCGAGCACGAGAAGTTCGTCTTCCGCAAGACCCGCTGCGTCCCGTCCCCTATGAGCGGCGACGATGGCATCCAGGCGCTGCTCGAGGGCATCGAAGGCCGCACCGGCTGGCACCCGTTCTTCGATCGCGACAACCCGATCGGCCTGCGCGACCTCGACCGCCGTCGGCGGCATCTCGCTCGAGCCCGGCGGCCAGTTCGAGCTCTCCGGCGCGCCGCTGGAGACCATCCACGACATCTGCGAGGAGACTCGACGAGCACCTGCGCGGAGTGCCAAGCCGTCGGCGGCCCGACTCGGCATCGGCTTCCTCGGCCTCGGCGTCACGCCGCTCTGGACGCGTCGCGCGACATCCCGGTCATGCCCAAGGGCCGCTACGGCATCATGACGCCGCTACATGGACAAGGTCGGCACGCTCGGCCCTCGACATGATGTTCCGCACCTGCACGGTGCAGGCCAACCTCGACTTCGCCGACGAAGCCGACATGGTCAAGAAGCTGCGCGTCTCGCTGGCGCTGCAGCCGATCGTCACCGCGCTGTTCGCCAACTCGCCGTTCATCGACGGCAAGCCCATCGGCTTCCTGTCAGCTTCCGCTCGCACATCTGGCTCGACACCGACCACGACCGCACCGGCATGCTGCCCTTCGCCTTCGAGGACGGCTTCGGCTTCGAGCGCTACGCCGACTACGCGCTCGACGTGCCGATGTATTTCGTCATGCGCGACGAGCGAGTACATCGACGTCGCCGGCGAGAGCTTCCGCGCCTTCCTCGACGGCAAGCTGCCGCAGCTGCCGGGCGAGAAGCCGACGATCAAGGACTGGGACGACCACCTCTCGACCCTCTTCCCCGAGGTGCGGCTGAAGCAGTTCCTCGAGATGCGCGGCGCCGACATGGGCGACCGCGACCACGTCCTGCGCGCTCGCCGCCCTCTGGGTCGGCCTGCTCTACGACCGAGGCCGCTCGACGCCGCCTGGGGCCTCGTCAAGGACTGGACCGCCGAGGAGCGCGCAGACGCTCCGCAACGACGTGCCGCGCACCGCGCTGAAGACCCCGTTCCGCTACCGGCACGGTCGCGCGACATCGCCCGCGAGGTCGTCGACCTCGCCGACGCCGGCCTGCGCCGGCGCGGCGAATCTCGCCGCCGGCCAGGACGAAGCCGTCTACCTCGCGCCGCTCGAGGAGACCCTCGACCTGGGCAAGACCCAGGCCGAACGCTGGCTCGACAAGTATCACGGCGAATGGGCCGGCGACCTCACCCGGATCTTCGACGAAGCCGAGATGTAGCCGGGGCGATCCCGCTACTTCGTCTGCGCCGCCAGCACCCGGCTGCCCATCCAGGCGCCGATCACCACCAGCGCGATCGCCAGCACCACGCCGATGCCGACGATCGGTGCGCCGAAATCGCCGCGGAACACCGCGCGCAGCGCTTCGACGATGTGCTTGAACGGGTTGAAGTTCGCGACGATCTGCAGCCAGGCGGGCGCGAGGCTCATCGGCAGCAGGATGCCGGACAGCAGCAGGATCGGCAGCGCCAGCGTGTTCACCAGCGGCGCCAGCGCATCCTCGCTCTTGGTCGCGATGCCGATCGCATTGGAGATGAAGGAGAAGGCGGCGCCGAGCAGCGCCACCAGCACCAGCCCGATGAGCAGCGCGCCGGGCGGCACCCGCAGCCCCATGAAATAGGACGCGCCGACCAGCACGATCGCCTGCACGGTGATGACCAGCACGTCGCGCAGCGTGCGGCCGGTGATGATCGCGGCGCGCGATGCCGGCGACACCAGCTGCCGGTCGATCACGCCCGCAGCGCCATTCGGCGATGATGCCGAAGCCGACGAACAGCCCGCCGAAGATGCCGAGCTGCACCAGCAGCCCCGGCACGAACACCTGCCAGGCGTCGCCCTGGAAGCCGGAGGTCGCGGCGACCGTCTGCAGCAGCGGTCCGAACAGCGTCGAGATAGAGAATCGGCTGCAACAGCCCGATGAGCACCCAGACCGGCTGCCGCAGCGACAGCCTCATGGCGCGGGCGAAGATGATCCAGGTGTCGCGGAAGAAGGTCATCTTTCTCTCCTCAGTCCCTGAGGGACCGGCCGGTCAGGGTCAGGAACACGTCGTCGAGGGTAGGGCGGTTCACGTCGACGCCGATGGCGTCGATGCCCGACTTGGTGAGGTCGCCCGAGCAGCACCGGCAGCGCCGCCGCGCCATCCGGCACGTGGAGGCGCACCACGTGCGTCTCGACCACCGGCGTATCCGCGCCGTCGAGACCGGCCGCGATGTCGGCGCTGCGCGCCGCGTCGGCCTCGGTGCGGAGCGTCAGCGTGATGGTGTCGCCCGAGACGCGCTTCTTCAGTTCGGCCGGCGTGCCCTCGGCGACGATGGTGCCGTGGTCGATGATGAGGATGCGGTCGGACAGCGAATCCGCCTCGTCCATGTAGTGCGTGGTGAGGAACACCGTGGTGCCCAGCTCGTCGCGGAGCTTGCGGATGTGGGTCCAGAGGTTCGCCCGGCTCTGCGGGTCGAGGCCGGTCGAGGGCTCGTCGAGGAACACCAGCCGCGGCTGGTGGATCAGCCCCATGACGATATCGAGCCGCCGCCGCTGCCCGCCCGACAGCGAGCCGCAGGTCCGGTCCCAGACATCGGACAGCTCGAGCGCTGCCAGCAGCGTCCTCGCCGCGCGCCCTCGCCACCTTGCGGTCGATGCCGTAGAGCTGGGCGTGGACGACGATCTCCTCGCCCGCCCTCGCTTCCGACGAGGTCGAGCCGGCCTGGCTGACATAGCCGATGCGCCGCCGCACCTCGACCGGGTGCGCGCCGCAGGTCGGCGCCGACGACGGTGGCCGTGCCGTCGGTCGGCGTCGAGCAGGGTGCAGAGCATCTTCAGCGTCGTCGTCTTGCCCGCGCCGTTGGGACCGAGGAACCCGACGATCTCGCCCTCGCGGACGGTCAGGTCGATTCCCCGCACCGCCTCGATGACTTTTCCTTTGGCTCCGCGGGTTTTGAACGTCCGCTTGAGCCCGTGCGCCTCGATGATCGACCCAGCCTCTGTCATCCGCCGATCCCTCTGGCGTTCGTTCATGCACCAGGACGTGCCATTGCACGTTCACTGCACCGAAGTTCACGACCCTTTATGGGCGAATTTACGCCGTTATTCCGCTGCCACCGGCTGGCTCTCGCGGCCGTCGAGATTGCCCATGCTGGCGACGATGTGGCTGGCGAGCGCATCATAGATGCCGCCATAGGCATGGCTCGCGCGCATCAGCGCGATCTCGGCGTCGCGCAGCCGCGGCAGGTCGTGGTCCTCGGCGATGACCCGCATGCCGGGCTGCATCGCGCTCTCGGGCAGGAAGCCGACGGCGAGGTCGGTGAGCACCGCGCTGGCGATCGCCGTGGCGTTCGATGAGGTGTAGGCGATGCGGTAGTCGCGGCCGATCCGGTTCAGCGCCTCGACCGCATCGTCCTTCCAGCAGCAATGCTGGCCCGCCGGCGATCGGCAGCGGATCGGCCAACAGCGCCTGCCCGCCATGCGAGGCGACCCAGAACATCCGCTCGGTGCGGAACAGCTCGCCATATTCATGGTTGGTGCCCTGGGTGAAGACGATGAGGTCGTACTTGCCCCGCTTCATCCCCTCGAGCAGCTCGTCCGACGGCTGGCAGCGCACGTCGACCACGATCTTGGGATGCGTGCGCTGGAAGCTCGAGAGAATCACCGGCAGCAGCCGCACCGCATAGTCGTCCGGCACGCCGAAGCGGATCGAGCCCTGCGAGGTCGTCGTCCGAGAAATGGTCGACGATCTCGGCATTGATCCGCAGCATCCGGCGCGCCCGGGCGTAGAGCGCCTCGCCATGTTCGGTGAGACTCACCGATGCGACCGTCGCGCGTCAGAAGCGGCTTGCCGAGCCGTTCCTCGAGCCGCTTGATCTGCATGGAGACGGCCGACTGCGTCTTGTTCACCCGCCGCGCCGCCTCGGTGAAGCTGCCGCAATCGGCGATGGCGCAGAAGCTCTGCAACTGGTCGAGATCGAGTGGAGCGGCCATCCGCAACCCATCACTGAATTTTGATGAACGGGATGAAATCTATTTGTTGGACGAATAGATAGCAAGCGCCTAGACCGGTCTCATCGGTGATCGACGATCATCGCCACCCGGCGCCGAACCTCCCTTCGGCGCCCCTGATCTTTTGAGACTGGAGAACCCCATGGTCCACTTGCTTTCGAGCGAGCGGCCGTCGCTGGCGGCCGCACGGTTCAACCCGCTGACTTTCGTGGCGAAGTGGTTCGCACAGGCAAAGGCCCGCCGCGCCCGTCGCGTCGCCTTCCAGGCGCTGCTCGATTACGACACGCACCGGCTGGAGGACCTCGGCATCAGCCGCCAGGACCTGTTCGAAGCCATGGATGCTCCCAGCCAGCGGCCGGGCCTCGATCTCGCCCGGCGCGCGCGCCGAGAGCGCACGCAACTGGCTCGACCGTTGAGCCGCCGCCCTTGGCCAATCGATGATTGCGCCAAGCCCCGGGCCGGCGGCCCCGCCGGTCCATGTTTCCTGATGAACTGCCGGGTCCTCGGACCCGGCTTTTTTCATGGGAGATTCGTGAAGCCGTCGGCGAAGCCGTTGAGCGAGACGGGAATGCCCACGCCTTCCTCCGGCGTCCGGAACACCACGAAGATGGCGCTCTTGCCGCTGGTGAGCTGTCCGATCAGCTTGTCGTCCAGCACCACCTCGGCAACGCACCCGCTGGGCAGGCACCGCACGAAGGCGACGCGGCCGATGTCCTTGCCGTCGATATTGAGTCCGAGCCCGTTCGGCAGCAGCACGCCGAGCGGCGCCAGCACGCGGAGGAGGCGCGCCTGCTTGTCGGCGGTCTTCAGCACGATCACCGAGAGCCCGACATTGGGCTGGTCCTCGGCGGTGACGTTCTGGATCAGCGCGCACTGCTCGAAGCTGGCCCCGGGCGGGGTGTCGCAGCTCATCTGCCAGTCGCCGTACTGCGCCTTGACGACGCCCTGCGCCTGGGCCGGGCCGCCGACCGCAAGAACGGTGCCCAGCAGCACGACGAGATATGCGCCCAAACGCATCAGTACTCGCATCAAAGGCCGATCCTCTTTTAAACGAATCTCGCCGCTCCGCACGACTATCCTTCGTGCGGCTCGCCGTGCCACCTTGTCAACCTGACGGGCGGCCCGCGATAGGCGCGTGCGAAAAGGGCGCCGATGAGGCGGCCAGAGCGCAATGCCAGAGCGCGTTTTGACGCACTGGCGCGGTCGAGTCATTGAATTGCCTTGGCTACGCCGATGTGGTTTAGACACGTTCCAACATTCAGCGCTCCGAGGTTGAGTCGGAGCGGCGTCTTGGTATGCCGCGATATTCCCCTCAACCCCACCGCGAAAAAACCGGACCAGACGGTATCTCAAGGGGGTTTTAGGTGACCGGCAAACTCTTCCGTTCGATTGGCTCCCTGGGAGCCGCGGCACTCGCGCTTCTGCCAGCGATTGCCGTGGCGCAGGAAATCCATGCTCCCAAGCCCGGCGAGATCGGGCTGCAGCCCTCCGTGACCCCGATCATGGACTCCATCCACGCCTTCCATAACGGCGTGCTGCTGTGGTCGGCCGCGGGCATCGCGGTGCTCGTCCTGCGTGCTCATCCTTTACGTGGTGTTCCGCTTCAACGCGCGGGCCAACCCGACGCCGTCGAGGACCACGCACAACACCCTGATCGAAGTGGTCTGGACGGTCGTGCCGATCCTGCTGCTGGTGATCATCGCCATCCCGTCCTTCTCGGTGCTGACCGACCAGCTGACGGTCCCCGATGGCCAGCGCAAGTACCTGGGCTCCAACGTGTTCTCGTTCGGCGAGGTCGAGGTTCCGGCTCCGGGGCTGACGATCAAGGCGACGGGCCAGCAGTGGTACTGGGACTACGACTATGTCGATGACGAGCAAGTCCATATCGTCCAACATGCTCGACGAAGAGACCCGTCTCGCCGAGAAGCCGAACCAGCCGCGCCTGCTCGCGGTGGACAACGAGCTCGTCGTGCCGGTCGACACCACCGTGCGCGTGCAGGTGACCGCCGATCCGGTCGGCGTGATCCACGCCTTCGCCGTCCCCTCCTTCGGCATCAAGATCGACGCCGTTCCGGGCAAGCTGAACGAGACGTGGTTCTACGCGCGCAAGACCGGCATCTACTACGGTCAGTGCTCCGAGCTTTGCGGCAAGGACCACGCCTTCATGCCGATCGCCGTGCGGGTTGTGACCCAGGAAGAGTATGCGGCCTGGATGGAGGCCTTCAAGGCCGGCAACCTGGCAGATGCCAACGCCACCCTTCCCGCCCTGACCTAAGAACACGGAGCGTGGGTTTCGGCCTCGCTCGACAAAGAATACGACAAGAGGAACGCTCTAAATGGCCGACACTCACGCATTGGAATCCCATGAGGGTCCAGCGCATGCCGCGGCGCACGACCACGGCCATCCCACGGGCTGGCGGCGTTACGTCTTCTCCACCAATCACAAGGACATCGGCACGATGTACCTTATCTTCGCGATCGTCGCGGGGGTGATTGGTGCCCTGCTCTCGGGCGCCATGCGCGCCGAGCTGCAGGAGCCGGGCATCCAGATCTTCCACGGCCTGGCCGCGATGGTCTACGGCACCGACGCCCGACGCGGCGCTCGATGCCGGCAAGGAGATGTACAACGTCTTCACCACCGCGCACGCGCTCATCATGATCTTCTTCATGGTGATGCCGGCCATGATCGGCGGCTTCGGCAACTGGTTCGTGCCGCTGATGATCGGCGCGCCGGACATGGCGTTCCCGCGCATGAACAACATCTCGTTCTGGCTGCTGCCGCCGGCGTTCCTGCTGATGATCATGTCGATGTTCTTCGAGGGCTCGCCTGGTACGTTCGGTACCGGCGGCGGCTGGACCATGTATCCGCCGCTGTCGACCTCCGGCCAGCCGGGTCCGGCGATGGACTTCGCGATCCTGTCGATCCACCTCGCCGGCGTGTCGTCGATCCTTGGTGCGATCAACTTCATCACCACCGTCTTCAACATGCGCGCCCCGGGCATGACGCTGCACAAGATGCCGCTGTTCCCGTGGTCCGTCCTGGTGACCGCGTTCCTGCTGCTGCTGGCCCTGCCGGTTCTCGCCGGCGCCATCACCATGCTGCTCACCGACCGCAACTTCGGCACCACCTTCTTCGCGCCTGAAGGCGGCGGCGACCCGATCCTGTACCAGCACCTGTTCTGGTTCTTCGGTCACCCCGAGGTGTACATCCTGATCCTGCCGGGCTTCGGCATCGTCAGCCACATCGTCTCGACCTTCTCGCAAGAAGCCGGTGTTCGGCTACCTCGCGATGGTCTACGCGATGGTCGCCATCGGCGGCGTCGGCTTCATCGTGTGGGCGCACCACATGTATACGGTCGGCCTGTCGCTCGACGTGCAGCGCTACTTCGTGGCCGCCACCATGGTCATCGCGGTGCCCACGGGCGTGAAGGTGTTCAGCTGGATCGCCACCATGTGGGGCGGCTCGATCACCTTCCGCACTCCCATGCTGTGGGCGATCGGCTTCATCTTCCTGTTCACCGTTGGCGGTGTGACCGGCGTGGTGCTGGCCAACGCCGGTGCCGACCGGGCGCTCCACGACACCTATTACGTCGTCGCGCACTTCCACTACGTGCTGTCGCTGGGTGCCGTGTTCGCCATCTTCGCGGCCTGGTACTACTGGTACCCGAAGATGTTCGGCCTGATGTACAACGAGAAGCTGGCCAACGCGCACTTCTGGATCACCTTCGTGGGCGTGAACCTGATCTTCTTCCCGCAGCACTTCCTCGGCCTCGCCGGCATGCCGCGCCGCTACATCGACTATCCGGATGCGTTCGCGCTGTGGAACCGGGTGTCGTCTATCGGCTACTATGTGACCTTCGTCGGCCTGCTGCTGTTCCTCTTCATCCTCTTCGAGGCTGCCCGGAGGAAGCGTCTGGCGCCGGCCAATCCGTGGGGTGAAGGTGCAACGACCCTGGAATGGACGCTCTCGTCGCCTCCGCCGTTCCACCAGTTCGAAACCCTGCCGCGCATCGGCGCCGGTTCGGACCGCCACTGACAACTCCTGTGCGGGGCCCTCGGGCCCCGCACTCCAAACAAGGCAAGGACCATTGGCTTATATTCACCACAGCACCGAGATGCCGGACCTGGCTGCCGGCGCGCGCGTCGAGGACTACGTCGCGCTGCTGAAGCCCCGCGTGATGTCGTTGGTGGTGTTCACGGCCTTCGTGGGCCTGCTGCTGGCGCCCGGTGGCATCAATCCGGTGCTCGGCGCTCTCGCCATCTTCTGCATCGCCGTCGGGGCAGGGGCCTCGGGCTCGCTCAACATGTGGTACGATTCCGATATCGACGCCGTGATGAGCCGCACCGCCAATCGCCCGATCCCGGCCGGCCGCATGCCGCGTGAGCACGCCCTGGCCCTCGGGCTGGTGCTGTCGGTGTTCTCCGTCTGCCTGCTCGGTCTCGCGACCAACTGGCTGGCGGCGGGCCTGCTCGCCTTCACCATCTTCTTCTATGCCGTCATCTACACGATCTGGCTGAAGCGCTCGACGCCGCAGAACATCGTCATCGGCGGCGCCGCCGGCTCCTTCCCGCCGATGGTCGGCTGGGCCGCGGTCACCGGCACGATCAGCCTCGAGGCGTGCCTGCTGTTCCTCATCATCTTCCTGTGGACGCCGCCGCATTTCTGGGCCCTGGCGCTCTACAAGCAGTCCGACTACGGCGCGGCGGGCGTCCCCATGCTGCCCAACGTCGCCGGCAACGAGACGACGAAGCGGCAGATCCTGCTCTATTCGCTGGTCCTGGTCGCCGTGAGCCTCATCCCCGGATTCATCGGCTTCATGGGGCCGGTCTACCTGACGGCGGCCGTCGTCAGCGGATTGGGCTTCCTCTGGCTCGCGTTCAAGCTCTTCCGCACGCGCGACGACAAGTCGATGCGCAAGGCCGGCCGCTCACTGTTCACCTTCTCGCTGAGCTACCTGTTCGTCATCTTCCTCGCCCTGATCACCGATCACGTCGGCGGCCTGCTGGGGTTGTTCTGATGGCCGAGCCCAGCAAGCGCCCCGAAGACGAGCTGGCGGCCCGGCGCCGCAAGCGTTCCATCGCGCTGGCCCTGGTGCTTGCCGCGCTGGTCGCTATTTTCTACGTCCTGACCATCGTCAAGATGGGCCCCTCTGTACTGGATCGGCCGCTCTGACCATGACTGACACCGTCCTTCCCCACCAGAACAAGAACCGCCGCATCGCCATCATCCTGGCGACCGTGGTCGTGGCCATGGTCGGCGCCGCCTATGCCGCCGTGCCGCTCTATCAGCTGTTCTGCCGGGTGACCGGCTTCGACGGGACGACCCAGGTTGCGACCGGCAACCCGAAGGGGGTCATCGATCGCGTCATGACCGTCCGCTTCGATTCCAACGTCGCGAAGGGGCTCTCCTGGACCGTGACCCCGGCCAAAGCCGTCACCGACAAGATCGGCTCGGTGGAGACCGTGGTCTACCGCGCCACCAACAATTCGGATAAGGCCATCACCGGCCAGGCCACTTTCAACGTCGCACCCGATTCGACCGGGGCGTATTTCAACAAGATCGAGTGCTTCTGCTTCACCGAGCAGACGCTCCAACCCGGCGAGACGGTGGATATGCCAATCACCTTCTTCGTCGACCCCGACATAGCCGGGAATCCGGATCTCAACACGATCCGGGACATCACCCTTTCCTACACATTCTACGCGGTTCCGAGCGAGGGAAGCTGACAATGGCGCATGCCAAGCCTAACCATGACTATCACCTGGTAAACCCCAGCCCCTGGCCGTTCGTCGGCTCCGTGTCGGCCTTCGTCATGGCCGTCGGCGCTGTCCTGTGGTTCCACGAGATTGCGCCGCCCTGGATCCTCATCGCGGGTGCCCTGGGCGTCCTCTACACCATGTTCTCGTGGTGGTCGCGACGTCATCAAGGAAGGCAAGGCCGGCGATCACACCCCGGTGGTGCAGATCCACCACCGCTACGGCATGATGCTGTTCATCCTGTCCGAGGTGATGTTCTTCGTCGCCTGGTTCTGGGCCTATTTCGACGGCTTCTTCAACCACGCCGCGCCCGAGCAGTACGCTCGCCTCGAGGTGATGGGCACCTGGCCGCCGGTGGGCGTCGAGCTGTTCGACCCCTTCCACCTGCCGCTGTTCAACACGCTGATCCTGCTGACTTCGGGCACCACCGTGACCTGGGCCCACCATGCGCTGCTGCACGGCAACAAGCGCGGCCTGGTCTGGGGCCTCGCGCTGACGGTCATGCTGGGCATCCTCTTCACCGTCATGCAGGCGATCGAGTACTCGACCGCCGGCTTCCAGTACTCGGGCAACCTCTATGGTGCGACCTTCTTCATGGCCACCGGGTTCCACGGCTTCCACGTGCTCATCGGCACGATCTTCCTGATCGTCTGCCTGATCCGCGCCATGCGTGACGAGTTCACCCCCAAGCACCACCTCGGCTTCGAGTTCGCGGCCTGGTACTGGCACTTCGTTGACGTCGTGTGGCTGTTCCTCTTCGCCGCGGTCTACGTCTGGGGCGCCTGGGGCGTGCCGGTCGGCCACGGCTGAGTTGGCTGAACGCTTATCGAGGGGGCGCGGCTTTGGCCGCGCCCCTTTGCATTTGTGCCGCCCGCGTCGATATCGAGGTTCGACAACCCGGGCGCGAGGGCGTAACAGGAGGCGCAGAACGGCCTTCCTGCATGAGGCCACTGCAAGACTGAAATAGATGACCGCGGCCGCCCCCGAGCATTACCCATCACCCTTCGCCACCGGTTTCGCCTGCCGTTGCCCGCGCTGCGGACAAGGCCGGCTCTTCACGGGCTATCTGCAGCTCAATCCCCGCTGCGCCGTCTGCGACCTCGACCTGAGCTTCGCCCAGGGCACGGAGGGGCCGGCCGTCTTCATCATCCTGATCGTCGGCACCATCATCCTGGTTGCCGCCGGGGTGGTGGAGGGGCTGTTTCACCCGCCGCCCTTCGTGCACCTGCTGCTCTGGCTGCCGTCCACGGTCGTGGTCGCCATGCTGCTGCTGCGCCCGTTCAAGGCGACCATGATCGCGCTGGCTTTCGTCAACCGCGTCGAAGAGGGGCACCCCGATGGCTGACGAGACGGCCGCTCGCCCGCAGCCGGCATGGCGCTTCTGGGGGTTCGTCCTCTTCATGCTCGCCCTGATGGGGCTCTTCGTCACCCTCGGGCTCTGGCAGGTCGAGCGCATGGACGAGAAGGAGCGGCTGATCGCCAATGTCACGGCGCGCTTCAACCAGCCGCCGGTGCCGCTGCCGCCGGCCAGCGAGTGGGTGGCCTTCGACGCCGAAGCCTATGACTATCGCCCGGTGACCTTCACCGGCACCTACCTGCCCGAGAAGACCGTGCTGGTCTTCACCAGCCTGGGCGAGCCGAAGGGCGACGTATTCCGGTCCCGGCTACTGGGTGATGACCCCGGTGGCGGTGACCGGCGGCGGCACCGTGTTCGTCAACCGGGGCTTCGTGCCCCAGGCGTCGGGCGAGGCCTTTGCCAAGGGTGGCACGACCGAGCCGGGGGAGGTCACCCTCACCGGCATTTCGCGCCAGTCCGAGCCCGTCGGCAGCTTCACGCCGCAGCCCGATATCGCAGGCCGCATGGACTGGATCCGCAATGTCGACCGCCTTGCCTCGCTCGCCGGCGGATCTGACCCCGCCCGTCGCGCCGATCTTCGTCGACCTGCCGGCGGCGGCTCCCGGGGCTCTGCCGCAGGGGGGCGAGACGGTTCTCGATTTCCCCAACAACCACCTGGGCTACGTCATCACCTGGTTCGGCTTCGCCCTGCTGGTGCCGTTCCTGCTCTGGTTCTGGGTGCGCCGGCAGCGCCGGGGGCGGTGAAACTTGCGGTCGGCAACGCCATTCTCTACGGTGCCGCCATCCCAACCAGCACGCGCGACCGGCGTGCGATAACCAATCGGGGCGTTCCCCTTAATGCAATTCGTATCGACGCGCGGCGGGGCGGCCGAGCTTGGTTTCTCCGACGCTGTTCTGGCCGGCCTCGCCAGCGACGGCGGGCTCTACGTTCCCGCATCCTGGCCCCAGCTTTCCCACGCTGAAATCGCCGCCTACGCCAACCGGCCCTATGCCGAGGTCGCCTTCGACATCATCCGCCGCTTCACCGGCGGCGAGATCGCCGACGCCGACCTGCGCCGCATCATCGACGAGGCCTACGCCACCTTCCGCCACCCCTCGGTGGCGCCGCTGGTCGAACTGGCGCCCGGGCATTTCGTGCTCGAGCTGTTCCACGGCCCGACGCTGGCCTTCAAGGACGTGGCGATGCAGTTCCTCGCCCGCCTGATGGATCACATCCTCACCGCCCGCGGTGCCCGCGCCACCATCGTCGGCGCGACCTCGGGCGACACCGGCTCGGCGGCGATCGAAGCGTTCCGCGGCCGCCCGGCGACCGACATCTTCATCCTCCACCCGGAGGGCCGCACCTCCGAGGTGCAGCGGCGGCAGATGACGACGGTGCTCGACGCCAACGTCCACAACATCGCCGTGCGCGGCACGTTCGACGACTGCCAGAACATCGTCAAAGGCCTGTTCGGCAACCGGCGCTTCCGCGAGACGATGAAGCTCTCGGGCGTCAACTCCATCAACTGGGGCCGCATCGTCGCGCAGATCGTCTACTACTTCACCGCCGCGGTCTCGCTCGGCGCGCCGCACCGGCAGGTGACCTTCGCCGTCCCGACCGGCAATTTCGGCGACATCTTCGCCGGCTATTGCGCCGCGCGCATGGGACTGCCGGTCAAGACGCTGGCCATCGCGACCAACAGCAACGACATCCTCGCCCGCACGCTCGAGACCGGCCGCTACGAAGTGGGCGAGGTCACCGCGACCATCAGCCCGTCGATGGACATCCAGGTCTCCTCGAACTTCGAGCGGCTGCTGTTCGAATCGGTGGACCGCGACAGCGGCGCGGTGAAGGCGCATGATGGACGGGCTGCGCCAGTCCGGCGGCTTCGGCGTGCCGGAGCAGGGGCTCGCCGCCATCCGCAGGCAGTTCGTCGCCGGCCGCGCCGGCGAGACCGAAACCGCCGAGACCATCGCCCGCACGCAGCGGAGCGCCGGCTACCTGCTCGATCCGCACAGCGCCGTCGGCGTTTCCGTCGCCGAGACCCTGGTCGGGGGCGACACCCCGGTCGTCACCCTTGCCACCGCCCATCCGGCGAAATTCCCGGCAGCCGTCAAGGCGGCGGCGGGCATTGAACCGCATCTGCCGCCGTGGTTGTCTGATCTTTACGAGCGAGAAGAGCGCTATACGGTGCTGGACAACGACCAGACCGAAGTCGAGCGCTTCATCGAAGCAAGGACACGCGTGCTGGAGAAGTTGAAGTGACGGTTCGGAGTACGACGCTTTCCAACGGCATGACGGTCCTCACGGACGACATGCCCCACCTCGAAAGCGCCTCTCTGGGCATCTGGGTCAAGGCTGGGTCGCGCAGCGAGACGCCGGAGGAGCATGGCATCTCGCACATGCTCGAGCATATGGCGTTCAAGGGCACCAAGACCCGCGACTCCCTCGAGATCGCCTCCACCATCGAGAATGTCGGCGGCGACCTGAACGCTGCGACCTCGGTGGAGCACACCGGCTACTTCGCCCGCGTCCTCAAGGAAGACGTGGCGCTCGCCGGCGACATCCTCTCCGACATCCTGCAGAACTCGCTGTTCGAGCAGAGCGAGCTCGACCGCGAGCAGCAGGTGATCGTGCAGGAGATCGGCGCCGCGCGCGACAACCCCGACGACCACGTGTTCGACCTGTTCCAGCAGGCCGCCTATCCGGACCAGGCCATCGGCCGCACCATCCTCGGCACCGTGGAATTGGTGAAGAGCTTCGGCCCCGATGCGATCCGCGGCTACATGGACCGCAACTATGTCGGCGACCACATGGTGCTCTGCGCCGCCGGCAACGTCGATCACGACGCCCTGGTCGAGATCGCCGACAGCCGCTTCCACGACCTGAAGCCCGACGGCGCGCCGCCGCCGGAGAAGGCCGCCTATGTCGGGGGCGAGCAGCGCCTCGTTTCCGACCACGAGCAGGCGCATATCGTGCTCGGCATGGAAGGCCGCGCCTACAATTCGGACGGCTTCTACGCCGTGCAGATCCTCGCCTCCATCCTTGGCGGCGGCATGAGCTCGCGGCTGTTCCAGGAAGTGCGCGAGAAGCGCGGTCTCTGCTACTCGGTCTACGCCTTCCACTGGGCCTTCGCCGATTCCGGCATCTTCGGCGTTGCCGCCTCGACCGGCGAGGACGAGGTGAGCGAGCTGATCCCGGTCATCCTCGATGAACTGCGCAAGGCGTCCGAGTCGATCTCCGACGAGGAGGTGATCCGCGTGCGCAACCAGATTCGCGCCGGCCTCCTCATGTCGCTCGAGAGCCCCTCGTCGCGCGCCGGCCAGCTGGCCCGCCAGCAGATCCTCTGGGGCCGGCCGATCCCGCTGCAGGAGACGGTCGACCGCATCAACCGCATCACCGCGGACCGCGTGAAGCTGATCGCCCGGCAGATCTTCGAGGCCGGCGCCGTCTCGCTCGCCGGCATCGGCCCGGTGGCGAAGCTCCCCGACTACCGTGACATCACGGCGCAGCTGAAGAATTGAGCGCCTTTCGAACAGGCTCGGTGGGAACCAGGGGGCGCAGGCATTCCCCATGATGCTGACCTGGTTCGCGCGCGATGAAACGCCGGTGCTCATGGGCCCGCGTGTCACGCTGCGCGCGCCGCGGAGCTCGGACTACCAGGCCTGGAGCGAGCTGCGCCGGGCCAGCCGCGAGTTCCTCAGGCCGTTCGAACCGCGCTGGACCGAATCCGACCTGAGCCTGCGCGTCTATGCCTCACGGCTGCGGCGCAGCCGGGAAGAGGCGCGGGCGGGCACCGACTACTCGTTCTTCGTCTTCATCCGCAAGGAGGGCGCCGAACAGCTGGCGGGTGGCGTGACGCTCTCCAATGTCCGCCGCCGGGCCGCCCAGTTCGTCAACCTCGGCTACTGGATGGGCCAGCCCTATGCGGGGCAGGGCCTGATGACCGAGGCCGTGGGGGTGATCGTCCCCTACTGCTTCGAGACGCTGGGCCTCCACCGTATCCACGCGGCTTTCCTCCCCGGCAACACGGCGAGCCGGCGTGTCCTTGAAAAAAACGGATTCCGCGAAGAGGGCTTTGCGGAGAATTATCTGCAAATCGACGGCAAGTGGGCGGACCACGTGCTGTTCGGCCTCACCCGCGAGCGTTACGAAGCCAGTCTCAGGCACGGCCGGCGGTAACGCTTGTTCACTTGGACAAACCCCGATACCTAGGTTGCCGATCTATGAGCGTGGCAGGGCCCGTTTTAAGCTAATGCGTCACATCCTGTTTTTGGCGATGTGCATGGCGTTCGCGACTTGTCGGAGCCCTGCGTGCCACCGCGTTCGAAGTCATCACCGCGCCGGAAGACGTCAACGCCGTCAACCTGACCGGCGTGGTCGACGTCGTCTCCGGCGAGGGCGGCAAGGTGCAGCTCTCCACCGCGCCGGGCGAAGACGGCATCATCCGCCGCATCGAAGTGCTGGCCTCCCAGAACGGCACCAACCCGAACTGGGCGCTGTTCGCGCTGCGCAACGATTCCGACGTGCAGCTCGAGCGGCTGCTCGTCGCTCCCTTCTTCCGCCTCCCCGGATCCGGCGTGTTCCGGCCCGACCTCGGCGCCGAGCGCATCAAGGTGCTGACCCCGAGCGCCGGGCTGCGTCCGACGCGCCTGACCGATCGCGAGGCCGACGTCTTCGAGGTGGTGCTCGACCCGGGCGCCACCGTGACCTTCGTCGCGGAGCTCTCGAACGGCCAGTTGCCCGAGCTCTACCTGTGGAAAGCCGACGCCTACCGCGACTACGTCAACTCCTTCACCCTGTTCCGCGGCACCGTGCTGGGCGTCTCGGCGCTTGCCGCGGTGTTCCTCACCATCATGTTCGTGGTGAAGGGGCGCGGCGTCTTCCCGGCGACGGCCGCCTTCTCCTGGGCGGTGCTGATCTACCTGCTGGTCGATTTCGGCGTCCTCGGGCCGCTGCTCGGCGTCTCCAACGGCGCCATGCAGCCGTTCCGCGCCGCCGCCGAGGCGGGCATAGCCACGACGCTGTTCGGCTTCCTCTTCATCTATCTCAACCTCCACCGATGGCACCTGCGCTTCATCCACCTGGCGCTGGCGCTCGTCGTGGTGTTCCTGGCGCTGTTCGGCTTCGCCTTCTTCCAGCCGGAGATCGCCGCCACCGTGGCGCGCCTGGTGCTGGCGCTGCTCGGCCTCACCGGCTTCTTCCTGATCCTGCTGCTGGCGCTCCGCGGCTACGACCGGGCGGTGCTGCTGGTGCCGACCTGGATCATCTACATCGCCTGGCTGTTCTACGCCTGGCTGGTGGTGACCGGGCAGGTCTCCAACGACGTGGCCCAGCCGGCCGTCGCCGGCGGCCTCGTGCTCATCGTCATGCTGCTCGGCTTCACCTCGGTGCAGCACGCCTTCTCGGAGGGCCAGGTCTCGATCGGCACGCTCTCCGAAGTCGAGCGCCGGGCCCTGGCGCTCACCGGTTCGGGCGACTTCGTCTTCGACTGGAACATCGAGCGCGA
Source organism: uncultured Alphaproteobacteria bacterium (assembly GCA_963708965.1). Lineage (GTDB taxonomy): Bacteria > Pseudomonadota > Alphaproteobacteria > Rhizobiales > Devosiaceae > Devosia_A. Next base: position 319,600 of record CAVPUP010000003.1, on the reverse strand, counting down.
TCGGGTGCTGGTATCCGACGAACTCGGCATCCGCCTCGGCGAACGTCGCGGGGCGCTGCGCGGCGCGATCAAGCGCTGGCTCGACCGCGTGCATCCGGAGGACCGCGACCGCTTCCGCACCGCCTTCGATACGCTGGTGGAGCTGCGGCGTGGCAAGGTCTCCGCCGATATTCGCCTTGCCGCCCATGACGGCAGCTTCCGCACCTTCCACATGCGGGTGAAGCCGGTGCTCGGCGGCGACGGGCAGGTGAACCGCATCGTCGGCACCCTGCAGGACGTCAACGACGACCGTGCCAGCCGCGAGCGGCTGCTGCACGACGCCGTGCATGACAGCCTCACCGGGCTGCCGAACAAGCAGCTATTCCTCGATCGGCTGGAGCGTTCGCTGGCCCGCGCGCGCCTGCCCAACGGCAGCAAGCCAGCGGTGCTGCTCATCGATGTCGACCGCTTCACCGAGCTCGACGAGCGGGTCGGACACTCGGCCGCCGATTTCGTGCTGCTCGCCATTTCGCGCCGCATCGCCCGCACCATGCGCCCGCTCGACACCGTGGCGCGGCTGGGCGGCGACCAGTTCGGCGTCATCCTCGCCTCCGAGCAGCCGGCCGGCAAGATCGCCGAGACTGCCGAGCAGATCCGCAAGGCGCTGAAGGCGCCGTTCAACTTCGGCGAGCGCGACCTCAGCCTCACCGCCTCGATCGGCGTCACCATCTACGACGGCAACCCGGTTCCGGCGGTCGACGTGCTGCGTGATGCCGAGCTCGCGATGTATTACGCCAAGCGCCTCGGCGGCGACCGCATCGAGGCCTTCCGCGCCTCGGCGCGCTCCATCGCGGCCTATTCCAAGGCCAGCGAGGAGGATCTCGACCGCGGCCTTCGCCATGGCGAGCTGGCGGTGCAGTTCCAGCCGATCATGGACATCCACGCCGGCACCATCGCCGGCTGCGAGGCGCTGATGCGCTGGAACCACCCGCAGCGCGGCCTGGTGCAGCCCGAGGAATTCGTGCCGCTCGCCGAGCGGACCGGCCTCATCGACCGGCTCGGCCGCGTCGCCTTCGAGCAGGCCGCCGGCCAGGCGCGGGAATGGGCGAGCCAGCTGCAACTGCCCGAGGATTTCTTCGTCTCGGTCAACCTGTCGCCGAGCCAGCTCTCGACCGAAACCCTGCTCAACGACATGCGGGCGCTGGTCTCGGACCACCGCCAGATCGCGCGGCACCTGAAGCTCGAGATCACCGAGAGCCAGGTGATGAGCAATCCCGAGCACTCGGCCTACGTGCTCAACGCCCTGCGCGCACTGGGCATCCGCCTCGCGCTCGACGATTTCGGCACCGGCCACTCGTCGTTGAGCTACCTGCACCGCTTCCCCTTCGACACCATCAAGATCCCCGCCGCCTTCGTCCAGCTGTCCGACGACACCGGCATGCTGCACACCCAGGTGCCGATCATCCGCTCGATCGTCACGCTCGCCAGCGAGCTCGACCTCAGCGTCATCGCCGAGGGCGTCGAGACGATCGAGGAAGTCGAACGCCTGCAGCAGCTCAACTGCCAATACGCCCAGGGCTTCGCCTTCGGCGCCGCGATGAGCGGCCAGGAACTGGGCAAGAAGCTGCAGACCCAGTTCAACGGCAAGTAGGACTCGGGCGAGGGGCGTTGACCCCGGGCCTGTCGCGGGCATGCTTGGCGCCGCGGGGCTCAGCCGTGTCCGGCGATCGCGCTCAGGGAAGCGCGCGTGATCCCCAGGGTTTCCAGCGCGGCGTTGTAGCGCGCGCCGATCGGCAGGCCGAACAGCAGTTCGCGGGAATACGGCACCGTCAGCCAGCCGTTGCCGCGGATCTCGTCCTCGAGCTGTCCCGGGCTCCAGCCGCAATAGCCGAGCGCGAACAGCGAGTCGGTCGGCGCATTCTCGAAGGCGATGGACTTGAGCACGTCCAGCGTCGCGGTGAGGCAGATCTCGTCGGTCACGACATAGGAGTTGCCGGCCTTGAAGTAGTCGGGCGAGTGCAGCACGAACCCGCGGCTGCGCTGCACCGGGCCGCCCCTCAAGACCTCACGGTTCCTGACGCTCTCGGGCAGCCGGATGATGTCCTGCTTCTCGCCGAGCTTCAGCTCCTCGAGGATATCGGCGAAATGCATGTCCTCGACGCTGTGGTTCACCACCAGCCCCATGGCGCCCTCGTCGCCATGGCCCACCAGGTAGATCACCGCTTCGTGGAAGCGTTCGTCGCCCATCTCGGGCATGGCGACGAGGAACTGGCCTCTGAGCGATTCCATCGGCTTACCTCCTCCCGTGATAGTCTGCCGCCTGGCGCCCGGGCGTAACCGCGGGGCCAAGCCTAGTCTAGTCCTTCGGGGTGGGGTCTGCCTAGCGCCGCATCACGAAGGGCTGATCCCGGCTATCTATTTTCCGGGGGCTCGGTTATCGGGAAATCATGCGCATCCTGGCAGTTCTATTGCTCTCCGCCATCGCCTCGCAAGCCGCTGCCGCCGAGACGGCGTGGCAGGACGTCGCTCCGGGCGTGAAACTGAGGCTGATCAGCGGCGATGTGCTGAAGGCCGACGGCACCACGATGGCCGCCCTCGAGGTCGACATGCCCATGGGCACCAAAACCTACTGGCGCGTGCCGGGCGAGACGGGAATCCCCACGCAGCTGGATTTCACCGGCTCGAGCGGCATCAGCAGCCATGAGGTGCTCTGGCCCTATCCGCGGACGGAAACGACCGGCGGCCTGGTAGACTATGTCTACCGCGGCCCCACCGTGCTGCCGGTGGAGCTCAAGCTGGATGGCGGCAAGGCCGACGTCCGGGTCTCGGTGCTGATGGGCGTCTGCTCCGACATCTGCATTCCGGTGACCGCGGCGTTTCACCTGCCGCTCGACTTCGACCAGCCCGACCGCGCGCAGGGGCTGCGCATCGCTCAGGCGGTGGCGCTGACGCCGATGGACTGGGACGATCCGCGCCAGCCGATCGGTGCGGTCACCTATGATGCCACGGCCAAGGCGATCGCGGTCCGCGTGGATGATCCGCAGGTCGATCCGCTGTCGCTGATCGCCGACGCCGAGGACGGCATGCAACTCTTTGGCGCGCCGCAAAAAAGCCCGGATACCCGCCTAGTTCTCCTGCCGCTGCTCGGGGGAGCCGACCGTGGTGGTCTGGAGGGCAAGCCAATCCACCTGACCTTCATGACGCCGATGGGACCATTCTCGGTTCCCAAGAGAATCGCGCCCGCCGGATCGACGCCGGCGGCTCAGTGATCTAGTGTCCCCGCTTCCGGGCGCTAACGAACTGTAAACTACAGGGTATTCAGCATGATCCAGTCGGGCGACAAGATCCCCTCCGTGCCGGTCAAGCTTATCGACGCGACCGGCGTCAGTGACACCGACACCGCTGCGGTCCTGGGGCAGGGGACGGTGGTGCTTTTCGCTGTGCCGGGGGCCTTCACTCCCACCTGCGACACCAGCCACCTGCCGGGCTTCGTCGCCAACGTGGCGAAGTTCAAGGCGCTGGGCGTCGACCGGATCGTCTGCGCCGCGGTTAACGACCATCACGTCGTCAAGGCCTGGGCCGAGCGGTCCGAAGCGCTGGGCAAGGTCGACTTCATCTCCGATGCCCACGCCGCCTTTGCCGAAGCCCTGGGGATGGCCAAGCAGTTCACCGATCTGGGCAAGCGTTTTGTGCGCTTCTCCATGATCATCGAGGACGGCGTCGTTAATGAAGTGTATGTGCAGGATGTGGCAGGAGTAACCGTCAGCGGTGCCCCGGCCGTGCTGCTGGCGCTTGAGGCGCGTGAGCGAGTGGGTGTTTGAGGGTAATGGGAATGGGGCTTGCTGACTGGGGCTTCCGGGCGCGGGGCGCGCGACTGGTGGCGATGGGCGCAGTAGCGCTGGGGCTTTCGGCCTGTTCGATGGGCAACATGTTTGCCCCTGCCGCTTCGACCAACACGACGTTGCAGAATGCCAATCCGACGCAACAGGAACTGACCACGGCCAGCACGAATGCGCTGCCGGCGATCGCCACCGAGTGCCCGCCGATCAAGATCAAACCGGGCAGCGAGGCGCTGTTCTACTACGGCAACGGCCGCGTCGGGAACGCCAAGGACCTGAACTACCAGGCTGTCATCGAGAAGCAGTCCCGCAACTGCGTGGTGTCCAACGGCCTGATCAACGTGAAGATGGGCCTCGTCGGCCGGCTCCTCCTCGGCCCCTCGGGCAACCAGACCAAGGTCGATGTTCCGATCCGCTTCTCGGTGGAGCGCGACGGCGTCGCCATCTTCTCCGAGCACTACGAGATCCCGGTCAGCATCACGCCGCCGAACCAGTCCGAGGAGTTCGTGAAGGTGGTCGAGAACGTCGCCATTCCCTACACGGGCGGCGAGCAGATCGTGATCTGGGTCGGCTTCGACAGCTGACTGGACCTCCAGACCAGCCGCGAACACGATGTCATCCCCGCGAAAGCGGGGATCTTCGTTTCTGACGCTTGTCGATTGACTCCGGCCCCAAGCGCAGCTTAGCTGTTGGCGACTGCGGGAGAGATCGGCCAACTGGCCGGCGCCGAAGGAGCAACCGCCCCGGAAACTCTCAGGCACCGAGGACCGCAGTCGGACAGAACTCTGGAAAGCAGGCGGTTTCGCCTCACCGAAGGAGCAACTCGCCCACAGGCGGCGAGGAAATCTCTCAGGTTAGCGGACAGAGGGGGCACGAACGCGAGGGCAAACGCTCGCGCGGGTTTGTGCAAATAACCCTGGTGTCCGAATGGCCGAGCAAGCGGTCGAATCCCTCAAGACAGTCGTCCTCAACGACAGGCACGTTGCGCTCGGCGGGCGCATGGTGCCGTTCTCCGGCTACTCGCTGCCGGTGCAATATCCCACCGGCATCATCGCCGAGCACAAGTGGACCCGCGAGCACGCCGGTCTCTTCGATGTCTCGCACATGGGCCCGAGCTTCCTCGTCCTCGACGAGAAGTCGGGCGATGGCGAAGCCGACCATGCGGCCGTGGCTCGCATCGTCGAGCCGCTGACCTCCGGCGACATCGTCGGGCTGAAGCCCGGGCAGATCCGCTACACGCTGCTGCTGACGCCCGAAGGCGGCATCTATGACGACCTGATGGTCGCCCGGCCGGCGGCGGAAGGCTGGGGCGGGGCGCTCTACATCGTCGTCAATGCCGGCACCAAGGAAGCGGACTTCCAGCGCATCGCCGCCGCAGCACAGGGCAGGGCGACGCTCAACCGCTCCGACCACTGCGCCCTGCTCGCCCTGCAGGGGCCCGATGCCGTCCACGTCATGCAGGAACTTATCCCCGCGGCGTCAGAACTTGCTTTCATGCACTATGGCTCATTCGACTTCGAGGACACCAAGCTCGTGATCTCCCGCTCCGGCTATACCGGCGAAGACGGTTTCGAGCTCCTGGTCGATCCCAGTCACGCCGCCCGCCTGTGGGACCGGCTGCTGGCCGATCCGCGCGTCAAGCCAATTGGTCTGGGTGCCCGCGACAGCCTGCGGCTCGAGGCCGGCCTGCCGCTCTACGGCCACGACCTCGACGAGAGCGTCTCGCCCATCGAAGCGGGCCTGAACTTCGCTGTCTCGCGCCGGCGGCGCGAAGCCGCCGACATGCCGGGCGCAAAGCGCATCCTCGCTGAACTCGACGGCGCCCTCGAACGCGTGCGGGTGGGGCTCACTGTCGAAGGCGCCCCGGCTCGGGAAGGCGCGCCGATCCTCGACCGCTATGGCGCCGAGATCGGCGTCGTCACCTCCGGCGGCTTCTCGCCGACACTCAATCGCGCCATCGCGCTGGGCTTCGTGCCGCCGAGACTCGCCGAGCCGGGCACCCCGCTGCAGGTCCTGGTTCGCGGTCGCGCCCAGCCGGCCACAGTCGTCCCCACCCCCTTCGTCCCTCATCGCTATGTCCGGAAGGCGCGCGCATGACCACCAAGTTCACCAAGGACCACGAATATATCCGCCTCGAGGGTACGACCGGCGTGGTGGGCATCACGCCTTACGCGCAGGAGCAGCTGGGCGACATCGTCTATGTCGAGCTCCCGAAGGTGGGGCAGAAGCTGAAGCAGGGCGACGAAGCGGCCGTGGTGGAATTGGTCAAGGCCGCCTCCGAGATCTACGCGCCGGCCTCGGGAACGGTGACCGCCGTCAACGATGCGCTCTCCGGCGAGCCCGGGCTGATCAACTCGGCGCCCGAAGCCGAAGGCTGGATCTACAAGCTTGAGCTCGAGGATGCGGGGCAGCTGGACGGCCTGCTCGATGAGGCGGGCTACCAGGAGCTGACCAAGTGATGGCGCTGCGGCGCACTTGCGCCAGAGCACCGATGCATGCGCTACCTGCCTCATTCCGATGCCGAACGGGCCGACATGCTCGCGGTCATCGGCGCCAGGACGGCCGAGGACCTGTTTGCCCGCGTGCCGCCTTCGGCCCTGCTTGGCCGAGCCGGTCGACCTGCCGCGCCACTCGCCCGAGTTCGAGGTCGAGGCGCACATGCGGGCGCTGGCGCGGCGCAACCATGCGGCCGGCGACGGCCCGTTCTTCATCGGCGCCGGCGCCTACCGGCATCACGTGCCGGCCAGCGTCGATCACCTGATCCAGCGCTCGGAATGGCTGACGGCCTATACGCCGTACCAGCCGGAGGTCTCGCAGGGCACCCTGCAGATGCTGTTCGAGTTCCAGACCCAGGTCGCGCACCTGACCGGCATGGAGGTCGCCAACGCCTCCATGTACGACGGCTCGACCGCCACCGCCGAGGCGGTGCTGATGGCGCGGCGGCTGACGCGCCGCAACCGCATCGTCCTCTCGGGCGGGCTGCACCCGCACTATCGCGACGTGGTCCGCACCTATCTGGGCGACGGCCCGGACCTCGTCTGCCTGCCGGCGTCGCCGGAGGGGCAGGGCGACATCCTGAGCCGCATCGACGGCGAGACGGCCGCGATCGTCGTGCAGACGCCGGACTTCTACGGCCACCTGCGCGACCTCAGGGCCGCGGCCGAGGCCGCCCATGCGGCCGGCGCGCTGCTGATCGTGGTGGTGACCGAGATCGTGTCGCTGGGCCTGATCGAGGCGCCCGGCGCGCTGGGCGCCGACATCGTCGTCGCCGAGGGGCAGTCGATCGGCAATGCGCTGAACTTCGGCGGGCCCTATGTGGGGCTGATGGCGACGCGCAAGGAATTCGTGCGCCAGATGCCCGGCCGGCTCTGCGGCGAGACGGTGGATGCCGACGGCAACCGCGGCTTCGTGCTCACGCTCTCGACCCGCGAGCAGCATATCCGGCGCGAGAAGGCGACCTCCAACATCTGCACCAATTCCGGCCTCTGCGCCCTGGCCTTCTCCATCCACATGTCGCTGCTGGGCGAGGCGGGCCTGCAGGAAGCTGGCGCGGCTCAACCACGCCAATGCGATCAAGCTCGCGCGGGCGCTGCAGTCCGTTCCCGGGCGTCGAGCTGCTCAACCGGAGCTTCTTCAACGAGATGACGATCCGCCTGCCGAAGCCGGCGGCGCCGGTGATCGAGGGGCTGGCCGCGAGGGGCATCCTGGCCGGCGTGCCGGTGAGCCGGCTCGAGCCTGATGATCCGGCGGTGAACAACCTCATCGTCCTCGCCGCCACCGAACTCACCACCGACGCCGACATCGCGGCTTGCCGGCGCACTCGCGGAGGCGCTCCAATGAGCATGAACACACAGGGCCGCCCCACCGGCATCGGCACCGCGGCGGCGGCAGGATCGGGGTCCTCGCTGCTTCCCGACGAGCCGCTGCTGTTCGACATCGGCGACCGCGAGCATTCCGGCGTCGACCTGCCGGACGTGGAAATCGATGGCGAGTTCCTCGGCGGCTTCGAGCGCCGCAGCGAGATCGATCTCGCCGGGCTCACCGAGCCCGAGACGCTGCGGCATTACGTGCGGCTCAGCCGGCTGAACTATTCGATCGACAGCGGCATGTACCCGCTCGGCTCGTGCACCATGAAGCACAACCCGCGGCTCAACGAGAAGATGGCGCGGCTGCCGGGGTTTGCCGACATCCACCCGCTGCAGCCGGTCTCGACCGTGCAGGGCGCACTGGCGCTGATGGACGAGCTGGCGCACTGGCTGATGACGCTGACCAACATGGCGGCCGTGGCGCTCACGCCGAAGGCGGGCGCCCATGGCGAGATGTGCGGCATGATGGCGATCCGCGCCGCGCAGGAGGCGCGCGGGGCAGGGGCACCGCAAGATCGTGCTGGTGCCCGAGAGCGCCCACGGCACCAACCCGGCTACCGCGGCCTTCCTCGGCTATGCGTCAAGCCGATCCCGGCCCGCGATGACGGCACGGTCGATGCCGAGGCAGTGAAGCGGGCGCTGTCGCCCGATGTGGCGGCGATCATGCTCACCAATCCCAACACCTGCGGGCTGTTCGAGCCGGAGGTGATCGAGATCGCGGCGGCGGTGCACGAGGCGGGCGCTTTCTTCTACTGCGACGGCGCCAACTTCAACGCCATCATGGGCGTGGTGCGGCCGGGCGACCTCGGCATCGACGCCATGCACATCAACCTGCACAAGACCTTCTCGACCCCGCATGGCGGCGGTGGACCGGGCGCGGGGCCGGTGGTGCTGTCCGAGGCGCTGGCGCCGTTCGCGCCGGTTCCCTTCGTCCAGGAAGGGCGAGCTGGTCGAGCACGCCGAGGACCGGCACCTGGGGCGGATCACCGCCTTCAACGGCCAGATGGGCATGTATGTGCGGGCGCTGACCTACATGCTGAGCCACGGCAGCGACGGGCTGGCGCAGGCCGCGAAGGACGCCGTGCTCAACGCCAACTACATCAAGGCGCGGCTCGAGCACGTGTTCTCCGTGCCGTTCCCCGGCCAGCCCTGCATGCACGAGGCGCTGTTCGACGACAGCTTCCTCGATGGCACCGGCGTCTCGACGCTCGACTTCGCCAAGGCGCTGATCGACGAGGGCTTCCATCCCATGACCATGTACTTCCCGCTGGTGGTGCATGGCGCGATGCTGGTCGAGCCGACCGAGAGCGAGAGCAAGCAGACGCTCGACCGCTTCTGCGACGTGATGCTGGAACTGGCGACCGACGCCAGGGCCGGCAACGCCGCGCGCTTCACCAGCGCCCCGACCCGCGCGCCACGACGGCGGCTGGACGAGACGCGGGCGGCGCGGTCGCCGGTGCTGAAGTGGGAACGGGCGGAGACGCTGTCGCAGGCGGCGGAGTAGCCATTCGCCACACGCTCCTCTTCACCTCCCCCTTCATGGGGGAGGCTGGGAGGGGGCCGTCCAACTACCTCCAAAAACAAAATGCCCGCTCGCGCGGGCATTTCAATCTCAGCGAAAGACCGAACCTCAGTTCAGCCGTGCCGCCACGTCCTTGATCGCCTGGTCGACGAGCACGTCGCCCTTGGATGCGACCTGCTTCTCGAGCACCAGCCGGGCCGTCTCGACGGCGAGGTCGGCGGAGCGGGCCCGGACTTCGGCGATCGCCTGCGCCTCGGCCTGGGCGATCTTGTCGGCCACCGACTTCTCGCGTCGCTCGACCAGGGCCTCGAGCGCCTGCCTTGGCTTCCGCGGTGAGGCGGAACGCCTCCTCGCGGGCCGCGGTCACGATGCCCTCGGCTTCCTTCTCCGCCTCTTCGCGGCGGCGGGCATAGTCCTCGAGCAGGGCCTTGGCTTCGGCGCGCAGCGCCTCGGCCTCGGCGAGATCCTTCTCGATCTTGCCGATGCGGTCATCGAGCGTCTTGGCGATGGTCTTGGGCACGCCGAAATAGACGATGATGCCGATGAACATCACCAGGGCGATGGTGGCCCAGATGGTGGCGCCGGTGGTGGCGTCGAATCCGAAGCTCCACATCTCGGCTTACTCCTTGCTGACCGCGGCGACGGCGTCGCGGACTTCCGTGGGACTGACGTCGCCCAGGATCTTGGTGACCAGAACCTGAGCGGTGTCGGCTGCGATGGCGTCGACATGGCCAGCGCCGCCGTCTTGTCCGCCTGGATGCGAGCCTCGGCCTCGGCGATGCGCTTGGCAAGTCCGGCTTCGACGTCCGCGCGGCGGTTGTCGATGTCCGACTTGATGCCGGCGCGCGTTTCCTCGGCGATGGCGTGGGCATTCTTGCGGGCCTCGGCCAGCGCCGCCTCGTAGGCGGCGGCGGCCTTCTCGGTCTCCTGGCGAAGCCGCTCGGCTTCCCTCAGGTCGCCTTCGATCCGGGTGCGCCGGGTCTCGAGGATCGAGCCGATCTGCGGCAGGGCCATGCGGCTCATCAGCAGGTAAAGCGCAACGAAGGTGATCGCGAGCCAGAACAGCTGGCCGCCGAAGCCCGACGGATCGAATGGCGGGAAGAGGGCCTCATGCGCCAAGGTGCCGGCGTGCGTCTCGGCACCGGCAGGTGTCTCGGTGACCGGGTGCGCCTCAGGGGCAGCCTCCGGTACCTGTCCTTCGGCAGGAGCAGCGACGACCTGGCCCTGCTGCAGCGCGTCGCCGCTTTCGGCCTGCGCCACCACGATGATGTTTTGGGTCAAACCCGCCATCTGCAAACCCCTTGCGGCCAGTAAGGCCCCGGACCGGAATCCGAGGCCGTCATTCGGTCGGCGCTAGGCCGCCTGTCGCGAAATCAGACTGCGAACAGCAGCAGCAGAGCGATCAGGAACGAGAAGATGCCAAGAGCTTCCGTCACGGCAAAGCCGAAGATCAGGTTGCCGAACTGGCCCTGAGCGGCGGCCGGGTTGCGCAGGGCGCCCGACAGGAAGCTGCCGAAAATGTTGCCCACGCCGATGGCGGCACCGGCCATACCGACCGCTGCGATACCCGCACCAATGAGCTTTGCTGCTTCAGCATCCATAACTTTGTCTCCTTTTGAGAACTGCTGTGGCGAGCCCTCAGCGGCCCGCCGATTGGGTTGAGAACCTAATGCGAGGGGTGGATCGCATCGTTGAGGTACATCGAGGTCAGCACCGCGAAGACGTAAGCCTGCAGGGCCGCCACGAGGAATTCGAGCGCCGTGATCGCGATGGTCATCACCAGCGGCAGCAGCGCACCGAGCCAGCCGAGGAAGCCGAGGCTGCCCATGGTCACGATGAAGCCTGCGAACACCTTGAGGGTGATGTGGCCGGCGAGGATGTTGGCGAACAAACGAACGGAGAGTGAAATCGGGCGCGAGAGGAAGGAAACCACTTCGATCGGCACGACGATCGGCAAAACGTAGCCCGGCACCCCCGCCGGCACGAACAGCTTGAGGAAACGCGGGCCGTTCTTGATGAAGCCGTAGACGATGACCACGATGAACACCAGCATCGCCAGGGCGAAGGTGACGATGATGTGGCTGGTGGTGGTGAAGAAGAACGGGATCATGCCGAACATGTTGCCGACGAGGACGAACATGAACAGCGAGAACACGAAGGGGAAGAACTTCATTCCGGCCTTGCCGGCCGAGTCGGTCACCATCTTGGCCACGAACTCGTAGAGCATCTCGGAAACGAGCTGCACACGGTTCGGCACGAGGCTGCGCTTCTGCGTGGAGAGGATCAGGTAGAGCCCGATGACGCCGACCGTCAGCACCATGAACAGCGACGAGTTGGTGAAGGCGAGCCCGCCATCTCCGAAGGAGAAGATATCGGTGAGGTGGAACTGGTGGATCGGGTCGACTTTATTCGGATCGGCCAAGTGCTGTTCCTTCACTCGTCTTCTTCGTCGTCCGGCACACGCATCGCGGCCGTGGGCGGCGGGGCCGCCCGGTTCATTTGCTCGGCCGAACGTACGACGTTCAGCACCCCGGCCGCGAAGCCTACCAGCAGCATCACCAGCATCAACCAGGGCCCGGTCTTGAGCCAGAGGTCCAGCAGGTAGCCGATGCCGGCACCGACCAGCACAGCCGCGATGAACTCGGTACCGAGCCGCATGCCGCGGTTCCAGCCCGACATGTTGTTCGTCACGGATGCCGCTGCCGGATCCTCCGCAACCCGCCTCTCGCCCTGCGCCTGCGCGATGCGCGCCGCAAGATCCGAGGTCAGGGGCCCAGGTCGTTCACCACTCGGCGGGCGCCTGGTCTTGCGTGACTGTGCCATCCCGCTATCCCTTACGCCTCCGGACCGAAATGGAACTGGAGCCCCTCGAAGTCGCGGGCAACATAGTGGCGCCCCTAATCAGTGTCAAGGCTGTGAACGGAGTGCTAACATGTTGATAGACAACGTGTTTCATGCGGCCTTGTGAGGTGTGACATTGAGTCATGGCGACTCTGGCCGCCACGATTGCGCCACAGGCGGGGCATCCGGGCATGCGTTTTCATCCTCAGCTTGCCTGCCGCACTGCGGCGGCGCCGGAGAGGTCGACCGAAACCAACTGGCTCACGCCGCGCTCGGCCATGGTGACGCCGAACAGCCGATCGACCCGGCTCATGGTGATCGGGTTGTGGGTGATGACCAGGAATCGCGTCTCCGTCCGCTCGGTCATCATGTCGAGCAGGTTGCAGAACCGCTCGACATTGGCGTCGTCGAGCGGCGCATCGACTTCGTCCAGCACGCAGATCGGCGCCGGATTGGTGAGGAACACGGCGAAGATCAGCGACATCGCCGTCAGCGCCTGCTCGCCGCCCGACAGCAGCGTCATGGTCGTCGGCTTCTTGCCGGGCGGGCGGGCGATGATCTCGAGCCCGGCTTCGAGCGGGTCGTCGCTCTCGACGAACTGCAGTTCCGCCGTGCCGCCGCCGAACAGCCGGGTGAAGAGCTCCTGGAAGTGGGCGTTGACCTTCTCGAACGCCTCGTTGAGCCGCTGCCGCCCTTCGCGGTTGAGGCTCTGGATCCCGGCGCGGAGCTTGGCGATGGCGGCGATCAGGTCGTCGCGGTCGGTGACCATGACGTCGAGCCGCTCGCGCACCTCCTCGGCCTCCTTCTCGGCGCCGAGGTTGACGCCGCCCAGCCGCTCCCGCTCGGCCTTCAGTCGGTCGACCTGGCTCTCGACCTGTGCCTCGGCGGGCAGGGCATGCTCCGGGCGGATGCCGGCCAGCTGCGCGGTCTGGCTGGCGGCGATGCCGAGCGTCTCCTGCACCTGCCGCTCGATCTGGTGTCGCTGCGCGATGAGGCCCTTGATGCGTTCCTCGACTCGCGCCAGCTCGGCGCGGAACCCGGCGAGGGCATCGTGCGCCAGTCGCTGCGCCTTGTCGGCCTCGCGATGGCGGTTCTCGCCGACGCTGAGCGCATCGGCCGCCGCCTGGTGCGCCTCGCGCGCCTTGGTGATCTGGGCCTCGAGCTCGCGCCGCCGCTCGGCCAAGGCCTCCGGAGAAGCTTCGAGCGCCGCGATCTGCTCCCGGACTTCGCCGGTACGGCTGTCGAGCGTCGCGAGCTGGCTGGCCGCGCCCTCGCGCCGTCGCGCCCAGGCCGCGGAATCGCTCGCGATCTGGGTGAGGCGGACGGCGCGCATGCGGGCCGCCGACTCGAAGCCGCCGAGCTTCAGCCGCGCGTCGTCGGCCTTGGCGCGCAGCTCCCCTAGGGCCGCCTGCCGTGACGCGTAGAGCGATGCGGCCTCGGTCTCGTCGCCGGCTTCGGCAACCAGCTTTTCGGCATCGCGCGACCGCGGCGATGGCTTCCACCTGGCCGGAATCGAGTCGTGCCGCGTGTCTCTTCCAGCGCGGCCTGCCGTGCCGTCAGGTCGCTGATGGCGCGTTGCGCCTTGTCGAGCTTCGGCCTGCGCCGCGGCGATGTCGCGTTGCGCGGTCCGCCACGCCTCGCGTCCCGCGCGCTCGTCGTTGCGGGCGGTAGCCAGTGCTTCCGCGAGGGCCGTGGCGTCGGCCTTGCGGCTGTTCCGCCTGGCCCGGACGTCGCCGATCTCGGCCTCGAGCTCGGCCAGCCGGTTGCGCTGGGCGAGCTTTTCGGCGGCGGCAGTCGGGGCATCGGCGGCGGCGACGAACCCGTCCCAGCGCCACAGCGCGCCGTCCTTGCTCACGAGGCGCTGACCCGCCTTGAGCTGCGCGGCGAGGCGTGGGCCGTGCGACGCCTCGACGATGCCGATCATGGCGAGGCGTCGCGTGAGGAGGGGGCTGCCGGACACGTATTGCGACAGCGGCACGACCCCGGCCGGGAGGGCGGGATCGCCATCGGCGACGGCACCGATCCAGTGGATCGGCGCCCTCGCGTCTGTCGAGGCATCGAGATCGTCGCCGAGTGCGGCGCCGAGCGCCGTCTCGTAGCCGGGCGCGACCTTCAGCTGGTCGACGATGGCCGGCCACTTGCTGGCGCCACCATGATCGAGGATCCGGTTTAGCGTCTGCGCTTCCGCCTCGAGCCGGTTGAGCGCCGCCTCGATCTGCTGCAGTTCCGGCCGCACGGCGTCGGCGGCCGCCTGCGCCGCCGTCGCCGCGGCCTCGGCCGCTATGGCATCGGCTTCGGCTGCCTTGGCTGCGGCCTGCGCCGCCTCGAGCGCTTCCCGCCTGGCGCCGAGCGTCGCGTCGGCGCCCAGGACCTCGGCCAGCCGCTCGGCCTCGCGGGCGACCTCGGCGATCTGCGTCTCGAGCCGCTGCGCCCGCGACCGTGCGTCGGCGACACTTCGTTCGGCCGCCGTGCGCCGAGCCCGCAGCTGCGCCAGCGCTTCGGCGGCCGCGCGAGCTTCGGCATCCGCCTTGGCCACCTCCGCCTGCAACGCTCTCGGCAGCGGCACGAGCCGCCTCGAGCGCCTGCTGCTCGCTGGCCGCCTCGGCTTCGAGCCGCGCCGTTTCCTCGGCGGCCGCGGCCAGCTCCGCATCGGATTCGCCGACCAGGGCGCGCTCGCGCACTGCGTCCTGCTCGATCTGCTTCAGCCGCTCGTTGAGTTCGCTGAGCCGCGCCGCCGCCCGGCGCGCTTCGCCATCGAGCTGTTCGGCGAGAATGGTGAGCCGCTGCAGCGCAGCCCCTGCGGCGGCCTCGGCCTCGCGCAGCGGGGCCAGTGCCTTGTCGGCGAGGAACACGACCTTCTGCGCCTCGAGTTCGACATGCTGCGCGTCCGCCAGTTCGCGCACCAGCTTCGCCTGCGCCGCCTCGGCGTCCTTCTCGTTGAAGCGCGCGGCGATCCACCGGATGTGGAACAGGGTCGCCTCGGCCCGGCGGATGTCGCCGGAAAGCGAGCGGTAGCGCACCGCGAGTCGGGCCTGCCGCTTCAGCGTTTCGAGCTGCTGCTCGACCTGGGCGATGATGTCGTCGACCCGCTCGAGGTTCTGTTCCGCGGCGCGGAGCCGCAGTTCGGCCTCGTGCCGGCGCGAATGGAGGCCGGAGATGCCCGCCGCCTCTTCGAGCAGGGCGCGCCGCTGCTGCGGCTTGGCGGCGATCAGCTCGCCGATCTGGCCCTGGCGGACGAGGGCAGGGGAGTGGGCGCCGGTCGAGGCGTCGGCGAACAGCAGTTGCACGTCGCGGGCGCGCACTTCCTTGCCGTTGACCCGGTAGACCGAGCCCTGCTCGCGCTCGATCCGGCGCGTGACTTCCAGCACGTCGGCATTGTTGAGCGGGGCAGGGGCGGTGCGGTCGGAGTTGTCGAGGACCAGCGTGACTTCGGCCGTGTTCCGTCCCGGCCGGCTGCCCGAGCCCGAAAAGATCACGTCGTCCATGCCCGAGGCGCGCATCGCCTTGTACGAGCTTTCGCCCATCACCCAGCGCAGCGCTTCGACGAGGTTGGACTTGCCGCAGCCGTTGGGGCCGACAACGCCGGAAAGACCGGGCTCCAGGTGGAGCTCGGTCAGGTCGCAGAAGGATTTGAAACCGGTGAGCTTGAGGCGCGTGAACTTCATCGCGCGCCCCGGCGGAGGCGGCGCTTAGGAGAGCAGCGGATCGATCTCGGCCTTGAGAGCCTCAAGAGAAGTGTCCCCGGTCAGCATCTTGCCGTTCAGATAGAAAGTCGGCGTGCCCTGCAGCTTGAACTCGTTCAGCGCCTGGTCACGCAGCTTTTCCAGTCCTGAGAACAGGGTCTGATTCGTCAAGGCGGCGTCGTAGCTTTCCTTGGTGAATCCGAGCTGCTGGGCAATGGCGAAGATCGCGTCGTTCGGCGTCTGCGACTGCATCCACTGGTCCTGGGTGCGGAAGAAGGTGTCGATCACCTCGTGGTACTTGTCCGGGCCGGCGGCCTCGGCCAGCATGAACACCACGGCGTCGAGCACGTTGCGCATGAACGGGCGCGGGATGAACTGGATCTTGTTGGTGTCGATGTATTCCGCCTTGAGTTGCGGATAGACATTGTTGGCAAAGGCCCCGCAATGCGGGCAGCTCGGCGACAGGTACTCGATCAGGACGACCTTGGGATTCGGATTGCCGAGCGGATGGTCCTTCACGTCGCCGGCCGGCTGCATCAGCTTGGCCGTGTCGAACTGCGCTCCGGGCGCCGGCGGCGGGGCAGCGCCCTCGACGGCAGTCGCCGTCTCGGTACGACCGCCGAGGAAGTACCACCCGCTGCCCGCTGCTGCGACTACGACGGCAGCGCCGGCACCGATGAGGATGTTGCGACGGTTGGCCACGATGAAGCTCCCTTTGTTCGTTGCAGCCGTATATTGGGTTCGCCTTGATGCGGCAAGTTCAACGCGGGTGAACAATTCGCGACCGCTTACTGGCTCCCGCGCTTGCTCCTGCCCTTGGCGATGGCCTGGCCCAGTTCCCGCAGCGCTTCGCGAACCGCGGGATCGCGCACCCGTTCGACCGTGCGGCCGATCCGTGCCCGGGCAACCTCGGCCAACGCCGGCTCGGCCTCCGGTGTCTCCGCCGCCACGGTCTCGAACGGTTCAGCGCTGAGCCGTACCTGGCCGACGAGGAAGTAGCCGAAATAGCGGTTGATCGCCGCCGCCACCTGCTGCCCTTCATGCGCCAGGGCGAGGGTGTGCCCGGGGTGGCAGCGCAGATGCAGCACCGCCCCTTCCGCTCCCTTCTCGCCGCGCGGCCAGACCAGCTTGTCCGGCCGGGCCATCTTGTCGTAGGGCGCCGGCGCCATCGCCGCCCAGTGCGCGATCAGGTCGCGGCTGGCGAAGCCGCGCCGCTTCAGCGCCGGATCGAGCGCGCCGCCCAGCGCCTCGCCCACGCCCACGGCGCGGTTCAGCCGCTTGGGCGGCTCGTCCTTCTTGGGCCTGGGCGCCACTGGTAACAACTTTCCTGCTTGGCTTGCGCCCCGGTTTGAGGCGCGTCATGTCTGACCCGATCATGCCAAAAACCCCCGCCTCGCAAAACCCCGTGCCCATCGATTCTACCGCCGTGCTGGACTGGTACGACCGGCATGCACGCATTCTGCCATGGCGGGTGGCCCCCGGGGATAGAAGGCGGGGCGTGCTGCCCGATGCCTACCGCGTCTGGCTCAGCGAGGTGATGCTGCAGCAGACCACTGTCGCGGCTGTCGGGCGCTACTACGCCCGCTTCCTCGAGCTCTGGCCGACGGTCGCCGATCTTGCCGCCGCTCCGCTCGAAGCGGTGCTGGTCGAATGGGCGGGGCTCGGCTACTACGCCCGGGCCCGGAACCTCCATGCCTGCGCCGTGGCGGTGGTCGAGCGGTTTGGTGGGCGGTTTCCTGCCGCTTCCGCCGAACTGCTGACGCTGCCGGGGATCGGCCCCTACACCGCCGCCGCCATCTCGGCGATCGCGTCGGACGAGCGGATCGCGGTGGTCGACGGCAACGTCGATCGCGTCCTGGCGCGCTACCTGGCGCTCGATGTGCCGGTGCGGCGACGCCAAGGACGCCATTCGTGCCAGCCGTACAGGCCGCGGTGCCGGAGCGGGCCGGCGATTTCGCCCAGGCGCTGATGGACCTCGGCGCCACCATCTGCGCTCCGAAAAGGGCCTCCTGCCTGCTCTGCCCGCTGGAACCGGGATGCCTCGGGGCGAAGGGCGAACCGCTTCGCTATCCGGTGAAGGCCCCGAAGACGGAACGTCCGACCCGCTACGGCCACGCCTTCGTCATGCGTGATGCGGACGGCGACGTCTACCTGCAGACGCGGGCGGAGACCGGGCTGCTGGCGAAAATGACTGAGACGCCGGTCTCGGAATGGACGGCCGACCGGCGGGCGGTCGTGCATCCGGTGGCCTCGGACTGGCGGCACCGAGGGCAGGTGGTGCATGTCTTCACGCACTTCCGGCTGGAGCTCGAGGTCTGGTCGGCCGAGGTTATTGAGACCGAACAGCTGCAGGAGGGCTGGTGGGCCGACCCACGGGAGCTGCGAGGCCGAGGCGCTGCCGAGCGTGTTCCGCAAGGTGCTGGTGGCGGCGGGGGTGGAGTAGGGGGCAGTGCCCCTTGCCGCCCCCTCCGCCGCCTCCGGCGGTCCCCCTCCCCCGCTTCGCAGGGGAGGAGACGAGGTGGCGCCGCAAGTGATCCTCCCCCGTTAACGGGGGAGGGGGACCGGCGAAGCCGGTGGAGGGGGCGGCCACAGGCACCGATGCCTCGCAAAACCAAAGCCGCCGGCACCTTCTGGCGCCGGCGGCGAGAGCAGCCTGAATTGCTTGGAGGTCAGGTCAGGCCGAAAGGCGTTCCATTTGCGAGCGAACCTGCTCGCGGAAAATGTCGATCGGGGCGAGCTTGGCGCCCTGTCTTGCGTGCCAGAAGGTCCAGCCGTTGCAGGCCTCCGCCCCCTGCACCAGGGCGCCGACCCGATGGATCGAGCCCATGTGCTGGCCCGAAACCAGCGAGCCGTCGGCTCGCACCATGGCGCTCCAGCGCTGCCGGTCGTCGAAGAGCTCGGTGCCCGGGGTGATCAGCCCCATCTCGACCAGCGAGCCGAAGGCGACCCGCGGCGCCTGCCGCTTGGGCACGGCGGTCTCGATGGCCGCGGCGGCGAGCGGCTTGATCGTCGCGATGCGCTTCAGCGCGCCGGCCACATAGGTGTCTTCGCGCTCGATGCCGATGAAATGGCGGCCGAGCTTCTTCGCCACCGCGCCGGTGGTGCCGGTGCCGAAGAACGGATCGAGCACCACGTCGCCGGGCTTGGTCGTGGCGTTGAGGACGCGGTAGAGCAGCGCCTCGGGCTTCTGGGTCGGGTGCAGCTTCTCGTCGCTCTCGTCCTTCAGCCGCTCGGCCCCGGTGCAGATCGGGAACAGCCAGTCCGAGCGCATCTGCACATCGTCATTGGCGAGCTTCAGCTGCTCGTAGTTGAAGGTCACGCGGCTGTCGCGGTCGCGGGCGGCCCAGATCAGCGTCTCGTGCGCATTGGTGAACCGGGTGCCGCGGAAGTTCGGCATCGGGTTGGCCTTGCGCCAGATCACGTCGTTGAGCAGCCAGAAATCGAGGTCCTGCAGCGCGACGCCGAGCCGGAAGATGTTGTGGTAGCGAGCCGATGACCCAGATCGCCCCATCCGGCTTCAGCACCCGCCGCGCCGCCTTCAGCCAGGCGCGGGTGAAGACGTCGTAATGAGCAAAGCTGTCGAACTTGTCCCAATGGTCGTCGACGCCGTCGACCTTGGACTGGTCGGGGCGCGTTAGGCCCTGCTCCAGCTGGAGGTTGTAGGGCGGATCTGCAAAGACGAGGTCTACCGAGCCGGCCGGCAAGGCATTCATGTGCTTGATGCAATCGCCCACAAGGATGGTGTCGATGGGGAGAACTCTCCCCGCCGCATCGGCGGAAGCCGCCGTACGCGCGGTACGCAACATTACTGGGAACCCTGACGCGGTACTAACAGTGACTGTTGTAAGGCGTTAGGGTTAAACGGGAATTAAGCGCCGAGGTTAGCGAGAGGTTACCGGCGCGGCAGCTCAGCCCATCGCCGATTTGAGCTGCAGCGCCTCGGCGCAGGGCGCGAAATCCATGCGGTGGTGGCGGCCGGGCCCGTGCTCGGTCAGGGCCCTGAGATGCGCGGGGACCGAGTAGCCCTTGTGGCTCGAAAAGCCGAACTGCGGCTCCTCGCAATGCATGATCTCGCACATCCGGTCGCGCGTGACCTTGGCGACGATCGACGCCGCCGCGATCGAGCACGAGCGGCCGTCGCCGCCGATGATCGCCTCGGCCGGGCAGGGCAGGTCCTTGGGCACCATGTTGCCGTCGACCAGCACGTGGTCGGCCCGCACATTGAGCCCCAGCACCGCCTGCCGCATGCCCCAGAGCGAGGCCTGGAGGATGTTCATCCGGGCGATCACGGAGGGCGGCATGACGGCGATCGAAACCACCGCCGATGCCATGATCTTCTCGTACAGCGCCTCGCGCTCCTCGACGGCTGAGCACCTTGGAATCGTTGAGCCCGGCCGGCACCCGGCGCATGTTGAGGATCACCGCCGAAACCACCACCGGCCCGGCCAGCGGCCCGCGCCCGGCCTCGTCCACGCCGCAGACCAGCTTCGCCCCGCGCCTGATCGCCCTCCGCTCGAGGGCGAGGTCTGGCACGGTGGCGATGACGGGCGAATCGGCAAGCATCCCGCTAGCATCGCTAGCGGCGAGCCGGGTGCAAGTAGGAAGAACGTGAGCGGGGGATGCGGTGCCTGCACTCGTGCTTCGACAGGCTCACGATGTCGGCGGTCTTCGAGCCATCGACAGCCGCGACACCGGGGTTGGGAAAGTATCTGCCCATGCTGGATGATCCGACGGTCCCGGGACCTCGGAGGTTTCAAAGAACGAAGCGGGGCCGGCGAGGCGGTTGCCTCACGCGGGTAGTCCGCAGTTGAAAGAGGCTCGCGCCTCGCCGGCCGGCCGGGGTTTTGGGCGTATGGCACGAGGGCCCGGGCGCATCCCGTGCCGCATCGCGGGATCGGAGGGTCTTGGCAGGCAGCGACCCCTTCGGTCCGTCCCGGCTGCTTCGACCCGCTGCCCTTGCCCGGCAGCTCCCGATCCGTGGTGGAGCGGGCATCGCTCCACCGTCGCGTTCTGTAGCGGCGTCCCCGGCGAACCGGCTCATGCCACTCGTGCTTTCGGCCTGAGGACGGACGACTCCGCCCCCACCCGGTCTCCCCCGCACCAACCACTCGTCATGATCTCGCTTCGGTGCGGCGGACGGGGGGAGGATAGGGGGAGTTGGGGGATGGGAGGATAAGTTCTGCGGCTGTGCCCCGATTGAAGCAGCGACCCGATGGCTGCGCTGCCTCAGAACAGGCTCATCTGCCCGTCGTCGACGCTCGGGGGCATGAACAGGTCGCTCCTGAGCGGCGGCATCGGCTTGTCGAGGCCGTAGCGCTGGCGGGCGATGTCGAGGCGCTGGCGGAGGAGGACGGCGTAGGGGCCTTCGCCGATGAAGCGGGTGCCGAAGTTCGGGTCGTTGTCCTTGCCGCCGCGGGCGTCGCGGATGAGGCCCATGACGTGGCTGCACCCGGTCCGGGTAGTGGCGCAGCAGCCATTCGCGGAAGATGTCGCGCACCTCCAGCGGCAGGCGGACGAGGACGACGTTGGCGTCCCTGGCGCCCTGGGCGGCGGCGGCGTCGAGGATGCGTTCGAGCTCCATGTCGTTGATCGCCGGAATCATCGGCGCTGCCATGACGGTGACCGGCACTCCGGCCTCGGACAGGAGCCGCACCGCCTCGAGCCGGCGAGCGGGAGTGGAGGCGCGCGGCTCCATCTTGCGGCTCAGGATGTGGTCCATGCTGGTGATCGAGAGCGCGACGCGCACGAGGTTCTGCTGCGCCAGCGGCTTCAAGAGGTCGAGGTCGCGCACCACCAGCGCCGACTTGGTGGTGATGGTCACCGGATGCTTCGTCTCGAGCAGCAGCTCGAGGATGCCGCGGGTCAGCTTGTGCTTGCGCTCGAGCGGCTGGTAGGGGTCGGTGTTGGTGCCCATGGCGATGGGTTTTGGCCGGTAGCGCTTGTCGGCCAGCTCGCGCCGCAGCAGCTCCACGGCGTTGAGCTTCACATAGATGTCGCGCTCGAACTCGAGGCCGGGCGAGTGCCCGAGATAGGCGTGCGTCGGCCGCGCGAAGCAGTAGGAGCAGCCGTGCTCGCAGCCGCGATAGGCGTTGATCGAGCGATCGAAGCCGATGTCGGGGCTCTCGTTGCGGGTGATGATCGAACGGGCGCGCTCGCGGTGCTCGATGGTCTCGAAGGGCTTCAGTTCTTCCACCTGGCCCCAGCCGTCATCGACCGCCTCGCGGCTCTCCTTGTCGTAGCGGCTGGCCTTGTTGGTCTGCGCACCGCGACCACGATTGGTCGCGGGATCCACCATCCTGCGGTTGACCAGGTCGGCGTCGCGCGTGCCGCTCAGTTTTTCGAGCTGCTCGAAGGAAGGGGCCATCTGCGGTGCCATTCGCGGTCTCCAGCGGGTGCCCGGGCAGCGACTCGCCACCCGGGTAACGTTCCGTTAGGAATAGCAGTTGCAGGAGAACATAACAAGAACAAACGTGTGGGGATAGATTTCACCCTTTCGCGCTAGGGTTTGCAAAAGGAGCAGCACGCCATGCAGCAACGCGTCTCGGTCATCACCCTCGGGGTCGCCGATCTCGCTCGATCCAGGAACTTCTATGTTATCGGCTTCGGCTGGACGCCGGCGTTCGAGAACGAGGAGATCGTGTTCTACCAGCTCAACGGGCTGGTGCTGGGCACTTACCTGCTGGCCTCGCTTGAGGTGGACATGAACCGCACCGGGCTTCGTTCGCCCGGAGCGTTCGCGCTGGCCCATAACGTCGTGGGACGCCATGAGGTGGAGCCGCTGGTGCGGCAGCTCGCAGCGGCGGGCGGCCGGATCCTGCGTCCGGCGGACGAGCCGCCGCACGGCGGCTTGCGCGGTTACGTGGCGGACCCGGACGACCACGCCTGGGAGATCGCCTGGAACCCGGGCTTCGCCATGGATGCCGAAGGCAACGTCACCTTCGGCGCATAGGTCCTAGCCGGCCACCTTGGAGAAATCCGCCACCAGCCGCATGGTGTCGCGCAGCTTGGCCAACAGATTGAGTCGGTTGGCGCGGATGGCGGCGTCGGGGTCGTTGACGAGGACGGCCTCGAAATAGGCGTCCACCGGCTTCCGCAGCGTCGCGAGCGCGGCGATGGCGCCCTCGTAGTCGTTGGCGGCGACCTTGGCGGCGACGGCGACGTCGACCGAGGCGACGGTGTCGGCTAGCTGCACTTCCTCGAGCTGGCTCAGGCGCTTGGGATCGACCGGGTCGGCGTAGCTGCGCTTGTCCTTCTTCTCCTCGATGGCGAGGATGTTGGCGGCGCGGCGATAGCCGGCGAGGAGGTTCTTGCCGTCCTCGGAGTCGAGCAGGGCGGAGAGCGCCTCGACGCGGCGGGTGATCTCGAGGATGTCGTCGCTGTCGCTCGTGATCACCGCATCGACGAGGTCGTGGCGGGCGCCGGCATCGCGCAGCGAGACCTTCAGGCGGTCATGGAAGAAGCCGAGCAGGTCCGGATCGACTTCGAGCGGCAAGGTGAGCTTGTTGTCGGTAACGATCCGTATCACCCCCAGCGCCGCGCGGCGGAGCGCGAAGGGGTCGCGGGAGCCCGTGGGTTTCTCGTCGATCGACCAGAAGCCGGTGAGGAGGTCGAGCTTGTCGGCGAGCGCCACCGCGATGGCGACGGGCTCGGCCGGAACGAGATCGGTCGGCCCGAGCGGCTTGTAGTGGTCGGCGATGGCGTTGGCGATGGCGGTCGGCTCGCCCTGCGCCAGCGCGTAGTAGCGGCCCATGATGCCCTGCAGTTCGGGGAACTCGCCGACCATGCCGGTCACGAGGTCGGCCTTGGCCAGCATCGCGGCGCGCTTCGCCTGCTCGACATCGGCGCCGACTTTCGGCGCGAGCTCGGCCGCGAGCTTCACGAGGCGCTCGACGCGCTGGAACTGCGTGCCGAGCTTGGCGTGGAACACGCTTTGCTCGAGCTTGGGCAGGCCGTGTTCGAGCGGCAGCGAGAGATCGGTGTTGTAGAAGAAGCGGCGCGTCGGAGAGCCGGGCGCGGATCACCCGCTCGTTGCCGGCGACGATCGCCTTGCCGCCATCCTGGGCGAGCTGGTTGGAGGTGATGATGAAGTTCGGCGCCAGCCTGCCCGAGCTGTCGCGCAGGCAGAAGCACTTCTGGTTGGCGCGGATGGTGGCGATGATCACTTCCTCGGGCACTTCGAGGAAGGCAGGGTCGAACGAGCCCATCATCACCACCGGCCACTCGACGAGGCCGGCGACTTCCTCGAGCAGGCCCTCGTCGTGGATGACGCTGAGGCCCTGCGCGAAGGCGAGGTTGTCGGCGTCGGCGCGGATGATCTCCTTGCGCCGGTCGAGGTCGAGCACGACCCTGGCCTTCTCCAGCGCCTGCACGTAGTCATCGAAGCGCCGCACCCGGATCGGCTCGGGCGCGAGGAAGCGGTGGCCATAGGTGGTCTGGCCCGACTGCAGGGTGTTGGACTGGAAGCGGATGACCTCCGGTTCCTCGTTCTCGGGACCGAAGGTGGCGGTGATGGCGCGGAGCGGCCGCACCCAGGTGAGCCCGCCATTGCCCCACTGCATCGACTTCGGCCACTCGAAGCCGGCGATGACCTTGGGGAGCAGGCTCGACAGGATCTCGGTCGCCTCGGCGCCCTTCTTCTCGATTTGCGCGACGTAGAACTCGCCCTTCTTTGGGTCGGACTCGATCTTCGCCTGCTCGATCGAAGCGAGGCCCGCGGCCTTGAGGAAGCCGTCGATCGCCTGCTGCGGCGCGCCGACGCGCGGGCCCTTCTTCTCCTCGCGCGTATCGGGCGAGCGCGGCGGCAGCCCGGTGACGGTCAGCGCCAGCCGGCGCGGCGTGACGAACGCCTGCGCGCTCTCGTAGACGAGGCCCGCATCGACCAGCGCGCCGGTCACGGACTTCTTCAGCTCCTCGGCGGCGCGGCGCTGCATGCGCGCGGGGATTTCTTCCGAGAACAGTTCGAGGAGGAGTTCAGGCATGGCGGGAACCGGCGGTTTGAGAGCCGGGGAGCGTTAGCAAGGGCAGGGGAGATTGTCCATTGCGGCGGGGGCCGGTGATCCGACCCGGTGGGATGGCGCTCACCCCGGTCACTGCCCGCAGGGGTGACGGGGATGCGAGATCGCTGGCGCCGCTCACCGTCAGTTCCCGTCACCTCCCCCGCGGGGAGGCGCAGGGGGCGATGTCCGGGCACGATCGGCGCTCTACCAACCACCCCCGCCGCCGCCGCCTCCGCCGCCGCCCGAGCCGCCGCCGCCGCCCGAAAAGCCCGAGCCCGACGAGCTCGAGGGCTGGGCGGCGATCATGGCGGCGCTCATGCCGGTGGCGATCGAGGAAACGGTGTTGGAGAAGCCGCCGGAGCCGGAGCGCCAGTTGCGGCCGGAATAGAAGCCCGGCTGGTAGGTGCCGTCGGCGCCCGCGACGGCGTTGCGGCTGAGCTCGCCCTCGAAGTGCTCCGACCAGGGTTTCTCCACGCCCAGTGCGATCGCGTAGGGCAGGATGCGCTCGAAGCGCTCGACCGTCATCGGCGGCTCGCCGGTGATGTTCAGCCGGTTCTTCTCGGCGGTCTCGAGATACATCTTGAAGCCGTCGATCTGGTCCATGAGCTTGCGGCCCTGCACGGTCGGCGCCCGCATCAGCACGGCGAACACGACATTGATGAGGACGATCGAGATCGCCGCGATCAGCGGCCCGTCGAACCGCAGCCCGCCCAGGAGGTCGAGGCCGCTGGCCGAGAAATTGGCGGCGAGGATCGCGAACCAGATGAAGAGGACGATCCTGCCGAAGCCGGGTCCCTGCCAGACGCCCGAGAGCAGGCCGGCGAGCACGCCGATGCCCACTCCGCCCACGGCGGCGATCACCAGCATCACCGGGTCGAGCATGTCGAACGCCACCAGCGAAAAGAGCAGCAGCGCCGAGAGCGCCACGCCGAGGACGACATAGCCGCTGTTGTTCCTGAAATAGGCCTGCCGGTTCTCGGTCTCGATCAGCTTGAGGAAACTGCCGCGCGTCTCGTTGAGCTTGGGGCCGTTGCTGGTGTCCACCGTCACCGTGCCGCGCGAGGCGAAGAAATCCTCGACCAGCTTCTCGCCCGGCGGCAGGTCGGCCGGCGCGGGCTTGCCGGTGGAGGTGACCGAGAGGGTCTTGCCCGGATTGTCGATCCGCACCAGCCCGCGGACCCCGAGGTCGAAGATCGCCGCGGTGAAGGCGGTCCAGCCGTTCTTCTGCCAGCCCATGCGGTGGATGTAGTGCGTGAGCGGCGCCGACATGCCCTTGGGCGGGTGGAACAGGGGGATGATGGTGCCCTTCTTCGGGTCGCGCCCCACCGAGCTCCAGGCGAGGAGGTTGTAGAGCAGCACCAGCGCCACGGCGATGGCGGGAACGATGACGTCGCGATGGTCGCTCAGCCACCAGACGGCGCGCTGGGGGCCGTCTGGGCTCGCGAGCACGCCCTTCTGGAAGCTCGCGGCGACGCTCATCCCCTCGCCGGGCTGCAGCACGCGGGTAGAGCGGAAGGTCGCGGTGTTGTCGGAGCTGCGGGTGATGGTGACGGCCTGTTCGGTCGAGCCCGGCGCGCCGGTATAGCCGACGAGATCGGCGATCACCGCGCCCTGCGGGCAGGGTGATGCTGGCGACCGACTCGAGGATCGGGAAGGCCCAGTAGTTGCCGGTGGCGTTCCAGAACAGCTCGTCGTGGTCCTCGAACGAGCGGCCCATCCGGGTCATGCTGTAGCGGATGGTGTAGGTGTGCCGGCCGCGGGCGAGGAAGGTCTCGGCATCGCCGATCCGGATGCGCTTGAAGCCCGTGCCGAGGTTCTCGAGCGCATAGGGCTCGGTGCGGCCGTCGCGCTTCACCTCCTTGACGTCGAGGCTGGAGCGCAGGCGCGAATTGTCGGGGTTGATCAGCTGCGTGGGGATGTCGCGGAAGATGCCGCGGCGGATCTCGTTGCCCTCGGCATTCACCTCGATGGTCTCGACCACGTCCACCGAGCCGTCTTGCAGCAGGGTGATGGCGGAGGCGAAGGAGTTGATGGTCTCGGCGGCGGTGGCGGGGAGGGCGAGGAGGGTGAGGAGGAGGACGCAGCACCGACAGGAGTGCGCGCGGCCACCCCCCACCCTGTCCCTCCCCCGCAAGGGGGGAGGGGACGCTTATTTGCACTCGATGCCGATGTCGGCGGTCCCCCTCCCCCTTGCGGGGAGGGGACAGGGGTGGGGGTATGTTTCGGGCACGATAGTTCCAGTCCCGCTCAGAACTTCACCTGCGGGACGGCGCGGTCGGCTTCGCTTTCGAGCTCGAAATACTCGGCCTTCTCGAACCGGAAGGAGTTGGCGATGACGTTGGAAGGGAAGCTCTCGACGGCGGTGTTGAGGTTGCGCACGGCGCCGTTGTAGTAGCGGCGGGCGAGCTGGATCTCGTCTTCCACCTCGCGCAGGGCGCCCTGGAATTCGAGGAAGGTCGTGTTGGCCTTGAGTTCGGGATAGGACTCCGCCACGGCGATCAGCCGGCCCAGCGCGCCGGACAGCGCGCGCTCGATCACGCCGCGTTCGGCGGGACCGGCATTGGCGGCGGAGGTGGCGTCGGCCCGGGCCTTGGTCACTGCCTCGAGCGTTTCGCGCTCATGGCCCATGTAGCCCTTCACGGTTTCCATCAGGTTGGGGATCAGGTCGGTGCGGCGCTTCAGCTGCACGTCGATGCCCGACCAGCCCTCTTCCTTGAGCTGCCGTTTCGAAACCAGGTCGTTGTAGAGGAAGATGGCGTAGCCGGCGACGGCGACGATGATGGCAAGAATGATCAGTCCGCTCATAGAGCCCCTCCGCTATGAAGCCGATGCCGGCAAGCTTGGCACCGCCGCAACAGCGCTGCAACTGACCTGCCCAGCCTTAACGGTGGATGAACGCAATCTTAACGGGCCGCGGCGGCGCCGACGGTCAGGCTTCGTCCTTGCTGTCCTCGGCATTCATCAGCGGATCGACCTTGTGCCGGGTCTTGCGCCTGTAGCCCTTCGGGTCGGGCTCGACCTTCGGCGTGAACTGTCCCTCGCGCAGCGCCTTGGCAGCGGCGTTGCGCGGGGCGGTCTGCTTTCGCGTCAGCGGTATCTTCATTGCCCGGTCCTGTAACAAGCAGAGGGTAGCGCAAGCGGCAGAGCGCGGGAACAACCGGCTCAGTGCCGCTTGAAGTACTGCACTTCCCGCTCGTGCTTTTCGGCCGCATCGCGGCTGTCGAAGGTGCCGAGGTTGCGCCGCTTGCCGGTCCTGGGATCGGTCTTGCGGGAATAGAGGCGGTATTCGCCGGACTTGAGCTTGCGGATCATGGTCGCTCTCCCCTTCGACGAGGAAAACGCCCGCGACCTCCCGCTGTTCCCGTCAGCGCTCGTTGAGGCGGGGAATGAGCTCGACGAAGTTGCAGGGCAGGTGCCGGTTGTCGAGCTGGGCCCGGAGAATCCCCTCCCAGGCGTCGCGGCAGGCGCCGCGCGAACCGGGCAGCACGAAGACGAAGGTGGTGCCGATCAGCCCGCCCGTGGCGCGCGACTGCAGCGACGAGGTGCCGACGGTGGTCGCCGAATACTGGTGGAACAGCACCGAAAACCCTTCCATCCGCTTCTGGAACAGCGGCTCCAGCGCCTCCGGGGTGACGTCGCGCCCGGAAAAGCCGGTGCCGCCGGTGGTGATCACCACGTCGATGCCGGGGTTCGCCACCCACTGCATCACCTGGGCCTGGATCGCCTGGATGTCGTCCCGCACCACGGCGCGATCGGCGCAGCTGTGCCCGTCCGCCTCCATCAGCGACTTGAGCAGCGCTCCGCCCGTGTCGGTCTCGAGGGTGCGGGTGTCCGATACGGCCAGCACCGCGATGGAGAGCGGGACGAAGGGCTTGTTGGGGTCGAGCTCGGACTTGAACATGGCTCAAGGCTCTTGGGGCTTGGGGGCGGGATGGACGGGCGCGGAATCCACGTCGGGTTCGGCCTTCCGGGGCTCGACGATGACCACCGGCTCGATCGGATCGGGGACGATGATCTCGGCCGGCGTGGGCGCCTCGGCGGCCGGCTCGGGAGTGGGCCGCGGCGCTTCGGGGGCCGGACGCACTGGCTCGCGCGGGATGTTCTCCTGATTCTCGTCGGCGCGCGGATCGAGCTCGACGGTGCCCGGGGAGACGCCCTTTTCCGGCGTTCATGGCGCGGAAGCGCACCCGGCCGCTGGCGTCGCGGACCGGCCGCACCTTCATCCTGAGGAAGGCGGTGACGGCCAGCGCCCCGTGGAAGGTGGCGGTGACGATGAACAGCCCGACGGGCGCGATGGTGCTCATCACCCAGCTGGCGATGATCGGGCCGATGGCGAGCCCGATGCCGAGGATCAGCAGCATGCCGCCGGCGACGCGCCCGAACTCGCCTTCCTTGGCGAAGTCGTTCGCATGCGCCACAGCGATGGCATAGAGCGGATAGGCGCCGAAGCCGTAGAGCCCGAACAACAGGAACATCAGCCAGCCGCTGCCCGGATTGAGCAGCACGGTGAGGAAGCCGACGACCGCCGCGAAGCCGCTGAGCCCGACGATGACGATGCGCCGGTCGATCTTGTCGCTGAGGCGTCCGAACGGCGTCTGCGCGATGGCGCCGACGACGGCGGTGACAGCGAAGAGATAGGCGATGGTCGAGGCATCGAGCCCCTGCTCATAGCCATAGACCGGCGCGAGCGTGCCGAAGGTGCCGTTGGCCATGCCGCAGGCGAAGGCGGCGATCACCGCGAGCGGCGAGGTCTTGTAGAGCAGCACCACGTCGAGCCGCGCCGAGGAGATGGGCCGGGGCTGCGGCGTCGAGGTCAGCGCGGTCGGCAGCAGCGCGCAGATGAAGGCGATGGCGCCGACGACGAAGGGCACGTAGCCGAACGTGCCGGTGACCGACATGGCCAGCTGCCCGACGGTCGAGGCGGCCATGTTGATGGTGGTGTAGATCGAGAAGATCGTGCCGCGGCTGCGGTTGTCGGCCACCTCGTTGAGCCAGCTCTCGACGATCATGGCGGCGCCGGCGAAGCAGAAGCCGGAGAAGGCGCGCATCACGATCCAGCCAATGTCCTGGATCCACATCAGGTTGAGCAGGATCGTCACCGTGCCGATCGCCGCCATGATCGAGTAGGCGCGGATGTGCCCCACGCGCTTGACCAGCAGCGGCACGGTGATCGAGCCGGTAACGAAGCCCACCGACCAGCCGGTGCCGATGAGGCCGAGCGCGGCGAGCGAGAACCCTTCCTCGGCGCCGCGAACCGACAGCAGCAGGCCCTGCAGCCCGCCGCCGAACATCAGCAGGGCCGAACCGATGAACAGGGCATAGATCTTCAGTGCGGAGGACATGGCGCTTTCTGTGATTCGACCGAGGCGAGGCGCTTGCCCGTCGAGTCGGACCAAATTCGGGCAGGACATTCAAGGCCCAAAGATATTCCTCGCGCCAGAGCGAAGTCGGGGTGCAGCGCCCTCGTGGTTCGACAGGCTCACCATGAGGGCGCGAGAGAGATGGGGGCGTTGAGAGAGAAGAGGGCGTGAGTGACTGGATTTCTCCAAGGACCTCATCCTGAGCCTGTCGAAGGACGAGGTCCGCCTCCCCTCAGTTGAACGCCCGCACCTCGACCGGCGCCCGGCAGGCGATGGCGGCCTTGCGGCCCCAGGCCAGCGCCTCGTCGAGATCGGCGGCTTCCAGCACCCAGAAGCCGCCCACATGCTCCTTGGCCTCGGCGTAGGGCCCGTCGGTGACCACCAGCTTGCCGCCGGACTGCAGCCGTATCGACCTCGCCCGCCTCGCCGGCTGCAGCCCGCCGACGAAGACGCGGACGCCGGCAGCCTTCATTTCCTCGTTGAGTGCAGTGATGTCGCGGCGCATCGCCTCGTCCTCGACCGAGGGGTCGTAGTCGTCGGGATGGTGGATGGCGACCAGGTACTGCGTCATGACTCTCTCCTGTGCTGGGCCGGACCTGCGGCTTCTCCCTGGATAGACGAACGGCCCAGGGGGAATTCGACAAGTGCACAGAGAGGGTGATCGGGCTACTGAACGCTGATGGTGGTCCACATGCCCGCCATGAAGTGACCTGGCATGTTGCAGAGGAGGGCATAGGTGCCGGGATCGAGCTTGACCGTCAGCGAGCCTGACTTTCCGGGATCGAGTTCGGAAACCTCGCCGAGGCTCTGGACCTTGTCCTCATCGATCCTGGCGTCGTCGGCGTTGTAGGGCAAGGGCGCACCGACATCGGCGACCTTCACGACGAGCATTTCGTGCACGAGATCCGTGGAGTTGTTGGTCACCTCGAAGGTGACGTCGCCCGCGGGCACGGCCCGGGCATCCGGGATCACGCTCATGGCCGCCTTGCTCGCGTCGGCAGAGATGCCCATGCCCATGTTGTCGGCCATCGGCGCATCGCCGCCGCTGCTGTCCTTGAGCGAGACATGAATGGTGGATGCGGCGAAAGCCGGTGAGGCAGAAAGGGCACTGATCAGCAGGACCGCTGAAGCGGTCGGGTAATGTATCGGCATGATTGAAGCTCCTCACGAACTGCCCGTCATTGACGGACAGGAGGACTGGCTAGCATGCGTTGCAGTGGCCCCAAACTTACATATTTGTAAGCAACTTTCACTGGACATCCGAAATGCGCCCGGACTTTCGGAGCGCAACTTGCTCTCTACTAGGCGGCGCCCCGATCCATCGCCAGCTTGAGGCTCAGCATGTCGCGCCAGGCCAGGGCCTTGGAGGCGGGAGTGCGGAGCAGGTAGGCGGGGTGGAGGGTGGCGAGGGCGGGGACGCGGTGGGTGCCGATTTCGAGCTCCTTCCACTGGCCACGCATGCGAGTGATGCCGTTGGCCGTCTGGAACAGCGACTTGGTGGGCACATTGCCCAGCGTCACCAGCCACTTGGGGGCCACCAGCTCCACCTGGCGGAGGAGGAACGGGGTGCAGAGCGCCATCTCTTCTGGCGAGGGGTCGCGGTTCCCGGGCGGGCGCCAGGGCACCATGTTGGCGATGTAGACGCTGGTGCGGTCGAGCCCGATGGCGCCGAGCATGCGGTCGAGCAACTGGCCCGCGCGGCCGACGAAGGGCTTGCCCGCGAGGTCCTCCTGCTCGCCCGGGCCTTCGCCCACCAGCATGACCTGGGCTGCCGGGTTGCCGTCGGCGAAGACGAGCTGGGTGGCGCGCTTCTTGAGCAGGCACCCTTCATAGGAGTCCATGATGGCGCGGAGCTCGTCGAGGGTCCGCGCCTCGGCCGCCAGCGCACGGGTCTCGGCGGGATCGGAGCTGAACGAGGTGACGACGGCCGGGGCAGCCGGGGCCGCCTGCGGCGGGACCTGAGCCGGGGCAGGGCGCGCGCGCTGCGGCGCCGCCGAGGCGGCGAAGCGGTCGACCGGCTCCTCGGTC
This sequence comes from uncultured Alphaproteobacteria bacterium, assembly GCA_963708965.1. Taxonomy (GTDB): domain Bacteria; phylum Pseudomonadota; class Alphaproteobacteria; order Rhizobiales; family Devosiaceae; genus Devosia_A. The sequence goes on along the minus strand of CAVPUP010000003.1, from coordinate 287,486 downwards.
ACGGCGAAATCCACGCCGACGGCTCGATACCAGTCGAGCGCCGCGGCGGACTCGGCGGCATTTAGCGGTCGATTTGCGGACATGGATTCTGTTATGTCACAGCCCGCCTTGCCCTGCCACCATGATTGGACCCGACTTGGCCGACGCCGGAACGCGCGAGATCCTTGACACCGACGTGGTGATCGTCGGCGCCGGACCCGCCGGCCTGAGCGCTGCCATCCGGCTGAAGCAGTTGGCGCCGGAGCTTTCCGTCACCGTGGTGGAAAAGGCCGCCGAGCTCGGCGGGCATATCATCTCGGGCGCGGTGATGAACCCGGTGGGGCTCGACGAGCTGCTGCCGGGCTGGCGCGACATGGGCGCGCCGGTAGGGCCGGCGGTGACGCGCGACACCTTCCACTGGCTGACCGCGACCGGCGACATCCCGCTGCCCGGCCTGATGATCCCGCCGCAGATGAAGACGCCCGGGGCGGTGATCGTCAGCCTCGGCGACCTGGTGAAGTGGCTGGGCGAGCAGGCCGCGGCGCTGGGGGTCGATATCTTCCCGATGACCGCCGCGGTCGACCTCCTCACCGGCGAGGGCGGTCGGGTCGAGGGCATCATCACCGGCGACCTGGGGCTGGATCGGAACGGAATTCCGAAGCCGAACCACGCGCAGGGCATAGTCCTGCGCGCGAAATACACGCTCATCGGGGAGGGAGCACGTGGCTCGCTGGCGAAGCAGCTGATCGCCGGCTTCGGCCTCGACGCGGATCGCTCGCCCGCAGCTCTACGGCCTCGGGATCAAGGAGGTGTGGGAACTGGCGCCGGAGCGGCACGAGCCCGGCCGGGTGGACCACTATCTCGGCTATCCGCTGGACAACGGCACCGCGGGCGGCGGCTTCGCCTACCACGCGCAGAACCGCCGGCTCTACCTCGGCCATGTCACGCACCTGAGCTATACCGATCCCACGCTCTCGCCCTTCGGCGAGTTCCAGCGCTTCAAGTCGCATCCGGCGATCGCCGGGCTACTCGAGGGGGCTACGCGGCTGAGCTATGGGGCGCGCGCGCTGACGACGGGCGGGCTGCAGTCGATCCCCGATCTCGCTTTCTCGGGCGGCGCGCTGATCGGCTGCGCGGCGGGCTTCATGAACGTGCCGGCGCTGAAGGCCATCCACAGCGCCATCCGCTCCGGCCGGGCCACGGCCGAGCAGGTCGCGGCGGCCATCGCCGAGGGTCGTGCGCATGATCGGCTCGAGGGGCTCAACGCGGCGGTGCTGGCGCACCGGCATCGGCGCCGGAACTCGCCGCCGGTGCGCAATGTCGAGCCGCTCTGGACCCGCGCCGGCACCATGCTGGGCGTGGCGCTGGGCGGCTTCGACCTGTGGTTCTCGCGACTGTTCCGGGCCTCGCCCTTCGGCACGCTGCAAGCATCGGCACGCGGATTTCGAAAAGTTGAAGCTCCGGGAGGCGGTGACGCGGCGCCGCTACCCGGCGCCCGACGGGGTGGTGAGCTTCGACCGCGCCAGCTCGGTGTTCCTCGCCAATCTCAGCCATGACGAGGACCAGCCGGTCCACCTGCGGCTCGCCGACCCGGCGGTGCCGGTGCGCGACAACCTTCCGCGCTATGGCGAGCCCGCGCCGCTCTACTGTCCTGCCGGGGTTTACGAAATGGCGGAGGAGGGCGGCGCCCCGGTGTTCCGCATCCACGCCGCCAACTGCGTGCACTGCAAGACTTGCGATATCAAGGATCCGGCGGGTAACATTACCTGGGTGCCTCCGGAGGGCGGGTCGGGGCCCAACTATTCGGGCATGTGACCCTCTCACGAACCGGGGAGCTGGGTTGACGAACGCGTCACACCCCTTGCGGTGCAGTCGCAAAATCGCCCATCTTTCTGAGCCTAGTCCGCCACGGACAAGAACCGGAGTTTCCGAGCCAGTGACCCACCCCGTTCGCCTGCTTACCTCGGCCGTCGTCCTCGTTGCGTTGGCCACCGGTGGTGCGCTCTCGCTCGAGTCGGGCAAGCTGTTCTCGGTTGCGCAGGAGAGCGTGACCGGCAGCTACCTGGCCGGCCGGCAGGCGCTCTCCGACCTGCAGGACCGAGGATGCGGCGCGCTTCTTCCGCGCGGCTGCCGCGGACGACTGGGACAATCCGATCGTCATCGAGCGCAGCTTCGTCGCCTATGCCGCGAACGGGCAGGTGGAAGATTCGGCGAGGGTGGCGGGCCACCTGCTGGAGCTCAGCTCCCCCAACGACCTCGCGAGTCTCGTGATCGGCACCGAAGCGGTGAAACAGCGCCGCTACGCCGCCGCCGCAAAGGCGCTGGAGAACGTGGGCGGCGATACCTTCGCCGGCATCACCGGCAGCATCCTGCGCGCCTGGGCGCTGCAGGGCGAGGGCAAGATTGCCGAGGCCAAGACGGTGCTCGACAAGGTCGGCGAGAACGGGCTCGACGATTTCCTGGTCTTCCACCGCGCCCTGATGGCCGATGTCGCGGGGAACACCAAGGAGGCGCTCGAATTCGCGGCCAAGGCCTACGAGGCCGATCCCTTCATCGCCCGCGTCGTCGAGGCCTATGCCCGCATGCTCGGCAATGCCGGCCGCTTCGACGAGGCCGAAAAGGTGATCGCCAAGTTCGAGGCACAGGGGCTCCAGCACCCGCTCGTCACCCAGGTGAAGGCGGCGATCGAGAAGAAGCAGCGCCCCGGCGTGTTCGCGGCTTCCGTGCAGGCCGGCGCCGCCGAGACCTTCCACAGCGTCGGCGTGGCGCTGGCGCGCGAGGGCAGTCCCGACATCGCCGCGGTGTTCCTGCGGCTCGGGCATGTATCTCGATCCGAACGCCCACGTGATCGACCTCGTCTATGGCCAGCTGCTCGACAGCGCCAAGCAGCACGACGCGGCCAACGCCATCTACGACAAGGTGCCCGCCAACTCCCCGATGAAGCCGACGGCGGTGGTCCGCATCGCCGAGAACCTCGACGCGCTGGGCAACCGCGACGAAGCCCTGCGCCGGCTCGGCAACATCGTCTCCACCAACCCCAGCGACATCGAGGCCCTTTCGGTCCTCGGGCGACATGCAGCGCTCGGCGCAGAAATATGCCGAGGCGGCGGCCACCTACAGCAAGGCGATCGATGTCATTGGCGGCGACGCCCCGGCCGACTGGCGCTTCTACTACGTGCGCGGCATCTCCTATGAGCGCAACAAGGAGTGGAGCAAGGCCGAGGCCGACTTCAAGAAGGCCCTGACGCTCAACCCCGACCAGCCGCAGGTGCTCAACTACCTTGGCTACAGCTGGGTCGACCAGGGCGTGAACCTGATGCCGGCGCTGGACATGATCCAGAAGGCGGTGCAGGCCTCGCCAAACGACGGCTACATCATCGACAGCCTGGGCTGGGCCTATTACCGGCTCGAACCGCTTCCCCGAGGCGGTGCAGCAGCTGGAGCAGGCGGTGCAGCTGCGGCCGACCGACCCGGAGATCAACGACCACCTCGGCGATGCCTACTGGCGCGCCGGCCGGCAGCTCGAAGCCCGCTTCCAGTGGAACATCGCCGCTTCCGTCGACACCGAAGGCGCCGTGAAGGCGCGGGTGGCGAAGAAGCTCGCGGAAGGACTCGGTCCGGTCGACCAGCCGGATCCGGGTCCGCTGGCGGAAAGCAAGGCTGCGCCTGCCCAGTAGGATGCAGCAGGCCTTCGTCGAGGCGGCACCCGCCAAGGTCAACCTGGCGCTGCACATCACCGGCCGACGTGCGGACGGCTACCACGAGCTCGAGAGCCTCGTGGTCTTCGCCGACGTGGCCGATGAGGTCATCGCGCGCCCGGCCCCCAGCGACAGCCTGAAGGTCACCGGCCCGTTCGCGACTGCGGCGGGAGCCGGCAGCACCAATCTCGTGGCGCGGGCCATCGCCGCCTTCCGCGCCCGCTGGCCGGACCATTTCGCATCGGGGCTGTCGATCGAGCTGGTCAAGAACCTGCCGGTCGCGGCGGGGCTGGGCGGCGGATCGGCCGACGCGGCGGCCGCGCTGAGGCTGATGGCCGGGCTGGGGCAGGGCGAGATCCGCCCGGCTGATCTCACGGCCGTTGCGGCCGCCCTGGGAGCCGACGTTCCGGCCTGCCTTTACTCCCAGCCCTGCGAGGTCCGCGGCATCGGCGAGATCATCCATCCGCTGCGCGGCTTTCCACCCACTCATATGGTGCTGGTCAATCCGCTGGTCCCGGTGGTGACGGCCGACGTCTTCCGCCGGCTTTCGGAGCGGCGAGAACGGGCCCCTGCCGCCCCTGCCCGAGCCGATGACGCGGCCGGCGCAGCTCGGGTTGTGGCTGGCGGAGACGCGGAACGACCTCGAGGCCCCGGCGGTCGGCATGTTGCCGGTGATCGGCGAACTCATCGCCGAAATGGCCGCGTTCGACGGCTGCGTGCTGGCCCGCATGTCCGGGTCCGGCGCCACGGTGTTCGGCCTCTTCGGCTCCGCCGCCCAGGCGCACCAGGCGGCGCACGACCTGCGCGCCACCCGCGAGGGCTTCTGGGTCGCCGCCGCGCCGGTGATCGGATCGCACGAGGCCTGAAACGACAACGGCCCCCGAAGGGGCCGCTGCGCAATCGGATCGATCGAGCCGATCAGAAGTGGAAGTTCACACCCGCCTTGATGGCGTGGGTTGTGAAGCTGGTGTCGGTCGTCTCCGGACCGGGAGCGTAGTCGTAGCTTCGGGTGCCGTAGTCCGTGTAGTTGTACTCGACCTTGGCGGAGACATTCTCGGCGACCATGGCTTCGATGCCGAGGCCAACCGTCCAGCCCACGTGCGTTTGGGTGTCGTGAAGAATGAAGAGCTTCCCCAGTGCTGTTCGCGGCTGCGATGCCCGCGGTGCCGTACAGCAGCAGGCTCTCAACAGCAAATCCGAGTCGACCGCGCAGCGAGGCAGTCCAGTTCACGTCCCGGTGGATCAGGTCTTCGTCGTCGCCCGAGATGCTCGAGAGGGAAAGGTCGCCCTCAAGGCCGTAGACGATAGTTGCCCTGCTGCCAGTTGTAGCCGACCTGGGCGCCGACCATGCCACCCGAAATGTCGTAGGAGTCTGCTCGAAAGCCCGCTCGATATCCCAGTCGACGGTGCCAGTTGCAGCGCCGATATGCGCGCCGATGTAAGCCCCGCTCCAATCAACACCGGCAGTCGCCGCCTGAACAGCAGGTCCGTCGATGATGAGATCGGCCGCCTGCACAGAGCCCGCGGCGAAGAGCGCGACAACAGCAACCGCGCATGCGTTAAACCGAATAGACATTAAACTAATTCCCTCTATCTGCGTCACTCAGCGCTCCTAACACTTTCGATGCAGGAGTCCATACGATTCCGCCACATTCTGACCGGAATCGAGCCAAGGCGTTGCAGAGTCGTCACAATTGCTGCGCCAAAGTTAACGAATTCTGCCGCAATTGACAGATGTCGGGGGAGCAGCTTCGGCTGCTTGGGTGTGAAGCGGGGAATGCCGCCCGTTCGCGGGTCCGCACAGTCGCGTTCTCTCCGTCGTCACTGCCCGCTTCATGCGGGCAACCCATGCCAGAGGCTGGGTCGCCCGAACAAGTCGGGCGATGACGACCGAGGGGGCGGGCGGCGACGGGGCGATGACGACGGCGGAGGGCGACGGGGCGCGGGACGACGGGGGCGGGGATAGCGGCGTCAGATCCGGAACAACCCCGCTGCAAGCACCCTGTGAAGCCCTAGTACGCCCGCGCGACCGTGAACTCCGCGATGTCGCCGAGCAGCGTCTTCATTTCGCTGGCCGGGAGGGGCTTCAGGGCCTCGCGGGCGCGGCGGGCGTGCAGGCTGGCCTGGTCGATGGTGCGGGCGAGGGTCTGGTGCCGCTCGAACACGGCCATCACCTGGCGCATTTCGGCCTCGCCGGTCCCTGGCTTGCCCAGCGCGGCCACGATGGCCTCGCGTTCCGACGGCGTCGCGGATTCGAGCGCGAGGATGACAGGGAGGGTCATCTTGCCTTCGCGCAGGTCGTCGCCGGTGTTCTTGCCCAGCGTGCCGCGCTCGCCGCGGTAGTCGAGCACGTCGTCGACCAGCTGGAAGGCATAGCCGAGCTCGCGGCCGTAATCGCGCAGCGCCAGCGCGGCCGAGCGCGTCGGCGCCGCCGGCCATGGCGCCCACTTCCGTCGCCGCCTCGAACAGCGTCGCCGTCTTGGCGCGGATCACCTCGTCATAGTCGTCGCGCGTGGCGCTGAGGTCGCGCGTCTTCGCCAGCTGCAGCACCTCGCCCTCGGCGATGACGGTCGCCGCCTTCGAGATCACCTCGAGCGCGGCGACGTTGGCGGTCTCCACCATCATCATGAAGGCCTGGCCGAGCAGGAAATCGCCGACCAGGACGCTCGCCTGGTTGCCCCAGATCATCCGCGCGGCAGCACGGCCGCGGCGCATCTCGCTCTCGTCGACCACGTCGTCGTGGAGCAGCGTGGCGGTGTGCATGAATTCGACGGCGGCGGCGAAGTTCACTTCGCTGCCGGTCGCGCGTCCGAACAGCATGGCGGAAGCGATGGTCAGCATCGGCCGCAGGCGCTTGCCGCCGGCATCGATCAGGTAGCGGGCCACCTCGGGCACCAGCTCGACATGCGAGCTTGCCCGATCGAGAACCATTGCATTGACCCGCTCCATGCCGGGACGGGTCGCATCCAGCAGCTTGTCGAGTGCGCCGGCCGCTCCGGTCGCCTCTTTTGCCGCTACCGCCGATGAAGCCATGAAATCCTCGGTTTGAGAGGCCACGGGAAGGCCCTATAGTCCGGGCGATGTCCCTAGACCACGCCGCCGACCTTGTAAAACAACAAACGCTGACGCGCGATGCCTTTTTGGGCGGGCGGCTGGTTGTGTCACAGCCCGAGCGGGGATTTCGCGCCGGGCTGGATTCGGTGCTGCTGGGCGCGGCGGTGAGTGACGGGGTGGGCTCGGTGCTCGATCTCGGAGCAGGGGCCGGCACGGCGGCGCTGGTGGCGCTGGCGCACCTGCCCTCGGCGAGCGCCACGCTGGTCGAGAACGACGGCGAGATGGCCGCTATCGCCGCCCTGAACCTTGCCGGGCAACGGGCTTGCCGATCGCGGGCGCATCGTGATCCTCGACGTCACCTCCAAGGGGAGCCTCAGGGCCGCCGCCGGCCTGCCGGCCGACCACTACCAGAGCGTCATCGCCAACCCCCCGTTCTTCGACCCCGAAAGGGGCTCCGCCCCGGCGGCGAATCGCGCCGGCGCGAGGCACATGGCGCCGGAGGCACTGGATCGCTGGGTGAAGGCGGCGGCGACCCACGCGGCTGCCGGCGGTGAGATCATCTTCATCCACGCGGCGAGCGCCCTGCCGCTACTGCTGCCGGCATTCACCGAGCGGTTCGGCGCGGTGAGCGTCCTGCCGCTGCTGCCGCGCGAGGGGGAGCCGGCGCACCGCGTGCTGGTGCGGGGCATCAAGGGGTCCCGCGCGCCGTTCACGCTGCTCGCCGGCCGCCCGCTGCACGAGCCCTCGGGCCGCGCCTTCCGCCCCGAGTTCGACGCGATCTTTCGCGGAACTGCCCGGCTGATCTGGTAAAATCGGAATGCCGCGCATACATCACCCGCCGATCAGCGAGGGTTCCCCATGGGATTGAGATCGTGGTTCAGGCGGATGATGGGGCAGGCCGGCCCGATGATCCCGGTGGTCCGGCTGCATGGCGTGATTACTGCCGATGTCCGGCCCGGACGGCTCAACATCCAGACGGTGGACCCGCTGCTGCGGCGCGCCTTCGCCATCCGCTCCGCGCCCTGCGTCGCCATCATCGTCAATTCGCCCGGCGGCTCGGCGGTGCAGTCGCGCCTCATCTCCAAGCGCATCCGTGACCTCGCCGACGAGCACAGGAAGCCGGTGCTGGTGTTCGTCGAGGATGCGGCGGCCTCGGGCGGCTATTTCATCGCCGTGGCCGGCGACGAGATCATCGCCGATCCGTCCTCGGTGGTCGGCTCGATCGGCGTGATCTTCGCGAGTTTCGGCTTCGTCGAGGCGCTGCAGAAGCTCGGCGTCGAGCGGCGCGTGCACACGGCGGGCCGCAACAAGTCCACGCTCGATCCGTTCCTTCCCGAGAAACCCGAGGACGTCGAGCGGCTGAAGCAGATGGAGCTCGACGTGCATCAGGTGTTCATCGAGTGGGTCAAAGCCCGCCGGCAGGGGAAGCTCGATCCATCGGTCGACCTCTTCACCGGTGAGTTCTGGAGCGGCGTGCGTGGGCTGCAACTCGGGCTGGTCGATGCCGTCGGCGATCTGCACGACGTGCTTCGCACCCGCTACGGCAGCAAGATCGAACTGCGGTTCATCGAGCCCCGCCGGAGCCTCCTGGGCCTGCCGCGCTTCGGGCTGGGCGGCGTCAGCGCCGAACTGGAAGACCGCGCGCTCTGGTCGCGGTTCGGCCTCTGATGACCGCGATCGCCATCCGGCTCCTCATCTTCCTCGCCGTCGCGGCGGCGATATATCTTCGGCATCCGCCGCATCTGGCGCGAGTGGAAGGGCGAGTTCCGGGCGGTGGACAAGGCCCGGCATGAGCGCGACCTCACGGAACGTCGCCGTCCCGACGTCATCACGCTCGAGCGCGACAAGGACGGCAAGTTCCGCCCGCCGCGCGATGATCGGAATACTTGAGCGGCATGTCGGGGGCGGGCTAACTAGGCTCGGCCCACCCTGCTGCGGATCGTGGCGGTGCGGCGGATTAGCCGGGCGAGGGGGCAGGGCAGATGTCGACGTTCGCGGTTCCCGTCCCGACCCTTGCCCAGCTCGCGCCGATCGTCCGTGATCTGGGCCGGGCCGAACCCGTCGCGATCAGCGACATCAAGGACGGCGCGTCGAGGGTGTTCCGCATCGACCTGGCGGACGGCGGCGCCCTGGTGCTCAAGGGTTATGACGCGTTCAATATTCGCCACTACGTGGTGGCGGGCGAGACGTTCGCGTCGCGCCTGCTGGAGGGGCTGGAGCTGCCGGTGACGCGGTATCTCCTGCAGGACGAGAGCTGCACGCGGCTGCCCTTCCCTTACGCCATCACCAACTATCTCGCGGGCGTCACGGTCAAATCGCTCCGCCATGAGCCCGACATCGCCGATGCCTGGCGCCAGATGGGCGGGCTGCTGCGGCGGCTGCATGCGGTTTCGCTGCCCGGCTACGGCAAGTTCGGCAGCGACGGCGTGCTGGACCCGGTGGCGACGAACGCCGAGCAGATGCGCCGCTCCTTCGCCCATGCCTTCTCGCAGTTTCGCGCCTATGGCGGCGACGAGAGGCTGGCGACGCGGCTCGAGGCGATCGTCGCTGCCCGTTTCGACCGGATGACGTGGAGCAGGGGAGCGGTGTTCGCGCATGACGACCTCAACCCCAACAACGTGCTCGCCGAGCGGGATGCCACCGGCCGGCTGCGGCTGACCGGCCTCATCGACCTGGGCAACGCCCGCGCCGCCGACGCTGTCTCCGACCTCGCCAAGAACATCTTCAACATCGAGCATGAACTGCCCGGCAGCACCCCGGCGATCCGCGAGGGATATGGCCCTATCGATCATCCCGATCCGGCAGGAGCGCTGTGGTTCTATACCCTCCACCACCGCGTCGTGATGTGGTGGTGGCTCCGCCATGTCGGCATCATTGCGGACGGCGAGCCGCATGGGCTCATCGACGACCTGGAAGCCATGGTGCGAGAGGGCTAGCCGCAGACCGAGAGCGGCGGGCCCGCTGACGGCAGCGGGCCCGGTTTCGTTCTAGGCTCAGGCGCCGGCCGCCGCCGGAATGGAACGGCGCTCGACATAGTGTCCGTAGAGCGTCGTCAGGATGCTCACCCCGACCAGCGTCTTCACCCAGCCGGTGGCCAGTGTCCAGAGCAGAGCCAGGAACCCGCCAATGGAACCCGCGGGCGCCAGCACGAAGGCGGGAATGTCGATCACGATGGCGGCGATCGCGGAGACGATCGCGAGGATGATGATCTGCACGTTCGCGCCGTTGGTCGCCGCCCAGGCCTGGCCGAGGTTCAGCGGCTTGCCGATTGCCGCAGCCGGCAGAAGCGGGGCGAGGCGGTAGCCCACGATCAGCGCGGCGGCGAGCCCGACGACCCCGGTGATGAAGCCGCCGACCATCCCGAGCAGCGGGACGGCAACGATGCCGACCACGAGCGACAGCACCGTCGTCAGGACGAACCCGATGACGCCGACGCCGAGCGAGTATGCGGCGTAGGAGAACAGCCTCTGCCCGTTGAATTCCGGGAGCCGTCCGGCCGGCACCTCGTCCAGCAGGATGTAGCGGTGCCAGGCGACCGCGATCCAGACGAACGCCACAATGGCCAGGATGAAGGTCAGCAGACCTGCTGGTGCCGCAGCCAGCGCCGCGGCCGCCTGCTCGGGCTGCGTCGGCGGCGGAAACATCACGCCGAAGACCAGGCTCGGAATGGCATAGATCAGATAGAGCAGGCCGGTGATCTTGATTGCGGTGCGCCAGTCGCTGAGCACCAGCCGCACCGAGTGAACAAACATATCGACGCCCATGAAAACCCCCAAGTGTTCGCGCCCAAATACAGTATTTGTCGCGAGGCTATCGGGAGTCGGGGCGTCGCGGAAGCTCTGCGGGCCGAATAGCGGGGGCGGAACAACCGCCCTGACCTCAGCTGCAGGTAATGGCCTGGTCCGCGGGACCGGTGAACTTGAACACTGTCCTGCCGGTGTCGTCGGTACCGAACACGCCCTTGAGCTGCATGTCCTTGAGCGGTCCGCTCAGCGGGTTGACGTCGTTGGCCGCCGAAGCGACCTGTCCGTTGCCGCTGCTGCCGTTGGTGCCCTTGAACGAATAGTCGCCGGCGACGAGAAGGGTCAGTTCGCCGAGTGCGGCGCCGGCCCCATCGACGCAGGCATAGACGCCCGGGGGTGGAAACTGCGCCAGCACGGGGGTGGCGAGGAGGGCGATGGCCGTGGCGAGGGGCAGGACGCGCATGGGGGGAGTATAGCACGTTGGAACGGCGATGTGGCGGGGGGACTTGCCCTTGGCAGCCCCCCTCCTAGGGCTTCACCGGGGATCGCTCCAGCCCCGCCGCTCGAGATGCGGGAGAGGTCGGGCTGGTTGCCGACAGCAGGCCCGTTGACCGGCGCGGGCGGGCCAACTAGGTTCCGCCCGCCTCCCGAAGCCGGAAACGCCTGCCCATGAACGACCTGCCCGCCAACATGGACCCCCGGAATTCCTTCCAGGGACTGATCCTGACCCTGCAGCGCTTCTGGGCCGACCAGGGTTGCGTCATCCTGCAGCCCTACGACATGCAGATGGGCGCCGGCACCTTCCACACGGCGACGACGCTGCGTGTCGCTGGGCCCGAAGCCCTGGAAGGCGGCCTATGTGCAGCCCTCGCGCCGCCCCACGGACGGGCGCTATGGCGAGAACCCGAACCGGCTGCAGCACTATTACCAGTTCCAGGTGATCCTGAAGCCGTCGCCGGACAACATCCAGGACCTCTACCTGCGCTCGCTCGCGGCGATCGGGCTCGACGCGAAGCTGCACGACATCCGCTTCGTCGAGGACGACTGGGAGAGCCCGACGCTCGGCGCCTGGGGGCTGGGCTGGGAGTGCTGGTGCGACGGCATGGAGGTGAGCCAGTTCACCTATTTCCAGCAGGTCGCCGGCTTCGAGACGAAACCCGTGCCGGGCGAGATCACCTACGGGCTCGAGCGGCTGGCCTGCTACCTGCAGAATGTCGACTCCATCATGGAGCTGAACTTCAACGGCGGCACCGGCGACGAGAAGGTCACCTACGGCGACGTGTTCCTGCAGAACGAGCAGGAGTTCTCGAAGTACAATTTCGAGGCGGCAGATACCGAGATGCTGTTCCGCCACTTCGAGGATGCCGAGAAGGAGTGCAAGGCCCTGCTGAAGAAGGGCGCGGAAGGCAACCGTCAGACCCTGGCCGTGCCGGCCTACGAGCAGGTGATCAAGGCCTGCCACAACTTCAACCTGCTCGACGCCCGCGGCGTGATCTCGGTGCAGGAGCGGCAGAGCTACATCCTCAGGATCCGCGAACTCGCCAAGGAATGCGGCGCGGCCTGGCTGCAGACCGCGGGCGGCGGGGCGGAATAGCCGGATGTCGGCGCTATAAGCAGGTTGCGGTCTGCTTATAACTGAATTGTAACGGGTTGGTAATCGGGTTATAAGCAAGTTGCGAAACGCTTATAACGGCCATGGATCAGATCGATCTCGTCTACCGCACGATGTATGCCGAACTCGCGCAGCGCAGCCTCGATGCGAGCTTCGATGCGGCGTTTCCCCTGACGGGAAACTTCGTACGTGTTCCTGTGAAGGGCCGCGACTATTGGTATTTCGAGGATCGGCGCGCAGAAAAGAAGCGCCGGTATGTGGGACCGGCGTCGGACCCCGATATTGCCCGGCGGGTTGAGGAGTTCGGACACAGCAAGAACCAGTTCCGTGGCCGGCGCCGGCTCGTCTCGACGCTGACGCGTGAGGCACGTCTCACGGCTCCGGAGCGGCTTACCGGCGATATCGTCGAGGCACTCGAGAAGGCCGGACTGTTCCGGCTCCGTGTGGTGCTGATCGGCACGGTGGCTTTCCAGACCTATCCGGCTTATCTGGGGGTACGGCTGCCGAGCGCCATCATGCAGACCGGCGATGCGGATTTCGCCCAGTTCCACTCGATCGCCAACGAGATCGAGGACGAGATTGCTTCGATCCTCGACGTGCTCAGAAGCGTCGATCCGAGCTTTCGGCCCGTCCCGCATCGGGCGGATGGCCGCTACACCACACAGTACATCAACGCCAGCAGCTACATGGTCGAGTTCCTCACTCCCAATCGGGGCAGCGACGACTACGCCGACCATCCGGCTCGGATGCTGGCGTTCGGCGACACGTCGGCCCAGCCAATCCGCTTCATGGACTTCCTGATCCACGAGCCGGTCCGAGCGCTGCTGCTGCATGGCGACGGCATACCGGTGCTCGTGCCCGCCCCCGAGCGGTACGCGGTGCACAAGCTGATCGTTGCCAATCAGCGCCAGTCCGGAGGCATGGGCATGGCCAAGCGGGACAAGGACCTGCGGCAGGCGCGACAGCTGTTCGAGGCGCTCGTTGTGGCGCGGCAGGACCGCGAACTGGCGGAGGTCTTCGTCGAGGCATGGGAGCGCGGACCGGCCTGGCAGGAGGCGATGCGCGGCGGAATGGGGTATCTGGAAGCCGCGGATGCCGATGTCGTTGGCGATATCCTGGCGGCGGGCCTCAGCCGGATCGGGCGGAACTATGGGGAGTTTTTCGCGGGTTGAAGGATGGCGGGGCGGGGGACCCAGCCTCGGCCGCCCCCTCCGCCGCCTTCGCCGGTCCCCCTCCCGCCACGCGGGGGAGGATGAACGGGCCTACACCGGCGGCACCAGACCTTCAGGGTTGCGGCGCTTGCGCTTGAACGGCTCCATGCCTTCGTTGGCGAGCTGGTCGGCGCGTTCGTTCATTTCGTCGCCGGCGTGGCCCTTGACCCAGTGCCAGTTGATCTTGTGGCGGGCGACGGCGGCGTCGAGGGCTTGCCAGAGTTCGACGTTCTTGACCGGCTTCTTGTCAGCGGTGCGCCAGCCGTTCTTCTTCCAGCCGTGGATCCACTTGGTCAGGCCGTCCTTGACGTAGTTGCTGTCGGTGTGGAGCTCGACCTGGACGGGGCGCTTCAGCGCGTTGAGCGCTTCGATGGCGGCGGTCAGCTCCATCTGGTTGTTGGTGGTGAGGGGCGCGCCGCCCTTCAGCTCCTTGACCTTGCCGCCATACTGCAGCACGGCGCCCCAGCCGCCCGGCCCCGGGTTGCCGGAGCAGGCGCCGTCCGTATGGATGATGACGTGGCTCACGCCGCGACCGGCCGCTTGTAGATATACCACTCGCAATAGTGGCCGTCGTCGTTGTTGCCGGTGTGGGTGTATACCCCGCCGAGCTTGCGCAGCACCTTCAGCGAGTTCTCGTTACGCACGTCGGCGACACCGATGAAGTGGTCCCGGTCAGTGGTACGCCAGTACCAGTCGCGCAGGGCGCTCGCGGCCTCGAATACGTAGCCGTTGCCCCAGAACTCGGGGTAGAGCGAGTAGCCGATCTCGGGCATTTCGTCCGGACCGTAGACGCCGAAGCCGCAGCGGCCGACCAGCGCGCCATCGGATTTCCGCGTGACGCGCAGCTTGCCCATCTTCAGGCGGTCGAAGAGCTCGATCCAGTGGTCGAGGGCGGTGTCCATCTCCTCCTTCGTCCACGGCCGGCCGTGCTCGGTGAGGTAGCGCGCCACCGTCGGGTCGCCGTGCAGGCGATAGAGGTCGTCGATCTGGTCCTTCCGCCAGCCGGAAAGCACCAGCCGGTCGGTTTCGAGCAAGGTAAGGTCGGTCATGCGGCCGGCGCGGCTCCCTGGGGCACGCGCAGCTCGCGCGGCAGGTTGAAGACGATGCTTTCGCGCTGCTCGCCGCTGGCGGCCACCGCGATGTCGAAGCGCTGCGCGAAGGCCTCGATCACCTCGTCCACCAGCGTCTCGGGCGCCGAGGCGCCGGCGGTGATGCCGAGCCTGGTGATGCCCTCGAAGCGGCTCCAGTCGATCCGGTCGGCGCGCTCGACCAGCGAGGCATTGGCGCAGCCGGAGCGCTGCGCCACTTCCACCAGCCGCACGGAGTTGGAGGATTCCGGCGCGCCGACCACGATCATCGCATCGACCGTGGGCGCCACGCGCTTCACCGCTTCCTGCCGGTTGGTGGTGGCGTAGCAGATGTCTTCCTTGTGCGGCAGCGTGATCGCGGGGAAGCGGCGGCGCAGCACGTCGACGATGGCCGAGGTGTCGTCGACGCTGAGCGTCGTCTGCGTCACATAGGCGAGCTTTTCCGGATCGCGCGGGGTGAAGGCCTCGGCGTCCTCGACCGTCTGGAGCAGGGTGATGGCGCCCTCGGGCAGCTGCCCCATGGTGCCGATCACCTCGACATGGCCGGCATGGCCGATGAGGACGATCTCGCGGCCTTCCGCGTGATGCCGGTGCGCCTCGATATGGACCTTGCTGACCAGCGGGCAGGTGGCATCGAGGAAGAACATGTTTCGCGCCCGGGCGCCTTCCGGCACCGACTTGGGCACGCCATGGGCGGAGAACACCACCGGCGCGCCGGTATCGGGGATCTCGTCGAGCTCCTCGACGAACACCGCGCCCTTCTGCTTCAGCCCGTCGACGACGTATTTGTTGTGCACGATGGCGTGGCGCACATAGACCGGCGCGCCATAGCGCTCGAGCGCCAGCTCGACGATCTGGATGGCACGGTCGACGCCGGCGCAGAAACCGCGCGGGGCGCACAGCGTGATGTCTAGGTGCGGCCTTGTTTGCATTCCACAGCAGATGCTTTCAATGCCGGGCCAAGTCAAGGGTGCGGCGCTTGGCGTCGGTCGTGCCGCAAGTCACCTGTTGCGGCACAAACGGCTGACCGGCAATATGATTCACTTGTCGATCGGAAGTCCTGTCGTGACCCTGGCTCTGGAAATGTTCGCAATCGTGCCGGCCACCGGCAAGGCGAACCTTTCTCCCGTCCAGGAGGCGCTGCTGGCGGGCAAGGCGATGTGGCTGAGCCGCGCCTCCGCGGCGGGGCTGGCCGTGGCGCCGACCATCGTCATCTCGCGCGCCGCCTGGAAGGCGCTGCAGCAGGAGCGCATGGCGCGGAACAGCCGGCTGCGCATCCACTGGGTCGCGACGCTCTACCGGCTGGTCGGACGTGACGGCCGTCCGCCGCCGCTGGTGGTGCGGACCTCGAGCCCGGTGCACAGCGCCGGCCTGATGCCGGCGCGGCTCGGCCTCACCGCACCGGCAAGCGAAGTGGAATCCGTCGATCCCGCGCGGCCGCTGGGGCGCGCCATCTCGGACGCCTTCGACTCCTATCCCTCCGGAAACGGCAATGCCGACCGGCAGATCGTCATCGTGCAGGCGATGGCGGCGGGAGACGTGCGGCTGTTCCTCAGCCGCGACGCGCAAACGGGCGCCATGGGGCCGGCGCCGCTCAACGGCGCGCCGTTCGGCCCGCTGCCGGCAGCCGGGCGGCAGATCGCCGAGACCATGGATGCGCTGGCCGGCCAGCACATGGCCTGCATGGTCTCGGTGGAAGAGGGCACGGCGCGGCTGCTGTCCGCTCGTCCCGCGGCGGCATCGGCGGCGGCCGAGCTCGAAGCCGCCGTCGACCGCGTCAACCGCGGCAGCTGGACGCAGCGCGAGGCGGTGACCCATATCGATCCGGCGCGGCTGCAGCAGCTGCTTCACCCGCGGCTGCGGAACGCCGAGAGCTCGCATGTGCTGGCGACCGGCCTCGGCGTCTCGCCCGGCGCCGCCAGCGGCGTCATCGTCTTCACCCCAGAGGACGCGGCTCGCATGAAGGCGCGCGGGCGGCACTGCATCCTGGTCGTCACCGAGACGGGGCCCACCGATATCGAGGGCATGAAGGCCGCGACCGGCATCCTCACCGCACGTGGCGGCATGACCAGCCATGCCGGCGTCGTCGCCCGCATCACCGGCAAGCCCTGTGTGGCGGGGGTGCGGAGCCTCAGCGTCAATGTCGCGGAGATGACCTGCCGGCTGGGCGACAAGGAGTTCCGGGCGGGCGACCGCATCACCATCGACGGCAGCGACGGCTCGGTCTATCTCGGCGCGCTGCCGCTGGCGCAGCCGCATATCGGCGGCGCGATGGGGAAGCTCCTCAACTGGTCGGATGCCTCGCGCAAGGTGAAGGTGCGGGCCAATGCCGAGACCGTCGAGTCGGTGACCACCGCGCTGAGCTTCGGCGCCGAAGGCATCGGGCTAGCCCGCTCCGAGCACATGTTCTTCTCGCGCGAGCGGATGGTGGCGCTGCGGCGGATGATCCTCTCCCAGGATGCGGACGACCGGGCCAAGGCGCTGACCGGCCTCGTCGACTTCCAGACCGGCGACTATTCGCAGATCTTCACCGCCATGCAGGGCCGGCCGGTGACGGTTCGCCTGTTCGATCCGCCGCTGCACGAGTTCCTGCCGCGCTCCGACGAGGACATCGAGGAGACCGCCGAGTCGCTCGGCCTGGGGGTGCGCGCGCTGAGACTCCGGCTCGACCGCATCGCCGAGATCAACCCGATGCTCGGCCACCGCGGCGTGCGGCTCGCCATCACCTATCCCGAGATCCTCAAGATGCAGATCGAGGCGCTCTGCGCCGGCGTGCGCGAGGCCTCGGCGCGGCAATCCGAGCCGGTGACGCTCGAGGTGATGGTGCCGTTCGTCTCGACGGTCAGCGAGGTGCTGGAGATCAAGCGCCAGGTGTTCGAGGTGGTCGACAATGCCGGCCTGCCGCGCGAGGCGCGCGAGCGCTTCCAGTTCGGCACCATGATCGAACTGCCGCGCGCCGCACTGCGCGCCGGCGAGATCGCCGAGCATGTCGACTTCTTCTCGTTCGGCACCAACGACCTGACGCAGACCACCTATGGTATCTCGCGCGACGACGCGCCCGCCTTCCTTTCGGCCTACCAGCGCAAGGGGCTCTATGACTTCGACCCCTTCGTCACGCTGGACCAGAAGGGGGTGGGCGAGATCATCACCATCGCCATCGAGCGCGGCAAGCGCGCCAATCCGGCGCTGAAGATCGGCATCTGCGGCGAGCATGCCGGCGACCCGGCCTCGCTCTGGTTCTTCGCGCGGCTCGACGTGGATTATGTCAGCTGCTCGCCCTACCGGGTGCCGGTAGCGCGGCTGACCCTCGCGCAGTAACGCGCCGGTTCGCAAAACCGTCGCCGACATCACGATCCCGCGAGCCATGCAACCATCTGCGCGGTCTTCGCAAATTGGCCTCTTTGCTGCCCCCACCGGGCCACGCGAGGCCCCTTCTCACGCCAAATTGGGACTGTTTACGGACGGCTAACCCTAAACCTCCATTATCAGGGCTGCCGGCATTTGCATCACAGTGTAACTCAATTGCCGGCGCGTCCCTGGTTGCGTTCGCGTGGATAGTAAAGCGTACCGATGGCCCAATACAGGACCAGTCCGTTGAGTCGTGCCCGGCGAGAGCTGGCCGCACTCAAGACCGCGATGGGCGTCTTCCTGACCCTTTTCGCCTTCACCGGCTTCACCGGTGCCGCCCAAGCCCCGGAAGATGGCGGGGCAATACTACATGTCGCCAGCGTCGAGCCGGCCACCGCCAGCCTCCACCGGGTGGGCGCGGACGTGATCATCACCGGCTCGGTGGGCAACATCTTCCAGTCGCAGAGCTTCGTCGGCACCAACAAGGCGCTGAAGCAGGACCGGGCCCGGCCGCAGGTCGACGTGCTGGCGGTTACGCGGGATTTCGAGGGCATCCGGGCAAGGATCGCGGCGCTCAGGAAGCCGCCAAGCCCCGGCATCCCCACCCCGCCGCCCGCCGAGGACGCAAGGCTGGTGGCGGTCGCCTCCATCGATCCGGTGCACGGCACACCGGCGCTCGAGGCCATCGATGCGCTGTCCGCGGCCGGCGGCGCAGCTCCGGTGCCGCTCAGCATGTCGAAGAAGCTGGCCTATGCCCGGGCCGACCTGCCGGCGACCGTCTTCGACGGCTCGGTGTTGGACAAGAAGGGCAAGAAGATCTCCGACAAGGAGCTCTGGTGCATGGCCACGGCGATCTATTTCGAGTCGCGCGGCGAGACCTATCGCGGGCAGGTCGCGGTCGGGCAGGTGGTGATGAACCGGGTGGGCCACAAGCTCTATCCCGATACCATCTGCGGCGTGGTCTACCAGAACCAGCACAAGCGCAACGCCTGCCAGTTCTCCTTCGCCTGCGACGGCATCCCCGAGCACGTGAACGACCAGAAATCCTGGAAGCAGGCGATGCAGATCGCCAAGGAAGTGGTCTCGGGCAAGGAATACCTGACCGAGGTCGGGTACGCGACGCACTACCACGCCACCTATGTCTACCCGCACTGGGCGCCCCGGATGAACAAGGTCACCAAGATCGGCCTGCACGTGTTCTACCAGTTCAAGCGCGGGTGGCGGTTCGGATGAGTTGGGGGGCGTGCCTCTCTCTGGATCGCGCCTGTGGCCTACCCCTCATCCGCCCTTCGGGCACCTTCTCCCTCAAGGGGAGAAGGCGATGGGGCACCATCTCGCCTCCCACCGGCTGTCATCCCAGCTTTCGCACGGATGACACCGAGGGGGTCGTGACAACGGGGCTCTCTCCTCAGAACCGCTCCATTTCCCGTCTCACCCGCCCGATGAAGCGCTTGAGCCCCGCCTCGGTCTGGTTGTTCATGTCGTAGAGCGCGAGGTATTTCGGCGGCATCCTGGTGCCGAAGGTGACCCAGGCCCAGCGCATGGCGAGGCGGCGCGGTGGGTCGCCCATGAGCCAGGTGCGGAAGCGGTCGCCGCCATAGGTGGTGATGTAGGCGACCTTCGTGATGTTCTTCATCGCCGGGCACGAGCTTGCCCTTGTCCGGCCCGTCGCCGCCCTCGAGCACGAAGCTGACACGCCGGGCAGGAAGATGCGGTCGAAGAAGCCCTTGAGGATGGCCGGGTAGCCGTAGTTCCAGACCGGGTGGACGAAGACGATCTTGTCGCAGGCGCGCAGCCGGTCGACATAGGGCTTGAGCTCAGCGGCGTGAGGTTGCCCGGCACGTCGTGATAGTCGAGCCGCTCCTCGCGGCTCATCGCGGCGCTCGAAACCCTCGTCGTAGAGATTGAGCGCGTCGACCTCGTCGCCCTTGGCGGCGAGGGTCTCGCAGACGGCGTTGAAGAGCGAGCGGTTGTAGCTGGTCTCGACCGGATGGGCGTGGACGACCAGCACCCGCATCAGGCGGCCGCCGAGCGTGTTGAGGCCGGTGAACAGCCAGGTGCGGCCGGCTTCGAAATCGAAATCCGGGATCGTCCCAGGCGATCATCTTGCCCGGGATTGAGCAGGCCCTTGCGGATCGGCCTCGCGCTTGAAGGCGAGCTGGCCGCGGTCGGTCTGCTTCATGCCGCCCTCCTCGAGCGTGTAGCGGTGCGGGTTGAAGACCGGGCAGCCATTCTCCTCGTGGATGCGGATGATCTCCTCGAGCCGCTCCTCGGTGGTGTAGCGGACGAGCGGCAGGCCGGAGAAGGTGACCTTGCCGTCGAAGCGCGATAATCTCGAGATGCATCGGCACCTCGTCGCCGAAGATGTCGATCGATCTTTTTGACGTGCGTCGAGGTCGGGATACTGGGTCTGCAGATAGGTGATGGTCGGGATCGACCTTCAGGCCGCGCAGCGTCGTGTGGTTCCAGGCGAGCTCGTAGATCGGCGGCAGCTTCGCCTTCTCCTCGGGCGTCAGCGTATCGGCGCGGTAGAGCAGGTCGCCCTTGTGGAAGTCGACGAAGGCGACGCAGCGCCGGGACGGCATGCGGGCGCGACCATCAGCAGCACGACGGACTGCTCGCGGCTGCGGATATAGGGGCGGTGGCGGTTGAAATAGTCGTGGGCGATCGGGCGCGGCGACCGGCGAGATCTCCTTGAGCAGCAGGCCGTCCTGCAGCGCCAGCTGCTTGGCGAAGCGCGCAGGCCTCCATGATAGTCGTCGAAGCCGACCATGATGTCGACCCAGTCATAGGCCGGCGGTCAGCGGCATCTCGACCTCGATGATGATGCCGTTGGTGCCGTAGGCGTGGGCGACCTTGTGGATGTCCGCGCCGGTGAGGTCGAGCACGCGCGGCTCGGCCTCCAGGTGACGACCTTGAGGCCGAGGATATTGCCGAAATCGCGCAGGCCGCCCCAGCGGATCGAGCCGACGCCGCCCGAGCCGCCGGCGATGAAGCCGCCGATCGTCGCCGTGCGGTAGGTCGAGGGGTGGAAGCGCAGCTCGCCGCCGACGGCATGGCCTTGGTCTGCTCGTCGAGCTGCGCGAGGATCGACGCCGGCCTCGGCGCGCACGCGGTCCGGGCTCGATCGCGATGACCTTGTCGAGGCTCGATCAGGTCGAGCATCGACGCCGCCGGAGAGCGGCATGGCCTGGCCGTAATTGCCGGTGCCGGCGCCGCGCGGCGTGACCGGCACGCCGTGCTCGATAGGCGGCGGCGAGCACGGTGATCGACCTCGTCGCTCGTTGCGCGGCGAGACGACGAGGTCGGCGGTGACGTTGTCGAGCTGCGCGCTTCAGGCACCGGCGAGTACCAGTAGATGTCGCGGCTCTTCTGCTGCACGATGCGCGGATTGTCCTCGACCGGGATGTCGCCGAGCGCGGCGCGGAAGGCGGCAATGTCCATCTCAGGCCTCCATCAGGTCGTCGAGTTCGCGATAGTCGGGCAGCGTCCGTGTCGATCGCCTTGCCCTGGCGCAGCACGATGCGGTCGGACTGCGGCCGGGACAGCAGTTCGGTCCAGCTGCGGGCCCGGAACAGCACGAGATCGGCCGGCGCGCCGACCGCGATGCGCGCCGTGTAGGCGAAGCCGGCATGGGCGGCGGGCGCCGAGCCGATGGCGCGACCCAGTCCCAGGCCATCGTCCTGCGGATGGTCGAAATGCAGGATGCGCGCGCCCTCGCGGAGCACCTCGACGCGCGTCGAGATCGCCATAGGCGTAGAACGGGTCGCGCGTGTTGTCGGAGGCGATGGCGACCGGCACGCCGGCGGCCTTCAACTCGTGGAGCAGCGTCACGCCGCGCCAGCGCGGCGTGCGGCCGTCCGGCTGCGCGATCCTGCAGGTACATGTTGCACATCGGCAGCGAGACGATGGCGATGCCGGCCTCGGCGACCTTGTCGATGGTGCGTCCGCGCCGTCGCGCTCGTCCTGCACGCGCGAGCGACGCAGCAATGGCCGGCCATGACCTTGCCCGTCGAAGCCGGTTTCGAGCACGGCTTCGGCGAGGTGCAGCAGGGCATGCGCGGCCGGGATCGCCGGTCTCGTCGGCATGGAGGTCGAGATCGAGGCCGAGCTCGCCGGCCTTCTCGAACGACGCGTCGAGCATCGCGGCCTTCGAGCTCGGGCATCGTGCAGGTGACGCCGCCGAGCAGCGCCGCCGGAGCGCTTCGCCTGGCGGGCGACGGCGTCGAGCTCGGCCGGGTCGAGCAGCGCCGTCGGGGCCGAGCAGCGCCACGGCCTGCAGCTCGATGCGGCCGGCCCAGCGCTCGCGCATCTTCTCGAACAGCGGCCCAGGTGATCTCGTGCTGCGGCGGCGCGGAGTCGAGATGGGTGCGGATGGCCGCGGTGCCGTGCGCGTAGGCGGAGCGCAGCGAGAAATCCATGCGGCGCTCGACGTCGGCTGCCGACCAGTGCTGCTCGCGGTCGGCGCACGGCGGTCAGGAGCGCGCCGAGCAAGGTGCCGTCCGGATTGGGCGTGCGCGGCCAGATGTGGCCCTTGTCGAGATGGGTGTGGATGTCGACGAAGCAGGGCAGGACGAGGCCGCCGTCGAGATCGTGGCTGGGTCCGGGCGCGGCGCAGCGAGCCGGCCGGGCGCGATGGCGGCGATGCGGCCGTCGGTGATCGTCGATGTCGACGGCGTCCACGCCGCCGCTGCCGGGCTGGCCCATCGACGGCGACGCCGGGACGCGGGCGTTGCTGCAGCACGAAGCGTGCCGCGTCGGCGGGAGACTGAAGGATCGTCGGCCACTCAGTTCTCCCGCCGCACGGCGCTCTCGTGCCAGCGGTGCAGCGTCAGCCAGGAGATGAGCGAGGTGAGGCCGAAGATGGCGATGCCGGTGCAGCGACGAGCAGGATCAGCGCCGCGAAGAGGCGCGGGATGTTGAGCCGGTACTGCGATTCGAGCAGCCGGAAGGCGAGGCCGGAGCCTGCGCCGGCGGTGCCGGCGGCGAACTCGGCGACCACGGCCGCGATCAGCGCGAGGCCGCCGCCGATGCGCAGGCCGGCCATGAAATAGGGCATGCGCCGCCGGGAGCTTGCAGGTAGATCAGCGTCTGCCAGCGCGAGGCGCCGTAGAGATCGAACAGGTTGAGCAGATTGTGGTCGACGCTCTTCAGCCCCGTGCACCATGTTCGACAGGATCGGGAAGAAGGCGACGAGGAAGGCGCAGATCAGCAGCGCCGTCTGCGTGTTGGGCGCATAGATCAGGAGCAGCGGCGCGATGGCGACGATCGGCGTCACCTGCAGGATCACCGCGAAGGGGAAGAGCGCGAGCTCGATCCATTTCGACTGGACGAGGAGGATCGCCAGCGCCGACGCCGCCGACCAGCGCCAGCGATCAGCGCCGAGAAGGTGATCTTGAGCGTCACCCAGAGCGCCGGCAGCAGCGTCGGCCAGTCGGTGAGCAGCGAGTTGGCGACGTCGGCCGGGGCTGGGCAGGATGTATTTCGGGATGCCGTTCAGCGACCACGGCGAAGTGCCAGACGATCACCGCGAGGACCAGCATGGCGATGGGCACGACGATGCGCAGCGTCTGCTCGGTGGCCGAGGTGCGCGGCGGAGCGATCGCGACGGCGCTGTCGGTGCCTTCCTCGGCGTCGGCGGCGGCGGCCGGCTGGACCATGTCGCTCATCAGTGCGTCCCTCCGCCGGCGTGGATGGCGTCGTGCAGCGCGTGCGACACCTCGTCGCAGTCGTCGCGCGATATTCCTCGGAGGTGCGGTATTCGGCGTTGCGCTCCTCGCTGGTGTGCGAGCGGCAGGTCGGCGAAGACCTGGCCCGGCCGCGCCTTCATCACCACGATGCGGTTGGAGAGATAGGCGCTCTCGAACACCGAATGGGTGACGAAGATCGACGGTGACGCCGGACTGCCTGCCAGAGCCGCAGCACGTCGTCGTTGAGCTTCTGCCGGGTGATCTCGTCGAGCGCGGCGAAGGGCTCGTCCATCAGCAGCAGCTTCGGCCTCGTGACCAGCGCGCGGGCGATCGAGACGCGCATCTTCATGCCGCCCGAGAGTTCGCGCGGATAGGCGTCGGCGAAATCGGCGAGGCCGACGGAGGCGAGCGTCTCCATGATCCGCGGCGCGGGCCGCGCCCTTGCCGACGCCGCTGCAGGCGCAGCGGCAGGTAGACGTTGCCGAACACCGTCTGCCACGGCATCAGCGTCGGCTCCTGGAAGACGAAGCCGATATCGCCCTCCGGCAGGCCCTTGGCATTGATCTTCGAGCTCCGGCCAGTCGATCGTGCCCGAACTCGGCTCGCCGAGGCCGGCGATGATCCGCAGCGCCGTCGACTTGCCGCAGCCGGAGGGGCCGAGCAGGCTGAGGAACTCGCCGCGCCGGACGTCGAGCGACATGTCCTGGAGTGCCAGCGTGCCGTTGGAGAAGACCTTCGAGACGTTCCGCATCGAAACGACTGTGCCCGGACGATAGGCGGAGCCGGCCTGCGACGCCGGCGAGGGAGAGATCAGTCAAGCATGTGCCTGTTCGGGAATGGAACGGCGCGGACCTCAAGGAGAGCCCGCGCCGTGCCGTGTAGTCTACTTCACCAGGTCCTTGCCGACGCCCTTGCAGACGAACTCGGTGGTGTAGGCCTTCGTGTAGTCGATGCCGTCGCTGAACAGGCCGACCTCGACCATCTTGTCGTAGAACTCCTTCCAGCGGTCGTCGGTCATGCAGCCGATGCCCTTGTCTACGGCATCGCCCGAAACCACGATGCCGTACTCCTTCATCTTGTCGATCGAGAAGGCGATCTGGCCGTCGGTCATGTCCGGATTGTCCTTCTTGATCAGCTCGTTGGCGGCGGTGTTGTCGCCATAGAGGTAGTTGTACCAGCCGATGATCGAGGCATCGACGAAGCGCTTGGACGACGTCCGTGCTTGGCGTCGTACCAGGGTCTTGCATCGCCTCGATCGTCGTCGAATAGGGGGCGAAGCCGTTGTCGGCGAGCAGGAACACCTTCGGCGCCCAGCCGGTCTGCTTCTCGATCGCGTAGGGCTCGGAGGTGACGTAGCCCTGCTGGATCGCCTGCTTGTCGGCGATGAACGGCGCCGGGTTGAAGGTGTAGGGCTTGAACTGCTCGTCGATGAAGCCCTCGAAGGCCGTCTTCATCCAGCCGAAATAGGAGATGAAGCCGTCCTTGGAGATGATGTACTTGTCGGCCTTGGCGAGGTCCGCGAAGGTCTCGAAGCCGGCATCCGGGTGCGCCAGCAGCACCTGCGGATCCTTCTGGAAGATCGCGGCGAGCGTGAGGGTCGGGATGCCTTCCTTCACGGCGTCGATCGCGGTGGTCGGCCCGCCCATGTAGAACTCGATCTTGCCCGCCGATCAGCAGCGAGCGGTTGGCGCCCTGCGGCCCGCCCTGGCGGATGGTGACGTCGAGGCCGTACTTGGCATAGGTGCCGTCGGCGACGGCCTGGTAGTAGCCGCCATGCTCGGCCTGGGCCAGCCAGTTGGTGCCGAAGCTCACCTTGTCCTGCGCGATGGCGCCGGAAACGCCCATCGCCAGCGTCAGCACGCCCGCCGCGATGAGCTTGTTGAAGTCGAACATATCCGTCTCCCTGTTTCGATCCGCCGGGCCGATTTCCTCCGACCGGAGGTTAGGCAAACTCGTCGGCTGCGCGGCAGCCGGACGCCATTCTTTCCGTGCCTTGCAGCAAAAGGAAAGGCCAAATCGTGCGATGCCAGCCCCCGCAAAAAGGCGGAGAAGCGTGGCCGAAATGGGCTTTCAATTGCGGGCAATTGCGGCTTAGCTGGGCGCTGAACCCTGGGGCGCAGATGCACAAACCGATTTCGCCACCGAGCATCCACCCCCCGTTCGCGCCCTACAGCCACGGCATCGAGGTCTCGTCGCGCTCGCGCTTCGTGTTCTGCTCGGGGCAACTCGGCATCGACAGGGATGGCGTGATTCCCGCCGATTGCGGCGGCCAGGCGCGGCTCTGCTTCGACAACATCCAGGCGATTCTCGCCGAGGCCGGCATGGGCCTGCGCGACATCGTCCGCATCAACGCCTTCGTCACCGGGCGGGAGCACCTCAAGCCGTACATGGAGGTGCGCAACAGCCTGTTCGAGGAGCCATACCCGGCATCGACGCTGATGATCGTCGCGGGCTTCACACGGCCGGAATTCGTCGTCGAAATCGAGGCCGTCGCGGCCGCCCCCGGCTGACCTTCCTCTGAACCACGAGACCACGATGAGCTACCGCAAGATCTGGTGGAGCGATTTCTCCGCCCCCGAATTCGGCAATCTCGATCCGATGAAGACCATCGCGGTCTTCCCGGTCGCGGCCATCGAGCAGCACGGGCCGCACCTGCCGGTCGGCACCGACACGATCATCAACCAGGGGCACCTCGACCTGCTGGTCGAGCGCGCGCCGGCGGACCTCGACATCCGCATCCTGCCGGTGCAGGCGGTCGGCAAGTCGAACGAGCATGTCTGGCAGGTGGGAACGCTCACCCACACCGCCACCAACCTGATCGATGCGTGGACGCAGATCGGGCTCGAGATCGCCCGCTCCGGCATCCGCAAGGTGGTGTTCGTCAACAGCCACGGCGGCAATGTCGCGATCCTCGACATCGTGGCGCGGGAACTGCGCGTCAGGGCGGGGATGCTGGCGGTGAAGACGGGCTGGAGCCAGTTCTGGCCCAAGGACATCTATTCCGACATCGAGAACCGCTACGGCATCCATGGCGGCGACAGCGAGACCTCGGTGGTGATGCATCTGCGGCCCGAGCTGGTCAATACCGACAAGCTCCAGGACTATCCCTCGGTCGCGGCGCGCGACGAGCAGGGCTACAAATACATGCGGCCCATCGGGCCCACGAGCTACGCCTGGATCGCGAGCGACATCCACCCACTGGGCACGGCCGGCGAAGCGCACCTGGCCACGGCTGAGAAGGGGCGGATCACCGTCGAAACGGCGGTCGACGGGTTTATCGAGCTGCTGCGGGAGGTCGAGCGCTACCCGCTGCCGCCGGCCCCCTAGAAGGCGCTGCACCGGGCGTGCCATTGCGCGCGGAGCGGCCGGAGGCTACTGGCATTGCATGCAGCAGCCTCTCACTCCCACCGAAACGATCAGCCTCGACGGAAAACCACTGAGCTTTGCCAAGCTGGCGCGCATCGGCAGCCGCTCGGCGACCCTCTGTGCCGACAGCGCTGCGCTCGAAAGGGTCGATGCGGCGCGCCAGGTGGTGGATGACAAGCTGGCCCGTGGCGAGCCGATCTACGGCTCTACCACCGGGGTCGGCGCGATGAAGGACGTCGAATGGTCCAAGGAGGACCTCGAGACGTTCAACCTGGGACTGGTGCGCGCCCATCACTTCGGCACGGGCGCGCCTTTCCCCAACGCGGTGGTGCGCAACGCCATGGCGATCCGCGTCAACACCGCGCTGACCGGCAGGGTCGGCTGCACCCGCGAGCTGGTCGACGCCTACCTGGACCTGCTGGGCAAGGACGTCGTGCCGGTGGTGCGCCGCACCGGTTCGATCGGGACCGCCGATATCGGGCTGATGGGCCAGATCGGGGCGGTGCTGACGGGCGTCGGCGAGGCGGTCTACCAGAACCGTCGCATGTCGGCCGAGGCCGCCCTCGCGGAGGCCGGCCTGAAGCCGACCCGCATGGCGCCGCGCGACAGCCTCGCCTCGATCAGCGTCAATGCCGTCGGCTTCGCGGCCGCGGCGGAAGCGGTCCGCTCGGCCGCCGGCGCCGTGCGCGTGCTGCTGGCGACGAGCCTCACCACGGCCGGGGCGCTCGGGCGCCTCGCGCGACCCGTGGAAGGCCGTGGCGCATGTCGGCACCGAGCGCGAAGCCGAGATCGGTGCCTGGCTCTACGACAATGCAATGGGCTGGGAATGGCCCGACGCCACGCACATCCAGGACCCGCTGAGCCTCAGGATGATGGCGCAGGTGTTCGGCACGATGTTCGACACGCTGCTGGTCTCGGGCCGGACCATCCTCGCCGCCACCGGCCGGACCGACGACAACCCGGTGGTGGTCGAGGGCCAGGTGCTGACCTCAGGCGGCTCGCTGCCGCTCGATGTGACGGTGTACCTGCAGACGGCGCAGCTCGGCCTCGCGCACGCCGCGCGCAACTCGTTCAACCGCTGCGTGCTGCTCTCCAACGGCGCCCGCCGCGACCTGCCGATCAACCTCGTGCCGCGCGGGGCGATCGCCACCGGCTTCGGTCCCATCATCAAGCTGGCGGGCGAGCTGTTCGCGCGGGCCCTGTCGATGTCGGTGCCGATCTCGGCGCAGTCGCTGGTCGTCGCCGCCGGCATCGAGGACGAGGCCGCCTTCCTGCCGCTGGTGGTGGAGCGCTTCGAGCGGCAGGTGCGGGCGATCAGGCGCCTCGCCGGCGCTCGAAGGCCTGCTCTCGGCGCAGGCCATGGACATCCACGGCGATCGGCCGAGCGGCGTGCCGGCGATGATCTATGACATCGTCCGGCGGCATGCCGCCTTCTACGAGGTCGACCGGCCGCTCTCGGCCGAGGTCGAGATCATCGAGAACGACCTGGCATCCGACCAGACCATGGCAGAACTGATTTCCCAGGCACCCATCCCTGATCTGGATGAGTTTTTCGCGCTGGGCCCGGTCAGGGAGCATGCCAGGGCATAGATTTCCCCGGGCATCTGTATAAGTTACCGGCCAAGTCCGGACAGGGCCGGAACAACTGGAGTTCCCATCATGCTTTCAAGGAAACTGCTTGGCGCCGCTGCAGCGCTGGCCTTCACCGTCACCGCGGCCAATGCCCAGGTCGTCGTCTCCTCCAAGATCGACACCGAGGGCGGACTGCTCGGCAACATCATCACGCAGGTGCTGCAGGCCAACGGCATCGCCGTGACCGAGAAGATCCAGCTCGGCGGCACGCCGGTGGTGCGCGAGGCGATCACCGCCGGCGAGATCGACATCTATCCGGAATACACCGGCAACGCCGCGTTCTTCTTCAACAAGGCCGACGACCCGCTGTGGAACGACGCCACCAAGGCCTATGAGGAAGCCAAGAAGCTCGACTACGAGGCCAACAAGATCGTCTGGCTGCAGCCGGCGCCGGCCAACAACACCTGGGCCGTGGCGCTGCGCAAGGACGTCGCCGAGCCCAACAAGCTCGTGACCTTCTCCGATTTCGGCAAGTATGTCGCCGGTGGCGGCGAGGTCAAGCTCGCGGCCTCGGCCGAATTCGTCTCCTCGCCGGCGGCGCTGCCGAAGTTCCAGGAGGTCTACGGCTTCACGCTGAAGCCCGACCAGCTGGTGACCCTCTCGGGCGGCGACACCGCGGCGACCATCGCGGCGGCGGCGCAGCAGACCAACGGCGTCAACGCCGCCATGGTCTACGGCACCGACGGCGGCATCGCCCCGTCGGGCCTCGTCGTTCTCGAAGACGACAAGGGCGTGCAGCCGGTCTACGAGCCGGCCCCGATCATCCGCGAGGCGGTGCTGAAGGCCAATCCGCAGATCGAGGAACTGCTGAAGCCGGTCTTCGCCAAGCTCGACCTCGCAGACCCTGCAGGAGCTCAACGGCCGCATCCAGGTCGGCGGCGAAGCCGCCGCAGGCCGTCGCGATCGACTGGCTGAAGCAGAACGGCTTCCTGAAGTAAGCCGCAGTCGCTGGGACATTTTTGGGGGTGGGCAGGTGCGCTGCCCACCCCTAATGTTTTGAGCTGATCGGCGCGACTCGTGCCGCCCATCGCCTCGGCCGTCTCCCGCGAAGGCCGGGATCCACTCACTCGCCGCGCGCCTGGCTGGGAGTCGGTGCCGCAGGCTTCTCGCCGGAGATGCCAGCGCCGATGGCGGGCCGCATGAGCTCGCCGATCGCCGTCCGCTCCCGCCGCCTCGCTCGCCCTCGACAAGCTCGGCGTGCTGATCGCCCTCATCGCCGCCGCCGGCGCACTTCCTGCCGTTCGCCGCTGTTCCGCGCCAACCGCATCGTGCTGGGCGAGGCGACGGTCGATCTTCGAGGCGCTGCCGGGATGCGGAGGCGGCGCTGCTGGCCGTCGTGCTGGCCGGTCGGCATCGTGGTCGCGCTGCTCCGGGCGCCGATCATGCGTGCGGCTGGTCGCCAGCCTTGCTCGTGCTGGCGCTGCTCTTCGTCGCCATCGGCTGCCGGCGAGCTTCCTGACGCCCGAGGGCGACACGCTCGCCCGGGTCTCGCCCGGCGCCGGGTTCTGGCTGCTGCTCTTTGCCTTCGCGCTGCTCGTGGCCGATGCCCTGGCGCGGCTGCAAGCTCGAGCCGTGGCTGCGGATCGGCGTCCTGGCGCTGGTCGCCGCGGCGCATCGGCCTGCTGCTCTGGTCGCGGCGACTGGAACGATCTGTCGATGCTCAAGGAATACGCCAACCGCGCCGACGCCTTCTGGCGCGAGGGGCAGACGCATGTGGCGCTGGCGCTCGGCTCGCTGCTGGCGGCGACGGTGGTCGGCATTCCGATCGGCATCCTCTGCCACCGCCACGAGCAGCTGCGCGACGGTGGTGCTGAACGTGCTCAACATCATCCAGACCATCCCCTCGATCGCGCTGTTCGGCCTGCTGATCGCGCCGCTCGCCTGGGTGGCGGCGAACGTGCCGGGCGCCGCGCTGGTCGGCATTTCCGGCATCGGCGCCGCGCCGGCCATGGTGGCGCTGTTCGCCTATTCGCTGCTGCCGGTCGTCGCCAACACCGTGGTCGGCCTCGAGGGCGTGCCGCCCGCCGCCAACGACGCCGCCAAGGGCATGGGCATGACCGAGCCGCAGCGCCTGCGTCCGGTGCGAGTTGCCGCTGGCCTTCCCGGTGATCCTCACCGGCATCCGCATCGTGCTGGTGCAGAACATCGGCCTCGCCACCATCGCGGCGCTGATCGGCGGCGGCGGCTTCGGCGTCTTCGTCTTCCAGGGCGTCGGCCAGACGGCGATGGACCTCGTGCTGCTCGGCGCCGTGCCGACGGTGGCGCTGGCCTTCGCCGCCGCCGTCATGCTCGATGCCATCGTCGAAATGGTCTCGACTCCGGGAGCCGCGCGAATGATCGAAATCGAACGAGCTCACCAAGGACTATCTCGACCTGACCGTGGTCGACCGCGTCAGCTTCGACGTCGAGGACGGCGAGATCGTGCGTCATCGTCGGCACCTCCGGCTCGGGCAAGACGACGCTGCTGCGGATGATCAACCGGCTGATCGAGCCCACCTCGGGCTCGGTCCGGATCGACGGGCAGGATACGCCGGCCGTCCCCGCCTACGAGCTGCGCCGCCACATCGGCTACGCCATCCAGGGACACGGGCTGTTCCCGCATCGCACCGTGGCGCAGAACATCGCCACGGTGCCGAAGCTGCTCGGCTGGGACAAGGCGCGGATCGATGCCCGGGTCGAAGGAGCTGCTGGAGCTGTTCCAGCTCGACCGCCGGCAGAGTTCCGCGACCGGCTTGCCGCGCCGAACTCTCCGGCGGCCAGCAGCAGCGCGTCGGCGTCGCCCGGGCGCTCGCCGCCGAGCCGAAACTCCTGCTGATGGACGAGCCCTTCGGCGCGCTCGACCCGATCATCCGCGCCAAGGCGCAGGACGACCTGCTCGCCATCCAGAAGCGGTTCGGCACCACCATCGTGCTGGTCACCCACGACATGGAGGAGGCCATCCACCTCGGCGACCGGATCGCCGTGATGGACAAGGGCAAGCTCCTGCAATACGCGCCGCCCGCCGAGATCATCGCCAGGCCGGCGACCCCCTTCGTCGCCGAACTGATCGGCACCGGCGACCGCCCGTTCCGCCTGCTGTCGCTGGGCACGGTCGCGCGAGCTGGTCGAGCCGGGCCCGGCGCAGGGCGAGCCGATCTCCGCCGATGCGACCCTGCGCGACGCCTATGCGGAACTGCTGTGGTCCGGGCGCGAGGTGCTGCCGGTGATCGACGGCGACGGCGCCCATCGTCGGCCGCATCCGGCGCGACGACCTCGCGCAGCGCGCGGAGCGGCCGCAGTGAGAGCTCGGGCTGCTCATCCGGCTGGTCGTGCTGGCGCTGCTCGTGGCGTTCCTCCTCTCGCCGCAGAGCTTCGCCTTCGTGTTCCAGCCGCTGACCAAGAACGGCCAGCCGGCGATCTACACGCAGAACTCGCTGCTCAACCTGACGATCAACCACCTGTGGCATCGTGGCGCTCGCCACGGTGGCGTCGACCTGGTCGCCGTGGGCCTCGCCATCGTCGTGACCCGGCCGTTCGGGGCCGAGTTCCTGCCGCTAGTCGCGTCGCTCGCCAATATCGGCCAGACCTTCCCGCCCGTCGCGGTGCTGGCGCTCGCCGTGCCCGATGCTCGGCTTCGGCACGGCGCCGACGCTGGTGGCGCTGTTCCTCTACGGCCTGCTGCCGATCTTCGAGAACGCCCTGACCGGGCTCACCAACCTGCCGCCGCACGTGACCGAGGCCGCCCGCGGCGTCGGCATGACCGACCGGCAGCGGCTGCTCGGGGTCGAACTGCCGCTGGCGCTGCCGGTGATCCTCGCGGGCATCCGGCTGTCGGTGGTGATCTCGGTGGCGACGGCGACCATCGGCTCGACCGTCGCCGCCTCGACGCTGGGCGAAGTGATCATCGCGGGGCTGCTCAGCCAACAACATCGCCTTCGTGCCGCAGGGCGGGCTGGTGGTCGGCGTGCATCGCCGTGCTGATCTATGATGCGCCTGTCGGCCGTCGAACGGATGCTGATGCGGCGGACGCGGCGCGGTGAGCGCCCGCTCGCCTTCGCCGGGGTGACACCGAGTCTGTGGAGCGTTAGTGCCAATGTCCGATTTCGATCTCGTCCTCTCCGGCACGGTGGTGCTGCCTCGCATCGATCATCGAGGACGGCTATGTGGCGGTGCGCGACGGCAAGATCGTCCATGTGGGCGAGGGCAGGGCGCCGCACGCGCATGAGCGGCACGATCTCGGCAAGGCGCTGATCCTGCCCGGCGCCATCGACGCGCAGGTGCATTCGCTGAGCCAGAAGAACCAGGAAGATTTCATCTGGTCGACCCGCTCGGCGGCGGCCGGCGGCGTCACCACCATCGTCGACATGCCCTATGACGAGGGCAATCTCGTCTGCTCGGCCGAGGCGGTGCGCAGCAAGGTCGCCCATGCCGAGCCCGCAGGCGCGGGTCGATTTCGCGCTCTACGGCACGATCAATCCCGAGGAGGGCGCGAGCCGCATCGCCGAACAGGTCGAGGCCGGCGTCGCCGCCTTCAAGTTCTCGACCTTCGGCACCGACCCGATGCGCTTTCCGCGCATTCCGCCGCCGCTGCTGGCCGAGTGCTTTCGCCGCGATCGCGCCGACCGGGCTGACGGCCGGCGTCCACAACGAGGACGACGAGAGCGTCCGCGCCGCCATGGCCAAGGTCAAGGCCGTCGGGCATCACCGACTGGCGCGCCCACGGCCTGAGCCGCCCGCCGCTGACCGAACTGCTGGCGACGCTGCAGATCTACGAGACCGGCGCCGCAGACCGGCTGCCCGGCGCATGTGGTGCATTGCTCGCTGGCCGCGGCTACGACATCGCCGCGCGCTACCGCGACCGAGGGCTTCGCGCCACGATCGAGTGCTGCATCCACTACCTGACGCTCGACGAGGAAAACGACGTCGCGCCGGCTCGGCGGCAAGGCCAAGATCAATCCGCCGATCCGGCCGCGCGCCGAGGTCGAAAAGCTCTGGCGGCAGGTGGCGGCCGGCAATGTGACGCTGGTCTCGACCGACCACGTCAGCTGGTCGGAGAACCGCAAGACCAATCCCGACATGCTGGCCAATGCCTCCGGCGTGCCGGGCCTCGAAGTCATGGTGCCGCTGTTCGTCAAGGGCGCGCTGGAGCGCGGCATGCCGCTGACCTGGGCGGCGAAGCTGATGGCGCGAGAACCCGGCCGGCACTTCCGGCTCGATCACAGAAGGGCGCGCTCGAAGTCGGGCAAGGACGCCGACATCACCGTGCTGGTCGACCGCGCCGCAGGTCTATGACGCGGCGCGCCAGCGGCCACAACGTCGTCGGCTGGTCGCCCTATAACGGCATCGAACTGCCCTGGACGGTGGCCGGGACCTGGCTGCGGGGCCGGCAGGTGTTTGACGGGACGAAGGTGGCCGAGCCGGGAACGGGCAAGTGGGTGCGGCCGTGAGGATGATGGTTGGACGATGCCCCCCACCCTGCCCTCCCCCGCAAGGGGGAGGTGACGCCTGCACCGGCGCCGAGTCTGTGGTCCACCTCCCCCTTGCGGGGAGGGGACAGGGGTGGGGGTATCTCGTGACCACCAACCTAGTCGACCCGCGCCGATCGCATCGCCGAGGATATCGACGCGCTCGCCGCGATCACCGAGCCGGACCGGCCCTGGACGCGCCGCGCCTTCACGCCGATGTTCCTCAAGGGCCGCGAGTGGCTGGCGCGGCGGTTCCAGGCGGCGGGGCTGGATGACCCGGATCGATGCGGCGGGCAACCTGATCGGCACGCGCGCCGGGCACGGTGCCCGGGCGCGGGCACCATCATGCTCGGCTCGCATTCCGATACCGTGCCGGACGGCGGCCGCTTCGACGGCATCGCCGGGGTGTCGGCGGCGCTCGAAGTGGCGCGGGCGCTGGCGCGACCAGAAGCATCGAGCTCGAGCATGACCTCGAGATCGTCGACTTCCTCGCCGAGGAGGTCTCGATCTTCGGCGTCTCCTGCATCGGCAGCCGCGGCATGGCCGGCATCCGGCCGCCGGAATGGCTGGCGCGCGAAGCCGAGGGGATCACGCTCGCGGCAGGCCATCGTCCGAGGTCGGCGGCGATCCGGGCATCGAGCAGATCGCGCAGCGACATCAAGGCGTTCCTCGAACTGCATATCGAGCAGGGGCCGGTGCTGGAGAACGAGCAGCTCGATATCGGCGTCGTCACCGCCATCGCCGGGATCACCCGCATCGAGATCGTCGTCGAACGGCCGGGCCGACCATGCCGGCACCACGCCGATGGGCGCGCGCCAGGATGCGCTGGCGGCGGCGGCGCGGCTGGTGCTGGGCGATCGAGGCGATCGCCACCGGCGCTCAGCCGCGGGCGACGTCCATTTCGCCGCGACGGTGGGCGAATTCGCGATCGAGCCGAATGCCGCCAATGTCGTCCCGGCGCGGGCGCGCCTGCTGATCGACGCGCGGGCCGAGCAGCGCGGGGACATGGAGCGGTTCGTCGCCGAGCTCGCCGATGCTCGTCAGCGACATCGCGGCCGAGACGGGCGTCGCGATCGAGCCGCCGTTGACCATTTCGGACAATATGCCAACGCCTTGCGACCCGTTCGTGCTTGATACGCTCGATGCGGCGTGCGAGGCCGTCGGGCGCCCGTCATCGCCGCATGGCGTCGGGCGCGGGCACGACACGGCCTGGATGGCGCGGATCACCAGGGCGGCGATGATCTTCATCCCCTGCCTCGGCGGCCGCAGCCATACGCCCGAGGAATGGGCCGAAACGGCGGATATCGCCCTGGGCGCGGCCGTGCTGCTCGAGGCGGTGAAGCGGTTGGATCGGGAGTTGTAGACTCGGAGAGCGCTACGCGTCCCCTCTCCCTTGGGGAGAGGGTCAGGGTGAGGGGCCTCGCCGTGACCTTGGTGAAGGCCCCCTCACCCGGCGCAGCGCGCGACCTCCCAAGGGAGAGGTGAGAAGGAGTTTGTTGCGTGGGTCGCATACTGACTGAGAAGGACGTCGAAGCCGCCGTGAAGGGCGGCTCCGTCTATGCCGCCGGGCGGCGGCGGCTGGGCCGATCATGGCCGCATGCTCGGCTATGCCGCGGTCAGTGTCGGCAAGCCGGAACTGGTCGATATCGAGGAGCTCGACCCCAAGGACTGGGTGGCGACGGCGGCCGCCATCGGCGCGCCGGCCTCGACCACGCCTGGGAGATGCAGGGCCGTCGACTACGTCAAGGCGGTGGAGCTGCTGCAGGAGGCGCTGGGCGAGAAGCTCGCCGGGCTGATGATCGGCCAGAACGGCAAGTCGCTCGACGCTGAACGGCTGGCTGCCCTCGGCGCTGCTCGGCACCAAGGTGGTCGACGCCGTCGGCGATATCCGCGCGCATCCGACCGGCGACATGGGCTCGATCGGCATGGCCGGCTCGCCCAAGCAGATGATCCAGACCGCGGTCGGCGGCAACCGCGCGGAGAACCGCTATATCGAGCTGGTGGTGCAAGGGCGCGACGGCGAAGGTCTCGCCGATCCTGCGCACGGCCGCCGACCATGTCCGGCGGCTTCATCGCCTCGTGCCGCAACCCGCTGCGCGCCAAGTATGTGCGGCGCAACGCGGCGCTCGGCGGCATCTCGCTGGCGCTGGCGCTGGGCGAGGCGATCATCGCGGCGGAGAAGAAGGGTGGCTCGGCGGTGATCGACGCCATCGTCAAGACGACCGGCGGCACCATCCTGGTCAAGGGGCGCGGTGACGAAGAAGGACCTCGTCTACACCAAGGAAGCCTTCGACATCGGCCGGTTCGTGCTCGGGCGAGGGCGACAAGGCGGTCACCATCCATACCATGAACGAATACATGGCGATCGACGATGCCGGCGGCAACCGCATCGCGACCTTCCCCGACGTGATCGCGACGCTCGATGCGGCGGGCACGCCGCTGTCGCGTCGGGCAGCTGCGCGAGGGCATGTATGTCTTCGTGCTGCACGTGCCCAAGAAGGTGATCCCGCTGTCGTCCATCGGTGCTCGACCCGGCGGTCTATCCGTCGGTCGAGAAGGCGATGGGGATTGAGCTGGCGAAGTATGCGCTCGAGGGCGGCAAGCGGAAGACGAAGGCTCGGAAGGGCTGGAAGTAGGGGCTGCCCTAGTTCTCATTCAGGCGGACGGCCCCCTCCCGGCCTCCCCCATGAAGGGGGAGGTGAAGAGTCGAGTTCGTGGCTTCGATCATGCCCAATACGCCGGCCAGCACCTCCCCCTTCATGGGGGAGGTTGGGAGGGGGTCGTCTCGGCCGGTTCCCTGCGGTAGAACCACCCCCATGCCCAAGCCCAATCCCCGCCATCCGAATTTCCCCATCCCCTGCGGTCCCGATCTCCGCGCCAAAGGCTGGCGGCAGGAGGCGTTGCTGCGGCTGCTCGAGAACGTGCTGTCGGTCGGCGAGGATCCGGACAATCTCGTCGTCTATGCGGCGCTGGGCAAGGCGGCGCGCAACTGGGCGGCGCATCGGCAGATCGTCGAGGCGCTGACGACGATGGACGAGGACCAGACGCTGATCATCCAGTCGGGCAAGCCGATCGGGCTGCTCAAGACGCACGCCAAGGCGCCGCTGGTGATCATGGCCAACTGCAACATCGTCGGGCAGTGGGCGAAGGCCGAGGTGTTCTACGAGCTGGAGAAGAAGGGGCTGATCGGCTGGGGCGGGCTGACCGCCGGGGCCTGGCAGTACATCGGCAGCCAGGGCGTCATCCAGGGCACCTACGAGATCTTCATGCGCATCGCCGAGAAGCGCTTCGGCGGCGATCTGCGCCGGACGCTTCATCCTGACGGCCGGGCTCGGCGGCATGGGCGGGGCGCAGCCGCTGGCCGGGCGCATGGCGGGTGCGGCGATCCTCGTGCGTCGACATCGATCCCGAGCGGGCGCAGCAAGCGCAAGGAGATCGGCTATCTCGAGGAGATCGCGCCGGATCTCGATACGGCGCTGGCGATGATCGAGGCGGCGGTCGACGGAGAAGCGCGGCGCTCTCGGTCGGCCTCGTCGGCAATGCCGCCGAGATCTATCCGGAGATCTTCCGGCGCGGCATCGTGCCCGACATCGTCACCGACCAGACCTCGGCGCATGATCTCGTCTATGGCTATGTGCCCAAGGGCATGATCGCTCGACGAGGTGCGGCGAGCTGCGCGAGGAGCGGCCCGGAGCAGCTGATGGCGGCCAGCCGCGCCTCGATCGTCGAGCATGTCGCGCGCCATGCTGGATTTCCAGCAGGCGGGCGCCGAGGTGTTCGACAACGGCAACCTGATCCGCACGCAGGCGCAAGAAGGGCGGGGTGGAGAACGCCTTCGACATCCCGATCTTCACCGAGGCCTATCTGCGGCCGCTGTTCGCGCGGGCCATCGGCCCGTTCCGCTGGATGGCGCTGTCGGGCGAGGCCGAGCGACATCGCGCCGCATCGACGATCTGGTGCTGGAGATGTTCCCGGACAACAAGATCGTCACCAACTGGATCGGGCTGGCCCGCGCAGCATGTGCCGTTCGAAGGCCTGCCGGCGCGCATCGCCTGGCTCGGGCATGGCGAGCGCACGGCGCTGGCGCTGGCGGTCAACGAGCTGGTGCGCTCGGGCGAGCTGAAGGGGCCGGTCGCCTTCTCGCCGCGACCATCTCGATGCCGGGGCCATGGCGCATCCCAACATCATGACCGAGAACATGAAGGACGGCTCGGACGCCATCGCCGACTGGCCGCTGCTCGACGCCATGCTGCTCACGCGCCTCGATGGCCGACCTCGTGGTCGATCCATTCGGGCGGCGGCGGCTATGCCGGCTACATGACCTCGGCCGGCGTGACGCTGGTCGCCGACGGCACCGAGGCGGCGGACGAGCGGCTTGACCATGCGCTGACCAACGACACCGCGCTCGGCGTGATGCGCTATGCCGATGCGGGCTACGACGAGGCTCGCGACGAGGCCGCGACCAAGGGGCTCGACTGGTTCGACCTGAGCAAGGGCGGGGCCTGACCAGACCGGGACGGCCCCCTCCCGGCCTCCCCCATGAAGGGGGAGGTGAAGAGTCGCGGTTGTGGCTCGACCGTGCCCTAGTTCTTCGCCCCCCCGGTCTTCGCCGCCTTGGCTTCGTCGTACCACCAGACCGTGGGGAAGCCGATCGAGAACTCGGGCAGCTCGTCGGGGTGGCTGAAGCGGTCCCAGCGGGCGATGCGGGCGCGGCGCAGCGTGTAGGTCGGGCGTGACGTAGTGGTGCGCGAGCAGCACGCGGTCGAGCGCCCGGGTCGCGGCGATGAGGGTGTCGCGGTCCTTGGCGTAGATGATCTGGTCGATCAGCGCGTCGACGCCCTTGTCGGCGATGCCGGCATAGTTGCGGCTGTCCGTGCCCTGCGGCGGACGCCGAGCCCCAGAAGTCGCGCTGCTCGTTGCCCGGCGACAGCGACTGCGCCCAGCCGGTGTAGATCATGTCGTAGTCGCGCTTGCCGACGCGCTCGATATATTGCGGCGAATCCACCGTGCGCAGCGTCACGTTCATGCCGAGCCGCTTGAGGTTGGTCTGGAACGTCGTGGCGATCGGCTCGATGGTCGGGCCGTTGAGCAGGATCTCGAAGGCGACGGGCTGGCCGTTGGGGTCGATCAGCTGGTTGCCGTTGAGGGTGTAGCCGGCCTTGGTCAGGATCTCGTTGGCGGTCCTGAGGCTCTGCGCGCAGCTTGGTCGGATCGCCGTTGACCGGGTTCGTGTACTCGGTGGTGAAGACGCTCGGCGGCACCAGGTCCTTCACCTGGTTCAGGATCTCGAGCTCCTGTCCCTGCGGCAGGCCGGAGGAGGCGAACTCGGTGCCGTAGAAGATAGCTGTTGATGCGGTCGTACTGGCCGAAGAACCGCAGCTTGTCGAGTTCCTCGAAATCGAAGGCGTAGAGCATCGCCTCGCGCAGCGCCTCGTTCTGGAACAGCGGCTTCCTGAGGTTCGGCACGAAGCCGACCATGACGCCGGAACTGCGGTACGGGTTCTCGAACAATTCCTTGATAACGCGGCCGTCCTTGACGGCGGGGAAGGTGTAGTCGTTCTGCCAGCGCAGGGCGAGGTTCTCGTCCCACCAGTCGAACTCGTCGCCCTTGAAGCCCTCGAACTCCGCCGTGGTGTCGCGGAAATACTCGTAGCGCAGCGTCTGGAAGTTGTTCTGGCCGATGTTGAACGGCTCCTTGAGGCCCCAGTAGTTCGGGTCGCGCTCATAGGTGATCGAGGAACCGGCCGAGAAACGCGCGAGCTTGTAGGGGCCGGAGCCCAGCGGGGGCTCGAGGGTGGAGCGGCCGATATCGCGCTGCTTGCCGTCGGGGCCGGTGCCTTCCCACCAGTGCTGCGGCAGCACGGTGAGTTGCCCCATGATGTGCGGCAGCTCGCGGTTGCCGGTCTGGTCGAAGGTGAAGGTCACCTCGCCCGGTGCGGTGACCTCGGCCTTGGTGACGTTGGCGTAGTAGTTGGCCTGGCTGGGGTTGAGCTTCACGGTCTGGTTGAACGACCACACCACGTCCTCGGCGGTTACCGGCTCGCCGTCGGCCCACTTGGCCCGCGGGTTCATGCGGAAGGTCACCGAGGAGAAGTCGTCGGGATAGCTGAAGGCTTCCGCCAGTTCGCCGTATTGAGTGGAGGTCTCGTCGAGGGACGGGGTGGTCAGCGACTGGTAGATCAGCCCCAGCCCATCCGCCGGCTCACCCGAGGGCAGGATTGGGTTGAACGTGTCGAAGCCGCCCATCGAGCTCAGCCGCACTTCGCCGCCGACCGGCGCATCCGGGTTCACGTAGTCGAAATGCTTGTAGCCCTCAGGATATTTCAGCTCCCCGATCAGCGAGCCCCCGTGGTGCCACACCTTGTCCTGGGCGATGGCGGGGCCGGCCGCGATGAGAGTGGTGAGGGCGAGGACGGCGAGGATGGTTCTGGGCATCGGGGCCTCCGTTCAAGGCGGTCGTGGCGAAGAGATTAGGGGTGATTGTCGCGGGAAGCGAGGGCGGCGCTCATTCGTTGACGGCGACCGGCACGGCGGCGACGTCGAATGCCGCGGCCATCAGGGCGCGGGTATAGGCGGACTTCGGATTGGCGAAGACTTCGCGGGCCGGGCCGTGCTCCACCACCTTGCCGGCGCGCATGACGACGATCTCGTTGGCGAGGGCGCGGACGACGCGGAGGTCGTGCGAGATGAAGAGATAGGTGAGGCCGTGCCGGCGCTGCAGATCGCGCAAAAGGTCGACGACCTGCGCCTGAACGCTCATGTCGAGCGCGGAGGTTGGCTCGTCGAGGACCACGAACTTCGGCTCGAGGACCATGGCGCGGGCGATGGCGATGCGCTGGCGCTGGCCGCCGGAGAATTCGTGCGGATAGCGATGCCGGTCGTCGGGGTCGAGCCCGACCTCGGCGAGCGCCGTGACGACGCGGCCGTCGCGCTCCTCGGGGCGCAGTTCGGGCGCGTGCACGCGAGAGCCCCTCCGCGACGATCTCGCCGATCGCCATGCGCGGGCTGAGCGAGCCGTAGGGGTCCTGGAACACGATCTGCATGTCCTTGCGCAGCGGGCGGATGGCGCGCCAGGACAGCTTGTCGATGTCGCGGCCGAGATAGACGATGCGGCCCTCCGACGAGATGAGGCGGAGCAGCGCCCGGCCGAGCGTGGTCTTGCCGGACCCGGACTCGCCGACGACCCCGAGCGTCTCGCCGGCCCGCACCGCGATGTCGACATCGTCGACTGCCTTCACATGGCCGACGACGCGGCGGAGGAAGCCGCGCTTGATCGGGAACCAGACCCGCAGCTTTTCGGCGCTGACGATCGTCGCCGCGTCCGGCACGGAGGCCGGCGGCTCGCCCTTGGGCTCGGCGGCGAGGAGCTTCCTCGTATAGGGGTGACGGGGGCTGGCGAAGAGCGCTTCGGTGGGGCCGCTCTCGACCACCAGACCCTCGGTCATCACGTGGGTGACGTCGGCCATGCGGCGGACGATCTGCAGGTCATGCGTGATGAACAGGATCGCCATGCCGCGGCGGCGCTGCAGCGCCTTGAGCAGCTGCAGGATCTGCGCCTGCACGGTGACGTCGAGCGCGGTGGTGGGCTCGTCTGCGATCAGCAGCTCGGGCTCGTTGGCGAGCGCCATGGCGATCATCACGCGCTGGCGCTGGCCGCCGGAGAGCTGGTGCGGGAAGTCGGCGAGGCGCGATTCCGGATCCGGGATACCGACCTCGGTGAGGAGCTCGATGGTGCGGGCGCGGGCGGCGGCGCGCCCCATGCCGCGGTGGAGGATCAGGGCTTCGCTGACCTGGCGCTCGACCGAGTGCAGCGGATTGAGCGAGCTCATCGGCTCCTGGAAGATCATCGAGATGGCGTTGCCGCGCACCCCGCGCATCGCCCGGTCGCTGGCGGCGAGCAGATCCTCGCCCTTGAGCAGGATCCGCCCCTTGGGGTGCGAAGCCGCGGGGTAGGGGAGGAGGCGCAGCACCGAGAGGGCCGTCACCGACTTGCCCGAGCCGCTCTCGCCGACCAGCGCCACGGTCTGGCCCGGCTCGATATCGATGGTGACGCCCCGGACGGCGTGCACGACGCGGTCGTCGGTGCGGAAATCGACGTGGAGGTCCTCGATCCTGAGCAGCGGCGAGCTCATGCGCGCCCTCCGCCGAAGGTCTTGCGCGGATCGAACGCGTCGCGCACTGCCTCACCGATGAAGACCAAGAGCGAGAGCATGATCGAGAGGGTGAAGAAGCCGGTGATGCCCAGCCACCAGGCCGAGATGTTGTCCTTGCCCTGGCTCAGCAGCTCGCCCAGCGAGGGCGAGCCGACCGGCAGGCCGAAGCCGAGGAAATCGAGCGCCGTGAGCGTCGTGACGGAGCCGGCGAGGATGAACGGCATGAAGGTCAGCGTTGCGACCATGGCGTTGGGCAGGAGGTGGTCGAGCATGATCCGCCAGTTGGCGACGCCCAGCGCCCGGGCCGCGGCGACATACTCGAAATTGCGGGCGCGCAGGAACTCGGCCCGGACCAGCCCCACCAGCGCGGTCCACGAGAAGAGGAGGAGGATGCCCAGCAGCACCCAGAAGCTCGGCGCGATGAAGCTGGAGATGATCAGGAGCAGGTACAGCGACGGGATCGAGGTCCAGATCTCGATCAGGCGCTGAGCCGTGAGGTCGACCCAGCCGCCGACATAGCCCTGCAGCGCCCCGGCACTGATGCCGATGATCGAGGAGAACACGGTGAGGATGAGCCCGAACAGCACCGAGATGCGGAAGCCGTAGATCAGGCGCGCCAGCACGTCCCGCCCCTGGTCGTCGGTGCCGAGCCAGTGGAAGTTGCCGATGTTGCAGGAGGGGTCGTCGAGGCCCGCCGGATAGAAGGCGCAACGCTCTTCCGCCGTCTGCAGCCAGGAGGGTTTCGAGGG
Organism: uncultured Alphaproteobacteria bacterium; assembly: GCA_963708965.1. Taxonomy (GTDB): domain Bacteria; phylum Pseudomonadota; class Alphaproteobacteria; order Rhizobiales; family Devosiaceae; genus Devosia_A. Next base: position 244,719 of record CAVPUP010000003.1, on the reverse strand, counting down.
CACGGCGCCGGTGAGCGATTCATCGACGGTGGAGTAGGAGTAGCGGATGGGCGGCCAGATCATCCAGCCATTGGCGTTGATCTCGTCGGCGATGAACGGGTCGCGATAGATGGTCTCGGCGAGGAAGCCGCCGAACTTGGTCTCCGGATAGCTGACGAAGGCGGGGAACAGCAGCTCGCCCTTGTAGCTCGCGAGCAGCGGTCGGTCGTTGGCGATGAGCTCCGCCACCATGGTGACGAGGAAGAGCACGAGGAAGATCCAGAGCGACCACACGCCCCGCTTGTTGGCCTTGAAGACCTTGAGCCGGCGCTGGTTGATCGGCGAAAGCGCCGCAGATCTCCGCCGGTCGGCCGGCTCGAAGGCGACACGGGGCATGCCGAGCGTGGCGACCGTGCGCATCAGACCTCCCGGTTCTCGAAATCGATGCGCGGATCGATCCACATGTAGGTGAGATCCGAGACGAGCCCGATGACGAGGCCCATCAGCGAGAAAACGTAGAGGGTGGCGAAGACCACCGAATAGTCGCGCTGCAGCACGGCGTTGAAGCCGAGGAGGCCCAATCCGTCGAGCGAGAAGATGGTCTCGATCAGCAGCGAGCCGCCGAAGAAGGCCGAGATGAACGCCGCGGGGAAGCTCGCGATGATCAGCAGCATGGCGTTGCGGAAGACGTGCCGGTAGAGCACCTGCCGCTCGCTCAGGCCCTTGGCGCGCGCGGTGACGACGTATTGCTTCCGCACCTCCTCGAGGAACGAGTTCTTGGTCAGGAGCGTGGTCGTCGCGAAGCCGCCCACGGCCATGGCGGTGATCGGCAGCGTGATGTGCCACAGATAGTCGAGGATCTGCCGGTACCACGGCAGGCTCGCCCAGTTCTCCGAGACGAGACCGCGCAGCGGGAAGAGGTTCCAGAAGCTGCCGCCGGCGAACAACACGATGAGCAGCACCGCGACGAGGAAGCCGGGCAGGGCATAGCCGACGACGACGATCGAGGAGGTCCAGACATCGAAGCGCGAGCCGTCGCGCACGGCTTTGGCGATGCCGAGCGGGATGGAAATGCCGTAGCCGAGGATGGTCATCCACAGCCCGAGCGTGATCGAGACGGGGAGCTTCTCCTTGATCAGGTCGATGACCGAGATGTCGCGGAAGTAGCTGTCGCCGAAATCGAAGCGGGCATAGTTCCACAGCATGGTGACGAAGCGCTCGAGCGGCGGCTTGTCGAAGCCGAACTGCTTCTCGATGCGCTCGAGGATCTCGGGCCGCAGGCCGCGGGCGCCGCGATAGGTCGAGTTGATCTCGGTCTGGGCGGCGGTGGAGGACGTGGTGGTCTGCTGCCCGGCGAGATCGCCCGCCTGGCTGCCGCTGACGCGCTCGGTGGCGTTGACGTTCTGCCCGGTCATCTGCGCGATGACCTGCTCCACCGGGCCGCCCGGGGCGAACTGCACGATCACGAAAGAGACCACCATGATCCCGAACAGGGTTGGGATCATCAGCAGCAGGCGTCTCAGGATATAGGCGCCCAAGTTGGCGTCTCCGGCGGAATTGGTCTCGTCGCTAGCAACGTTCCACTGTGACCCGAATGCGGCGAATCACCAACTCTTGAATTTGCTGTGGGTGGCACGCTTGGTTGAAACGTCCCGCTCTTCAAGCAATGCACCTCACCGGCGACTCGGTCGCGTCCCCAGCCATCCTGTTTTCCACGATGTCATTCCCGCGAAAGCGGGAACCGCTGTTCCTTTCGACGCCGCAAACGGAGCTCCCCGCTTTCGCGGGGATGACCCGGGGAAGGAAGCGCAGCATCGCGCAGTCCTCAGACCCGGTGACCCAGGAAGGTTCGGCCCTGCCCCATCACACGTGGTTCCGCCAGCTGTGCTGCGGGTTGTAGTCGAGCATCCGCTTGGCCTTGTCGATGGAGAGCAGGGTGCCGTTGGGCGAGAGCGTCGCCTTGTGCCGCACGTCGGGGAACACCTCGGCCATCAGCGAGACGTTGGAACGGCTCATCACGGTGTCGGCGTTGGCGATGATGAAGGGCTCGAAACCCTTGAACTCCGCCTCGATGCCGCGCCGCACCGCCTGCGCGCCGTCGCGGGCGTCGATATAGCCCCAGAGGTTCCACTTGCGCAGTTTCGCGTCGCTGTCGAAGCTCGGGAAGGCCTTGTAGTCCTCGACATCCATGACGTTGGAGAACCGCAGCCCCACCATCTTCAGTTCGGGGTCCCAGCGGCAGTACTGGGCCGCCATCGTTTCGTCGAGGAGCTTGCCGAGCGAATAGGCGGTCTCCGGGCGCGGGAAGTATTCCTCGTCGACCGGGACATAGGGCGGCGGCGTCTCGAAGGGCAGGCCGAGCACGGTTTCGCTGGAGGCGAAGACGACGTTCTTGACGCCGGCGAGCCGGCAGGACTCGAACACGTTGTAGCTGCTGGGCACGTTGTTCGCGAGGGTGCGGCTGTTGGCGAAGAGGCCGGGCGCCGGGATGGCGGCGAGGTGGACGACCGCGTCGAAGGGGCCCTTGCGCTCATCGACGCCGCCCATAACCGCCTGCGCCACCTGGCCGAAATCGGTGAGATCGACGCGGACCGTGGGGCAGACCGGATCGCGCGGCAGCACCTGGTCGATGTTGAGCACCTGGTAGCCGTTGGTGACGAGATCCCTGAGTACCGCGCGCCCAAGCTTGCCGCTGCCGCCCGTCACCAGAACCTTGGCCATTCGATCCTCCCTCGCTCGCTTCCAGCGAGCCTAGCATGCGGGACGGGGAGGTAAATCCTGCTCGTGACGCGGCCGATCGTAGTGAATGCCAGGTGAATGCGGGCGTCACGGCGGGTTCAAGCCGAAGGCGCCAGGCTCCGCTCATATTCTGGGGCCTTGGGGGCCTCGCCTCGCATCAGGAGTTTGAAATGACCAAGTTTACGCTGGCCGCCATCGCGGTCGTGACGCTGACTGCTGTTTCCGCTCTTCCCACTTTCGCCCAGACCCAACCGAGCAACAACCAGCCGGGCGGTCCCAGCAACAATCCTGCCCCGACGAGCACCGTCAGCTGCGGCAGCGAGCTGGGTTACCTGAAGCGCGTGTTTCCGGCCGATGTCGCCGGGATCGGCGACCGGACGCGGGTGTGGGTGACGGAGATCTGCGTCGGCTCGTCGCTGATGCGCTCGGAGGGGAACGCCGAGTATGTGCGCAAGTCGATCGCGAAGAACGACGTGCTCGCCGATGCGCTGCGCGGCAGGTCCTACACTGCCGACGACGTCTTCGCCGTGCGCATGATGGGCGAGGATACGGTCAACCTCTACGTGCACCGCTTCGTCCGCTGACCGCGTTCCCCTCGGGATGAACGCTTCCTGAATGGCGGGCTCAGGACGGGTTCAAACCGGGGCCGGCATAGTCGGCACAACAGATCGAAACACCCGTTGGGGGACACCAGGATGAACAAGAATCAGGAAAAGCTGCTGGTCGCGACCTTGGCCGGGCTGATCATCACCGTCGCTGCCGCTCTCGCCGTGCAGCCCGCGATGGCCGCGGGCTACCAGGTCGGCGGTCCGGCCCAGGTGACCGGCGTCGCCCGTTGGGACGTGCTGAACGTCCGCAAGTGGCCGGCTTCCTATTCCCAGAAGGTCGGCGAGATCGAGCCCCGGTCCAGCGTCTGGGTCGAGCGCTGCATCATCGCTCCCGAGGGCGGCGCCGACTGGTGCCTGGTGCAGTCCCGCCGGGCCAGCGGCTGGGTCAACGCCCGCTACCTGCGGCATGCCTACGACCGGGACATCTGAGTTTCTCCCCGCGCCTTCCTCCCGGCGCATTGTTGCCTCCTCCTACTGACGACCCATGCACTGACTACCGACTGACCTCCTAGTGATTGACTTTACGGCCCGGCAGCGTTCCAAGCGGAACCTCCGGGCCTTTTCTTTCGCGGGACCTCCAATGGACGCCAATCCCATCGTGGTTGAACAGACGCGCGGCAACTTCGTCGAGAACCGCCATCGGGGCGCGTTCGTGCTTTGCGATGCCGAGGGTACGGTGATCGCGTCGGCGGGGGAAATCTCCCGGCCGGTGTTCCCGCGCTCGGCGATCAAGTCGATGCAGGCGCTGGCCATGGTGACCTCGGGCGCGATCGACCGTTTCGCGCTCAGTGATGAGGAACTCGCCCTCGCCTGCGCCTCGCACCTTGGCGAGGTGGTGCACGTGACGGGGGTGACGGATTTCCTCGGGCATATCGGGCTGACTGCCGCCGACCTCGAGTGCGGTGCGCACCAGCCCAGCAGCCCGAAGGCGCGCGAGGCCTTGCGGCTCGCCGGTCGCGAGCCGAGCCCCCTGCACAACAACTGCTCGGGGAAGCACTCGGGGATGCTCAGCGTCGCGAGGGCGCTGGGGGTGCCGTCGGCGCATTATGTCGACCGCGAGCATCCGGTGCAGATGGCGGTGCGGAGCGCGATCGAGACGGTGCTCGGCGAGCCGCTGAGCGTCGACCGCTGCGGCACCGACGGCTGTTCCATCCCGACCTGGGCCGCGCCGCTGTCGAGCTTTGCCAGGGGCTTTGCCCGCATGGCGACGGGCGAGGGGCTGCCGCCCGAGCTCGGCACTGCGGCGCGCCGCATCTTCGATGCCGCGACGAGCCATCCACATCTCGTGGCAGGGACCGGCCATTTCGACACGCTGACGATGGAGGCCTTTGGCGGGCGCGTGATGCACAAGGGCGGCGCCGAGGGCGTGCAGTGCGGCGCCATCCGCGACAAGGGCTGGGGTTACGCCATGAAATGCGACGACGGCAACATGCACGCGAGCCACGTCATGGCCGCCAGCCTGCTGCTGCGCTTCGCCGAACCCGACGAGGCACAACGCGGGGTGCTGGAACGCTTCGCCCGGCAGATCGTCAAGAACGTGCGCGGCACCGAGGTGGGAGAGATGCGCGCCACGGCGGCGATGGCGGGCTGAGGGCCGGTCAGCCCGACTTGTTGCCGCTCAGCGAGATGTATGGGTATTTGGCCGCGTCGCGCACCAGGTCGTCCGAGACGACATCCTGCCAGGCCATGCCGACGATCGCCTTGGCGACGGGCGGTGCGATGACGTTGCCGGTGATGCTCACGGCCCGCGGCGCATCGCTCTCGACGACGCTGACGCCGATGCCGGTCTCCACCGACCGTATGACGTTGTCGGCGACGACGACGTTGCGGAGATACGGGCCCCAGCCGGCGAGGATGCCGATGCCCGGGACGCCTTCAACGGTGTTGCCGGTGACCGCGGTCTCGGCCTCGGCATAGATGCCAACCGGCCGGGTGTCCGGGTTGACCTCGCTCTTCGGCCGGATATTGCGGACCACGTTGCCGGAGCAGGTGGCGAGGTGGCCGCCGGAATCGAGGTTGGTGATCGAGATGCCCTGGGCGGCGCCGTCGACGATGTTGTTGGCGATCACCGAGCCCGAGAAGGCGAACTCGGAGAAGATCGCCACCTCGCCGGAGTTGCGGCAGAGATTGCTGTTGACGATGGCGTTGTTGGTCGAGTTGAGCCGGATGGCGCTGAAGGCGCAGTCGGCGATCTGGTTGTGCGAGAGGATCACGTCGTCGCAGCGGAAGACGTTGATGCCGTTGCCGTTCTGTCCATTCCCGCCATCCTTGAAGCCGACGCCCTGGATGAAGTTGCCGGATACGACCGAGCCGTCATGCCGGTTCTCGCTGCCCCAGATCAGGATGCCGCCATTGCTGCACTGGTCTATGCGGTTGCCGGAAAGTCTCAGGCCCCGGCTGTTGAGCGAGAAGATGCCGGCCTGGCCGTGGCCGGAAAAATCACAGGAGATGATCTCGGCCGCCGCATCGCGCACCGCGAGGCCATTGGAGTGGCCGCCCATGAAGCTGCAATTCTCGAGCGTGATGTTGTCGCTGGTCTCGATCTCAACCAGTCCTGCGCCTTTCGCGGTCGGCCCGCCGTTGCCGGCGCCGAAACCGATATCCTGGAAGCGGACGTGGGCGCTGCCGGCGACCCGGACGATCGGCGCATCCGCCGCGGCCGCGAGCATGGTGGCGCCCGGGACGCCCGAAAGGACCAGCCGGCTCGGGACATGCAGGTTCTGCACGAAATAGGTGCCGGCCGGCAGGAACAGCGGCCGTCCTTCTTCCGCCGCGCGCAACAGCGCGTCCTGCAACGGACGGCTCTGGTCGTCCGTTACCCCCGGAGCAACCCCGAGGTCGGTGGCGACCAGCGATTGGGCACGGGCCAGCGATGCGAACGGGATCGCGGCCATGCTGGCGATGAACAGTCGACGGGTTTGACGCACAAGCGGCACAATAGGGTGGGCAGGTTAATGCGGAATTGGCGTGGCGAGCGCCGCGCTTTCGTTTGGCAATGCCGGTTGCCGGGCGGTATATATCCGCCTTCGGCCCGAATCCAGTTGAGGTGACATGCTCGTTCCCGACAAGCTCTATCTGGGCAAGAGCACCAGGCCGGAATACCTGCTGCTCAAGTACGCCAATCGGCACGGATTGATCACCGGCGCCACCGGCACCGGCAAGACGGTGACGCTGCAGATCATGGCCGAGGGCTTCTCGCGCCGCCGGCGTTCCGGTGTTCTGCGCCGACGTGAAGGGCGACCTGTCGGGCATCGCGGCGATGGGCAGCTCCGGTCGAGGCACTGACCAAGCGGGCCGCCGAGATCGGCTTCGACGACTACAAGAACGACAAGTTCCCGACGATCTTCTGGGACCTGTTCGGACGGCAGGGCCAGCCCGATCCGCGCGACCATTTCCGAGATGGGCCCGCTGCTGCTGTCGCGCATCCTCGACCTGAACGACGTGCAGGAGGGCGTGCTCAACATCGCCTTCAAGTACGCCGACGACAAGGGACTGCTGCTGCTCGACCTCAAGGACCTGCGGGCGCTGCTGGTCGAGGTGGCGGAGAATTCGCGACCAGATCTCGGCGCACCTACGGCAATGTCGCGACCGCCACGGTGGGCGCCGTGCAGCGGGCGCTGCTGGTGCTCGAACAGCAGGGCGGCGAGCATTTCTTCGGCGAGCGGGCGCTCGAGATCGCCGACCTGATGCGGACATCCACCGACGGGCGCGGCATCGTCTCGGTGCTGGCCGCGAACGAGCTGATGAGCTCGCCGCGGCTCTACGCGACCTTCCTGCTGTGGCTGCTGTCCGAACTGTTCGAGGCGCTGCCCGAGGTCGGCGATCCGGACAAGCCGAAGCTCGTCTTCTTCTTCGACGAGGCGCACCTGCTGTTCGACGATGCGCCCAAGGCGCTGGTCGACAAGGTGGAGCAGGTGGTCAAGCTCGTCCGCTCCAAGGGCGTCGGCGTCTATTTCGTCACGCAGAACCCGGCCGATATTCCCGAGAGCGTGCTGGCCCAGCTGGGCAACCGGGTGCAGCACGCCTTGCGCGCCTATACGCCGAACGAGCAGAAGGCGGTGCGCGCCGCCGCGGAGGCTTTCCGGCGCCAACCCCGATTTCTCCACCGAGGAGGTGATCACCCAGCTCGGCACCGGCGAGGCGCTGGTTTCCGTGCTGGAGGAAAAGGGCATTCCCTCGATGGTGGGGCGGACGCTGATCCGGCCGCCCGTCGTCGCGGCTCGGCCCGATTTCGCCCGAGGAGCGGCAGGCGGTGATGGCGAGTTCGCCGGTGGCCGGTGTCTACGACCAGGTTATCGACCGCGAGTCGGCCTTCGAGGTGCTGTCGCAGAAGGCCAAGGCGCGCAGCGATGCCGAGGCGGCGGCCAAGCAGGCCGAGTCCGAGGCCAAGCAGCGCCAGGCGCAGGAACGGGCAGATCGCGCCGCCGCGCCGCGGCGCTCGACCCGCGCCACTCCCGTGGAGGCGGCGGTGACCTCGCTGACGCGCTCGGTCGCCAACAGTCTCGGCCGGGCGCTGGTCCGCGGCATCCTGGGCAGTCTCAGCCGTGGCCGCTAACCGCGTGGGGACCGGCCCCACCGTCGCCGTTTTCGCCTCCGAGAAGGGCCCGGGCGACGCCGAACGGGCCTCGATCATGTCGCAGGCGGGCACCATCCTTGCCCGGCATGGGGCGCGCATCGTCTGCCTCGCCGAGGAATCGCTCGACTGCATCCCGCTGCTGCAGAGCGCGCGGGCGGCGGGCGGCGAGGTGCTGGTCGTGGCGGACGGCGGCGTTCCAGGCGCCGCCGGCGATGATCGACCTGCCGACGGAGCGGATCGACGATCCCGACGCGCGGCTGCGGCGGATCGGGGAACTGGCCCAGTGCTTTGTCGGCCTGCCGGGGTCGCTCGCCTCGACCGCGAGCCTCTACCGCGCCTGGCAGCGCGCCGGCGCGGGGGCGGGGGGCAAGCCCGTGGTGCTGCTCAACCGCAACCGCGCCTTCGAGGCGATGCGCGGGCTGGCGGCGGACATCCTCAGCCACTCGGTGCCGCATGCCGACCGGCTGGTGGTGTTCACCGACAATGTCGAGGATTTGTGGAACAAGGTGGCCTGGGCGCTGAACGCGACGAGCGCCTGAGGGGATTACTCAGGTCGCGGAAGGCCCCTCACCCGCCGCCCAAAGGGAGAAGTGGGCCGGGGTACCACGCGGCATGGGCGCTTGCCCAACTTCAGAGTTTCCGACTGATGGGGAGTAGCCATGCTACCCTGCTTCCCACGATGTCATTCCCGCGAAAGCGGGAACCTCTGTTTCCCTTCGAAACCGCAAACAGGGGTCCCCGCTTTCGCGGGGATGACCTGGTGAAGGAAGGGCAACACCGCGCAACCTTCATCCGACCCGGGCACCCCTGAAGGTTCGCCTCCCGCTTCAGCCAAAGCGTGAAACGCTCTAGTGGTGGGGCATGGGGCGTTCGCGGGTCCAGAGCGGGATGACGTTGCCGTATTGGGAGAAGTCGGTGAGCTGCGTATGCGGCTTGGGCGAGGAGCGGTGGACCGGGCGGAGGCTGCGGCGGGCGAGGCGGGAGCGGACGCGCTCGAGCAGGTATCTCGGCGACATCGGCTTCACCACGACTTCGTCGATGCCGGCGGCGATGCAGAGGCCCTTGGTTTCCGGCGTGACGGCGGAGGCGAGGGCGATGAGCTGGAAGCCGGGAGTTTCGATGCCGGCATCGGCGCGGAGATTGCGGGCCAGCTGGTCGGCGCGCGCCTCCTGGCAGTCGAAGTCGGCGACGACGAGGTCGACGGGCGCGAGGCGCATGTAGATCTGCAGCGCCAGCGCCGACTCGAAGCAGCGCACCCGGAACCCGGGAACCGAGGCGATCACCGCGTGGAGGATGGTGCCGAGCGCCGGATTCGACACGAGAATCGCAATCGTCCTGTTCGGCTCGGCCACCTGGGCCCCCTCGTCATGAGCATGGTTAACGAACTGTTACCACTGTGACGGTGGGACGGAAAGCGGGGCAGGCGGTGGACGGAGCGATTTCAGCGCTTGCCGGAGCGCAAAGCAAAGGGCCCGGCAGGTCGGCTGCCGGGCCCTGATGCAGACCTAAGGCTGGCCTAGCTTGAGCAGCGTTGTAGAGCTGCTCGACATATTCCCAGTTGATCAGGCTGTCGACGAACGCCTCGAGGTACTTCGGGCGGGCGTTGCGATAGTCGATGTAGTAGGAGTGCTCCCACACGTCGACGCCGAGGATCGGCGTCGCGCCATGCACCAGCGGCGACTCGCCGTTCGGGGTCTTCGAGATCTCGAGCTTGCCGTCCTTGACGGCGAGCCAGGCCCAGCCGGAGCCGAACTGCGTCGTGCCGGCATTGATGAAGTCGGCGCGGAACTTGTCGTAGCCGCCGAGATCGGAATCGATCGCCTGCTGCAGCGAGGCCGGCAGCGACTTGCCGCCGCCATTGGGCTTCATCCAGTTCCAGAAGTGCAGGTGGTTGTAGTGCTGGCCGGCGTTGTTGAAGAGGCCCTGGTTCTTGCCGTAGGAGCCCTTGACGATCTCCTCGAGACTCTTGCCCTCGAGCCCGCTGTCCTTGAGCAGGTTATTGCCGTTCGTGACATAGGCCTGGTGATGCTTGTCGTGATGGTACTCGAGCGTCTCCTTGCTCATGTAGGGCTGGAGCGCGTCGTAGGCATAGGGCAGGGCGGGGAGTTCAAAAGCCATTGGGAGCCTCCTTGAGGATGTTCTGCTGACATATGGGCCGCTGGGCTGGGATCGGTATAGGCCCTTTGTCCCACAACGCCAATCGCCGCTTTGGGAGGATTATGCCAAACCCATGCAGGAGAGCGCAAAGGCGTAGCTGAGGCCGGTCTCCTTGAGCGCGTCGAAGCGCCCAGAGGCGCCCGAGTGGCCGGTGTCCATGTGGGTCTTGAGATAGAGCGGGGCATCGCCGGTGCGGGTGGCGCGGAGCTTCGCCACCCACTTCGCCGGCTCCCAGTAGGTGACGCGGGGGTCGGTGAGGCCGGCGAGGGCGAAGATCGGCGGATAGGCCTGCGCCTGCACCTGCTCGTAGGGCGCATAGGAGGCGATGCGGGCGTAGTCCTCGGCCGAGGTGATCGGGTTGCCCCACTCGGGCCACTCGGGAGGGGTGAGCGGCAGGGTGGCGTCGAGCATGGTGTTGAGCACGTCGACGAACGGCACCTCGGCGACGATGCCGGCCCAGAGGTCGGGTCGCATGTTGGCGACGGCGCCCATCAGCAGTCCGCCGGCGGAACCGCCTTCGGCCACGATCCGGCCCTTCGAGGTGTAGCCGAGCTCGATGAGCGTCTCGGCGGCGGCGATGAAATCGGTGAACGTGTTCGTCTTGTGCTCGCGGCGGCCGTTCCGGTACCAGGCGTAGCCCTTCTCCATGCCGCCGCGGATGTGCGCGGTCGCGTGCACGACGCCGCGATCGACGAGGCTGAGTTTGCGAGACCGAGAAGCTCGCGGGCATCGCCATGCCATAGGCGCCGTAGCCGTAGAGCAGGGCGGGGGCCGAGCCGTCGAGCGCGAGGCCCTTCTTGAAGAGCAGCGTCACTGGGACGCGCTCGCCGTCGGGCGCGGTGGCGAAGATGCGGCGGGTCTCGTAGTCGGCGGGATCGTGGCCGGAGGGCACCTCCTGCTCCTTCAGCAGCGTGCGTTCGCCGGTGACGAGGTCGAGGTCGTAGGTGCGCGACGGCGTCGTCGGCGAGGAATAGGTGAAGCGGATGGTCGTGGTGTCGAACTCGAAGCCGGCCGACATGCCCAGAGCATAGGCCTCCTCTTCGAACTTCACCGTCCATTCCTTGCCCGTCTCGAGCTCGCGCACGACGATCCGGGGCAGGCCGTCGAAGCGCTCGAGCCGGACGAGGTGGTGCTTGAGCAGGATGATGTCGAGGATCAGCACGCCGGGCTGGTGCGGCACGAGATCGACCCAGTTCTCGGCCCCCGGCGCATCGGCGGGGGCGGTGACGATCTTGAAGTCCTCGGCGCCGTCGGCGTTGGTGAGGATGTAGAACGTGCCGTCGCGCTCCTCGAGGTCGTACTCGCGCTCGGTGAGGCGGGGCGAGACGAGGCGGGGGGCGCCGCCGGTCCGGGCATCGATCAGCCAGAACTCGGAGGTCTGGTGGTCGTGCGCGTCGATGACGATGTGGCTGCGGCTCAGCGTCTCGTCGACGCCGACGAAGAAGCCGGGGTCCTTCTCCTCGAAGACGATCTCGTCGCTCGCTTGCGGCGTGCCGAGCACGTGTCGGCGGACGCGCCAGGGACGGTGGTTGTCGTCGTACTCGGTGTAGTAGATGGCGCTCGAATCGGCCGACCAGACGCCGCCCCCGGCGATGTCCTCGAGCACTTCGCCGGTGTCCTGGCCGGTCGCGAGGTCGCGGAAGCGCATGGTGTAGAACTCGGAGCCCTTGCGGTCGGCGCTCCAGGCGAGCAGCCGGTGCGACGGATCATGGTCGCCGCCGCCGAAGCCGAAATAGTCGTCGCCCGCCTCGATGTTGCAGTCGAGCAGGATCTCCTCATCGCCGCCGTCGCGGGGGGTGCGGACGAGGATGGGGTATTGCCTGCCCTCCTCCATGCGCGAGTTGTAGGCGAAGGGGCCGTCGGGGGAGGGGACCCCGGTGTCATCCTCTTTGATGCGGCCGCGGATCTCGCGATAGATCTTCTCGGTCAGCTCGGCGTGCGGCGTCTCGAAGCTTTCGGCGAAATAGGCGTTCTCGGCCTCGAGATAGGCGCGGATGTCCGCGGGCAGCGCATCGGGATCCTGCATCACCTCCTGCCAGTTGTCGGCCCTGAGCCAGTGATAGGGATCCTGACGCGTGATGCCGTGGTTGGTGGCGGCATGCTGGCGGCGTTCGGCGACGGGCGGGGTGGGGAGCGCTTTGGTCATGGGCGGGGGTTCTACCGTGGTGTTGGCAGGCGGGGAAGGGTGGTCCGGTCCGCCCTACGAACCGGCCTGATATAGAGTTTTCGGCAGGATGCGGCGCAGCAGGTTGCCGGTGTGCCCGCGGAAGCCGGGATTGTGCAGCGCCACGGCGACGAAGAAGCCGAACGCGGCGCCGAGCAGGGTATCGAGGAAGCGCGCCTCCATCAGGGCGCCGATATTGCCGTGCTGCAGGTCGGGCGCTTCCGCGAGGAGGATGGTCAGCGGCGTGATGAACACGGCGGCAAGTGCATAGTGGCGGACCACGGCGGTTTCGATCACGAAGGTGAGGACGAGGATCGTCAAGGCAACCGCCCACGGATCGGTGGTCACCGACAGCAGGCCCCAGGCCACGAACAGGCCGAGGGCGGTGCCGACGATGCGCTGGACCTGCTTGTTCCAGGCGGCGCGCAGCGAGGCGCCCTGCAACACCACGAGACAGCTGACCGGGACCCAGTAGGGCTTGTCCATCTGCAGCAGCAGGGCCAGCGCCAGCGACAAGCCGACGCCGATGCCGATGACGATGGAGTCGAGGTAGACGAAATCGAAGTCCGGCCGCGGCGTCGGAACCAGCGGCACCGCCGGTTGCCGCCTGAGGATGTAGAGGCTGTAGAAGAACGCCACCAGCCAGGCGAACATGCACCCCATCGCGAACAGGCCGACCTTGTAGGGCAGGTCGGCCAGCGTGCCGGGCGTGAACATGCCGATGGCCGCCGGCATCAGGAAGAACACGCCGCCGGGAGGGCCGATGCGGTAGTAGCGGCAGGCCACGGTGACGAGGCTGGCGGCGACCATCAGCAGCGGTACCTCGGCGAATCGGCACCTGGTGGCTGAGCAGGCCCGCCGTGTAGCAGCCGATCATGCCGAAACAGCACGCCATCAGGACTGCCATCCGGTGCGGCAGCGGCGTTGACGGCAGGTAGAGGAAGGCCATGCCGGCGAGCGACGCGACGACGCCGTCGGCCAGCCGGTCGAAGCCGGCGGCAACGAGCACCGGCACGCCGGCCGAAAGCGCCGCGGCCACCGGCATCTCCCAGGGACGGTCGCTGGACCTGAAGGAAAAGAGCTCGTGCAACTCGCGTCGCACGAGCCGAGACAGCTTGCTCAGCTTGAGGTCCGGGGCAGGCACGCTGCCCGCTTACGTCTTCGGCTCGAACTTGAGGCTGGTGCCGTTCATGCAGTAGCGCTGGCCGGTCGGTTGCGGCCCGTCGGGGAAGACGTGGCCGAGATGGGCGCCGCAGTTGGCGCAGTGGGCTTCGACCCGGACCATGCCGTGCGAGCGGTCGATGCTCTCGCCGACGGCGCCGTCGATCGGCTTGAAGAAGCTGGGCCAGCCGGAGCCGGATTCGTACTTGGTGCCGGCCTCGAACAACGGCGCATTGCAGACGGCGCAGTAGTACATGCCGTCGCGCTTCTCGGTGTTGTAGAGGTGCGACCAGGCGGGCTCGGTGCCGTGCTGGCGTGCGATGTGGAAGAGTTCCGGCGTGAGCGCCTTGCGCCACTCGTCCTCGGACTTCTGCACCTTGAACGTCTCGGTCATCGTGATCCTCCGGTTATGGCGCCGATATAGGCGTTGGCGAGCGGCGCCGCTACTCGCAGCCGATTCACATAACTGTGGCAATCGGTAGCGCCCCTCCGGTTCGGCTTGCCCGGAGGGGCGCAGGCGGTAAGGTTCCCGCCGCGAGTCCCTTTCCACGAACAGGAGGCGAAATGCAGACGCCTGACTGGGTCGTCCTGATCGTGGTGCTGCTCCCGTTCCTGGGCGCGGTGCTGGCGCCGATCTTGCAACGACTGCTTGGCGGCACTTCCGGGTGGGTGCTGGCGCTGATTCCCGCCGCGGGGGTTGCGGCGCTGTGGGGCCTCGCGGGCGATATGGCGTCGGGCCACAGCCTCGCCGTGAGCTTTGCCTGGGCGCCGTCCTGGGGGCTGAACCTCAGCTTCCTCATCGACGGATTGAGCTTCACCTTCGCCCTGACCATCGCGGTGATCGGGGCGCTGGTGGTGCTCTATTCGGGCGCGTATCTGCGCGGCCACCCGCACCAGGGCCGGTTCATGGGGTTCCTCCTGGGCTTCATGGGGGCGATGCAGGGGCTGGTGCTGGCCGACAGCCTGGTGGCGCTCTACCTGTTCTGGGAACTGACCTCGGTCGCCTCGTTCCTCTTGATCGGCTTCGACCACAGCCGGCCGGCGGCGCGGCGCGCGGCCATCCAGGCGCTGGTGGTGACGGGGGCCGGCGGGCTGGCGCTGCTGGCTGCGGGCGTGACGATCCATTCGATCACTGGCAGCTGGGAGTTGAGCGCGGCGACGGGGCTCAAGGAGAGCCTCGCATATCCGCTGCTCGTCGGGCTGATGCTGGCGGCGGCCTTCACCAAATCGGCGCAGGTGCCGTTCCACTTCTGGCTGCCGAACGCCATGGAAGCGCCCACGCCGGTATCGGCGTACCTGCATTCGGCGACCATGGTGCAGGGCGGCGTCTATCTCGTCGCCCGGCTGTCGCCGCATCTCGGCGGCGCGCCGATCTGGAACACGACGCTGATGCTCTTCGGCGGGGTGACCCTGCTGTGGGGCGCGATCGGGGCGCTGCGGCAGACCGATCTCAAGCTGATGCTCGCCCAGACGACGCTCGCCTCGCTTGGTCTACTGATGCTGCTGCTGGGGGCGGGCAGCGAACTCGCCGTGACGGCGGCGGTGCTCTATTTCGTGGCGCACGCGCTCTACAAGGCCGGGCTGTTCCTCGTGGTGGGGGCGATCGACCACGGGACCGGAACGAGGGACTATACCGCGCTCGGCGGCCTGCGCGATCCGATGGCGCTGACCTTCATCGGCACGATCATGGCGGCCGCCGGCATGCTGGGCCTGCCGCCGCTGGTCGCGTTCTTCGCCAAGGAGGAGATGTACGCGGCGGTTGCGAGCGGAGAACTCGGCGCGCTCGTCGCCCTCGCGGCGCTCGTCATCGGCAATGTGCTGCTCGGGGTGGTGGCGCTGGTGGTGCTGATCCGGCCCTTCATGGGCGAGCTGCTGCGCACCCCGATCGCCCCGCACGAGGCCGGGCCGGCAATGCTCGCGGGTCCGATCGTCACGGGCATGCTGGGGATCGGGCTCGGCTTCCTGCCGGTGCTCGGCGACGTCCTCGTCGGTCCGGCCGTCGCGGCCATTTCGGGACACGCGGCAGAGCTGCACCTGGACTTCAGGTTCGATGCGATGGCGCTGCCGCTCTGGCTGTCCATCGCGACCTGGGCGCTGGCGGTCGGGCTCTACTTCCGCTTCGACGATATCCGCCTTGGTTTGAGGCGGCTGGCGAACCGGCCGGGCTGGAGCTTCGACAATGGCATTCGACGCCGCCTATTTCGGGCTGGTTCGGCTCGCGGCGCGGGTGACCCGTGCGCTGCAGCATGGCCGGCTGGAGCTTTACCTGCTCGTCGTCTTCCTCGCGCTGGGCCTCGCGGCGGTGGGGCCGCTGCTGGCCCTGGGGGGCTGCCGGGGCTGGGCGGTTCGTTCGACCTGACGTTCTACGAGGCCGGCACGGTGGCGATCACGGTGATCGGCGTGATCACCGTGCTGCTGGCACGGACGCGGCTCTTCGCCATCCTGGCGCTGGGCGTGCAGGGGCTGGGCGTCTCCATGCTCTACCTCTTGTTCGGCGCGCCGGACGTGAGCTTCACCCAGTTCATGGTCGAGATCCTCTCGGTCGTCATCCTCACCCTGGTGATGACCCGGCTGCGGCTCGACGCGAGCGACCCGCGGCCGCTCGAGGACTGGATGCGCGACGGCGTCGTGGCGCTGTTCGCCGGGACCGCCATCACGATGCTGCTGCTGGCCGTGCTCGAGGGCGTGCTCGACCCCAAGCTGGGCGAGTTCTTCGCGGCGCAGAGCGTCCCCAGCGCGCACGGGCACAACGTCGTCAACGTCATCCTGGTCGACTTCCGCGGCCTCGACACGCTGGGCGAGATCTCGGTGGTGATGACCGCCGGGATCGCCATCCTGGCGCTGATCCGCAGTGGGAGGCGTCGGCCGCAGGCGGCGCCTGCCAAGGCGCGAACGCGCCGCAGACCGGAAGGCGGCGGCATGAACACCCTGATCTTCCGCACCCTGGCGCCGATCCTGACGGTCGTGATGCTGTGCCTTCTCGATTTTCGTCGTGCTGCGCGGCCACAACGAGCCGGGCGGCGGCTTCATCGGCGGGCTGATCGGCGCCGCGGCGATCGCGATCTACGGCATGGCCTCGGGACCGGAGGCGGCGCGCAAGGCGCTGCGGGTGCATCCGCTCGCGCTCTCCGGGTTCGGCGTGGTGCTGGCGGTGCTCTCCGGCCTGCCGTCGCTGCCGTTGAAGCTGCCATTCCTGACCGGGCTCTGGGCGCGAGCGTGCCGATCGGTCGTCGTCGGCCGATGTTCGACATCGGCGTCTATTTCGTCGTGTTCGGGACGCTCGCGGCGGTCACGCTCGGGCTCGAAGACGAGGGGCGCGCCTGATGGACCAGATCATCGCCGCGCTCTGCGGCGTCTTCTTCACCGCCGCGATCTACCTGCTGCTGTCGCGCTCGCTGATCCGCATGCTGCTCGGGCTGTCGCTGCTCGGCAACGCGGCGAACCTGCTGATCCTCGTTGCCGGGCGGCTCACCGCGCTCGTGCCGCCGATCGCGCCCGGAGACGCGCTGGCGCCGCTGGCCGGGCGCCGCCAATCCGCTGCCGCAGGCGCTGATCCTCACCGCCATCGTCATCGGCTTTGCCATGTTCTCGTTCCTGCTGGTGCTCGCCTATCGCGCCTACCAGTCGCTCGATGCGGACAATACCGACAACATGCGTGTCGCCGAGCCGCAGGGCGCGCCCCAACCCGCCGATGAGCTACTGACGATGGCGGATCATGCAGACCAACCGCATCGTCCCGGCGGACTGGACCGATCATCCTGCCGGTGGTGCTCGGCCTCCTCGGCGGGGCCGGGCTGCTGATGCTGCGCGGGGCGCGGGACCTGCAGTGGCTGCTGGCGCTGCTGGTGGTCGGCGGCGATCGGGGCGTGCGACCTGCTGCTGGCCTGGCGCGTGCTGGAGCTGGGGCCGGTGTCGATGACCATGGGCAACTGGCTGCCGCCGTTCGGCATCAGCTTCACCGCCGACATCGTCGGCGCGGTCTTCGCGCTGGCGGCCGCCGGGCGTGACGCTGGTCGCTGCTGGTCTATCTGCGGATGGACATGCCGGACAGCGCGCGCCGGCGCGACGGCGTCTATCCGCTGATCCTGCTGCTGCTCGGCGGGCGTGAGCGGGGCGTTCCTCACCGGCGACCTGTTCAACCTCTATGTCTGGTTCGAGCTGATGCTGATCGCGAGCTTCGGGCTGATGGTGCTGGGCGGGCGCAAGATCCAGCTCGACGCCACGGTGAAGTACGGCTTCCTCAACTTCCTCGCGACCAGCTTCTTCCTCGTCGCGCTGGGGCTGCTCTACGGCACGCTCGGGACGCTGAACATGGCCGACGTCGTGGGCGCCGCGACGCGCGCCGATCCGGCGGTGATGGCCTCGATCGCGGCGCTGCTGCTGCTGGCCTTCGGGGTCAAGGCGGCCGCCTTTCCGGTGAACGCCTGGCTGCCGGCGAGCTACCACGCGCCGCCGCCGGCGATCTCGGCGCTGCTGGCCGGCCTGCTGACCAAGGTCGGGGTCTATGCGCTGATCCGCACGCTGGTGATGCTGCTGCCCGTCGACCCGCGCGGTGCTCGACCCGGTTATCGCGTCGGTCGCGGTGGCCACCATGCTGCTGGGGCCGCTCGGCGCCATCGCCGAGACCAACCTGAGGCGGGCGCTCGGCTTCCTGGTGATCGGCGGCATCGGCGCGATCTCTCGCCGGCGTGGCGCTCTCGGGCGAAGCGGGGCTGGCGGGCGCGCTCACCTATGTGCTGCACGCCATGCTGACGATCACCGGGCTCTACATGATCGCCGGGCGTGATCGAGGCGATGACCGGGGAGACCGATACGCGGCGGATGGGCGGGCTCTATGCGGCGGCCTCGCTGCCGTCGGTGCTGTTCTTCGTGCTGATCCTCGCCATTGCCGGCGTGCCGCCCTTCCTCGGCTTCTGGCCCAAGCTGCTGCTGCGTCGAGGCGGGGATCGGGCAATGGGGTTTCGGCGCCGACGGCTGGGCGCTGGCGCTCTGGATCGCGGTGCTGCTCAACGCCTTCCTGACGCTGATCGCCGGATCGCGGCTCTGGGCGCACGTGTTCTGGCGTGCGGGGCCGCTGGGGCCGGGGGCCGAGACGCCGAACCCCGACCTCAAGCCGCTCTCGCGGGCGGGTGCTCTGGCTCGGGGCGGGCTCGGCGGCGGTGCTGACCGCTCGCCGTGGTGCTGCTGGGCCTGTTCCCCGATGCCGCTGCTCGCCTTCGGCAGGGCCGGCGGCCGACGGATTGCTCCGTCCCGCCGCCTATATCGAGGCCACCGGGCTGATGAGGAGCGGGCCATGAACATTGCGCTTTTCACCGTCGCGCTGGCGCATCGGCTGGGCGGCGGCCACCGGCAGCTTCACGCTCGCCAACCTGCTGTTCGGCGCGCTGATCGGCGGCGCCTGCCTGTTCGTGATCCGCGACCGGGTCGGCGGGCCGGTGATCTGGCCCCGGGTCAAGCGCTTCGCGGCGCTGCTGGCGCTGTTCGTCAAGGAACTGTTCCTCAGCGCCATCCGGGTGGCGCTGCTGGTGGTTCGGCCCGACCTCGCGCGCGGATCCGGCCGGCGATCGTCGCCTTCCCGCTGAGCGTCACGACGCGATGCGGAGATCACCATGCTGGCCAACCTCATCACCCTGACGCCCGGGACGCTGAGCGTCGACGTCTCGGAGGACCGCCGGTTCCTCTACATCCACGCGATCGACCTCGCCGACCGGCAGGCGCTGATCGACGACATCAGGACCGGGTTCGAGAGGCGGGTGATGGAGGCGATGCGATGAGCGGGGCGCTGGCGGTGCAATGGGCGGCGCAGGCCGCGCTGGTGCTGCTGATCGTGGGGATGATCCTGCTGGTGATCCGGCTGATCCGAGGTCCGAACCTCGGCGACCGGATCCTCGCGCTCGACACGATCACGCTGCTCGGGGTGGGGTTCATCGCGGCGATCGCCGTGCTCACCGGGTTCACGCTCTATATCGACATCGCGATCGCGATCGGCCTCGTCGGGTTCCTGTCGACGGTGGCGCTGGCCCGCTACCTGCTCAGATCCGGAAGCAACGGGAACAAACGATGATCGCGGAGCTGTTGCAGTATTTCGCCGCGCTACTGATTCTCGCCGGCGCCGTTTTCAGCTTTCTTGCCGCTGTCGGCGTGCTGAGACTTCCCGATCTCTATACGCGACTCCATGCCGCATCCAAGGCCGGCGTTGTTGGCGCCGGACTTCTGCTTTGCGCGGTCGGTACTGTTTCGGCCGACGGCGGCACGATATTGCGCGCCGCGCTGGGCATCGTGTTTCTGCTGCTTTCCACACCGGTTTCCGCGCACTTGCTGGCTCGCGCCGCTTATAAGGCCGGCGAAAAGCCGGCCTCCCAGACGACTATTGAGCAGATGCACTGAGCCGGCTAAGCAGCTCTACGACTATTGTCTGAAGCAAAATGTTATTCAACACTCAGCATTACACGGTTGCGTCCGGCAAGAAATCGACCTAGACCACCAGTTGCGCTGGGGAACTCCTGAGCTTAGTCGCCCCAGTTCTATGCAAAAGGACCCGAAATGACAGAACTCAACGGCAGCGCGGGCGGCGCTGACAACGATCTCATCGAGATGAGCGCGGATATCGTCTCCGCTTATGTTAGTCATAACGCTTTGAGCGTGACCGATCTGCCCAGATTGATCGCCGATGTGCATGGCGCACTGCGCGGACTGCAGACGCCGAGCGCTCCGGTGGTCGTCGAGGAGCTGAAGCCGGCGGTGCCGGTCCGCAAGTCGGTGTCGCCGGACTACATCATCTGCCTCGAGGACGGAAAGAAGTTCAAGTCGCTGAAGCGGCACCTCAGGACTCACTACAACCTGTCGCCCGAGGAATATCGGGAGAAGTGGGGCCTCGCTCCTGACTATCCGATGGTTGCGCCCAACTATTCGGCCACCCGCTCCCGCCTGGCGAAGGACAACGGCCTCGGCCGCAAGGCCGCCACTGCCGCGGCCCGCTGACCGCCTGAATCGCCGATTGACGCCGTTCCCTGGCGGAACGGCCCGGACCGAACCGGCCGCCCCTTCAAGGGCGGCCGATGTGTTTTGTGGCCCGCCCACTTATCCCCGCTTGGACCGCCGCACGATATAGGAATAGTATCCTATTTCGTGAGGGAGGCCATGATGGAGTTCGCACGGTTCCGGACAGAGGCGCTACGCCCGCCGGCCAAGGTCAGGATACTCTCGTTTCGTCGACGCGCGGACCCCGCCGCCAGGCAGATCGTCGCGCTGGTGGCGCCGAGGCGCGGGGGGTCACCGAGGCGCAGCTGCTGCAGAAGGGGCGGGGACCGGCGGAGGTGGCGTTGGCACGCCAGCTCGCCATGTACCTGATGCACGTGTCGCTGCAGCGGCTCTACCGTGATGTCGGTGCCTTCTTCGGCCGCGACCGGACCACGGTTTCCTATGCCTGCGCGCTGATCGAGGAGCTGCGCGACGACGGCGCCTTCGACGCCGAGGTGGAGCGGCTCGAGGCGGCGCTCGAAGGAGAGCTGACGGAGGCTCGCGATGCAGCGGCCGGCTAGGCCGGTGCTGCGTTTCGTCCGCGCGGTGCTCGCCGTCGGCGGAGCGGACCGGGAGGACGGGGTTTACCGGGCCCGGCATGAGACCGGCCACGTCGCGCTGGCAGTAGCGGATGTGCAGCTGCTGCAGTCGGCGGGCGTGCTCGGCGGTGACGCAAGACGCTGCACCCCGCACGGCACCACGTCGCAATGGTTGAAGCGGCAGATGCTCGAGGAAGACGCCTTCGCCGCCCAGCACCGGCTGCCGGAGCAGCGGCAGGACGGGGTGACGGTGAACCTCGCGGAGAGCCCGCTGGCCCGTCTCGCAATCGCCGCCGCGGGCGAGGCCGCGCCGTTCCTCAGCCCGCACCAGGTGCAGGCGGGCGAGCGCGTGCGCCGGCTGGTCGAGCGGGCGCGGCTGCAGCCGCGGGTGACCATGACCTATTCGGGCGCGCACGTTGCCGGCGGCAGGGGTGTCGGCCAGGCGTCCGAGATCAGTGACCTCGCCGCCGATGCGCGGCAGGCTCTGGGCGGGCTCTACCGCGTGCTGCCGCGGGACTGCGCCGACGTGGTGCTGGACGTCTGCGGGCTCGAGAAGGGCCTGCAGCAGATCGAAACCGAGCGCGGCTGGCCCCGCCGCAGCGCCAAGCTGGTGCTGCGCATCGGGCTCGACCGGCTGGCCGAGCATTTCGGGCTCGCTGAGATGGCGCGGGGGGCTGAAAGCGGGCAGCGCGCCTGGATGGATGGGGAGCGGCCGGCGATGTTCCGGTGAGGTGCTTCCGTGCTTGTGGCCGCCCCCTCCACCGCCTTCGGCGGTCCCCCTCCCCCGCAAACGGGGGAGGATACGCGGTGGCGCCGCCTCTGATCCTCCCTTGCGTAGCGGGGGAGGGGGACCGGCGTAGCCGGTGGAGGGGGCGGCCACCCGCGCCGATGTGGAAGTCTTACGCCGCCGCTACTTCGCGGGCTTCGCGCCTGATGCGGTTGACCATGGCGACGAGGCCGTTGGAGCGCTGGGTGGTGAGGTGTTCGCGCAGGCCCAGGTCGTCGAAGATGGTGATGGCGTCGGTTTCGGCGATCTCGCGGGCGGGGCGGCCGGAGTAGAGGGCGATAAGCACCGCGACGAGGCCGCTGACGATCATCGCATCCGATTCGCCGCGAAAGGTGAGAGCGTCGCCCTCGCGGCCGGAGACCAGCCAGACCTGCGAGACGCAGCCGTGCACCTTGTTGGCGGCGTTCTTCTCGTCCTCGGCGAGCGGCGGCAGGCCCTGGCCGAGCTCGATGATGTAGCGGTACCGGTCCTCCCAGTCGTCCAGGAAGGAGAGGTTCTCGGCGATTTCCTCGAAGGCGGCAGGATGACTCATTGTGCATAGATAGGTCATCCGCGGCTCCGGTTGAAGCGGCAAGGCGCGGATCGGAGCGTGGCGGGCCGCTGCAATTTTCGTTTCTTTCGGATCGAATGCGTCTCGCAGGATTCACCCGACCGTATGGGGCGCACGCCGACCATGCGCACGCCGCGGGCCCCTCTCTTGCCCGCAGGATATTAGCTTACCCAGCCTCACCTCGTCGGTCCCGGGCGCGCCCCGGGCCCAGCACGTCGCGCTGCCGTCCATCGTGGGCAGCCGGCAAGCCATTTCGCCTCGAGGGAGGACAGAATGCCTGAGGCCCCACACCCGCTCCGCACCTCGCTGCTTGGCGCATCGCTGCTGCTGCTGTTGAGCTCCGCTCCCGCGATCTCCCAGCAGACGGCAGCTGCCCCGCCCAGCGACACCGCGGCAGCCGCCGCCACCACCACGCCGGAGCCGCTGAACGATGACGAACTGCAGAAGCTGGTCGCGCCGATCGCGCTCTATCCGGACCAGCTGGTGTCGCTCATCGCTTCCGCATCGCTGTTCCCGCTGCAGGTGATCGAGGCCCAGCGCTTCCTCGACGACGTCAAGAAGGATCCCACGCTGAAGCCGAAGGACACCTGGGACGGCAGCATCATCTCGCTGCTCAACTACCCCGACATCGTGAAGATGATGAGCGAGGACCTCGACTGGACCCAGTCGATGCAGCAGGCCATCACCTACCAGCAGAACGACGTGCTGCTCGCCATCCAGCAGCTCAGGGACAAGGCCGTCGCCGACAACATGATCAAGACGGACGACAAGATCACCGTCACCGAAGAGGGTGACAACGTGGTGATCCAGCCGACCCACGCCGACAACATCTATATCCCCGAATATCCGCCCGAGATGCTCTATGAGCCGGGCTACGCGGTGGCGCCGATCGACTATTATCCCTACGCTTACGACAACTACTACTATCCGGACGCCACCTATTTCGCCGGCTTCGTCACCGGCGCCGCATGGGCCTCCATCATCGACTGGAACGACGGCGACATCTGGGGCGGGCGCTGGGACTCCAACCTCAACATCGACTGCAACCGCTGCTTCAACGACAGCGATTTCAGCGGCCGGCTCAACATGGGCGACATCAACTGGGCGAATGTCGATCGCAGCAAGATCGATTTCGACCGGAGCCAGCTCGACAGGATCGACCGGTCGTCGATCGAGAACTCGTTGAAGTCGCGCGACGTGAACAACCTCGGGACGAGGGCCTCCGAAGTCCGGGCCGGCGGGCTGGCGAACCGCGAGCGGGCGTCGCAGATCAACGATGTCCGGAACGGCGGAGGGCTGGGCGCGGCAGCGGCGGCCGGTGCGGCCGGTGCCGCGGCGGCCAACCTTGCGGGACGGCGGCCGGAGGCGGCGGCCAACCGTGCGGCGAACGCGGGCAACCGCGCCGCAACTGCCGGCAACCGCGCCGGAACTGCCGGCAATCGCGCCTCGAGCGCGAACAAGGCCGCGGTGAAGAGCAAGGCGGCAAGCAAGGCCTCCGGCAACAAGGCCGCGACACGCACCAGCGGCAAGAAGAAGCCGGGCACGGTCTCCAACACGCGAACCAGGCAACCCTCGGCGATGGGCGAGGTGCGCAGCGGCAAGAAGGCGCAGGTACAATCCACCCGCGGCCGGCAGTCGATGGGCGGCGGGCAGCGCCGCTCGGCCACCCCGCAGCGGTCCAGGCCTTCGGGCGGCGGACGTGGTGGTGGCGGACGCGGCGGCGGCGGCGGCCGTGGCGGCGGCGGGAGGAGATGAGAATGACAAGGGAGGAACACCCGATGCGCGCGATCCTGCTCGGCTCGATTGCAGGTCCCGGCCTGGCGCTGCTGCTCATGGCCGGGGCGGCCGCCGCGCAGGAAAAGCCCAGCCTGTTCGACTTCATGTCCGAAACCGACCCGCCGAGCTTCGCGACGGCGGACGAGGCGGTGGGCGCGTTCAAGGACGCGCTGGCGGCGGACGACTTCAACCGGGTTGCCGAACTGCTCGGGCTGGATGCGACCAAGCTCGCGACCGACGAGGGGGTGCAGGACACCTACCAGCAGATAAAGACCGGCACCGCCAAGAAGCTCAGCGTGAAGAACGACGAGGACCGCGAGATCCTCAACATCGGCGACGAGCTCTGGCCGCTTCCGTTTCCGCTCGTGAAGGGGGATGACGGCCGCTGGGCCTTCGACACGGAATCCGGCATCGAGGAGATCATCAACCGCCGAATCGGCGAGAACGAGCTGCAGGCGATCGACACCGCCCGGAGTTATGTCGACGCCCAGAAGGACTACCAGAGCGAGGACCACGACGCCGACGGGGTGCTCGAGTACGCCCAGAAGCTGATCAGCACCGAAGGCCAGCACGACGGGCTCTACTGGCCTGCGGTCGAGGGCGAGGACGATAGTCCGGCCGGCATGGAGCTGGAGCAGGCGCAGCTCGACAAGGCCAAGGCCGGCGACGGGTATTTCGGTTACACGTTCCGGATCCTCGACAAGCAGGGCGAGAACATCGCCGGCGGCGCCTATGACTATGTCATCAACGGCAACATGATCG
This sequence comes from uncultured Alphaproteobacteria bacterium, assembly GCA_963708965.1. Taxonomy (GTDB): domain Bacteria; phylum Pseudomonadota; class Alphaproteobacteria; order Rhizobiales; family Devosiaceae; genus Devosia_A. The sequence continues at coordinate 219,901 of CAVPUP010000003.1, read as the reverse complement.
GCGGCTTCGCGCTGATCGCCCGGCCGGTGACCTACGAGGAGACCGGCACCCAGACCTTCGTCGTCAACCAGGCCGGCATCGTCTACCAGAAGGACCTCGGCAAGGACACGGCGGCGCTGGCGGATGCGATCACCGCCTTCGACCCGGACGAGTCCTGGCAGATCGTCCCCGACTTCGGGACTGGCTGCCGCGGCAGGGAATGGGCCGGAAGCGCGGGGCAGCGCGCTTCCGGCCAAGCCAGGGGCCGCTCTGGAGTAGCGTCGGGGGAAGTGACGCGGAGCCCCGGCTTAACTCTTCCGATCCGGTCGCGGCCGCGGCAGCGGCACGAGGATCGAGTGTTCGGGTGAGGTATTTCCGACCAGCGTTCCAGCGTTGCCGGCGAGGATGGCGATAGCCGCCTTGCCGCCGGCGCATTCGAGGCTGTGGCAATCGCCGGCCAGAGCCTGGGTGACGATGGCCTTCTGGCCCATGTCGAGGGCCTGGCGCGAATAGTCCGACGCGGTCTTGCCCAGGTCCGTCCCCTTGGGTGCGATGATGATGAACATCACCGTAAGCCAGAACGCAGACCGCAACAGGAACATCCCAAACCTCTCTGCCCGGGCGGCCGACGCAGCCGCCAGTGCGATCAAGCTAGGCCGCCCCTATTAAGTCCTGCTGCGCAACTTCGATAAAATTGTAGCGAACGCACACCGCTCCGGCGCGGCAAGGAAGTGTTTACGCTAACCCCAGAAACCGCCCCGAAACACTGTGCATTGAGGGCGCTGCAGGCCCTCCGGGGCTTCCGCTTAAAGCTGTCTTAGCCCTTGGGGTGGAAGGTCTTGTCAAAAGAAAAAGGGCGTCGGGGTATTGTTTCTGTTTATGCGAAGCCTCTGGTCACAGGTTATTCAGGGCTGGCGAAAAGGCGAGGCGCATCAGGGCACTAACCGACCCGAGGCGCTGCGCAACGACGCCGTGCTGGCCAATGCCGGGCTGCTCGCGGTCGCCGGCCTGATCGGCATGGCGGCGAGCGCGCAACCGCTGGCCCGGGGCGACGTTCTTGCCGCCATCCTCGCCCTGGTCGGGATCGCCGCGGGCGTGCTCGGCCTCGCTCTCTGCCGGCGCAACGAGCACCGGACGGCGGCGACGGTCCAGGTCGCGGCGACGCTGGCCGCCGGCCTGCTGTTGACCATAACTGACCCGGCGCTGTTCGACGCCGGCATCGCCGTGGCGCTGCTGGCGCCGGTGCAGGGGGCGCTGCTGCGCCCGACGGAGAAGCTCCGGAGCTGGGCCTGGCCCGCCGCGGTGCTCGCCGCGTCCGCCGTCGGGGCCATGACCGGCTTCGCCGGGGCTGCTCCCGAGCGGGGATTGCTCGAAGGCGTGGTGCTGGCCGTCGCGGCGGCTATGGTTGCCGTTCCGGCGAGCCGGCTCGCCGCGGCGATTGCGGTGGTCGAGCGCGACCAGCACCATGGCTACAAGCACCTGCTGGAGCACCTGCAGGACGCCGTGCTGCGCTTCGCCCCGAGCGGCGAAGTGACCTATGCCTCGCATGCGACCGAGAAGCTGCTCGGCTGCCGCCGATTCGAGCTCACCGCCAACGGCCTCGGCGAGCGCGTGCACGTGCTCGATCGCCCCGCCTACCTCACGGCATTCGCCGAGGCGAGCGGGGACGGCAAGACCCGGCGTATCGACATCCGCATGCGGCGCGACGATGCCACGGTGGCGGCGCCGCAATACGTCTGGGTCGAGGTGTCGCTATCGCCGGTGATCGGGCGCGAGCCGCAGGAGCGGCACGAGGTCGTCGTGCTCCTGCGCGACATCACCGACCGGCACGACCACGAGGTGGAGTTGCAGCGGGCGCGCAAGGCCGCCGAGGAGGCTTCCGTGGCGAAGTCGCGCTTCCTCGCGACCATCGGGCATGAGCTCCGTACGCCGCTCAACGCCATCGTCGGCTTCTCCGAGATGATGACCTCTGGCGTCGCCGGCGAGCTGTCGCCGCCGCACAAGGAATATGCGGCGCTGATTCGGCAGAGCGGCCATCACCTCATCGACGTGGTGAAGATGCTGCTCGACATGTCGCGGCTCGAGGCCGGCAAGTTCGAGCTGATGGCGGAGCCCTTCGCCCCCGAGACGCTGGCCGAGCCTTGCCTCAGGATGGTCGATGCGATGGCGGCGGAGAAGTCGATCCGGCTGATGACCGACATCCCGCGCGCGCTGCCCATGCTGGTGGCGGACGAGCGGGTGTGCCGGCAGATCCTCATCAACCTCCTCTCCAACGCCATCAAGTTCAGCCATGAGCGCTCGGTGGTGACCCTCGGCATGCGCCGGCAGGGCCGGCATGTCGCCATCTCGGTCACCGACCAGGGAATCGGCATGGGCGAGGAATCGATCCGCCGGATCGGCGAGCCGTTCTTCCAGGCACAGGACGGGCTGTCGCGCCGCTACGAGGGCACCGGACTGGGGCTGTCGATCGTCAAGGGCCTGGTGGAACTGCACGAGGGGACGCTGCACGCCAACTCCTCGCCCGGCCAGGGTACGGTCATGACAGTTCTGCTGCCGATAAACGGTCCGGAAACCAAGCTGGGCGAAACTGAGTCGGTTACCCCCCTACACCGGGACGCGGTTCCTAAGCACATGCCCACATGGTTAGAAGACGAAAGAAAAAGAGCTCTATGACGGCAGCAACCCTCGCATACCTGCCCGTGCAGGTCGGCGGCGTCGCATTGGCCTCGGCGGGTCGGGCGGCGCTCTGGGCCACCCAGCGCTTCATGCGCGCTCCTCTTACCAACACCGCGATAGCCGCGCTGGTCGTGACCTGTGCGCTCGCCGGCAGCAATGCGCTGTTCGGGCAGCGACATGCCCATCCGGCGCCGCTGTTCGCCCCATTCGAGGCCAGCACTGCTCCCGCCGCGGTTGAGGCCGCGCCAGTCGAGGCCGAGCCGGTGGTGCCGGCGACCCGGCCGAAGAAGTTCGGGGTCACGACGACCACCGCCCCGGTGGTCGGTCGTCCGATCGTCGAACTCGCGCCGCCGGCGGCGATTCCTGCCGCAGATAGCGGGCCGATCGGCAACAAGGACGTGTTCGAAGTCCAGCGCAAGCTGGCCATGCTGAAGCTCTTCAACGGCACGATCGACGGCTATTACGGGCCGCAAACGGCCGGCGCGATCCGTAAGTTCGAGGAGCTCAACGGCCTGAAGGTGACCGGCGAGCTGACGCCCGGCACGGTCGAGGCTGATCAAGGCCGCGCCGCTGACGATGAACGAGCCGCAGGAGCGCCCGGCCGCGGACAGCATGCCCGCAGTCACCGTGCCGAGCGTCAGGTCGGCACCGGTCGAGGCCGACCTGCCGCAGGCGGCCGCCGGCAGCGCGGCGAACGCCCGCAGCCTCGCCGAGATCACCGAGGTGAAGCCGCTCAGCAGCGAGCTCAACACCGGCTCGATCGGCAGGAAGTCGACCGGACCGGTGCTGCTCGGCCGCCCGGTGCCCGACACGCCCGAGGAGGCGTTCGAGATGGCGGCCGCAACGGCCGGCGATGCCATCGACGCAATCATCTCCGGCGTCGAGAACGGTGGCGATGAACAAGCCGGGCCAGGGATTCGGGCCGGCGCAGCCCTACGCGGCCGACAGCAAGCCGCTCGAGACCGGCACAATCGCCCCGGCCCAGCTCGCGGCGCTGCCCGACAAGCCGAAGGTCGGCGTGCCGCTGCAGATCAACGAGCCGCCGCCCAAGCCCGGCGAGGCCATCGCGGTGCTCGACACCACGGCAACCCCGCAGGAGGTCGCGCCGGTATCGGTGACCGACCCGGTGACGGTCGCCAAGGTGCAGCGGGGGCTCGCGAGCCTCGGCTTCCTGCACGGTCCGGCCGACGGCGTCGCCGGCGAGGCGACGGCCAAGGCGATCCGCAATTTCGAGACCTACTTCAACTACCAGACCACCGGCCGGATCTCGCCCGAGCTGCTGGACCTCCTGGTCGAGAACGGCGCCTCGATCTAGGCTTGCTTCGTAGAGGGCGCGAGGATTTCGACTCGCGCTTTCGCCCCTCCCACCCCACCTTAGGCCAATGTTTCGCTCGGACATCTGGGTCGCAGCCTTCGTGCGGCGACACAACGATATCGGCCATGTCTGCGTCGTCTCCCGGCGCGGCGACCCCATCGCGGGGCAGATCTTCGTCGAGGTCGACCACCTCAACGGCGAAGTGTCGCTCTATGCGCCGGCGCCGGCGGCCAGCCGCGCCGACAACCCCGAGGAGCGCATGTTCCAGCGGCGCTTCGAGCGTGTCGAGCCGTTGAAGGTGCGCGAGCGGCTGCAGCAGGAAGAGAAGTTCGACCCGGACTTCTGGGTGGTGACGCTGGAGGTGCGGAGCGGAGACCTGGGGCTGCTGGTGGTCGCCTGAGCTAGCCCGCCCTTGCGCCGATCCGGGCCAGGGCTTCGATCGCCTGGTCGACCACCGGGTTGCGCTCGCGGGTCTGCGGGGCGGGGATGCGGCGGCGGTCGGCGTCGAAGGGGCGGTACTCGGGCTTGGTCAGGTCGAGCAGGTTCACCTCGCCGCGCCAGGCGCTCATCAGGAACGCGGTGGCGTCGATGCTGACGCTCTCGAACAGGATGGAGAACTGCTGCAGCTCCTTGGAGCGGTCGTCGTCGTGCGAGGTGGCGTGGATCAGCACCTTGAGCCCGTCATGCGGCGCCGCAGCCGAAGGCGCGGAGCACGACGAACAGGGCGGCGCCGCTGCGCATCATGCGCGATCTGGCCGCAGCGGACCTCGTCGAGCCCGGTGATCTGGTGCAGGAGCCGCGTGACCTCGGGGCGCCGGTTCTCGGAGAAGAGCTTCATCAGCGCCCGGGTCAGTTCGGCCGTGGCGACCGAAAGCTGCTCGAGCGTGCGCCTGATCGGCGCGCTCGGGGTCTCGCGCCGGGCGAAGGCCTTGATCACCTTGACGCGGTCGGGCTTCGCCCAGGTCGAAGAAGGCGGGGGCGAGCAGCGCGGCGTCGAAATCGTCGCGGGCGGCGAGCGACCAGGCCACCTGGTGGTCCATCTGCGCCGAGCGGGCGAGGGCGGAGAGATAGGGGCCGCGCGGGCGCGATGGAGGTGTTGGTGGCGAGCGCGCGATAGACCTTGCGGCTGTTCATCTGGAACAGCTTGGCCAGCACCGTGCTGCCGAGATCGCTGCGGCGGGCGAGCGCGGCGCCGAGCAGCACGTCGCCGGTCGAGACCACCTTCAGCATGGTGCCCTCGGAGAGGCGCGGCGCCTTGGCGAGCCACTCGGCGAGGTCGTCGCCGAGATGGCGCACCACCAGTTCCTCGAGCTCGGGGGAGAGGTCCTCGGAGCGGCCGAGCGTTGCCGCAGCCTTGGCGCGGGCGGCGGGGGCGGCGGCCGGGAACAGGCGCTGCGCCAGGGTGCTGAACTGCTCGAGCTCTGCCGGGGTGGGCTTGCCGCGCCGCGCGAACGCATCGCACGCCGCGCACAGCAGCGTGTTGGTGCGATCGACGCCACCGGTCTCGATCAGCAGCTGGAAAGTCTCGTATGGCTGAAAGCCGATCATCTGATGCCCCGCACGCGCCCGGGACTCGCCGAACGCGTCAGGCGATCTTTTTCAAGAAATCGTTAGCGAACTGTTAACCTTGACGAACTCTTAATGCCGGCTCATGCGGACCGTGCGTCGGGTCCGACTTGCCGGCGGCAGGGTGTCTCCGGACCTGAACCCACCGAAGGAGGCAAGGTGTGGGAAAACTGGTCACGTTCAGCAGGCGTGGGCGCAACTCCAAGGCTGAACCCACCGAACGGCGCTCGGCCGAGATCGTGCTGTTCACCGGCGTCCGCTACCAGCGCGACGATGCCCCGCAGCCCGACAAGCCGATCGGCGCCGCCGCCGCCGGACGCGGCAAGCGCCGCCGTGGCTGAGAGCCGCTGGCGCCTGCCGCTGGCGCTGGCGCTGGCTATCCTTGCGCTACTGGCTCAGCCCGGCGCGGCGCGGCAGCTCGGGGACTTCGGGCGGGTGAAGCCCGGCTTCGTCAATGACGAGCTGTTCCCCGCCATCGAGTCGGGCCTGAAGCGCGACCCGGGGCGAGCCGGCCTCGAACTTCAACTGGACCGACCAGGAAACCGAGATGCACGATCGCGTCTGGCGCTTCCTCGTCGACCCGCGGGCCAGCGGCTGGACCTTCGACGAGCTGAAGCCGCCGCAGCTACCGCGCCGCCGGTCGAGCGCTATTACAGGTGGCTGAAGCACGAGCGCTACGCCTCCTCGCGCGTCCGCTACAACACGCTTGCCGCCGATGTGGGGGCGGATCTCGCGACGGTGGACGGCGTGTTCCGCTCGATCTGCGCGGTGCGCGAGGTCGACCGGCAGCGCGGCGTGGCGGCGGCGGGGCTGGAAGGGCTCGAGGCCGAGGTGCTGGCTGAGCAGCGGGTGCGGGCGGCGGAGAACGAGGTGCATATCGGGCGCTTCGTTGCGGCGCTGGGCTACCGCTACGCGGCCTACAGCTACGCGCTCGATCACCTGCTGGTCGAGACGCCGCACGAAGAGGCGGTGGCGGCGGACGCGGGGCCTCAGCGACCTCGTGGCCTGTGGGTCGACCGGGCGGAGGCGGGTGACTTCTGCGGCGGGGATGGGGCGTGGGCCGGGACGCGGCGGGGGCGCCATTCCCGGCCGGACGCTGCTGCGGGAGCGCCGAGCGAGGGCGAGTTCCGGAAGTAGGGGTCAGACCGCGATGTTGCCGCACTTGAGCGCTGGTGAGGGCCTTCTCGTAGCGCGGGCGCTCCACCGGGTGCGGCGGGGCGAGGCGGACGAGGACCATCAGGTCGTCGACCTGGGTCTCGACGATCAGCAGGCCCTCGGCGATGTCGAGCTTCTGCTCGGCGAGGAGGCGGGTCTGGGCCGGGTTGAAGAGGCCGACGTCGAGGGCGGTGCCGACGCTGTCGCGGTTGGTGGTCGAATAGACCACCTGGCCGTTGCGGCCGTAGACGGAGATCGACCAGAAGGCCTGCGGCAGGCGCGCCGGAGACGCTGCCGGGGCCGGCGCTGAGATCGATCCGGCAGACGGCATAGGCGAGCTCGGGGTCGAGGCGCAGCGGGTTGGGCTCGCCCGGCTTCGGGGCGGCGAGGATCACCGCAGCACCGGGATTGTCGGCCCACGGGATCCGGTCCCACGCGCTGGTGGTGGTGAAGAAGGGCAGGGTGAGGATCACCACGAGGTGGATGATGCCGCCCAGCACCAGACCGGCGAGCAGCCAGACCAGGGTGCGGATCATGCGCAGGCCTCCCGGATGATGGCGGGAAGGCTCGCCGCATCGGTGCCGACGCCCGAGAGGTTCGAGGTGTCGTAGAGCGTCAGCACCAGCTCGAACGGGCCGTCGCCGGTGATCTCGAGCCAGTTCCAGGGGGCCAGCGTCTTGCTGACATAGAGCTCGAACGAGCCGTCGCCGGCGCGGCTGAGGCGGGCGCTGTGGAACTCCGGCGGGCCGTCCGGCCGGGCGATGCTGGCGCCGTCCTCGGCGACCGGGATGAGGGTCCAGAACCGCGCGGCGGGCGTCCTGCCGTCGATGCGGTAGCGGCAGGAGCGATCGAGCCGCTGGTCGTCGCTGTCGGTGGTGGCGACGAACTGCAGGCCCTCGCTGGCGCCGAGCTCGAGGCCGCCGGTGCGGGCGATGTAGGCGCGGGTATAGGGATCGGGAGTGGGCACGCCGACGTCGCGCCAGGCCTGCCAGGGCCCGGCCTGGCTGGCGCCGAAGAAGCGGCCGTCGCTGAGGGCGAACCAGGACAGGCCGAAGCCGAGGGCGAGCGCGACCACGACCATGAGGCCGACGTGGAGAACGAAGGCGCAAGGTCTACATCGCCTCGACTGGCTTGGGGGAGCGGGGGGTGGCGAGGGCGGCCTGCGTCGCGCTGCCGAGCGCGCCTTTCAGCGCGGTCGGCGACCTCCAGCAGCTTGGCGGCGGCCTCGGGCTTGAGGGACGGCGGGCGGCGCCGCGGCGGGGGCCTGGGCGGCGGCGTCGGCGTTGGCGACGACGAACGGCGCGGGCTGGAAATCCACGCCTTCGACCGGCTTGATCTCGGTATTGGTGTGGGCATAGGCCATGAACTTCTGCCAGGCGATCGTCGGCAGCGTTCCGCCGGTCAGTTCCCGGGTCGGCCGGTAGTCGTCATTGCCGAACCACACCGCCGCGACATAGTTGCCGGTGAAGCCGCAGAACCATGCGTCGCGATAGGACGTGGTGGTGCCGGTCTTGCCGAGGGCGGGCACGCCGGCGATCTGCGCGCGCCGGCCGGTGCCGTGATCGACCACGGCGCGCATCATCCGGTTCATGTAGGTGACGGTGCGCTCGCTGAGCACCCGCTCCCGCGGCGCGTCGGGATCGGCCTCGAAGATGAGCTCGCCGGTGAGCGTGTTGATCCGGTTGATGCCGAAGGCCGGGGTCTTCAGCCCGTGGTTGGCGAAGACGGCATAGGCCGAGGTCATGTCGATCACGCTGACCGAGGCGACGCCGAGCGCCAGCGAGCGGGTGATGGGGAAATCGTTCTGGATGCCCATCCGGTGCGCGGTCTCGGCGATCGGCTCGCGGCCGGTCTTGATCGAGAGCGTCACCGGCACGGTGTTGATCGACTGCGAGAAGGCGTTGATCAGCGAGATCGAGCCCTTGTAGCTGCGGCCGTAGTTCACCGGGCACCAGTCGCCGATGCAGACCGGCCGGTCGGTGATGGTGGTCGCGGGGTCGTAGTCGGGCAGCATCTCGAAGGCGGTGGAGTAGACGAACGGCTTGAAGGCCGAGCCGGGCTGCCGGGTGGAGACGATGGCGCGGTTGAACTGGCTCTGGGCATAGTCCATGCCGCCGACCATGGCGCGGATCGCCCCGTTCGGCTCGGTGACCACCATGGCCGCCTCGGTGACGTTGTACTGCTCGCCCTGCTCGCGCACCACGGAGGTGACGGCGTCCTCGGCATAGGACTGCAGCACCGGATCGATGGTGGTGCGGACGACGAAGCTGTTGGCGGTGCTGCTCGACGCCTTGATGATCTTCTTGGCCTCCTCGAAGGCGTAGTCGAGGAAGTAGTTGGGCGAATTGGCCTCGTGCGAGCGGTCGACCGGCGTCGCCGGGTTGCGGCGCGCCGCGGTGACCTGGCCCTCGGTGAGGAAGCCGGCGTCGACGAGGTTGGAGAGCACGAGGTTGGCGCGGCCGCGGGCCGCCGCGAGGTCGACATGCGGCGCGTAGTTGGTCGGCGCCTTGAACAGCCCCGCCAGCATCGCCGCCTCGGCGAGGTTCACGTCGGTGATCTTCTTGCCGAAATAGAACTCGGCCGCCGCCGCGGCGCCGAAATTGCCGCCGCCCATGTAGGCGCGGTCGAAATAGAGCTTCAGGATCTCGTCCTTGGAATAGTGCCACTCCAGCCAGACGGCGAGGAAGGCTTCCTTGATCTTGCGCTCCCAGGTGCGCTCGTAGCTGAGGAACAGGTTCTTGGCGAGCTGCTGGGTGATCGAGGAACCGCCCTGCAGCGAGGAGTCGCCCTGGGCGTTGCTGGCGAGCGCGCGCAGCGTGCCGACCACGTCGATGCCCCAGTGGTCGTAGAAGCGCCGGTCCTCGGTGGCGAGCGTCGCCTTGACGAAATAGTCGGGCAGCTTCTCGAGCGGATAGGAATCGTCGAGCCGGATGCCGCGGCGGCCGATCTCGTTGCCGTAGCGATCGAGGAACACTACCGAGATGTCCTCGGCCTTGTTGAAATGGCCGCGTGGCCGTGGCGTCGAAGGCCGGGAGCGCCAGCGCCGTCATCATGACCGAGCCGATGGCGGCGAAGCTGAAGGCGTCCGAGAGGATCTCGACGAAGAACCGCTCGATGCCGGCGACGCGGAACTTGGCGAAGAAATCCTCGATCGGCGGTGTAGCCGCGCCCCAGCGACTGCCAGAAATCGTAGATCGCCGAATCGAGCCAGGCGTCGGCCGCGATCATGCGGGTTTTCTTGCGCCGCTTCTCTTTGTGGTAGAAGGGATCCTGCACCGACAGCTCCACAGCAGCGCCCTGCCTCTGAATTTCCCCAATTGAGGGAGCAATGCAAGGCGCTCGTTCGAATATGATCACCCATGGCTTTGCGCAAGCGCATAGCCGCCACTTCAGGAATGCCCATGCCCTTCTGGGAAGAAAAGACGCTCGAGGAAATGACCCAGGAAGAATGGGAAGCGCTCTGCGATGGTTGCGGGCGCTGCTGCCTGATGAAGCTCGAGGACGAGGACACCGGCGACATCTATGTCTCGGACGTGCGCTGCAAGCTGCTCGACGGCGAGAGCTGCCGCTGCTCCGACTACGCCAACCGGCTCAAGGTGGTGCCCGACTGCATCAAGCTGACGCCCGAGAACGTCCGCACCATCTCCTGGATTCCCTCGACCTGCGCCTACCGCCGCATCGCCGAGGGCAAGGGCCTCGCCTGGTGGCATCCGCTGGTCTCGGGCGATCCGGATTCGGTGGTCGCGGTGGGCGTCTCGGTGCGCGGCCGGACCGTGTCCGAGCAGTCGGTGAAGCCGGGCGAGTGGGAGGACCACGTCGCCGACTGGCCGAACTGGGAGCCGCCGGAGGAGATCTGAGCGGGACGCTGCCGTCCGAAGCCACCTCCATACCGATCAACCACCGGGTCATCCCCGCGGTGATCCCCGTTTCGGGCGGGGATCGCAAACGGAGGTTCCCGCTTTCGCGGGAATGACACCGTGGTAAGTCGGCGCCATTCGTTCCCTCCGTCGTCATCGCCCGACTTGTTCGGGCGACCCAGTCTTTTGCGTGGGTTGCCCGCATAGAAGGGCGAAAGGGCGTCATTTCCTCGGGTCACACGTTTGTGACCCGGGTTGTGATGGAACCGGGGCCGCAAAACGGCGGCGGGAATGTGGCCTGGTTAATGCCCCCTGAACGGGCGTTTCAGAACCACGGCAGCGCGGCTGACGCTGTTTGCGACACCGTGGCGCCCCATTGGTGAACCCGGGATGAACGGCGCCGTTATTCAAGATTCAGCCGCACTGCCCATTTATCGGGCCAACACCACGACCTCTACCGTTCTCACACCGGAGACGCATTCGCATGCACCTCGCGACTAAACTCGCCGCGGCCGTCCTCGCCACCGTACTGACCGCCGCCCCCGCCTTCGCCGCCGACCCGACCGGGACCTGGCAGACCACCACCGGCGAAAGCCGCTACAAGGTGAGCTATTGCGGCGACGGCACCCAGCTCTGCGCCAAGCTGACCTGGCTGCGCAGCGACGCCCGCACCGCCGAGAACCTGCGCTACCTCAACCAGATGGTGGTGATCGGCGCGGCCCAATCCTCCGACAACAAGTGGCGGGGCCAGGTGAACTATGCCGGCGACACTTTTGCGGGCAGCCTGACCATGACCAGCGACAATTCCCTCAAGCTCAACGGCTGCAAGGGCATGTTCTGCAAGACGATGAATTTCAGCCGCGTCTGACCGGCTGACGGCATAGGCAGCGAAAAGAACTGCCGGACTGAACCCGCGCTTGCGCGGGTTTTTTGTTTTTGGGGGCCGAAGTTAGGGCTCAACTCCTTCCGTGGGACAGTCCGGTGCTCAAAGTGTACCCCCACCCCTGTCCCCTCCCCGCAAGGGGGAGGGGGACGCCTTCACCGGCGCCGGTGTTTTGGTCCCCTCCCCCTTGCGGGGGAGGGGACAGGGTGGGGGGTACGTTCCGGACGCAAGCCCATCATGACCCCGAGGTTTGGCCTTCGCTGCCCGCACGGACGTGGACGGCGCGGGAGCGCAGGCTGGGAACGGGTGGAGAGTGGGGAGGTTGAGTCTCTCCTTCTGGCGGGAGGGAGCTGTGGATTTGTGGCGCGTCCTGATCGGGCGGCGGCTGGCGAATAGCGAGTACGAGGACAAGAAGCTCGGCTGGGTCGAGGGCGTGCCGGCGATGGGGCTCGATGGGCTCGGGTCCTCGTCCTACGGGCCGGAGGCGGCGCTGACGGTGATGATCCCGCTCGGGGCGGCGGGGCTGGTCTACCTGGGGCCGGTGATCGGCGCCATCCTTGCGGTGCTGGTGATCCTCTACTTCTCGTACCGGCAGACGATCGCTGGCGTACCCGACCAGCGGCGGCGCCTATGCGGTGGCGAAGGCGAATCTCGGCGAGAATGCCAGCCTGCTCGCCGCGGCGGCGCTGATGATCGACTACGTCCTGAATGTCGCGGTGGGCGATCTCGGCCGGGGTCGGGGCGCTGGTGTCGGCGATCCCGGCGCTGCACGATTTCATCCTGCCGCTCTGCCTCGCGATCGTCGTTCTTCGTGACCTTCGCCAACCTGAGGGGTACCGGGGAGGCCGGGCTGGCTGTTTGCGCTGCCGACTTACCTGTTCATCGCGTGCTTGCTCGGCGGTGACCGCGTGGGGCGATCTGGCAGGTGCGTGGGTTCGCGCCGGGCATCCGGTGCCGGTGGAGTCGCGCCGCCGGCGTTCGCCGATACGGCGACCGGAGCGGCTTCGCCTGTGGCTGCTGATGCGTGCCTTCGCGAGCGGCTGCACGGCGATGACCGGGGTCGAGGCGGTGTCAGCAACGGCGTCGGCGCGTTCCGCGAGCCGCGTGCTGAAGCACGCCTATCGTCACGCTGACCGTCATCGTGGTGGTGCTGGCGGTGCTGCTCGGCGGCGTCGCGATCCTCGCCGGTGCCTATGGGATCGGCGCCATGCAGCCAGACCAGCCGGGCTACCAGAGCGTGCTGTCGCAGCTGGTGGGGGCGGTGTCGGGGCGGGGCGCCTTCTACTACGTGGCGATGGGGAGCCTGCTGGCGATCCTCTGCCTCTCGGCCAATACCAGCTTCGTGGGATTTCCGCGGCTGTGCCGCATGGTGGCGGCGGATGGGTTCCTGCCCAGGCCTTCGCCGTGCCGGGGCGGCGGCTGGTGTTTACCGTGGGCATCCTGTTCCTCAGCGGCGTCGGCGGCGATGCTGCTGGTGGCGTTTCGGCGGCATCACCGACCGGCTGATCCCGCTGTTCGCCATCGGCGCCTTCCTGACCTTCACCATCTCGCAGGCCGGCATGGTGGTGCACTGGCGGCGGGAGGGGGAAACTGGCCGCGCCTGGCGATGAATGCGGTGGGGGCGACGGCGACCGGGATCGCGCTGATCATCATCCTGGTGGCGAAGTTCATGGACGGGGCCTGGATCACGCTGCTGGCGGTGCCGGTGGTGATCGTCACGCTGAAGGCGGTGCGGCACTATTACGACGGGGTGGCGGACGAGCTGCGCGAGACCGGGCCGATCGAGCTGGAGCGGCTGGTGCCGCCGACGGTGGTGGTGGTGGCGCAGGACTGGAACCGGCTGAGCGAGCGGGCAGTGAAGTTCGCGCTGACCATCTCGCCGGACGTCGTCGCGGTGCATCTCAGCAAGCTCGAGGGGCCGGAGAACGAGGAGCACGAGCTCGAGATCCGAGCACGCTGGAAGGAAGAGGTGGAGGCGCCGGTGGCGGCGGCAGGGCTGAACGCGCCGCGCCTGATGCTGATCCCGGCGCCGTTCCGGAAGATCCACGAGCCGCTGCTGCGGCTGATCGACAAGCTCGACCGCGAGGCGCCCGAGCGGGCGGTGGCGGTGCTGATCCCCGAGACCGTGAAATCGGTGTGGTGGCAGAACCTCCTGCACATGCACCGCGCCTCGGCGCTCCGCCGGGCGCTGCTGAAGTTCGGCGGGCCGCACCTGACGGTGGTCACCGTGCCCTGGCGGGTGGCGCACGAGGCGCCGGAAGCGGAGTGAGGGCGTCGTACGGATGACCTGGTGCGGATGTTCCGAGGTCGGACGAGGAGCAGTACCTGTCGCTGACCACCACACCTACAGCGCGCTGATGATCCTCTAATCCAAGCAGCAGCTGTGTGACCAGCTGCCGGCGGAAGACGCCAGGCGATCATCATGGAATGCGGCAAGGCCGGCCAGGCCGCCGAGCGCGCCGAGATGCGGTCCAGCACCGACGCGGCCCGCCAGCAGCTGGTCGATGCCGGCATGACCGTCATCGACATCGAGCCGGCCGCGATCGTGGAGATGCGCACCATCCTGCAGCCGGGTCTACGACAAGCACGCCGCGAGCATCGGCCCGGAGGTCGTCGACGGCCTCAACGCCGCGATCGCCGCCGTTCGCAAGCCCTGATCCACGCCAATCGCGACAGGACCGGCCGCGCCGGCCTGTCGCCTCCCCATCGAGGCCAGAATGAAGATCACCGCGATCAAGACCATCGTGGTCAATGCCGACATGCGCAACTGGGTTTTCGTCAAGGTGGAGACCGACGATCCGGGCCTCTACGGCTGGGGCGGGCTGAACCCCTCACCCCAGCTCCGCTACGTCGCTTCGCTCCTAGCTGCGCTACCCTCTCCCCTCAGGGGAGAGGGGGGAGGACTTCGGTTGTGGCGAGTTGTTTCGGCGAACAAGTATTGCTGCTATCGCATCCGGTGCGATAACGTCGGGGTGCAGCAATGCGACTGTGGAGGGAAGAAAATGCCTTTACTTAAGTCGAAATCGCGTGTGATTTTCTGCATTGCCTTGTGCGGCGGCACTGGGGCAGGTCGGGATGGGCCTGGCTGACGAGGCCTCGGAGATCGCCGCGGTCAAGAAGGCGGCGGAGAAATACCAGGATGTGAACGTGGCGCTGGCCGACGGATACATCCGGGACCCGGCGAACCATTGCGTCACGGCGGAGATGTCCGGATTCCCCGCCGAGTACGGGGCGATGGGGGTGCACTACCTCAACCCGGCGCTGCTCAAGGTGACGGCGACCGAGCCGCGGGTGGACGGCGACAGCACCTATACCGACTGGTCGCAGCCCTCGATCCTGATCTACGAGCCGCAGGCGGACGGCTCGATGCAGCTGGTGTCGGTCGAGAACCTGGTGTTCATCAAGGCCTGGGAGGCCGCCGGGAACACCAAGCCGCCGGAGTTCGCGGGGCGGGTCTGGGACTACATGGCCGATGACCCGGCAACGCCCGGCGACGAGGCGCACGGCTTCATGCCGCATTACGACCAGCACGTCTGGGCCTTCCGGGAGAATCCGTCGGGCAACCTGATGCCGTTCAACCCGGCGGTGAGCTGCGCGCACCACCAGCACTAGGGCGTTTCCCGGCCCTCGTGGTTCGACTGGCTCACCATGAGGGCCGCTGAAGCCGCCGCTGGCCGCTCACGCGAACAGGAAATCGTCCGCCGACAGGTTGACCGTGTCCAGCACGGTGATGGAGTTGTCGGCGTCGAAGCGGATGATGCTGTCGGTGCCGGCGATCGTCGATCACGAGGTCGGTGAAGGCGTGGATGTCGGTGGCGGCGAAGGCCGTCAGGTCGATCGTGTCCTCGCCGGGCGTGCAGATCGCCGTGTCGGCGGCGTTGGCGGGGGCGAAGACGAAGGTGTCGGCATCGGCGCCGCCGTTCATCAGGTCGTTGCCGGTGCCGCTGACCAGCGTGTCGCGGCCGGTGCCGCCGTCGAGCACGTTGCCCGATCCCGCCGAAGACCGTGAGCCGGTCATTGCCCGCGCCGCCCGAGAGGAAGCTCGCGCCCTCGCTGCCGTCGGCGATGGTGGCGGTCAGGATGTCGTTGCCGTTGCCGCCGTCGAGCTGGTTGGAGAGCGCGCCGGGCCGGCGGGGTCGCGCTGGTCATCGCGGCGAAGGCGGTGAGCTGGTCGTCATCGTTGCCGCCGACGAGGATGTTCACCGCGACGGAATCGTCGGCACGCCCGGAGATGTCCTCGATGGAGAGGCTGGCCGTGAGGCTGTCCCTCCCGGTGCCGCCGTCGAGGAGGTTCGAGACGTTGAACACCGGCTGCGTGATGCTGGGGGGGCGGCCGAACACCGCCGCGTCGAGCCTTGCGGTGAGCGCGTCGTTGCCGGAGTCGCCGAGCAGCACGCCGTGCACGTCGGCGACCAGGGCCGGCTGCGTCGAGCTGTCGAGGCTCAGCACGTCGTCGTCCTTGCCGCCGTCCAGCCGGCTGTTCTCGGTGGCGATGATGCTGCCGTGGTTGTGGCTTTCGGCCACCAGCACGTCCTTGCCGTCATCGCCCGTGAGCTGCATCACGCTGACCGGCGCGCCGAAATTGCAGCTCACCTGGTTGAAGGCGCGCAGCACGTCGTCGCCCTTGCCGCCGTCGAGCACGTTCGAGGCGAGCAGGTCGACATTGGCGATGGCGATGGCGCTGGCATCGATGAAGTCGTTGCCGTCGCCGCCCCTGAGCTCGTTGGTGACCGTACCCGCGGAGCTGACGAGGTCGGTCTGCGCCGAGGCGGTGATCCGGTCATTGCCGGCGCCGCCATCGACGACATTGGTGATGACGTTCGACCCGATGGCGCCGCTGGCATTGGCGACCACGTCGATGCGGTCATTGCCCTTGTCGCCGAGCACCTCGGTGTGAAACTCGACATTGGCGAGGGTGAAGAGGCTGACATTCGCCAGCGCGCTGATCACGTCGTCGTCGTGCCCGCCGTCGAGCAGGATGGTCGCCGTGCGATCCCCGGTGGGGGCGAACGGCGGCTCAGTCCCGCCTATGGTCACGGTAGCCGATAGGGTGTCCCGGCCATCCTCGCCGAACTGCACCGCCACGCCGTCGGCGGCTGCCGGGCCCGGCGGCACCACGACATTGGTGGTCAGCGTGTCGTCGTCCTTGCCGCCGAACAGGGCCGTGCGGTTGAACGTGCTGCTGAGCGTGTCGTCGCCCTTGAGACCCTGCACCACGTCGCCTTCGCCGCCGGCGCTGAGCACGTCGGCGTCCTTGGTTCCGACCACCTGGTCGGCGAGCGGCGCGATGGCGGCGAGCCAGTCGGCCGCCGCCTGATTGGCGGCACCGCGGCCGACCGGGTCGTCGAGGGTTCCGAGGGGGGAGCGGGCCAGCTTGCTCTGAGACATTTCATCCTCCGGCTTGAGCTCTGGCGGAGATCGCTCCCTGTCCCGATCAGGCGAACAGGAAGTCGCCTCCGTTCAGAGCGGTGTTGTCCAGAATGGTGATCGAGTTGTCGGCGTCGAAGCGGATGATGCCGTCGTTGCCGGCAGTCTCGATGGCGAGGTCGGCGAAGGCGTGGATGTTGGCCGTGGCTAAGGCCGCGAGGTCGATCGTGTCCTCGCCCGCGACTAAGATCAGCGTGTCGGCGTCGTTGGTGCTCAGCGTGTCGCCGCCGCGACCGCCGAACAGCGCCGTGCGGTTGAAGTTGCTGCTGAGCGTGTCGTCGCCGCCGCGGCCGAAGACGAGGTCGCCCTCGCCCTCGGCGCTGAGCGTGTCATTGCCATTGGTGCCGACGATGAGGTTACCAAACGGGGCGATGGCCGCGAGCGACTGCACCCGGCTGACGAAGGCGCCTACGCCCTCGCCAATGCCGCTTCCGTTCAGGGCAGCCGTGTTCCGGTTCATGAGTTCCGGCCCCCAAGCCTGGGCCCGACTTGAATTGTTGTCGCTCATTACATCCTAACTGCATTAATGACCTTGCCAGAACATTGCATGGGCACGATGGATATTGATAACATACTGTACAAACTTACAGTATTAGCCCGATAGGGACAGCAGATGACGAATTGTGCTGAGTTGAGGGGGTGACCTACAGCGGGGCGGGATCGTGCCGCGACCTCGCCCTTCGACAGGCTCTGGATCAGGTCCTGCCGCGGCTCATGAGGTCCTTCGACATCACCGATCGCCGCATTGTCTATTTCGCTGCGGGCGGCTATCTCGTCCGCGGTCTGGTTCCATGGGGCGGTGAGATGACGGGCAAGGGTTACGTGATCGACGAGATGATCTCGGCCAAGGCCATCGCGGCGCGGGTCGAGGCGCTGGCGCGCGAGATCTCGGAGTTCTACGCCGGCACCGAGAAGCTGGTGGTGATCGGGCTGCTGCGCGGCTCGTTCGTCTTCATCGCCGACCTGGTGCGCGAGCTGGACCTGCCGGTCGAGGTCGATTTCCTCGAGGTCTCGAGCTACGGCAACGCCACCGAGTTCGAGCCGCGAGGTGCGCATCCTCAAGGACCTGCGCGGCGAGATCCAGGGCCGCGACGTGCTGCTGGTCGAGGACATCGTCGACACCGGCTACACGCTGCGCCACGTGCTCGAAATCCTCGGCACCCGCCACCCCAAGCGCATCGAGGCCTGCGCGCTGCTCGACAAGCCGTCGCGGCGCGAGGTCGAAATCAAGGCGCGCTGGATCGGCTTCGAGATCCCCGACGAGTTCGTGGTCGGCTACGGCATCGACTACGCGCAGCGGAACCGGAACCTGCCGCATATCGGGGCGGTGCGGTTCGTGGAGTAGGGCCTGGTGGGGCGGGGGCGCGGGGCGCCCCAAGCGCTACGACGGGAGCTGGACCTCCAGGGGAGAGGGGCTGCCCACCGATCTGCTTTGCCGGCCCCCGGCTTTGTGCTCTCTGTCCGCACCCGTGGGGCGTAGCAGGGATAGAACATGGCTCTGAGCATCGAGCAGCGGATCCAGCGCATCAATGTGCGGCTGGATGAACTTTCCTGGTGGCGCGAGCGCGAGGTCCTGCCGATCGCGGACTGGACGCTGGACGGCGCCCCTATCGCTCGTCGGCGCTCCGTGGCCGAGCCGGGAGGGGGTGCACCGTTTCGCGGCTACGGTGGCCGGGCCGGAGCACTGGCCGCTGGCCGAGACGCGGCTGCTGCTCGATCTCGGCGGCGAGGCCATCGTGACGCTCGGCCAGGGCGGCGACTCCGTCAGCTTCGGCAACGATCCCTACCACAAGGAATTCCCGGTCCGGGCGCATGCCTTCGCCATCGAGGCCGAGGCGGTGGCGCGGCTGCCGTTCGGCGAGCCGGTGCGCAACCCGCGACTCAACTTCGCCCGCCTCGCCTGGATCGACCTTGCGGTGCACAACCTGCACCTGCGGCTCAAGCAGGTGGCCGAGACCGCAAAGGTGCTCGGCAGCCACGAAGTGGTGCCGCACCTCGTCGCGGCGGCCGAGGAGGCGCTTCGGGCGCTCGACTGGCCGTCGGGGACGCAGGACTATATCTCGCGCTTCGCCCCGCAGGCCGGCCAGCAGAGGATCTGGGAGCTGCCGCGGCTCAAGGACAATCCCGCTGCGCTCACCGAGGAGCAGCGCACCAGCGTGGTGAAGGCGGATCTCGCGCTGATCGACGCGCTGCGCGCCCTGCAGAAGCGCTTCCCGCCGCAGGGGGAGATCACCCTCACCGGTCACGCCCATATCGATCTCGCCTGGCTCTGGCCCTATGACGAGACCCGCCGCAAGATGCGCCGCACCTTCTCGACGGCGCTGTCGCTGATGGAGGGAAGCAACGAGTACCTGGCGCTCTCCGGCTTCCGCTTCAACCAGTCGACGGCGCACTACTACGCCCAGATCGAGGAGGACGATCCGGCGCTGTTCGAGAAGATCCGCGCCAAGGTCAAGGCCGGCGGCTGGGAGACGGTGGGCGGCCTGTGGGTCGAGCCCGACACCAACATGCCGACCGGCGAGAGCCTGACGCGCCAGATCCTCTACGGCCAGCGCTATTTCGAGCAGAAGTTCGGCCACCGCCACAGGGTGTGCTGGCTGCCCGACTGCTTCGGCTTCTCGGCCGGGCTGCCGCAGTTGCTGAAGCAGGGCGGCATCGACTCGCTTCTTCACCATCAAGGTGAACTGGAACGAGACCAACACCATCCCGGGGGACCTGTTCTGGTGGGAGGGGATCGACGGCAGCCGGGTGCTGGCGCACACCTTCAACAACCCGCGCGGCGGCTATAACGGCGTGCTCAGCCCCGAGGCCTATCTCGGCCACCTGGCAGCGCTTCAAGAAGCAAGGTCGAGCATCCGCAGACCCTGCTCGCCGTCGGCTATGGCGACGGCGGCGGCGGGGTGACGCCGGAGATGGTCGAGCGCGAGATGCAGCTTCGCGATTTCCCGGCGCTGCCGGCGGCGCGCTGGGGCCGGGTCGAGGATTTCTTCGCCCACGCGCACAAGACCGCGGGCCGTACCCGGCTGCCGGTCTGGCAGGGCGACATCTATCTCGAGCTGCACCGCGGCACCCTCACCACGCAGAGCGGGGTGAAGAAGGCGCACCGGCAGGCCGAGCGCGCGCTGATCACGGCGGAGACGCTCGGCTCGCTCGCGGCGCTGCTCGGGGCCGAGGCGCCGGAAAGCCTCGAGCACCTCTGGCGCGTCGTGCTCAAGAACGAGTTCCACGACATCCTGCCCGGCTCCTCCATCGCCGAGGTCTATGACGACGCGGAGCGCGAGCTGAACGACGCCTGCGGCCGGGCGCTGGCGCGCCAGCAGATGGCGCTCTCCACCATCGCCGCGAGGCTCGCCCCCGGCGAGCTCGAGGAGGCGGTGCTGGTGGTCAACCCCTCGCTCAGCCGCCGCCCGCTGCGCGCCACCACCAATGACGGCACGCACTACTCGACCGCCGAGATCATGCCGCCGCTCGGCATCCGCGTGCTGGCGCCCGCCGAACTGGCGCCGCTGCCGGGCCTGTCGGTCAGCGAGACGCATCTCGAGAACGCGCATCTCAAGGCGAGCATCGGACGCGGACGGCACCGTCACCAGCCTCGTCCACAAGGCGCACCGGCCGCGAGGCCCTGGCCGGGCGCGGCAACCAGCTCTGGGTCTATCCCGCCGACAAGCCGCGCAACTGGGACGCCTGGGACATCGAGGACGACTACGCCCGAAAGGGCATCGAGCTCGACCAGCCGGAGAGCATCCGGGTGGTCGAGAACACCCCGGCGCGCGTCGCGGTGCGGGTGGTCCGGCACTTCCGCGCCTCGACCGTGGCGCAGACCTATGTGCTCGAGGCCAACGGCACCCGGCTCGACATCGTCACCGAGATCGACTGGCACGACCGCCACTGCCTGCTGCGCACCCTCACCCCGGTCGACGTGCGGGCGACGCATGCCACCTTCGAGCATGCCAACGGCGTGGTCCGGCGCGCCACGCACGACAACACCTCATGGGAGCAGGCGCAGTTCGAGGTGCCGGCGCACCGCTTCGTCGACATGAGCGAGCCGGGCTTCGGCGTGGCGCTGCTCAACGACGCCAAGTACGGCCACAGCGCCAAGGGCAACGTGCTCGGCCTCAGCCTCGTGCGCTCGCCGGTCTATCCCGACCCGCTCGCCGACGAGGGCGGGCAGCGCTTCACCTACGCGCTCTATCCGCATGCCGGCGAGTGGCACGAGGGCCGGGTGCGCGAGGAGGCCGAGGACCTCAACCAGCCGCTGCTCGCGACCGTGGTCCGCAATCTCGCCGCCGCGCAGTACGAGCCGCTCAGGACGGAGGGCATCCCCGCCGCGCTCTCCGGCTTCAAGCCGGCCGAGGACGGCGATGGCCTGATCTTCCGCGTCTACGAACCCTCCGGCCGGCGGGGCGAGTTCGCGCTCGGCTGTTCCGGAGGGCTGGAGTGTCAGCGGGCCGCTGAGCATCCTCGAGGAGCCGATGGAGCGGGGGAAGGGCGCGGGGCTCCGGCCGTTCGAGGTGCGGAGCTGGCGGATTTCGAGGGGGTAGAACCCGGATCATCCGAATTGGTGCATGGGTCCCCGGGTCAAGCCCGGGGATGACGGAGTTTGTTGAGCACTGATGTCCCCCACCCACCGTCATCCCCGGGCTTGACCCGGGGACCCATACCGGGTGGGCGAGAGGGCCCGCTTCATCACGCCCCTGAGTGGGGCAACAGCCACCGACCTCCGAACCTACCCCTTCACCACCGGCGCATCCTCCCGCGAGCCCCATTCCGCCCACGAGCCATCATAAACCGCCACGTCCTGCGCGCCCGCGATCTGCAGCGCCAGCGCCACTGCCGAGGCCGTGACCCCGGACCCGCAGCTGGTGACGATCGGCTTCGTCACATCCACGCCGGCCTCGCGGAACAGCGCTGCCAGTTCCTCGGGCGATTTCATTCGTCCGTCCCGCGTCACCATTCCCGCCGGCACGCTGAGACTTCCCGGCATGTGGCCGGAGGCCAGTCCGGGCCGTGGCTCCGGGGCTTCGCCGCGGAAGCGGTCGGCCGGCCGGGCGTCGACGATGGCCTTGGCGCCGGAGCGGGTGAAGCCGAGCACCCGGTCGAAATTTTCGACCAGTTCGGGGCGGTAGCGCGCGGTGAACCGTTTCGGTGCCGGCGACACCGCGCCGGCCTCGGTCGGCCGGCCCTCGGCCCGCCACTTCGGGCCGCCGCCGTCGAGCACGCGCACGTCCGCTCGCGCCCATCGCGCGAAAACTCCACCAGGCGCGTGGCGCGGAGAAGATGCCGGCTTCGTCGTAGACGACGATGGTGTCGGTGTCGGCGATGCCCAGCTCGCCTGCCATCCGGGCGAACTCCTCGGGGCTCGGCAGCATGTGGGGCAGGGAGGTGGCCTTGTCGGCGATCTCGTCGATGCCGAAGAACACGGCGCCGGGAAGGTGGCTCTCGAGGTATTCCGCCCGCCCGTCGCGATTGGCGGTGGGCAGGTACCAGCTGGCGTCGACCAGCGCGAGGTTCGGGTCATCGAGGTGGGCGGCGAGCCACTCGGTGCTGACGAGAGGGGCGGTCATGGATGCTCCTGGGTTTTGCGCGCAACCTAGGGTGACGCGAGCCCGCCGTCACCATCTGGGAGCGGACCTCGTCCTTCGACAAGCTCAGGATGAGGTCCGGGGAGGGGGTCTCAGGATGCAGGTCCGGGGAGGGATCTCGGTATCCAGGTCGCACACACAGATCTCTCAGGCCTCATCCTGAGCTTGTCGAAGGACGAGGTCCCTGCGCCGTTCACTCCCCCAGCACCAGCACGTCGCTCGCTGCGATTCCCACCCGCACCGGCGCGCCGTGGACCGGCGGCGGGGTGCGCTGGTCGTTGAAGGTGTCGAGGCTCAGGGCGTTGCCGCTCGAGGTCGACCTTCAGCCGGATCACCGAGCCGAGGAAGCTCACTTCCGACACCGTGCCGTCGAGCACGATGTCGTGCGCCGCGCCGTTGGCGAGCGACACGGCCTCGGGCCGCAGGGTCAGCGCCACGGCGTCGCCGCTGCGGGCGGTGGCGGGCAGGGCGGGGATGGTGGCGAGGGTTTGCCCGATGGTCACGGTCTTGGCGCCGGCGTCGGCGACGGTGGCGTTGAGGGTGTTGAGGGTGCCGACGAAGCCCGCGACGAACTTCGTCGCCGGGTGGTTGTAGATGTCGAAGGGCCGGCCGAACTGTTCGACATTGCCGGCATTCATCACCACGATGCGGTCGGAGATCGACAGCGCCTCCTCCTGGTCGTGCGTCACGAACACCGTGGTGATGCCGAGCTCGCGCTGGATCTGCCGGATCTCCTGGCGCAGGCTGACGCGGATCTTGGCGTCGAGCGCCGAGAGCGGCTCGTCGAGCAGCAGCATGCGCGGGCTCGGGGCCAGCGCCCGGGCCAGCGCCACGCGCTGCTGCTGGCCGCCGGAGAGCTCGAACGGGAAGCGCTTGTCGAAGCCGGGAGGCCGATCAGCTTCAGCATCTCGTCGATCCGCGCCTCGCGCTGCGGCCGCTGCATGCCGGCGACCCTGAGGCCGAAGCCGATATTGTCGGCGACGTTCATGTTGGGGAACAGCGCATAGGCCTGGAACACCATGCCGATCTTGCGCTGGTTCGGGGCGAGGTCGGTGATGTCCTTGCCTTCCACCACGATGCGGCCGGAGGTGGGGCGCTCGAAGCCGGCGATCATCCTGCAGGATCGTCGTCTTGCCGCAGCCCGAGGGGCCGAGCAGGGTGACGAACTCGCCCTTCTCGAAGCTGAGGTCGACCCCCTTCACCACCGGCGTGCCGCCGAAGGCTTTGACCAGCTTGTCGATGCGCAGGAACTCTTCGGTCAATCTCGGGTCCTTCAGTCGAGGCGGGCGGTTTTGGGGGCGAAGCGGGCGAGGAGCTGGATCATGCCCATGGCGCCCCAGGTGACGATGCAGCGAGATGATGGCGAGCGCCGAGGGCTCGTAGGCGCGGTTGGTGCCGATGGTCACGAGGTAGGGGCCGAAGGCCGGCCGGTTGAGCAGGCTCGCGATGGTGAATTCGCCGATGACGATGGCGAGGGTCAGGAAGGCGCCCGAGAGCACCGCCACCATGATGTTGGGGAACACCACGCGCGCAATGATCGGTCAACTGGCTGGCCCCGAGGATCTGCGCCGCCTCGGTCAGCGTGCCGATGTCGATGCTGCGCATGCCGGTGTCGACGGCGCGGTACATGTAGGGCAGGGCCAGCGTGACATAGGCGCAGGTGAGGAGGATGTCGGTCCCGAGCGCCGAGCCGGTGAAGGGCACGAGCGAGGACGAGTTGTAGAGCCGGATATAGCCGTAGACCAGCACCAGCGCCGGGATCACCAGCGGCAGCAGCGTGATGAACTCGATGAACGGCCGCAGCCACGGCATGCGCAGGCGCACGTAATAGACCGCCGGCACCACCACGACGATGCCGAGCAGGATGGTGAAGACGCCGATGCCGAGCGAATAGCCGAAGCTCGAGAAGAAGCGCGCATCGGCGAATACCGAGGCATAGGCGTCGAAGCTGAGCTCGCCCCGCCGCATGCGCAGCGAGAAGATCGAAGGTCGCGACCAGCGGCACGAGGAAATAGAACACGCTGAGGCCGACGATCAGCCAGGCCCAGAAGCGGTTCCGTCTCATTTCATCCACCTCTCGGCCCGCTTGGCGACGACGAGATAGATGATGTTGGCGACCGAGGTGATGACCACCATGCCGACCGCGAGGGCGGCGCCGAGGCCGGGGTTCTGCAGCGCGTCGCCGCGGATCTGGTTGTAGAGCAGCACGGTCACGATGTTGAGGTTCGAGCCGGTCAGCGCCCAGGCCGTGGCGATGGCGCCGAAGGCGTTGGCGAACAGCAGCGAGAGCGTGCCGAGAAAGGGCGGCCACAGGATCGGCAGCCCGATATGGCGCCAGAAATCCCACTTGCTGGCGCCCAGCGTCTGCGGCCGCCTCGCCCCACTCGCGCTTCAGCCCGTCCACCGCCGGCGCGATGATCAGCACCATCAGCGGGATCTGGAAGTAGAGATAGGTGATCGTCAGGCCCCAGAAGCTGAAGAGGTTGAAGCCGGCGCGGTACATGTCGAAGCCGAACATTTCGCGCAGCAGCAGGGTGACGATGCCGAGCCGGCCCAGCGTCGCGATGAAGGCGAAGGCCAGCGGCACGCCGGCGAAGTTGGAGGCGACGCCCGAGAAGGTCATCACTGCCGAGCGGAGGCCCCGGGGCAGGGCGCCCCGGATCAGCGCCAGCGTGATCAGCAGCCCGAACACCGCGCCGAGCAGCGCCGAGGCGGCCGAGATCTGGATCGAGATCGTGTAGGCGCTGACGATCTGCGTCGTGCCCAGCCCGATGATGTTGTCGAGGGTGAAATTGCCGGCCCGGTCGGTGAAGGCCTGCACCACGAGGTAGGCGGTCGGCGCCGCGAGGAACATCACCGCGAAGACGACGAACGGGACGACGCTCAGCCACTCGAGCCCGATGCGCCGGCGCGAGACGGAAATCGGCCCGGAAACATCCGGGCCGGCCTTGCTTGATACAGCGATCGGGGCGCTGTTACTGGACATTGGCTCCGACGACCGAGTCCCACTTGGTCGTGATCACTTCCTTGGCGGCGTTCTGCTCGGCGATCGAGGGGAACACGGCCTGGGCGTAGTTCGCCGCGTCGGGCAGCTTGTCGAGCAGCTCCTGCGGCACCTTGCCGGCGGCCGACAGCGCGTTGAAGCGGATCGGGTGGCAGTAGCCGGCGAGCCAGCCGAGCTGGCCCTCGTCCGAATAGAGGTACTCCATCCAGAGCTTGGCGGCGTTGGGGTGCGGCGCATAGGCCGAGATGGCCTGGATATAGACGCCGGCGACGACGCCGTCGGACGGCACGACGATGTCCATCGGCGGGTTGCCGTTCATGCCGTCGCGCTGGGCCAAGAGGTTGTAGTCCCAGTTGATGGCGATCGGGGTCGTGCCCTGGGCGATCGGGGCGGCCTCGGCGTCGACCGGCACGAAGTTCTTGGCGTCGTTCAGCTTCTTGAAGAACTGCGAGGCCCGCATCGGCGGCGGCCGCGGCGTCGGCGCCGGTCGAGAGGCCGGCCGCATAGACCGAGACGATGGCGTTGTTGGCGGTGCGCGGATCACCGGCGAGGGCGACCTGGTTGGCGTAGTCGGGCTTCTAGCAGGTCGGCCCAGCTCTGCGGATTGTCGCCGGTCACCACGTCCTTGTTGATGCCGAAGGCGAGCACGCCGTAATAGTCGCCGTACCAGAAGCCGTCGGCGTCCTTGGCCTCGGCCGGGATCTCGTCCCAGGTCGAGACCTTGTAGGCCTGCAGCAGGCCCTCGTCCTTGGCCTGCGGGCCGAAGGAGAGGCCGACGTCGAGCACGTCGGGCGCCTGCGGGCCCTTGTTGTCCTTGTTGGCGCGCACCGCCTCGAGCTCGTCGGCGGAGCCGGCATCGGGGTTCAGTTCGTTGACGGTGATGCCGGGGTACTTGGCCTTGAAGGCGTCGATCACGCGCGCCATAGCCGCACCAGGTGTGCGGCAGCGCGATGACGGTGAGCTGGCCTTCGGCCTTGGCGGCGTCGTAGAGCGCGGCGAGGTCGGTCTGCGCCATGGCGGCGAAGCTCGAGGCGACGAGCGCGGCGATCGACACCGAGGCGGCGAACGCGTTTCTCAGAATCATTCAACGTCTCCCTGGATATGGCTTCTCGTTTGGGCCGGAGGGCCCCGAAAGCGGCATTCACCTATGTGGAGCAGATGACGGCTGCATGACGGCCCCCTGGCCCCGCGGTAGTCGTCTCGGGCAGTTCGACTGTTGTAACTGCCTGCGACGCAAGCAAAGCGGTGTGCGTTACTACCCTCTGTCCATCGTTACAATTGCGACAGTGCGCCTTTTGCCGATGGGGAGTCGAGATGGCGCGATCGACCGGCGCCTGCCCGCCAGCGGCGCCGGCCTGCCGCTGCGAGTCCGGCCGCCGTCTCCCGGCAAGATGATGTTTTCCAGAGTTTTTTTGCCGCCGCCCCGGGTTGTCAGAATCTGCGCCGCCCGGGCTAATCGCCGGGTGATCGGAGCGCCTGGGTGCTGACATGCACATGCGCCCGGGCCTTCCCGGTCACGGGCCTTACAACGGGTCTCGCCCTCGGCAACGGTGGCGGGGCCCGTGCTGGTTTCAGGACCCCTCGATGCCCTCACTTAGGCGGTTTATTGAGTCGAATGGCCCGGCCCGCGTAAGCGCTTCGGTACGATTGCGCGCGCTATCGGGGGCTCACGCCTTTGACGCAAGTGAGGCCACCATGCGTATCCTTCGAGCCTTGACCATCGCCGCGTCCGTAGCGATCACTTCGCTCACCCTGCCGCCCGTTGCCATCGGCATGGAGTGCCGCGACCTCTGCTTCAACTTCTACCCGCCGCCCTCGCTGCTTTCCGAGCATGGGGACGAGCGCGACCGGTGCCAGCACCGCATCAACGAGAGCGGCGGCTTCTGCACCATCCACGGCAAGCTCAACCTCGGCCTCGACCTGCCCCGCGGCATTGGCTACAAGCCGCAGAATTACCGCGATATCCGGAAGTACTATTGGGACGTGTACGGGATCCGGATCCGGTAGCCGGCCGGGGGGCATGCTGAGAGGCCGAACCTCTCGCCCGAGCTTGCGCTCCCGGCCCGGGTGCTGGGGCGCCCGCCACCCCTACCGCGGCGCCGGTCCGGTCGATTGCCGCAGCACCAGTTCCACCGGCCAGAGTTCGTGGATGGAGCTCGCCGGCTTGCCCTGCAGCATCTGCAGCAGCAGTTCGCCGATCCGCGCGCCGGCGGCGCGGATCGAGGAGCGGGTGGTCGACATGGAGGGGACCATGTTGTCGGCATTGAGATAGGGGAAGACGTCGTCGTGGGCGATCATCGAGACGTCCTTGCCGAGCTCGAGGCCGGCGAGCCGGATCGCGCGGAACACCCCGAGCGCCGTCATCATCGAGCCGGCGAGGAACGCCGTGGGGCGCGGGCTGCGCTCGAGGAAGGCCTGGGCCAGGCGGAAGCCGTTCTCGTCGGTGAAGCGGCCGCCGCTGATCAGTTGCGGATCGGGCGTCAGGCCGCGCGCCAGCATGGCCTCGCGAAAACCGCGGTTGCGATGGATGGCGAAGGTCTGGTCCTCCGGGCCGTTGATCAGCGCGATGTGGCGATGGCCGAGATCGATGAGGTGCGAGGTGGCGCGGTGGAAGGCGCCCTCGTTGTCGATGTCGAGCCAGGCATGCGGCAGCGGCACCTCGACCCGGCCGTGCAGCAGGAAGGGCAGGCCGAGCTCGGTCAGCGCCGCGATGCGCGGGTCCTGCGGCGTCGGCGCGGAGATCACCACGGCATCGACGCGGCGGCTCGCCGCGAGGCGGCGGAACGCCGGCATCTCGTCGTCGGCATCGAGCGGGGCGACGACGATGTCGATCTCGGCCTCGGCCATGCGCTCGCTGATGCCGGAGAGGAATTCGGCGGTATGCGGGCCGAAATGCATCGAGCGCTGCAGTGGCAGGGCGACGCCGATGGCGCCGGAGCGGCCGGTGGCGAGGCGGCGGGCACTGGCGTCGGCGCGATAGCCGAGCCGATGCGCCGCCTCGCTGACGCGCTTGCGGGTCGCCTCGTTGACCTCGGGATAGCCGTTGAGCGCCCGGCTGACCGTCGTCTGCGACAGGCCCAGCTCAGCCGCCAGGTCCTTGAGTTTCAAAGCCAATTTTGTTCACGCCGCATGTGCCGCCGAGGGGAGCGCGGACCGAATCGAGCCGGCCCGGCCGTCGAACCTACGCGATCGGATAGAGGGCGTCCTCCTGCTCGAATGGGGCATTCAAAGCGATTTGAAAAGCGATGGCAAGTGGCCGGTTACGGCCGCGTGAGCTGAGGTTCGTACCTCAGGACTGCAGGGCGATTTCCTGGCACGCGTCCTGCAACCGTCAGCATAACTGACTGAAATTACGGTCGAATTCCGGCAGGAGAAGGCGAACGGCACGGTCGCCGTTGCTGAATCTCGCTTGACAGCATTTCGACCGCGAGACTAGGTTTCATTCAAAGCGCTTTGGGGAATTGAGCGGAGAGACATCCTCTCCGGGCAAGGCGTTTTGTGGGAGGAGTACTGGTGCAGATAACGCCCCGACGGGCGTTGTCGGTGCTTGGCAGCCTCCCGGTCACACCTGTCCTTTGGGAGGAAAATAATGAAACTTAAGTCCTTGATCGCAGCTCTGCTCGCCAGCGCCACCATGGGCGCGATGGCAGCCCAGGCCGCCGATCTTGCCATGGTTTCGGGCGATACCGGCAACGGGCTCGCATTCCTGCGCGGCCAGCTCGACCGCTTCGAAGCCGAGACGGGCAACAAGGTCACCATCGTGCCGATGCCGTCCTCGACCACCGACCAGTTCGGCCAGTACAAGCTGTGGCTGGCGGCCGGCAACTCCGACATCGACGTCTACCAGACCGACGTGATCTGGGCCCCGCAGCTCGCCGACCAGTTCCTCGACCTGACCGACGCGGCCAAGGACGTGGTCAAGGACCACTTCCCCTCGATCATCGAGTCGCAGACCGTGGACGGCAAGCTCGTCGCGCTGCCCGCCTTCACCGACGCGCCGGCGCTCTACTACCGCAAGGACCTGCTCGACAAGTACGGCAAGCACGTCCCCAAGACCTGGGCACGAGCTCGCCGCGACCGCCAAGGAAATCCAGGACGGCGAGCGTGCGGCCGGCAACGCCGACATGTGGGGCTTCGTGTTCCAGGGCAACGCCTATGAAGGCCTGACCTGCGACGCGCTGGAATGGGTCAAGTCCTATGGCGGCGGCCAGATCGTCGAGGCCGACGGCACGATCTCGATCAACAACCCGCAGGCCGCGGCGGCGCTCGAGCAGGCCAAGAGCTGGATCGGCACCATCTCGCCCGAGGGCGTGCTGGCCTACCAGGAAGAAGAGAGCCGCGGCGTCTGGCAGCTCGGCAATGCCGTGTTCATGCGCAACTGGCCCTATGCCTACGCGCTCGGCAATGGCGCGGACTCGGCCGTGAAGGGCAAGTTCGACGTCGCCCCGCTGCCGATCGGGCGAGGGCGCCGATGCCCGCTCGGCGGCGACGCTGGGCGGCTGGAACGTCGCCGTCTCGAAGTACTCCAAGAACCCGGACGAGGCGATCAAGCTCGCCCTGTTCCTGTCGTCCAAGGACGTGCAGAAGGAACGCGCGATCAAGCAGACCAACCTGCCCACGATCGAAGCGCTCTATGACGACGCCGACATTGCCGCTGCCGCGCCGATCATCCCGAACTGGAAGGAGGTGTTCCAGAACGCCGTGCCGCGTCCGTCGGCTCCGACCAAGGTCAAGTACAACGAGGTCTCCTCGCTGTTCTGGTCCGCGGTGCACGACACCCTGTCGGGCAACGGCACCGCTGCGGAAAATCTTGAGCTTCTGGAAGCCAAGCTGACCGAGCTCAAGGGCGACGGCTGGTAAGGTTCGCCTTACCGGCTCGGCGCGGGGTCGCTTTCGGGTGCGGCCCCGCGCCACTTCTTCCTCCTCGAGCGCAGGACCTCAGCCATGACCACCGAAGCCGTCGCACCCGCAAGGCCGGCAGTCCGAACCGCCAGGATCGAATCCGATCTGATGAAGTCGCGGGTCGCCGCGGCGATGTGGTTCCTGCTGCCGATGCTGGTGGCGCTGGCGGTGGTCGCCGGCTGGCCCCTGCTGCGGACCATCTGGTTCTCGTTCACCGACGCCTCGCTCTCGAACCTCTATGGCGGCGAGTTCGTCGGCTTCAAGAACTACCTGAGCTGGACCACGCTGAAGAGCGGCCGCACGGTCTTCTCGGGCCTGCTGGTCGATCCCGCCTGGTGGAACGCGGTGTGGAACACCGTGCGCTTCGCCGTGATCTCGGTGTCGCTCGAGACCGTCCTCGGCATGATCGTGGCGCTGGTGCTCAATGCCGAATTCAAGGGCCGCGGCATCGTGCGCGCCGCCATCCTGATCCCCTGGGCGATCCCGACCATCGTCTCCGCCAAGATGTGGGGCTGGATGCTCAACGACCAGTTCGGCATCATCAACGACCTGTTCCTCATGCTCGGCCTGATCGACCGCAAGATCGCCTGGACCGCGACCGCCGACACGGCGATGACCGCGGTGCTGATCGTCGACATCTGGAAGACCACGCCGTTCATGGCGCTGCTTGATCCTCGCCGGCCTGCAGATGATCCCCAAGGACATCTACGAGGCGGCCGAGATCGACGGCGTGCATCCGATCAAGGTGTTCTTCCGCGTCACCCTGCCGCTGGTGCGGCCGGCGCTGATGGTGGCGGTGATCTTCCGCCTGCTCGACGCGCTGCGCATCTTCGACCTGATCTACGTGCTGACGCCCAACAGCACGGCAGACCAAGACCATGTCGGTGATCGCCCGCGAGAACCTGTTCGACTTCGACAAGTTCGCCTACGGCTCGGCGGCAATCGACGCTGCTGTTCCTGATCATCGCCGTCATGACCGTGCTCTACATCTGGCTCGGCAAGGTTCGGTTCGACGGGGGAGACCGGTAATGGCGCTCGATCTCGGGCTATCACCAAGCGGACGGCGTTCTACGCGCTGGTCGCTGTTCATCGTCGTCGTCGCGGTGTTCCCGTTCTACTACGCGATCCTGACCAGCTTCAAATCCGGCACCGACCTGTTCCGCGTCACCTACTGGCCGACCTCGTTCTCGCTGGGACAACTACGTGGCGGTGCTGAGCACCGGCAGCTTCCCGCGCAACCTGCTGCAACTCGGTCTTCATCGCCGCGGTGACGGTGCTCTGCGCGCTGTTCCTCGCCGTCACCGCCGCCTACGCGCTGTCCCGCGTCAGGTTCCGGGGCCGGGCGCTGCTGCTGATGACCATCCTCGCGGTCTCGATGTTCCCGCAGATCGCGGTGCTCGCGGGCCTGTTCGAGCTGATCCGCTTCCTCGGCCTCTACAACACGCCCTGGGCGCTGATCTTCTCCTACACGATCTTCACGCTGCCGTTCACCGTGTGGGTGCTGACCACCTTCATGCGCGAGCTGCCGATCGAGATCGAGGAGGCGGCGATCGTCGACGGCGCCACGCCCTGGGTGATCATCACCAAGGTGTTCATGCCGCTGATGTGGCCGGCGCTGGTGACGACCGGGCTGCTCGCCTTCATCGCGGCCTGGAACGAGTTCCTGTTCGCGCTGACCTTCACCTCGTCCAACGCGACGCGCACGGTGCCGGTCGCCATCGCGCTGCTCTCGGGCGGCAGCCAGTACGAAATCCCCTGGGGCAACATCATGGCCGCGTCGGTGATCGTCACCGTGCCGCTGGTCGTGCTCGTCCTCATCTTCCAGCGCAAGATCATTTCCGGCCTCACCGCCGGCGGCGTAAAGGGCTAAGTCCATGGCGCATATCGAGCTCAAGGACATCAGGAAGTCGTTCGGCGTCGTCGATGTCATCAAGGGCGTGGACCTGGAGATCGACTCGGGCGAGTTCATGGTCTTCGTCGGCCCGTCGGGCTGCGGCAAGTCCACGCTGCTGCGCCTGATCGCCGGGCTCGAGGACATCACCTCGGGCGACGCTGATGTTCGACGGCCAGCTGGTCAACGCGCTGGCGCCGTCGCAAGCGCGGCATCGCCATGGTGTTCCAGTCCTATGCGCTCTACCCGCACATGACGGTCTACGAGAACATGGCCTTCGGCATGCAGCTGGCGAAGGCCGACAAGGACGCCATCAAGCAGCGCGTCGAGAAGGCGGCGGAGCTGCTGCAGATCACCCCCTATCTCGCGCGGCTGCCCAAGCAGCTCTCGGGCGGCCAGCGCCAGCGCGTCGCCATCGGCCGCGCCATCGTGCGCGACCCGAAGGTGTTCCTGTTCGACGAGCCGCTCTCCAACCTCGACGCGGCGCTGCGCGTCGCCACCCGGCTCGAGATCGCCAAGCTCCATCACGCCATGCACGGCGCCACCATGGTCTACGTGACGCACGACCAGGTCGAGGCGATGACGCTGGCCGACCGCATCTGCGTGCTGCGCGACGGCATCATCGAGCAGGTCGGCACGCCGCTCGAGCTCTACGAGAACCCGCAGTCGATGTTCGTCGCCGGCTTCATCGGCTCGCCGAAGATGAACTTCCTCAATGGCGAGATCGCCTCGAAGTTCGGCGCCACCACCATCGGCATCCGCTCCGAGCACATCGAGATCGCCGACCGCGACGGCGCCTGGAAGGGCAAGGTCATCCACTCGGAGAACCTCGGTTCGGACAGCTATGTCTATGTCGACATCGGCGCCGACGAACCGATCATCGTGCGCGAGGAGGGGACGAGCCGCCACAACCCCGACGATCCGATCGCGATCGCCCCGATCCCGACCCGGATCCACCGCTTCGACGCCTCCGGGAAGCCGATGAAGCGCTGACCCCGGGCGGTGATCAAATTGCCGCACAGCGATGGATTTTCGCCGCACTTGCTTGCCATTTGCCGGCAGCGGATGCACTGAAGCGCCAGCCGCTCAAACCGTTTTGGAATGCAGGGTCGGAGCCAGTATCCGGCCGTTTTCACGCGTCAAGGAGTGCCTTACATGCCGATCAGAGTGACTGTCTGGGGCGAGAACGTCCACGAGCAGAAGAACAAGGTGGTGGCCGACAACTATCCCAAGGGGATGCATGGCCAGATCGCCGCGCTGCTGAGCGAAGACAAGAACATTCTCGCCTCGACCGTGACGATGCAGGATCCCGAGCATGGGCTGACCGAGGCCAAGCTCGATGACACCGACGTGCTGGTCTGGTGGGGGCACGCCGCGCACAACCTCGTCGACGACAAGATCGTCGAGCGGGTGATGCACCGGGTGTGGCAGGGCATGGGGCTGATCGTCCTGCATTCGGGCCACCACTCGAAGGTGTTCAAGGGCCTGATGGGTGCGCCGGCCAATCTCAGCTGGCGCGAGGCCGGCGAGCGCGAGCGCGTCTGGGTGGTCAACCCCGGCCATCCGATCGCCAAGGGGCTGGGCCCGTATTTCGAGCTCGAGATGGAGGAGATGTATGGCGAGCCCTTCACCGTGCCCGAGCCGCTCGAGACGGTGTTCGTGTCGTGGTTCCAGGGCGGCGAGGTCTTCCGCTCGGGCCTGACCTACCGTCGGGGCGCCGGCAACATCTTCTACTTCCGCCCCGGGCACGAGACCTACCCGACCTATCACGACGCCAATGTGGGGCTGGTGCTGCGCAATGCCGCCAACTGGGCCTTCAATGCCGAGCGGCATGCCGAACTGATGAAGGCGCCGAACCGACCGGTCGACAAGTCGCTCGAGCCCCTGGTCGAGCGTGGCGGCAAGCTGCACAGCCACCCGAAGTGAGAGCGGGCGTGGTGCACCTGAAGTGAGCGCAAGGCAAATCCACACCGCCCCATGGGTCCCCGGGTCTTCGCCCGGGGATGTCGGTGATTGGATTGCCGAGCCGGTGCACCGCCCTCGAAACTCTCCTTCGTCATCCGCGGGCTTGACCCGCGGACCCATTTCGCTTCCCACGGAACCCTGATGCGCCTACTCATCCTCGGGACCGGGCGGATGGCCCATAACCACGCGAAAGCCTTCCAGGCCATGGAAGGCGTCGAGATGGTCGGCGCCGTCGATACCGTTCCGCAAAACCTCGACAGCTTCGCCGACACTTTCGGCATCGACAGACGCTTCCCCTCGCTCGAGGCGGCGCTCGAATGGGGCGAGTTCGACGCGGTCGACAACGTCACGCCGGACTCGATCCACCATCCAACCACCCTCGCGGCGCTGGCGGCTGGCAAGCATGTCTTCTGCGAGAAGCCGTTGGCGCCGAACTACGCGCTGGCCATGGAGATGGTCGAGGCGGCCGAGAAGTCCGGCCTCGTCAACATGGTGAACCTCACCTACCGGAACGTCGCCGAGCTGCACAAGGCGCGCGAGCTCATCGCCGCGGGCACCATCGGCGAGGTCCGGCACATCGAGGCGAGCTACCTGCAGCACTGGGTGGTGCTGCGCGATTTCAACGATCCCGGCCCGTGGCTCTGGCGGCTGTCGAAGAACCACGGCTCCAACGGCACGCTGGGCGACATCGGCATCCACATCCTCGATTTCACCACCTTCGCCACCGGCCAGGACATCGTCTCGATGAACTGCCGGCTGCAGACCTTCAACAAGGTGCCGGGCGACCGGATCGGCGAGTATGTGCTCGATGCCAATGACAGCTTCATCATCAGCGCCGAGTTCGCCAATGGCGCCATCGGCACCATCCATTCGTCGCGCTGGGCCTCCGGGCACTCCAACGACCAGCGGCTGCGCGTCTATGGCAACAAGGGCGGGCTGGAACTGAGCCACGGGCACTGGGGCACGCTATTGCGCGTCTGTGCCGGTGAGGACATCGCGACCTCGACCTGGCGCGAAGTGAAGGCCGATCCGGTGCCCACCAACTACCAGCGCTTCGTCGACGCGGTCCGCGCGGGCAGGCAGTCGGAACCCGGCTTCCGCCATGCCGCCGAACTGCAGAAGGTCCTCGATCTGGCGCTCGTCGCCGATCTCGACCGCAAGGAACACAGGGTAAGAGCGGACGCCGCTGACGCGTCCCCCGCATGAAGGAATCGAATATGCGCCTCCTCATCCTCGGCACCGGCGGCATGGCCGCCCAGCATGCCAAGCATTTCTCCGCCATCGACGGGGTGACCCTGGTCGGCGGCGTCGACGTCGATCCGAACCGGCTCGAGAAGTTCAACGCCACGCACAACATCCCGAACGGCTTCGCCTCGCTCGACGCGGCGATCGCCTGGGGCGAGTTCGATGCCGTGGCCAACGTCACCCCCGACTCGATCCATCACCCGACCTCGATCGCCGCGCTCAAGGCCGGCAAGCACGTGTTCTGCGAGAAGCCGCTGGCGACCGACGCGCAGAAGGCGTTCGAGATGGTCGAGGTGGCCGAGGCCTCGGGCCTCATCAACATGGTCAACCTCACCTACCGCAACGTGGCGCAGCTGCAGAAGGCGCGCGAGATCGTGCTGTCGGGCCAGATCGGCGCGGTCAAGCACGTCGAGGCGAGCTACCTGCAGAGCTGGCTGGTCTCCAAGGCCTGGGGCGACTGGCGCACCGAGAGCCAGTGGCTGTGGCGGCTTTCGAAGAAGCACGGCTCGAACGGCGTGCTCGGCGACATCGGCGTCCACATCCTCGATTTCGCCTCCTACGGCTCGGGGCTCGAGATCGACCACGTGTTCGCGCGGCTCAAGACCTTCGACAAGGCCGAGGGCAACAAGATCGGCGAGTACGAGCTCGACGCCAATGACAGCTTCGCCATGGCGGTCGATTTCGACAACGGCGCGCTCGGCGTCATCCACGCCAGCCGCTGGGCCACCGGCCACATGAACGAGCTGCGGCTGCGCGTCTATGGCGAGAAGGGCGGCGTCGAGGTGCAGCACCGCCACGACGGCTCGCGCCTGCGCGTCTGCCTCGGCGAGGACGTCGAGACCGGCACCTGGAAGGAAATGGACGCGCCGCCCGTGCCCACCAACTACCAGCGCTTCGCCGAAGCGGTGCGCACCGGCATCATGCAGGAGCCCTCCTTCCGCCACGCCGCGAACCTGCAGAAGCGTGCTCGACCTCGCCACCGTCACCGAGCGCGAGCGCCGCGAACTGTCGACGCACTGAGAGTGCTGCACTCTCGCGCCTGTGGAGCGATCGCTGGGTCCCCGGGTCAAGCCCGGGGATGACGGGGGATAGATGCTGAGACGGTGCTCGTGAGGCGCAAACCTCAAAACAAACTCCGTCATCCCCGGGCTTGACCCGGGGACCCATCGGGTTCGCAACCGCTCAGTTTCGCCGCCACCCCGTTGCAACCCGATCCGTGCGGGTTCATTTATGACGCGAGGACAACGGAGGGGGCATATGGGCATTCTCGGCGCCATCATCATCGGCTTCATCGTCGGCATCATCGCCAAGCTGATCACGCCGGGTGATCCCAAGCCGCGCGGCTTCATCCTAACCACGGTGCTCGGCATCGTCGGGGCGTTGCTGGCGACCTGGCTGGGCCAGGCGATCGGCTGGTATCGCGCCGGCGAGGCGGCCGGGTTCTTCGGCGCCATCGTCGGCTCGATCATCGTGCTGCTGATCTGGCGGCAGCTGGCGCGCCCGCGCTGAGCCGCCATGGAGATCCCGACGCTCGAGACCGAGCGGCTGATCCTCAGGCCCTACAGCATCGACGATTTCGAGGCCTATGCCGAGATGTGGGCCGATCCCGACGTCGTCCGCTTCATCGGCGGCAAGCCCTTCGGGCGCGAGGAGGCCTGGGGCAGGTTGCTGCGCAACACCGGCCACTGGCAGCACATGGGCTTCGGCTTCTTCGCCGTGGTGGAGAAGGAATCGGGCCACCTCGCCGGCGAGGCCGGCTTCCAGGAGCTGATGCGGGACATCACCCCCTCCATCGAGGGCACGCTCGAGGCGGGCTGGGGGCTCGTTCCCTCCTCGCAGGGCTGGGGCTATGCCACAGAAGCCATGGGTGCCGCGATCGAGTGGTGCTCCGGCGCCTTCCCCAACCGCCGCATGACCTGCATCATCGACGTCGACAACCTCCCCTCGATCCGCGTCGCCAGCCGCCTGGGGTTCCGGGAGTTCGCGCGGACGACGTATGCGGGGGCGACGGTGGTGCTGTTCGAGCGGTGAGGGGGGAGTCCCGTGGGTCGCCCTCGTGGTTCGACAGGCTCACCATGAGGGCTATCTGAGATCTGGTCCCTCAAAAGGACCTCATCCTGAGCTTGTCGAAGGACGAGGTCCGGCGCGGGGGTGACGTGGTGTATGTGGCCGCCCCCTCCACCGCCTCCGGCGGTCCCCCTCCCCCGTAAACGGGGGAGGATCAACTGGTGGCGCCACCGCGTCATCCTCCCCCGCGTGCGGGGGAGGGGACCGGCGTAGCCGGTGGAGGGGGCGGCATAGGGCGCTGGACGAGGGGCTGAACCCCTCACCCAGCTTCGCTACGTCGCTGCCGCTCCTAGCTGCGCTACCCTCTCCCCTCAGGGGAGAGGGGATCCGGTGCCAGTCGCGGTCACTGTGCTGCGGGAGCGGCCGGAGCCTCCATCGCTGGCGCTTGCATTGCGGGAGCCTCCATCGCGGGTGCTTGCATCGCGGGAGCCTCCATTGCCGGAGCCTGCATGGCCGGTGCCTCGATCACCGATCCGGCAGCCGGAGCTGCAGGCTCCGCAGCAGGCGCCGGTTCCTCCGCCGGTGCCGCCTCCGGAGAGGCATCGGTGATCCGGCCGTCCGTGTACGGCGTGTAGGTCCCGCCCTGGGCGGCGATGTAGTCGGCGACCACCTTTTCGAGCGGCGGGCCGAAGTCGTAGGCGTTCTCCGCGTTGGAGCCGAACAGCGCGTAGCCGTCGCCGCCGCCGCGGACGTAGTTGTTGGTGACGACGCCGTAGGTCTTGGCCGGATCGATCGGCACCCAGTTGTCGCCGTCCTGCACCAGCACGTCGCCGACCAGGCGCGAGCCGGCGGGCTTGGTCTTGTCGAAGCGTGTACTTGAGGCCCGGCGACCTGCGGGAAGCGGCCGGCCACTTCCTCGATCTGGCTCAGCCCGTTCTCGAGCGAGGCGACGAGGTCGGCGCCCTTGAGCTGGAAGGTCGCCAGCGTGTTGGAGAAGGGCAGCACCGTGAGCACCTCGCCCATGGTGATCTCGCCCTGATCGATCGAGGCACGCAGCCCGCCCGAGTTGGCGATCGAGATGGTGATGCCCTGGTCGGCGACGCGGGCCAGCTGGGCGTCGGCGACGAGGTTGCCCATCGAGCACTCCTCGACGCGGCAGACATTGCGGTCGCCCTCGATGGGGGCGCTCGCCGTGCCGATGACCTCGGCCTTCAGCGCCTCGAGGGGCTTGCCGAGCTCGGCCAGCCGGTCGGCAAAACC
Source organism: uncultured Alphaproteobacteria bacterium (assembly GCA_963708965.1). GTDB lineage: Bacteria > Pseudomonadota > Alphaproteobacteria > Rhizobiales > Devosiaceae > Devosia_A. The sequence continues at coordinate 181,187 of CAVPUP010000003.1, read as the reverse complement.
CTGGTCCTGGGTCACCGAGGCATCGAGCAGGATCGGTGCGCCGGTCGCCGAGGTGACCTTGCCGGCATCGTCCCAGGTGACCTTGAGCTCGCCCAGCACCTTGCCGTACTGGCCGGCCTGGACGATCGGCACGTCGACGCCGTCGGGGTTCTTCACCAGCGTGGGGTAGGGGCCCGCCTCGCCTTCGCCGGTGCCGAGGAAGGTGTGCGAGTGGCCGCCGACGATGACGTCGATGCCGGGGACGGCCTTCGCCAGCTCCTGGTCGACGACGTAGCCGATGTGCGAGAGGACGATGATCTTGTTGATCCCGGCTTCCTCCAGCGCGCCGACGGCGCCCTTCACGTACTCGGCGACGCTTTCGAACGCGACGTTCGGGCCGGGCGAGGCGATGTCGGGCGTATCCTCGGTGGTCGCGCCGACGACGCCCACCTTCTCGCCGCCGATGGTGAGGACGATGACGCCCGGCGGACGGCCCTTGAGATCCGCATCCTTCGAGGTATCGAAATTGCCGCCGATGATCGGGAACTTCGCCCGGTCGAGGAACTTCGCGAACTCCTCCGGACCGTCGTCGAACTCGTGGTTGCCGGTGGCCGCCACGTCGAAGCCCATGTCGTTCATGAAGTCGGCGACGATCTCGGACCTGTACTGGGTGTAGAACAGCGAGCCCTGGAACTCGTCGCCGGCCGAGAGCAGCACCACGTTCTCGCCGGCCGTCCTCGCCTTGTCGCGCTGAGCGTCGATCGCGGTCTTCAGCCGCGCGATGCCGCCGAAGCACTCGCCCTTCTGCTCGCCCTCGGCATTGCAGGTCGAATCCGACCCGGTGATCGACTCGAAGCGCGAGTGGAAATCGTTGATGTGCAGGATGGTGAGCGAGAATTCCGCCTGCGCCGCGCCGGTCAACCCGGCGGTGAGTGCGAGCGCGCCGGCGCCCAGCCAAAGCTTCTTCATTGTCCCTGTCCTTTTGCTTGTCGAATCCGGTTGGCTGGATTCCTTGTCGCATCGGCTTGCAACGCCACCATTACAGCGGATGGAGCGCTTTCCCTCTGTCCCCACCTGCCGCTCCGGTGCGACGGGGAGCTTGCAACAGTTCTGCGGCAAGGTGAAGTGGCGCGCTGGTCACGCGGGCTTTACCCCATTTCAACCTGCAGAATGCCTAGATGTCGGACCGGCGGCGGACCGCCCGCCCCAACGGATGCCGCAATGAGCGTTTCCCTCGAGAGCCTGATGCGACCCCTGGAGAGGACCGAACGAGGGCTGCCGCTGGCGCTGGAACTCATGTCCTTCCTCCTCATCGGCGGCATTGCGGCGCTGCTGTTCGTGGCGCTCTCCGCGGCGATGATCGGGCTCTACCCCGCCGTTCCGGCCTGGATGATGAGCGCCGGCTGCTACGCCGCCTTCATCCTGCCGGTCTACCTCATGCATCGCCGCTTCACCTTCCGTTCGGGCGAAGAGCACCGCAGGGCCTTGCCGCGCTATGTCGCGGTGCAGGTGAGCGCGCTGGTGCTGGCATCGGCCTTCTCCTTTCTCTGCTATTCCATGCTGGGGCTCAGCGGCTGGAGCGCGGCGCTCATCGTCATTGCCCTCACCTCGGGGGTGAATTTCATGGCGCTCAGGTTCTGGGCCTTCGCGAGCGGCCGGCGATGAGCGTCGCGGACAAGTCCGTGCCGGCGTCCGGCGCCAAGGCGCTGCTCAATGCGGTGCATGGCGGCGCGGTGTTCAACCGCCGCGTCCGCGTGCTGGCGCAGCACCTCGCCGCCGCCATCCCGGGCCCCGGTTCGGTGCTCGACCTCGGGGCAGGGGACGGCTCCATCGCCGCCGCGGTGATGGGGCTGAGGCCGGACCTCGCGATCTCCGGCGTGGACGTCATGCTGCGCCCGGTCCGGCACATCCCGGTCAGCCTCTACGACGGCGACACGCTGCCCTTCGCCGACCGGAGCTTTGATCACGTCACCATCGTCGACGTCCTCCACCATACCGAGGATGCGGCCGCGGTGCTCAGCGAGGCGGCGCGGGTGGCGCGACGCTCGGTGGTGGTGAAGGACCATCTGCTCGAGGGGCTGCTGGCCGGCCCGACGCTGCGGTTCATGGATTGGGTGGGCAATCGCGGGCACGACGTGGTGCTGCCCTACAACTATCTCACCGAAGCCGAGTGGCGCTCCGCCTTCGCCCGCGCCGCCCTCGAGATCGCCGCCCGAAACGCTCGGCTCGGCCTCTATCCCGCCCCGTTCGGCTGGGCCTTCGACCGGCGCCTGCACTTCGTCGCGACGCTGCTGCCGCGCGCCAACTAGCTGTACCGTTGCAGCTTTGGGGCTAGCCACGGCGCTCGATTCCGCTACTCTCCGCCCGCTTTAGCTTAGGAGAGTAGGTGATGCGCAGTGCGTTGATCGTCTGGGGTGGGTGGAACGGTCACGATCCCGAGGAGTGCGCCGCCATCTATCGGCGCTGGCTGCACGAGGACGGCTTCTCGGTGCGCGTCGAGACGGATCTCGCGGTGTTCACCGACCCGGCCATCCACGATTTGAGCCTCATCATCCCGATCTACACCATGAGCAAGATCGAGAAGGAGCCGCTGGCCAACCTGGTGAAGGCGATCGAAGGCGGCGTCGGCCTCGCCGGCCACCATGGCGGCATGAGCGACGCCTTCCGCGACGCGGTGGACTACCAGTTCGTCGTCGGCGGCCAGTGGGTGGCGCATCCGGGCAACGTCATCGATTACACGGTCGAGGTGGCGAAACCGGACGATCCGATCATGGCCGGCATCCGCTCGAGCTTTCCCTACACCTCCGAGCAATACTACATGCACATGGACCCCTCGGTCGAAGTGCTCGCCACCACCACCTTCTCGGGCCAGCACGCCCCCTGGACGGAAGGCGTCGTGATGCCGGTGGTGTGGAAGCGCCAGTACGGCCAGGGCCGCGTCTTTCACTCCACGCTCGGCCACCGCGCGTCGGAATTCGAAGTCCCGGAAATGGCCACCATCCTCCGCCGCGGCATCAACTGGGCCGCACGGCCGGAGGAGTGAGGGGGGTAGCCCGCGATCCCTCGCGGCCCTCATCCTAAGCCTGTCGAAGACGAGGGCCACTGGACGATAGGCTGAACCCCTCACCCAAGCTCCGCTACGTCGCTTCGCTCCTAGCTGCGCTACCCTCTCCCCTCAGGGGAGAGGGGGGTGCCCCCCTCCAGCTGCTAACCCAGTTTCGCGTGGCGGTTGACGTCTTTGTAGAGCAGGTACCGGAACCGGGCGGGGCCGGCGTAGCAGGCTTGGGGGCAGAAGGCGCGGAGCCACATGAAGTCGCCGGCTTCGACCTCGACCCAGTCGCGGTTGAGCCGGTAGACCGCCTTGCCCTCGAGCACGTAGAGACCGTGCTCCATGACGTGGGTCTCCTCGAACGGGATCACTGCGCCGGGCTCCAGCGTCACGATGTTGACGTGCATGTCGTGCCGCACGTCCTCCGGGTCGACGAAGCGCGTCGTGCCCCAGCGCTCGCCGGTTCCCGGCATCCAGTTGATCGGCACGTCCTGCTCGTTGGCGACGAAGGCCGACGGTATCTCGATGCCGTCCACGGCCTCGTAGCGCTTGCGCAGCCAGTGGAAGCGGACCGGTTCCACGGAACTGTTCTCGAGCGTCCACTGGCAGCCGGGCGGCAGGAAGGCGTAGCCGCCGGGGGTCAGCAGGTGCGGGTTGCCCTCGATCGTGACCGCCGCCTGGCCCTCCACCACGAACAGCACGCCCTCGGCACCGGCATCGGGCTCCGGCCGCTGGCTGCCGCCGCCGGGGAGGACTTCGACGATGTATTGCGAGAAGGTCTCGGAGAAGCCGCTCATCGGCCGCGCCAGCACCCAGGCGCGCGTGTCGCTCCAGTGCGGCAGGTAGCTGGTCACGATGTCCCGCATCACGCCGCGCGGGATCAGCGCATAGGCCTCGGTGAACACGGCGCGCCCGGTATGCAGCGCGCTCTGGTCGGGAAGGCCGGCGATCGGGCCGGCATAGGGATTGTGGGCCATGGTTGTGCAGGGTTGGTGAGCGGTCAGCCGTCATAGCGCAGATGAGGGGGGGTAAACAGGGGGAGTGCGGGGCTAGCCAGGTGCGAGGTGGCCGCCCCCTCCACCGCCTTCGGCGGTCCCCCTCCCCCGCCACGCGGGGGAGGATCACCGGCGGCGCCTATCCGCCCTCCAACCCCCGCTTCATCGCCAGCAGCCGGCTCGCGGCATATTCCGCATAACTGCCGATCCAGCGTTCGTGCAGTTCCTGGATGGGGATGGCGTTGAGGTGGTTCCAGCGTTCGCGGCCTTCGCGGCGGGCGATCACCAGGTCGGCGTCCTCGAGCACCTTGAGGTGCTGCATCACGGTGCAGCGGTCGAGCTCGGGAAAGCTGGCGCAGAGCGCCCCGGTGGTCTGCGGTTGGTTCTTCAGCTTGTCGAGGATGCGGCGGCGCACGCGGTTGCCCAGTGCCTTGAAGACCTTGTCCGATTCGTCGTCGCTTGACATGTTATATTTTTATAACATAATGGCCGGCAAGGCAAGGAGGTGAGCCATGGACATGCAGCTGAAAGTGTCGGGACGCATCGCGAAGCCGGTCCGCGAAGTGTTCGAGGCGGTGGCCGATCCCGGGAACCTGTCGCGCTATTTCACCACCGGCGGCGCCAAGGGCCGGCTCGAGACCGGGGCGACGGTGAGCTGGGATTTCGCCGATTTCCCCGGCGCCTTCCCGGTCAAGGTGGTGGAGGTGGAGCAGGACAAGCGGATCGTCCTCAAGTGGGGGCATGGGCCCGGAGCTGCCGGCCGGCGGCGAAACCACCGTCACCATGACCTTCGAGCCGCTCGAGGACGGGCGCACCCTCGTCACCATCAGCGAGGCGGGCTGGCCGGCGAACGAGGCGGGGCTCAAGTCCTGCATCGGCAATACCGAGGGCTGGACCGGCATGCTCTGCGCCATGAAGGCCTGGGTCGAGCACGGCATCAACCTGCGCGACGGCTTCTACAAGTAGCTCGATCGAACATCGCGCTTATTGCGCCGGTGAGCGTCAGAATATCTTCACTATTGCTACGCAAGTTCACGCGCATGGCTACGCGACCGCACCGGGACCCGCCGCATCAGCCGCTCTTCGATCCACCGCGGATGGAGGAGGCGGGCAGGGCGTTGCGCAAATGGGTCGACCGCCTGCTCGGCCATGCCGACAAGGACGACAACGTCCTGATCTGGGAAAGCGGCGAGCCGCGCGAGGATGAGCGCGACCCGCACCGGTTCAACTGAGCGGGCTCAGGCGCCCGCGTAGGCCTTCTCGATATCGGCGACGATGATCTTGCGCATCTGCAGCATCGCCTCCATGGCGCGGCCGGCGCCCGCCCTGTCGCTGCCGTTGAGCGCGCGCGGCAGCGCCTCGGGGACGATCTGCCAGGAGAGCCGTACTTGTCCTTCAGCCAGCCGCACTGGCTCTCCTCGCCGCCGTCGGCGGTCAGCGTGTTCCACAGGTGGTCGACCTCGGCCTGGTCCTTGCAGTCGACGCTGAAGGACACGGCCTCGTTGAACTTGAACATCGGGCCGCCGTTCAGCGCCATGAATTCCTGGTCCCTGAGCCGGAAATGCATGGTGAGGATGCGGCCGTCCGGATAGCGGTCCGTCTTGCGGATCTCGCCGTCCTTGAAGGTCTGGATGTAGAAATTCACCGCCTCTTCGATGCGGTCGTCGAACCACAGGCAGGGCATGATCTTGGGCATTCGTGTCTCCTTTCACGAGGTTAAGTTCTCCCGCGCGGCGCACGTGACTCGCGGGCCGCGGGTATTGGTGGCCGCCGATCGGGCGGCACGCGTAAAAGTCTTGCGCTAGGCGGTCAGCCGCTCGGCCAGCAGTTCGTCGAGGCGCTTGAAGCCCGTCTCCATGCCCTCGGCCATCGGGGTGGCGCGGGCGCCGTCGCGCGCTTCCGTGGTCGGGTAGAGGATGGTCACCACCGAGGTGGTGACGCCGTCCGCGTCGGTCAGGCGATTGGTGACGATGGTCTGCCCGCCCGTCCAATCCATGTCATAGAGCTCGGTGGTCTTGATCCACTCCGGGCGGGTGATCTCCAGCACCTCGCCGCCCGAGCCCATCTCGTAGCCGTCGGGAGAGCGGGTGACGAAGCGCCACTTGCCGCCGACCCGCGCGTCGAACTCGCAGGTGAGGAAGTCCCAGTCGGCGAAGCCGAGCCACCGCTTGATCAGCGCCGGGATGGTCCAGCAGTCGAACACCAGGTCGCGGGGCGCATCGAACGAGCGCCGCACCTCGATCTCGCGGTCCGACGGCGTGGTGATGGAAAGGGGTTTGAACATCGACCGGCTCCTCCTGGTCTTTTCGGTCAGTTGGTCCTGCCGCCCTTGGGGGCGAGGCTCTTGAGCTCGGCGAGCAGCGCGTCGAGCCGGTCGTAGCTCTGTTCCCAGAACCTGCGATAATTCTCGAGCCAGCCCGAGGCATCGGCGAGGGGCTGCGCCTCGATCCGCACCGGGCGCCGCTGCGCATCCCGCCCGCGCGTCACCAGCCCGGCCTTCTCCAGCACCTTGATGTGCTTGGAGATCGCCGGCTGGCTCAGGCTGAACGGCTCCACCAGCTCATTCACCGTCGCCTCCCCCTCCGCCAACCGCGCCAGTATCGCCCGCCGCGTCGGATCGGCAAGCGCGGCGAAGGTGAGATCGAGCTGGGTGGTGGAGGGGGGCATTGCATAACCTGTAGTTTCTATAACGATATGGTTATAGAAGGCGTGGGGCGGTGTCAAGGGGGAGCAGGGTGGTGCCACTGGCGTCCCCTCTGCCGTCGAGGGGAGATGGGGCGGAGAGATCATGCGCGCGGGACCTCGTCCTTCGACAGGCTCAGGATGAGGTCCGGCGGAGATGATGGGGCCATTGGAGAGATCGCAAAGGATCACTCCGTCACCATCAGCCCTCATGGTGAGCCTGTCGAACCACGAGGGCCGGCCACGATCTGCTCACCAGGCAGCGCCCCCCTCAAATCCCGCCATACCAGTCGTATCCGTGGTCCTCCCAATACCCCCCCTGGCCCAGGCCATACTGCGCAAAGCTCTCCACCAGCTCGATGGTGTGGACGTATTTCGGCTGCTTGTAGCCCAGCGCCCGTTCGATCCGGACGCGCACCGGGGCGCCGTTCTCCAGCGGCAGCACGCCATCGTTGAGGCCGTAGGCGGCGATGGTCTGGGGGTGGAAGGCGTCGACGAGGTCGGAGCTCTCGTAATAGGGCTCGGGGGCCGAGAGGCCGCCGCCCATCAGGTCGTAGCAGTGGTAGACGGCGAACTTCGCCTGCGGCTTTACCTTCGCTTCGTCGAGCAGGCGGCTCAGCGGCACGCCGGTCCACTTGGCGATGCAGCTCCAGCCCTCGACGCAGTCGTGCCGGGTGATCTGGGTGCGCGACGGCATGTTGCGGAGTTCGGTGAGCGAATATTCGCGCGGCGTCTCGACGAGGCCGGTGATCCGCAGCCGATAGGCCTCGAAATTGCCCGCCGCGAGGTCGCGGTAGAGCTCGACATTGCGCGGGTCGGTCGACCCGTTGGGGCGCTGGCCCTGCCGGATCTCGCTCTCCGAGAACTCGCGCGCCAGCGCCTGGTGGCCCACCAGCGCGCGCTGCGCCGCATAGGTGAGCTGGTTGGCGCGCTCGAGGAAGTTGCGCACCGGATCGTCCCGCCGGCCGAGGAAATCGAACTGGTCGCAGCCGGCCAGCAGCAGCGAGCCGCCCGAGGCGGCGCCGAGGCCGGAGCAGGCGGCGGCGGTTGAGGATCAGCTCAGCCATGGCGGTCTCCTTCGTCGGTCGGCGTGCCCGGACTGGTGCGATAGTAGCCGGTGATCATCGAGCGCAGCTCGTTGAGCGGCCCGGCCAGCAGCACCATGACGATATGCACGATGAAGAACAGCACCAGCAGCACCATGACGAGGAAGTGGATGGTGCGCGCCGTCTGCCGGCCGCCGAACAGGTCGACCAGCCAGGGCCAGCCCGCATCCATCCCCGGCGACATGGTGAGCCCGGTGAGCACCATCAGCGGCAGGAAGATGACGAAGACGGTGAAATAGGCGAGCTTCTGCAGCGGCGCATAGCTTCGGCCGTGGCTGAAGCGGAAGCGCAGGTGGTTGACGACGTCCCCGGGCAGCCGGCGCAGGTCGCGCGGCTTCAGGATGATGTCGCGCCACAGATGCCCGTTGGCGAGGCTCGCCACCAGCCACACGGCGAGCGCGCCGACCAGCACCCAGGCGAAGAAGAAATGCACCACGCGCCCGGTCGCGAGGTCGCGGAACGAGGGGATGGTGGCCCAGCCGGGGAAGCCGACGAAGTCCGGACCCGCCGCCGCGCCGCTCATGCCGAGGACGCCGGTGGTGTCGAATTTCTGGCCGAAGATGGTGGTGAAGCCGCGCGGCCCGTTCGCGGTGTTCTCGGCCCCGATCCTGAGGATGGCGTTGTCGAACTCGAAGCCCGATTGCTGCCCGATATAGAGCGCCGGGTGCGCATTCCAGATCTGCAGCCCCGAGAGCAGCAGGAAGAACAGCGCGATCGCCCAGGTCCAGTGCGTCACGCGGGTGAAGATCGACTGCCGGTAGACCAGCGGCCCCTTGGCGCGCACCGGCGTGCCGTCCGCAAGACTGTCGATCGCCTCTTCAAGCATGGTCCACCCTCCGGCTGCAGCAAGGATAGCTTGTAGCGCGATTGCAGCGTTGTCACAGAGTGTTGTTCGCGGGCGCGCGCAGCACGCACTCCCAGAGGCCCTCATCGTGAGCCTGTCGAACCACAGGTCGATGGGTCCCCGGGTCAAGCCCGGTGACGGATGTTGCGCACTCAGCATGGGCTTGCGGGATCCCCCAAACAGTTGCCCATTCATCCTCCGCCTGAAAAGCTGGGCCGACGATTCCGGAGAGCAGAACACGATGCGTATCGGCCTTGCAGCATTGGCGCTGGTTCTCGTGGTGGGAGCGGCTGTTGCCGAGGACGCTGCGCCGCAGAAATACCAGAACCTGCTGACGCCGCTGCTCGAGAGCGGCAAGGATGTGCTGGGGACGCCCCTCGCCTATCCCGAGGGCAATCCGGACATCACGGCGGCCATCGTCACCGTGCCGCCGGGCGGCGAGACCGGGTGGCACGAGCATGAGGTGCCGCTCTTCGCCTATGTGCTCGAGGGCGAGCTGACGGTCGACTACGGCAGCAAGGGCAAGCGCACCTATCGCGCCGGCGAAGCGGTGCTCGAGGCGGTCGGCTGGGCGCATAACGGCACCAATACCGGCACGGTGCCGATGAAGCTCGTCGCGGTGTACATGGGCGGCGGCGGCAAGGCCAATACCGTCAAGGTCGAGGCGCCATGAAGACCTGGCAGGCTCGGAACATGATCGAGATCGTCATCGAACCGCTCACCCGCGAGGCCTATGCGCCGTTCGGCCAGGTCATCGAGATCGAGGGGGCGCAGCACTATCCGATCAACGGCGGGATGACCGAGCGCTACCACGACCTGGCAAAGGTGGAGTTCGCGGGCGTCCATGCGCGGCCGCTGATCTCGATTGCGCGCGGCAAACCCTATGCGCTGCCGCTGACGCCTCAGGATGATGGAGCGCCATCCGCTCGGCAGCCAGGCCTTCTACCCGCTCGCGCCGCGCCCCTTCCTCTCCATCGTCGCGCCCGACGAGGGCGGCACCCCCGGCATCCCCCGCGCCTTCCGCGCCGGCCCGGGGCAGGGCGTCAATATGGCGATGAACGTCTGGCACGCGGTGTTGACGCCGCTGGAGCAGACGGATTTCCTGATGATCGACCGGGGCGGGGAGGGGAACAATCTCGAGGAATATTCCTTCGAGGAGCCGTATCTGATAGTCGAGCGCGCGCTGCCCTGAGGGGCCGAGGCGCTTAGAACAGCACGATGCTCGCGCACAGCACCGCGAACCCCGTCGCGCATAGCACCAGCAGCAGGATCTGGAACGCCTCGCTTCCCGCTACACGAACCAGCGCTGCGCCGGGGTGCCTGCCGCGGGGAGCGTGGGGGTGGATCTCAGCCGACATCTGCCGCCACCGGGGCCACCGGCTCGGTCGGGATGCTCGATGCGGCGACGGTCAGCGTGGCCATGGACATCACGAACAGAGCGATCAGCGAGAGTTTTACCATTTTTCTTGCGCCTCCTTGGGCGTGCGCCCTTGCGACGGGCCGTTGTTGTTGATGGGGCAAGAATGCGGCGGCCAGCTTGAACGTTCCCGGAATCGGGCGTTTATCTGCCGTTCACCGGTCTGGGGAACCGCAGCGGCAGCTTGGGAATTGATGCACTTCCGCGCCTTGTGAACGCCTCTTCCGCCGCCCATCGGCTATCGATGGACGACCCAGCGAGGAGGCACGACGTGACCCACAATCCGATCACCCGCCGCGACGCCCTGCGGCTCGTCGCCGTCACCGCCGCCGGCGGCGCCCTCGTTCCCGCCCGGGCCTTCGCCCAGGAGGCTGCCGCCGAACCCGACGGGCTGATGCCCGGCGCCGATGTCTGCGTGCTGACCCCCGAGACCACCGAAGGCCCGTTCTACTTCGATCCGGCGCTCGAGCGCGTCCGATATCACCGAAGGCAAGCCCGGCGTCGCCACCACGGTCCGCCTGCAGGTCGTCGATGCGGGCTGCAAGCCGATCGAGGGTGCGCGGGTCGATATCTGGCACTGCAGCGCCGACGGGCTCTATTCCGGCTATGCCAACCAGACCGGCGGGGTCGATGCCCGCGGCGAGACGTTCCTGCGCGGCACGCAGTTCGCCGGCCCGGCGGGCACGGTCGAGTTCGAGACCATCTATCCGGGCTGGTATCCGGGGCGCACCACGCACATCCATTTCAAGGTGTACCTGGACGAGAGGAGCGTCCTCACCGGGCAGATCTTCTTTCCGGATGCGCTGAGCCAGTACATCTACCAGAACGCCGAGCCCTACAAGGCGCGCGGCGGCGGGCGCGACGTGCTCAACAGCAACGACGGCATCGCCACCCGCGCCGGCCCCGCCGCCTTCGCCTATGTGAAGGAACTCGAGGAGCGCTACCTCGTCGCCATGATCATCGGCGTCGATCCGGCGGCATGAAAAAGGGGCGGTCCATGGGACCGCCCCTCGTTACTCTCAGACGCTCGCGCTCGCGGTCAGCCCGCCACGCGGTCCGACTCGCGCCGGACGCGACCGGCGTCCTTCTGCTTCTTGTTCCAGCGCGGCTTGTTGGCCTTGGGGGGGATCGGAGACCCCGAGCCGGTCGGCTTCTCCCACCAGCCCTGGGCCGTCGCCGGCGCCCCGCCGTTGTGCGACAGGTTGCTGCCGGTCGTCGCGCCACCGCGCACCTGCTGGGCGTTGCCGCCGTTGCGGGCCCGACCTTCGACGATCGCCGCCTTCTTGGCGCCCGAGAAATGCCGGCCGGCATTGGCCTGCTTGCGCTGTCCCTCCGGACGCGGCGCCTGGTTGCGCGGCGGCTGGCGGCGGGCGCGAACCTCGGCGGCGTCGATGACCTCGCCGCCATTGCCCTTGAGCTCGCCGGTGACCGGCAGGGTCCGGCGGATCAGCCGCTCGACGTCGCGCAGCTTGCCGCGCTCGGTGCCGTCGCACAGCGTGATCGCGATAGCCCGACGCGCCGTTGCGCGCCGTGCGGCCGATGCGGTGCACGTAGTTCTCCGGATCGTCCGGCAGCTCGAAGTTGATGACGTGCGTGATGTTCTGCACGTCGATGCCGCGCGCCGCGATATCGGTCGCGACGAGGATGCGCACATTGCCGGTGGCGAAGCCCTTGAGCGCCGCCTGGCGGGCGTTGTTGGACTTGTTGCCGTGGATGGCGGCGGCCTCGTGCCCGTCGATGACGAGGTTCTTGGCGACGCGGTCGGCGCCGTGCTTGGTGCGCGAGAAGATGATGACGCGGCTCAGCGCCTCGTCCTCGAGCAGCTCGTTGAGCACGCCGCGCTTCTCCTTGGAGCCGGCGAGGATCACCCGCTGGTCGATGGTGCCGACGGTCTGCGCCGCCGGGTTGGCCTCGACGCGCACCGGATCGTTGAGCAGGCCCTTGGCCAGCTCGGCGATCTCGGGCGCCATGGTGGCCGAGAACATCGCGGTCTGCCGGCGCGGGCCGATCGCCGCGGCGATCTGCTTGACGGCGTTGATGAAGCCCATGTCGAGCATGCGGTCGGCTTCGTCGAGCACCAGCCAGCGCGTCTCGGTGAGGCGCAGCTTCTTGTCGTCGACGAGGTCCTTCAGCCGGCCGGGCGTCGCGATGACGACGTCGACGCCGCGGGCGATCTTCTGGATCTGGCCGCCGCGCGAGGCGCCACCGAGCACCAGCACGGTGGAGATGCTTGGTGCCGGCCAGCTTGTGCAGCACTTCGTCGATCTGCACGGCGAGCTCGCGCGTCGGCGCGAGGATCAGCGCCCGAGTGGTCATCGGGTTGGCGCGGCCCTTGAGCTCGGCGAGGCCGGCGAGGATCGGCAGGCCGAAGGCCGCCGTCTTGCCCGAGCCGGTCTGGGCGATGCCCATGATGTCGCGGCCCTGCAGCTGCGGCGGGATCGCCTTGGCCTGGATGGGGGTAGGGGTGGTGAAGCCGGCAGTCTCCAGCGCGCTGACGAGCTGCGCGGAAAGGCCGAGTTCGGAAAAGTTCTGGGTCAAAAGATATTCTTTCGTTGGCGCACCAAGCCAAGCGGCGCGCGAGGAACTCGCATGGCGCAACAGCGCTCTCGCGAGGTTCAATCAGAAGCAATGGCGACAGGGATTTGCCGCGCGGTTGCGATACATCCCGGAGCATCTGTCCGGGGCACTTCGCCGCTCACCGCATTGGCCAGTAAGAAGAGAAGTCCATCGCCACCATCGCGCACCTGGGTCCACGAGGGACAAGTGCCGGGGCGAATGCACCGCATATGGAGGACAAGCCCCGTGATTGCAAGGAAAATCGGGTTTACGCCGCGCAGGGGAGCCATGCGGCGCCCGATTTCTCAGTCCGGCAGCAGCGCCTTGAGCCGCAGTTCGGCGATGCGCTCGACCTGCCGGCAGGCGGTCGCGAACTCGGTCTCCCGGTCGTTGGCCAGCCGCCGCTCGAACGCCGCCATGATCTGCGCCTTGCTGTTGTCCCGCACGGCGATGATGAAGGGGAAGCCGAACTTCTCGACATAGGCCGCGTTCATCGCGCCGAACGCCTCGCGCTCGCGATCGGTCAGCGCGTCGAGCCCGGCCGAGGCCTGCTCGGCCTCCGATTCCGCGGTCAGCCGCCGCGCCGCCGCGAGCTTGCCGGCGAGGTCCGGATGCGCCCGCAGCACGCCCAGCCGCTCCGCCTCGCTGGCGCCGCGGAACACCCGGCACATCGCCGCATGCAGCCCCGTCGCCGTGTCGTTCGCCGGCCCCAGTTCGCCGCGATGGGTGCGCTCGGCCACCCATTCGGAATGCTCGAACACGTTGCCGTAGAGCGCGGTGAAATCGTCGAGCGGCAGCTCGGACGGTCCGGGGTCGCGCTCCACGTAGGGGTGGGTCTTCAGCCAGTGCTCGGCGATGTCGATGCGCTTCGCGATCCACACCCTGTCCTTGGACTGGATGTAGTCGAGGAAGCGCTTCAGCCCGGCGAAGCGGCCGGGCATGCCGACCAGCCGGCAGTGCAGCCCCACCGACATCATCTTCGGGCTCCCCGCCTCGCCCTCCTCGTAGAGCACGTCGAACCAGTCCTTGAGCAGCTGGAAATATTCCTCGCCATTGGCGAAGCCCGAGGCGGTGGTGAAGCGCATGTCGTTGGCGGCGAGCGAATAGGGGATGATCAGCTGCGGCGCGCCGAAATGCTCGCGATAGTAGGGCAGGTCGTCGTCATAGGTGTCCGACACATAGGTGAAGCCGCCTTCCTCGCTCGCGAGGTCGACCGTGTTCACCGAGGTGCGCCCGCAATACCAGCCCGTCGGCCGGCTGCCGGTCACCTCGGTGTGGAGCTTGATCGCCGCGTGCAGGTCGTCGCGCTCGTGCTCGATGTCGTGGTCGCGATAGTCGATCCACTTGAGCCCGTGGCTGGCGATCTCCCAGTCGGCGTCGAGCATCGCCCTGACCTGCATCGGCGAGCGCATCAGCGCGGTGGCGACGCCGTAGACGGTGACCGGCACGTTGCGCGAGGTGAACAGCCGGTGCAGGCGCCAGAACCCGGCGCGGGCGCCGTATTCGTACATCGACTCGACGTTCCAGTGGCGCTTGCCGGGCCATGGCGCCGCCCCGACCACGTCGACGAGGAAGGCCTCGGACGCCGCATCGCCGTGCAGGATGTTGTTCTCCCCGCCTTCCTCGTAGTTGAGCACGAACTGCACCGCCACGCGCGCGCCGCCCGGCCATTGCGCGTCGGGAGGGTTGGGGCCGTAGCCCTGCATGTTGCGGGGATAACGCATGAGAGCACCTCGGAAACTGCGCGCGAACTCTATTGTCGCCCGGCGCGGGCGCGCAAGGCCGGGAAAAGTGGACCAGTTGGTAAAAATCTGGTGCCTACCCCTTTAACGCGCCGGGAATATGCACAATAGTCGGGCCATTCAAGAGGTTGTGCTTCTCCGGCATTGCGGTGAGCAGCAATCCGGCAGCGGGCAGGGATATCTCAGGACATGGCGGGCTCAGGACGCCTGACGACGCACGTACTCGACACCACGCACGGCCGCCCGGCGGCCGGCATGCGGCTGGACCTGCTGATGGTCCATGGCGACCACACGCACCACATCTGGTCCGGCCACACCAATGCCGACGGCCGCGTCGACCAGCCGCTGCTCGACGGCGACCGCTTCCACCTCGGCAGCTACGAGCTGGTCTTCCATGTCGGGCAGTATTTCGAGCGCCTCGGCGCCGACCTCGCCAACCCGTTCCTCGACACCGTCCCCGTCCGCTTCACCATGAGCGAAGCCGCCCACTACCACGTCCCGCTGCTCGTCTCGCCCTACGGCTACTCGACCTATCAGGGGGAGCTGATGCGCGTGCTCCGCCCTCAGCCGAAGCGGCAGCGCACGGCGGTCCTTCCCCTCACCCGGCGCTTCGCGCCACCCTCTCCCTCAAGGGGAGAGGGGAAGCCAGAGCCAGCCCATGACTGAGGTCCGCACCTCCCTCCGCTTCATCCTCAACGGCGAGGACATCGTCCTCGACCAGCTTCCCGCGACGCAGACCCTGCTCGATTTCCTGCGCCTCGAACAGCGCCTCAGGGGCTCCAAGGAAGGCTGCGCCGAGGGCGATTGCGGCGCCTGCACGGTGCTCGTCGGCCGGCTGCGCGACGGCGAGCTGCGCTACGAGACCGTCAACGCCTGCATCTGCTTCGTCGGCTCGCTCGACGGCACGCATGTCGTCACCGTCGAGCACCTGAGCCCCATCGACGGGCCGCTGCACCCGGTGCAGCAGGCGATGGTCGACAATCACGGCAGCCAGTGCGGCTTCTGCACGCCGGGCATCGTGATGTCGCTCTACGGCCTCTGGATGCAGGAGCCGCAACCCGTCGACCGGCGCCGATCGAGACGGCGCTGCAGGGCAATCTCTGCCGCTGCACCGGCTATTCGCCCATCATCCGGGCGGCGCAGACCGCTTCCGCCTACGGCAAGCCGGAGGCCGATCCGCTGCTGGTCGAGCGCGAGGCGATCAAGGCCCGGCTGCAGGCGCTGCAGGACGGCCGCCGCGTCGAGATCGGCGAGGGCAGGGACCGGATCATCGTTCCCGCCTCCGTCGACGACCTCGCCGAGGTCTACGCGCAGAACCCCGGCGGCGACGCTGGTTTCCGGCGCGACCGATGTCGGCCTTTGGGTCACCAAATTCATGCGCGACATTGGCCCGATCATCTTCATCGGCGAGGTGCCCGAGTTGCACCGGATCGAGAACAGCGGCGGCGAGATCAGGCTCGGCGCCGGCGTCACCTACACCGAGGCCGAGGCGACCATCGGCGCGCATTTCCCGCAGCTCTCCGAGCTCTGGAACCGCATCGGCGGCGAGCAGGTGCGCAACATGGGCACCATCGGCGCCAACATCGCCAACGGCTCGCCCATCGGCGACACGCCGCCGCCGCTGATCGCGCTCGGCGCCTCGATCGTCCTGCGCCAGGGCGACGCGCGCCGCACCGTGCAGGCTCGAGGATTTCTTCATCGCCTATGGCAAGCAGGACCGGCAGCCCGGCGAGTTCGTCGAGACGCGTCGTCATCCCGCACCTGCCCGCCGGCGAGCAGCTCGCCTGCTACAAGATCACCAAGCGCCGCGACGAGGACATCTCGTCGCTCTGCGGCGCCTTCCGGCTGAGGCTCGACGGCGACAGGGTAGCGGCCATCACGCATCGCCTATGGCGGCATGGCGGCGACGCCGAAGCGCGCCAGCGCGGTCGAGGCGGCGCTGCTCGGCAAGCCCTGGACCGACGCCACCGTCGAAGCGGCGCTCCCGGCCTTCGCCACCGACTACCAGCCGTTCACCGACATGCGCGCCTGCGCCGAATACCGCCTGCTCGCCGCCCAGAACCTCCTCCGCCGCTTCCTCCTCGAAACCACCGGCGAGGTGGAGCGGCTGATCGAGGGAGGTGGCGTGATGGCACGAACATCCCGCACTCCACGGCGTCACCCCGGCGAAGGCCGGGGCCCATCCTGAGGTCTCGCCGCACGCCCAGATGGTCCTGACAGCATCTCAGGCTGGATCCCGGCCTTCGCCGGGATGACACCGGAGCTGGGGAGAGTTCAAGATGAACAAGCAAGCCCCCATCACCGCGTCGCCCCTCCACGTCTCGGCCCCGCACGATTCCGCCATCAAGCAGGTGGCGGGCCGCGCCGACTACATCGACGACCTGGTCGAGCCCGAGGGCACGCTGCACGCCTATCTCGGCATCTCCGACGCGCGCCCATGCCGAGCTCGCCGCGCATCGACCTCGAGGCCGTCCGCAGCGCCCCGGCGTCGTCGACGTGCTGACCGCCGCCGACATCCCGGCCGAGAACGACATCAGCTCCGTCGCACAAGCACGACGAGCCGGTGTTCGCCGACGACCGGCGTCCGCTATCTGCGGCCAGCCGCTGTTCGCGGTGATCGGCGAGACCCGCGAGGCGGCGCGCCGCGCGGCGAAGCTCGCGCGGATCGAATATCGCGACCTGCCGCACGTCATCGATGTCGATGCCGCGCTCGCCGCCGGCGGCAAGCTCGTCACCGAGCCGCTGAAGCTCGAGCGCGGCGACGTCGAGGCCGGCCTCGCCGCCTCCGAGCACCGGGTCAAGGGCCGCGTGCGCGATCGGCGGGCAGGAGCACTTCTATCTCGAGAGCCAGGTCGCCCTCGCCATCCCGGGCGAGGACGACGAGGTCACCATCCATGCCTCGACCCAGCACCCGACCGAGATCCAGGTCATGGTCGCGCAGGTGCTCGGCATCCCGCATGCCGCCGTGACGGTGAACATGCGCCGCATGGGCGGCGGCTTCGGCGGCAAGGAGACGCAGGGCAACCTGTTCGCGGTCGTCGCCGCGCTCGCCGCCAAGAAGCTCAACCGCGCGGTGAAGATCCGGCCCGACCGCGACGACGACTTCCAGATCACCGGCAAGCGGCACGATTTCGTCGTCGACTACGATGTCGGCTACAATTCCGACGGCCGCATCCAGGCGGTGAACGCCGACCTATGCGGCGCGCTGCGGCTATTCCGCCGACCTCTCCGGCCCGGTCACCGACCGCGCGCTGTTCCACGCCGACAACGCCTACTGGTATCCGGCGGTGCGGGTGAACTCGCTGCCGCTCTTCACCAACACCTGCTCCAACACCGCCTTCCGCGGCTTCGGCGGCCCGCAGGGCATCATCGCGGCCGAGCGCTGGATCGAGGACATCGCCTACGCGCTGGGCAAGGACCCGCTCGAGATCCGCAAGGCGCAATTTCTACGGCACCGACGGCCGACAACGTCACGCCCTACCACCAGGTGGTGGAGGACAACGTCATCCACCGCATCATCGACGAGCTCGAGCAGAGCTCGCGACTACCAGGCGCGCCGCGCAGGCGATCCTCGAGTTCAACCGCGACGAGCCGGGTGCTCAAGAAGGGCATCGCGCTGACGCCGGTGAAGTTCGGCATCTCCTTCACCGCCACCTGGCACAACCAGGCCGGCGCGCTGGTGCACGTCTATCGCGACGGCTCGGTGCACCTGAGCCATGGCGGCACCGAGATGGGGCAGGGGCTCCACATCAAGGTGGCGCAGGTGGTGGCCGATGCCTTCGGGATCGGCGCTCGACCGGGTGAAGATCACCGCCTCGAACACCGGCAAGGTGCCCAACACCTCGGCCACCGCCGCCTCCTCCGGCACCGACCTCAACGGCATGGCGGCGCTCGACGGCTGCAACCAGATCAAGGCGCGCATGGACGCGCATGCGGCCAAGATGTACGAGGTCGAGCCCGCCGAGGTGCAGTGGGAGTTCGGCGGCATCCGCTGCGGCAAGCAGTTCGTGCCGTTCGAGGAGCTGGCGACCTCGTGCTGGATGAACCGCGTCCAGCTCTCGCGCCGCCGGCTTCTACAAGACGCCGAAGATCCACTGGGACCGCGAGAGCGGCCGCGGCCACCCGTTCTACTATTTCGCCTATGGCGCCGGCGGCTCCGAGGTGACCATCGACACGCTCACCGGCGAGTACCAGGTCGACCGCGCCGACGTGCTCGAGGATGTCGGCCGCTCGCTCAATCCGGCCATCGACATCGGCCAGGTCGAAGGCGGCTTCATCCAGGGCGTCGGCTGGCTCACCACCGAAGAGCTCTGGTGGGACGACAAGGGCCAGCTCCGCACCCACGCCCCCTCCACCTACAAGATCCCCGTCGCCTCCGACGTGCCGCCGCATCTTCAACGTCAAGCTGGCCGAGTGGAGCATCAACAAGGAGCCGGCGATCGGCCGCTCCAAGGCCGTCGGCGAGCCGCCGCTGGTGCTGGGCTACTCGGTGGTCGAGGCGCTGTCGATGGCGGTGGCGTCGGTGGCGGACTACAGGATCGCGCCGAGGCTCGACATGCCGGCAACGCCGGAGCGCGTGCTGCTGGCGGTGGAGCGGATGCGGAGGGGCGGGGACTGAGCTGCGTGCTCGAAACGTACCCCCCACCCTGTCCCTCCCCGCAAGGGGGAGGGACGCTGCAGCATCGTGCCCGAGCTCGCCAGTCGGCTCGTCCCTCCCCCTTGCGGGGAGGGACAGGGTGGGGGTACGTTCCGATGACCCTCACCGCCCTCCGCACCTTCATCGCCGCCCACCCCGCCGCCATCCTCGCCGAGCTCGCCGCCGTGCGCGGCTCCTCGCCGCGCGAGGCCGGGGCCTTCATGCTGATCGCCGCCGACGCCCAGATCGGCACCATCGGCGGCGGGGCGCTCGAGTACATGGTGATCGACCGGGCGCGGCAGGTGCTGCGCGACGGCGGGGACGGGGACAGTCTCGATATCCCGCTCGGGCCCGAGATCGGCCAGTGCTGCGGCGGGCGGGTCGATGTCTCGCTGCGGCGGCTGACGCCGGCGATCGCGCGAGGACCTCACCGCGCGGCTCGCGGCCGAGATCGCCGCCCGGCCGCATGTCTATCTCTTCGGCGCCGGCCATGTCGGCCATGCGCTGGCGCGGGCGCTGGCGCCGCTGCCGCTCAACGTGCATGTCGTCGACACCCGGCCGGCCGAGCTCGCCGGCCTGCCCGACAACGTCGAGGCCCATGCCGTCGCGCTGCCCGAGGCGGTGGTGCGCGCCGCGCCCGCCGGCAGCTCCTACGTCATCCTCACGCACGACCACGCGCTCGATTTCCTCATCGCCGCCGAGGCGCTGCAGCGCGAGCGATGCGCCCTATGTCGGCATGGTCGGCTCGGCGACGAAGCGGTCGCGCTTCCGCTCCTGGTACCGGGCCGAGCACTACCCGCTCGAGCGGCTCGGGCGGCTGGTGCTGCCGATCGGCGGCGCCGCCTATCCCGAAGCAGTTGGGGACAAGCGGCCGGAGGTCATTGCGGCTTTGACGGCGGCAGAGCTTCTGGTCCACATTGGCCGCCGGGAAGTCAGGCCGCGCGCGGCCGGTCACCGGAACGAAATCGGGAGCCATCGTTGGAGACTAGCCCGCCCCCGCGGCTCGAGCTCACGGGCATCACCAAGCGCTTTCCCGGCGTCCTGGCGAACGATCACGTCGGCTTTACCGTCCAGCCCGGGCGAGATCCACGCGCTGCTCGGCGAGAACGGCGCCGGCAAGTCGACGCTGGTCAAGATGATCTACGGCATCCTGCAGCCCGATGCCGGCGAGATCCGCTGGAACGGCCAGGCCGGTCACCGTCGCCCAATCCCAAGGCCGCCCGCCGGCTCGGCATCGGCATGGTGTTCCAGCACTTCTCGCTGTTCGAGGCGCTGACGGTGCTCGAGAACATCGCGCTCGGCATGGACGCCAGGATCCCGGCGCGCGAGCTCGAGGCGCAGATCCGCGAGGTGATGACAGCAATACGGGCTGCTGCTCGATCCGCACCGCATCGTCTCGACCCTCTCGGTGGGCGAGCGGCAGCGCATCGAGATCGTGCGGGCGCTGCTGCTCAACCCCTCGCTGCTGATCATGGACGAGCCGACCTCGGTGCTCACCCCGCAGGAGGTGGAGCAGCTGTTCGTCGTGCTGCGCCAGCTCGCCGCGGAAGGCTGCTCGATCCTCTACATCTCGCACAAGCTCGCACGAGATCAAAGCGCTCTGCGACACGGCGACGATCCTGCGCGCCGGCAAGGTGGTGGCGACCTGCGATCCCAAGCTCGAGACCTCGCGCTCGATGGCCGAGAAGATGATCGGCGCCGGCCTCAAGGACGTGCAGAAGGCGCCGGGGCGCGCGTTCGGCGCCGACAAGTTCGTCGTCGACGGGCTGTCGCTGCCCGGGACCGAGGCCTTCGGCACCGGGCTCGAGGCGATCAGCTTCACCGTGCGGGCCGGCGAGATCTTCGGCATCGCGGGCGTCGCCGGCAACGGGCAGTCCGAGCTGCTGCTGGCGCTCGACGGCGAGCTGCCGTCGCGGCCCGAGGCGATCCGCATCGACGGCAAGCCGGCGGGCGGGCTGTCGCCCGACGGGCGGCGGCGGCTCGGGCTCTGCGCCGTGCCGGAGGAGCGGAACGGCCATGCCGCGATCGGCGATTTCAGCCTCTCCGACAACAGCGTGCTGACCGCCCGCAACCGGCTGCGGCATGGTGGCCGGCGGGCTGATCCGCAGCGGCGCGGCGCGCGGCTTCACCGGCCGGGTGATCGCCGACTTCGCGGTCGAAGGCGCTGGGTCCGGCCGCCACCGCCGGCTCGCTCTCGGGCGGGAACCTGCAGAAATTCATCATGGGCCGCGAGATCCTGCAGAAGCCCGGCGTGCTGGTGGTCAGCCAGCCGACCTGGGGCGTCGATGCCGGCGCGGCGGCCGCCATCCATCAGTCCATCGTCGAACTGGCGCAGGCGGGGGCTCGGCCGTGGTCATCATCAGCCAGGACCTCGACGAGCTGCTGGCGCTCTGCGACACGCTGGCGGTGATCAACGGGGGGCGGCTCAGCGCCCCGATGCACGTCGGCGAGGTCTCGATCGAACAGCTCGGGCTGTTGATGGGCGGCATCCACGGCACCCCCGAGGAGACGCATCTGGTGCCGGGGGAGCGTGATGCAGTTCCAGCTTGAGAGGCGGCCGGCGCCGAGCCGGACCATGCGGATCGTCACGCCGTTCGCGGCCGTGGTGCTGACCATGGTGCTCGGCGCCATCGTCTTCACGCTGCTCGGCTATGACGGGCTCGCGGCGGTGCGCGAGATCTTCTTCACCCCGCTCACCAACTCCTACAAGTGGCAGGACCTCGCGGTGAAGGCGACGCCGCTGGTGATCATCGCGGTGGGGCTCTCGATCAGCTACCGCGCCAATGTCTGGAACATCGGCGCCGAGGGGCAGTATGTCATCGGCGCCATCGCCGGCACCGGCGTCGGGCTCGCTGACGCAGGATATGACCGGCCCGTGGATCTTCCCGCTGATGCTGGTCGCCGGCATCGCCGGCGGCGCGGCCTGGGCGGCCATCCCGGCCTTCCTGCGCACCAGGCTGCAGGTCAACGAGATCCTCACCACGCCTGATGCTGACCTATGTCGTCGGTGCAACTGCTCAACTACCTGGTGTTCGGGCCGTGGAAGAGCCCGACCTCGATGGGCCAGCCGCAGACCGTGCTGTTCTCGGCCGACCAGGCGCAGCCCTACATCATCCCGGGCACCATCGTGCAGCTGGGCACGCCGATCGCCATCGTCGTGGTGCTTGTCGCCTGGTTCGTGATGTCGCGCTCGGTGTTCGGCTTCCAGGTGCGCGCCGTCGGCGCCTCGCCGGCCGCCGCGCGCTATGGCGGCTTCTCGGCCAACCGCACCATCTGGCTGGCGCTGCTCGCGAGCGGCGGCCTCGCCGGGCTCGCCGGCATCCTCGAGGCCACCGGTCCGTTCGGCCGGCTGGTGCCGCAGTTCCCGCACCAATTACGGCTTCACCGCCATCATCGTCGCCTTCCTCGGCCGGCTGCACCCGGTGGGCGTGCTGATCGCCGGCACGGCGCTCGCCATCACCTTCGTCGGCGGCGAGGTGGCGCAGACCACCATCAGGCTGCCCTTCGCGGCGGTCGGCATCTTCCAGGCGATGATGCTGTTCCTGCTGCTGGCCGGCGACGTGTTCGTGCGCTACCGCTTCAAGCGCCCGGCGCCGGAAGCGGCGAGGGCGCCGGCATGAGCCTCGATCTCGTCATCCCGATCATCATCACCCTGGTCGGCGCCTCGACCCCGATCCTGCTCGCCGGCCTCGGCGAGCTGGTGGCGGAAAAGAGCGGCGTCCTCAACCTCGGCGTCGAGGGCATGATGCTGATCGGCGCCGTGGTCACCGTGGCGGTGGTGCTCGCCACCGGCAACCCCTGGCTGGCGATCCTCTGCGCCGCCGGCGGCCTCGGCGGCCTCGGCGCTGATCTTCGGCTTCCTGACCCTCTCGCTCTCGGCCAACCAGGTGGCGACCGGCCTCGCGCTCACCATCTTCGGCACCGGCTTCTCGGCGCTGTTCGGCCAGCCCTATACCGGCAAGCCGGTGCCGCTG
This sequence comes from uncultured Alphaproteobacteria bacterium, assembly GCA_963708965.1. GTDB lineage: Bacteria > Pseudomonadota > Alphaproteobacteria > Rhizobiales > Devosiaceae > Devosia_A. The sequence continues at coordinate 158,207 of CAVPUP010000003.1, read as the reverse complement.
TTCCGCTCGCCGTTCCCGCCCGAGCTGGCCGCCGACCCGGTCTGGCGCGTCGTCTTCGGCTACTCGCCGCTGGTCTATTTCTCGCTTCTCATGGTCGTCGTCGTCTGGTGGTTCCTGAAGCGCACGCGGTCGGGCCTGATCCTCCGCGCCGTCGGCGAGAACGACCTCTCGGCGCATTCGATCGGCTATTCGGTGGTCGGCGTGCGCTACCTCGCCGTCGCCTTCGGCGGCGCCATGGCGGGCATCGGCGGCAGCTGCTTCCCGCTGATCCTCACGCCGCAATGGGTCGAGCGGCTGACCAGCGGGCGCGGCTGGATCGCGCTGGCGCTGGTGGTGTTCGCGGCCTGGCGACCCACTCGGCTGCTCGCCGGCGCCTACCTCTTCGGCCTGGTGATGACGCTCGAGGTCTATGCCAAGGCGGCCGGCGGCGGCTTCCGCGTGCTCCCTTCGGAGCTCTGGGCGGCGCTGCCCTATCTCGCGACCATTCTGGTGCTGGTGCTGATCTCGATGCGGCGCGGCGGCAGTTCCAGTGCACCGGCCTGCCTCGGCAAGCCGTTCCTACCAGCGGGCTGACACAGGGCGGCCCGTCCGACGTCATTCAGGAGAGAGACATGACTAAACTAGACAGACGTACGTTGCTCAAGATCGGCGGGGCCGCCGCCGCGCTGCCGCTGCTGGGCCGGCAAGCCTTCGCCCAGGAGAAGCTCAAGGCCGGCTTCGTGCTGATCGGCACGCCCGACGACAATGGCTGGAACTTCGGCCACGACACCGGCCGCAAGCACATGCTCGAGCAGATTGGCGAGGACAAGGTCGAGACCACCGTGGTGACCAACGTCGCCGAAGGCCCCGACAGCGAGCGCGTCTTCCGCGAGCTGGCGCAGCAGGGGCACAAGATCATCTACGCCACCAGCTTCGGCTTCGGCGACTACGTGCACAAGGTGGCCAAGCAATTCCCGGACGTGAAGTTCGAGTGGGCCACCGGCAATGCCACCGCGCCGAACGTCTCCACCTACAACGCCAAGTTCCATGAAGGCCGCGCCGTCCTCGGCACCATCGCCGGCATGATGACCAAGTCGAATACCCTCGCCTATATCGGCTCGTTCCCGATCCCCGAGGTCCGCATGGGCCTCAACGCCTTCGCCATCGCGGCGCGCAAGGTGAACCCGAACGTCAAGGTCAAGGTGGTCTATGTCGACAGCTGGTTCGACCCGGCCAAGGAAGCCGACGCCGCCCGCGCGCTGATCGACCAGGGCGTCGACATCATCACCCAGCACACCGACGGTCCGGCGGCGCTGCAGGTGGCCGAGGAGCGCGGCATCATCGGCGGCTTCGGCCAGGGCGCCGACATGAGCGCCTTCGCGCCCAACGCGCACCTCACCGCCATCATCGACAACTGGGGTCCGCACTACACCAAGTCGGTGCAGTCGGTGCTCGACGGCACGTGGGTTGAAAGCGCGGTCTGGGACGGCATCGCCTCGGGCGAAGTGGTCATCGGCCCCTACAACCCGAAGATCCCGCCTGAAGTCGTGGCCGCCGCCGAGAAGGTGAAGAACGACATCGCCGCCGGCACCCTCCACCCCTTCGCCGGCCCGATCAACGACAACACCGGCACCGAACGCGTCGCCGCCGGCGACATCATCGACGACGGCGAATTCTGGGCCGTCGACTGGTACGCCGAAGGCATCGAGGCGTGATTGGCAGGGGCGGGGGATACCCGCCCCGCCTGAGCGTGGGGCAGGGGCGCTGCGTTCGGTGCCCCGCCCTAGTGGTTCGACAAAGCCCGCCATGAGGGCTCCGGATGGTGGGCATCACGATCCCTAAAGGACCTCATCCTGAGCTTGTCGAAGGACGAGGTCCCCTCACCGGCCAATCCAACAGCCAGCTTCTCCGCTCTCCGCTATCCCCGGGCTTCAACCAGGCCCATCGCATCCCACCCGCTCCACCATCGAAAATGGTGACGAGATCTCTCCACAGCACGTTCTCCCTTCGAAGGGAGAACGTGACCGAAGGCCGGATCAGGGTGGGGTCGGGACGCTGGACGATAGTCTGAACCCCTCACCCCAGCTCCGCTACGTCGCTTCGCTCCTAGCTGCGCTACCCTCTCCCCTCAGGGGAGAGGGGGCGGTGGGCTGAACCCTTCATGGGGGCGCAGCGTTGGGGTTGCTAGCGAAGGAGATCTGGCATGGTACAGCAATCGACGACCGAGCCGCGCAAGGCGGAGAAGCGGCAGGGGAAGCTGACGCGGGAGCAGCAGAAGCGGATCATCAACAAGCAGGAGAATACCAAGGGGGCCGATGTGCCGTCGCCCGGCGAGACCATCGAGGAGGCGCGGCGGCACTATCCGCCGGGCCAGGGCGAGGCGTATGAGATCTCGACCGGGGACCGTTCGATCGAGCGCGGCGCCAATGACGAGCGGGAGCACCACAAGCGCCGCGTCGACGACGACTGAGCGCCCCTAGCCGGCCTCGGACAGCAACTCCTGCCGCGCCTTCTCCATCTCGGCGAGCGCGGCGGTGTCGAGCCGGGGCAGCTTGGGGTCGAGTTTCTCGAGCACGTCCACGACGGTCGCGGCGACCACGAGGCGGGTGAACCACTTGTTGTCGGCCGGGACCACGTGCCAGGGCGCCTGCGCGGTGGCGGTGCGGCGGATCATGTCCTCGTAGGCCTCCATGTAGCGATCCCACAGGCGCCGTTCGGCGAGGTCGCCGAGCTGGAACTTCCAATGCTTGTCGGGGTCCTCGGTGCGCTCCAGCAGGCGCTTGCGCTGCTGCTCCTTGGACATGTGAAGGAAGAACTTGAGCGGGATGATGCCGTTGCGGGCGAGGTATTCCTCGTAGGCGACGATGTCGTTGAAGCGGTGCTTCCAGAACTCGTCGCCGACCAGCTTGGCGGGAATCCGCTGTTTCGCCAGGATTTCGGGGTGCAGGCGAACCACCAGCACTTCCTCGTAATAGGAGCGGTTGAAGATGCCGATATGGCCGCGGCGCGGCATCGCCACCTGGGCGCGCCAGAGGAAGTCGTGGGCGAGCTCGTCCTCGGAGGGGGCCTTGAACGAATAGGCGGCACAGCCGAGCGGGTTGACGCCCGACATGACGTGCTCGACCACGCCATCCTTGCCGGCGGTGTCCATGCCCTGCAGGATGATGACGAGCGCCCACTGGTGCTCGGCATAGAGCCGCTCCTGCAGCTGGGCCAGCCGGGCGGCCCCTTCGGCGAGCATCGGCTTGGCGTCGGACTTGCCGAGGTCCAGCCCGTCGGTGTCGCCGGGGTCGAAATCGGCGAGCCGGAACTTGCCGCCGTCCTCGATGCGATAGCGCTTGTAGACGTCGGGTGAGAGCATCACGGCCTCCGGTTGAGAGCGGCGCCTGGTGGACAGACGGGACGGCGTGAAACGGCGGAGTGTGGGCGCGGGTTGCGGGGCGGCGAGCTAGGGCTTCGTCACCCCGGCGATGAAATCGGCGATGTGGCGTTGGATTTCGTCGGGCGGTGCGCCATAGCGGGCGACGGTGTCGGGCAGGCCGAGATTGCCGCTGATGACGAAGGCCTTGAGGCCTGACCGCGACAGGCGCCTCGCCTGCTCGAGCGTGAGGCCGCCCACCACCTGGACCGAGCCGCGGCTACCGACCGCCTCGTACACGGCAAGCGCGATGTCGACGATGTAGCCGGACTCCCACAGTCCCGGATCGGCACGCCGCGCATCGAGCTGCAGGTGGATGCCGACGCCATCGACGCCGGCGTCGAGCATGCGGCGGGCGGTGTCGACTGCCGCTGCCGCGGGGCCCTGGTGCGGCACGAGGATGTCGGCGAAGGCGAGGCGCGGCACCTGCGGATCGGCAAGGCGGAACTCGTCGCGCACCGCGCAGACGGCCTTGGCGGTATCGACCCCCGAGAGGGCGAGGAAATCGATGATGTTGCCGCCGCCGGCATAGACCGACTGCGCTTCGAAGCCGCCGCCGTCCATGGTCTTCATGTCGGCGAGGAGCAGCGCCTCGGGGAAGCGCTGCCGGAACGCGGGAACGACGTTCAGCACGCCTTCGCACTTGAGCAGCGGCGTCCCCATCTCGATGAGCGTGATGCCCGCCTTCACCGCCGCCTCGGCGACGACGAGGCCTTGCGGCAGCGTGCCGGTATCGACCGAGATCTGGAAGGTGTGCTGGTGCTTGAGCTGGTGCAGGACTTGCGCGGAAGCCGATTGCGGGTCGAGGTCGAGCGAAGTCATGGCGGTCTCGTCTGCTCCCGGAAGTCCCTGTCGGTTCGGGACTATCTCAGGGCGACGCCGCCGGCGCAAGTTGCGGCCGGCGGCGGGAGATGGCAGGGGTCAGTCGAAGAAGTCGGCGTCTTCTTCGGAGAGATATTGCTTCGCGGCCTCGGGGATGAGGTTGACGCCGAGGCCGGGGCGATCCGGCACGTCGATCATGCCATCCTTCACCGGCACGCCGTCAAAACCTTCGGTGATGTCGTACCAGAACGGCTCGAACCGGGCCGGGTACTCGAAGGCGATGAAGTTGTCCGGCATGGTGGCGCAGACCTGGATCAGCGCGGCGAGGCCGAAGATGCCGTTGGCGGTGCCGTGCGGGGCCATGGCGATGCCGTGCAGGTCCGCGTACTCGGCGATCCACTTGAGCTCGGCGATGCCGCCGACGTCGCACGGATCGGGACCGACGATGTCGACCGCGTGGGTCTCGATCAGGGCCTTGTAGTTCTGCCGCAGGTAGATCTGCTCGCCGGTGTGGATCGGCGTCGTGGTGTGATGCGTCACCTCGCGGTAGACGTCCGGATTGACGTACGGCACGTAGTCGCCGGTGATCATGTCCTCGATCCAGAGCAGGTGCAGGTCCTCGAGCGCCCGCGCGAAGCGGAGCGCATCATGGGCGAGGTAGCCCGGACCGGCGTCGAGCGCGAGGCCGTAGCCCGAGCCCAGCGCCTGCTTGGCGGCCCGGACGCAGGTGACGAGGTGGTTGAAGCCGTCCTCGCTGATCAGGCCCTTGTGCGGATAGGGGAAGGGCGCATCGTGCTGCACGGCGCCATAGTGGAAGTTCGGGTAGTCCCGCACCATCGAGGAGTGGAACGAGGTCGGCAGCTTGAACATGGTGAAGCCTTCGGGCAGCGACTTGCCGTACTCGGCCCACTTCACATAGTCCTCCGGCGTATGCCCGACGCCTACCTCATGGTGGTAGAGCGTGCGATAGGTGCGGACCTGGTCGCGCACCTTGCCGCCGAGCAGCCGGTAGACCGGCAGGCCAGCCGCCTTGCCGGCGATGTCCCACAGCGCCATCTCGATGGCGCTCACCGCCGCGCCCCAGGGCTTGAAGCCGCCGCGGACGCGGATGCGCTTCACCACGCGCTCGACGTTGACCGGATCCTCGCCGACCAGCCACGACTTCAGCTGCATGCACGATCGGCTGCAGGTAGGGCTTTGGCGTCTCGATCTGGCTCCAGCCGGTGATGCCCTCGTCGGTCGTGATCCGGATCACGGGGCTGCTGGCAATGACGGCGCACTTGACGTCCGTAATCTTCACTCGGGTCTCCTCCTCAAGATACGAGGAGGCCCTATAGCCCGGTTCGCCGATTCGGCTAAATGCGGTGAAGGCGCATTGTGCGGTCAGGGGATGATCGCCGGCGCGCGGGGCGCCGACGATCGCAAGGGTGTGCGTCAGGCGACCTTGGCGAGCGCCTGCTCGACGTCGGCGATGATGTCGTCGATGTGCTCGATGCCGACCGAGATGCGGACCAGGTCCTCGGAGACCCCGGCCTTGGCCAGTTCCTCGGGCCCGAGCTGGCGGTGCGTGGTCGAGGCCGGATGGCAGGCGAGCGACTTGGCGTCGCCGATATTGACGAGGCGGAGGATCATCTGCAGCGCGTCGATGAACTGTCCGCCGGCCACGGCGCCGCCCTTGATGCCGAAGCTGATGATGCCGGAGGCCTTGCCCTTGGTGATCTTCTTCGCCACCGCGTTGTACTTGCTGTCGGGCAGCGCGGCGTAGTTGACCCAGCTCACCTTGGGGTGGTTCTTCAGGTAGGCGGCGAGCGCCTCGCCGTTGGCGCAGTGGCGATCCATGCGCAGGCCCAGCGTCTCGAGGCCCATCAGGATGAGGAAGGCGCTGTGCGGCGACAGCGCGGCGCCGGTATTGCGCAGCGGCACCACGCGGCAGCGCCCGATATAGGCCGCCGCCCCAAGCGCCTCGGTATAGACGACGCCGTGATAGGACGGATCGGGCTCGTTGAGCACCTTGAAGCGCTCCTTGTGCTTGGCCCAGTCGAACTTGCCGCTGTCGACGATGATGCCGCCGATCGAGTTGCCGTGGCCGCCGATATACTTGGTGAGGGCGTGCACGACGATGTCGGCGCCGAAATCGATCGGCCGGCAGAGATAGGGGGTGGCGACGGTGTTGTCGACGATCAGCGGCACGCCGTGCTTGTGGGCGATCTCGGCGAGGCGCTGGATGTCGACGACGTTGCCCGCCGGGTTGCCGATGGACTCGCAGAACACCGCCTTGGTGTTCTCGTCGATCAGGCGGTCGACGGCATCGAAATCGCCCTGGTCGGCGAGCCGCACCTCGATGCCCTGGCGCGGGAACGAGTGGACGAAGAGGTTGTAGGTGCCGCCGTAGAGCTGGCTGATCGAGACGATGTTGTCGCCGACCCCGGCGATCGCCTGGATGGCGTAGGTGATGGCGGCCATGCCCGAGGCGACGCAGAGCCCGGCGATGCCGCCTTCCATCTCCGCCACGCGCTGCTCGAGCACGGCGGTGGTCGGGTTCATGATGCGCGTATAGATGTTGCCCGGCACCGCCAGGTTGAACAGGTCCGCGCCATGCTGGGTGTTGTCGAACGTGTACGACGTGGTCTGGTAGATCGGCACTGCGGCCGACTTGGTGGTCGCCTCCGATTCATAGCCGTGATGGAGCGCGATTGATTCGAGCTTCATATTCTTCCTTTCGACTGGGATGCTGGCCAAGGACACAATGGCGGTCCGATGCTTAGCACGTGTGGCGAAAGGAAGGCACCACCGGGGGAGGATGCGGTTTGCGTTGTGGCGCGGTCGAGGGGAACGGCGTGCCATGGGAGGAGGCGGTTTTGGCGGGCTCGGGATGAGGGCCTGGGAGGGGTGGAGGAGAGCGACAATCTCTTCACCTCCGCGATGTCATTCCGGCGTAGGCCGGAATCCAGCCTGAGATGGCTGGCTCCCGGTGGGCGTGGAAGTATCTCAGGATGGGCCCCGGCCTTCGCCGGGGTGACCCTGTGGGTGGGGGTAGGCTGGAGGCTTTGCCGAGAGGCTGAACCCCTCACCCAGCTTCGCTACGTCGCTGGCGCTCCGAGCTGCGCTACCCTCTCCCCTCAGGGGAGAGGGGAGACCCCTCACGCCGGCTGCAGGTGGTCGCCGGGGTGGCGTTGGCGCATGAGGGTGGCGACGCGGGAGATGACGTCACGCTTGTCGACGTGCTTGCCGGGGCAGTCGTGGGTGGTGCCGGGGTCTTCCTTGTGGAGGCGCATGGTTGTGGGGTCGAGGCCGAGCACTGCCGAGAGGCTGGCCATGGCGGCGACGGCGTTGTCGCGCACCGCGGCGCCACGGCCGCTGTCGAATTCCTCGGTCTCGTAGTTGCCTAGCATCTCGATGCCGATGGTGGCCTTGTTCCAGCTCGGTGAATGGGTGCCCGACAGGGTCAGCGGGGTGAAGACCCAGATCTGCCGGTCGTCGACGAACAGATGCGGGCCGGCGCTCCATTTCTGCGTGTCCCGGTAGAAGGATTCGAGCGACAGCATGTGCTGGTGGGTGAAGCCGTTCGGCCGCTGCGCCAGCGAGGGGACGGCGGTGTTGTGCAGCACGATGAAGCTCGGCCGCCAGCCGTCCCACCTGAGCGAATGGCAATAGCTGTCGAATTCCCGCGCCCCGAAGCCCAGGCCGACGATTCCCTTCCACGGCATTTTCGTTTCCCCTGTGATTGCGCCCGATCGCGCCAGTCTAGCAGCCGCGCGAGCGGGGGGCAGAAAGGCGGTTACCTGATCGGGGTTGCCCTTAGGTGGCGACGCAACGCATGCTCGCCGCTGCAGAAATCGCTGGCGGGCGGCAAGGCTTCGGAATGACGATCGAGACGGTGGAGACCCGCGGGACGGAACCGGCGCCCCGCCACCCGACCTTGGGCGAGGCAACGCGGGTGTGGGCGAAGATCGGGCTCCTGAGCTTCGGCGGCCCGGCGGGGCAGATCGCGCTGATGCACAAGGAACTGGTCGAGGAGCGGCGCTGGATCGCCGAGTTCGCGGTTCCTGCACGCGCTCAATTTCTGCATGCTGCTGCCCGGGCCGGAGGCGCAGCAACTCGCGACTTATATCGGCTGGCTGCTACACGGGTCGCGCGGCGGGGTTATCGCCGGCACGCTGTTCGTGCTGCCCGGCTTCGTCGTGATCGTGGCATTCTCCGCCGCCTACGCGCTGTTTCACGAGGCGAACTGGCTGGAGAGCCTGTTCTTCGGGCTGAAGGCGGCGGTGCTGGCCATTGTCGTCGAGGCGGTGATCCGGGTAGGGCGGCGGGCGCTGAGGAACAACGCGACGATCGGTCTCGCCGCGGCCGCCTTCCTGGCGCTCTCGGTCTTCAACCTGCCGTTCCCGCTGGTCGTACTAGGGGCAGGGATCGTGGGCTACCTCGGGTCCCGGTTCACCCCCGGGGCATTCACGGCGGGCGGGCCGGGAGCGGCGGCGGCCGACTGGCCTTCGGTGATCGGGGAGGGGTTCCCCGAGGCGAAGCCCGGCGCGGCGGGGGTCGCCGGGACGGTGGTGGGCTGGGTGGCGCTCTGGATCGCGCCGCTCGTGCTGATCGGGCCGCTCCTGGGCTGGTCGAGCGTCTTCGCGACGCTCTGGCTATTCTTCTCGCAGATGGCGGTGGTGACCTTCGGCGGCGCCTACGCGGTGCTCGCCTTCGTCGCGCAGGAGGCCGTGCAGCATTTCGGCTGGCTGCAGCCGGGCGAGATGATCGACGGGCTGGCGCTCGCCGAGACCACCCCGGGTCCGCTGGTGCTGGTGCTGAGCTTCGTCGGCTTCCTCGCCGCCTTCCGCGCCCCGGCCGGGCTCGATCCGCTGCTGGCCGGAGTGCTCGGCGCGACGCTCACCACCTGGGTGACGTTCGTGCCGTGCTTCCTCTGGATCTTCCTCGGCGCGCCGCATATCGAGCGGCTGCGGTCGAGCCGGGCGCTGTCGGGGGCGCTCACCGCCATCACTGCGGCGGTGGTCGGGGTGATCCTCAACCTCGCGCTGTGGTTCGGCCTGCATGTGCTGTTCCGCGAGGTCGGGGTCGTGGAGCGCGGGGCCGGTGACGATCGCCGCCCCGGTATGGGGCTCGATCGACATCCCGGCGGTGACGCTGAGCCTCATCGCCGCACTGTGCCTGTTCCGGTTGCGGCTCGGTATCCTCGCCACCCTCGCGATCTGCGGCGGGCTCGGGCTGGTGATGGCACTGTTGCCGCTCGTCGGGTCCGGGGCCATTCTGTAGTCGCTACCATTCCGGGAGGGAGACGAAGATGCAGACGCGCAAACTTGGCAGCACCGGCCTCGAGGTCTCGGCCATCGGGCTCGGCTGCATGGGAATGAGCCAGTCCTACGGCGCTGCCGATGGAGACGGCCGGAGGCGGTCGCGCCTGATCCGGGCGGCGTTCGAGCGGGGCGTCACCTTCTTCGACACGGCGGAGGTCTATGGTCCGTTCACGAACGAGGAACTGGTCGGCGAGGCGCTGCAGCCGATCCGCGACCAGGTGGTGATCGCCACCAAGTTCGGCATCGACATCGACGGCGAACGGCACGAGCGGCATGGACAGCCGGCCGGAGCACATCCGCGACGGTCGCCGAGGCCTCGCTGAAGCGGCTGCAGGACCGACCGCATCGACCTGTTCTACCAGCACCGGGTCGACCCGAACGTGCCGATCGAAGAGGTGGCCGGCACGGTCAAGGACCTGATCGCGGCAGGGCAAGGTGCGGCACTTCGGCCTCTCCGAAGCGGGCGTCAGGAACATCCGGCGCGCCCATGCGGTGCAGCCGGTGGCGGCGCTGCAAAGCGAATACTCGCTGTGGTGGCGGGAGCCGGAGGAGGCGATCCTGCCGGTGCTGGAGGAACTGGGGATCGGCTTCGTGCCGTTCAGCCCGCTGGGCAAGGGTTTCCTGACCGGCGCCATCGACGCAGAACACCACGTTCGACCAGCAACGATTTCCGCAACACCGTGCCGCGCTTCGCGCCCGAGGCGCGCGCAGGCGAACCAGGCGCTGGTCGACGCGTTGAGCCGGATCGCCGCGGCGAAGCAGGCGACGCCGGCGCAGATCGCGCTCGCCTGGCTGCTGGCGCAAAAGCCCTGGATCGTGCCGATCCCCGGCACGACCAAGCTGCATCGGCTCGAGGAGAATATCGGCGCCGCGGCGATCGAGCTCACGGCGGAGGAGCTCGCGAACATCGAGCAGGCCCTCGCGGGCATCGCGGTGCAGGGAGAGCGCTATTCGCCGCAGCAACAGGCCCGGATCGATCGCTGAGGCGGAGCCGGCGAAGGAGGCAGCATGACCGAAGGCATCAAGGACAAGGTCGTCGTCATCACCGGCGCCAGCAGCGGGCTCGGCGAGGCGGCGGCGCGGCGACTGGCCCGGAACGGCGCCAAGCTGGTGCTCGGCGCGCGGCGGGTCGACCGGCTGCTGACGCTGGCCGAGGAGCTGGCGCTCGACGAGCGGCGCGGTGCTGCAGACCGACGTCACCGCCACGAGGCAGGTGAAGCGGCTCGTCGACCACGCGGTGGAGCTGCACGGCCGCATCGACGTGATCATCAACAATGCCGGGCTGATGCCGCATTCGCCGCTCGAGCGGCTGCAAGATCGACGACTGGGACCGGATGATCGACGTCAACATCAAGGGCGTGCTCTACGGCATCGCCGCGGCGCTGCCCCACATGGAAGCGCAGAAGAGCGGGCACATCATCAACGTCGTCGTCGGTCGCCGGCCACAAGGTGGCGACCGAACGGCGCCGTCTATTCCGCCACCAAGCACGCCGTGCGCATCATCTCGGAGGGGCTGCGGCAGGAGGTGAAGCCCTACAACATCCGCACCACGATCATCTCGCCGGGCGCGGTGGCGACCGAACTGCCGGAGAGCATCACCGAGCCCGACGTCAAGGCGAGCGTCGACAAGACCTACGAGAACGCCATCCCGGCCGACTCCTTCGCGCGGGTGGTGGTGTTCGCGATGAGCCAGCCGGAGGACGTGGACGTGAACGAGATCCTCTTTCGTCCGACGCGGCAGGCGTACTAGGTGTTGCCCAGTGTTACTTCGGCGAGGCCCGGGCCTATCCTGGGCGCTGGGTTGCCCGCATGAAGCGGGCAATGACGACGGTGAGGGTACCGGGCTGGTTGGTTGTTGCGGGGGGTGGGGCGCTCATTGAGAGGGTGAACCCCTCACCCTAGCTGCGCTAAGTCGCTGGCGCTCCTAGCTGCGCTACCCTCTCCCCTCAGGGGAGAGGGGGGTGGGTCGATCTCGCAATTTTCTAGGTTCCGGCGAGGCCGGAATCGGAGCAGGGAAGTAGAATGTTTCATCTGCTTCCCTGCCGCTTTGTGATCGAAAATCCCCTTTCGAGTTTCTTCATTCACGAGGGTCTCAACGGGCTCGGGGCACCGAGGTTCCATCGGTTGCGAAAAATATCCTGGCGGCGTTATTTTTCCGGCGGGAAGATCACCTTCCAGTCGTTCTTCATGCTGATCAGCGGCCAGTGCCGGGTTGCGGCTTCGTCGAGGCCCTTGTCGAGGGTGCCGATTTTCGAATTGCGGTCATAGGCGAACTCGCGCGCGGCGTCGTCGTGGTGGACGAAGGCGACGAAGCGCGGGCCGGGGCCGAAGTCGGTGTATTGCAGCATCTGGATGTCGCCGTCGGAATTGCCGAAGGCGGCGATCGGCTGGCGGCCGATGAAGCGGTTGATGCCGACGGGCTTGCCCGGGCCGTCGTCGATGAACTCGACCTTCGGCTCCTTGACCAGCTGCGGCGTGCCGTCCGGGCCGAGCTCGAACTTCACCACGCCCGAGGAGCCGACCACCTGCTCGGGCGGGATGCCGTAGGTGGATTCGGCCCAGGGCCGCATGAACTCGACGCCGCCGCCCGAGACGATGAAGGTCTTGAAGCCGTTGTCGCGGAGATAGCCGAGGAGCTCCAGCATGGGCTGGTAGACGAGCTCGGTGTAGGGCCGGTGGAATTTCGGGTGCTCGGCGGTCTTCAGCCAGTCGAGCACCTCGGCGGCGAAGGCGGTGGTGGTCATGCCGGAATGGGTCTCGGCGATGATCTGCTCGAGCGCCGGCTTGCCGGCGGCCTCGAGCGCCTTGCATGTCGCCGTCGAGCACGTCCTGGATAGGGCTGCTTGCTCTTCCATTCCGGGTGCTCGGGCGCCATGGCCTTGATCCGGTCGAAGGCGAAGAGCAGCTGGGAATAGACCGGCTGCTCGACCCAGAGGGTGCCGTCATTGTCGAAGGTGGCGATGCGGACTTCCGGTGCCACGTAGTCGGCGCCGCCGTTGTCTGTCACCTTGCCGACGAAGGCGATGATCGCGGACTTGACCGTGCCGTCGTTCCAGGAGGGCAGGGGGTCGGTTTGGGCGAGGGCGGCGCCTACGGTCAGCAGGAGGAGGAGGGGGGCGAGCAGGGCCCTGAGCTTCAGGGGCATGGCGTTGGCTCCGGGGTAGGGCTGTGCTGGTTCTCGGGGGATTTGGCTGGGGCCGCCCCCTCCACCAGCTTCGCTGGTCCCCCTCCCCCGCCACGCGGGGGAGGATAAGAGGGGGCTGTTGCCCCAGGTCTCAGCCGGCCGGGCCGCCCTTCGACTTGGCGATCGCCTCCTCGATCTGGGCCTTCACGGCTTCGAGGTTGAAGGTGGCGCCCTTCTGCATCGGCGGGAAGTCGATGAAGGTCTGGCCGAACTTGCGCCACCTCCTGCTGGACGAAGACGAAGCGCCAGAACTCGTAGACGTACCAGTTGTAGAAGTTCAGCGAGCCCGGCCAGCCCGGTGCGCTCGAACGGGTCGAGGCGGAGGTTGGCGAGGATCGGCCAGTCGAGCTTGACCGTGCCGCCGAGCCAGCCCTGCGGCTGGTCGATGAAGCGGTACTTGTAGTCGTCGATCCGCACCGCGCCGAGCGTCCTCTCGGCGAAGTAGAAGATCTCGTTGCGCTTCGACGGGCCCTTGCCGGTGATCAGGTCGGTCTGGTCGTAGCCGTCGAGATGGACCTTGTAGGTGCGTGCCGCCGAGCGTCCTTGCCCTTCTTGCAGCTCGTCGACGATGTCGGGATTGCCGGCAGCGGCGACGAACGTCGGGAACCAGTCGAGCCCGGACATGATGCCGTTCTCGACCTTGCCGGCCGGCACCTTGCCGGGCCAGCGCAGGATGCACGGCACGCGGAAGCCGCCTTCGAGCACCGTGCCCTTGCCGCCGGCGAACGGCGTCTGGCCGCCGTCGGGCCAGGTGAAGTTCTCGGCGCCGTTGTCGGTGCGTGAAGACGAGGATGGTGTCGTCGTCGATGCCCTCGTCCTCGAGCTTCTTCATCACCGAGCCGACGATGTCGTCGAGCTGGGCCATGCCGGCTTCGTAGATCGTACCAGCCGTTCTCGGCGTTGCGCATCTTCTCGTACTTCTCCGAGAGGTGCGTGATGACGTGCATGCGCGTCGGGTTCAGCCAGACGAAGAACGGCTTGTCGTCGGCCTTCGCCTTGTCGATGAACTTGAAGGTGTGGTCGAGGATCTCGTCGTCGACCGTCTTCATGCGCTCGGGGTAGAGCGTGCCGGCGTCCTCGATCCGCTGCTTGCCGACCTTGCCCCAGCGCGGCTCGCACGGTCGGGTCGTCGGTGTCGGTCGCCCAGCTGTGCAGCATGTTGCGCGGGCCGACCTGGTCTGAGCAGCTCCTGCGGGTAGTTGGGGTGGGCCGGGTCCTCCATCGCGTCGAGGTGATAGAGGTAGCCGAAGAACTCGTCGAAGCCGTGCACCGTGGGCAGGAACTCGTTGAGGTCGCCGAGGTGGTTCTTGCCGAACTGGCCGGTGGCGTAGCCCATGCGACTTGAGCGCCGTGGCGATGGTCGGCGCCTCGTCCGGCATGCCGATCGTGGCGCCGGCCTGGCCGACGGTGGTCAGCCCGGTGCGGATCGGCAACTGCGCCGGTGATGAAGTTGGCGCGGCCCGCGGTGCAGCTCGCCTCGGCGTAGTAGTCGGTGAACAGCATGCCCTCGGCGGCCAGCCGGTCGAGGTTCGGCGTCCGGCCCGCCATCATGCCGCGGTGGTAGGCGCCGATGTTGAACCAGCCGATGTCGTCGCCCATGATGAAGACGATGTTCGGCACGCCGCCTGAGGCAGTGGCGGGCGTCTCCTGGGCCGCGACCTGTGCCGGAGCCGCCGTGATGCCGAGTGTGGCCGCCGCCGCCGCGAGCGAGCCGCCGAGGAGGATGCTGCGCCGGCTGACGCCCTCCACCTGCCGCTCGGAACTGTCCGGGGAATGGCTGTCGGGGCCCGGGATGGTGGACATCTGATGACCTTTCGCTGTTGCAACCGGAAGACAGGACGATGCCGCCCGTGGTCGGGGGCATCGCAGGCTGCGAGGCAATGGGGAATGCGGGGTCGGCGGCCCTCCGTGAAGGGTGGGGCCCGACCACCGCTGTCGATCTGAAGTCCTGAGCCTGGAGGCTCGGTGGCGCCGCGTAAGCGGCATCGGCAGGGTTATCCCGGTGCGGTGGCAAGTCAAGAAGTCTATTTTATGATAAAAACCGGCGTATGCCGGGGTAATACTGATTTCAATATTCGGATATACTGCGTCTAGTACTTCCGCATCAGAAATCGAATGCTTTACCTACCGGAGGCGTGACGCTTGAGCCTCGCCGGACGCCTTCGCAGGGTGCCGGGCCGTCGCACCTGCAGCGACCGTTTGGAGGAGTTCCCCACTGGTCCCTGCCGGCGGGGTGCCAGGTGACGGTGGAGACGGGCGAGTACTACTGCGGTGCGGACCACTATCGGGCGAGCTACGGGAACAACGGGCTGCACTATACGAAGGTGACGAAGCCGAGCGATCTGATCCCCGCGCCACCGCGGGATCAGAATTCCGGCAGGTTGGGGGAGCATGGTCGCGCCCGGGCTGCCCCCCTGCCACCATGCTTCGCATGGTCCCCTCCCCCGCCACGCGGGGGAGGATCAAGAAGGGACTTATCCCCGCGTGACGCGGGGGTGGTAGGGTTGCGGCATGGTCGGAGAAGTGGGCCGGTCGGACGGGGTGAAGGCGTAGGCGTCGCGAATGTGGGCGTTGAAGTAGCGGCCCTTTACGGGTGAGCGGCGGAGGGCGTCGTACACGGCGCTCGGCACCTCGAAATAATCGTAGCGGCGGCCGGAGGGGCGGAACCAGACGGAGAGCGTCTGGGTCTCGGGGTCGTAAGCCATGTCGGCAATCACGGTGGAAGGCATGACGGACACCTCGCGCGATAGCCAAACGCGGGCGGGCGGCGATGTGTTGCCGAAAGCGGCGGACTGGGCGCTGATCCGGGCGGCCTATCAGGAGACGTCCGAGCCGATCCTGGCGCTGGCGAAGCGCTTCGGGGTCACCAAGTCGGCGATCTGCTGGCGGGCCCGCCGGCACGGCTGGATCATGCGCAACCGCCCGGCCGGCACCTCGGCGCCGTCGCTGGTCAACCGCATCTACCGGCTGCTGGAAAAGCAACTGGTGCAGATGGAGAGGGCAGAAGGGCCGATGACGGAGAAGGACGCGGCGATCCTGGTGCGGATCGCGAGTGCAGTGGACCGGCTCCTCGAGGTGGAGGCGAAGGCGCCGAAACGGCCGCCGCGCGAGGCCGCGAGGGAGAGCGAAGAGATGCAGCAGATCAGGAAGACCATTGCCCGACGACTCGAACAGCTCGGAGACTTCTGAGCGCTTCGCGGCCGGGCTCTCCGAACAGGAGGCGCGGCAGGCGTACTACTCGTGGCCGTTCATGGCGCGCGACCAAACAATGGCCGCCGAAGGGAGAGTGGACGACCTGGATGATCGTCGGCGGCCGCGGCTCGGGCAAGACCCGGGCCGGGGCGGAATGGATCAGGCGGCTCGCCGGCAATCGGCCCGGTCCGCTGCTGCTGGTCGGCGAGACGATCACCGAGGCCATCGAGGTGATGGTGAAGGGGCCGAGCGGAGTGCTGCGGGTGCATCCGCCCGAGGAGCGTCCGGTGCTGCGCGGCCATACGCTGACCTGGGCCAACGGGACCGAGGCGATGATCCTCGGAGCCTCCGATCCCGAGCGGTTCCGCGGGCCGCAGTTCGCCGCCGCCTGGTGCGACGAGCTGGGCAAGTGGCCGAAAGCCGAGGCGGCATGGGACATGCTGCAGTTCGGGCTGCGGCTGGGCGACCGGCCGCAGCAGCTGGTGACCACGACGCCGCGCGCGACCAGGCTGATGAAGCGCCTGATGGCCGAGCCGGAAACCGTCATCACGCCGGATGACCACGCAGGAGAACGAGCGCTGGCTGGCCAATCGCTTCCTCAAGGCGATCGTCGCCCGCTACGCTGGCTCGGTGCTGGGGCGGCAGGAGCTCGAGGGCGAACTGATCGAGGATCGGCCGGATGCGCTGTGGACGCGCGGCATGTTCCGGCGTGGCGCGGTGACGCGCTGCCGGGGCGGATCGTGGTGGCGGTGGATCCGCCGGTGACCGGGCACAAGCGGTCGGACGCCTGCGGCATCGTGGTGGCGGGGCGGGCTCGGCGAGGACGAGGCGGTGGTGCTGGCGGACGCGAGCTTCGCGCCAGCGGCGCCCGATGCCTGGGCGCGGCGGGCGGTGGCGGCGTTCCATGAACATGGGGCCGACTGCATCGTCGCCGAGGTGAACCAGGGCGGCGACATGGTGAGCGCGGTGATCGCGCAGGTGGACGCCGATGTGCCGGTGCGCGAGGTGCGGGCGAGCCGCGGCAAGTGGGTGCGCGCCGAGCCGGTGGCGGCGCTCTACGCCAATGGACGGGTGGCGCATCGGCCGGGGCTGACCGCGCTCGAGGACGAGATGTGCGCCTTCGGCGCGGACGGGCTGGCGGACGGGACATTCGCCGGACCGGGTGGATGCGCTGGTCTGGGCGCTGACGAGCTGCTGCTCGGGGAGGCGGGCCGCGGGTGCGGGTGGTGTAGCGGGGGCGCCGGTGAAGTGGCCCCTCACCCGGCTACGGTCGCCTCCCCGCGAGGGAGAGGCTGGAGGCGCTCGCTGCACAGCAGCTCGTCATCCCCGGGCTTGACCCGGGGCCGAACGGGCGCGATGAGGGGGGCGCTGGCTGCCTCAGCACAAGGAGCAGACATGCCCAACTGGTTCACCCGCCTTGGCGGGGTCGTGGCGGCTGCCGAGCGGAAATCCGGCGGGCCGCAGACTTTGATGACGCTGACCTCGCTGGGCGATGCGAGCTGGAGCCGGCGGGGGTTCGTGAGCCTCGCCAATGCCGGCTATGCGCAACCCGGTGGTCTATCGCTGCGTGCGGATGGTGGCCGAGGCGGCCAACCGGGTGCCGCTGATGGTCGAGGAGAACGGCCGCCGGCTGGGCGAGCATCCGCTGCTGGAACTGCTCGCGGCAGCCGAACCGGCGGCTATCGGGCGCGGAGCTGCTGGAGGCGGTCTATGCCTATCTGCAGACGGCGGGGAACGCCTATCTCGCAGGCCGGGATCGTCGGCGGCGAGGTCAGGGCGATCTATTGCCTGCGGCCGGACCGGGTGCGGGTGGGCCTGGGACGCGACGGCTATCCCGCGGGCTATGGCTACACCGCGGGCGGCCGGACCCGGCAGCTGAGCCTCGAGCCGCGGCCGGTGGCCGAGGTGCTGCACCTGGCGCTGTTCCACCCGCTCGACGATCACTACGGCATGGCGCCGCTCGAGGCGGCGCAGCAGAGCCTCGACATCCACAATGCGGCGGCGGAGTGGAACAAGGCGCTGCTCGACAACGCGGCGCGGCCGAGCGGGGCGCTGGTCTATGCGGCCGACGGGCACCTCACCGAGACGCAGTTCAAGCGGCTGAAGGGCGAGCTGGAGGCGAACTTCCAGGGCGCGGCGAATGCCGGGCGGCCGATGGTGCTCGAAGGCGGGCTCGACTGGAAGCCGATGGCGCTGACGCCGGCCGAGATGGATTTCGTCGAACTGAAGCACGCCGCGGCGCGCGAGATCGCGCTCGCCTTCGGCGTGCCGCCGATGCTGCTCGGGATCCCCGGCGACAACACCTACGCGAACCTCGCCGAGGCCAACCGGGCGCTGTGGCGGCAGACGGTGATCCCGCTGGTGCGGCGGGTGGCCGACGACCTCAGCTACTGGCTGGCGCCCGGCTTCGACGGCGCGCGGCTGGTGCCGGATTTCGACAGCGTCGAGGCGCTGGCCGAGGACCGGGCGGCGATCTGGGCGCGGGTGGGGGGCGCGGAGTTCCTCAGCGACGAGGAGAAGCGGGAGATGCTGGGGGTGGGGGGCTAGGCGGCGCGCTTGCTGCGGCCACGACCGGCGAGCAGGCCAAGGACCGAGATGTCCTCGTCGAGGTCGGGCCAGTGAATGCCCTCGCCGTGCCGATGAAGCGCCAGTTGAGGCGGGCGGCGGGCGAGCCGTCGCGGAGGCGCGGGAACCATTCGAGCGGCACCGATAGCTCGCGGCCATCGTCCAGCGTCACCTGCAGCATGGCGGTGCTGAAGCGCACTTCGATGGCGAGCGGCTCGGTGTCAATCGTCAAGGTGCTCATGCCAGGCCTTCAGGAACAGTCTCGGTGCAGCGAGCGTAGCTCGCGGCTCACGCGCCTGAAGCGCTGGATGATGCCAGTTCGACAGGCTCAGCCATACTGGCGAGCTTGTCGCCCCATTCACCGGACGTGCGGCGGCTCGCCGTTCTCCCGGCTGAAGCAGAAGAACCGGTACCCGGCGGCTCTAAGGCGGTCGGCATGGCCGCTCCAACGCGAGCGCCGGACTGCACGGCCGGGCCTGGCAGGACCAGGCTCACATCCAAGACTATTCAGGAGACCACCATGGACGAGCTCACCAAATCGATCGTGACGCGCGGGGATCTGGCGCATCTGGCGCTGTTCCTGTGGGCGAGCGGGGCGACGGGGTTGCTGGTCTGGACGCTGAAGGAGCTGGTCGCCGCGAACCGGCGCTTCAACGACTTCGTCAAAGAGATTTCGACGCTGAATCAATTGTTCCGCCGGGAGAAGTAACCCTATGGCCGAAAAGCATGTTTCGAAGGATGTTCAGGTAGCGGGTGAAGTCTTCAGGCAGTTCGCCTGGCACCTCGCGGGAACGCTGGCGAGGCCTGCGCCGCGGGTGCGGAAGCCCCGGCCGGTGGCGACGGCGAAGCGCTGATGCAGGCCATTCCCATCGACGACGAGGGTCGCTTTGCCGGCTATGCCAGCGTCTTCGAGCGGCTGGACGAGGCGGGCGACCTGGTGATGCCGGGCGCCTTCGGCAGGAGCCTCGGCAAGCGCGGCGCCACGAAGCTCAGGATGCTGTTCCAGCACGACCCCAAGGAGCCGATCGGCAACTGGGAGCGGGTGGCGGAGGACGGTTTCGGGCTCTGGGTCGAGGGCCGGCTGATCCCCGGCGTGCCCCGGGCCGATGCGCTGCGGCGGCTGATCGAAAGGCGGGCGATCGACGGGCTGTCGATCGGCTTTCGCACCGTGCGGGCCACTCGCGAGCCGGCGAGCGGCCAGCGCCGGCTCTGGCAGATCGACCTGTGGGAGATCTCGATCGTGACGTTCCCGATGCTGGCGGATGCCCGCATCGCGCCGACCGCATGCTTCGACAGGCTCAGCATGAGGCTCGAGGAAAACACCGGTCGCTGCGCGCGGCCATTTCGCTTCTGAAGCAATAGAGGACCAGCACATGACCGATATCACCGACCGACTCGAGACCAAGGCGGGCGGCGCGGATTCCGACGCCGTGTTTTCGGAGTTCATGACCGCCTTCGAGGAGTTCAAGCGCAGCAATGACGGCCGGCTGAAAGAGCTCGAGCAACGGGGCAGCGCCGACGCGCTGACCGAGGAGAAGCTCGGGCGGCTCAACCTGGCGCTCGACGGCGCCAAGGCGTCGATCGACCGCCTGCAGCTCGACCGCTCGCGGCCGGCGCTGGAGGCGGGACGCCCGGACCTCGGCGACGAGTACAAGGACGCGTTCTCGGCCTATGTGAAGCGCGGCGAGGAGAAGGCGCTGTCGATCGGCTCCAACCCCGATGGTGGGTACCTCGTACCGGCGGAGACCGAGACCGAGATCCTGAAGCGCGTGACTGCGGTGTCGCCGATCCGCGCCATCGCTTCGGTGCGGAACGTCTCGTCGAGCATCTACCGCAAGCCCGTGACGCTGACCGGGCCGGCGGTGGGCTGGGTGGCCGAGACGGCGAGCCGGCCGCAGACCAATTCGCAGACCATCGACCTCATCGACCTCATCGACTTCCCGACGGCCGAGCTCTACGCCATGCCGGCGGCGACCTCGGCGTTCCTCGACGACGCGGCGGTGGATGTCGGCCAGTGGATCGCCGACGAGGTGAACGCCGCGTTCGCCGAGCAGGAGACGGCGGCCTTCGTCAACGGCAACGGCACCAACAAGCCAAAGGGGTTCCTGCAGGAAACCCAGTCGCCGAGGGCGCCTGGGCCTGGGACAAGCTCGGCTATGTCGCGACGGGGGTTTCGGGCGACTGGCCGGCGGGCGACGAGAGCGACGTGCTGGTCGACCTCGTCTATGCGCTGAAGGCGGGCTATCGCCAGAACGCCAGCTGGGTGATGAACCGCCGCACGCAGGCCGCGGTGCGGAAGCTCAAGGATGCCGACGGCAACTATCTGTGGTCGCCGGGTGCGGCGGCGGGCGCCCGGGCGACGCTGCTGGGTTTCGAGCTGGTGGAGGCCGAGGACATGCCCGACATTGGCGCGGCGGCGACGCCGATCGCCTTCGGCGACTTCCGGCGCGGCTACCTGGTGGTCGATCGCACCGGGGTGAACGTGCTGCGCGACCCGTACTCGGCCAAGCCGTACGTCTTGTTCTACACCACCAAGCGCGTCGGCGGCGGGGTGCAGGATTTTGACGCGATCAAGCTGCTGAAGTTCTCGGCGAGCTGATCGCTGTGCAGGCTGGCTGAACTTCCCCTCACCCCGGCGCTGCGCGCCACCCCTCTCCCTCAAGGCGAGAGGGGAGACCTGGGGCACCATCTTCCCTCTCCCCTTGAGGGAGAGGGTGCCTCGCGTAGCGAGGCGGGGGAGGGGAAGTCCCTCTAAATCAAGGACATTCGATGATTTCCTATCTTCTCGCGGGGCCCGCGGAGGAGCCGGTTTCGCTTGGCGAAGCGAAGGCGTTCCTGCGGCTCGATGGCGATGCCGAGGATGGGCTGGTGACGACGCTGATCGCGGCGGCGCGGCTGCATCTCGAGGGGACGACCGGGCGGGCGCTGGTTAGCCAGAGCTGGCGGGTGGTGCTCGATGCCTGGCCGGACAGCCGGGTCGTGGCGCTGCCGGTGGCGCCGCTGGTCAGCCTCAGCGCGATCACCGCGTTCGACGAATAGGGCGACGAGCACGAGGTGCCGCTCGAGCAGTTCCAGGTGGAGCAGGGAGTGGCGCCGGCGCGGCTGCTGCTGCCGCCGGCGCTGGACGGCATGCCGGCGCTGCGCGAGCGGCTGGGCATCGAGATCGACTATGTCGCGGGCCACGGGGCGGCGGCGGACGTGCCGGCGGATCTGAAGCAGGCGCTGCTGGTGCTGGTGGCGCACTGGTTCGAGCACCGCGACGCGGTGATCGTCGCCGGCTCCGGCGCCGTGGTGCCGCCGGGGTTCGAGCGGCTGCTCGCGCCCTACCGGCAGGTGCGGCTGTGAGCGGGCGCGCCGAGCGGTCGGCGAGCCTCACCGACCGGGTGCAGCTGCAGCGGCGGGTGGACACCGAGGGCGAGGCGGGCGGGGTGAGCCACCTGTTCGTGCCGGTGGCTTCGCTCTGGGCCCGGGTCCGCGCGCTGAGCGGCCGGCAGGCGATCGAGGCGATGGCGCGGGACGAGCGCCAGCCACTCGGTGGTGGTCCGGTTCCGGACCGATGTGAGCGCGGGCGACCGGTTCGGCTATCGCGGGCGCTGGCTCGAGGTGCTGGGGGCGGAGGACCTGAACGGCCGGCGGGCCTGGCTGGGGTGTACGTGCATCGAGCGGGGGGTGATGGGGTGAGGGGCCGTCTCGATGAGCCATCCGATCATTCATCTGCAAACCGCCCTGGTCGCGGCGATGAAGGCGGATGCCGGGCTGGCGGGTGTCGGCGTGTTCGATGCGCCGCCGCGGGCAGCGGTGCCGCCCTATGTCGCGATCGCCCGGCACGATGTTGCGCCGCGCGATGGCGATGCGGCGCCGGGGCATGAGCATCGGGTGGTGCTGCATGTGTGGGCGGCGGAGCCGAGCCGGAGTTCGGCGCTGGCGCTGGTGGGGCGGGTGCTGGCGGTGGCCGAGGGGGTGACGCTCGGGCGAGCTCGGGATCACGCTCAGGCGGCACGAGCGGACGGAGACGGCGATCGAGCTGGAGACGGGACGGGCGCGGGCGGCGGTGACGCTGCGGTTCTTCTCGGAGCCGGTGGGCTGAACGGCCCCTCACCCCGCCCTTCGGGCACCCCTCTCCCTCAAGGGGAGAGGGGAGATGGGGCACGATCGCGGCCTCCTCTTCCCCCTCTCCCCTTCGAGGGAGAGGGTGGCCGCGTAGCGGCCGGGTGAGGGGCAGTTTCACTCAAGGAGATACACAATCATGGCGGCGCAGAGCGGCAAGGACATGCTGTTGAAGCTCGACCAGACGGGGTCGGGGAGTTTCGTGACGGTGGCGGGATTGCGGACGCGGTCGCTGGCGTTCAATGCGGCGGCGATCGACGTGACCGATGCCGAGAGCGCCGGGCGCTGGCGCGAGCTCCTGGCGGGCGGCGGGATCAAGCGGGCGGCGGTGGCGGGATCGGGGATCTTCAAGGACCAGGCGTCGGACGCGGCGATCCGCAGCCTGTTCTTTGCCGGCACCATCCGCGACTGGCAGCTGGTGCTGCCGGATTTCGGCATCGTCGAGGGGCCGTTCCAGATCGTGGCGCTGGAGTTCGCGGCCGACCATGCCGGCGAGGTGACCTTCGAGCTGGCGCTCGAGAGCGCCGGGGAACTGGCGTTTGTGGCGGCGTGACGGTGCGCGCCACTCCAGCACGGAGTCATTCCCGCGAAAGCGGGAACCTCTGTTGGAGGGCGCAACAACGGGGATCCCCGCCTTCGCGGGGATGACACCGTGGTCTTGTCGGGCTTGGAGGATGAGATGGCGAACGCACAACGGGGTGAAATCTCGGCGGTGCTCGACGGCGAGGAGCGGGTGCTGTGCCTGACGCTGGGGGCGCTGGCGGAGCTCGAGGCGCGGCTGATGGCGGGGGATCTCGTCGGGCTGAGCGAACGGTTCAGCTCGGGGCGGGTTTCGGCGCGGGACCTGACGGCGATCATCGGCGCGGGGCTGCGTGGCGGCGGCAACGCCATCAGCGACGACGACCTGGCGCGCATGGCGATCGAGGGCGGGCTGAAAGGCGCGGCGGAGATCGCGGCGCGGCTGCTGCGGGCGACGTTCGGGGAGGCGGCATGAGGGCGTTTCCGTGGGGCGAGGCGATGCGGCTGGGCTTCGGCGTGCTGCGGCTGGGCTCGAAGGAATTCTGGGGGCTGACGCCGCGCGAGCTGGCGGCGGCCCTCTCGGCCGGCCGGCGGCCCGGGGCGCCGCGGCGCGGCGAGCTCGAGGCGCTGATGTCGGCCTTTCCGGACGAGGTGAGGGATGAGTGAGCTGTTCCCCGAGGGGGTCGGGCGCGAACTGACGGATGTCTCGGTCGAGCTCGACCGCATCGGCGACCTGGCCGACGGGGTCGGGCGCTCGCTGAGCCGGGCGTTCCGCGGCGCGGTGCTCGACGGCAGGTCGCTGAACTCGGTGCTGGGCGAGGTGGCGCGGAGCTTCGCCGATATCGCGCTCAAGGCGGCGTTCCAGCCGGTCGGCGCGCTGGTAGGCTCGGCGGTGGAGGGGCTGTTCGCGGCCACCAACCCGGCGCTGGGCGGGGTGCGGCCGTTCGCCAAGGGTGGGGTACTGGCGAGCCCCACCTACTTTCCGCTGTCGGGCGGGCTCGGGCTCGCGGGAGAGGCGGGGCCGGAAGCAGTGCTGCCGCTGGCGCGGGGCAGCGACGGCCGGCTGGGCGTGGCTGGTGGCGGCGGGGCGGTGAACGTGACGTTCAACGTGACGGCGATCGGACGCGCGGAGCTTTGCGGCGAGCGAGGCGGAGGTCAGCGCGATGCTGCTGCGCGCGGTGCGGCGGGGGACGCGCGGGAGCTAGATCAGGTGGGCGAGCCTCGTCTCGATGTCTGGGCGGAGCGCGATGAAGTTGCTGTAGCCGTACACGGTCCCGAGGTAGTGGCTGGAATCGAGGCGGCGGAGCGAACGGCTGGCGATGCGGAACAGGCGATAGCCGGGGAGCAGCTGCTCGAAGGTCTTGAGTGTCGTGCCGCGCAGCAGGTGATGGTAGGAGAATTCGATCTGGATCGCCTTGAGCGAGCCGGAGCGGATCAGGCCCTGGGCACCGGCGAGCACTTCCGGCTCGTAGCCCTCGACGTCGATCTTGAGGAAGTCGGGCAGCGCATCCGGATCGGTGAACACCGAGTCGAGGGTGACCATCGGCACGGTGATGGGCCTGAGCTCGGCGGCGGTGAAGGCGCTGGCGCCCGCGCCGCGCGAGGCGAGGACCGAGGTTTCGCTGTCGGCCGGGACGTTGAGCTGGATCGGCTGCACGGCTTCACCCACGGCCTGGTCGTGGAGCACGACCCGCTGGTCGTTGCCGAAGGCTTGAGTGAGCCGCGCGAAGGAGGCGGGCACCGGTTCGAAGGTGACGACTTTCGGCACGTCCAGATCGAGCAGGATGCGGGTGTAGTCGCCGATGTTGCCGCCGACATCGACCGCGAAGGAAGCTGGGGCGGCTTCGAACAGGCGCTCGAGAAAGTATAGCTCGCCGCTCTGGTCCGGCGTCGGAGGAAGTCCGACCCCGAGGCCGTGTAGTCCGAGCCTGGCTATATTGAACGAGATGTTCTTGGCACTCGGGGTGCCGAGAACATGTTCCAACCAGTGCCGCAACAGCGCCAAGCCGATACCTTCATGCTGGTCCTCGTCGTTTGTCGCACGCCGAGACCAAATGTCAACGCGCCCATCGGATTGAGGGCACGCACAAGCCTTCCGGAGAAATCATGGCCTTTCATGCAGTGCGGTTTCCGCTCGACGTCGCGCTCGGGGCGCGGGGCGGGCCGGAACGGGCGACCGATGTCGTGACGCTGGCCTCGGGGCGCGAGGAGCGCAACAGCCGCTGGGCGCACTCGCGGCGGCGCTATAATGCCGGCTACGGGGTGAAATCGCGGGCCGACATGCTGGTCGTGCTGGCCTTCTTCGAGGAGCGGCGGGGGCGGTTTCACACCTTCCTGTGGCGGGATGGGCTCGACTATTCGTCGAACGGCACGGACGCGCCGACGGCGCTGGACCAGGTGATCGGGACCGGCGACGGCGTGCGGGTCTCGTTTGCGCTGGTGAAGCGCTACGGCACGGATTTCGATCCGTACCTGCGGCCGATCACCAAGCCGGTCACCGGGTCGGTGCTGGTGGCAGTGGCCGGGGTTGCGGTGACGGACTTCGCGGTCGACGGGCTGACCGGCGTGGTGACGCTGGCCGAGCCGCCGCCGGATGGGCGCGGCGGTGACGGCCGGGTTCCTGTTCGACGTGCCGGTGCGGTTCGACACCGACCGGCTGGACATTGAGCTCACGAGCTTCGATGCGGCCGAGGTGCCGAACATCCCGCTGATCGAGGTGCGCGAATGAGGACGCTCGAACCGGGGCTCGCGGCGCATCTTCAAAGCGGGGCGACGACGCTCGCGACCTGCTGGCGGATCGAGCGGCGGGACGGGACGGTGCTGGGCTTCACCGATCATGACGAGGCGCTGAGTTTCGGCGGGACCGACTACCTGCCGGCGCACGGGCTCGACGGCGGCGAGGCGACGGCGAAGCTCGGGCCGCAGGTCGACACGACCGAGGTGGTGGGCGTGCTGCACTCGGACGCCATTTCCGAGGACGACATCCTGCTCGGGCGCTACGACGGCGCCGGGGTGGAGACGTGGCGCGTCAACTGGCGCGACGTGGGCCAGCGGATGCTGCTGCGGCGGGCGAGCATCGGCGAGATCGTCCGCGAGGATGGGGTGTTCCGGGCCGAGCTGCGCTCGGCGCAGGCGGTGCTGAACCGCCCGGGCGGCAGGATCTACCAGGCGCTGTGCGACGCGGAATTGGGGGACGCGCGCTGCGGCATCGACCTGGGCGATCCGGCCTATCGGGCCGAGGCGACGGTGCTGGCGGTGCGCGACCGGTTCCGGCTGGCGATCGGCGGCATCGACGGCTTCGAGGCCGGCCGCTTCGCCTTCGGTATCGCCGAGTGGCGGGGCGGGCGGCGCGACGGGCTGCGCGACCGCATCGCCGGGGCCGAGCGGCTGGGCGGCGTGGATATGCTCAGCTTTTCCACCCCGGTGGGCGACTGGGTGGAAGCAGGGCGAGGCGCTGGTCGTCACGGTGGGGTGCGACCGGCGCTTCGCCACCTGCCGCGAGGGGTTCGACAACGTCGCCAACTTCCGGGGCTTTCCGCACATCCCGGGCAATGATTTCGTGCTGCGCTACCCGCGCGAGGGCAACGCGCTCGACGGCCGGAAGCTGGTCGGATGAGCGCCGACGAGGTGGTGGCCGCGGCGCGGGCCTGGATCGGCACGCCGTACCGGCATCGGGCAGCGACGCTGGGCGCGGGGTGCGATTGCCTCGGGCTGGTCGCCGGGGTGTGGCGGATGCTTTACGGCAGCGAGCCGCCGGAATTGCCGCCCTATCGCGCCGACTGGCGGGATGTGTCGTTTGCGCCGGAACTTGCGGCTCTGGCGTCGCGCTGGCTGGTGCCGGCGGAGGGATTGGCGGCCGGCCGAGTGGTGCTGTTCCGCATCGGGGTGTCGCCGCTGCCGCGGCACTGCGCGGTGATGGTGGGGCCGGCGCGGTTCGTCCACGCGCAGGAGCGGCTCGGGGTGGTCGAGGGCAACCTCACCGATGGCTGGCGAAGGCGGGTGGCGGGGGTGTTCGGGTTTCCGGGGATTGCCTTGGGGGGTGCCGACGGATCGGGGTTGCGGTGAGGCTGAACCCCTCACCCTAGCTGCGCTAAGTCGCTGACGCTCCTAGCTTCGCTACCCTCTCCCCTCAGGGGAGAGGGGGAATGGTGCGCGTGGTCGACCCCTTACCCGGCGCTGCGCGCCACCTTCTCCCGGGGTGGGGCCAGATGGTGCGCCATCGTCTCCCTCCCCCTTGTGGGGAGGGATCAAGGGTGGGGTGGCGGCGCGTTCGGAGCGTGGAGCTTACCCCCACCTAGCTGCGCGACGGACTGGCAAGAGCCAAGTCCTGCTCCGCTACCCTCCCCACAAGGGGGAGGGAGGGCCTGCACATCTCGCGGTTCTTTGGCAGTTCGTAAATCGAGGAACATATGGCAACCATAGCACTCTCGCTTGCCGGCCAGGTGATCGGCGGGGCGGTTGGCGGGCCGATCGGGGCGACGATCGGGCGGGCGCTGGGGGCGCTGGCGGGGAGCGCGGTGGATGCGGCGCTGTTCGCGCGAGAAGCCGCAGCCGGCGCCGGGGCGCGATGTCCGGCTCACAGGATCGAGCGAGGGCGGGGCGATCCCGCGGCTCTACGGCTGGGGGCGGCTGAGCGGCAACATCATCTGGGCCACCGAGCTCGAGCGGATGGAGGCCGAGAACCGCGGCGCCAAGGGGACGGCGCCGGCGGAGGCGGAGGAGATCTGCGCGAGCTTCGCCGTCGCCTTCTGCGAGGGCGAGGTGGCGCGGCTCGGCCGGGTGTGGGCCGACGGGCAGCTGCTCGAAACCGAGGGGCTGAACCTCAGGTTCTATCGCGGTACCGAGGCGCAGGAGGCCGACAGCCTGATAGAGGCCAAGCAGGGCACCGGTTCGGCGCCGGCTTATCGCGGGCATCTGCTACCTGGTGTTCGAGCGGCTGCCGCTGTCGCAGTTCGGCTACCGGATCCCAAACATCTCGGTGGAGCTCTGCCGGGTGGTGGGCGAGCTCGAGCCGATGATCCGCTCGGTGACGGTGATCCCCGGGGCGACGGAGTTCGGCTACGACCCGACGCCGCGGGTGCGGATTGCCGGGCCGGGGCGCGCGGAGCGGGAGAACGCGCATCAATCGGCGCTGGTCTCGGACTGGACGCTGTCGCATCGACGAGCTGGTGGCGCTCTGTCCCAACCTCGAGCACGTGTCGCTGGTGGTGGCGTGGTTCGGCGACGATCTGCGCTGCGGCACCTGCTCGATCCGACCGAAGGTCGAGGCGCCGGAGCCGTTCCGTGCGGGGCGCCGAGTGGGCGGTGGCCGGGCTGACGCGCGCGACGGCGGAGGTGATCTCGACGCATGACGGCGGCGCGGCCTATGGCGGCACGCCCTCGGACGCGGCGGTCAAGGCGGCGATCGCCGACCTCAAGGCGCGCGGGCTCGAGGTGACGCTCTACCCGATGCTGCTGATGGACATCCCGGTGGACAACCCGCTGGGGCAGCCGGCCTATCCCTGGCGCGGCCGGATCAGCTGCGATCCGCCGCCGGGCGCGCCGGGCTCGCCCGCGGGAACGAGCGCGGTGGCGGCGCAGGTCGATGCCTTCGTCGGCAGTACGACGCGGCTGGGGCCTGCGGCGGATGGTGCGGCACTACGCGGCGCTGGCGAGGACGGCCGGGGCGGAGGCGCTGGTGATCGGCTCGGAAATGGTCGGGATGACGACGCTGCGCGGGGCGGCGGACAGTTTCCCCTTCGTTGCGGCGCTGGTGACGCTGGCGGCGGAAGCGCGGGCCATTGCGGGGCCGGGGTGAAGCTCACCTATGCGGCGGACTGGTCGGAATATCACGGGCTGCAGCCGGCGGAGGCGCCCGGCGACAAGCTGTTCCACCTCGATCCGCTCTGGGCCTCGGAGCACATCGATGCCGTCGGGATCGACAATTACATGCCGGTCGCCGACTGGCGGAACGGCGAGGACCATGCCGATTTCGCGCTGTGGGACGGGCCGCACGACCTCGGGTACCTCAGCGCGAACATGGCGGGCGGCGAGGGGTTCGACTGGTACTATGCCTCGGATGCCGACCGGCTGGCGGGCCTCCGCACGCCGATCGCCGACGGGGCGCATGGCGAGCACTGGGTCTGGCGCTTCAAGGATATCGAGGGGTGGTGGGGCAACGCTCATCACAACCGCATCGGCGGGGTGAGGGCGGCGATGCCGACCGCCTGGGTGCCGGGGATGAAGCCGATCTGGTTCACCGAGCTCGGCTGCGGCGCGGTGGACAAGGGGGCGAACCAGCCCAACCGCTTCCCGGACGAAAAGAGCGCCGAGGACGGGCGGCCGTGGTTCTCCTCGGGGGCGCCGGACGCGCTGATGCAGCGGCAGTTCCTCGGGCGGGGCTGGGCTATTGGGCCGGCCGGCCGATGGTCGAGCGGATCTCGCTCTGGACCTGGGACGCGCGGCCCTATCCGGCCTTCCCGGCGGATGAGGAGAGCTGGGCCGATGCGGTGAACCACGCGGCGGGGCATTGGCTGACCGGGCGGCTGGGGGCGCTGGCGAGCGACGAACTGGCGGCGGCGGTGGCGGCCGACTGGGGCGCGGCGGTCACGGGCGTTGCCGCGCTGCCGCTGCTGCACGGGCTGGCGACCGAGGCGATCGGCTCGGCTCGCGATGCGCTGGCGGGAGTTTTCGGCGCGACCGGTCTCTCGCTGCGCGAGGGCGAGGCAGGGCTCGAGCTGGTGCGGGCATCGGCGCGCTCGGTCGTCGCGGTGGACGAGGCGGTCGCGAGCGATGGAGCGCTGACGTCACGCCGGCGGGCGGACCCGTCCGAGGCGACGCGGCTTCTGGCGCTCACCTATGCCGATCGCGAGCGCGACTATCTGGCGGGCACGGCAACCGCCTCGCGCGCCGATGGGGCGACGGTCGCGAGCGCCGATGCCGGGCTGGTGCTCGACGCGGTGGGGGCGCGGCAGGCGGCGGAACGGCTGCTGATCGCAGCCGATGGGTCGCGCGACACGCTGGAGCTGACCCTGCCGCCGTCGCTGGCGGCGCTCGAGGTGGGCGACGTGATCGCGGTGCCGGGCGAGGCCGACGGGCCGTTCGCGATCACCGAGATCCGGGACGGGCTGGCGCGGCGGATTTCGGCGCGGGCGCTGGTGCCGGATGTGCCGGTGGCGGTGCTGGGCGACCGGCCGGCGCGGGCTGCGGCGGGCGGCGGAGTCGTCGCCGAGCCGCTGCTGGTCGCGGCGCACCTGCCGCCCGATCCGGCGACGCCCGCGACCTCGCGGCTGCTGCTCGCGGCCTTCGCCTCGCCCTGGCCGGGAGCAGATCGACGTGCAGCTTGCCGCGACGGGCCGGCCGCTGGCGCGGCTCACCCGGGCCGCCGCCATGGGCGAGTTGCTGACGCCGCTCGGGCCGGGGCCGCTGCACCTGTGGGACGAGCAGGCGATCGAGATCGAGCTGTATGGCGGGCACCTCGCCTCGGTGGACGAGGCGGCGGCGCTTGCCGGGGCGAACCGGATCGCGGTCGAGACCGATGCCGGGGAGTGGGAAGCCGTCGGCTTCGCCGGGGCGGAACTGATCGGGCCGGGGGCCTACCGGCTGACGCGGCTGCTGCGCGGGCAGGGCATGACCGATCCGGCGATCGGGCCGACCTCGGCGGGCAACCGGATCGTCGTGCTGGACGCCGCGGTGTCGGTGCTGCCGGTCGAGCCCGGCTGGGTGGGCGGGACGCTGGCGCTGCGGGCCTTTGCCGGGCGGCACGATGCGACGGGTACCGGCTTCGAGGCGGCGATCGGGCTCGGGCCGCTGCTGCCGCTGCCGCCGGCGCATCTGGTGGCGACGCGGGGGCCGGGCGGCGACATCGCGCTCGACTGGACCCGCCGCAGCCGAGCCGATGCCGGCTCCTGGGCGGTGATCGAGGTGCCGCACGACAACCTGCCCGAGGCCTATCGCGTGACCATTACGGATGGCGGGTCGGTGGTGCGGAGCTTCGATGTGACGGCGCCTTCGGCGAGCTATCCGGCAGCGGTGCAGGTGGCGGATTTCGGCTCGCTGCCGGCGGGCTTCGACTTCACCGTGGCCCAGCTCAGCCCGCTCTACGGCCCGGGCCACGCCGCGACGGGCGCCTTCCATGCGTAAGACGATCTTCGACGGCCTCGCCGAGGCCATCCGCCGTCAGCGGCTCAAGCTGCTGACCTCGTTCCTGACATCCAACCTGAGGAGACTTCTGATGAACCTGGGCTTTCTCGACGGCTTCAAGACCTACCTCGTCGCCGCCGCCATGGTGCTGGCGGGGCTAAGCCAGTTGGTCGGGCGTAGACCTGCCGAGCTTCGACGGCCAGTCGGCCGGGCACCTGCTGATGGAGGGGCTGGCGGTGCTGTTCCTGCGGAGGGGAATGAAGGGGTGAAAGGCCCGTTGCGTGGCTAGCCACCGCTCACGCAGAGCGCTTATGGTGCATTCTCAGCACGTTAGCCATTTTCGCCATCCTGGAACTTCCTTCCGTTGACATTTGTTAACACTCAGCTTAGAGATTGCACGCCTAATGTCCGCTAGACCGCGGCACAGCGACAAGGACGTCGAAGATGCCGTGGCCTACGCGGAAGGTCGCGGATGGCGAGTAGTTCCCGGCAAGAACCATGCCTGGGCAAAGCTGCTGTGCCCGCACGCGGACCGCGCAGGATGTGCAGTATTCGTTTGGTCGACGCCCAAGAATGCGGGCAATCACGCTCGCGACATCCGGCGGGCCATAGATAAGTGTGCGCATGGTGATGATGATGAATGAACATGACTTCACGTTCATCGTGTCCGGTGTGGATTTGAGCGACGACAGCTTCGTGGATCGCTTCTACGAGGCGGGATGCAGCGATGCCACGCTGATGGTCATCAACGGCCTGCTGGCTGTCTGTTTCGCACGCGAAGCGGAGAGCTTCGGGCACGCCGTCCAGTCTGCATATGCCGATATCGCCAAGACCGGACTCCAAGGTGGAGCGCTTCGAGCCCGATTTCCTGGTGAGCAAGGCTGAGATCGCGAAGCGAGCCAACCTGTCTCGCGCCGCGGTCAGCCTGTACGTGAGCGGAGACAGGGGGCAAGGTTTCCCATCGCCGCACGCGCGGATCACTTCGTCCAGTCCGCTTTGGGACTGGGTCGAAGTATCTGCGTGGCTTCACCAGAACGACCAGTTGTCAGTTGATGAGGTCGTCAAGGCGCGGATCTCCAGGGCCGTCAATCTGGCGGTGCAGAACCTCGGAGAGAGGGTGCACGACTCGGACAAGAATGTGATGCGCCTGGTGACGGATGCGGCCAAGGAACCGATCTTCGGCTAATCCACTGACCCCCGTTCATTCCCCATTCAGCC
The DNA here is from genome assembly GCA_963708965.1 of uncultured Alphaproteobacteria bacterium. GTDB lineage: Bacteria > Pseudomonadota > Alphaproteobacteria > Rhizobiales > Devosiaceae > Devosia_A. The sequence continues at coordinate 125,776 of CAVPUP010000003.1, read as the reverse complement.
GGGTGTGCCCATATACGGGGCCATGACACAGTTCTTTGTAAAATACCTCGCGGCAGGTGGTCTTGCCCTGGCGCTGGCGGCGGTTGCTTGCGGGCCGGTGCTGGCGCAGGAGCAGTGCCTGTCGCGGCGCGAGATCCAGCAGCGGATCAGCTCGGGCGAAGTCCGGCCGCTGTCCGATGCCATGGCGGCATCGGGGGTGGACGGCAAGATCATCAGCTCGGGCGCCGAGCTCTGCCAGGTCAACGGCCGCTGGGTGTGGCGCGTCAATGTCATGGACGAGTTGGGCCAAAGCAAGCCGGTGAGCTTGCCGGCTCAGTGAGCGAGTGCATAATCAGGCAACCGAGCCGATGCGGCTGAGCCGGCTGTTGGCGGCGCCGTGGGCGGCCGGTCGCGGCGGCAACAGGGGAATTGTCGAATGCGCATTCTCGTCGTTGAGGACGACACCAATCTGAACCGGCAGCTCAAGGAGGCCCTGACCGAGGGCGGCTACGTCGTCGACGTGGCGTTCGACGGCGAGGAAGGGCACTTCCTGGGCGACACCGAGCCTTATGACGCGGTGGTGCTCGATATCGGCCTGCCGCACATGGACGGGCTCTCGGTGCTCGAGGAATGGCGCCGGGCCGGCAAGAAGATGCCGGTGCTGCTGCTCACGGCGCGCGACCGCTGGAGCGACAAGGTGCAGGGGATCGACGCCGGCGCCGACGACTATGTCGCAAAGCCCTTCCACATGGAGGAAGTGCTGGCCCGCGTCCGCGCCCTGGTGCGCCGCGCCGCCGGGCAGGCGTCCAACGAGATCACGGCCGGGCCGGTGCGGCTCGACGTCAAGGCCGGCAAGGTGACGGTGGATGGGCACGCGGTGAAGCTCACCAGCCACGAATTGCGGCTGCTCAGCTACCTGATGCACCACAAGGGCAAGGTGATCTCGCGCACCGAGCTGACAGAACATCTCTACGACCAGGATTTCGACCGCGACTCCAACACCATCGAGGTGTTCGTCGGCCGGTTGCGCAAGAAGCTGCCCGAGGACTGCATCCAGACGGTGCGCGGGCTCGGGTACCAGATTGCCGAGGATTGAGGCGGCGCCATTAGCATCGACGGACTGTTCGCGGCGGTGACCCGCCGTATCGGCCTCCCCTGGTGGGGGAGACGGCCCTCGAGCGAGGGGGCAGCGGTGGCGGCGGGCAAGAAGAAGGGCTCGATCGCCGCTTCGCTGTTCCTGTTGTCGGCGGGCTGGCTGATCGTGGCGCTGGTGGCGACGGCGTTCCTGTTGAGCGAGCTTTATTCCCGCGCCCTCGACACCAGCCTCACCGAGACGCTGGAATTCCATATCGAGACCCTGACGGACCAGTCTCTGCTCAGCTCGTCGCCGACGAGCGACGAGATCAAGGTCGCCGACCCGCGTTTCGACCGCACGGGGTCGGGCTGGTACTGGTCGATCCGCGACGACACGGGGAACCTGCTCAACTTCTCCAACTCCTATGTCGGCATGGTGCTCAATCCGCTGCCGGGCGAGTTCGACAGCACCAACACCAAGACGGCGGTGATCACCGACCCGTTCAACTCCGAGATCCGGGTGATCGAGCGCGAGGTGACGGTCAACGGCACGCCGCTCCACATCATGGTGACCGGCAACCTCGACGAGATCCTTAAGCTGGTCGACGAGTTCCGCGGACAGGCGCTGATCGTGCTGGGCGCGGTGGCGATCATGCTGGCGGTGATGTCGACGATCGTCGCGCGTATCGCGCTGCGGCCGGTCAATCGCCTGCGGCGCGAGGTCGAGCGGGTGCGCGAGGGGGACGCGAGCTCGATCACCGGGGTCTATCCGGTGGAACTGGCGCCGCTCTCGGAGGAGATCACCGAGCTGCTCCGCTCCAACACGCAGATCCTCGAGCGGGCGCGCAACCAGGTGGGGAACCTGGCGCATGGGCTGAAGACGCCGCTGGCGGTGCTGAGGAACGAGGCGAGCGCGCACCAGAAGAGCCCGCTCGGCCGCGTCGTCACCTCCGAGACCGAGAAGATGACGCAGCTCGTCACCACCTATCTCGACCGGGCGCGGATCGCGGCGCGTTCGACGGTGATCGGCAAGAAGGCGGATGCGACGCACGTCATGCTGCGGCTGACGCGGGTGATGCAGAAGCTCAACCCGCAGGTCACCATCGCCATGGTGCGCCCCGATGCTTCGCTGCCCTGGTTCCGCGGCGACGAGGGGGACCTCGAGGAGATGGCGGGCAACCTGCTCGACAACGCCTGCAAGTGGGGGAAGTCGGCGATCGGCGTGTCGCTGCTCGCCGAGCGCAACCCGAACGGGGCGAACCTGCTGATCAAGATCGAGGACGACGGACCGGGCCTGACCGAGGAGGAGGCGGCAAAGGTGTTGCGCCGCGGCGTCAGGCTGGACGAGAAGACGCCCGGATCGGGCCTCGGGCTCGATATCGTGCAGGAACTTGTTGACGTTTATGGCGGCTCCTTGCAATTGAAACGGTCGGTGCTGGGTGGCCTGTTGGCCGAGCTCCGGCTCCCCGCCGCAAAGGTGGGCGGACTTCGCACGTTCGCCTCCATGCGCAAGGAATAAGGCACCTCCGCCTTCGAGATTCGAGATGCAGCAGACACTCCGCGCCCTTCCCCTTTTCGTGACCCTGCTGCTGGCAGGCTGCAGCATGGGTCCGTCGACCTCCGATGTGGCATTGGGGCCGACGCTGGCTCGGCCGAATCCGGCCCTCGCGACGCCGCAGCCCAGCCACGGTAACGGTAACGCCGGCATCGTTGCCGTCTGCGCCGGGCGCCGAGCCCTCCGGCACCGAGATGGCCGACGTCTCCAGCTTCCTCGACGCCGGCGCCGCCAGCAAGCTGAGCGCGAGGGAGAAGTCCGAGGCCGCGAGCGCGCAGTTCAACGCCCTGCGGTTCGGCCGTCCCGGCGCGCCGCGCACCTGGACCGGTGACAAGGGCACGACCGGCAGCGTGACGGTAGGCCCGTTCGTCCAGGTCAACAACATCTATTGCCGCGATTTCACCCACACGGTGACGATCGCCGGCACGCCGATCTCGCGGAAGGGCACCGCCTGCCGGGACGACGCGACGAACAGCTGGAGCGTCAACGGCTGACTCGTGGCGTGGGGGCCTAAGCCCTTCTCTCCATAGATTATTTACCGTGCGACGGTAGGCTCGCCCAGATTTGGCGCTGCCGTCGTGTGGAACATGACTCAAAGTCCTGCCAGCCGGACCAGACCAGAAGAGGGCGTGTGGCCGCTTTTCCGTGCGGGGCGGCCGTTCTTTGGCCTGATCGACGCGGTGCTGATGCCGGACGGGCAGCGGTTCGACTTCGAGGGCGCCGTGTCCGAAAAGGATGCCGCCGCCGCCTGGGCCTGGATGGCGCGGGACCTCGCGCCGGACCTGCTCGGTCCGCTCTTCGCCTGGGACGAAGCCGCGGCGCGACAGGCGCTGGAAGCGCTGATCCCGCAATTGCTCCTCCGCGCCGAGCAGGCGCGCGCCGCCGCCACCGAGGGCAGCGAGAGCGAGCGCCGGATGCGCATCCAGTTCGGCGGCAAGGAGGCCTTCGCGCGCTTCCCGCTGCTGCTCAACGTGCTGAAATGCCAGGGCCGGCTCGAGCAGGCGCAGCAGTTCGGCACCGCCGACGGCGACGTCGGACGAGGCGGCGCTGGTCGCGGGGCTGCAATCGATGTCGCTATCTGAGCCGGCGGTGTCAGCCGTGCTCATGCAAGCGGCGGTGGGGCGGGTCGGCCATCCCGTCCCGGCTGATGGTCGCGGCTTTGCGTCTCGCGGGCTCTGGCACCGAGGGGGCGATCCGCCGGGCGGGATTGGGGCCGCTGGTCGAGGCGATGCTGTCGCATGCGGAAGCCCAGATGCCGGCGCTTAGGCAGTACGGCGCCTTCGCCGATATCGATCGCACCTGCCGCGCCATCGAGCGGTTCCACCGCCTGATGCGAGCGGTGACGGGCTATGTCGAGCTCGAGCGGCTGAGCCGCTGGTCGATGATCGCGGCGGAACTGATCAAGGCGATGTCGGGGCTCATCGAGCCGCGCTTGCGCGACGTGGCGCCCGACGTGAATCGGGCGCTGCGCCGCCGCGACACGGTCGACCGCTACGAGGACGACCTGCTGCTGTCGGCGCTGAACGGCTGCTACGTGCTCGCCACGGTGCGCGACTGCCGGGACTCGCTGGCGCTCAACGCGCTGTTCGACCAGACTTGGTCGCAGGTGGGGCGGGCGCTGGAGATGCACGCGCAGCGCAATCTCGAGGTGTTCCGGCAGGATCCGGCGAACGAGATCGTCGGCCGCAAGCTCGATACGGCGATCATGATGGCGGAGCTGCGGTTCACCGGCGATTATGCCGACGTGTTGCGGCGACTGCGCGACGGCGCCCTGCAGCGCGCTGGCTAAGCTGCTGGCCGCACCCGCTCCATCACCTTGACCGGCACCGCGCCGCCGGCGTCGCGGGCGAAGAGGGTCGTGCCCTCCGTGAGGGTGTCGGCGAGCACCGCGAGGCCGCCGCTGCGGCCGTCGGGGACGGGGGCGTAGATGACGCCGATGGCTTTCGAGCGGGTCGGTGATCCCGGAGCCTTCGTAGATCAGGCAGCCCGGCTCGAAGAAGCGGGCATCGGCGACATAGATGATGCAGAGCCTGCGGCCTGGGCCCGAAGCGCCCGGCGAGATAGGGTGGCAGCGGCGGGACGTCTTTGGCCGCGGCGGGGGATGCGGGGACGGTCCAGCCGGTATCGACGATCTCGCCGCCGGCGGAACAGCGCTCGGCAGCCACGGTGCCGGCGTCACGCGGCGACATTGCTCCGAGGGCGACGGAGGCCGGCGATGTCCGCGAGGCTGAGCTCGATCGGGCGGCTCGCGAGCTCGGAAACGCCACCAGAGCCGGGCGCGACAACGCTCCGCGTCACCAGCGTTGGGCCGCGGTCGAGGAAGGCGGGCGCGCGCGAGGCGATGCGCAGCGGGGCGATGGGCGTGGGCGCCTCGGGGGTCTCGAACAGCGGGTCGATGCGCTTGTCAACGATCTCGGGCGCGGGTTTGCCGATGAGGCCGAGCACCGCGGCGGCGCCGCTGGTGACGGCGGCGGCGGTGCTGCGATAGCCGGCCGCCGAACCAGCCAGCGCGATGTCCGGGGAGGGAGCCACGCGCTGCGAGCCAGGCATTGGCCTCGTCCCAGCCGACTGCGCCGCCGGCACTCAGCCACAGCGACAGCTCGGGCTGCCAGCCGCCGCCGACGATGAGCTGGTCGGTCTCGATCGAGGCGCTTTCCTGGACCACCTCGTCGATGGCGACGGCGAAGCCGACGTTGAGCCTCGGCTGGTTGCGGCGCACCGGCTCGGCCTGGCTGGCGATCAGTCCGGAAGCGAGGGTGATGCCCGTCGCCTTGCAGAAATCGATGAAGCGTGAACTCGGGTTGATGCGCGCATCGATGATGCGCTGGATGTCGATGCCGGCATCTGTGGCCTGCAGCCCGAGACGGTAGGCATAGCTGTGCGGCGTGTTGATCACCGCGCGCCGGCCCGGCCACACGCCGAAGCGCTCGGCCCGCTGGAACGCCGCGAGCGCGCCCACCACACCCGGCGTCCGGTTGCCCGGAAACACCGACAGGCGTTCCGCCGCGCCGGTCGCGAGCACGATCTGGCGGGCGGCGATGTCGATGACGCGACCCCGCGGGCGGCTGTCGACCAGCTCGACCTGATGCAGGCGCACGGTGCGGCCGTCGACGAGGAACGCCTCGGCCAAGGTGAGAATGCGGACGTTCGGGTGGTTCTCGATCTCGCCGCGGAGCCGCTTGATGGTCACCTCGGGAAAGTCCTCCCCCTCGACCGTGCCGAAGAAGCGCGCCGCGCCGCCGAGCACCGGCGTGCGCTCTACGAGGACCACCTGCCGGCCCGCTTCGGCTGCCGTCGCGGCAGCGCTGAGGCCGGCGACGCCGCCGCCGACTACGACCATGTCCGACTCGAGCCGCTCGCTCGGGGGCAGGGCGCGCCAGGGTTGGGTGACGGGCGGGGTGTCGCCGAAACTATGGTTGAGGGTACGGGCCGGCCCGATGGCGAGGCTGCGCAGGGCGCCGATGATGCCGAAAGCGGCGAGGCGGTCCCGCCGCCGGCCGAGGGTTGCGTATTCACCGCCGTCGATCGCGGGGGTGCGATCCATCGGCAGGGGGTGGGAGGGATCGCCGGCGAGCACGATCGGCGGCGCGAAGCATTCGTCGAGCGCCAGCGGCATGTCCTTGCGCCGGCCGGCCATCAAGATGTCCGAGGCGAGGGCGGCCGAAAGCACGGTGTCGCCGGCATAGCCCTCGACCGTGCGGCCGTTGAGCCGGAAGCGGAGCGGCTTCGAGCGGTTGATCGCGCTCCCGCTCATTCCATGCGGCGCGTCCCCTGGCAGTCTGTTGCGGGATTCGGTCATGCGAACACCGGCTGGAAATCGGCCCGCGCCAGGCGCTGGCTGCCCCGGCCGGTAACGCGGGGTGCGAACCAGGCGGCTTCCTCGGGGGTGGAGTTTTCGACAATCCGCCGGGCGATGGCCGGGGCGAAGAACGCGCCCCAGAGCCCGAAGCCGGCGACCAGCAGCGCCTTGTGGCCGCGTCCGGCCGAAACCAGCGGTACCGAATCGAGGGTGCGGACGCCGCTGATCCGGGCTTCGCCGGCGCGGCGGAGGGGCACGGCCTTGCGCGCCGAGGCGGCGAGACGGGCGTGCGCAGTTGCGACATCGCCGGTGGCAATGGCCGAGAGGCTGCCGCCGGGGCCCGCACGAAGTGCTATCCCGCGGTCGAGGAACACCGAGAACGGGGTGACGCCCTGGCGCGCCGGCTCGGTGAGCAGCGCCAGCCGGGACTCGGGCGCGAGCAGATGCGCCCAGGCGGGGGCCTCGAGCTCGGCGACGATCGCGGCGTCATCGGCGAAGATCGTCTGCGCCGCCTGCAGCTCGTCGCCGTTGACGGTGAGTTGGGCGGTGCCGTCCTTCTTCAGCGCCAGCGTGGTCTCGTCACGAACGAGCACCCTGACGCCATGGCGAGCGAAGGGCTCCTCGAGCGCGGCGGCGAGGCGGGCATCGGCGATGGAACAGGCGCCACGCACCCGGCACAGCACACCCGTCGCGATGCTGCTGTCGGCGATCTGCTCGATCTCGAATCCGAGCGCCTGCGCGAGGTGGCGGAAATGCGCCAGCGCCGCCATGCTCTCCGGCGTCTCGGCGACGAATAGTGGATCGGCGCGATCGGCGATTCCCTTGCCAAGCCCGGCGAGGAACTTCAGAGTTTCCTCGCTGGTCGCGGCGAGAAGGCTCAAGGTGTCGGGCCGGGTGACCACGTCGACCGAGAGGTTGAAGCTGCGCTCGAGCCGGAACGGCGAGAAGGGTTCACTGAGGAGGCAGACGCGCCTGCCGTGCACCAGGGCGAGCTGGGCGGCCAGCAGCCACGCCAGGGCAGTCGAGCCCACAATAAGGTGGTCGTAGTCCGATTCCGCCATCCTTAGGCCCGGCCGCGGAGCGAGGCTGCGGCAATGCGCCTCCCACACTTTGGTGAGGGTGGGTGCATATTCTTGTCGAAAGCACTTATAGGTCGGCGACGTAACAAGACCGTCGCCTCAGGCAGATTCCTGAACATGATCTTTTGGTTGCTCGCCCTGATCGTTACCGCAGTCGCCTGCGCCGCCCTCTATTACGCGGGCGCGGGGCGCAGGGTCAACGCGAGTGCGGAGCCCGTCGACAGCCCCGAAGTCGCCCACCTGCGCCAGCAGTTGCGCGAAATCGAAAGCGATGCGGCGCTTGGCCGGCTCGAAGCGGCGGAGGCGGTCGCCGCCAAGGGCGAAGTGGCGCGCGAGCTGATCCGGCTGAAGGCCCTGGAGCCGAAGGCGCGCGAGGGCAGGGTGCCGCGGCAATTGCTGGTCGGCGCGGCCGTGGCGGCAACGGCGATCCTCACCTTTGGCATCTATGGCGCGACCGGGCGGCCGGACCTGCCGGCCTTGCCGCTCAGCGCCCGGGCCGACCTGCCGTCGAACATGACGCTCGACGATGCGCTGGCGCGGATCGAGGCGCAACTCAAGGAGGTGCCGGACGATCTGCGCGGCTGGACCGTCATCGCTCCGGCCTACATGCAGATGGGACGCTTCGCCGACGCGGCGACGGCGCTGCGCAAGGTCATCGAACTCGACGGGCCCGACGGCCGACCGGGAAACCGACCTCGGCGAGGCGCTGATGATGCAGAAGCAGGGCGACGCCGAGGGCGAGCCGATGCAATTGTTCCTCAGCGCCGCGGCGCGCGACCCTCAACATGTGCGTTCGCGCTACTATATTGCCAGCGAAGCCATGCGACTGGGCAAGTTCGAGGAGGCGAAGGCGGGCTGGGAAGAGCTGCTGAAGCTTGCCAAGGGCGACGAAGCCTGGGTCGCCAATGCGCGGGCGGGCCTCGCCGCGGCGGAGAGTGGAGGCAACACGGCGGCAGTCAACGAAGAGCAGATCGCGGGTATGGTCGAGGGACTGGCCGCGCGGCTCGAAAGCGACGGCGGCACGGTGGAGGAATGGACGCGGCTCGTGCGCTCGCGGCTGGTGCTCGGCCAGAAGCCCGAGGCGCAGAAGGCCTATGATGCGGCACGCGCCGCCTATCCCGATGCAACGCAGCGCACCGAGCTCGACGTGCTCGCCGCCGATAACGGACTGGTAGCAAGCAATTGACACGCAAGCAGAAACGCCTCGCCATCATCGCCGGACTGGGCGCCGTCCTCGTCGTCGCGGCGTCGCTGATCTTCGTCGCGTTGCGCGACCAGATCGTGTTCTTCTATTCCCCGACCGAGGTGAAGGCGCGCAACATCGCCGCCGGCACCCCGATCCGGCTCGGCGGGCTGGTGAAGGACGGCTCCTGGCAGCGCAGCGGCGAGAGCAGCAATTTCGTCGTGACCGACGGGGCGACCGATCTCGCGACGCATTATGTGGGCCTGCTGCCCGACCTGTTCCGCGAGGGGCAGGGCGTCGTGGTGGAAGGCAGCGTCGGCGCCGACGGCGTCTTCGCGGCGACCAACGTGCTCGCCAAGCACGACGAGAACTACATGCCGCGCGAAGTCGTCGAGGCGCTCAAGCAGAGCGGGGAGTGGCAGCGGCAAGGGGCGCCGTTGTGAGGGCTCTTGTCATGAACTTGTCGGAAGGCCCCCTCACCCGGATCGCGAGGCGATCCGACCTCTCCCCCAAGGGAGAGGTGGGCTTGTGGCACGATCGTGCTCCCATCGCACCTCTCCCTGGGGGGAGAGGTCGGCGCGCAGCGCCGGGTGAGGGGGCCTTCAACCGCGTTTGCACGGGGGCCGCTGCATGAGCATCGAACTCGGACATTTCGCCTTCGTGCTTGCCTTCGCGATTGCGGCGGTGTCGGCAGCGATGGGGTTGCTGGCCTGGCGGCGGGAGGCCCTGGCGCCTTATCTGCAGCAGGCTTCGCTGTTGCAGTTCCTGCTTGGTCGGCGCGGCCTTCGCGGCGCTGGTGCAGGCCTTCGTCGTCTCGGATTTCTCGCTCAAGCTCGCCTTCGAGCATTCCCACTCGCTGCAGCCGCTGATCTACAAGATCACCTGCGGTCTGGGGGAACCACGAGGGCTCGATGGTGCTCTGGGTGTTCATCCTGGTGCTGATGGGCGCCGCCGTCGCTGCCTTCGGACGCAACCTGCCCAAGACGCTGCTGTCGCTGGTGCTCGGGATGCAGAGCCTGCTGGCCGCGGCCTTCATCGGCTTCACCATCTTCACCTCGAACCCGTTCCTGCGGCTGTCGCCGGCGCCGTTCGAGGGGCAGGACCTCAACCCGATCCTGCAGGACATCGGCCTCGCCATCCATCCGCCGCTGCTCTACGTCGGCTATGTCGGCTTCTCGGTCTGCTTCAGCTTCGCCATCGCGGCGCTGATCTCGGGCCAGATCGATGCGGCCTGGGCGCGCTGGGTGCGGCCCTGGGCGCTGGTCTCGTGGTGCTTCCTGACGCTGGGCATCGCCATGGGCTCGTACTGGGCCTATTACGAGCTCGGCTGGGGCGGCTGGTGGTTCTGGGACCCGGTCGAGAACGCCAGCTTCATGCCGTGGCTCGCCGGCACGGCGCTGCTCCACTCGGCGCTGGTGATGGAGAAGCGGAACGCGCTGAAGATCTGGACGATCTTCCTCGCCATCATCACCTTCTCGCTGAGCCTGCTCGGCACCTTCATGGTGCGCTCCGGCATCCTGACCTCGGTGCATACCTTCGCCTCCGATCCGACGCGGGGCCTCGTGATCCTGGCGCTGCTCGCCGCCTTCATCGGCGGCGCCTTCGCGCTGTTCGCGCTGCGCGCCGGGGCGCTGCAAGGCGGGCGGGCTGTTCGCCCCGATCAGTCGCGAGGGGGCGCTGATCCTCAACAACCTGTTCCTCTCGAGCGCCACGGTGGCGGTGCTGGTCGGCACGCTCTATCCGCTGCTGCTCGAGGCGCTGACCGGCGACACCATCTCGGTGGGCGAGCCGTTCTTCAACCTGACCTTCGGCGCGATCATGGCGCCGCTGCTGATCGTCCTGCCGTTCGGCCCGTTCCTGAGCTGGAAGCGGGGCGACCTCGTCGGCGGTGACGCAGCGGCTGGCGGGCGCCGCGGCGCTGGCGCTGTTCCTCGCCATCCTCTGCTTCGCGCTGACCGGCGCCTCGGTGTCGCTGGCGCCGCTGGGCCTGCTGCTCGGCTTCTGGGTCGCGCTCGGCGCCATCGCCGAGCTCGTCGACCGCGCCAAGTTCTTCCGCACCGATGTGCTGACCTCGTTCCGCCGGCTGTTCGGCCTGCCGCGGACCGCCTGGGCGACAGCGCTGGCGCATTTCGGCCTCGGCGTGTCCGTGATCGGCGTGGTGGCGGCGACCGCCTGGCAAAGCGAGCTGGTGACGACGATGACGCCGGGCCAGACGGTCACCATCAGCGGCCACACGGTGACCTTCGAGGGCATGCAGCACGAGGAAGGTCCCAACTTCATCAGCGACGCCGGCCGGTTCACCATCAGCGTGCCGGGCGCCGGGGACCGGCAGACGGTGGCCGAGCGGCGCGTCTACACGGCGAGCGGCATGCCGACCACCGAGGCCGGCCATCGAGACCTACGGCTTCTCGCAGCTCTACGTGCAACTGGGCGAGCCGCAGGCGGACGGCAAGTCGGTGGTGCGGCTCTGGTACAAGCCCTATGTGACGCTGATCTGGCTCGGCGCGGTGGTGATGGCGCTCGCCGGCTTCCTGTCGCTGAGCTACCGGCGGCTGCGCATCGGCGCGCCGCGCCCGGCAACGGCGCGGCTGGCCGGCAAGGCGGCCGCCCGATGAGGCCGCTGCTCGCGCTGCTGCTGCTGGCGCTGCTGAGCGTCCCCGCCCTGGCCGTGCGGCCGGACGAGATGCTCTCGGACCCGGTGCTCGAGACGCGGGCGCGCAGCATTTCGGAGGGGCTCCGCTGCCTCGTCTGCCAGAACCAGTCGATCGACGATTCCGACGCGGACCTGGCGCATGACCTGCGCGTCATCGTGCGCGAGCGGCTGGTGGCGGGGGACAGCGACCAGGAGGTACGCGACTACCTCGTCGCGCGCTACGGCGAGTTCGTGCTGCTGAACCCGGTGCTGGGGCCGCACACGATCCTGCTCTGGATCGCCGGCCCGACGGCGCTGCTGATCGGCGGCATCGCGGTGTTCGCGATGGCACGGCGCAAGCGGACGGTGGCCACGGCCGCCGCGCTGAGCGCCGAGGAGGAGCGGGCGCTGAGGGAGCTGGAGGGGAAGTAGGGGGCTCGCGCACGGTGTGCCCGGCTACCCCCCACCCCTGTCCCCTCCCCGCAAGCGGGAGGGGAAACGTTGCCTCGGCATTGTGCTCGGTTCGGGGGCCTTGCCCTTGGCTCCGCGCGAGGCTACTCCAGAGCCGCCTCCGGAACCCTGCCTTGTCCCTCACGCAATTCCTGCCCGCCGGTCTCGAACCCCCGATGGCGCTTGCGCTGATCGGGCTGAGCTTCGTCACCTCGCTGATCACCGCGACCTTCAGCCTGGGCGGCGGGTCGCTGATGGTGGCGGTGCTGGCGCTGGTGTTTCCGCCGACGGTGGTGGTGCCTCTGCATGGCGCCATACAGCTCGGCTCGAACGGCGGCCGGGCGCTGGTGCAGCGGGCGCATATCAAGTGGAACTTCGTGCTCTGGATCTCGCTCGGCGGGCTCCTCGGCACCATCGTCGGCGGGCAGTTCGCAAGCCGGCTGCCGGAGACGGCGCTGCAGGTCGCGATCGCGAGCTTCGTGCTGCTGACCACCTGGCTGCCGCAGCCGAAGATCGTGGGGCGCTCGCGCGTCGCGCAGGTGGTGGGCGGCACGGTGATCGCGGCGGCGGGCATGGTGGTGGGCGCCACCGGGCCGCTGGTGGCGGTGTTCATCAAGGGCCTCGCCGACCGCCGGCAGCTGGTCGCCACGCATGCGACGCTGATGACGCTGCAGAACAGCTTCAAGGTCGCGATGTTCGTGCTGCTCGGCTTCGCCTTCGCCGAGTACCTGCCGCTGATCCTCGCTGATGATCGTCTCGGGCTTCGCCGGCACGGCGCTCGGCAGCCGCCTCCTGGTGAAGGTGCCCGAAGGCGTGTTCCGGGTCGGCTTCAAGCTCGTGCTGACCGTCGTGGCGCTCGACCTGCTGCGCGAAGCCCTGTTCTGAACGCCGCCGCTCAACCTTACGGAAAATTAACGTCGGCGACACGGTGCAGAAAGGCGTTCCGCTCCATAAGTCAGGCCCATAGATGAGCTTTCGGCTGAAGGAGAACAGTATATGAGCTCGAAATTCTCTTCCCGCGCCCGCCGCTGGATCGGGGCCTCGGCCCTGGCCATTCTCGCGGGTATTGGCGGCGGATCGGCCTTCGTGGCCGCAACCGCACCCAGCGTCGCTCAGAGCGAGGGCAAGCTGGTTCCCGCCGCCCAGATCACCGCGCCAGCCGTGAGCGCCCCGAACTTCGCCGATCTCGTCGATGCGGTGAAGCCGGCGGTGGTCTCGATCGTCGTCGAGGGTGGCCAGAAGGACCAGGGTCGCAGCTTCCAGCGCGGCGGCCGGCAGTTCAACTTCCAGTTCCCGGACCTTCCCGACAACCACCCGTTCCGTGACTTCTTCGACCAGTTCGGCCGGCAGTTCGGCCAGGGCGATCAGGGTGACAACCAGCGCCCGATGCCCCCGCGCAAGTTCATGGCCGCCGGCTCGGGCTTCGTGATCTCCGCTGACGGCTATATCGTCACCAACAACCACGTCGTCGACAACGCCGACAAGGTCACCGTGACCTTCGACAATGGCGACCAGATGACCGCCAAGGTCATCGGCACCGACGAGAAGACCGACCTCGCCGTGGTGAAGGTCGACGATGCCAGCAACCTGCCGTTCGTGAAGCTCGCCGATACCGACCCGCGCGTCGGTGAGTGGGTGGTTGCCGTCGGCAACCCGTTCGGCCTCGGCGGCACCGTGACCGCCGGTATCATCTCGGCCCGTGGTCGCGACATCGCCGGCTCGAGCTACGGCGACTTCCTGCAGATCGACGCGGCGGTGAACACCGGCAACTCCGGCGGCCCGGCCTTCAACACCAGCGGCGAAGTGGTTGGCGTGAACACCGCGATCTTCTCGCCCAACGGCGGCAACGTGGGCATCGCCTTCGCGATCCCGGCCAACGTGGTCAAGCAGGTGACCGACCAGCTGAAGTCCTCGGGAAGCGTGACCCGCGGCTTCCTCGGCGTCGGCATCCAGGACGTCTCCCGCGACATCGCCGAGAGCGTCGGCCTGAAGTCCGGTCGCGGCGCCCTCGTCACCGAGCCCTCCAAGGACAGCCCGGCCGAAAAGGCCGGCATCAAGTCGGGCGACGTGATCACCAAGGTCGACGGCCGCGAGGTCAACAACGCCCTCGACCTGAGCCGCACCATCGCCGGCAAGAACCCCGGTACCGCGGTCGACGTGACGGTCTGGCGCGACGGCAAGGAGCAGAACATCTCCGTGACGCTCGGCAAGCTGGACGAGACCAAGGCCGCGACCCAGCAAGAGCAGCCGGCGCAGCCTGAGGAGCCCGCAGCTCCGGCCGAGACCAGCGTCGGCATCACCCTGGTGCCGAATGCCGATGGCGCGGGCCTGCTGATCCAGGACGTGAACCCGAACTCGACGGCCGCCGACAAGGGCTTCGCGGTGGGTGACACCATCCTCGAGGTGAACAACCAGAAGGTGGCCTCCGTCGACGACTTCGAGAAGGCGATCCAGGGCGTCAAGGACGCCGGCCGCGGCACCGCGCTGATCAAGGCGGAACGCGACGGCAACGTCCGGTTCATCGGGCTGCCGCTCGGCAACACCTGACGACATCGAGGCCCGGAACCGCGGTTCCGGGCCTCACTCCCATGGGGTCGTTTCCGCTGCACCCGGAATGCGGTATGGACGAATGGGCATCCGGGAATTCGGCCGCAGCCCCGCACGCAACGAATATGGTCGGTTCCGGCGAAGCCATGAAGATCCTGCTGATCGAGGACGATCGTCGAGTCGGCGAGCTACCTGATGCAGGCGCTCGACGAAGCGGGACACGTGACGCATCACGCCGCCGACGGCGAGACCGGCTACGCCATGGCCTCGAGCATGGATTACGACGTGCTGATCGTCGATCGCATGCTGCCGCGGCGCGACGGACTCTCGATCGTCGCGAGCCTGCGGGCCGAGGACGACAACACCCCGGTGCTCATCCTTTCCGCCCTCGGCGAGGTGGATGACCGGGTGACCGGCCTCCGAGCCGGCGGCGACGACTACCTGGTCAAGCCCTATGCCTTCACCGAGCTGCTGGCCCGCATCGAGGTGCTGGCGCGCCGCTCGAGCCCGGCTGAGGCCGCGACGACGCTTCGCGGTCGGCGGGCTGAGCCTCGACCGGCTGTCGCGCAAGGTGGAGCGCGAGGGCGAGCCGATCCTGCTGCAGCCGCGCGAGTTCCGGCTGCTCGAGTACCTGATGAAGAATGCCGGCAAGGTGGTGACCCGCACCATGCTGCTGGAGAATGTCTGGGACTATCACTTCGACCCCCAGACCAACGTCATCGACGTGCACATGTCGCGTCTCAGGGCCAAGATCGACAAGGGCCACGCCAACCCGCTGCTGCACACCATCCGCGGTGCCGGCTACATGATCCGGGAGTAGCCGCAGGTGGCCAGGTTCGCCGATCTGCTGCGCACGACCACGGTGCGCCTGACGGCGCTGTTCATGCTGTTCTTCGTGCTCTTCGCGGTGCTGCTGCTGGGGCTGATCTCGTGGCAGACCAGCGTGCAGCTGCAGCGCCAGCAGACCGACGCCATCGACCGCGAGACGGCGCAACTGCAGCGGCTCGACAGCGAGGACGGCTTTCGCGCCACCATCCTGGCGGTGGACCGCCTCTCCCGGCAGCCCGGCCAGGGCATCTACTTCCTCGCCGACCCGACCGGCCAGATGATCACCGGCAATGTCAGCGACCTGCCGGCGCAGGTGCTGACCGATCCCGGCACCTTCAGCTTCAACTACGAGCGCCCGCAGCCCTTCGGCGAGGAAGCAGACGCGCCCCGGCAGGGCAATGCCGTGGTCCGCTCGGTTCATCTCGATAGCGGGCTGATCCTCGTCGTCGGGCGCGACGTGGTGGAGCGTCGGGGCTTCACCGCCATCATCTTCCAGTGGTTCGCCATCGGCGTCGCCGGCATCCTGTTCTTCTCCCTGATCGCCGGCGTGGTGACGGCGGTGCGCGTCCTCGGCCGCGTCGATGCCATCGCGTCCACCTCGCGCAAGATCATGTCGGGGAACCTCTCGGAGCGGGTGCCGGTGACCAAGCGGAACGACGAGTTCGACGCGCTGGCGACCAACCTCAACCTGATGCTCGACCGCATCGAGCAGCTGATGCAGGGGCTGAAGGAGGTGACCGACAACGTCGCCCACGACCTCAAGACGCCGCTGACCCGGCTGCGCAACAAGGCCGAATCGGCGCTGCGCGCAGGGGCAGGGCGAAGAGGCGCGGCGCGAGGCGCTGGAGACGACGATCGGCGAGAGCGACAAGCTGATCAAGACCTTCAACGCGCTGCTGATGATCGCCCGCTCCGAGGCGGGGACGCCAACGGGCGAGATGGCCGAGCTCGATCTGAGCGCCGTGGTGACCGACGTCGCGGAGCTCTACGAGCCGCTGGTCGAGGACAAGGGCATGGAACTGG
The DNA here is from genome assembly GCA_963708965.1 of uncultured Alphaproteobacteria bacterium. Lineage (GTDB taxonomy): Bacteria > Pseudomonadota > Alphaproteobacteria > Rhizobiales > Devosiaceae > Devosia_A. The sequence goes on along the minus strand of CAVPUP010000003.1, from coordinate 109,627 downwards.
TCACCGAGATCGCGCCGGACATCCGGTTCAAGGGCAACCGCGAGCTCTTGGGCCAGGCGCTGGTCAACCTGATCGAGAACGCGGTGAAGTACTACGAGCCGGAGGCGGGCAAGACCGGCAGGATCCGCGTCGGGCTCCATTCGGCGGGCGGGCGGATCACCATCGAGGTGGGGGACAACGGTCCGGGCATTTCGGTTGAGGACCGGGGTCGCGTGGTCGAGCGCTTCGTGAGGCTGGAAAAGAGCCGCACGGAACCCGGCTCGGGCCTGGGACTTTCGCTGGTGGCGGCGGTGGCGCGGCTACACCACGGCGAACTGCGCCTCGAGGACAACGCGCCGGGCGTGCGCGCGGTGGTGGATTTGCCGGGGGTGGGGTGAACCAATGAGCTTCGACCACATGGGCTTCAACGTCACCGACTTCCAGCGCAGCAGGAATTTCTATCTCGCAGCATTGGCGCCCCTGGGCATCGGGGTCGTATCCGAAGGAGAGAACTGGGCGATGCTCGGCGAACCCGGCCGGGGACGGCTGTGGATCGGCAGCGTGGGCCGGGTTCCGGGACCGGTACATTTCGCCTTCGAGGCGGAGACCCGGGAACAGGTCGAGCGCTTCCATCGCGAGGCGCTCAAGGCCGGCGGCGGCGACAATGGCCCGCCCGGACTGCGCCAATATGGGCCGTACTATTACGCGGCCTTCGTCCTCGATCCGGACGGGCACAATGTCGAGGCGGTTTGCCGGAACGGGTGAGGGGCGGGGGCACTTGCTGGGAGGGGGGCCGTCCGCTGATTTCTGGTGTCGTGGAGGCTTTCCTCTCCGCTGGCGGCGTCGTATCCAGACGGCCATGCGTGTGTCGCTTGAAACCCTGTTCGCGTCGTCGCCGTACCTGACGGACCTGGCGGCTCGGCATGCGGAGTGGTTCGAGGCGGCGCGGGAGGTGGCGCCGGACGAGGCGCTGGCGGGGGTGCTGGCGGAAGTCGGCGAGGCAGGGTGCGAGGCCGCGAGCGAGGAGTCCATTGGCCGTGCACTGAGGATCGCCAAGGGGCGGGTGGCCTTGCTGGCGGCGGTGGCGGAGGTCGAGGAGCGCTGGACGCACGGCGCAGGCGACCGCGGCGCTGGCTGATCTCGCCGATGCGGCGCTGGATGCCGGGCTTGCGGTGCTAATGCGGATCGCCAGGGAGAAGGGGCAGAGCTCGGCGACGGCGGCCGATGGCGGGCTGGCGCTGTTCGCGCTCGGCAAGCATGGCGGGCGGGAGCTCAACTATTCGAGCGACATCGACATCGTTGCCTTCTTCGATCCGGCGAAGGCGCGGCTGAAGGAGCCGGGCGAGGAGACGAAGTTCTTCAGCCGGATCGTGCAGAAGCTCGCGGCGCTGATGCAGGATCGCACCGAGTTCGGCTACGTGTTCCGCACCGACCTGCGGCTGAGGCCCGATCCCGGCGCGACGCCGGTGGCGCTGCCGACTGAGGCGGCGCTCGCCTATTACGAGAGCCGCGGCCAGAACTGGGAGCGGGCCGCCTGGATCAAGGCGCGGCCCTGCGCCGGCGACAAGGCGGTAGGCGAAGCCTTCCTCAAGGACCTCGCGCCCTATATCTGGCGCAAGCACCTCGACTTCGCGACCATCGCCGACATCCAGGCGATGAAGCGCCAGATCAACATCAGCAAGAACGTCGGCGACGTGCGGGTGGAGGGCCACAACGTCAAGCTCGGGCTGGGCGGCATCCGCGAGATCGAGTTCTTCACCCAGACCCAGCAGCTGATCGCCGGCGGGCGCGACGTGAGCCTCCGGGTGCGGCCGACCGCGGAGGCGCTGGCGGCACTCGCCGCGGCGAACTGGATCTCGGCGGAGACCGCCGCCGACCTGACACGCGCCTACTGGTACCTGCGCGCGGTCGAGAACCGGCTGCAGATGCGGCGCGACGAGCAGACGCATGTCATGCCGGAGGAGCCCGACGAGATCGCGGTCATTGCGCGGATGCTGGGCGAGCCGGACGTGCGGGCCTTCGAGGAGACCTACCGCGCGACGCTCCACCTGGTGGTCGGCTACTATGCCGACCTCTTCGCCGAGAAGGAGACGCTGGGCAGCGGCACCGGCAATCTGGTGTTCACCGGCTCCGACGACGACCCGGGGACGCTCGAGACACTGTCGGGCATGGGGTTCCGTGAGCCATCGAAGGCCATCGCCATGGTGCGCAAGTGGCACTATGGCAGCTATGCCGCAACCCGGGCGGCGGCGGCGCGGGCGCATCTGACCGAGCTGCTGCCGGCGCTGCTGAAGACCGTCGCCGAGGCCGGCAACCCGGACGAGGCGCTGACGCGGTTCGACAATTTCCTCTCCCGGCTGCCCTCCGGGGTGCAGCTCTTCGCGCTGTTGCGCAACCACGACAACCTCCGCGGCCTGCTGGTCTCGCTGATGGCCTCCGCGCCTCGCATGGCCGAGGCGGTGATCCACCGGGCGCATGTGATGGACGGGCTGATCGACCCGGCCTTCGCCGACGAGGTGCGGCGGCGCGAGATGCTGCTGGGCAAGATCGAGGCCTTCTTTGCCGAGGCGATCGACTACCAGGACGTGATCGACCGCGCCCGGATCATCGGGCAGGAGCAGATGTTCCTGATCGCGGCGGGCCTGCTCGCCGGCACCATCGATGCGCGGCGGGCGGGCGAGCAGTTCACGACGCTGGCCGAAGCGCTGCTCGGGCGCTTGTTCGCCGCGGCGCGGCGGGAGTTCGAGAAGCGGCACGGCAGCATCCCCGGCGCCCAGGTGGCGCTGCTGGCTTTCGGCAAGATGGCGAGCCGGGAGATGACGGCCCGCTCCGACCTCGACTTCATCATGCTCTACGACCTCGACGGGCGCCGACGAGTCGGACGGCGAGAAGCCGCTGCCGGCGAGCCAGTATTACGCCCGGCTGACGCAGCGGCTGATCGCGGCGATCAGCGCCCCGACCTCGGAGGGCGTGCTGTACGAGGCCGACATGCGGCTCCGCCCCTCCGGCAACGCCGGGCCGCTGGCGACCGGGCTCAAGGGGTTCGTGCAGTATCACCACGAGAGCGCCTGGACCTGGGAGCACCTGGCGCTGAGCCGCGCCCGGGTGATCTATGCGGATGCCGGGCTAGGTCCAAAGGTGGAGGCGGCGGTGGCCGAAATCCTGTCGCGGCCGCGCGATGCGGAAAAGACCATCGCGGATGTGACCGCGATGCGGGCGCTGATGGCCAAGGAGCGGCCGCCGCGGCATCCGTTCGATCTGAAGCTGGTGACCGGCGGGCTGGTCGATCTCGAGTTCATCGCCCAATCGGCGCAACTGGTGGCGCGGGACACGGTGGGCCTGCCACAGGCACCGACGGCGGCGGTGCTGCGTCGGCTGGGAGAGACGGGACTGGTCCCGGAGGGGGAGCGGCTGGCCGAAATCCACGGCGTGTATTCGACGGTGCTGCAGGTGATGAGTGCCGCGCTGGCCGATCCGTTCAAGGAGGAGGGCTGGACCGAGGCGTTCCGCGAACTGCTGGCGCAGCGGACGAACATGCCGAATTTCGAGCGGCTGGCGGGGGAAGTGCGCGCGATGCAGGAGGAGGTGAGCGCGGCGGCGGCTGCGTGGTATGAGAGGGCGAGGGGAGTGCCGTGATTGGGGCCGCCCCCTCCACCGGCTTCGCCGGTCCCCCTCCCCCGTAAACGGGGGAGGATAGGCGCGGTGGCACCACCTCGTATCCTCCCCTGCGAAGCCGGGGGAGGGGGACCGCCGTAGGCGGTGGAGGGGGCGGCCGGTGGCGCTATGCCGCCCTTACAGCTTCATCGGCCAGCAGCGGCAGGGAAATCGCCACCGTCGTCCCCAATCCCTGGCGGCTGTCGATGGCCAGGTGGCCTGCCGAGAGCTCCGCGATGGCGCGGGCGATGGCGATGCCGAGGCCGGCGCCTTCGCGGTCGCGGGTGAGGGCGGCGTCGCCGAAAGCGAAGGGCTGCGACAGCATCTCGAGTCGCTCCGCCGACATGCCGATCCCGGTATCGGTGATCTCGAGCACGATCCCGTCGGCCGCGGCATAGGCGGCGAGCGTCACCTTGCCGCCGCGCGGGGTGAAGCGCACGGCGTTCTCGACGAGGTTGTCGACCATGCGGTCGAGCGCGAAGCGGTCGGCGTTCAGCATCGCATCGCAGGCGCTGCCGAGGCCCATGATCACGCCGGCCCGCTGGGCGAGCGGCGAGAAGCGACGGAACACATTGACCAGCAATTCGTCGGCGGTGAAGCGCTCGGGGCGGAGCTCGCGCCGCCCGCCTTCGAGCTCGGCGAGCTCGAGGATCGAGGCGAAGAAGCCGAGCAGCCGGTCACCTGACGACTTCACCGCCTCGACATAGGCGAGATAGCGCGGATCGCCGAGCGGCCCGAAGGGCTGCTGCTGCAGCATGTCGGCAAAGCCGATGATGTGGTTCAGCGGCGTGCGGATGTCGTGGCTGAGATGCGCGAGGAACGAGGTCTTGGCGAGGCTCGCGGCTTCGGCGCGGAGCTTCTCCTCATGGTAGCGGCGGGCGAGCTGGCGCTGCTCCTCCTGGATCGAGCCCAGCAGCTCGTCGGTGCGCCGGCTCTCGGTGACGTCCATGACGAGGGTGACGAAGCCGCCGCCGTCGAGCGGGCGCTCCTCGATCAGCAGAGTGGAACCGTCCTCGCGGTGGAGTTCGAGCAGGCGGTTGTGCCGGTCCTCGCGCACCGACTGCATGTAGCCGCCGCGGGTCATCGCCCGCACCACCTCCTGATAGGCGGCGCCCGGGGGGATCGTCTCCGGCCGCACCCCGAGGCGCTCGGCGAAGCGGGCGTTGCTGTTGACCAGTCGCGCGTCGGCGCTCCAGCAGGCCACTCCGAAGGGCAGCGTGGCGAGTAGCGCCGAGGTGCGCTCCGCCTCGGCGCGCGCCCGGCTACGCGGATCGAACCAGACCAGCATCCGGCTGAGCGGGCCAAGCACCTGCTTGTCCCGCCCGCGCCTCGACGCCTTTACGGGTGCGCGCAATCGCGCAGCCGCGGCCCCGGATTGCTCCGTCGGCAGCATAAACTTCTCCGTCTAAGTGACTGGGCCGGCCCCACAAAGCGAACCCATGGGGGGACTTTGAATCTGCTTCGCCGTCAGTGTCCAGAGGGGTGAACCGATCCGCCGGCGGCGGAACCGGAAATCGCGAGTCGGCAGAATCACTTAGCGCCAGGAAAAAAGTTTTCTACCGGTAAGGAAGTGTTAACCGCTCAAGGTCCGATCGAGGATATCGGCCGTGTTGCGGCTGAGCTCGGTCGATTCCTTCAGCATCTTCAGCGCATTCTCCGCCTCCTGGCGGCGAATCGGCTCGAAGCTCTGCCAGATGCGGAAAGCCGTGAGGACCCGGGCCGCGACCTGCGGGTTGCGGGCATCCACGTCGCCGACGAACTGCGCCACGAAGCGGAAGCCCTCGCCGTCCGCCCGCGCGAACTGCGTCGGGTTGTTCATGCCGAAGGTCGCGACCAGCGAGCGCAGCCGGTTCGGGTTGTTCCTGGGGAAGTTCGGGTCGGCGAGGATGGCCTTGATCCGGTCGAGCGCCGCTGCGTCGGGTGCCCCGCCATTGAGCGCCAGCCACTTGTCGAAGACCAGCGGGTCGGCCGTGTACATGGTGCGGAAGTTGCCCAGCAGGGCCTCGGCATCCGGCGTCCAGCCGGCGACGATGGTGCCTAGCGCCGACAGCCGGTCGGTCATGTTGAGGGCCCGTTCGTACTGCTCGCGGGCGAGCTGGTTCGCCCCTTCGGCGCCACCGAGCACGAGCAGGCTGAGCGCCGTGTTCTTCATCGAACGGCGGCCGGCCTGCTTGAAATCGGGCGAGTAGGCGAGGCGGCTGTCGTTGGTGAGATAGATGCGCTCGAGCGTCGGCGCGATGCGCGAGACGATGTCGCGGATGAGCTCGAGGCGCACCTCGTGGATGCGCTCGGGGTCGACGTTCTCCCCGATGGTGCGGGCGACCGTCTGCTCGTTGGGCAGGCTCATCGCATGGGCCTTGAAGGCCGGGTCGAGATCCTTGGAGCTGAGCGTCTCCTCGAGCGCGTCGGCGACGGCCGCGCTCTGCGACTCCGCCCACGGCTCGCCGCGGGCGGCGGCGGCCACCATCAGCCGGCCGGCGACGTCCTGCATGCGCCTGCCAGCGGTTGAACGGGTCGGCATCGTGCCGGGCGAGGAACAGCTGGTCGGCTTCGCTCAGGCTCGAATGGATCTTCACCGGGGCGGAGAAGCCGCGGAACAGCGACGGCACCGGCCGGTTCGGCACGCCCGTGAAGGTGAGCGTCACCTTGTCCTGGTCCATGACGATGAGGTCGTCGCGCACCTCGGCGCCGGAGACCGAGTGCCAGCTCATCGGGCTGCCGTTCGGGCCGATAAGCCCGAACTTGATCGGCAGCACCATGGGCTGCTTGTCGGCCTGCCCCTGGGTCGGCTTCGTCTCCTGGGCGAGCTCCAGCGTGTAGGTCTGGGTCGCGGCGTCGAAAGTGTCGGAGACGGTCACCTCGGGCGTTCCCGCCTGCAGGTACCATTGCTGGAAATGCTGCAGGTCGACGCCGTTGGCATCCTCGAACACCTTGATGAAGGCCTCGATGGTGGTCGCCTCGCCGTCATGGCGCTCGAAGTAAAGGTCCATGCCCTTGCGGAAGCCGGCTTCGCCGAGCAGCGTCGCCAGCATGCGCACGATCTCCGCGCCCTTCTCGTAGACCGTCGCGGTGTAGAAGTTGTTGATCTCCCGATAGTGGTCGGGGCGCGGCGGGTGCGCCAGCGGCGAGCCGTCCTCGGGGAACTGCACCTGCCGCAGCGCGCGCACGTCCTCGATGCGCCCGACCGGGCGGGAGCGCTCGTCCATCGAGAACTCCTGGTCGCGGTACACGGTCAGGCCCTCCTTCAGGCAGAGCTGGAACCAGTCGCGGCAGGTGATCCGGTTGCCCGTCCAGTTGTGGAAGTACTCGTGCGCGATGACGCTCTCGATCGAGGCGTAGTCGGCATCGGTGGCCGACGCCGGGCTGGCGAAGACCAGCCGGTCGTTGAAGATGTTGAGCCCCTTGTTCTCCATTGCGCCGAAGTTGAAATCGGACACGGCGACGATGTTGAAGACGTCGAGGTCGTACTCGCGGCCGAAGCGGCGCTCGTCCCAGGCCATGGAGCGCTTCAGCGAGTCCATGGCATAGGCGCACTGCTCCTCCTTGCCATGCTCGCAATAGATGCCGAGCTCGACCCGGCGGCCCGAGGCGGTGGTGAAGCTGTCGTGGATCGAGCCGAGGTCGCCGGCGACCATGGCGAAGAGATAGGCGGGCTTGGGAAAGGGATCGTCCCACACCGCATAGTGCTGGTTGTCGCCGAGCGTGCCGCTGTCGACCAGGTTGCCGTTCGACAGCAGCACCGGGGCGAGGGTGCGGTCCGCCGTCATCCGCACGTGGAACAACGCGAGGATGTCCGGGCGGTCGAGATAGTAGGTGATGCGCCTGAAGCCCTCGGGCTCGCACTGCGTGCACCAGGTGCCGCTCGAGCGATAGAGGCCCATGAGCCGGGTGTTCTTCTCCGGCTCGACCAGCACCTCGGTCTCGAGCACGAAGCGCTTCCGTGGCGGCTCGGCGATCGTGAGGCCGGTCGGCGTCTCGTCATAGGAGGTGAGGGCGAGCGGCAGGCCGTCGATGGCGATCGAGGCGAGCTTCAGCCCTTCGCCGTCGAGGACGAGCGGCAGTGCCGGGCGCGGTTCCGGGCCGCGGCACGATGGTAAGCAGCGAACGGACACGCGAGGTGCCGGGCGCGATCTGCACATCGAGTTCGATCTTCTCGATGGCATAGGGAGTTACCGCATAGTCCCCGAGGAAGATAGTTTCTTCGTTTTCGCCGCGCATCGAATGCTCCGCAACATCAACTCGTTAACCGACTGTGGCAGCCCCGCAACAGCCGAATCCGGACTTTGGTGTATTCTGTGCGGCTGACAACCAGTTCCGGTCACGATCCGCGCCGAATCCGGCAGCATTGGGATCGGGCGCCGGAGCCGCACGACAGCACGCACCGCTGCCGCCACAAACGTGTCGCGTGCGTAATCCAAAACTGAATATGAGGTAACCCCCTCAATCGGCTGAATGCCGCTTGACCTCAACCGCGCTTGAGGTCGTAGCCGTGCCGCCATTCCGGGGACTACAGGAGGCCGGCGATGATTGATCCCGTGTTCAAATGGTTCGAATCCCGGCTCAACCCATATCCGTTGGGCGAGCCGGTGCAACCGCCGAAGGGCCTGCTGGCCTTCTGCCTGCACTATTCCAAGGGCGCGAAGCGCTGGCTGATCGCCATGGCGCTGCTGGGCGCCGGCATCGCCGTCGGCGAGATCGCGCTGTTCAGCTTCATGGGCTCGATCATCGACTGGCTCGGCACCGCCGACCGCGCCACCTTCCTCGAGACGGAAGGCTGGAAGCTGGCCCTGATGGGGGTGTTCCTGCTCGTCGTGCTGCCGTCGCTGCAGATCTTCGACACGCACATCATCCACCAGACGCTGATCGGCAACCTGCCGCAGCGCATCCGCTGGATGGCGCATCGCTACCTCTTGCGCCAGTCGATGAGCTACTTCCAGGACGAGTTCGCCGGCCGCATCGGCGCCAAGCTGATGCAGACGGCGCTTGCCGTGCGCGAAGTGGTGATGAAGCTGCTCGACGTCACGGTGTTCGTCGTCGTCTATTTCGCCGGCGCGGTGGTGCTGGCGGCGATGAGCGACATCTGGCTCGCCGTGCCGTTCGTCGTCTGGCTCATCGTCTACGTGGCGCTGCTCTGCTACTACGTGCCCAAGCTCGGCAAGGTCGCCGAGGCGCAGGCCGACGCCCGCTCGCTGATGACCGGGCGCATCGTCGACAGCTACACCAATATCGCCACGGTGAAGCTCTTCTCGCACTCGCACCGCGAGGAGTCCTACGCGCACGAGGCCATGGATCAGTTCATGGGCACCGTGCACAAGCAGATGCGGCATGTTCGCCCTGCTGCAGATCGTCATTCCGCTGATGAACAACGTGCTGCTGTTCGCCGTGATGGCGGTCGGCATCAACCTGTGGCTGGGCGGCTCGATGACGCCGGGCGCCATCGCGGTCGCCACTGCGCTGGTGCTGCGCTTCCAGGGCATGAGCCAGTGGGTGATGTGGGAGATGTCGCAGCTGTTCGAGAACATCGGCATCGTCCGCGACGGCATCAGCTCGATCTCGCTGCCGCGCGTGGTGTCCGACCCGCCGGGCGCCAAGGCGATCGGCACGGTGAAGGGCCACATCCGCTTCGACGACGTCAGCTTCCACTACGGCAAGAAGTCGGGGGTGATCGAGCATCTCGACCTCGACATCAAGCCGGGCGAGAAGATCGGCCTCGTCGGCCGCTCGGGCGCCGGCAAGTCGACCATCGTCAACCTGCTGCTGCGCTTCTACGATCGCGAAAGCGGGGTGATCTCGATCGACGGTACCGACATCGCGACCGTGCAGCAGGACACGCTGCGCGAGCAGATCGGCGTGGTGACGCAGGATACCTCGCTGCTGCACCGCTCGGTGCGCGAGAACATCCTCTACGGCCGCCCCGACGCGAGCGAAGAGGAGATGATCGCGGCCGCCCGGCTCGCCGAGGCGGAGGACTTCATCCAGACCCTGGTCGACCTCCAGGGGCGGCAGGGCTACGACGCCCATGTCGGCGAGCGCGGCGTGAAGCTTTCCGGCGGACAGCGGCAGCGGGTCGCGATTGCCCGGGTGCTGCTGAAGAACGCGCCGATCCTGGTGCTGGACGAGGCGACCTCGGCGCTCGACAGCGAGGTCGAGGCGGCGATCCAGGGCCAGTTGCACCTGCTGATGCGCAACAAGACGGTCATCGCCATCGCCCACCGGCTCTCCACCATCGCCGCGATGGACCGGCTGGTGGTCATCGACCAGGGCAAGATCGTCGAGCAGGGAACGCATGCCGAGCTGCTCGAACTCGGCGGCCACTACGCCAAGCTCTGGGCCCGCCAGTCCGGCGGCTTCCTGGAGCTGGACCTGCAGGAGGAGGCGGCGGAGTGAGAGCTGGCTCGCGCTCACACTCCGGGTACGCCAAGGGGCGCGGAGGGGGCTGTCTGCCCCCGCACCGGTCATCCCCGCGAAGGCGGGGATCTCCGTTTGCGATCGTGCCTGACAAAACAGAGGTTCCCGCTTTCGCGGGAATGACACCGAGTATTCGGCGTAATCAGTTCAACCATCCCAAGGAGGGATCAGATGGAAACCCGCAACCAGATCGGTATCCGCAGGGCCGCAATCGCGAACCAGCACACAGTGAAGCGAAAACAATCTTGCAGAGCCCGGGCCTGACCGCAGCGTCAGAGATAGGGCTCGGAAAATGAGTACAACATGCTCAACCGGGTCATCGACTGGTTCAACGGCCGCTACTCTCCGGTAGCGCTCGCCCCGAACACGCAGCCGCCTCAGGGCGTGCGCAAGTTCATCTTCTATTTCGTCAATCAGTTCCGCGGCGCCTTCGCGCTCCGCATGGTGCTCGTCGCCGTCGGTTCGATGGCCGACGCGATGATGCCGATCTTCGTCGGCGTGATCGTCGGCCTGCTGGCGACCACGCCGCCGGGGCAGATGTTCGAGCTCAACTGGACCGACCTTCCTCTGGATGATCGCGGTGGTCGTGGTCATCCGGCCGCTCTCCTTCCTGCTCGACACGCTGATCCGCAACCACGCCATCGTGCCGAGCCTCGTGAACATCGTGCGCTGGCAGAGCCACTGGCATGTCATCCGGCAGAGCTGGACCTATTTCCAGAACGACTTCGCCGGCCGCATCGCCAACAAGATCATGCAGGCCGGCGAGGCCATCGAGACGGCGGTCAACCTCGCGATCGACGCCGCCTGGTACGCCGTGGTGTTCGTGGTGGTGGCGATCATCGTGCTGGCCCGGCTCGACTGGGTACTGCTGGTGCCGATCGCGGATCTGGATGCTGCTCTACGGCATCCTGTTCACCATCACCATGCCGCTCATCGCCAAGTATTCCGAGGACCTGTCGGAAGCGAAATCGGTGGTGACCGGCCGGATCGTCGACAGCTACACCAACATCCACACGCTGAAGACGTTCTCGACCGACGGGCACGAGGACAAGTACGTCTCGGACTCGGTGCTCCAGCACGCGCTCGAGTTCCAGAAGCTCATGCGGGTGTTCACCTACATGTGGTCGATCCTGTTCATGCTGAACGCCGGCCTGGTGGTCTCGATCACCTGGATCGCGCTCAACGGCTGGAACAACGGCACGCTCAACGCCGCCGCCGTCGCCACCGCCATCCCGTTCGCGCTGCAGATCATGAACATGAGCGGCTGGATCCTCGAGATCGGCTCCAACATCTTCCGCCAGATCGGCACGGCGAAGGACTCGATGGACACCATCGCCCAGCCGATCACCATGCTCGACAACCCCGAAGCCCCCAAGCTGGTGGTGAGCGAAGGCGGCATCGTCTTCGACAATGTCAGCTTCAGCTACTGGCGCGGCAAGCAGGGGACGGTGATGGAGGAGTTCAACCTCCACATCAAGCCCGGCGAGAAGGTGGGGCTGGTCGGCCGCTCGGGCGCCGGCAAGTCGACGCTGGTCAACCTGCTGCTGCGTCTGTTCGACGTCGAGGGCGGGGCGATCACCATCGACGGGCAGGACGTCCGCGAGGTGACGCAGGAGAGCGTGCGGGCCGCCATCGGGCTCGTCAGCCAGGACACCTCGCTGCTGCACCGGTCCGTGCGCGAGAACATCAAGTACGGACGCCAGACTGCCAGCGACGAGGAGATGATCCGCGCCGCCGAGCAGGCGAAGGTGGCCGACGTCATCGCCGGGCTGATGGACCCGCGCGAGCGCACTGGCTACGACGCGCATGTGGGCGAACGGGGCGTAAAACTCTCGGGCGGGCAGCGGCAGCGCGTCGCCATCGCCCGGGTGCTGCTGAAGAACGCCCCCATCCTGGTGCTCGACGAGGCCACCTCGGCGCTGGACTCCGAGGTCGAGGCGGCGATCCAGGAGCAGCTGACCGTCCTGATGCAGGGCAAGACGGTGATCGCCATCGCCCACCGGCTCTCGACCATTGCCGCGATGGACCGGCTGGTGGTGCTCGAAGCCGGGCCGGATCGTCGAGGAGGGGACGCACGCCGAGCTGCTGGCCCGCGGCGGGCACTACGCCCAGCTGTGGGAACGGCAGTCGGGCGGCTTCCTCGATATGGCGGACGGAAGCGGCGGAGTGAACAAGGGGGCGGGCCGGTGGTCCGCCCCTTTTTCAGGGCCTCAATTAGTGCCCAGCCACCGACATCGTTGCGGGGGGCGTCGAACGGGTCTTCCTGACGCAGTCCCCGGGCGTCTAGCCGACGTCGGCCAGGGTTTCTTCCTTCCTTGCCTTGCCGATGCGGCCCAGGTGGGTCTGGTGCGCCAGCCCCGGATACTTGAGCCCGTAACCCAGCACGCGGTCGAGCCCGATATGGGCGATCCAGATCAAGGCGACCGCGACCAGCCAGCCGATGCCGCCGAACCAGCCGATCGCGCCGAAGATGGCGGGCGCGGTGTAGGTGTGGGCGAGGTTGTAGATGCGCGCACCAGTCCGCTCGCCGGCAATGTAGCCGAGGAACGAGAGGTCGGGGGCGAGCAGCAGCAGGACGAAGATCCACCAGTTGCCGCCGACGAGCCCGTAGGCGGTGACGGCCGCGAGGAAGGCGGCGAGCCCTTCGAGGCGAAGCGTCCTGACGACGGAGGGCGGCGGGAAGCCGAAGGCGCTGGTCGGGCGCATGGCGAGACCTCAATGGTCAGGGTTGATAGCTGTCATGGCCTGCAGCCATTGGCCACCGAGGTCAAGCAAAAGGCGGCGCCGATGGCGCCGCCTCGGGGCTCACATGACGTTGAACGTCTCGGCCACCTCGACGGTGCCGCCGGAGGCCAGTTGCGGGCAGGTGGAGGCCAGCTTCACCGCCTCGTCGAGGCTCAGCGCCTCGATCACGCTGTAGCCGGTCAGCGGGTTCGTGCCACCGCCTTCGCTGACCTTGCCGTCGGCGGCGATGCTCCGGGCCGCGCCGATCGGATTGCCGGCGTCCACCATCTTGGCGCCGAGCCCGCCGATCCAGCTGGTCCAGGCGGCCGTGACCTTTTCGCCTTCCTCCGGCGTCGCGGGCATGCCGCCGCCGTGGTAGCCGAGGAGATATCTGGGCATCTCAAGCTCCTGTCGTGACTGTGGACGGGTTACTGCATCTCCGGCAGGTCCAGCGGCTTGCCGGTTTCCAGCAGCGTCTTCAGGCCGGCGATGATCATCGGCCAGCCCGTTTCGACCCCCGCCTGCGCGGCGGCGGCGTCGAAATGCGTGAGCGTGAGCTTGCAGGTCTCGCCCAGCTGTTCGATTTCGTATTGCACCCGCGTCACCGCGCCCTGTGGCGCCCAGCGCGCCTTGAAGGTGGTGACGAGCTTTTTCCCGGGCACGATCTCGACGACCTCGCCATCAAGGTTCACCTCGCCGTCCGGATCCAGGTAGTAGAAGCGGCCGCCGACCCTGAGCTCCGGCTGCACCCGGCCGCCATAGTAATACTGCGAGGTCATCTCGGGATTGGTGATGGCATCCCACAGCGCGTGGGGGGTGGTGCGGATATAGGTCTCGAGGACGAAATCGGGCTTTTCGGACATCTTTCGACGGCTCTCCAGCATGGCCTTCAGGTTGAGCGCATAGCGCGCGAAAGGTTTCTGGTACGGCGCGATCCAGCGGTCGGCGACCTCCTGGATCGGAGAGGCGTTGAGATAGTGGTACTTGAACCGCCCCTCCCGGCGGGTGGTCACTAGCTTGGCTTCCTCCAGCACCTTGAGGTGCTTCATCACCCCGAACCGGGACATTCCGAGCCCGCTCTCGAGCTCGGTGAGCGTCTGCCCGGCCCGGTCTCGCAGACTGTCCAGAAGCAGGCGCCGCGTCGGATCGGCCAAGGCTTTGAAGACGGCATCCACGGGAAGGATGATAGGTGACTAAATGGTCACGTGTCAAGCGGTGACGTTGGTGGGGGAGGGCGGGGCGCTGTAACAGAAAGGTCGGCTGCAGTGGAAACCTCATCCTGCAGTCGAACCCTCATCCTGAGCTTGTCGAAGGACGAGGGTTCGGGGTGGAAGGCCCGGTGTGGCGTCACCTCGTCCTTCGACAGGCTCGGGATGAGGTGAACGGAGAGGCTGGTGATGCGGCGCCTCACTAGCCCGCTGCCCCTCACAACCAGCGGCGGGTGCGATTCAGCAGGGCTTCGTAGCTGGAGCCGAACTTGCGCCGCAGATAGGCCTCTTCCCGGACGACGATCAGCCGGTCGAGCACCAGCCAGAGCACCGGCGTGAGGATGACGCCCCATTCGAGCGAGAAGACCAGGCTGACACCCAAGAGGAGAAGGACCATGCCGAGGTACATCGGGTTGCGGGTGAACCGGTAGGGGCCCGACGTCACGATCTTGAGCGCCGGCTGTGTCGGGATGACGTTGGTGCCCTCTCGTTCGAACAGCCGACGCGCGCTGACCGCCAGCCAGATCGCGCCGGCGGCCAGCAGCACACCGACGATGACCTGCAGGTTGAACGCCACCGGCGGCAAGAGAAACTGGATCGGCAGCAGCCAGTCGAGGGCAACGGCCGCGATCAGCGCGGCGAGCGGCAGGACCGGCGGCAGTACCGGCAGTTGCGGATTGTCTGCATCGATAGTGGCCATCTGGTCCGCTCCGTTGTGTGATCGAGCCGGCGCAGGATGCCAGCAAAGTGCTGCCGGGGGCAGCACTTTTATCGCCGGCGGCGATGCAGGGCCGAGGGTGCGGCACTTGCGGGAGGGAGGTGTCGAGTGAAGCGGACGGCCCCCTCCCGGCCTCCCCCATGAAGGGGGAGGTGAAGAGTTCGAGGCTGGGGCTTGATCCTGCCGAAGACGCCGGCCGGCACCTCCCCCTTCATGGGGGAGGATGGGAGGGGGCCGTCTGCTGATGTTTGGTGTCGTGAGGACCTCATCCGGCCTCCCGATAGTCTGAACCCCTCACCCCAGCTCCGCTACGTCGCTGCGCTCCAAGCTACGCTACCCTCTCCCCTGAGGGGAGAGGGGTGAACCGGTTGTACTTTCGCCGCAATCTGGCTTTGAACCACCCCTCCCGCATTGACACCGGCGGCTCTGCACCATTTGGTGAATTACGCCGCCTCACCTTCTCGCGGCGTCGGACCTCTGAATGACCACCACCATCGCCCCCGTCGAGGAGCGCCGGAACTACGGCATCGGGCTGCTGCTGTTCGCGCAGCTGTTCTTCGCCACCCTCGACACCTCGGCCAAGTATCTGGCCTTCATCGGCCTGCCGCTGACCCAGATCCTGTTCGCGCGCTACGCCATCCACGTGACGCTCGCCGTCGCGGTGTTCCTGCCGGTGCAGCGCGATCTGTTCAGGACGCGGAACTTCAAGCTGCAGCTGCTGCGCGGCCTCTGCCTGCTGGGGGTCACGGCGGCGAACTTCCTCGCCATGCGCTTCCTGCCGCTGACCGTCACCGGCGCCCTGATGTTCACCATGCCGCTGATGGTGACGGCGCTGTCCGGGCCCGTTCCTCGGCGAGCAGATCGGCTGGCGGCGCTGGGCTGCGGTGGGCGCCGGGTTCATCGGCATCCTGATCATCGTCCGGCCGGGGACCGAGGCCTTCCATCCGGCCTCGCTGATCTGCCTGGCCGGGGCGCTGTCGGCGGCCTTCTACAGCATCATCACCCGCAAGCTCGCCGGCGTCGATTCCGCGGCGACGCAGCAGGTCTATTCGGGGGCGATCGCGCTCGCCTGCATCACGCCCTTCGCCTTCGACGGCTGGGTCTGGCCCGCCACCGGGCCGGGCTGGTTCGCCTTCATCGCCATCGGCGTCACCGGCATGATCGCGCACCAGCTCAACACCATCGCCCACCGCTTCGCGCCGCCCTCGGTGCTGGCGCCGTTCAGCTACACCGAGCTGCTGCTGCTGGCGCTGGCGAGCTGGCTGATCTTCTCCGAGCCGCCGGACGTCTGGTTCTATCTCGGCGCGCCGATCATCATCGGCTCCGGCATCTACATCTGGCTGCGCGAACGGAAGCTCCATCGCGAGGTCACGGTCGGCGCGGTGGAGGACTGAGGTGTCGGGGGTTGCCGTAAAGCCGGTCGAGGATCGGCGCCTCCTGGGCATCGGCCTGATGCTGGGCGCCTATTTCTGCTACACGGTCATCGACAGCTGCGCCAAGCTGATGGTGCAGGCGGGGCTGCCGACCATGGAGGTGGTGTTCGTCCGCTATGCCGGCCAGTTCATCCTGGTGCTGGGCCTGTTCCTGCCGCGGGATGGGGTGCGGGCGCTGGTCACCACGCGCAAGCCGATGCTCGAGATCCTGCGCGGGCTGTGCCTGCTCGGCTCGACCATCGCCAATTTCGTCGCCCTCAACTTCCTGCCGCTGACGGTCACCTCGGCGATATCCTTCACCATGCCGCTGATGCTGTGCGCGCTCTCCATCCCGCTGCTCGGGGAAACCGTCGGCTGGCGACGCTGGGCCGCCATCGCGATCGGTTTCGGCGGCGTGCTGGTGATCGTGCAGCCGGGGACCGAGGCCTTCCACCCGGCGGTGATCCTGTCGCTGATCACTGCCCTATTCACCGCGCTCTACAACATCCTGACGCGCCGGCTGGCCGGCGTCGACTCGACCACGACGCAGCAGTTCTATGCCGCCGCGGTCGCGACGCTCTGCATCGCGCCATTCTCGCTCGGCGACTGGGTGTGGCCGCAGGAGCCGCTGATCTGGGTGCTGTTCTTCCTGATCGGGGTCGCCGCCCTCGTCGGGCACCTGATCATGACGACCGCGCACCGCTTCGCGCCGGCCTCGGTGCTGGCGCCGTTCGGGTACCTGCACATCATCTTCATGACCAGCGCCAGCTGGCTGGTGTTCAACGAGCCGCCCGACGTCTGGATCTTCGTCGGCGCGCCGATCGTCATCGGCTCGGGCCTCTACATCTGGCTGCGCGAGCGGCAACTGTCGAAGAACGTCGTTACCGAGGTCATGGTCGAAGACTAGGCGACCGCACGCCGCCGCAGCAACCCGGTGCCCGGCGCGAACAGCAGGGCGAGGAGGAAGACGCCGGCCTGGATCAGGACGATGCACGGGCCGGTCGCGCCGTCGATGGCGTAGCTGATCAGCGTGCCGGCGATGCCGGAGCCGATCGCGACGCCGGCGGCGATCATCAGCATGCGTCTCGAAGCGCTTGGCGAGCAGGAAGCCGATGGCGCCGGGCGCGATCAGCATCGCGACGACGAGGATGATGCCGACCGCCTTGAGCGAGGCGACGATGGTCAGCGAGAGCAGCGCCAGCAGCCCGTAGTGCAGCAGCTTGCACCGGCAGGCCGATGGCGCGGGCGTGGCTGGGGATCGAAGCAGTAGAGCAGGAAATCGCGGCGCTTGGCGAGCACGATCAGCAGCGTGCCGCAGCGCGATGACGGCGGTCTCGATCAGGTCGCGCCCAGGTGACGCCCAGCATGTTGCCGAACAGGATGTGGCTGAGGTGCTGGTCGGTCTCGACCTTGGAGAACAGCACGAGCCCCAGCCGCGAACATGCCGGTGAAGACGATGCCCATCACCGTGTCTTCCTTGACGCGGCTGTTCTCCTTGAGATAGCCGGTGCCGATCGCCGCAGAAGAGCCCGGCGACGAAGGCGCCGAAGCGCGAGCGGAAGGCCGGTGACGAAGGCGAGCACGATGCCGGGCAGCACCGCGTGCGAGATGGCGTCGCCCATCAGCGACCAGCCCTTGAGCACCAGGAAGCAGGAGAGCACCGCGCAGACCGCGCCGACGAGGATCGCGACCAGCAGCGCGCGCTGCATGAAGTCGATAGGCGAGCGGCTCGACGAAGAAGGCGTCGGAGCCAGTCCATCACGGCGCTCCCGCTTCGCGCAGCGCCCGGCGGCGCGGCGGCGAGGCGGCCGTGCTTGGGCGCGAAGAAGAAGGCGAGCGAGGAACAGCAGCGTCTGCAGCGAGACGATCACGCCGCCGGTCGCGCCATCGAGGAAGAAGCTGAGATAGGCGCCGACCGCCGCTGAGTGCGCGACGCCGAGCGATCGACGGCGATGACGATCAGGCTGCCGAAGCGGTCGGTCAGCAGATAGGCCGTCGCGCCGGGCGTCACCACCATGGCGATGACGAGACATGGCGCCGACGGTCTGCAGCGCGGCGACGGTGCAGGCGGCGAGCAGGGCGAAGAACAGCGACCTGCAGCACGCCGGGGATCGAGCCCGATGCGTGCGCGCGTGGTTCTCGTCGAAGAAGACCAGCATCAGGTCCTTCCACTTGAGGACGCAGGATGGCGAGCGAGACCGCGAGATGATCGCCACCTGGACCACGTCGCTCATCCGAGATGCCGAGGATGTTGCCGAGACGATCGTCTGCACGCTCGACGGCGGTCGGGTTGATCGAGACGATCAGCAGGCCGAGCGCGAAGAAGCGTGGTGAAGACGATGCCGATCACCGCATCCTCGCGCAGCCGCGTTCGCGCCCTGACCAGGACCATGCGAGGCCGCCGCGAGCATGCCCGCGACGAAGGCGCCGGCCGCGATAGGGCAGGCCGAGGAGGTAGGCGGCGGCGACGCCCGGCACGATGGCATGCGCCGAGCGCGTCGCCCATCAGCGACCAGCCCTTGAGCATCAGATAGGCGGAGAGGAAGGCGCAGACGCCGCCGACCAGCGCGCGACACCCACATCGCCTTGAGCATGTAGTCGTAGCTGAAGGGGACGAGCAGTTCCTCGATCATCGCTCGCCCTGCGGCTTGCTGGGGGAGGCGGGCTTGCTGCCGCCGTTCTCGCCATAGAACACCAGCGGCCGCTCGTCGTCGGTCAGGACGGTGACGCGGCGCGTGTCGGTCGTCGTCGTGCAGGTCGCGGGCCGGCGAGCTGGAAATGGCGCAGCACGCCGCCGAAGGCGCGCTCGAGATTGGCCTGGGTGAAGACCTCGGCGGTCGGGCCGGAGGCGAGCACCGTGCGGTTGATCAGCACGACCTGGTCGCAGAAATCCGGCACGCTGCCGAGATTGTGGGTGGAGACCAGCATCAGGTGGCCCTGCGCGCGCAATTCGCGCAGCAGGTCGATGATCGCCGTCTCGGTCTTGACGTCGACGCCGGTGAACGGCTCGTCGAGCAGGATGATCCGGCCCTCCTGCGCCAGCGCGCGGGCGAGGAACACGCGCTTCTTCTGGCCGCCGGACAGTTCGCCGATCTGGCGCTTCGCGATAGTCGCTCATGCCGACGCGGGCGAGCGCCTCGTCGACGAGCTTGTAGCGGTCGGCGCGCGAGGGGATGCGCAGGAAGTTCATGTGGCCGTAGCGGCCCATCATCACCACGTCCTCGACCAGCACCGGGAAGTTCCAGTCGACCTCCTCGGCCTGCGGCACATAGGCGACGAGGTTGCGCTTCAGCGCCTCCCTGACCGGCAGGCCGGCGATCCGCACCTCGCCGGCAGATGGGTCGGACGAAGCCCATGATCGCCTTGAACAGGGTGGACTTGCCGCTGCCGTTGACGCCGACCAGGCGCGCAGATCGTGCCGGGGCCGAGCCGGAAGCTCGCGTCGCGCAGCGCCGACGTTGCCGTTGGCGTAGGCCACCGTCAGCGCCCTCGATCTCGAGGCTGGGCTGTCGGCACCGGGTTCCAGGCCTCGTGCGGCACGGTCGGCGGCGAGGGTCACTTGCCGAACCCCTTGGCGATGGTGTCGACGGTGACTTCGAGCAGCTTGAGATAGGTCGGCGCCGGCCCGTCCGCTGTCGCTGAGCGAGTCGACATAGAGCACGCCGCCATAGCGCGGCGCCGGTCTCCGGCGACCTGCCTGGCCGGCTTGTCGGAGATCGTGCTCTCGCAGAACACGACCGGGATCTTGTTCGTGCGCACGAGCGTCGATCACCTTGCGCACCTGCTGGGGCGTGCCCTGCTCGTCGGCGTTGATCGGCCAGAGATAGAGCTTCCTGCATCTGGTAGTCGCGGGTGAGATAGCTGAACGCCCCCTCGCTGGTGACCAGCCAGCGCTGGTCCGCCGGGATCTGCGTCGAGCCGGGCGCGCAGCGGCGCGTCCATCGCCTTGATCTGCGCGGAGTAGGCGGCGGCGTTCGCGTCGTAGGTCGCGGCATTGGCCGGATCGTGCTGCACCAGCGCCTTGCGGATGTTCTCGACATAGACCAGCGCGTTGGTGGGCGACATCCAGGCATGCGGGTTGGGCTTGCCGCTATAGGGGCCCTCGCCGATGCCCATCGGCACGATGCCGTCGGTGACCACGACGCTCGGCACGTCCTTGACGTTCTCGAAGAACTTCTCGAACCAGCGCTCGAGGTTCAAGCCCGTTCCACAGCACGAGGTCGGCATCCTGCGCCTTGCACGATGTCGAGCGGGGTCGGCTGGTAGTCGTGGATCTCCGCGCCGGGCTTGGTGATCGACTCGACCACCGCCGCATCGCCGGCGACGTTCTGGGCGATGTCCGCGATGATGGTGAAGGTGGTCACCACCTTGAACTTGTCCTGGGCGGAGGCAGGCGCGGCCGACATCCCGGCCAGGAGCGCGATGGCCAGGAGGGTAAGGCGGCGGCGGGATATCATCGGTGCGGGCACCCTTAGTTGCGAATGGTTCTCAATAGCACTTGAAAAGGGTGCGGGTGTCAACTCCCCCGTTAACAATTGCATTCGCTGCAGGTTTCGCTAACGATCCGGGCGGATTGCCCGCCTCATGAGCCTGACATGCCCGATTTCAAGTTGATCGATGCCAAGCTGCCCGAGTTCGGCGTGCCCGAAACTCGGCCCGAACTCGACAGGTCGGTCTATGCCGCGAGGTTCACGGCGCTGGGCCGGGCGCGCCGCGCCGCGGGGCTGGATGCGATCGTGATCTACGCCGATCGCGAACACACGGCGAACCTCGCCTATGTCACCGGCTTCGATCCGCGCTTCGAGGAGGCGCTGCTGATCGCCGTCCCGGATGCCGAGCCGACGCTGCTGGCGGGGCCCGAGAACCTTGGCCGGGCGCAGAACGCGGCGATCGACGTCGAGGCGCGGCTCTATCCGCCGTTCGGCCTCCTGGGGCAGGATCGCACCAAGACGCCGGCACTCGAGGAGGTGCTGCGCAACGCCGGCATCCAAGCGAATCACCGGATTGGCGTGTTGGGCTGGAAGTATTTCGGTCCCGACGAAGCGGCGCGGCCGGAGACCTGGCTCGAGACGCCGTCCTACATCGTCGATGCGCTGCGCAGGATCGTCGGATCCGACGGGCGGGTGGTCAACGCTAACGCGCTGATGATGCACCCGGTCACGGGCCTGCGCGCCGTCAACGAAGTGGCGCAGATCGCGCAGTTCGAGTTCGGCGCGGTGGCGGCCTCCGAGGCGGTGAAGGCGCTGATCGCCAACGTCCGGCCGGGCATGACGGAGTTCGAGGCGGTGCAGCAGATGCGCCTCGGCGTCCTCCCGCACTCCTGCCACACCATGTTTTCGTCCGGGGAGAGCCTCGTCGGCCTCAACAGCCCGACGGGCAAGCGCCTCAAGCGTGGCGAACCGATGACCACCGCCGTAGGCTACTGGGGCGGCCTTTCGAGCCGCATGGGCTGGCTGGCCGAGGACGCGTCGGACCTGCCGGAGAACGTCCGCGACTATGTCGAGAAACTGGCGGGGCCGTATTTCGCCTGCGCGGCCGAATGGTACGAGACCATCGGCATCGGCGTCACCGGCGGTGAACTGGACGCGCTGGCGCGCCGCCACCTCGGCGCCCCGTTCTTCAACCTGGTGCTGAACCCTGGCCACCTCATCCACATAGACGAATGGATGAACACGCAGGTGTATCCTAGCTCGAATGAGGTATTCGTTTCGGGCCAAGCTCGTGCAGTGCGACATCATTCCTGCCGCAGGTCCGCCTTATTACGGGGCGAACATCGAAGACGGGATCGCATTGCTGGACGAGCGGGGGAGGGACGAACTCAAATCGGAGTTCCCGGACATCTGGGGGCGGGTCGTTGCACGTCGAGGCGTTCATGGGCGACGTGCTGGGGGTCAAGCTGAAGCCTGAAGTTTTGCCACTCTCGAATCTCGCCGGAGCCATGCCGCCATTCTGGCTGGCGCCACAGCGGATCGTCGTGCGGGCATAGAGACTTAGGTCTGCCCTTGCCAATTTGACGCCGGCCGATTATCCGTGAAGCATCGACATTTGGCTCTTATTTCGCCGCATGCCACCGCTTTCGGTCAGGCCGCACGTTCAAGACTCCAAACATCGACTGACCGGACAGGGGGTGATCCCATCGTTCTGTCCAATTTAACATCGCGAAGAGGACCACCCTATGCAAAAGGGCACCGTTAAATTCTACAACGATCAGAAGGGCTACGGCTTCATCCAGCCCGATGACGGCAGCAAGGACGTGTTCGTGCACGCGACTGCCCTGCAGCGCGCCGGCCTGACCGGTCTTGCGGAAGGCCAGAAGGTGTCGTTCGAGACCGGCGAAGATCGCCGCACCGGCAAGGTTGCCGTCACGAACATCGCCTCGGACTGACCTAGCCGGTTGGTGGAGTTTGAAGCCGGGTGCCTGATGGTGCCCGGTTTTGTTTTGCGCTGCTGCCGGCTTCGCCCCACGTGATCAGCCGGGCGCTGCGATGGCCGGTGAGGTAGATCCACAGCCAGCTGAGCGCCACCGACAGCCGGTTCTTGATGCCGATCAGGAAGTAGATGTGGGCGAGGCCCCAGGCCCACCAGCCGATCCAGCCGGTGAGCTGCATCCAGCCGAAATCGATGACCGCGGCGCTCTTGCCGATGGTCGCGATGTCGCCCAGGTGCCGGTAGCGGAAGGGGCCGATCTGCCGGCCCTGCAGCCGCGCCATGATCACATCGGCGGCGTACTTGCCGCCCTGCTTGGCGGCATCGCCGATCCCCGGCACCGGCTTGCCGTCCGGACCGGCCACGGTGACCGTGTCGCCGATGGCGAAGATGTTCGGGCTGCCGGGTACCGTCAGGTCCGGCTCCACCTTGATGCGGCCGGCGCGGTCGGCCTCGGCGCCCAGCCAGCGGGCGGCCGGCGAGGCCTGCACGCCCGCGGCCCAGATGATGGTGTGGGCGCGCAACTCCCTGCCGTCGAAGCGCACGCTGTCCGCCGTGACCTCGGTGACGGGCTGGCCGAGGATGACCTCGACGCCGAGCCGCTCGAGCGCGCGCCTGGCGTAGTCCGACAGCTCCTCGCGGAAATTGGCCAGGACGCGCGGGCCGGCCTCGATCAGCACGACCCTCGCCTCTTCCGGCCGGATCGAGCGGAATTCGTTCCTGAGCGTGGTCCGCGCCAGCTCGATGATGGCGCCGGCGAGCTCGACGCCGGTCGCGCCGCCGCCGATGATCGCGAAGGTGAGGAGCGCCTGACGCGTCTCCGGATCGGTCTCGCGCTCCGCCGCCTCGAAGGCGACGAGCAGGCGCCGCCGCATCGCCGTGGCATCCTCCAGCGTCTTGAGGCCCGGCGCGAAGGGCTCCCAGTCGTCATGCCCGAAATAGGCGTGCCGGGCGCCGGTGGCGATGATCAGGCTGTCGAAGGGCACGGTCGTCCCATCCTCGAGCAGCACCAGCTGCGCGGCCTTGTCGATGCCGACGACGTTGGCGAGAAGGGTCGTCACCTCCGGGCGGCGCCGGACCAGCGAGCGGATCGGCCAGGCGATCTCGGACGGCGAGAGCGCGGTGGTCGCCACCTGGTAGAGCAGCGGCTGGAACAGGTGGTGGTTGCGCCGGTCGATGATGGTGATGTCGACGTCCGCGCCCTTGAGGCGCTGGACCGCGGCGAGCCCGCCGAAGCCGCCACCGATGATGACTACGCGATGTCGATGTGTGGTGTCGGCCATGGTTTCATACCCCAGAGTCTATGCCTCAGGGGTATGTAAGTGCCTGAGGCGCAAGGCCCAATGGGTCTGTGCGCAGGCCTTCCATGCAGTTGCCGCAACCTCCCCCGAGAGATCACTCCGCCATGGCGTGGGCGCGCTGCTCGGCGCTCACCGGCGCCTGCTTCTTCGGGCGGCGCAGCAGCAGGATGATCGGGGCCGAAAGCAGGGTCACGAACATCATCAGCTTGAAGTCGTCGAGGAAGGCGATCATCGCCGACTGCTGGGTGATGAGCCCGTTGAGCGCGTTGACGACATTGTCGAAGCCGCCATGCGCCGCCGCGAAATCGCGAACCGGGCCCGCATCCATCGTGATCCGCGCACCGAGTTCGGTCTGGTTGACCACCTGCATCTGCGCCAGCACCGTGGTGACCATCGAGATGCCGACGCCGGAGCCGACATTGCGCACGAGGCCGAACATCGAGGTGGCGTCGATCCGGTACTTCGCCGCGATGGTGCCGAAGGCCAGCGTGTTGAGCGGCACGAACACCAGCCCCATGCCGACGCCCTGCAGCAGGCCCGAGAGCATGATCGGGCCGGTGCCCATGACGATGTCGAACTGCGTCATCATGTAGAGCGACCACACGGTGAGCGCCGTGCCGGTGGCGACGAGCAGCCGCGCGTCGACTTTGGCCACCAGCCGCCCGACCAGGATCATCGAGAGCATGGTGCCGACACCGCGCGGCGCCATCACCAGCCCGGTTTCGATGACCGGATAGCCCATCAGGTTCTGCAGCATCGGCGGCAGCAGCGCGAGGCCGGAGAACAGCGTGATGCCGAGCACGAACATGAAGGCCGTGCCGGTGGCGAAGTTCACGTCCTTGAACATCGCGAGATCGATGAACGGGTTCCTGGCGGTGAGGCAGTGGACGATGAACACCCAGGCGCCGGAGATCGCGAGGATCAGGTAGATCCAGGCCTCGGGCGCGTCGAACCAGCCGATCGTCTGGCCGCGGTCGAGCAAGCAGCTGCACCGACGCGACGGCGAGCGCCAGCATGCCGAAGCCGAAGAAATCGAAGGCGCGGTCCTTCCTCGGCGTCCTGGGCATCAGCGCCGTGAGGATGAAGAGCGCAAGCGCACCCACCGGCAGGTTCACGAGGAACACGGCGCGCCAGTCGAACGTCTCGGTCAGCCAGCCGCCGAGGGTCGGGCCGATGATCGGGCCGACCATGATGCCGGCGCCGAAGATGGCCATGGCCTGGCCGAGCTTCTCGCGCGGGTTGATGTCCATCATCGTCGCCTGGGCGAGCGGCGCCAGCACCGCGCCGCAGATGCCCTGCGCCACGCGGAACAGCACCATCTCCTCGAGGCTGGTGGCGATGCCGCAGAGCAGCGAAGCGCCGGTGAAACCGATCACTGCGAACAGCAGCAGATTGCGCCGGCCCATGAAGTCGGCGAACCAGCCAGTCAGCGGCGTGGCGATGGCGGCGGCGACGATATAGCTGGTCAGCACCCAGTTGATCTCGTCCTGCGAGGCGCCAAGCGAGGCGCGCATGTGCGGCAGGGCGACGTTGGCGATGGTCATGTCGAGGACCTGCATCACCATCGCCAGCATGATGCCGGCCGTCAGCAGGCCCTTGTTGGCCACCACCACGTTGGGTGCGGAAACAGCGGGAGCGGCCGCGGCCATCTCAGTTCGCCTTTGCTTCCTGCGCTGCGAGTTCGGGCTTGGTGTCGACGCTGACCTCGGCGCTCATGCCGGCGCGCAGGGTCGATCCATCGGCGGCGTCGACGACGATGCGGACCGGCACGCGCTGCGTGACCTTGACCCAGTTGCCCGTGGCGTTCTGCGCCGGGATCAGCGCGAACTGGGCCCCGGTGCCGGCGCCGATCGAGTCGACATGGCCGCTGAACTTCCTGCCGGGCAGCGCATCGACGGTGATCTCCGCCGGCATGCCGGTGGAAAGGCCGCTGAGCTGCGTTTCCTTGAAGTTGGCTTCGACCCAGCTGTCGCCCGTCTGCACCAGCGTCGCGATGGTCGAGCCGGTGTTGATGAACTGGCCGACATTGAGGCTCCCCACCTGGCTGATGACGCCGGTGGCCGGAGCGCGAATGGTGCTGTGGTCGAGATTGAGCTGCGCTTCCTCGCGCGCCGCCAGCGCCGCGCGCACGGTCGGATGGTCGTCTGTCGCGATCTGCGGGTTGCCGTCGAGCGCCGCCATGGCGCCGGCAACGTCCTGCTCGGCCAGCGAGACGGCGGACTGCGCCTGCTGCAGCGCGAGGCGCGCGTCGTCGAGGCCGGACTCCGGCGTCACCCCCTGCTTGCGCAGGTTCTGGGCCCGGTCCCAGGCCTTCTGCTGGATCTCGAGCGCCGCCTGCGCGGTCTCGAGCTTGGCATTGGCGGCCGAATAGGCGACGCGCAGCTGCTCGACATTGACGCGGGCGGCGGCCAGCGCCGCGTCGGCCTGGCTCAGCGCGATCCGGTACGGCTGTGGGTCGACGGTGAACAGCACGTCGCCGGCCTCGACCGGCTGGTTGTCCTGCACGGCGACGGAGGCGATGCGGCCAGCGACATCCGACGAGATCGACACCATGGGCTGCTGCACATAGGCGTTGTCGGTATCGACATAGCGGCCACCGGTCAGCCAGAAATACGCACCGCCCGCCACCAGCACCGCCGGCACGGAGAGCATGATAATGAGCCGCTTGCCCGACCGCTTCCTCGGGGCAGGCGCTTCGGGCGCCGGGGCGGCGGCGGGCTTTGCGGCCTCGATCACCTGGGGGGGCACCGGCTGGATTTCGCCGGGAGTGCGGGGATCGACACGGGCGTTCATGGTCAGACTTCCTCGAGCTCGGCCGACTGGCCGATCAGATTGGCGCGCATCCTGCCGAGCGCGGAAATGAGCGTTTCGCGTTCCTCGGCGGTGACGCCCTGGAGCGCGGCTTCGTACATGGCGAGCCCGACGCTGCGCGCCGTCTCGTAGACTTCGAGCCCCTCGGGCGTGATTTTCGCGAGCTTGGCGCGGCTGTCGGTGGGGTCGGGATAGCGGGCGATCAGGTCGCGTTTCTCCAGCCGGTCGAGCACGCCCGATGTGGTCATCGGGTCCGCATCCGTCGCGGCGGCCAGCGCCACCTGGGAGATGCCCTCGTGGCGCGCCACCTGCGCCAGCACCCGCCACTGCGGCAGCGTGATGCCGTGCGAGCGCGCCTCCACCTCGAACCGCCGCTTCAGCAGCCGCGCGACTTCATGGATCAGGTAGCCCACGGGGGCGAGTTGCTTGTAGGGGACGTTGTCTTTCATAAGCGCACATATAATAAGTGTGCTTACGGAGTCAATGTTGCGGTTTTGTTCGAATGCGAACGATTGGGTGGCGTGGCTGCTTGAGGACCTGGTGGGGCCCGCAGCCACCACCCTCTCGTTCGTCATCGCCCGGCTCGTCCGGGCGACCCAGAAGAAGATGGGTTGCCCGCATAAAGCGGGCAATGACGACGGAGAGGGTGGATGACACTAGGGGTGTGGTTTATCTTCTCGATCTTCCCGCAATGCTTCCCTTCACCGTCCCACAATCGTCCATCTTGCTTGGAAGGGCGATGAAGACCGGCCGTTCCGTCAACTCAGCCCCGGCCACGAACATTACCACCCGGCGATAGTCGCGAGGACAGATGAATGCTTCGCCGGCCGGAGCTGATCGCTCCTCGTTGCCAGCCGCGGCTGGCAATTTGCGGCCGCATGCCCTATTTCCCGGCCATGACTAACGATCTCGCGACCGCCCGGCGGTTCTCCGTCGCGCCGATGATGGACTGGACCGATCGGCACTGCCGGTACCTGCACCGGCTGCTGACGGCGCGCTCGCTGCTGTTCACCGAGATGGTGACCAGCGCGGCGGTGGTGCATGGGCCGCGCGAGCGGCTGCTCGGCTTCGACCCGGTGGAGCAGCCGGTGGCGGTGCAGCTCGGCGGCTCGGATCCGGCCGAGCTCGCCGAGGCGACGCGGATCGCCACGGAGTTCGGCTATGCCGAGATCAACCTCAATGTCGGCTGCCCGTCCGACCGCGTGCAGTCGGGCCGCTTCGGCGCCTGCCTGATGGCGGAGCCGGAACTGGTCGCCGAGTGCGTCCGGGCGATGCGCGAGGCGACCGACCGGCCGGTGACGGTCAAGTGCCGCATCGGCATCGACGACCAGGACACCGAAGAGAGCCTCGACCGCTTCGCCGATCTGATGGTCGATGCCGGCATCGAGGCGCTCTATGTCCATGCCCGCAAGGCCTGGCTGAAGGGGCTGTCGCCGAAGGAGAACCGCACCATCCCGCCGCTCGACTACGAGCGGGTCTATCGGCTCGCCGAGCGCCTGGCGCCACTGCCGGTGATGATCAACGGCGGCATCGAGCACGCTCGAGGAGGCCGAGGCGCACATGGCGCATGTGTCCGGCGTGATGCTGGGTCGCGCCGCCTATCACGAGCCGCTGCTGCTCGCCGAGGTCGACGCCCGCTTCTTCGGCGACGCGCGGCCGGTGCCGGATCTGCGGGCGATCATCGGCGCGATGGCCGACTATGCCGAGCGGGAGCTGGCCGGGGCGCGCGGCTCAACAACATCACCCGGCACATGCTCGGCCTCGCCAACGGCCGGCCGGGAGCGCGGACGCTTCCGGCAGATCCTGAGCGTCGACGCGGCCAAGCGCGGGGCAGGGCCCGACGTGCTGTGGCGGGCCTTCGAGGCGGTGGGGCCGGAGCTGCAGCTGGCGGTCTAGCCGCTAGTGCTTGTCCTTCCAGTAATCCGCCTGCAGCTGCGCCGCTTCGTCTGCCAGCATCGGCCCGACGATCTCGGTCGGGCGCTGCCCCGCCTCGAACACGATGTGGCAGGGCAGGTCGAGCGTCGGGTTCTCCTCGTGCGCGCCCGGTCTGCACCTTGAGGTCGTGACTACGGTCTGGCCGAGCACCACGCGGCCGATGCCGGCCCAGTAGATGGCGCCAGGAGCGCATAGGCGCTGCGCGTCGTCACCAATGACCTCGATGCCGCCGGCCCATGAGATCGCCGAGCTCTACAAGCGCCGCTGCGCAGATCGAGCTGTTCTTCCGCTGGATCAAGCAGACCCTCAGGATCAGGCTCTTCGTCGGCCCAGCGAGAACGCCGTCCGCATCCAGATCGCCGTCGCGCTGATCGCCTACCTGTCCTGAGCTCGCCAGCCAGGTCGCCGCAGCTCGTCGCGAGCACCCTCGCCTTCACACGCCTCGTCCGTGCCAACCTCATGCACAAACGACGCATCGACCAGCTCATCGAACCGCCAAGACCCCCGCCTCAAGACTCACAACAGCTCGCACTGCGAATCTGAACCGGACAGCAGTGGGTCAAGCCCGGGGATGACGGAGCTTGTTGAGCACTCCCGTCCCACACCCCCCGTCCCCCCGGGCTTGACCCGGGGACCTATCTCTCCGGCCGCTTAATCCATCAGTTCCAGCGCGTTGCCGCTCACCGCGTAGCGGCTGAGGGTGCCGAGGAAGCTCATGCCGAGCAGGCTCGTGTCGAGCGCCCCGCGCTCGGCGACGAAGGCGCGGACGTTGTTGCGGACGATGCCGCCGACCTCCACCCGGTCGAGCGTCACCGACGCGGCGCGGCCGGTGCCGTTCGCGGTCTGCACGGCGATGTCGTAGCGGAGGTTCCCCGTCGAAATGCCGGCCTTCTCCGCATCGGCGTGGGTGAGCACCACGGCGCTGGCGCCGGTGTCGAAGATCATGCGGACGTCGGCGTTGTCGACCTCGGCATTGATGTGGAAATGCCCGTCGCGTCCGCCGCGGAAGGTCGCGGTGCCGCGCTCGCTGTCGATCGTGGCGCTGCCGGGCACCAGTTCGCCGAAGACGCGGGAGGCCACCCCGCTCAGGTCGTCGCGATAGGTGTAGCCGACCAGCACCACGGCGAAGATGCCGGCCCAGAGCATCAGGTTGCCGACCAGTTCGGACAGGCGGTGCCGGCGCGTGAACAGGCCGCCCGCGATGAAGAGCAGGATGATCACCAGCGGGATCAGCCGGCCGAACTGCTCCTGGCTCAACCCGACCAGGGTGCCGGCATCGGTGCCGATCAGGATGGCAAGCCCGATGGCGACCGCGATGGCAACTCCGATGAACAGCATGAGGCCCCTTTGGCGCGATGGCGCCTCTCGATAATGGGGCGCCGCCCGGCGAATTCAAGCACGAGAGCGGTTCCCCGAGGATGAACAATCGGCAATATCGCCGTGCTTCGCTCAGGCGAAGACCAGCAGGACGGTCAGCACCGCGATTTCGATGAGCGCGTGCAGCGCCCCGATCAGGTCCCCGGTCTGGCCGCCGACCAGCCGGCGGCACCACCAGGCCCAGCCTGAGGCGACGGCCGCCGCGCCCGCCAGCGCCAGGACGACGGCGAGGAGGCTGGTGAACGGCGCGGCGAGGACGAAGCTCAGCAGCACGGCGAACGCTGCCCCGATGGCGAAGGAGCGGCGCGTCACCCGCCCCACCGAAGCCGAGGCGCCGCCCTCGCGGGCACTGGGCAGCACGACGCTCAGCCACAGCG
Organism: uncultured Alphaproteobacteria bacterium; assembly: GCA_963708965.1. Lineage (GTDB taxonomy): Bacteria > Pseudomonadota > Alphaproteobacteria > Rhizobiales > Devosiaceae > Devosia_A. The sequence continues at coordinate 79,297 of CAVPUP010000003.1, read as the reverse complement.
AGCCGGACCGCGCCACCACCATGGCGGCGAGCCAGATGCCGGCGGCGGCCAGCGGATTGATCGCCGCGACGGCTCCAAGCGCGGCGATCCTGAGGATCAGGTAGAGCGCCATTGCCGCGACGCCGTAGGTGCCGTGCCGGCTGTCCTTCATGATCTCGAGCCGGCGCTCGACCGTCGCGCCGCCGAACAGCCCGTCGGCGCTGTCCGCCAGCGCGTCCTCGGGCATCGCTCCGGTCGCGACCACCATGGCGGCGACGCGCGAGGGCGGCGGCGAAATAGCTCGGCAGGCCGATCCAGGCCGCCGCCAGCAGCAGCAGGACCGGCAGCAGGCCGATGACGGCGCTGGTGAAGGGCAGGCCGATGGCGAGGCGATCGAGGTCGGGCTTTTCGAACGGGCGATCGCCGGTCGGCAGCCGCGAGAAGAACCTGAGCCCCATCACCACGTCGTCGGCCGAGGCCGCGCTCCGGCGGCGCGGTCCTCGCGGGGAGGGCCGCCATTGTCCTGCCTGGGGCGCGCCGGGCGCTCGGTCTCGCTCACTTGCGGTTCCATCGCGGAAGTTCGATGCTCGCTTGTCCTTCACCGGGCCGGGCATTGCAAGATGAGTGCAACCCAGTTCGAGCTCACCACCAACTGGCGCCGCGCGCCGAGGCCCGGCTCGGCATCGGCTGATCCCTCTGGACTCCGGGCGGGCGGACTCGCCCATGTGGGGCGACCCCCCAGCCCGGAGCAGCAATTGGCCTCGCCCTTCGCCGATATCATCGATCTCCTCAGGATCACGCCTCCCGGCGACGAGGTCGCCGTCGAGGCCGTCCGCAGCCGCGACCGCCAGCTCACCAAGCCCGCCGGCTCGCTCGGCGAGCTCGAGCGGCTGGTCGAGTTCCTGGCGCGCTGGCAGGGCAAGGCCGAGCCCGACGCTCGACAACCCGATGGTCGCGATCTTTGCCGGCAACCACGGCGTCACCGACCAGGGCGTCTCCGCCTATCCGCGCGAAGTGACGGCGCAGATGGTCGCCAACTTCACCGCCGGCGGCGCCGCGATCAGCCAGATCTGCGCCCTGCACGAGCTCAACCTCGGGTCTTCGAGCTCGCGCTCGAGCTGCCCACCGGCGACATCACCCAAGGCCCGGCGATGGACGACCGGATGTGCGCCGCGACCATCGCCTATGGCATGGAGGCGATCGCCGGCCGGCCGGACCTCCTCGCCATCGGCGAGATGGGGATCGGCAACACCACGGTCGCCGCCGCCATCTTCGCGGCGCTCTACGGCGGCAGCGGCGCCGACTGGGTCGGCCGCGGCACCGGGGTCGACGACGCGGGTTTGCAACGCAAGGCCGACGCCGTGGATCGGGCGCTCGCGCTGCACAAGGATGCGCTGGGCGATCCGCTCGCCATCCTCGCCCGCCTCGGCGGCCGCGAGATCGCGGCGATGCTCGGCGCCATCATCGCGACGCGCCAGCAGAAGGTGCCGGTGATCATCGACGGCTTCGTCGCCACCGCGGCGGCGGCGATCGCCCATGCGGTGAACCCCGAGGCCATCGACCACTGCCTCTTCGGCCACCTCTCCGCCGAACCCGCCCACGCCGGGCCCTCGACGCGATGGGCGCGCGGCCGCTGCTCGACCTCGGCATGCGGCTGGGGGAGGGGACCGGCGCCGCGCTGGCGGCCGTGCTGGCCAAGACCGCCCTGCACCTGCACAAGAACATGGCGACCTTCGACAGCGCCGGGGTGAGCGGCAAGGGATGACGTGCCGAAGCGCCCGACTGGCTGCGGCCATCGGGGTTTGCTCTCTGTTCTTGCCGCCTCTTGGTGCGGCATGGGCGGGACTTCGTCCCGGTGGCGGTCGTCCGCCGAACTGTACAAGGGTTGGGACTTTCGCCCCGCCCATTGCGAACGGTCTTTTGGCCCGATGGTGCGCAAAGCGGACGCTTCCATCAGACCCTGGGACAGCGGCCCATCCCCAGCCCGAACCCTCCCCGCGATGCCCCGTCGGCACCTCGCATCGGAGAGCGGGGAGAGTTCGGGTGTGGGGGGCGGGATAGTTCGCGCAAGCTCAGCGGACGGCCCCCTCCACCCCATGAAGGGGAGGGCCCTCACGCGCTGCACGATCGGAGCAGGGACGATCGTTAGCCGGGCGCCTGACCCCGCTCGGAATAAATCTCCAGCCGGTTGCGCTTCTCCACCACCGGCGCCAGTGCATCCATGACCCGCGCCCTCGGGAAGGTAGCGATGGCCTCCGTGCCGAAGCGGAGTTTTGAGAAGAGGTCGAAGCGGCCCTGGTGCAGTTCCATGATCTTCTGCACGATCGGCAGGCCGAGGCCGGCGCCCTGCTCGGCGCTCTTCTGCGCCAGGGAGCCCTGGCCGAACGAGGAGAGCACGGTCTCGATCTCGTTCTCGGGGATGCCCGGGCCGTTGTCGCGCACCGAGATCAGCTGCCCGCCGTCGCCGGAGCGGGTGACCATCAGGTGCACCTTGCCCGATTGCGGGGTGAACTTGATGGCGTTGGAGAGCAGGTTCAGCACCACCTGGCGGATGGCGCGCTCGTCGCCCCAGAGCTTGGGCAGGTTGTTGCCGTAGCTGACCGTCAGGTCGATGGTCTTGGCCCTGCGCGCGGATCTCGACCATGCGGCGGCAGTCCTCGGCGATGTCGATCAGCGAGACCGCTTCCTCGTTGAGCTCGTACTTGCCCGCCTCGATGCGGCTCAGGTCCAGCAGCTCGTTGATCAGGTTGAGCAGGTGCTGGCCGGAGCTGTGGATGTCGCCGGCATACTCCTTGTACTGCGGGATCGCGTGCGGCCCGAGCAGTTCGGATTTCAGCACTTCCGAGAAGCCGATGATGGCGTTGAGCGGGGTGCGCAGCTCATGGCTCATGGTGGCGAGGAACTGCGACTTGGCGATGTTGGCCTGCTCGGCGTGGCGGCGGGCCTCGTCGCTCATCTCGCGCGCTTCCTCGAGCTCGTTGATCAGCGCGTCCTTCTCGGCCTGGTGCTTGATCGTCTCGAGTTCCGACCGGTAGAGCTGCTTGGCGAGGTAGACGAAGAAGATCTCGCCGCCGATGGTGATCGCAGCGAGCGACCAGTTGAGCGTGCCGCCCGCGACCAAGAGGCTCACCGTCACCGTCGCCGCCGGCGGCAGGGTGCAGACCAGCGTCGCGCCGGGGAGGGTGCGCGTCGAGACCGCGTTGGCGGCGATGCCGATCAGCGCCATCGCGAACATCGCGACGAGCAGCGGTGCGGTGTCCTCGGCGAACAGCGTGAACAGCGCCAGCAGCGCCCAGGTGATGCCGTAGACCGTCTCGGCGGCGATGAACGAGGTGGTCCAGTGCTCGGCGTTGAACTTGGTCGGGTCGGCGCGCTTGAAGCGCCGGCTGAGCAGGGCAAGCACGGTATTGGCCGCGATCGCCGCCGCCGCCCAGACCCCGGCCACGATCGGCGCGACGAACAGGCTCGCGAACAGCGCCAGGATGAGGACGAGGAGCGGGGCGGTGAGCATGCCGCTGAGCCGCGAGGCGGCGTATTCGTCGAGCAGCTCGAAATCGAAGGAAGCGCGGGTGCCGGAAGTGGAGGTCAGCCGCTGCCGCGCGTCGAACACGGCCTTCTGCGCATTGCGCCTCAGCTCGCGAGCAATACGGGCACGCACGTCAGAATCGTGCATCGCGGGCTGGACCGACATAACGCGAAACTCAACTGGGTACTATCGTGCGAACATGAAACGCGTTCGCGCTGCTTGCGGAAAAACCCTATGCGCCGCATGGTTAAGGTTGGATGAAATCCGGGGCGGCGGAATGTGGAAAAGCCCGCGCATCAGGCAGTTGCGAGGGGTTTCCCGCGGTCCGATGCCGGATTGGGCGAGCGGCCGCCGGCTCGGTGCCATGCGCACGGCGCGCAGCTCCGTTTTCGGCCGACGGCCGGGTGCTCTTGGCACGCTGCTGCTGTTCGCGCTGCTGCTCGCCGGCGTCACCTATCTCGTCGGCCCCGAGCCGGCATTCACCGATCGCGGCGCTCCGCTGGTCGGCTGGGCCGGGCACGTCGTGGATGGCGACACGCTCGACATCGAAGGCCAGCGGGTGCGGCTCGTCGGCCTCGATGCGCCGGAGCTCGGCCAGACCTGCCGCGACGCGGCCGGCGGCCAGTGGTCCTGCGGTGTTGCGGCGGCGACGCGCTTGCGCGAACTGGTTCGCGGCCGTGAGCTGCGCTGCGAGACGCGCGGGCACGACCGCTATGGAAGGCTGCTCGTGACCTGCCGCAACGGCGCCGCTGACGTGGCGGCGAGCAATGGTCGCGGAGGGGCTCGCGCTGGGCACCGAGTATCCCGCGGAACAGCAGCGGGCGCGGGCCGCGCGACTCGGCCTCTGGCAGGGTGACTTCGTCGCACCGGCCGAATGGCGGCGCGAGGCCGTGGCCGCGGGCGCTCCGGGTGCGCTAAACCCAGTCGGATCGACAGATTCCTGGCCTGGCTGGCGGGGGTGCTCGGCAATTGACACGCGCAAGTTATTTGCGTCATATGCCCCAGATTGGTGGCTTGCTTTGCGCTGACAGGGCCCGGATGCTCGACTTGCGGAAAACTCATTTCAGGGGGCAATCATCGCTTTGGACAAGATAGATCGGAAGATTCTGGCGCTCCTGCAGAAGGACGCGACAACGCCGGTGGCCGAAATCGGCCGCAAGGTGGGACTTTCGACGACGCCGTGCTGGCGCCGCATCCAGAAGATGGAAGAGGACGGCGTGATCCGCGCCCGCGTCGCCGTGCTCGACCCGGTCAAGGTCAATGCCGGCGTGACGGTGTTCGTCTCCATCCGCACCAATGAGCACAACGAAGCCTGGATGCGGAAATTCGCCGCGGTGGTGGACGATTTCAACGAGGTGGTCGAGTTCTACCGCATGAGCGGCGAGACCGACTACCTGCTGCGCGTGGTCGTGCCCGACATCGCCGCCTACGATGCGTTCTACAAGAAGCTGATCGCCAAGATCGCGCTGACCGACGTGAGCTCGTCCTTCGCCATGGGACAGATCAAGTACACCACGGCGCTGCCGCTCGAGTTCGCCATCGTCTCCGACGACGACAAGTAGGTACGCGTCATGGCTGTGACCCGTGCCCGCCTGCGCGAGCTCATCGGGCTCGCCGAGCCGTCCATCGCGCTGAGGTCCGCGCGGATCGAGGAGCAGGACGGCTATGTCATCGAGCACCTGCAGCTGCAGCTGGGCGACGAACTGGTCCGCGGCATCCTGACCCGGCCGATCGAGGAGACCGGGTTGCGGCCGGCCATCCTCTACGGCCACTCGCACGGGGGCCGCTACGACATCGGCGCCGCCGAACTGCTCTCCGGCCGCGAATACCTGCTCGATCCGCTCGGTCCGGTGTTCGCGCGGGCCGGCTACGTGACGCTCTGCGATCGACATGCCGGTGTTCGGCGAGCGCGCCACCGTCAGCGAGGGCGCGGCGTCCAAGGCGCTGCTCTGGTATGGCAAGTCGCTGTTCGGCCAGATGCTCGGCGATCACGCCGCGGCGCTCACCTACCTGCTGTCGCGCCCCGACGTCGACCCGGCGCGCATCGGCGCCTTCGGCATCTCGATGGGCTGCACCCTGAGCTACTGGCTCGCCGCGATGGACGAGCGGATCAAGGCCGTGGCGCATCTCTGCTGCTTTGCGGACCTGCGCACCATGATCGCGCAGGGCGCGCATGACGGGCACGGCATCTACCTGACGGTTCCGGGCCTGCTGAACGAAGCCGACGCCGGCGCCATCGCCGCGCTGGTGGCGCCGCGCCCGCAGCTGATCTGCATCGGCGAAGCCGACCGCCTGACCCCGCCCGAGGCGGTGGCCGTGGCCTGGGAAGAGGTGAGCGCCGCCTACGCTGCGACGCCGGAGCGGCTGCAACTGGTGTCCGAACCGGGCGTAGGGCACCAGGAGACGCCGCGGATGCGGGAGGCGATGCTGGCGTTCTTTGCGGAGAATTTGGGGTAGGGCACTGCTTGTGGCCGGAGGGGCCTACCCCCCTGTCACGCTCATATGCCGCGCCAAGGCCGGGCCGGTGTGATCCCGGTCGAGGATGAAGTCGTGGCCCTTGGGTTTGAGGATCATGGCGCGGTCGAGCGCCTCGTCCAGCGCCTCGGGGCCGCCGTCGCGGAGGGCGGCGCGGAGGTCGACCATCGCGTCCTGGCCGAGGCACATGTAGAGCTGGCCGGTGGCGGTGAGGCGCACGCGGTTGCAGCTTTCGCAGAAATTGTGGCTCATCGGGGTGATGAAGCCGAGCAGGCCGCCGGTCTCGGCGACGCGGTCGTAGCGGGCCGGGCCGCCGGTGCGGTGCGCGGCGGGCTCGAGCGTGTAGCGGGCGGCGAGGCGCTGGCGCAGTTCCTTGAGCGGCAGGTAGGTGTCGACGCGGTCGATCCCGACCTCGCCCAGCGGCATGCCCTCGATCAGCGTCAGCCCGAAGCCGCGGCCGTGCGCGTAGTGCAGCATCGGCTCGACCTCGTCCTCGTTGATGCCGCGCATCGCCACCATGTTGAGCTTGATCTCGAGGCCCGCGGCCACGGCCGCGTCGAGCCCGGCGAGCACGTCGCCGAGGCGCCCGCAGCCGGGTGATCTCGGCGAAGCGCTGCTCGTCGAGCGTATCGAGCGAGACGTTGATGCGGCGGACGCCGGCCTTCCTCAAGCCCTCGGCGAAGCGGCGCAAGCTGGCTGCCATTGGTGGTGAGGGTCAGTTCCTCGAGCCCCTCGCCGAGGTGGCCGCCGATCCGCTCGACCAGCGCCATGATGTCCCGCCGCACCAGCGGCTCGCCGCCGGTGAGGCGTACCTTCTTCACGCCCGCGCGCGACGAAGGCGGAGACGATGGTGTCGATCTCCTCGAAGCTCAGCACCTCCTTGCGCGGCAGGAAGGTCATGTGCTCGGACATGCAGTAGACGCAGCGGAAGTCGCAGCGGTCGGTCACCGAGACCCTGAGATAGCTGATGCGCCGCCCGTAGCGGTCGATCAGCGGACGGTCGCCTGGCGCAATATCGGGTTGCTGGAGCAGGGTGACGGACATGCGCCATTCATACCGCACCGGGCAGGCCATCGCCTAGCTTTGCCGCAAACAAAAAGGGCCGGCCCGCTGGCCAGCCCCTGTCAGGTTGCGGTGTGGAACCGGTGCTACTGGCGGACGACCACCGTGGCGCCGACGCGGACGCGTTCGTAGAGGTCGGTCACGTCCTCGTTGGTAAGCCGGATGCAGCCCGAGGAGACGGCCTGGCCGATAGTCCAGGGCTCCGAAGTGCCGTGGATGCGGTAGAGCGTCGAGCCGATGTAGAGGGCGCGGGCGCCGAGCGGATTGTCGGGACCGCCGGGCATGTAGGCCGGCAGGTCGGGCACGCGCTTGCGCATCTGCGGCGGCGGCGTCCAGCCGGGCCATTCCGCCATGCGGGTGACCTTGTGCTGGCCCGACCAGCGGAAGCCGTCGCGGCCGACGCCGATGCCGTAGCGCAGGGCCTGGCCGTCTTCGAGCACGAGATAGAGCCGCCGCTCGGAGGTCTCGACCACGATCGTGCCCGGCCGCAGCTTGGTCTCGTAGGTGACCACCTCGCGCTTGATCGCGCTGCCGCGCTTGCTGCTGCTGGTGCGCGACTGGAGGGTGGTTGAATCTTCCCACAGGTTGGTATCGGGATTGTATACCCGGGATGCCGTCGCCGGAGCGACGAGCGATACACTTAGGATCGCTGAAAGCAATGCGACTACCGCAAGCCTGATCTTGGTCATTGTGTCAATGTGCCTCTTAGACAGACATTCGCCCTAATCATGCGCGGGCCGATTTAAGACGGGGTTGATAGACCACTAGAATCCCTTGCGGAAAGCCCCTTGCCACGATTCGACCACGCTTCGAACACCAAAGCCTTATTCTGTTGCTTGGTTGCGACAAGGCCCGTTCACCAATCCGTGAGAGTGTCGCATTGACAGGCACTTGCGGCGGCCTCTAGGTGCCCCCGGCGGAGGGCAAGATCCATTGAGCGACAACCTGAAACGTGAGGCCGCTGCCGCGGCTATGGCGGAATTGCAGCCGGGCATGCGCGTCGGCCTCGGCACCGGCTCGACCGCCGCGCATTTCGTCGACCTGGTCGGCGAGCGAAGTGGCGCGCGGGCTGGAGATCATCTGCGTCCCCACCTCGGAGGCGACGGCGGCGCAGGCGCGGGCGCTGCGGCATTCCGCTGACCACCCTCGAGGAGACGCCCGAACTCGACCTGACGGTCGACGGCGCCGACGAGATCGGCCCCGGCCTGTCCCTGATAAAGGGCGCGCGGCGGCGCGCTATTGCGCGAGAAGATCGTCGCGGCGGCCTCGGCCCGCATGGTGGTGATCGCCGACGCCGGCAAGAAGGTCGAGACGCTCGGGCGCTTCCCGCTGCCGATCGAGGTCAATGACTTCGGGATCGGCGCGACGGCCCGGGCGATCGAGCGGGTGATGGCCGGTTTCGGCGCGGAAGGCTGGGCTCAGGCGCCGCCTGACTCCGAGCGGCGAGCCATTCGTGACCGATGGCGGCCACGCCATATTCGACGCGTTTTTTGGCCGCATTAGCAACCAGAAGCCCTGTCGGATGCCTTGTTCGCGATACCGGGCGTGGTGGAGCACGGACTGTTCCTGGACCTCTGCCGGCGGGCCTACGTGGCGGGGCCTGCAGGGCGTCGAGATTCTGGACGTGGACGCGCCGCTCGGGTAGAGGCAGCAGAGGTACACAACATGATGAGCACCAGCCGATGACCTCATTCACCAAGCGCGCGCCCATGGTTCTGGCCGCGGTGCTTTCGCTGATCCTCTCGGCCTTCGTGGCGCTTCCCGCCACGAGCCAGGAACTCAGCCCCGAACACCTGGCGCTGGCCCGCAAGTATATCGACCTGACCGACCAGTCCGGGCTCTACGAGTCGACCGTCGTGCAGGCCGGCATCAACACCTACAGCCAGTTGCTGCCGCAGAACCCCGAGATCGCCGAGCCGCTGAACAAGGCGATCGAGACGGTGATCTCCGAGTACAAGGGCAAGAAGGGCGAGCTGTTCGACCAGATCGCCCGCGTCTACGCGCTGACCTTCGCTCCCGAGGAGCTGCAGCAGATCGTCGACTTCTATGCGTCGCCGGTCGGCCAGAAGCTCTCCAAGGCCAATGCCGAGCTCAACATGAGCATCCAGCGGGTGATGAACGTCTTCTCGGTCAACCTCAACACCGAGTTCTTCGCCAAGGTGCGGGCCGAGCTGAAGTCCAAGGGTATCGACACCTGAGGCAACGAGCCCTATCTGATTGAAGGCCCCGCCGTCGCGCGGGGCCTTTTCATATGAGGAGCAGCATGATGAGCGACAGCTATGACCTGGTGGTGATCGGCGCGGGCTCGGGCGGAGTGCGGGCCGCCCGCGTCGCTGCCAACCATGGCGCCAGGGTCGCCATCGTCGAGGAATATCGCGTCGGCGGTACCTGCGTGATCCGCGGCTGCGTGCCCAAGAAGCTGTTCGTCTACGGCGCGCGCTTCGCCGACCTGTTCGAGATCGCCCCGAGCTTCGGCTGGACGGTGGATGCGAGCTTCGACTGGGCTACCCTCGTCGCCAACAAGGACAAGGAGATCGCCCGGCTGGAGGCGGCCTATGTCGCGGGGCTGGAGGCACCGGGCGCCGAGGTGATCCGCGATCGGGCGGTGCTCACCGGACCGAAGTCGGTGAAGCTCCTGAAATCCGGCCGCGAGCTCGAGGCGCGGCACATCCTGGTGGCGACCGGCGGCCACCCGTTCGTCCCCGATATCCCGGGCAAGGAACTCGGCATCACCTCCAACGAGGCGTTCGACCTCGAGAAGCTCCCGCACTCGATCCTGATCGAGGGCGGCGGCTATATCGCGGCGGAGTTCGCCACCATCTTCTCGCGGCTGGGGGTGAACACCACCATCGTCTATCGCGGGCAGACAGATCCTGCGCGGCTTCGACGACGACCTCTGCGACGCGCTCGAGGCCGGGCTCGAGGCGGCGGGCATCAAGATCATCTACCAGACCGACGTCCGCGCGCTGCGAAAGAGCGGCAACGACATCACCGCGAGCTTCTCCGACGGCGTCGATGCGCCGTTCGGCGCGGTGATGTTCGCCACCGGCCGCCGGCCCAACGTCGAAGGGCCTCGGGCTCGAGGAGGTCGGCGTCGCAGCTCGGCGAGGACGGGGCCATCAAGGTCGACGCCTATTCGCAGACCAGCATCCCCTCGATCCATGCGGTGGGCGACGTCACCAACCGCGCCCAGCTGACGCCGGTGGCGATCCGCGAGGGCCAGGCCTTCGCCGACACGGTGTTCGGCGGCAGGCCGACGGCGGTGGACCACTCGCTCATCGGCACGGCGGTGTTCTCCGAGCCCGAACTCGCGACCGTCGGCCTCACCGAGCGCGACGCGGCGACGCATGGCGACGTCGACGTCTACGTCACGCGCTTCCGGCCGATGATCAACACGCTGTCGCTGAAGAGCGAGCGGATGGTGATGAAGCTGGTGACGCAGCCCGACGAGCGGGAAGGTGCTCGGCGTCCACATCCTCGGCCCCGGCGCCGCCGAGATGATCCAGATGGCCGCCATTCCGCTCGGCATGGGCGCCACCAAGGCCGACTTCGACCGCGCCATCGCCATGCACCCGACGGCGGCCGAGGAGCTGGTGACGTTCAAGAAGCCGAGCTATGTCTATCGGGGCGGGGTGAAGCAGTAGCCAGGGCTCAACCGGCGCCCTTGGCCTGCCCTCATCCGTCTCGGCCTGCGGCCATCCACCTTCTCCCTCAAGGGGAGAAGGGATCGTGCCACGTCGTCCTTCTCCCCTTGAGGGAGAAGGTGGCGCGCAGCGCCGGATGAGGGGTTGGCCACGCGCTCGATGACCGAACCCATGGCGCTCCGGCTTGGCATCGCCCAAATCCCCTGCTAGACCGCCGCCAACCCGGAGATAGCCCGATGCCGACGACTTGGACCCCTCAAAGCTGGAGACAAAAGCCCATCTCGCAGGTGCCGGTCTATCCGGATGGCGAGAAGCTCGAGGCGGCCGAGGCGCAGCTGCGGAAATTCCCGCCGCTGGTCTTCGCCGGCGAGGCGCGCGAGCTGAAGCACCAGCTGGCCGACGTGGCGCGAGGGCAGGGCGTTCCTGCTGCAGGGCGGCGACTGCGCCGAGAGTTTTGCCGAGCACGGCGCCGACCACATCCGCGATTTCTTCCGCGTCTTCCTGCAGATGGCGATCGTGCTGACGCACGGCGCCTCGAAGCCGGTGGTGAAGGTCGGCCGCATCGCCGGCCAGTTCGCCAAGCCGCGCTCGTCGGACACCGAGACCATCGACGGGGTGACGCTGCCGAGCTATCGCGGCGACATCATCAACGACATCGCCTTCACCGCCGAAGCGCGCGATTCCCGATCCGGAGCGGCTGCTGCTCGCCTATCGCCAGTCGGCCGCGACGCTCAACCTGCTGCGCGCCTTCGCCTCGGGCGGCTATGCCGACCTGACGCGCGTCCATGAGTGGACCATGGGCTTCATGAAGGACTCGCAGGCCTATCCGCGCTTCGAGGAAGTGGCGCGCAAGATCGACGACGCCATCGACTTCATGCGCGCCCTCGGCCTCACCGGCGACAACACCCCGTCGCTGCGCGAGACCAAGTTCTACACCAGCCACGAGGCGCTGCTGCTCGGCTTCGAGGAGGCGCTGACCCGCCGCGACTCGATCACCGGCGACTATTACGCCACCTCCGGCCACATGCTGTGGATCGGCGACCGCACCCGGCAGCCGGACGGCGCGCATGTCGAGTATTTCTCCGGCATCCGCAATCCGGTGGGCATCAAGTGCGGGCCGAGCCTCGGCGCCGACGACCTGCTCCGCATCATCGACCGGCTGAACCCGCAGAACGAAGCGGGCCGCATCACGCTGATCGGCCGCTTCGGCTCCGACAAGATCGCCGACCACCTGCCGCGGCTGGTGGAAGCGGTGGAGCGCGAGGGCAAGGTCGTCGTCTGGTGCTCCGACCCGATGCACGGCAACACCATCAAGGCCTCGAACGGCTTCAAGACCCGGCCGTTCGACCGCGTGCTGTCGGAGGTGAAGAGCTTCTTCGACATCCACCGCTCGATGGGCACCCATGCCGGCGGCATCCATATCGAGATGACCGGCGACGACGTGACCGAATGCACCGGCGGCGGCGTCGCGGCGATCACCGAGGCCAACCTGCAGGATCGCTATCACACCTATTGCGACCCGCGCCTCAACGCCTCGCAGGCGCTGGAACTGGCGTTCCTGGTGGCGGAAGAGCTGCGCTCGCAGCGGCCGGCGCGGCAGCGTGCGGATGGCGGCGGGGGCCTGAGCCTCGGGCGGATCGGGTGGTGAGGTCCGTTCCTCGGGCCACCCCCACCCTTGTTCCCTCCCCGCAAGGGGGAGGGAGACCCCTACATTGCCATCGCGCCTCGGACTCTGAGCCGTTCGGCTCCTTGCGTCTCCCTCCCCCTTGCGGGGAGGGGACAGGGGTGGGGGTAGCCCCGCGCACCGGCCCATTTGCGGAACATTAACCCTAACGGGCCATAAACGTCCTCGGTACGGTTCTGTACTTGGGGGTTCTCATGGTCCGTCTCGCCACCAGCCTTGCTGTCCTCGTCGCCTGTCATGGGCATGCCGGCAGTCGCCGCGGATTGGGCCGATGACTGGGGCAGTGAGGTGGACTTCCGCACCGGCTATTCGAACGAGCCGAAGGACTGGTCGGGCGTCGGCGAGACCGACGACAGCCTGCATTTCGAGACCGGGCTGCGCTACTGGTACTCGATGGGCAGCCAGAGCTTCGAGGCGCTGGGCGACAGTTTCGAGAGCAGCGACACCACCCACGTCGGCGAACTGCACCTGAGGATCGACGACTACGACTTCCGCCACCTACGTCAAGGGTTTGGCGGGATACTCCGTCGCGATCACCGGCTCGTACACCGACCCCAGCGCTGCGACGCCTCCGTCGACGGCGGCAAGGTCGCCTATGCCGGCGCCGACTTCGGCTGGAACGTCTTCAGCGACGGCAACGGCTCCGGGGCAGGGTTCCTCGTCGGCTACCAGTACTGGAACGATTCCCCGCGCACGAGCCGGCAGAACTTCACGACGGCCCACTCGGCTGCGGACCTGAGCTTCGACCCGATACCGGGGAAGTGTTCCTGCCGTTCGACAGCGTCGACAACAACATCGATGTCCACATGCTGCGGCTCGGCCTCTCCGGCAAGGGCAAGCTCGGCGACATGTTCGACATTTCGGGCGAGATCGCTGCCGTGCCCTACGCCAGCATCAGCGGCACGATCGGCAACAGCGGCTTCGATCCACTGAGCCTGACGGCCGCTCGGCAACTACAGCTTCGTCAAGTCCGTCGGCGACCGAGATCAATGGCTCGGGCTACGGCGCCATGGCGGAGGCGATGATCGGCGTCACGCCGATCGAGAACCTGACGCTCCGCTTCGGCGGTCGCGCCTGGTACCTGCAGGGCACTGCCGATGCCACCTACACGGCCATCACGCTCGGCGATCCCACCGAATTCCGATCCGGCGAACCCGCCCGACTACGACACGCCGCCTACCGTGGTCGGAACAGGGCTATATCGACCTCGACAATCCCTGGTCGCTGTTCCGCTACGGCATCCTCGCCGAGCTGACCTACGCCTTCTGAGCCGGGCGGCCGCAACCGGCCCGGCGCTTGCCCATTGAGGGGTGAGCGGTTAAGTCTGGCCGCGATTTTCCCGGCGGACAACACCTGTGACCGATCGCCTTCGCATCGCCCTCGCGCAGCTCAATCCGACGGTTGGCGCCATCACCGCCAACCTCGCGCAGGCCAAGGCCACGCTCGCCGATGCGGCGGCGCAGGGCGCCGACATCCTGATGTTCTCCGAGCTCTACCTCACGGGCTATTTCCCCGAGGACCTGCTGTTCAAGCCGCGCTTCGTCGCCGATTCCATCGCGGCGGCTGAGGAGTTCGCGAAGGCGACCCGGGGGCTCGACATCACCGCCATCCTCCCCACGATCTGGCGCGAGGACGACGGCCGGCTCTACAACGCCGTGCTGGTCTGCGAGAGCGGCGAGATCGTCGCCCGCCGCTACAAGCGCGAGCTGCCCGACGACGACGTGTTCTACGAGCAGCGCTATTTCGAGCGGGCGCCGCTGCAGGAGCCGGTGACCATCAAGGGCGTCTCGATCGGCATCCCGATCTGCGAGGACATCTGGCACCCCGACGTCTGCGCGCATCTCGTCGACAATGGCGCGCGGATCCTGCTCTGCCCCAACGGCTCGCCCTATTGGCGCAACAAGCAGGCGCAGCGCTACCGAGCTGGTGCGCGACCGGGTGGCCGAGGACAACGTGCCGCTGCTCTATCTCAACCAGGTCGGCGGGCAGGACGAGCTGGTGTTCGACGGCGCCTCCTTCGCCATCGAGCCCGGCGGGCGGCTGGTGCTGCAGGGCAGGAGCTTCGAGCCCGAGCTCATCATCTCGAACTGGAGCCGCACGGCGGATGGCTGGCGCTGCACCGATCCGCATGTCGCCGAGCTCGCCGCCATCGACGAGGCGCCGTGGCGCGCCTGCGTGCTGGGCCTGCGCGACTATGTCGAAAAGAACGGCTTCGGCCATGTGGTGCTCGGCCTCTCGGGCGGCATCGACAGCGCCGTGGTCGCGGCCATGGCGGTGGATGCGCTGGGCGCCGACAAGGTGCACTGCCTGATGCTGCCCTACCGCTACACCTCGGAGGAGAGCCTCAAGGACGCCAAGGCGGCGGCCGAGCGGCTGGGCGTGCGCTACGACGTGGTGTCCATCGGCGCACCGGTGGAGGCGGCGCTGGTCGAACTGGCGCCGGTGTTCGGCAATCGCCCGATGGACGTGACCGAAGAGAACATCCAGTCGCGCATGCGCGGCGTCTACCTGATGGCGGTGTCGAACAAGCTGGGCTCGCTCCTCCTCACCACCGGCAACAAGTCGGAGATGGCGGTTGGCTACGCCACGCTCTACGGCGACATGAACGGCGGCTTCAATCCGATCAAGGACCTGTTGAAGATGCGGGTCTACGAGCTGGCAGACTGGCGCAACCAGCACCTGCCGGCCGATTGCCTGGGACCTGCCGGCGAGGTCATCCCGCGCTCGATCATCGACAAGGTGCCGAGCGCCGAGCTGCGACCCAACCAGACCGACCAGGACTCGCTGCCGCCCTATCCGATCCTCGACGAGATCCTCAACGGGCTGGTCGAGCTGGAGCTGTCGGTGGCCGAGATCGTCGAGCGCGGCGAGGGCCGCTTCGACCGCAACCTGGTCAAGCGCATCGAGAAGCTGGTCTACATCGCCGAATACAAGCGCCGCCAGTCCGCCCCGGGGGTGAAGCTCACCCGCAAGGCGTTTGGGTTCGGGCGGAAATATCCCATCACCAACGGCTATCGCGACCAGTGGCCGACGCCGGAGCCCGCGCCCAGGCTGGAAAGCAAGGGAGTGGAGTGATGGTTCTGCCACTGGCGGACGGCCCCCTCCCGGCCTCCCCCATGAAGGGGGAGGTGAAGAGTCGAGGCTGTGGCTCGATGGTGCCAAATACACCGGCCGGCACCTCCCCCTTCATGGGGGAGGATGGGAGGGGGCCGTCTCCATCGTCTGGCATTGCCCCATGACCACCCCCCCAATCGTCCGCTACGCGCCGTCCCCCACCGGCCGGCTGCACCTCGGCAATGCCCGGCCGGCGCTGCTCAACTGGCTGTTCGCCAAGGCACGTTCCGGCACCTACGTCCTGCGTCTCGACGACACCGACACGGCCCGCTCGACCGAGGAGTTCGCCCGCGCCATCGAGCAGGATCTCGCCTGGCTCGGGCGTCACGCCCGACCTCAAGGTCCGCCAGTCCGACCGCACGGCGCTCTACGACGCTGCCCGTGATCGGCTGATCGCGGCGGGGCGGCTCTATCCGGCCTACGAGACGGAGGAAGAGCTCGACGGCAAGCGCGCCCGCGCCCGGCTGCTCGGCCGTCCGCCGATCTATGACCGGGCGGCGCTTAGTCTCACCGACGAGCAGAAGGCGAAATACGAGGCCGAGGGCCGCAAGCCCCACTGGCGCTTCAAGCTGGACGGCAGGCCGGTGCAGTTCGACGACCTGATCAAGGGGCCGCAGACGGTCAACACCGCCTCGATGTCCGATCCGGTGCTGGTGCGCGCCGACGGGACCTATCTCTACACGCTGCCCTCGGTGGTCGACGACATCGACCTCGGCATCACCCATGTGATCCGCGGCGAGGACCATGTCAGCAATACCGGCACGCAGATCGAGATCTTCGAGGCGCTGGGCGGCAAGGTGCCGTTCTTCGCGCACCACAACCTGCTGACCGGCGCCGAGGGCGAGGGGCTCTCGAAGCGGCTTGGCTCGCTGTCGCTGGCCGACCTCCGCGATGCCGGCTACGAGCCCATCGCCGTCGCCATCATGGCGACGCTGACCGGCACCAGCCTCGCGCTCGAGCCCTATCCGGACCTCGGGGCGATCGGGCGGGCGCTGGACCTGAACGAGATCTCGCATGGGCCGGCCCGCTTCGATCCGGCCGAGCTCGCGAGCCTCAACGCCCGCATCCTGCACCAGATGCCGTTCGAGGCGGCGCGTCCGCGGCTCGCGGCGCTCGGGCTCGATTCCGAGTCGCTCTGGCTGGCGCTGAGGAGCAATCTCACGACTTTCGCCGAGATCGCGGACCTCGCGACGCTGGTCACCGGCCCGGTGACGCCGGTGGTCGCCGAGGAGGATCGGGAATTCGTCGCCATCGCCCGCGAGCTGCTGCCCGACGAACCGTGGGACGAGAACACCTGGTCGAGCTGGACCGAAGCCCTGAAGGCGCGGACCGGGCGCAAGGGCAGGGGGCTGTTCCACCCGCTGCGGCTGGCGCTGACCGGCCGCGAGCAGGGACCCGAGCTCAGGTCCCTTCTGCCACTAGTTGGCCGTAAGGCGTGTCTGGACCGACTATCCTGACCCGCTTGCCGGCGAACTCGACGACCCGGTGGGCGGCATCCTGCTTGCGCCGACGGGCACGGCAACGGCCACCGGCTCCTGGCCCGGGCGGCGGCGCGGCAGCGGCACGTTGACGTATTCGGCGCTGGCCACGGCCAGCGGAGCGGCGATCACGCGCGAGTAGCCGCGAGGATCGCGCACCGGCAGCGGGAAGGTCTCGCCGCGGAACGTGACCATGGCCCGCGCGCCAGCGCCATCCGGCAGATCGGCCATCGCCACCTGTCCGACGTCCTGCGTCGATTGGCACTTGCTGGTGGTGTCGAACTCGGTGCGGAACTTGAAGGCGTTGGGCATCGACGCGTAGGGCTCGCCCCACTCGTTGATCATCTGCTCCGGCTCCTGGCCGGGATTGTCGTAATAGTAGAGATCGACGTCGAGGGCCGGGCACTGGGTCCGGCAGGTCTCCGCATCGTTGGCGACATAATCGACCAGCGTCGAATAGCTGATCGGCCAGTAGAACCCGTCGGTCTTGCGGACGCACAGCGTGCGCACCGTGTGGTAATTGCCGAAGGGGTTGAAGTCGTCGCCCCGGGTGTAGCCGTCCTGGGTGTTGCCGAACACGTCGAACAGCCGGTCGAAGAGGTTGCCGCGGTCGCGCTGCACGCTGGCGCGCGAGCGGTCCTGGCAGTTGAAGCGCAGCATTTCCTGCAGGATCGCCTCGCGCTGGCCGCTCACCGCGTTGCCGGTCTGGACGCTGCGCGAAAGGTCTTCGACGTCCTGCCGGCCCTGCAGGATGATGCGGGCGAGTTGGCGGCATTCGGGCGTGAGCCGGCGGCCGGCCTTGGCATCGTCGTTGCAGCCCTCACGGACATAGCGGCTCTCGTCCTGCTGCACCTGCCGCTGCAGCAGCCGCAACTCGTCGTTATTGCCCTGGGAGCCGCGGAAATCGGCGTTGCGGTCCAGTTCACTCAACATCGCCTCGAGCCTCAAGCAGGCATTGGCCTGCGCGTAGGCGGCCGAAATGTCGGTGAGGAAGCAGGTGGCAGCCGCGGCAAGCAGCATCAGCAACTGGAGAATATGGCGCTGGGCCGATGGCATTGAACAGGACCGGATTTGCTTTGCCTCCACTAGTGCGCCAATGCGCCCAAACCGAGACGGCACCCCGGTGGTTCCATCGACACCTTGGCACGCCACGGGCCGTCAGGTGCCGCCCTGCGTGCAGTCACGGCAGCGCGGCCTTCAACTCTGACCGCAGCCGCCGGCAAAAAGCGTCCGCCGCCTTCCTACATCAGCAAGGCCGCCAGTTCCAGCGCCCGTTCCCTCCGGATCCGGCGGGGCAGAGCAGGGTGGAAATTATGTCCGGCTGGCCGCAATGGGGCCACCTTCTGCTGTCCTTTCTCCGCTGCGGAGCGCCGAACCATCGGCGCGCCCCAGATCGCGCGGCCCGCGCACGGACAAAGGAGTCACCGAATGCCGATTCGCCACGCCGCCGCCGCCCTTGCCGGCCTGTCACTCATGCTGAGCGTGCCGCAGGTCCTCGCGCAGGAGGCCGATTTCAGCCAGTTTACTCCCGCCTGCATGGCGGCGCAGCCGTTCCTGCTCGGCGAAGTGCCCCAGGGGGTCAATCCCGAGGACATCCTCACCCCGCTCTGCGCCTGCATGGTGAAGGCCTTCGCGCCGATGTCGCAGAAGGACGTCGACGTGCTGACCACCGACCTCAAGGGCGAGTCCACCGCGGAGAGCCACGCCGCCCACGGCGACTATGCGGCGCTCGGGGAGAAGGCCCGCGAGGGCCTGAACAACTGCTTCGCCAGCCCCGACGTGAGCGCCGCCATGAAGGCGGCTGCCGCCAAGGCCACCCCGGCGCCCTCGACGGAAGCTCCGGCTCCCTCGACCGAGGCCCCGGCCGCTCCGGCGCAGTGACGGATCAGGGCGGGAGATCGTCCCCCCGCCCGACCCCCTTGCATTCCGCTCCCGATCCCGGCAGATTGCGCGCCATGAAAACCGGCACCGCGATCTGCATTTCCGGCTGCATTATTATCCGCTAGGCATTGCTGGCGGCGCGGTTTTCTTCATCCTCGAATCCTCTAGACCCGAAGAACCCGGCCGCGACGTGTGACACCGTGCGCGAAGGAACTGGGCCTTGGGCGAGAACAAACTACTGCTCCACAACACGCTGACGCGGACGAAGGAGGTCTTCGACCCCATCGATCCGGACAACGTCCGCATGTATGTGTGCGGGCCCACGGTCTATGACTTCGCCCATATCGGCAACGCCCGCCCGGTGATCGTCTTCGACCTGCTGTTCCGGCTGCTGCGGCACCTCTATGGCGCCGAGCACGTCACCTATGTCCGCAACATCACGGACGTCGACGACAAGATCAACGCCCGCGCCGCCCGCGACTATCCCGGCCTGCCGCTCAACGAGGCGATCCGCAAGGTCACCGAGACGACGGCCGCGCAGTACCTCGAGGACGTCGCGGCGCTCGGCACGCTCGAGCCGACCGTGCAGCCGCGCGCCACCGAGAATATCCCGCAGATGCAGGTGCTGATCGAGAAGCTGCTCGGCAGCCGCCATGCCTACGAGGCCGCGGGCGAGGTGCTGTTCGACGTCTCCTCGATGCCCGACTACGGCCAGCTCTCCGGCCGCAACCTCGAGGACAACGTCGCCGGCGCCCGCGTCGCGGTAGAGCCGCACAAGAAGAACCCGGCCGATTTCGTGCTCTGGAAGCAGTCGGGCCCCGGCGAGCCCGGCTGGGACAGCCCCTGGGGCCGCGGCCGGCCCGGCTGGCACATCGAATGCTCGGCGATGAGCGAGCGCTATCTCGGCCAGGTGTTCGACATCCACGCCGGCGGGCTCGACCTGATCTTCCCGCACCACGAGAACGAGATCGCCCAGTCGCGCTGCGCCCACGGCACGCCGGTGATGGCCAACTACTGGCTGCACAACGGCTTCCTGCAGGTCGAAGGCCAGAAGATGTCGAAATCGCTCGGCAACTTCATCACCATGCACGAGCTGCTCGCGACGGAGAAGTTCGGCGGCCGCAAGTGGCCGGGCGAAGTGCTGCGCCTCGCCATGCTGATGACCCACTACCGCGAGCCGATCGATTTCTCGGTGAAGCGGCTCGAGGAGGCGGAGCAGAAGCTGCGCGACTGGCAGCGCGCCGCCAAGCCGAGCACCGTGGCGCGAGCGCCCGACCCCTCGGTCATCGCCGCGCTCACCGACGACCTCAACTTCCACCGCGCCTCGGTGGCGCTGGACGTCGTGGCTCGCGAGGCCAACCGGGGCGCGGAATCTGCTGCCGAGTGCGCTCGCGGCGACGCTGATCTTCCTCGGCTTTACCGCCGACGGCCTGCTGACCGCCGATGGCGACGCCCCGGCTGGTGTGCAAGACGCTGTCGCCCAACGCCTCGCCGCCCTCAACGCCAAGGACTTCACCAAGGCCGACGCCATCCGCGCCGAATTGCTGACACAGGGTGTCCAGCTCATGGACTACAAGGACGAAGCCGGGCAGCGGCAGACGAAATGGGAGCTGGTGAGGTGATGCTCAAGGATTCCCCATGACTATCCTCCACCACATCAGCCTCAAGGTCGCCGATTTCGGGCGGTCGCGCGATTTCTATACCGCGGCGCTCGGCGCGCTCGGCATCAAGCTGCTGGCTGAGTTCGAGTACGAGGGGGTGCGTAGCGCCGGGTATGGGGCCGAGCAGGGGCCGAGCTTCTGGTTGGGGACCGGCAAGACCCTGAGGGCCGGCGACACGCATGTGGCGTTCGCCGCGCCGAGCCGCTCGGCGGTCGAGGCCTTCTACACGGTGGCGCTGGCGGCCGGCGGGCGCGACAATGGTCCGCCGGGGCTGCGGCCGCACTACCACCCGGACTATTACGCGGCCTTCG
Organism: uncultured Alphaproteobacteria bacterium; assembly: GCA_963708965.1. Taxonomy (GTDB): domain Bacteria; phylum Pseudomonadota; class Alphaproteobacteria; order Rhizobiales; family Devosiaceae; genus Devosia_A. The sequence goes on along the minus strand of CAVPUP010000003.1, from coordinate 58,482 downwards.
TCCTGGATCCGGATGGGAACAACATCGAGGCCGTCTATGTCGGCCCAGCAGGAGGACGCCCATGAGTGCCTTGGATCACGTCGCGATCTCGACTGCCGACTATCCCACCTCGCTCGCCTTCTACGAGAAGGCGCTGGCGCCGCTCGGGATCAAGACGCACATGAAGTTCGAGGGCGCGGACGGCAATGTCGCGGGCTTCGGGTCCGACCAGTCGTTCCTCTGGGTCGGCGACGGGGGCAAGCTGACCGGCGGGCGGGTGCACATCGCGTTTCGGGCGGAGACGCGCGCGCAAGTCGATGCCTTCTACGCCGCGGCGATGGCGGCGGGCGGCAGGGACAACGGCCCGCCGGGCCTGCGCTCGCATTATCACGCCAACTACTACGCCGCCTTCGTCTACGATCCGGACGGGCACAATATCGAGGCGGTCTGCCATGCCCCGCAGTGAGGCCCCGTTCACCGGCGGCTGCCAGTGCGGCGCCGTGCGGTTCAGCGTCGGGCGGCTCGGCCGCCCCTCGATCTGTCATTGCCGGATGTGCCAGAAGGCGTTCGGTGGCTTCTTCGGCCCGCTGGTCGCGAGCTTCGATGCTGACCTGGACCCGCGGCGAACCCAGGTATTTCGCCAGTTCGGACAAGGTGCAGCGCGGCTTCTGCGCCGAGTGCGGGACGCCGCTCACCTACGAGGAGATCGACCGGCCGCCAGAGCAGCAGGTCGAGGTGGCGATCGGCGCTTTCGACGATCCCACCGTCGCGGCACCGGTGATCCAGGTCAATCCTGCCGACAAGCTGCCCTTCTTCGATGGCCTCGCCAGCGCTGCCGGTGCGCACCGAGTACTCGCCCGGCTGGCACGAGTTCATGGCGAGCCTCGTCAGCCACCAGCATCCCGACCACGACACCGACGATGTGGCCGCCAAGGGAAGGGTTTGCCGCGTGACCCCGCTTCGCACCTATTACCCCGAGATCGAACCCTATGCCTCGGGCCATCTCGATGTCGGCAACGGCCACCGGGTCTACTGGGAGCGGGTCGGCACGCCCGGCGCCAAGCCGGCGGTGTTCCTGCACGGCGGACCCGGTGGCGGGCTTTCGCCCAACCAGCGCCGGGTGTTCGATCCGAAGCGCTACGACGTGCTGCTGTTCGACCAGCGCGGCTGCGGCAGGTCGACCCCGTTCGCCTCGCTCGAGCACAACACCACCTGGGACCTCGTCGCCGACATCGAGCGGCTGCGCGAGATGGCTGGGCGTCGAGCAATGGCTGGTCTTCGGCGGCTCCTGGGGCTCGACGCTCGCCCTCGCCTATGCCCAGACGCATCCCGAGCGGGTCAGCGAACTGGTGCTGCGCGGCATCTTCACGCTGCGCCGCTGGGAGCTGCTCTGGTACTACCAGCACGGCGCCTCGCTGCTGTTCCCGGACAAGTGGGAGCGCTTCGTCGCGCCGATCCCGCCCGAGGAACGCGGCGACATGATCGGCGCCTATCGCCGGCGGCTGACCGGCGCCGATCGCGAGGTGCAGCTCGGCGCGGCGCGCGCCTGGGCCCGCTGGGAAGGCGAGACCATCACGCTGCTGCCCGACCCGACGGTGAGCGACGCGTTCTACGACGAGGATTACGCGCTGGCCTTCGCCCGCATCGAGAACCACTATTTCGTCCATGCCGGCTGGCTCGAGGAAGGCCAGCTGATCCGCGATGCCGACAAGCTGCGCGACATTCCCGGCATCATCGTGCAGGGCCGCTACGACATCGCCTGCCCGCCGCAGACCGCCTGGGACCTGCACCAGGCCTGGCCGGAAGCGGAATTCGTCATGGTCGAAGGGCAGGGGCACGCGCTCAGCCAGCCGGGCATCCTGCATCATCTGATCGAGGCGACGGACCGGTTCGCGGGAGGTGGAATGTGACCGACGACAGCTATCGCTACCGCGAGTATTCGGGCGGCTGCCAGTGCGGCGCGGTGCGCTTCCACGCCACCCAGCTGCGCGACAACCCGCATGTCTGCTACTGCCGGATGTGCCAGAAGGCGACGGGGAACCTCTTCGCCCCGCTGGTCGGCGTGCGCCACGAACACCTCAGCTGGACGCGCGGCACGCCGTCGGTGTTCCGCAGTTCCGCGCATGTCGAGCGCGGCTTCTGCCGGGACTGCGGCACGCCGCTGTTCTTCCGCTATGACCAGGGCGAGCACGTCTCGCTGAGCATCGGTGCGTTCGACAGCCCCCACCTGATCCCGATCCTCTACCAGCTGGGCAAGGAAGCGCGGCACCCCTCGATCATCGACATCGAGGGCGCCGAGCTGCTCGGCACCACCGAGGAGGAGGCCGCGGAGCAGGTGGTGGGCATCCGCGCCTCCAACAACCAGCATCCCGACCACGACACGACCCACTGGGTCCCGCATCCGAGTACCGCGTAATGACCAAAGAACGCCTCTATCTGTACGACACCACGCTGCGCGACGGCGCGCAGACGGCCGGCATCGAGTTCTCGCTCGAGGACAAGATTTCGATCGTGGGCCTGCTCGAGCAGATGGGGGTCGACTACATCGAAGGCGGCTATCCCGGTGCCAACGTGGTCGACGACCAGTTCTTCGCCGAAAGCCGCACCCGCGACGCGACCTTCACCGCCTTCGGCATGACCAAGCGGGCAGGGCGGTCGGTCGGCAACGATCCGGGTGTACAGGCGATCCTCAACTCGGCCGCCGATGCGGCCTGCTTCGTCGGCAAGGCCTGGGACCACCAGGTAAAGGTGGCGCTGGAGATCACGCCGGAGCAGAACCTCCACAACCTGCGCGAGACGGTGGAAGCCGGCGTCGAGGCGGGAAAGGAAATGCTGGTCGACTGCGAGCATTTCTTCGACGGCTACAAGTCCAACCGCGACTACGCGCTAAAGTTCGTCGAGACGGCGATCGCGGCGGGCGCGCGCTGGGTGGTGCTGTGCGACACCAATGGCGGCACCATGCCTTCGGAGGTCGCGGCGATCGTCGCCGACGTGCTGAGCGTCGCGCCCGGCGACCGGCTGGGGATCCACGCCCATGACGATACCGGGCAGGCGGTGGCCAATACGCTCGCCGCGGTCACCGCGGGCGTGCGCCAGATCCAGGGCACGCTGAACGGCATCGGCGAGCGCTGCGGCAATGCCAACCTCATCACCATCATCCCGACGCTGATGCTGAAGCCGGGCTTCGCCGACCGGTTCGAGACCGGCGTCACGGCCGAGCAGCTGTCGCGGCTCACCTCCATCTCGCGCGCCTTCGACGACCGGCTGAACCGCGCGCCGTCGCGGCAGTCGCCCTATGTCGGGACCTCCGCCTTCGCGACCAAGGCCGGCATCCACGCCTCGGCGCTCGCGAAGGATGTCTCGAGCTACGAGCACGTGCCGCCCGAGGTGGTCGGCAACGAGCGCAACATCATGGTGTCGCAGCAGGCCGGCCGCTCGAACCTGCTGACGGCGCTCAGGCGCCACGGCATCGAACTCGCCAAGGACGACCCGCGGATCGAGCGGCTGCTGCGCACCGTCAAGGAGCGCGAGGCGCGCGGCTATTCCTACGACGGCGCGGACGCCTCCTTCGCCATCCTGGCGCATCGGATCCTGGGGACGCTGCCCGAATTCTTCGACGTCGAGAGCTATCGCACCAGCGTCGAGCGCCGCCACAATGCTCGCGGCGAGCAGATCACCGTCACCGAGGCGGTGGTGAAGATTCGCATCGGCGACAGCCTGTTGATGTCGGTGGCGGAGGGCAATGGACCCGTCAACGCACTCGATTTGGCCATGCGCAAGGACCTCGGAGTGTATTCCGACCGTATCACGGACCTCGAACTTGTGGACTTCAAGGTGCGTATCCTTGACGGCGGCACGGGCGCGGTCACTCGTGTACTGGTAGAAAGCCGCGATGGAACAGGGGAGCGCTGGTACACAATCGGGGTCAGCCCGAATATTATCGACGCCTCATTTGAGGCGCTTTACGAGTTGATCACGTTTAAGTTGATGAAATCAGAGGCAGCCTGACGCGAGTTTATGTGTAGGGGCAGGGCCTTGTTCTAGTGGAGGCGACTGCTGAGCCGGACCGATGATCGCCGCAAGCTGCTGCTCGCCCTGGGTGCCGCCGGGGTGACGCTTGTCGTTGGGCTGTCGGTGATCGGCATGCCGATCGTCGACGCCTGCAGCGCCGATTCGCGCGGCATCGTCACCTGCATCCGCGACCTGCTGGACAAGCGGTTCAACCTGCCGGGAACCGTGGTGCCACCCGAAGCGACCGAGGCCGAGACGCCGGCGATCCCTGCGATCGCCGAGGCCCCGCTGCCCAAGGAAACCCCGCCGGCGGAGCCACCGGCGGCAGCATCGGCGGCCAAGCCCGCGGAGCCCTCGCCTGCCGAACCCGTGCCGCAGGAGGCGACTCCTCCGGCCGAAGCACCGAAGCCCGCCGAACCCGCGCCGGCGCCCGAAGCCCCGTCAGCCGCGGCGGCTCCTGCCCAGCCGGAGCCTGCGGCGCCAGCAGTGGTGCAACCCCCGGCCCCGACGGCCGTAGAGCCCGAAAAGCCGCGAGCCGCCGGAGAGCTCGGTGGCTTCAGCGCCGCCTGCGTCGGAAGGCCGTCGGCTCCCGCTGAAGCCGGCGCCGGTGGCCCCCCAGGCCGCGCCCGAGGCCGGCGGCGCCCGACAGCAAGTTCAAATCCGGCGACCGGCAGTTCGCCTCGGAGACCGGCCGCGTCGCCGAGCCGGGACCGAGCGACACCGCGAGGCCGCCTCCGGGTTCCGCCAGCACACAGGCTGCGACCGAGGCTGCTCCAGCGGCGGAACCTGCACCCACGACGAGCCCGTCCAAGGGCCCCGGCGATGTCGCCAACGTCGACGAGAAGTCGCCCGAAGCGCCAAAGCCCGAAGTCACCGTGCCGGCGATACTGGCGCCGACCATCGACGCCGTGGAGATCGACGGCGGCGACGACTTCATCGCCGGCGACGGCCCGGCCGGAGCGCTGATGCGCCTCTATGTCGACGGCAAGGTGGTGGGCGAGAGTTCGGTGGAAGGCGGCCGCTGGCTGGTCTCCGGCACGGGGCTCTTGAGCCGTCCCAGGCAGGAGCTCCGCATCGAAGCGCTGGACCCCAAGACGGGAAAGCTTCTCTCCAGTACCGCGGTGACCTTCGAGATCGAGCCCCCGAAGCCGGAAACGCCGCCGGGGGTCGAATCGCCACCCGCTCCCGCGCCGACGAAGCCCGCCGAGCCCGTCGCGCCCACCACGCCTCTACCTGCGGCCCCGATTCCCCAGCCCGAGCCTCCCGAGGCCACCGGGCCGGAGGAACTGGCGACCGCTCCGGAGCCGACAGTCGAAGAGCCCGCATCCACCGAGCCACCGGCCACGACCAGCCCGGTGCTGCCGAAAACCCATGCCGCTCCGCCTCAGCCTCCGGCTGCCGCCAGCGTCGCACCACCGCCCGCAGCGGCTCCGGTGACCCCAGCCCCGGCGCCGCCGCTCGAGCAGGCCACGGCGCCTGAGGCCGCCACGCCGCCGGTCGAAGAACCGGTCGAGGCACCCAGGCCATCCGAGCCCGCTGCTGCCCCGGCCGAGGCGGTGAAGCCGCCCGAGCCCGAAGCGCCACCTGCCGAGGAACCGGCCAAGGCCCCCGAACCGACCCCGCCTGCTGCTGCTCCCGAACCGTCACCGCCCCCCTCCGTGGCAGAGCCGGCCGAACCGGTGCAACCGCCGGCCGAAACGCAAGCGCAGCCTGAGCCGCCGCCGGTTGCCGCCCTGCCGGAGCCAGAGCCGGTCCCGGCCGAGCCGCTGCCCGTCGAGCCGCAGCCCCCGGCCGTGGTTGCAGCACCGGAGCAACCAGCCGCCGCCGCTCCGCCCGAGGAGCCGGCTGTGGTCGCTCGGTTCAATTTCCCCGAGAAGCCGGCGGAGCCTGCCCCAGCAGCGGAGCCGCAGCAGCCCGAGCCGAAGGTGCTGCGCGTCATGCCCTACGGCAAGGCGTCGGATGGCCGGTTCCTGTCGGGCAAGGCGATCATCCGCCGCGGCGACACGCTGTGGGCCATCGCGCGCCGCTACTACGGCCGGGGCATCCACTACTGGACCATCGTCAACGCCAACAAGGACGACATCCGCAACCCGTCGCTGATCTATCCCGGCCAGGTGTTCGACGTGCCGCTGGTCACCGACGATTGAGCCTGTCCACCCGGGCAGGTGCTTTCGCCTTGCCTTGGCCGCACCGATCTTCTATCGCTCGATGACGATGGATAAGATGCAGGACGAAGACATAGCCAACGTGATGCGCGCGCTCGGGCATCCCGTGCGGCTCAATATCCTGCGTATCCTCGGGACGCAGCCGGAAGGCGATTGCTGCTGCACTGACGTCACCCAATGCCTGCCGCTGGCGCAGTCCACGGTCTCCCAGCACATTAAGGTGCTGCTCGATGCCGGGCTGGTGCAGCGCCACGCCAAGGGCACGCGCAACTGCTACTCGTTGCGCACGGATCGCCTCGCCGAGTTCGGCCGCGCCTGTTCGGGCCTGTTCACCGGCCTCGCCGCTCCGGTGAAAGAGTTCGGCCTGATGACGGCCGCCCACGATGCCCCCAAGCGCGCCACGGTGGACGCCGACGAAGTCCATCTGACCCGCACCATCAGGAACCTCTGGCAATACATGTGGCCGGCGGGGCGGCCGGACCTCAAGTTCCGCGTCGTCCTGGCGCTTGGCGCCCTGTTGATCGCCAAGGTCGCCAGCACGATGGTGCCCTTTGCCTACAAGGGCATCATCGACAGCCTCGGCGCCGCCCACCCCAACGACCAGGTGCTGATGGGCATCGCCGTGCCGGTGGTGCTGGTGATCGCCTACGGGCTCGGCAACATCATCGACGCGGGCTTCCAGCAGCTGCGCGACGTGCTCTTCGCCTCGGTCGGCCAGCATGCGGTGCGCAAGCTCGCCTTCCAGACCTTCGAGCACCTGCACAAGCTGTCGCTGCGCTTCCACCTGGCGCGCCGCACCGGCGGGCTGTCGCGCGTCATCGAGCGCGGCACCAAGGGCATCGAGACCATCGTCCGCTTCACGATGCTCAACACGGCGCCGACGCTGGTCGAGTTCGTGATCGCCGGCGTGGTCTTCGTGGTGATGTTCGGGGTGAGCTACCTCGCGGTGCTCATCGTCACCGTGTGGCTCTACCTCTGGTTCACCATCCGGGCCTCGAACTGGCGCATCTCCATCCGCCGCGACATGAACGCCTCGGACACGGACGCCAACGGCAAGGCCATCGACAGCCTGCTGAACTACGAGACGGTGAAGTATTTCGCCAACGAGAAGATGGAGGCCCAGCGCTTCGATCGACTCGATGGAGCGCTACGAGCGCTCCGCCATCCGCATCTGGTCCTCGCTCGGCGTGCTCAACTTCGGCCAGGCGATGATCTTCTACGCCGGCACGGTGATCATCGGCGTCATGGCCGCCTACGGGGTGATGAACCGTACGCTGACGCTCGGCGACTTCGTGCTGCTCAACACCTTCCTCATGCAGATCTACCGGCCGCTCAACATGATCGGCTTCGTCTATCGCGAGATCCGCCAGGGCCTCACCGACATCGAGGAGATGTTCAAGCTGCTCGACCGCGATCCGGAGATCCAGGACAAGCCGGGCGCCAAGCCGCTCGAGGTCACCGGCCCGGTGATCCGCTTCGAGGACGTGCAGTTCCACTACGATCCCGACCGGCCGATCCTCAAGGGCGTCAGCTTCGACGGTCCCGGCCGGCAAGACCGTCGCGGTGGTCGGGCCCATCGGGCGCCGGCAAGTCGACCATCTCGCGGCTGCTCTACCGCTTCTACGATGTCAGCAGCGGCAGGGTCACCATCGACGGGCAGGACCTGCGCGACGTGACGCAGGCAGAGCCTCAGGGCCTCCATCGGCATGGTGCCGCAGGACACGGTGCTGTTCAACGACAGCATCGCCTACAACATCCGCTACGGCCGCCCCGACGCCACCGACGAGGAGGTGCGGAAGGCCGCCGAGATGGCGCAGATCGGCCACTTCATCGAAGGCCTGCCCAAGGGCTACGACACCCAGGTCGGCGAGCGCGGGCTGAAGCTCTCGGGCGGCGAGAAGCAGCGCGTCGCCATCGCGCGCACCATCCTCAAGGGCGCCGCCGATCCTCATCCTCGACGAGGCGACGTCGGCCCTCGATTCCAAGACCGAGGAAGACATCAAGTCGGCGCTCGACGTGGTCTCGGCCAACCGCACCACGCTGGTCATCGCCCACCGGCTCTCGACCATCGTCAACGCCGACGAGATCATCGTCCTGCGCGACGGCCAGATCGCCGAGCGCGGCACCCACCTGCGGCTCCTCGCCAAGCAGGGCCTCTACGCCCAGATGTGGAACCGCCAGCGCGAAGCCACCGAAGCCGAGCAGCGCATGCAGAAGGTCGCCAACGACCCCGAGGGCTTCGTGAAGCGCGGCATGCCGGCGGCGGAGTAGGGCGCTTCAGTAGTCGGGATCGAAGGGCACGGTGTGCTGACGAAGCCAGTCTTCCAGCACGTCCTTCTTGAACGTGCCGGCCTCGAGGTGCTCGTAGATGAACGTCTGCACTTCGACGTTCGCCGCCATGATGTCTGTCCCGTTCGTCTGCAGGAACATTTCCAGACAGGCGTAGGCTACGCGCTTGTTCCCGTCGACGAAGCCGTGGTTCATGACGAGGCTTTCCCAAAGTGCCGCCGCCTCTTCGAGCAGATCGGCAGTAAAAGCCCGTTTGCGGGCGTAGCAGGGCGGACTCGATCAATCCCAGATCGCGCACACCCTTGGGTCCGCCAAACTCCTTGATCAGGATTTCGTGGATGCGAAGTGCTTCGTCCAGGCTGATATAAAGCGTCACCTGCCGCTATTTCGCGAGCGCTTCGTAAAGGGAGCGGCGCCGCTCGATGCTGCGTGCCATTAGCTTTTCGATGACGGGACGAACCTTCGGGGAGGAGGCGCGCTCCAGCCAGCGATTTGTACTGCTCGGCCGAAACGACATAGGCGACGTCGCGGCCGTTCTTCTGGATGGCCACGGGCTCGGCCTGTGCCAGTTCCAGGACCTGTCCGAACTTGTTCTTGGCATCCGTGGCGGTCATCTCGGCCATAGTATTCTCCGTTTGCCGCCTAGAATAGCTAATGCGGCCTGTCAGCGCAATAGCTGAAATGGCCAAGCAAAAAGGCCCGCATCGCTGCGGGCCTCTTTCGATTTCGTATCTGTGCCGGCAGCTTACTCCGCTGCCTGGCGGCTGACGATGGTCACGCCGTCCGCTCGGTCTCCACGAGGCCCGAACCTTCGGCCTGGATGTAGCGCTTGGAGCTGTCGATGTCCGCCGGGATCGTCGATCGCGGCGCCTTCGGCGGTCACGGCGCTGCGGCGGCGGGCGAACACCTGGCCGAGCCGCTCGCCGATCCAGGCGAAGGCGCGACCGAAACCGGCCTTGATCACGCTCGGCGCGGTGATCATCACCGGCACCATCACCAGCGTGAGGGCGGTAGAGACGAACAGGCCCGAGACCAGCGCCGCGCTGAGGTGCGTGAACCACGAGCCGGCAAGGCCGCCCAGCACGACCTCGCGCCGGATGAAGTCGAACTCGATGTTGATCGCCATCGGGATCACGCCCAGCGCCGTCACCGTGGCGGTGAGCAGCACCGGCCGCACGCGCTGGCTGGCGGTGATCAGCATCGCCTTCACCGGCTCCACCCCGTCGCCACGGTTGTAGTGGTTGTAGGTGTCGATCAGCACGATGCCGTTCTTCACCACGATGCCTGCGAGGGCCACGATGCCGAGGCCGGTCATGATCGCCGAGAAGCTCATCCCGGTGACCACCATGCCGACCATGACGCCGGCCAGCGACATCAGCACGGTCGAGAGCGTCACCAGCACCTGGTAGAAGCTGTTGTACTCGAGCAGCAGCACCAGGAAGATCATGAACAGCGCCGCCATCAGCGCCTGGCCGATGAACGCGTTGGTGTCGCCGATCTGCTCGTCGGCACCGCCGAACACCACCTTGGTGGTGGTCGGGATGGCGCCCTGCGTCTGCTGGTCCTTCACCCACTCCTTCACCTGCTCGACCTTCTTGTCCGCCGGAACGCCCGGCGTGAGGTTGGCCGCCACGGTCATCTGGTACATGCCGTTCTTGCGGGTGATGTTGGCGACCTTCGGCACCGCCTGGCGCTTGATGAAGTTCGAGACCGGCACGAGCCCCTGCGCCGTGACGATGCGGAGGGAGTCGAGGCTGTCGAAGCTGCGCTCCTCGAGCGGCAGGCGCACACGGATGTCGAGCTCGTCATCGGCGTCGTCCGGCCGGTAGGAGCCGAGCTTCACGCCCGACGTGACCAGCTGGACATAGGGCGCGAGCTCGCGCACGCCGATGCCGTACTTGGCCGCGGCGACGCGGTCGATCGTCACTTCCCAGTCGATGCCGGGCGAGGGACGGCCGTCCTCGACGTCGATGGTGTCGCCGAGGTCGTTCTCGATGAAGTTGCGCAGCTTGCCGACGACCGGCGCGAGATCGGCGTAGACCGAGCTCTCGACGCGAGGTTGATCGCCTTGCCGGCCGGCGGACCGTTCTCCTGCGCCGCGATCTGCACCTCGAGCCCGGAGATGTCGGCCACCCGGTCACGGATGTTCTGGAAGATCTCCTCGGCCTTGACGCGCTCGTTCCACGGCATCAGCTGCAGGTTGAACTGGCCGATGGTGTCCGGCGGCGCCGCCGCTGCCATCATGCTGGCACCGGAACCGGCGAAGGTCATGATCGAGTCCTGGATGCCCTGCACCTGCAGGATCTGGTTCTCCGACCTCGACCAGGTAGTCGCGGATCTCGACCGGCGAGTAGTTGCCGCGCGCGATCACGTTCACCGTGCCGAACTCGGGCTCGGAAGCCGGGAAGGCTTCCATGCCGGTCGGATGGCTGGCGTAGATGTAGAACATCGCGCCGACGATGCCGAAGCCGACCAGCAGGGTCAGGATCGGATGCCGGATCAGGTGCTGCAGCGTGCGGACATAGACGCCGGTGGCGCCCCTGACCTTCTTCACGTCGAACTTGTCCGGCATACATCACGATGTCCGCGGCTTCCTTGGCCTTCGGGTCGACGTGCTTCGAAGCGATGATCGCGCCGATCACCGGCATGAACACCAGCGCCGAGAGCAGCGAGGCGCACATCACCACGATCACGATGATCGGCAGGTAGCTCATGAACTTGCCGATGATGCCCGGCCAGAACAGCAGCGGGATGAAGGCGCCCAGCGTCGTGAAGGTGGCCGAGACCACCGGCACGAACATCTTGCGCGCCGCGAGGATGAACGCCTCCTTCTTGGAGACGCCCTCCTGCAGCTTTCGTTCGGCGTACTCCACCACCACGATGGGGTCGTCGACCAGCACCCCCACCGCCAGCACGAGGCCGAACATGATCATCATGTTGATGGTCATGCCGAGCATCTGGACGACGAGGAACGCGATCATGAACGAGATCGGGATCGAGGTGCCGATCATCAGGGCAGGGCGGACGCCGAGCGTCGCGACGCAGATCGATCATCACCAGCGCGACGGCGGTCAGCACCGCGGCCTCGAGCGAGCGGAACAGGCTCTTGGTCGTGTCCGCCTAGTCGACGAGGAAGCTGTGCTGGATGCCGCTCGGCCAGGCCTTGGTGAACCTCGGTGGTCACCTGGCGGACTTCGTCGGAGACGTTGATGACGTTGGTGCCGAGTTTCTTGATCACCCCCAGGGTGATCGCCGGCTCGCCGTTGACATGGGCGTACTGCGTCGCGTCCTGGAAGGTGCGCGTCACGGTCGCCACGTCGCCGAAGGTGACGACAGTGTCGCCATCGGCCTTGATCGGCAGCGAATAGACGTCGGCGGCCGATGGTGATGAGGCCCGGCACTTCGACGTTGAACGAGCCCTTGCCGGTGTCGAGCGTGCCGCCCGGAACGACCATGTTGTTCTTGGCGAGCGCGTCGAGCAGCTGGCCGGCGGTGAGGTTGTAGGCCTCGAGCCGGTTCATGTCGATGGTCACCGCCAGCATCTCGTCGCGCGAGCCCGAGATGCGTCACGCTCTGCACGTCGGGATGTTCTCGAGCGCCTCCTTGAGGTCCTTGGCATTCTGCACCAGTGCGCGCTCCGGCACATGGCCGTACACCGCCACCGAGATCGAAGGCACGTTCGAGAACGAGATCTCCGTCACCGTCGGCACGGTCGCGTCGTCCGGCAGGTCGGACGCAACGCCGTCCAGCTTGGCGCGGATATCGGCCAGCGCCTTGTCGCTGTTGGCGTTGACGTTGAACTCGAGGAACACCGAGGCGTGGCCGGTCGTCGAGGTCGAGGTGTAGTTCTCGAGCCCGTCGATATCCTTGACGCGGTCCTCGATCGGCTTGGCGAGCAGCCGCTCGGCATCGCGCGGCGCTGACGCCCGTCTGGCTGACCGAGACGTAGAAATAGGGGATGTCGATCGCCGGGAAGCTTTCCTTGGGCAGCGACATGTAGGCGCCGAAGCCGGCGAGGAGCAGCAGCGCCATCACCGTCAGCACGACCCGCGGCATGCGCAGGACGCGTTCGAGGAAATTCATCATGTGCGCGCCCCCTCAGCGGCAGTGGCCGGGCCGGTTGCGGCAGCGTCCGGCGCGACGTTGGTCGCGTTGACCTTCTGGCCAACGGTGACGAATTCCTGGCCCACGGTGATCACCTCCACCGTCGGGGGCAGGCCGGTGACCCACACGCCGTCGCGCGAGTCCTGAGACGATGGTGACGGGATAGAACTCCACCATCCCGTCCTTGACCGTGCGGACGCCCAGCGTGCCCTCGTCGTTGAGCGTCAGCACCGACTGCGGCAACAGATGGGCCGGCAGGGTGCCGATATTGACCGTGGCCGTGGCGGTGACGCCCGACAGCACCTTGCCGTCCTGGTTCGGAATCTCGATCTCGACCGGGAACGAGCGGGTGGCTTCGTCGGCGAGCGAGGCGATGTAAGCTCACCTTGCCCTCGACGGTCTGGCCGGTGACCGTCTCGATCTTGGCCGGCAGGCCGAGCTTGGCCTGTCCGATCCGCGCCTCGGGAATCGTGCCGATGAACAGCATCGGATCGAGCTCGACCACTGTCGCGCACGGCTGGCCCGGGCTCAGCATGGTGCCAACCGTCGCCAGCGGATCCTGCACGATGCCGGCGACCTGGGTCTTCACTTCCGTCCGGGCCAGCTCGGCCTGCGCCAGGATCAGCGAGGTCTGGGCCTGGCGCAGCGCCGCTTCGAGGACGATGCCGGTATTGGAGGCGGCAAGGCCCTTTTCACGCAGCGCCTGGTTCGCGTCCGAGGCGGACTGCGCCTGCGCGACGGCGGCCTCCGCCTGGGTCACGGCGGCGGCGCGCGTCCCTTGGTCGAGCCTGCACAGCAGGTCGCCCGCCTTCACGGCCTGGCCCTTGGTGACGTTGACGGCCGCGACCACCCCGGTGGTCTCCGGCGTGATGACCGCCAGCGACTTGGCCTTGGTGCGGCCGCGCAGCGGCACCTCGATGGGCATCGGCTGCACGGTGAAGGTCGAGGTGCGGACGGACTGCAGCGGCGCCGTCTCACCGGAAGCCGCGGCGACGCGCTCGGCAATCGTCTGGTGCGGATCGACGTCGCCGTGGTGGGTGTTCTCGGCCACCTCGGCGTCCTTGTCGATCAGCGAAATGATCGGCCGCTCGCCGTTGCCGGGTCCGTTGCCGCCTGTTACCAGCGTTCCGGTGGCCAGCCAGGCCGCACCGGCAACGACGATAACGGCGGCGACGCCGTATGAATAAAGTGCTCGCATTAAAGACGCCCTCTCATTCCGCGGCTGCTGCGGCGCCCGTGTCGGGCCGCGCCAGCGCGATCAGCGCACCCCGGTGCGCTTCGATGTAGTCTCGGGCGGCCTGCATGCAGGTCCGCCCATATTCGATCACCCATGTATCGCCCGGATGGGTGTGTTCCCGACTGAGCCGATCGAAATCGGCCAGTTTGGCGTCGATCTCGGCGACGCGTTCGTTGACCCTCTGTTCGATCAACGATTGCGGGAGTTCAGACGCAAAGCGCAGGAAGAGTAGAAACTCGCTGCGGAATTCGTCCTCTCCCAGTTTCTCGAAGAGCGATTGAATGAAGGATGAACGGCCGGCGTCGGTGATCGAGTAGATCTTCTTCGCCGGCTTTCCCTCCTGCGCCTCTACCCTCGAGACGACCAGCTTCTCCTGTTCCAGTCGCGCCAGCGCCGGATAGATCGAGCCGTAGCTCGCGTCGATGAAATAGGAATACTCCCCTTCGACGGAGAGCTTCCTGATCTCATATCCGGTGGCCTCACCATCGTAGAGAATGGCGAGGCAGATGGTTCTAACATTCATGATACCCTATCCGCCCGGCATATAACGGACCAGCATATGCCGGGCGTATATATGGGCGGCGTTTCTGGCGCAACCTGCCTATCTGGCGAGGCTGCCATGCATCCGCGGCATGCCTTGGGCTTTCAGGAGATCAGCCGCAGCATCTCTGATGCAGCCTTCTCCGCCAGTCGGCGGCTGGAGGCCGCCACGAAATAAGGAGTTGAGGAAGCCCCGGTCCGCGTGTCCGCAGGTGAGGGGCTTCCCGTCGAGCCCCATTACCACACCGCCGGCCGCTTCCAAGACTGCCTGGCCGGCTGCGGTATCCCATTCGGAAGTTGGAGTAAAGCGAGGGTAAAGCTGCGCTTCTCCTTTGGCGAGGAGGCAGAATTTCAGCGACGAGCCGACCGACACGTCCCCCTCCACCGCGAGGCTCTCGCAGAGCGCCGCCAGCGCCTCGTGGCCATGCGAGCGGCTCGCGACGATCATCAGCGGCCCGCGATCGGCGACCTTGAGGGGCACGACGTGATCGATCCTGCCGTCCTCGACCTGGCCCCGGAAGGCGCCCTCCGGACCACCCCAGCAGATCTCTCCCGTGACCGGCGCCAGTACGACGCCGCGCACCGGCCGGTCGTTTTCGCACAGTGCGATATTGACCGTGAATTCGCCGTTGCGCTTCAGGAACTCCTTGGTGCCGTCGAGCGGATCGACGACGAAGTAGCGCTCGCCGAGTTCGGGGATGTGTCCGGCCGCGACGCTCTCCTCGGCCAGCACCGGAAGGCCCGTCTCGCGCAGCCGTTCGAGGATCACCCGCTCCGCCCGCTGGTCGGCCTCGGTGACCGGCGAGCCGTCGGGCTTGGCATTGGCGACGATCGGGCGCCGGTAGACCTCGAGGATCACCGCGGCCGCCGCGATGGCGGCCTCGTTCATCAGTGTGGCGAGCTGGCTCATCGGATCTCGACGTCGAGGCCGAGGTCGAGGGGCCGCGCGCCCATCGTGATCTGGCTCGAGGAAATGTAGTCGACGCCGGTCTCGGCGATGCCGCGGACGCGTTCGAGGGTCACCCGGCCCGAGGCCTCGAGCCGCGCCCGCCCGTCATTGAGCCGGACGGCCGCCTTGCAGCAGCTCGTTGTCCATGTTGTCGAGCAGGACGAGGGTGGCGCCCGCCTCCAGCACTTCCTCGAGCTCGGAGAGGGTGGTGACCTCGATCTGGATGGCGACCAGGTGCCCTGCCGCCGCCCGTGCCGCGCGGAACGCCTTGCCGGCGCCACCGGCCACGGCGACGTGGTTGTCCTTGATCAGGATGGCGTCCGACAGCGCATAGCGATGGTTGCGGCCGCCGCCGCAGCGCACCGCGTATTTCTCGAAGGCGCGCAGGCCCGGCGTGGTCTTGCGGGTGTCGCAGATGCGGGCCCTGGTGCCGGCCACGGCTTGAACGAATTTGTCGCGTAAGCGTCGCTATCCCGCTCAGGTGATTCATGAAGTTGAGCGCGGTCCGCTCGCCGGCGAGCAGTTGCCGCGCATCGCCCGAGAGCACCGCGACGATGTCACCCTGGTCGAGCCGGGCCCCGTCGGCGACCTGTGGATCGAATTCCACGCCGCCGCCGAGCTGCCGGAACGTCTCGAGCGCCAGCGGCAGGCCGGCAAGCACCCCCGCCTCGCGGGCGCTCAGCGTCGCCGTGGCCGTGGCGCCGGCGGGGATCGTCGCGAGCGAGGTGAGGTCGCCCGCGAGCCCCAGGTCCTCGGCCAGCGCGCGGCGCACCGCAGCCTCGACAAGGTGCGGCGGCAGCACTGCGTTGCCCGGGGTCTCAACCATCACTGTCTCTCCAAGCCCGGGCGCGGTTTACGCGTCCCGTAGCGTGCTGGCAACGTCGCTCGGAGCGGGCGGAGAAATTGTGCTTCTTGTGCAACCGGTCAAAAGCTAAAACAGGCGCGAGGAAACGGGCGGGAGACCCCATGCAGAAGATTGTTGCCGCGCTCGACAGGAAGCGGGCGGAGGCGCGCCTCGGTGGCGGGCAGAAGCGCATCGAGGCCCAGCATGCGAAGGGCAAGCTCACCGCCCGCGAACGGATCGAGGTGCTGCTCGATCCGGGCTCCTTCGAGGAATACGACATGTTCGTCACCCACCGGGCGGTGGATTTCGGCATGGAGCAGACCATCATCCCGGGCGACGGCGTGGTCACCGGCTGGGGCACCATCAACGGCCGCCTGACCTATGTGTTCAGCCAGGATTTCACCGTGTTCGGCGGCTCGCTGAGCGAGACCCACGCCCAGAAGATCTGCAAGATCATGGACCTGGCGCTGCAGAACGGCGCCCCGGTCATCGGCCTCAACGACTCGGGCGGGGCGCGCATCCAGGAAGGCGTCGCGGCGCTCGGCGGCTATGCCGAGGTGTTCTGGCGCAACGTCCAGGCCTCGGGCGCCATCCCGCAGATCTCGGTGATCATGGGCCCCTCGGCCGGCGGCGCGGTCTATTCGCCGGCGATGACCGACTTCATCTACATGGTGAAGGACACCTCCTACATGTATGTCACCGGCCCCGACGTGGTGAAGACCGTGACCTCGGAGGTCGTGACCCACGAGGAGCTGGGCGGCGCCTCGACCCACACCAGGATCAGCTCGGTGGCCGACGCCGCCTTCGACAACGACATCGAGACGCTGCTCGAGGTCCGCCGGCTGTTCGACTTCCTGCCGCTCAGCGCCACCGACAAGCCGCGGGTGGTGGCGGTCAACGATACGATCGACCGGGTCGAGCCGAGCCTCGACACGCTGATCCCCGACAGCGCCAACAAGCCCTACGACATGCGCGAGGTGATCCTGCGGCTCGCCGACGAGGGCGATTTCCTCGAGATCCAGAAGGACCATGCCGGCAACATCCTCGTCGGCTTCATCCGCATCAACGGCTCGACCGTCGGCGTCGTCGCCAACCAGCCGCTGGTGCTGGCCGGCTGCCTCGACATCAACTCGTCCAAGAAGGCGGCGCGCTTCATCCGCTTCTGCGACGCCTTCAACATCCCCATCCTGACGCTGGTGGACGTCCCCGGCTTCCTCCCCGGCGTGGCGCAGGAATATGGCGGCATCATCAAGCACGGCGCCAAGCTCCTCTTCGCCTATGCCGAAGCCACCGTGCCGAAGGTGACGGTGATCACCCGCAAGGCCTATGGCGGCGCCTATGACGTGATGGCGAGCAAGCACATCCGCGCCGACGTCAACTACGCCTGGCCCACCGCCGAGATCGCCGTGATGGGCGCCAAGGGCGCGACCGAGATCCTCTACCGCTCGGAACTCGGCGACAAGGACAAGATCGCCCAGCGCACCGCCGACTACGAAGCCCGCTTCGCCAACCCGTTCGTCGCGGCCGAGCGCGGCTTCATCGACGACGTGATCATGCCGCACGGGACGAGGCGGAGGGTGGCGCGGGCGTTCGAGATGCTGAAGGGGAAGAAGGCGGTGGTGCCGGCGAAGAAGCACGGGAATATTCCGCTGTGAGCGGGCAGGGCAGTGCGTCGTGGCCCCATCGGATACGGCCGCGGCGGTCTTTGACTGATGCCGACGGTCTTAAGGTGGAAGGGCTATCGGTTTTTCTGGTATCAAGCCGATGGATCGGAGCCGCCGCACGTTCACGTCTGGAAGGACGGCAAGGAATGCAAGATCTGGCTCAGGGAGCTTGTCGGTTGCCTTCAACCGTGGACACTCGCCGTCCGATCTCGGCGCGTTGATCGAGGTGACGGCGGGCGAGCGGGGAAGATTGCTGGAGCTGTGGAATGAGCACTTCGGACACTGAGATGGACGGCAAGGCGCCCGTCGCTGCCTGGTGCGACGACGAGCATCTGCATGTGAAGCTCGCCGATGGCCGGCAGATCGCGACGCCGCTCTGGTGGTATCCGTCGCTGCTGCATGCCTCGCACACCGAGCGCAACACGCCTGGAGCTCATGTACACCGGCATCCACTGGCCCGGCCTCGACGAGGACCTGCAGCATCGACGGCATGCTGAGCGGCTGGAAATCGCGCGATGCGCGCCCGCCTGCCGTGGCGGCCGAGTAGTCCAGTGAGTTCAAGCGTCACCTGATGTTCTCCTCGCTCCTCATCGCCAATCGCGGCGAGATCGCCTGCCGCGTCATCCGCACTGCGAGGCGGATGGGCATCCGCACCATCGCCGTCTACTCCGATGCCGACCGCGATGCGCTGCATGTGCGGATGGCGGACGAGGCGGTGCATATCGGGGGCTCGGCGGCGCGGGACTCCTATCTCTCGATCGAGAAGATCATCGCGGCCTGCAGGCAGAGCGGGGCGGAGGCGGTGCATCCGGGGTACGGGTTCCTGAGCGAGAACCCGGCTTTCGCCGCGGCGCTGGAGGCCGCGGGGATCGTCTTCGTCGGGCCGCCGGTCAAGGCGATCGAGGCGATGGGCGACAAGATCACCTCGAAGAAAATCGCTGCTGCCGCAGGGGTTTCCACCGTTCCCGGGCATCTGGGGCTGATCGCCGACGCGGACGAGGCGGTGACCATCGCGCGGCAGATCGGCTACCCGGTGATGCTGAAGGCCTCGGCCGGCGGGGGCGGCAAGGGGATGCGGATCGCCTGGAACGACGCCGAGGCGCGCGGAGGGTTTCGAGCGCTCGAAATCGGAGGCGGCGAGCGCCTTCGGCGACGACCGGATCTTCATCGAGAAGTTCGTCACCGAACCGCGCCACATCGAAATCCAGCTGATCGGCGATGCACATGGCAACATTATCTCGCTGAACGAACGCGAATGTTCGGTGCAGCGACGTAACCAGAAGGTCATCGAGGAAGCGCCCTCGCCATTCCTCGATGCGGCGACCCGCAAGGCGATGGGCGAACAGGCCGTCGCGCTGGCGCGGGCGGTGGGCTACCAGAGCGCCGGCACGGTCGAGTTCATCGTCGACAAGGACCGCAATTTCTACTTCCTCGAGATGAACACACGGCTGCAGGTCGAGCACCCGGTGACCGAGCTGGTCACCGGGCTCGACCTGGTCGAGCTGATGCTGCGGGTCGCGGCCGGCGAGAAGCTGCCGCTGACCCAGGACGAGGTGAAGCTCGACGGCTGGGCCATCGAGAGCCGCATCTACGCCGAGGACCCGTACCGCAACTTCCTGCCCTCGGTGGGCCGGCTGACCCGCTACCGCCCGCCGGCCGAGAAGCTGGGCGAGGCGCCGATGGTCCGCAACGACACCGGCGTCGAGGAAGGCGTCGGAGATCTCGACCTTCTACGATCCGATGATCGCCAAGCTCTGCACCTGGGCGCCGACCCGGGCCGAGGCGATCGAGGCGATGGAGGTGGCGCTCGACGAGTTCGAGCTCGAGGGCGTCGGCAACAACGTGCCGTTCCTCTCGGCGGTGATGGGGCAGGAGCGGTTCCGCGCAGGGCGGCTCACCACCGGCTACATCGCCGAGGAATTCCCCAACGGCTTCAACGGCGTGGAGCTGGATGCGGAATCGATGACGCATCTGGCGGCGCTCGCCTGCACCTCGGCCTATGCGCTCGACCTGCGGCTCTATCCCAAGACGCCGGCGCCGCGCGCGGTGCTGATCGGCGAGCAGCGCTGGGATTTCTCGGTCCACGCCGACGGCATCGAGTACTGGCTCACCGCGCCGGACGGCAAGAAGCTGCTGGTCGAAAGCGGCTGGAAGCCGGGGATGAGCCTCTGCATCGCGCGGGTCGACGGCAAGGTGCATCACGTGAAGCTCGACCGCGTCACCGGCGGCTTCCGCCTGCGCTGGCGCGGCGCCGACCTCATCGCCCGGGTGCTGCTGCCGCAGGTGGCCGACCTGATGCCGCTGATGCCGGTGAAGGTGCCGCCCGACCTGTCGCAACTTCCTGCTCTGCCCGATGCCCGGCCAGATCGTCCGCATCGACGTCGCCGAGGGCGATATCGTGGAGGACGGCCAGGTGCTGGCCATCGTCGAGGCGATGAAGATGGAGAACGTGCTGAGGTCGGAGAAGCGGGCGCGGGTCAGCAAGGTGCGGGTGAAGCCCGGCGCGGTGCTGGCGGTGGACGAGGTGATCCTGGAGCTCGAGGCGGTGTGATGGCGGAGGCGACCATCGGCAGACGGCCCCCTCCCGGCCTCCCCCACAGAGGGGGAGGTGAAGCGTCGAGGCTGGGCTCGATCGTGCCAAGTCACCGGCCTGCACCTCCCCCTTCGTGGGGGAGGGCCGGGAGGGGGCCGTCCGCTGATGTCGAGCACTCGCCACCTTCGCCGACTGGGCAAAGCTCGCGCAGCAGGACCTGCGCGACACCCCGGTCGAATCCCTGAACCGCGACTACGGCGATCTGCCGATCCGCCCGGCCTATTTCCCCG
Source organism: uncultured Alphaproteobacteria bacterium (assembly GCA_963708965.1). Lineage (GTDB taxonomy): Bacteria > Pseudomonadota > Alphaproteobacteria > Rhizobiales > Devosiaceae > Devosia_A. The sequence continues at coordinate 37,877 of CAVPUP010000003.1, read as the reverse complement.
ACGACGTCCGCCGACCCCGGCCTGCCCGGCGTCGCGCCGTTCACCCGCGGCGTGCGCGCGACCATGTATGCCGACCGGCCCTGGACCATCCGGCAATATGCCGGCTTCTCGACGGCGCGGAGAGTCGAACGCCTTCTATCGCCAGAACCTCGCCGCCGGGCAGAAGGGGCTGTCGCGTCGCCTTCGATCTCGCCACGCATCGCGGCTATGACAGCGACCATCCGCGCGTCACCGGCGATGTCGGCAAGGCCGGCGTGGCGATCGACAGCGTCGAGGACATGAAGATCCTGTTCGACGGCATTCCGCTCGACCGGATGAGCGTCTCGATGACCATGAACGGCGCGGTGCTGCCGGTGCTGGCCATCTTCATCGTCGCGGCGGAAGAGCAGGGGGTGAAGCAGGCGCAGCTCGACGGGACCATCCAGAACGACATCCTCAAGGAGTTCATGGTCCGCAACACCTATATCTACCCGCCCGAGCCGAGCATGCGGATCGTCGGCGACATCATCGCCTACACCGCCGAGCACATGCCGAAGTTCAACTCGATCTCGATCTCCGGCTATCACATGCACGAGGCCGGGGCGACGGCGGTGCAGGAGCTGGCCTACACGATCGCCGACGGGCGCGAATATGTGCGCGCGGCGATGGCGCGCGGGCTCGATATCGATGCCTTCGCCGGGCGGCTGAGCTTCTTCTTCGGCATCGGCATGAACTTCTTCATCGAGGTCGCCAAGCTGCGCGCGGCGCGGACGCTGTGGGCCGAAGATGATGACCGAACTCGGCGCGAAGGACCCGCGCTCGCTGATGCTGCGCACGCATTGCCAGACCTCCGGCGTGTCGCTGACCGAGCAGGACCCGCACAACAACATCGTGCGCACCACCATCGAGGCGCTGGCGGCGGTGCTGGGCGGCACGCAGAGCCTCCACACCAACTCGTTCGACGAAGCCATTGCGCTGCCGACGGAATTCTCCGCCCGCATCGCGCGCAACACGCAGATCATCCTGCAGCACGAGAGCCGGGTGACCGACGTCGTCGATCCGCTCGGCGGCTCCTACTACATCGAGAGCGCTGACCGCGGACCTGGTCGAGCGCGCGCCGAGGCGCTGATCGCCGAGGTCGAGGCGGAGGGCGGCATGACGCGGGCGGTGCAGGCCGGGGCGCCCAAAGCTGAGATCGAGAAGGCCGCCGCGCTGCGGCAGGCCCGCGTCGATCGCGGCGAGGACGTGATCGTCGGGGTCAACCGCTACCGGCTCGAGAACGAGCACCCGGTCGCGATCCGCGAGATCGACAACCGCAAGGTGCGCGAGGAGCAGGTCGCGCGGCTCGCCGAACTGCGCCGCCGCGCGACGGCGACGCGGGTGCGCGGCGGCGCTCGACGCGCTGCGCAGGCGGCGCGGGCGGACGGCAACCTCCTCGCCGCGCGCGATCGAGGCGGCGCGGGCGCGGGCGACGCTGGGCGAGATCTCGGCGGCGCTGGAGGAGGTGTTCGGCCGGCACTCCGCGACCACCCGGGTGATCTCGGGCGTCTATGCCGAAGCTATGCCGACGACCCGCAATATGCCGAGATGCGCCGGCGGCTCGCCGCGTTCGAGGCAGGCCGAGCGCCGGCCGCCGTCGCTGTTCATCGCCAAGATGGGGCAGGACGGGCACGACCGCGGCGCCAAGGTGATCGCCACCGCCTTCGCCGACCTCGGCTTCGAGGTGCACATGGGCGACCTGTTCGAGACGGCGCCGGAAGTCGCGGCGCACGTCGACGAGCTGAAGGTCGACGCGGTCGGCGTCTCCTCGCTCGCGGCGGGGCACAAGACGCTGGTGCCGGAACTGATCGCCGAGCTGCGGGGCAGGGGGCTCGGCGATGTCACGGTGATCGTCGGCGGGGTGATCCCGGAGCAGGACTACGAATTCCTCCGCGAGGCGGGGGTGGAGGCGATCTTCGGGCCGGGCACCAACGTGCTGGAGGCGGCGTTCTCGGTGCTGAACCAGATCGAGGGGAGGCTGGGGAACAGATGATGCGGCAAGGCCCCCTCACCCGCCCCTGCGGGCCGACCTCTCCCCCGAAGGGAGAGGGGGATGCGGCGCGATCGTGCCACGGCACGCACCTCTCCCTTGGGGGAGAGGTCGCCGCGAAGCGGCGGGTGAGGGGGCCTTCGGCAGGCACCGGGTCGCCCATGATCGGCCGCCTCAACCATGTCGCCATCGCCGTGCCCGACCTCGCGGCCGCGGCGGCGAAGTATCGCGATCTGCTCGGCGCCGACGTGCATCACCGGCAGGAGCTGCCGGAGCATGGGGTGTCCGGTGGTGTTCGTCGAGCTCGAGAATTCGCAAGATCGAGCTGATCACGCCGCTCGGGGCCGAACTCGCCGGTGCGCGAAGTTCCTCGAGAGCAACCCGGCCGGCGGCATGCACCATGTCTGCTTCGAGGTGGCGGACCTCGCGAGCGCGGCGCGGACGCTGGTGGAAGGCGGCGCGCGGGTGCTCGGGGAGCCGAAGCTCGGCGCGCACGGGCTGCCGGTGCTGTTCCTGCATCCGAAGGATTTCGACGGGGTGCTGATCGAGCTCGAAGAGGTGAAGCCGGAGCTGCAGCCGGCTTAGGGTTGCCGGCGTTCGTGGCTTGGCCCCACCCTCATCCGGCCTTCGGCCACCCTCTCCCCTCAGGGGAGAAGGCGATGTTGGGGATATCTCGCAGAGTTCTCGACCACGGCAAGAGCATCGGCTCCTTCGCCTTCTCCCCCTGTGGGAGAAGGTCGGCCGAAGGCCGGATGAGGGGTGGCCCAAGGCGCTGAGCGCGCAACTATCCCCCTCTCGCCCACCGCCCCTATGCTTCCCCCAAATCAACCCGGGGGACCGCACTTGGACAGCAGCACGCATCTCGAGCTTCCTTTCATCCTGCCGGAGCAGGCGCAGAAGCATGTGACGCACAACGAGGCGATTGCGGCGCTGGATACGCTGACGCAGCTGGCGGTGCTGGATCGCGACCTCGGCACGCCGCCCGCGGACCCGGCCGTGGGGGACCGCTACATCGTCGGGCCCGAGCGCGGCCGGGGCCTGGGTGGGGAAGTCGGGGCAGGTGGCGGCCTGGGATGGGGCGGCGTGGCGGTTCCATGTGCCGGCGCCGGGCTGGCTCGCCTATGTGGTGGATGAGAAGGGGCTGCTGGTCTGGGACGGGGCCGCATGGGGGCTGCCGCTGCTCGGCATCAACACCGCTGCCGACGCAACCAACCGGCTGTCGGTGAAGGCCGACGCGGTGCTGCTCGGGCATGACGACGTGACGCCGGGCAGCGGCGACATGCGGCTGAAGCTCAACAAGGCAGGCCCGGGCGGCACGGCCTCGCTGCTGTACCAGACCGGGTATCTCCGGGCGGGCCGAGATCGGCACGGCGGGCGACGACCGGCTGCACCTGAAGGTGAGCCCGGACGGGAGTGCCTGGCACGAGGCGATGGTGGTCGATGCGGCGACCGGGTTCGCGGGGTTCGGGCAGCCGGTGCCGGTGGCGCGGCTCGATGTCGAGGGGACGGTGCGGGTGAAGTCCTACACCGTGGCCGGCCTGCCGGCGGCGAGCGCCGGGGCGGGGCAGATTGCGTATGTGTCGAACGAGGCGGGCGGCGCGGTGCTGGCGTTTTCGGATGGGGTGACTGGCGGCGGGTGACGGATCGGGCGGTGGTGGCGTAGGGGCCGGTGAGTGGACGAGGGCGGGCCGAGTGGGTCCCCGGGTCGAAGCCCGGGGATGACGGAGTTTGTTGAACAGAAGGCGTTCCACACCCACCGTTCGAGTACCACTCACATCGTCCCACACCCACCGTCATCCCCGGTGTCGTCCGTTCCCGCGAAGTCGATTCCCGCGAGACGACGCGAGCCTCTGTTGTCCCTGTCGACACCGCGCACGGAGGTCCCCGCTGTCGCGGGGATGACCCGGTGAAGGAAGCGCGGCATTGCGCAATCCCCGTTGAGACCGGCCCACCCGGAAGACCGGTCGCGTTCTCGTGCCAGAACCGTGACTGAGCTCTAGCGGATCAACACCCTCCGTCACCCCCGGGCTTGACCCGGGGACCCACCTTCACTCGAACAGCTCCGCCTCGCCCAGCGGGGTGCCGACCGCGTCCTTGGCCGACAGCACGGGCGCCCCCGCGAGCGGCCAGTCGATGCCGATCTGCGGGTCGTCCCAGCGGATGCGTGCGTTCGCTGGCGGCGTCGTAGAAGTCGGTGGTCTTGTAGAGGAAGTCGGTGCTCGTCGCTCGAGCGCGAGGAAGCCGTGGGCGAAGCCGGGGGGGATCCAGAGCTGGCGGTGGTTGGCGGCGCTCGAGCTCGACGCCGACCCAGCGGCCGAAGGTCGGCGAGCCGCGGCGGATGTCGACCGCGACGTCGAAGACCGCGCCGCGGACGACGCGCACCAGCTTGCCCTGCGCGTGCGGCGCGGCCTGGTAGTGCAGGCCGCGCAGCACGCCCTTGCGGCTGAGCGCGAGTGGTTGTCCTGGACGAACTCCACCGGCGCGGCCGACGGCGGCCTCGAACTGCCTTGGCGTTGAAGCTTTCGAAGAAGAAGCCGCGCTCGTCGCCGAAGCACCTTCGGCTCGAGGACGACGAGCACGTCGGGGATGTCGAGCGGCGTGGCCTTCATCAGAGCACCGGCTCTCGGCGAGCAGCGAGCGGAGGTATTGGCCGTAGCCGCTCTTGCGAGCGGCTGGGCGAGCGCGCAGCAGCGCCTCGTCGTCGATCCAGCCGTTGCGCCAGGCGATCTCCTCGAGGCAGGCGACCTTCAGGCCCTGGCGCTGCTCGATGGTGCGCGACGAACTCGGCCGGCCTCGAGCAGGCTGTCGTGCGTGCCGGTGTCGAGCCAGGCGTAGCCGCGGCCCATGCGCTCGACGTGCAGCGTCGCCGCGCTCGAGATAGAGCGCGGTTGAGGTCGGTGATCTCGAGCTCGCCGCGCGGCCGAGGGCTTCAGCGCGCGCGGCGATGTCGACGACGTCGGTCGTCGTAGAAATAGAGGCCGGTGACCGCGTAGTTGCGACTTCGGCGTCGTCGGCTTTTCCTCGATGCGAGACGGCGCGGCCGCTCGGCGTCGAACTCGACCACGCCGTAGCGCTCGGGATCGCTGCACGTGATAGGCGAAGACGGTCGCGCCGCTCGTGCGCGCGTCGGCCGCGCTCGCAGCAGCTCGGTCAGGCCGTGGCCGAAGAAGATGTTGTCGCCGAGGACCAGCGCGCACGGCTCGCCGCCGACGAAGTCGCGCGCCGATGATGAAGGCCTGCGCCAGCCCGTCGGGGCGCGGCTGCACGGCGTAGGTGAGCGCGATGCCCCACTGCGCGCCGTCGCCGAGCAGCGCGCTCGAAGCGCGGCAGTGTCGCTGCGGCGTCGAGATGATCAGGATCTCGCGGATGCCGGCCAGCATCAGCGTCGACAGCGGATAGTAGATCATCGGCTTGTCGTAGACCGGCAGCAGCTGCTTGGAGACGCCGAGCGTCACCGGATAGAGCCGCGTGCCGGAGCCGCCGGCGAGGATGATGCCCTTGCCGGGTCATGCGCGCCTCTCCGGCACGAGCGTGTCGAGCGATGCCGAGCAGCGTCGTCGCTGCCAGGCGGGCGGCGCGACGCCGAGGCGCGAGCCGCAGCTTCTGCGTGTCGAGAGCCGCGAGTTGGGCGGGCGGCGGGCCGGCGGTGGCGATAGGCGGTGCTCGGCACTCGGCGATGGCTCCGGCCGCGCCTTGAGCGCGGCGCCGCGCGCCAGCGCGCGCTGCGACGACGAAGCGGCGCAAAGCCGTGCCAGCTGGTCTCGCCGGCGGCGGTGAGGTGGTAGATGCCCGGCGGGATCGGGCGGTCCTCGGCGATGCGGAGCGACGGCCAGTCGCGGTGACGGCGGCGAGAGTCGGCGCGCTGGTCGGGCGGCCGAGCTGGTCGTCGACACGCGCAGCGTCGTCGCCGCTCCGCCGCGAGCCGCAGCATCGTCTTGGCGAAGTTGCGCGCCGACGGGCGCGTAGCACCCAGGCGGTGCGGAGGATCAGGTGCCTGGCGCCGCTGCCGCGCGATCGGCGCGCTCGCCCGCGAGCTTGGTGCGGCCATAGACGCTGAGCGGCGCGGTCGGGTCGTCCTCGACATAGGGCGCCGGCTTGCGTGCCGTCGAAGACGTAGTCGGTCGAGAAGTGGATCAGCCAGGCGCCGCGTCTCGGCCGCGGCGCGCGGCGAGGGCGGCGGGCGCCGTCGGCGTTGACGGCGCGGGCGAGCTCGGGCTCGCTCTCGGCCTTGTCGACCGCGGTGTAGGCGGCGGCGTTGACGATCACGTCCGGCGCGTCGCGGCGCGACCAGCGTCGCGCGCAGCGTCTGCGGCGTCGCGTCGAGGTCGGCGCTCGGCGCGGCCGAGCGCGACGATCTCGCCCAGCGGCGCGAGCGATGGCGCGTGCAGCGCCGTGCCGACCTGGCCGTCGCGGCCGAGGACCAGGATCCTCATCGCGTACTGCCTCGCGACCCAGCTCGCGATAGGCGCCGCTGGTGACGTCGCGCCACCCAGTCGCCGTTGGCGAGATACCAGCGCACGGTCTTCTCGATGCCCGGTCTCGAAAGTCTCGCGCCGGCGCGCCAGCCGAGCTCGCGCTCGATCTTGCGCGGCGTCGATGGCGTAGCGCCGGTCGTGGCCGGGCCGGTCGGTGACGAAGGTGATCTGCTCGCGCATAGGACTGCCGTCGGCGCGCGGCCGCATGCCGGTCGAGCAGCGCGCAGATGGTGCGCGACCACCTCGAGGTTGGTGCGTCTCGGTGTTGCCGCCGACATTGTAGGTCTCGCCCGGCTGCGCCGCGCTCGAGCACGCGCGCGCAGCGCCGAGCAGTGGTCCTCGACGATACAGCCAGTCGCGGACCTGCTGGCCGTCGCCGTAGACCGGCAGCGGCTTGCCCGCGAGCGCGTTGTGGATCATCAGCGGGATCAGCTTCTCGGGGAACTGGTACGGCCCGTAATTGTTCGAGCAGTTGGTGATCAGCGCCGGCAGGCCGTAGGTCTCGTGCCAGGCGCGGACCAGGTGGTCGGACGCCGCCTTGCTCGCCGAATAGGGCGAGTTGGGCTCGTAGGGCGTTGGTCTCGGTGAAGGCCGGCTCGTCCGGCGCCGAGCGAGCCGTAGACCTCGTCGGTCGAGACGTGGTGGAAGCGGAACGCCGCTCGCGCCGCCGGCGTCGAGGCCGCGCCAATAGCGCGCGCGCCGCCTCGAGCAGCGCGAAGGTGCCGACGACGTTGGTCTCGATGAACGGCGCCGGGCCCGTCGATCGAGCGGTCGACATGGCTCTCGGCGGCGAAGTTGACGATCGGCGTCGAGGCTGGTGCGCGCGCGAGCAGGCGCGCGACCAGCGCGCCGTCGTTGATCGAGCCACGCACGAAGCGTGTAGCGCGGGTCGCCGTTCAGCGCGGCGAGATTGCCGAGATTGCCGGCATAGGTGAGCGCATCGAGCGTCACCACCGGCTCGTCGCTGGTCGCCAGCCAATCGAGCACGAAATTGGCGCCGATGAATCCCGCGCCGCCCGTAACCAGAATCGCCATGGCACCAAGTCTCTGCCCCGCCGGAGAAATCTGCTCGCGGAATGGTGACGTTAGCCGCTATCCGGCCATGAGGCCAGTCAGCAGAATGATGCTGCGACGCCACGCAAAGAGCTAAGGGGCGCGGGGCCACCGCACCGCAGCCGTCAGCACTTGTTAACCATATTCGCATATCGTCGGGGCGAACGCATCTCGAGGTTCCGTCATGGAACTGCTCGTACTGCTTCTGCTGATCCCCATCGCCTGGCTGCTGTTCCTGCCCGCACGCCTCGCCGGAGCGCTGCGGCGTCATCGCGGTGCGGGCATCGCCGTGCTGGCGGTGGTGCTGGTCGGGGGCTGGCTCGTCCTCCACGCCCTGAACCCCGCACCCGAGGCCCGGACCGACTATGCCGCCGGCGATGCCGCGCTTCGCGCGCTGCTGGAATGACGCTCCCCGGGCCTATGGCATTGAACCTGCACGGAGTTGTGCCGGCCCGCCTACGACGAAATGGTGACGGAACGGGCGGAAAGATGCTCGACGTGCCTGAGATCGCCGACTAGTCTCCCCCCGGGGCGCTGGAGGCGCCTAGTAGGGGAATCTCAGACGTGAAGATCACTTCGGTTAAGACCGCTGCCACCAGCGGCCATTGCATGCACTTGTGGGTGAAGATCGAGACCGACGCCGGCGTCACCGGCATCGGCGAATGCGTCCACGGCGGCCACCAGGCCATCGCCATCATCAAGGATCTGGAAGAGCGGCTGATCGGCCGCGACCCGTTCGCCATCGATGCGATCTTCGAGGAGACCCGCCGCAGCCTCGTGTTCGAGGGCGGCTTCGCCGGCGCGCTGATCACGGCGCTCACCGGCATCGAGATCGCGCTGTGGGACCTCAAGGGCAAGGCCCTCAAGGTGCCGATCTACGAGCTGATGGGCGGCAAGTTCCGCGACGACATCCGCGTCTATTGCGACTGCGAGGTCTCGCCCGGCATGAACATGGCCGAGGTGCAGGCCGAGGTCGACAAGGTGCTCGAGGCCGGCTTCACCGCCCTCAAGGTCGACCTCGACATCCGCGCCTACGGCCACACCGGCACCGAGACCGGCTGGTACGAGAAGGACAAGTTCAACATGACTCCCAACCGCTGGGAGCATGACCGCATGGTGCAACTGGCCGAGATGGTGGTGAAGGCCGCCGGCCCGTCGGTCGACGTCGCCACGGACCTGCACACCCGCCTCGACAAGCACTCGGCCATCCGGCTGGCGCAGGACCTCGAGCACCTGAAGCTGATGTGGCTCGAGGAGCCGGTGCCGCCCGAGAACATCGACGTGATGGCCGAGATCACCCGCTCGACCTCGACGCCGATCTGCGCCGGCGAGAACCTCTACCTGCGCCACGGCTTCCGCAAGCTGCTCGAGCAGCAGGCGGTCGACATCATCATGCCCGACATCCCCAAGTGCGGCGGGCTGAGCGAGTGCCGCAAGATCGCCGAGATGGCCGACCTCTACTCGATCCCGTTCGCGCCGCACAACGTGAGCTCGCCGATCGGCACCATGGCTTCCGCCCATGTCTGCGCCACGGTTCCGAACTTCCTCGTGCTGGAGTTCCACTGGTTCCACCGCGACTACTGGAAGACCATCACCGACGGTGGCGAGATCATCGAGAACGGCCGCATCAAGCTCAGCGACCGCCCCGGCATCGGGCTGGAGCTGAACGAGGAAGTGGCCAAGCAGTACCAGTATCCGGGCACGACCTGGTTCGAGTGAGGCTAGGTCCGCGCCCCTGGCGGAGGCTGACCGGCCGGTCCATCCGGCCTTCGACGCTCAGATGGTCCCCTCGCCGTGCCCTCAAGCGGTGAGACCACGGAGCATGGGGAGGTGGCGCCGCTCGCCCGCATCAGAGAAATCGGCGCACCGTCATCCCTCGGGCTATCGACCCGACGCGACCCAGTCTCGCTGGACTTCTCCCTCGCGGGAGAAAGGCTGGCAGAGGCCCGGATGAGGCCGGTGACGGGACCTCGTCCTTCGACAAGCTCAGGATGAGGTCCTCTCTACGCGCCCCTGATCTCTCCTGCCCTCATGGTGAGCCTGTCGAACCACGAGGGCGTCGCCGCGCTCACCGCACCAGCGCCGGCCGCTTTGGGTCGAAGCGCCAGTCGGGGCTCAGGTATTGCATGGCCGCCGCGTCGTTGCGGGTGCCGGCGGGCAGCTGGCGGTAGAGCTGGTGGGCCGCCTCCAATGCCGCTTCATCGAGCTCGACGCCGAGGCCGGCCCGCTCCGGGACCCGCACGTGGCCGCCGCGGATCAGCGGCGGATCGAGCGGTCAGGCGCTGGCCGTCCTGCCAGATCCAGTGGGTGTCGAGGGCGGTGATCTCGCCGGGCGCCGCGGCGCCGACCTGGGTGAACATGGCGAGCGAGATGTCGAAGTGGTTGTTGGAGTGCGAGCCCCAGGTGAGGCCCCAGCGGGCGCAGAGCCTGGCCACGTCGATGGAGCCGCGCGGGGTCCAGAAATGCGGGTCGGCGAGCGGGATGTCGACGCTCTGCAGCGCCACCGCGTGACCCATCTGCCGCCAGTCGGTGGCGATCATGTTGGTGGCGGTGCGGATGCCGGTGGCGCGCCGGAACTCGGCCAGCACCTCGCGGCCGGAATAGCCCTGCTCGGCCCCGCACGGATCCTCGGCATAGGCGAGCTGCGGCTTGATCGCGGAGCAGACCTCGATCGCCTCCTTCAGCGACCAGGCCCCGTTCGGGTCGAGCGTGATCCGCGCCTCGGGGAAGCGCTGGGCCAGCGCCACGATCGCCTCGCCCTCCTCGGGGCCGGGCAGCACGCCGCCCTTGAGCTTGAAGTCGGCGAAGCCGTAGCGCGCCTCGCCGCCTCGGCCTGCCGAACGATCGCCGCCGCGTCGAGCGCCGGCAGGTCGCGCACCCGCTCCCAGTCGTCGCCGCTGGCCGCCGCGCGATAGCCGAGCGGCGTCTTCGTGCTGTCGCCGACATAGAACAGATAGCCCAGCATCGGCACCGCATCGCGCACCTGGCCGTCGCCGAGCAGTTCCGCCATCGGCACGTCGAGGAACTGCCCCATCAGGTCGAGCAGCGCGCATTCCAGCGCGGCGACCGCGTGGATGGTGACCCTGAGGTCGAAGGTCTGGGCGCCGCGCCCGCCGGCGTCGCGACCGGCGAAGGTTTCGCCGACCTGGCGCAGCACCGAGCGATAGGCGCCGACCTGGCGCCCCACCACCAGTCCGCGCGCATCCTCCAGCGTCCTGGCGATGGCCTCGCCGCCCGGCACCTCGCCAAGGCCGGTGTTGCCGAGACTGTCGGTCAAGATCACGATGTTGCGGGTGAAGAAGGGGGCATGCGCGCCGCTCAGGTTGAGCAGCATGCTGTCCTGTCCGGCGACCGGCACGACCCGCAGCGAGGTGATGGTGGGTGTGGCCGCGGTCAAGAGGTCCTCGAGGGATGGGCATTACTTCTGCGCACCGACGCTCGTTCCCCTCGCCCCTCAGGGGAGAGGGCAGCGTAGCTTATGAGCGTCAGCGAATTAGCGAAGCTGGGTGAGGGGTGAGTTAGTGCGGCATGCTGGCAAACCCGGCATGCCACTACCACTTCACCCCTCATCCGGCGCTTCGCGCCACCTTCTCCCCTAGGGGAGAAGGAACTGCACCTCGCCACTTCGCTACCCCTTCACCGCGCCGACGGTCAGCCCGCCGACCAGGAAGCGCTGCGCGTACATGTAGAGGATCGCCACGGGGATCGCGGTGAGCAGCGATGCCGCCATCAGCTCGCCCCAGGGCAGGATGTCGCCCACCACCATCGACTGCAGCCCGATCGGCAGCGTCCGGATCGATTCCGAGGTGATGAACACGAAGGCGAACAGGAACTCGTTCCAGGCGTTGGTGAAGGCGAACAGCGTCACCGAGAGCAGGGCCGGCGCGGCGAGCGGCAGCGTGATGCGGAAGAAGGCGTAGAGCCGGCTCGCCCCGTCGATCATCGCCGCTTCCTCGAGCTCCACCGGGATCGAGCGGAAGTAGCCGATCAGCACCCAGGTGGCGAAGGGCACGAGGAAGGTCGGGTAGGTCGATCAGCAGCGCGCCATAGCTGTTGATCAGCCCCAGGTCGCTCAGCGTCTGGTAGAGCGGGATGAAGATCAGCGTGCCCGGCAGCAGGTAGGTGATCAGGATCGCCGTGGTCAGCAGCCCCGCCCCGAGGAACTTGAGGCGCGTCAGCGCGTAGGCGGCCAGCGCGGCGATCGCCACCGAGATGATCGTGCGACAGCGACGCGACCAGCACCGAGTTGCCGAGCCAGACGAGGAAGCGCGAGCCGAAGAGCAGTTCCTGGTACTGGTCGAGCGTCGGCGGGTCCGGCCAGAAGATCGACTGGCGCTGGCTGATCTGGGTCGTCGTCTTGAACGAGGTGATGATCACCCAGTAGAACGGGAACAGCACGAACACCATGATCGGCAGCAGGATCAGGATCCGCATCCCGATGCCCATGCGTTCGCGGCCTTCCGGCTTGAACATCGGCCGGTCCGTCGAGCCGGTGACGCGCGCACGGATGGCGCGACCCAGCCACTCGATGCCGCGGTTCAACTGGTCGAACGGCCAGAAGAAGACGTCGAGGACGAGGCTGAACAGCCGGCCGAAGAACTTGCCGATGCCAAGGTCGAACCGCGACTTCTTCTTCACCCCTTCGCGACCGCTCGTCGTGCCGCATGAACTTGGCGAGCAGCCAGATGAGGAAGGCCATCAGCGGCGCGACGCTGAGAGCGCGATGGCGCTGCCCGGGCCGTATTGCAGCGAGCCGATCGCCTTTTCGTAGGCGAGGATCGAGTAGAGCGCGTCGCGCCGCTCGGCCCGCCGCCGGTCATCAGGAAGATCAGGCCGAACTGGTTGAAGGTCGAGATGAAGCGTCAGCAGCAGCACGACCAGGATGACGTAGCGCATGCCCGGCAGCGTGATGTAGCGGAAGCGCTGCACGGCATTGGCGCCATCGACCTCGGCCGCTCTCGTAGAGTTCGCGTATCGATGGCCTTGAGGCCGGCGAGCAGCAGCAGGGTGAAGAAGGGGATGCCCTTCCAGACGTTCACCGCGATGACGCTGCCCAGCGCCATGTTGGCATCGGAGAGCCAGCCCAGCGGACGGTCGATGATCCCCATGCCCTGCAGGATCGGGTTGAGGCCGCCGAACAGCGGGTCGTAGATCGACTTCCAGGCCAGCGCCGTGACGATCTCCGGCACGATCCAGGGCAGCAGCATGATCGCCGACAAGCAGGTTCCGCCACGGCAGCTTGGCGTGGAGGATCATGGCGATGGTCATGCCGGTGACGAACTTGATCGACAGCGACCAGAAGGTGAAGTTGATCGTGTTCTGACAGCGACAGAATGTAGTCGGAGTTGGTGAGCAGGCGCTCGTAGTTGCGCATGCCCACTTCATTCGTCTCGCCGGTCAGGAAGTTGAAGGTCGTCGTCGACATCAGGATGGCGCTGATGAACGGCCAGAAGATCAGGCCGGCCATGAGCACTACCATGGGCAGCACGAACAGGTAGGCGATCTTCCAGTCGCGGCCGAAGATGTTCTTGAGCTTGAACCGCGGACGCGCGGCAGTAGTGGTGCCGCCAACGGGCATATCGAGGGTGATGCGCTTGTCCATGGTCAAGCCTCCTTCCAGCCGAAGCACCCGGTAGCGCTGGGTGCAGGAGTTGGGCACGGGCAGGCGTCACGAGATGACAGCCCCTTCCGGCGCGGGATGTCGGAGGGCGGCGCCGCCGCCCCCCGTCAGCAAGCAGCTGCCTTACGGCTGCATGATCCCGCCTTCTTCGAACAGATCGCACCATCTTCTGGTGCGCATCCTTGACCGCATCGGCTGGCGCCATGCGGCCGGAGATGACGTTGCCCACGGACTGCTCGAGCACGCCCTGCGCGCGGATGGCGTCGACGCCGCGCGTTCGGGTCCGCCGGCCAGGACTGGCCGAGGAACGGATCGGTGACGCTGACCTGCTCCTTGATGATCGGCGAGGTTCGGGTCGGTCGCCATCAGCTCCGGCGTCCACAGGTTCGTGGTAGGCCGGCGTGAACAGCACGCCGCCCAGGGCCGAGATCTTGCCGAAGTTTGCCGGGTCGAGCAGGTCGAGCGCCAGTTCCTTCGCCAGCGCGACGTTCGGCGCGTTCTTGAAGATGGTCATCCAGCCACCGACGTTGCCGCCGTCGCGGCTGTCGCCGTTGATGGCCTGCGGCGCGGGCAGCAGCAGGGTGTTCGGATAGACCGGGTTGTTGTCGCGCTTGGCCTGGGCGTAGATCGAGAAGGCGTTCTGCGTGAACCCGATCTGGCCGGCGAGATAGGCCTCGTTGTTGCCCGTGTCGTTCCAGCTCTCGATGCCCGGCGGCAGCATGGCGGCATACTTGCCGTTGCGGTCGTAGGTCTCGCGCAGGAACTCGAAGGCCGCACGGTCTCGGGCGAGTTGAACTGCACGATCTGGCCGGTCTCGTCGGTGAAGTGACCGCCGAAGGCCTGCACGACGCTGATCAGGAAGCCGAAGCCGTCGCCGGACTGGTTGGGGGTGAAGCCCCAGCCGTAGAAGTCGGGACCGGAAATCGCCAGCGCCGCCTCGCGACGATCGACGATCGTCTTGAGCGATGCAGGATCGATGCCCTTTTCCTTGAGCTTGTCGCCGCGGACGAAGAAGCCGGTGGTGGTGCCGATCAGCGGGATCGCCCACCACTTGCCGTCGAGCTGCGCGGTCTTGGCGGCGTTGAGGCCCGGCATGATGTCGCCGTAGCGCTTCACCGCCTCGTCGACCACGTCGCTCACGTCCTCGACGAGGTCGAGCAGGTGCAGCTGCGAGATCGAGACGTTGCTGGTATAGGCGAAGTCGGGCGGATTGCCGGCCTTCACGGCGGCGGTCATCTTGCCCATGAAGTCGCCGAACGACTCGGGGTTCGTGGTCGAGATGTCGAGCTGGACACCCTTGGCAGTCGGCAAAGGCTTGCACCGTGTCGCGGAAGGCGGTCTGCGCCGCCTCGAAGTACTCGGTGCGATGGATGACGGTCAGCTTGCCGGAAGCGCCCTGCGGCAGCGCCGCGTCGGGCTTGGCGTCCTGTGCGAAGACCGGCAGCCCCTGGCCGGCCATGAAAAGTCCCGCACCCGTAAGGGCGGTGCCCCGCAACAATTCGCGGCGAGTCAGTTTGGCCATTCGTTCCTCCTCCTGATTTGGTTAGGCTTTCCCAAAACCTGACGGCCCCTACCGCCGCCGCGATGGTCATCCCCCTTGAGAGTTGCCCCATCGCGACTCGCATTCCGCGGTACATCGCCGCCTCCGCCGATCGGCTTCCTCCTGCCTCCGGCAGACCCGGGCTTTGCTCAGCCCCGTTGGCCTTGTTTCAATTTGTCGGTCAAAATACCCGCTGTCAACGATCAATCATACTGCTTCCCGGCGCTTCGCGGCGGCAGCGCATTGACGCCTCAGCGAGGCCAATGATAAGAGCAAAAGCAGTCATACTAATTTTGCTGGGGAGGGAATGGTGAGCTTCGAGGAGATCAAGGCGAAGATCGGTTCGGGGTTGCTGTCCTTCCCGGTCACCGACTTCGGTGCCGACGGCGAGTTCGACGCCAAGGGCTATGCCGGGCGGCTGCAGTGGCTCTCCTCGCACGGCGCGGCGGGACTGTTCGCCGCCGGCGGCACCGGCGAGTTCTTCTCCATCGGCTATGACGAGTACGACTCGGTGATCCGCACAGCGGTCGAGAACAGCGCGGCCGACGTGCCGGTGCTGGCCGGCGTCGGCTACGGCACGCGCATGGCCGTGGACCTGGCGCGCCGCGCCGAGCGGGCCGGGGCGGCCGGCATCCTGGTGCTGCCGCATTACCTGATGGTAGCCGAGGAGGCGGGCGTGCTCGCGCATATGCGGGCGATCTGCCGTTCGGTGGGGATCGGCGTCATCTACTACGCGCGCGACAACAGCCGGCTTTCGCCGCAGGGGCTCGAGCAGCTGGCCGAGGATTGCCCCAATTTCATCGGCTACAAGGACGGCATCGGCGATCTGCAGCTGATGACCCGCATTGCCCACCGGCTGGGCGACCGGGTGGTGCATATCGGCGGCCTGCCGACCGCCGAAGTGTTCGCGCAGCCCTATCTCGAGATGGGCGTCACGACCTATTCTTCCGCCGTTTTCAACTTCGTGCCCGAGCTGGCGCTGCGCTTCTACAACGCGGTGCGCCAGCGCGACCTGGCGACCATCGGCACGCTGATGAAGAACTTCTACCTGCCGCTGATCGAGCTCCGCGACCGCAAGCGCGGCTACGCCGTCTCGTTGATCAAGGCCGGCGCCGAGCTGGTCGGGCGGCCGGCCGGCAAGGTGCGGGCGCCGCTCACCGAGCTCGACAAGGCCGAGCGCGAGACGCTCGCCGCGCTGATCGCGGCGAACGCCTGATCAAAGGCCCCTTGGCCCTCAGGGCCCGTAGGGATCCCAGCCATTGGCCTGGAACAGGCCGATGATGTAGCCGAAGCAGAAGGCGAAGGCCGTCTCCATCGAGGATTCGGCGTCGATGTGCGGCACGTGGTCGGGCATGATCATGCCGTCGTAGCCGACCTCCTGGTAGATCCGGAACGCCGCCGCCATGTCCATGTCGCCGTCGTCCGGGAACACCTCGGTGAACGAGTAGCGCTGCCCTTGATGTTGCGGAAGTGGACGTTGAAGATCTTCTTGCGCTCGCCGAACCAGCGGATCACGTCGTCGATCTCCTCGCGCGGGTTCTCCAGCTCTCGGCCACCGTGCCCTGGCAGAAATTGAGCCCGTGATAGGGGCTCTCGGCGATCTGCACGAACTTCTTCAGCCCCTCGACGGTGCCGAGCACGCGGTCGACGCCGCGGTAGCCCGGGCGGGTCAGCGGATCGTGCGGATGGCAGGCGAGGCGCACGTGGCTCGCCTCGGCGACCGGCACGACGCGCTCGAGGAAATAGGTGATGCGCTCCCACATCGTGTCGGCATCGACCCGGCCGGCGACGGTCAGCACGTCGTCGTCGGTGGTCTGGTCGTGCCGGAAGGTGGAGAGCACCGCGCCGCCGCGGCCGCGCTCCGACTCGGTGCGCGGGATGCCGACGATGTTGAAATTGTACTTGGCGGCGCCGATGCCGAGCTCGCCGAGCGTCTCGATCAGCCGGCAGATGCCGTCGATCTCGCGGTCGCGCTCGCCCGGCACGCCGAGCACGATGCCCGGCGACTGGTGGTTGACGATGCCCCAGGAAGGGAGCGGCAGCTGCACCATGTCGAGCACCAGGCCGGCCCGGTCGATGCGGTCGATGTGCCGCGCCAGCACGTCGCGGGTCCAGCTGTAGGGGCTGCCCTCCGGGTCGATGCAGACGTGCCGCAGACCCAGCTGCGCCAGCTGCCGCAGGTACCGGTCCCCGGCCTCGGCCAGCTGGCTGCCCCCCATTTGTGTGCCGACATACATGTGCATCCCCCCAAGAATTATGACTTCCTGAAAGAAGTATGATACATTCTTCGGGCGAGCAAGCTGCGCCGTTACGCGCGCTGGTCCGGCGCTGCTCTGCGCGATATGCCGTTGGCCGATTTCCAGGAAGTTCCGAGAGATGTCCGCCGCCACGCCTGCCCTGCACCTGACCGATCGTGTGAAGCTCGACCTGCTGCGGCTGATCGAGGCCGACAATCTGAAGCCGGGCGACAAGCTGCCGCCGGCCGACCGGCTGTGCGAGGCGTTTTCGGTGAGCCGCACCGTGGTGCGCGAGGCGATCGCCAGCCTCAAGGCCGAGGGCAGGCTGCGTTCGCTGCGCGGCAGCGGCGTCTATGTCGTCAAGCCGCCGGACCGGGCAGGGGGCTTCTCCTCCTTCATGGCCGCGACGCAGGAGATCGACGACGTGCTCGACGTGATGGAGGTCCGCATCGGGGTGGAGGTGGAGGCAGCGGGGCTCGCGGCCGAGCGGCGCACCGAGAGCAACCTGTTGCGCATGCAGCAGGCGCTGGCGCAGTTCAGCCGGCACCTCAGCGACAACAGCCTCGCCAGCGGCGCCGACCGGGCCTTCCACCGCGCCATCGCCGAGGCCACGAACAACCGGCGCTTCAACCTGTTCGTCGACGAGATGGGCGAGCGGCTGATCCCGCGCCAGGCGCTGGGCGCGAGGTTCGCCAACGACCAGCTGAAGGCGGAGTTCCTCGAACTCATCCAGCTCGAGCACCAGCGCATCTTCGACGCGATCAGCAACCGCAAGCCCGACGAGGCCCGCACCGCCATGCGGCGCCACCTCGAAGACGGCCGCCGCCGCTACCGGGAGTGGAGCCTGGCGCAGGACAGCGGGACGAGCTGACTCCCGGCGGGAGCGGTCACCGGCGCCCAATGGGGCCGTGCCGGGCTGAAGAAGCTCGCGTTAATGCCCCTGATACTGGCGATCTGGTTAGTTCCTCGGCGAGTCGGGCGACCTTGCTCGACGAGTTCGTTCATACATGCGCCAGGAATTGTTCATGCTGAGGGTGTTTGCGGTTCTGCTTGTCCTGTTGCCGGCAACGGCGGCCAGCGGCGCTGAATGGCGCTATGAGGGTGGGGGAGTGCCGATCGCCTATTTCGACAATGGCGAGGCGCAGTTCCAGTTCGCCTGCCGCGGCGGCGACCTGGCGATGGGGTTCTGGGTGCGGGCGCCGCATCCGAAGGTGGCCGAAGCGACGGTGCTGAACCTCGCGATCACGCCGGACCCGGCGGAGGGCAGCAGGGTTTCGGCCGCCGCCGGCACCAGCTTCGCGCAGGAGATCCCGCTGATTCACAGCGACGGGTCGTCGATGATCGTCCGTGGTCCGGTGGCCCGGCAGTGGGCCCGGGTGGCGCAGCGGGCGAAGGACACCATCCGCGTCGCCTATGTGCGCATGGATGGGCGGGGCGGGCTCGAGGCCTTCGACAGCAACAGCTTCGGCGCCGGCGGATCAAAGGCGGCCATCCAGAAAGTGCTCGATCGCTGCGGCTGAATGCTCCGCTTGATCGGCGCCGCACTAAGCTTGCCGGAACTGATCAGGCGATAAATATAGGTCCGCCTATATTATCGTATCCTCATCTCAAGATTGACCGTCTACTTCCACGGCGCTAGGCTCGGGCTGCCGTCGACATGGCGGTGTTTCTTGGAGGGGAGAAGAAATGAGCCTGATGCGAGATTTCGCTATCCCTTTGTCTGCCGCAGCGCTGCTGGGACTTGTCGGCCATCGGCGCGATGGCAGGTGAGGTCAAGGGACCTCCCGGGACCCTCGACAACACCAATTACACGGGAGCGCCGGCGCACTCGAACTCGAACTGCTCCTATAGCGGGCTGAACGATCTCGACACGTCCGACCCCGGCGGGCAGACCTCGTCGCAGGTCCAGACCGCGGCGGATTCCTTCAAGTTCTACGGCCTCGAGCACGGCTTCCCCGGCCGCGGCGGCGGCTGCCAGGGCGGCACCAACGAGGGCCGCGTCAAGTAAGGCGCGGGCCCGGCCTTCACGCCTCGCGCCGTCCGGGCTCAGGTCCAGCTAGACTCAGTGAAAGCTCCTGGAGCATCACCTTCCTTGGTGGTGCTCCAGCGCATTTTGTCATGTCTCCAGCATCGAAGCAGCCAAGCCACCTAGGTACAGATTGCGTAGGGGGTTTACTGATCAAGCCGATCTGCTAAACGTCGATTGTATCTAGGAGGTTGTATTGACTAGGAAAACGTATTCCAAGCCGCTGCTGAAGAAGCAGCAGGCGCTATCGTCCGTGACCGCTGTTCCGGCGAGCAAGCATGTCGGAGACATAAGGAGCTCAGCATGACTGTAATGAAGAAGGTTTACGCGAAACCGTCGCTGAAGAAGCAGCAGGTGCTGTCCTCGGTGACCGCTGCCCCGGGCAGTGGTGGTCCTCCCGTCAAGTAAGTCGTAGGACAATTTTTTGCATGATCGCTACCAAGAAAATCTACGCGAAGCCGATTCTGAAGAAGCAGCAGGCGCTGTCATCAGTAACCGCTGCTCCCTCGAGTAAGCAACTGCCCGCGTAATAGCAAAGCAAACTGGTTTCACGAGCGAGCGGCCCTGGGCCGCTCGCATCCGTTTTGAGTACGAAATGTCGCTTGAGCAAGTATACCGGCTGGCGGACGACGCCACTTTTGAGGCGGTGAATGATGGGGCTGTGATCCTGACCTTCGGGGACGGACAGCTTTATTCCTGCAACGAGACATCCACGGCATTCCTGTCGGCCCTGGACGGGACGCGTAGCCTCGCTGCGGTCGCGGAGCTGATGGCAGCGGAGTTCGAGGTCTCGCACGACGAGCTTGCCGCCGACCTGACCCAGCTCGCGGACGAGATGGTGTCGGAAGGGATCATCATAGGCGTGACGTGATGCGCGCCGGCCCGTCGGACACATCCTGGGCGAGATTGCGCTTCCGCGCTCACCTCTGGATTGCGGCGCGTATCCTGCCGCTGCGCATCTTCGGCAAGGATTTGAGCAGGATATTGGCCCGGTACGAGCCGGCAGGCGGCGCCGGCTATCCTCGATTTTCGCTCGCATATCTCGAGCGTTCAATCCGCTGGGCGGTGCGGGCGCCGGTCTTCATGCGGAACCGGCGCTGCTTCAGGTCGGGACTGCTGGGCTACGAGTTCCTGCGGCGGGCGGGATATTCGCCGGAGCTCCTGTTTTCGGTCGACAAGACGGCAGCGACCAGTGACCGGGTGAAGGCGCATTGCTGGGTGTGCGTCGATGGCGTCCCGGTGGTCAATGAACCGATGCCCGGCCACGTCCTCCTCTACAGATATCCGCAGCAACTGCGCGGAGCGGAAGGGTAAACTTGACCAGGCGTTATTTCGACCTGCAGGGCGCGAGCCTTGCCGTTTCAGCAGACGAGCCCGCGTTGCTCGACCGGTTCGCCAGGATCTTCGGCGGCGCCTGGGAGGCCGAGGGCCTGTCGCCGGCCTGCTTCGAGCTGGAGCTGACCATCGGAACGCCGGCCAGTGTGCCCGCGGGCGCGGACATTCTCTATCAAGGCCCGGTTCTCGACGAGGGCGAATGCATCGCGGCACTTGCCGGCAACGCACTGCTGCAGGTTTTCCCCGGCAAGGCTTCGCTGGAACTTTCCAACGCCGATCGGCGGGCGAGGCTCGTTGTTGCGCCGCACGAGCTGCAACGCGTCAGCATAAATCTCGGCATGCATGCCGTCGAGGCCGCGCTGCGCGCATCCGGCCAGATCCCCGTCCATGCCGCAGGACTTACCCTGCCGGACGGGCGCATGGTGATGATCATCGGCCAGAGCGGCGCCGGCAAGACGACGAGCGCGCTCGCCTTGTGCGCAGCAGGCTTTGGGCTTTGTTCCGATGACCTGATCATATGTCGGGTGGTCGGTGACGAGGTGGTGGGCTGGGGCTTGCCGCGCAGTCTCAAGGTGCATCGCCACACTGCCGGCATGCTGCCCTGGGTCGAGCCGCTGCTCACCGGCGAGTGGAGTGCCGAGGATGAGAAGCCGCTGCCGCTGGCGGCGCTGCGCTCGGTGACGCGGGTCGAGGACAGCCAGCCGAAACCCATCGCGGCGCTCTACCGGCTGGAGCGGTCGGCGGCAGCGCAGAGCAGGGTTGCACCGATCGGCCAGACGGAGATCCTCGCCGTTGCCGCCGCGGATCACGTGCGCACCAGCTACCGGGGCGTGCTGCCGGACCATGGGCGCCACCTGGCCTCGCTGGCCGGGCTGGTTCGCCGCTTGCCGACCGGCCGGATCCTGGCGGGCGCTGACCCGTCGGATCTCGGCGGCGTCATCATGGCGGAGCTTGGAATGGCCGAGGCGACGGCATGAGGCTCACTCCCCTCGAGGCGCTGCTTTGTCGCCTGGCCGATCCGGAGAGACCGGGCGAAGCGGTGCCGCCCGCCGAGCTGCAGCCGCTGCTGCAGCTGGCGGAGGTCCACGGCGTGACGCCGATCGTCGTACGAAAGTTGACGGACCAGCTGCCCGAGTCGGTGCTGGATCCGATCCGCGAGGAGCTGACGAACCGCGTCGGGCCCATGCTGCACCTGCGGGCCATCTCGGCGAAGGTGGGGGCGCTCGTTGCCGAGGGTCTACCCGCCGCTGTGATCAAGGGGCCGGAACTGGCGGAAGCCGCATATCCGGTCCGGGCGGACCGCCCGTTCACCGACCTGGACATCCTTGCGGCGCCCGAGGCGTACCAACCGCTGGCGAACCTGCTGCAGGGGCTCGGCTACCGGATGTTCCGCAAACCGGTGCTCGACCACACCGAGTCCAACCAGGAACAGAAGTGGGTGCACCCGCAGGTCCCCTCGGCGCTGGTCGAGGTGCACGGCAATCTCGTCCACTATGCAGCGCTGCGCCGGCGCGTGAGCTTTGGTTATGACGAACTCATGCGGTGCAGGGCGGCGTCCCCCGCGCTGGCGCGGCTCTTCACCGTCATCGTCCACGCCATACTGGGCCACAAGCTGCACCAGCTGAAGCTGCTGGTCGACGCGCTACAGACCTTCCGGCGGCTCGACCCCAGCGACATCGAGGCGCTGCCCGAAGCGGCGGCGGATCTGCGGCTGACGCTCGAGGTCGCCCTGTGCCTCGATCTGGTCGACCAGCTTTTCGACGTCCCGGCGGCGCGCGACGTGGCGCGGCGGCTCGACGGGCGACGTCGGCCTTTCCGGTCCCTGATCAGCGCCGGAAGCGTCCTCGCATTTCCCCGATCGAGGGGTGCAGTGGCGCGGCACCATCTGTTCCGGGCTTTCCAGTACGCCGTGGCTCGCTGAGTGACCCGCATGCACAACATTTGCTTCGCCAGCCTCCTTCCGGAGAGGGCCCGTCTCTCGAATGTCAGCACGGGCGATGAACTGCATGCGGCGGGGCTCGTCGAGGCGGTGGGGGAGCGGGCTCGGCTGCTGTCCGGGGCGGGGATCGCGCATGGACAACGCGTCGTGGTCGGTTGCCGCCGATCCGATCCGCTACATCGTCGACATCCTCGCCTGCTGGAAAGCCGGAGCGGTCGCCGTTGCAGTAAATCCCCAGCTCAAGCCGGAAGAGCAGCAGATCGTGAAGGATACGGTAGGCGCCGCCCTCTGGCTGGACGGGATGTCCCAGATACCGGAGGGCGCCGGCGGCGGTGGCACTCCGTTGCGCCTCGATGAGCCGGCGCTCATCCTGATGACCTCGGGGACCACGGGCCGGCCGAAGGGGATCGTGCATTCCATCCGATCGCTGCTGGCGCGGACCAGCCTGAACGTCGCCGAGATCGGCCCCTCGGTCTTGCGTGAGAGCCTGTGCGTGCTGCCGGTGTTCTTCGGGCACGGCCTGATCGGCAACGTGCTCACGCCATTGCTGGCCGGCGGGCGCGTTCACCTGTGGCAGAACCCTGACCTGAAGGCGCTGGGCAGGCTGGGTGAGGTGCTGGACGAGCGCGGCATCAGCTTCATGAGCTCGGTCCCCTCGTTCTGGAAAATCGCCCTGCGCGTAGCGCCGCGCCCGCGGCGCGTCCTCGACCGGATCCATGTAGGTTCGGCGCCGCTCTCCATCGAGCAGTGGCGCGCCATCGCCGAATGGTCGGGGACGAAATCGGTATTCAACATGCTCGGGATGACCGAGACGGCGAACTGGATCGGCGGCGGCTCGCTTCGGGACGCCGGCGGCCGGGACGGCTATGTCGGCGGCGCCTGGGGCGGAGCGCTGGCGGTGCTCAGGGAAGACGGGCAGGTGCAGCGTTCAGGGCGCGGCGAGGTGCTGGTCCAGACGCCGGCACTCATGCTCGGCTACTGGGAGCGGCCCGACCTCGACGAGGCGGCGTATCTCGACGGCTGGTTCCGTACGGGCGATGTCGGCGAGATCGATGCCGACGGCCGGCTGACACTGATCGGACGGCTCAAGTCGGAGATCAATCGCGGCGGCATCAAGATCCAGGCCGAGGAGATCGACATGCTGCTGGAGCGGCATCCGGAAATCGTCGAGGCGTGCGCCTTCGGTATTCCGGACGCCATGGCCGGTGAGGCAGTGGCGGCCGCGGTGGTGATGAAGCCGGACGCCGAGTTCAGCGCGGACCGGCTCAAGCTATGAGTGCAGGGAGCGCGTGCGGGCCGAAGCGGTTCCGACAAGGCTCTGGCGGGTCGACGCCATTCCCAGGAACGATCGCGGCAAGGTGGTCCGAGCCGACGTTCGTGCAGTCGTCGAGGCGAACTGATGCGGGCCAAGCGCACCGACCACTCGGCCCTCAGGGGAACGTTCGAGACCGCCCGCTTCACCCTGCGGTCGCTGAATGTGCTGGAAGCGTTCCAGATCACCAAGGGCTGGCGCAAGGACCCCCAGATCCTGAAAGGCGTGTTCCAGTCATCCAGGCCGCAGAACTCTCCTTCAGTGGTACTTCGGCGGGCCGATACCGCGATCGCCGAAGCGTTTCGTCTACTCGATCACGCCGAAGGGCTCCTCGCAGCCGATCGGCGTCAACACGTTCAAGCTGAGCGGCTACCGATCGGCGTTCGGCAGCGTTGCCCTGCACGATCGGTCGTGGTGGGGGCGGGACGTGGTGGTGGAGGTTCGCGCCGAGCTGATGAACCAGTTCTTCCGCCACACGAATGTCGAGCGCTTCTACGGCGTGGTGGATGCCCGCAACGTCTCTTCGATATTCAGCTATCGCAAGCTCGGGTTCACCCACAATGGGACCTGGCATCGCTGTCGCCAGGACCCCTCTACGGGAGAGGTCTTTGATTTGGTGACCTTCGAAATGTTCCTGGATCAGTGGAAATCCGGGCGCTACTGGGATCCCAAGCATGAGCAGTGATCGCCTCGCCTGCGGACTGGTCGCGGCAGCCCTCGATGTCGAAACCGTCACCGCGGGTGACGACATGCAGAGTGTCGCTGCGTGGGACAGCCTGGGGCACATGGCGATCGTCGCCGAGCTCGAGAAGCAGCTCGGCAGAGGGCTGACGCCTGAGCAGATCGTCTCCATCGTTTCCGTTCGGGATATCGCGAAACTGCTTGGGGAATCCGTGGAGGGCTAAGCTCCTGGCGCGGGCAACCCGGCTGCGGCCTGGGTCGCCCGAACAAGTCGGGCGATGACCTCGGAGGGGTGGGGGGCACGACGACCCCACCGCAGTTCCATGCCGCCCGTTCGCAACAACTCGCCGAGACGCGGCGTTCCTCCCGTGCCGATCACAGGCGAGTTGGCCGGCCTCGGGGTCGGGGCGGTCGGCCCCAGAACAGGAGGACGCCATGTCAGAGTTCGTCGCGATTGCCTTCAAGCAGGCCGACAAGGCCGATCAGGTGCTGAACAAGCTGCGGCAGCTGGATCGTGAGTATCTCATCGACCTCGAGGATGCGGTGGTCGCGGTGCGGGGCGCGGACGGCCAAGGTGCAGCTGAAGCAGAGCGTCAACATGGGAGCATGGGGGCCCGCCCCTGACCGGCGCTGCATCGGCAGCCCATTGGCCTGCTGTTCCTCAACCACTGCTCGGCATGCTGGTCGGCGGAGCCTCGGCGCCGGGACCCCCTGGCGGGAGCGCTGACGGATACGAGATAGACGACGACTGATGCGCGAACCGCCGCCAAGCTGCCCCGGGCAGCTCCGCCCTGTTCCTCCTGGTCCGCAAGGCGCAGCCCGAGAAGGTGCTGGCGGAGTTCAAGAACGAAGGCGGCGAGATCATCCGCAGCTCGCTGTCGCCCAAGAAGCAGGAGCAGCGCCTCAGGCAGGCGATTTCCGCAGCCGCGGCCGAGCTTTGGATGGCCACCTGGGCTGGTCGGCCTCACAGCGTCGCGCAGGTGTCCCAGTCGTAGGCGAGGGGCTTGCCGTCGCGGAGTTTTTCGGCGACCTGCTTGCCATAGAGCTCGCCGATTTGGTGGCGGGCGGTTTCACCCATGCCGCCTTCGATCATGACTTCGTCGGCCCGGTCGAGCAGCTTGGTCGAGAGCAAGGCCAGCATGTCGGCGTCGTCCGTCTTGCCGTCGGTGCGGCTCTGTTCAGAGGTGATGTAGAAGCCGGCGCCGCAGGTCATCAGCTGGTCGAGGAGGGCTTCGCGCTCTTCTTCCGACATTGCCGGAGCGGCAGGCTGGGCGAGGCCGGCGGCCTCGAGGCAGGCGGCCGGCTCGAAGCCGGGGCTCTGCTCATTGGCAAAGGCCTCGGCGACTTCGGTGGTGTAGTCGCGCCCGATCTTGCGGCGGGCCGGCTCGGTGACGCCCTGCGCGGCAAGCACGGAATCCGCGTCGCCGAGCATGGCGCTGCCGGCCTGGTCGAAGCGGGCGGCCTCGTCCTTGTCCTCGGACGCCTCGGCGGCGATGATCAGGCCGGCGCCGCAACGAAGCTTGAAATCCGTGTCCGCGTCGATCTCGATCGAATGGGCGAGGGTGGGCGTGAGCATCCGAGAACGAGTGCTGCAAGTCGCAAGGGTCGAAACATCGCTTTTGTCCCGGTGGGTTACTGGCAGGATGTGATTCGAACTACGCGAACTTGTCCATAGCTTTTTGAAATCGTTGGCGGTTTGCAGTAGAGGTGGATGCCCGGCTCGCGCCGGCGCGGCGATCCGTGGAAGAGCCGGTGGCAGCGCAGACGTGCCACGCTGTTGCCGCGATCTCGCCAGCGCTCTAGTGATTAGCGGCTCTGAAGCGCCCGATCCGCCTCCGTTTCCCTTTCCGCACCCTCAAGATTGCTACCTACCTGCAGCTGAGCTCGGCCGAGCATGGCCAGCAGCTGCCGATGCGGCAGGTCGGGCGCTTATTTTTCCTGAGTCTGGAAGCCCGCGCGGGTCGTGCAGTCCAAGGCGCCCTGCGGCGACCCGTCACGCACTGGTCGCTGCTCGCCCGCCGAAGCCTGTTCCCAGCGACGGAGCCGGGACCGCTTGCTTTGCAGTTTCGGCAATACTCCTACAGCTACCGTGTTCGAGACTTGCTCGTGAGGCGTAACTCGGGTCTCAGGGGCTACGTAGATTTAAGCAAGTGGTACGGTGCGGAATTGATCTATAGAGATTCGCACCGCTGGTCTCTCCACTTGGCTCGCTTGTTCCGTTCGGTTTCGCTGCGCAGATCGCCCGTGCCGGCTGTCGCTCCTTCGCGCAGAATGCTTGCAGCCTGCATGCTGTCCACGCTGCGGCTACTGGCCCTGTTCGGGTCGGTTTCGCGCGCCGATGGCAGCGAGCATCTAGACGGGCGCCGCGCGCCTCGAGCAGGCGTCGGCGCCGGCGCCGCACAGCCATGATCGGTGGCCGTGATCACGACCGTGCCTCCTCCTCGGCGACGGTGTCGCTGGGCGGGGGCTGCGACCTGGCGCTCGAGTCGTCCGCACAGGTCAGCGTCACTCCGGTCGACGGCAGCCTCTGCGTGCGCATGATCGAGGAGCCGGTCAGCGGCTTCAGCGGCGATCGCGGTGGGGTGCTCCTCGCCGGCGCCGGCGCGCTGACGGTCGGCGGCCGGCTGCTGATCGGCCTCGGCCTCAGCGGTCCGGCGAGCGGCTCGAGCGGCGCGCGCCGACAGTCTCGATTCGCCGACTGGGCGTGCGATGCGCGCCCGCTCCGACTGAAAAGAAAGATGATGGCGGCGCAGAACGATGATCGATCTGCACTGTCATCTCTTGCTGGGCATCGATGATGGATCTCCTGATTGGGAGACGTCACTGGCCATGGCCGCATGGCGGCGGACGGACGGTACCACCCAGCATCGCCTGCACGCCGCATGTCATGCCCGGGGTCTATGGCGATTCGACCGCCAATATCCGCCCCCTGCTCGAGGAGCTTGCCGGAAGGCTCTCCGTCTCCGGCATCGATCTGTACGCTCTGGATCGGCGCCGACGTGCATGTCGATCCGGGCCTGCCGGCCAAGCTCCGCGCCGGTTCGGTGCCGTCATTGGCGGACTCGGCGGTATTTCCTGCTCGAGCCGCCGCATGATGTGGCCTTGCCACGCCTCGTGGGGCTGGTCGAGGAGCTGGTGACGTCGGGCTATGTTCCCATCGTCACGCATCCCGAACGGCTGAGCTGGATGGAGAGCCACTACGAGCTGGTTGCCGCCATGGTGGAGAAGGGGGGGCTCGTCCAGCTCACGGCCGGCTCCATCACCGGAGGCTTTGGACGGCGGGCCAGATACTGGTCGGAACGAATGCTGGACGAGGGCATGGTCGACATCATCGCAAGCGACGCCCACAACACCAGCGGCAGGCCGCCGCTGCTGTCGCCGGCTCGCGATGCGGTGGCGGCGCGTCTGGGCGAGGCCGAGGCCCTGGCCATGGTCTATGACCGCCCGGCGGCCATCTTGCGGAACGAAGCGCTGGCGTCGCGCCAGAGAACGGCCTTGCCTCAAACGGCTCCTGCCGGGCGGCAGGAGCGGCGATCTCGACTTGCGGACTGGGCAAGGCGACTACTGGGATAGGGTTTAGTGGTGTTGCGGCCAAATCGAATTGCAGTGACGATGTGCTTGCTGGTCGGCCTGGCCGGCTGTGCTTCCGCGAATATCAAGAGCGCCGGCTATACCGGCAGCACCGGCAGCCAGGCGAACCTGACCCAGGGCGCGGGAGCCTGCAGGTGGTGGCAGCACTGCCGCCGCCGGTGAGCGCGGGGGCCGACGCCAGCCAGATCGTGCGGGTGGGGGACAGCATCAAGGTCGACGTGTTCGGGGTCGACGAACTGGATCGGGACATCCAGGTCGATCCCAACGGCCAGATCTCCCTGGCGCTGATCGGCTCGGTTGCCGGCCGCGGGCAAGACGATTGCGTCGCTCGAGCGGGAGATCGAGCAGCGTTACGGCAGCCAGTATCTCCAGAACCCGGAAGTGACGCTGAACCTGCAGCAGTCGGTGACCCTCGACGGCGAGTTCAGGAAGGCGGGCGCCTATCCGGTCAGCGGCAGCTCGACCCTGCTCAGGGTCGTTGCGGCGGCGGGCAATTTCACCGCGATCGGCGATCCGGCCAATGTCTTCGTCTACCGGACGATCGACGGGCGCGACTATGTCGCGCAGTACAACGTGTCGGCGATCCGCGCCGGCAAGACGCCGGATACCCCGGTCTACGGCGGCGATATCGTGGTGGCGTTCCCCTCGGGCATGAAGGTGCTGGGCAGCTCGCTCGGGGAAGCGCTTGGCTTGGCGCGCAGCGCCTCCGGGCTTGGGCTTCTCTAGGGTGGCGCACGCCTTAGGGTGGGATCGGGGTCGGTGGATGCTTGAGCGCAACGATAGGCAACTGGCTTGGCGGGGTGGGCCGAACGGCGCGCCGCCCGCCCGCTTCGACGACCCGGCCTGGGCCGGCTACGGCATGCCGCCGCCGGACGAGCCCGAGCCGTTCGACCCGCTGAAACTCTTCTGGCTGGCGGTCCGCTATCGCTGGCTGATCGGCATCCTGTTCGCGACGGCGATCGTCCTCGGCGCCGTCATCACCCTGATGCAGTCGCCCAAATATGCCAGCACGTCGCGCATCGAGATCATGGTGCCGAGCGCCAGGGTGCTCGAGGACATGGACGTGGTCGCGCAGTCGAGCGACATGCGGACCTTCGAGACCGCCAAGGAGAAGCTCAGGAGCCGCAACCTGGCCCGGCGCGTCGTGGTCGAACTCAACCTCGCCAACGATGCCGACTTCCTGTTTCCGCGTCCCGACTTCTCGATCGGCAACATCTTCTCGCGCATCTTCGGCACGTCCACGCGGACCGATCTCGGCCAGCTGACGGCCGAGCAGCGGGACGAGCTCGCGACCGAGCTGGTGCTCAGGAACCTGTCGGCGACGCTGCTCCGCGGCACCAGCCTGCTCGAGGTGCGCTTCGCCGACCAGAACCCGGCGAAGGCGCGGGACATCGCCAACCAGATCGTCCGCAGCTACATGGACCAGCAGGTCGACCAGACGATCGAGACCTCGGACCTGGCACGCGAGTTCATCAGCGAGCAGCTGGTCGAGGCCAAAGCGCAGCTCGAGGCTTCGGAAGCGGCGCTGGTGGCCTATGCCAAGGACCAGCAGCTGAGCGGAGCCGGCGAGGACGGCGCCCAGATCACGGCGAACGTCCAGGCAACGAATACCGCGCTGACCCAGGCCATCCAGAAGCGGCTCGAGGCCGAGCGGCTCGTTGCCTTCATCGATCAGGGTGGAGCCTCCCAGCTCAAGCAGGTCCTCGAGAGCGAGGCCATTCGGGAAGCCCGCAGCAAGATCGCCGAGCTCAGGGCCGAGTATCAGCAGAAGCTCAGCATGTTCAAACCGGGCTTCCCGGAGATGCAGCGGCTTACGGCGCAGATCGCGGAGATGGAGCGGCAGTTGCAGGCCGGCGTCGAGACCATTGCCGGCTCCATTCGGCTGAGCCTCGAGGCGGCCG
The DNA here is from genome assembly GCA_963708965.1 of uncultured Alphaproteobacteria bacterium. Taxonomy (GTDB): domain Bacteria; phylum Pseudomonadota; class Alphaproteobacteria; order Rhizobiales; family Devosiaceae; genus Devosia_A. Next base: position 8,159 of record CAVPUP010000003.1, on the reverse strand, counting down.
TGCAGGAGGAGAAGGACTTCAAGACCAAGCTGTCCGAACTCGAAGCCGAGCAGGTGGCGTTCCGCGACAAGAACATCGAGTACACGATCCTCAAGCGCCAGGTGGACTCCAACCGGGCGCAGTACCAGACGCTGGTCGACAAGCGGAACGAGCTGGGGGTGGTCTCCGACCTGCGCCGCGCCAATGTCGACGTGGTCGACAGCGCCGTGCTGCCGAGGGTGCCGTTCGAGCCGAGCCTGCTGCGCAACCTGCTGGTCGCGATCGGCCTTGCTGCAGCGCTCAGCGCCGCGATCATCTACATCCTCGAGCTGCTGAACAACAAGTTCAACGTGCCCGAGCAGATCGAGAGCGAGCTCAAGCTGCCGGTCTTGGGCGTGATCCCGAAGGCGGAGGGCGTGAAGCTCACGGACGCGCTGGGCGATCCGCGTTCCTCGATTTCCGAAGCCTACCGATCGCTGCGCACGTCGCTGCAGTTCTCGAGCCCCGACGGCGCCCCGCACACGCTGCTGGTCACCAGCTCGGAGCCGGGGGAGACCAAGTCGACCAGCGCGCAGAAGCTCGCCGAGGAGTTCGCCGCCATCGGCATCAACGTGCTGATCATCGACTGCGACCTCCGGCGCCCCAGCCTGCACCGGGCCTTCAAGACCGACAACACGATGGGGCTGACGAACCTGCTCACCAACACGGTGGCGCAGGAGGACATCCAGGCGATGTTCCATCGCTCCGGCGCGCACCCCAATCTCAGCTTCCTCGCCACCGGGCCGATGGTCCCCAACCCGGCGGACCTGCTGTCCTCCGCGCGCATGGGGGCAGTATTGCGCGGCTGCACCAAGGCCTATTCGCTCGTCATTCTCGACGGGCCGCCGGTCATCGGGCTGTCCGACGCGCTGATCCTGTCGCGCATGGCCGAGGCGACGATGCTGGTGGTGGCGGCGCACCAGACGGCACGAAAATCGGCCCGGGCAGCGCTCAAGCGGCTGCAGTCGGCAGGTGGGCACATGATCGGGGCGATGCTGGCCAAGCTCGACGTGGACCGCATCGACTACAGCTACAGCTACTCCTATCGCTACATGTACGAAGGTTACTACGCCTATGGCGGAGAGGGCAGCGAGCAGGCGCCGAGACTAGAGCAAGAGGGAGCAAGGGGTGAGCCAGGCAAGACGACGAGCAAGTGGCGCGAGTCTGTGGCTCATCTCTATCGCCGCCATCTTCGCCCTCTGCTGGAGCGGAGCTAGCCGGCTCTACCAGACGACGGACTTCGGGCGTGGCGTTGCTGATCAACCCATTCAACACCGAGGCGCGGGTCGATCAGCTGGTGCAGGTGCTTAACGCCGCCGAGCCGGACCTCGAGGCGGCCGAGGCATCGGCGACGGCGCTGATCCGGCAGGCGCCGGCGGACGCCAGGGGGTATAGCCTCCTCGGCGCGGTACACGAGGAGCGGGGCGAGAACGAGCGGGCCGTCGAGCTCTATCGGACGGCGCTGCTGCATTCGAAGACCGAGATCCATGCCTTGCTGCGGCTGGCCGACCGGGCCTTGAGCGATGGCGATGCGAAGAGCGGCCTCTATTATGTCGACCTGATCCTCCGGCGCTGGCCCGGGGCGGTGCCGCAGGCGTTCGGCATCGTCGTGGCCGCCGCGGGGGATGCCGCGGGCCGCGAGGTCCTCGCCGATGCCCTGGCCAGCCTGCCGCCGTGGCGGCCGCGGGCCGTTCGCGAGTTGATCAAGGACGCCAACGGGATCCGCCTGGTGCAGGAGCTGCTGACCGAAGAAGGGCCGGCGGAAAATCCGGCTCGCCGGGGCGAAATCGAGAGCACTGTCGCGGCGCTCGCCTCCTCGGGGGCGGTGCGCGCGGCGCAGGCGCTGCACCTTGCGACCTTGCCTTCCGAAGCGCGGGGCAGGGCGGGCTACGTTTATGACGCCAAGTTCGAAGGCGAACCGAGCCCCGGCTACTTCGGCTGGCAGGCGAAATCGAACGGCGCCAGCGAGGTCACCATGCCGCTCGCCAATGGTGGGCTCGGCGTCCGCTTCCGCGACACCCCGGCTCGTCTCGGCAATATTGGGCAGCGCCTTGCCCTGCCAGCGGGCAGCTATCGTGCCGAGGCCGAGGTCAGTGCCCGGGTGCTCGAAACGCCCAGGCGGCTCTACTGGCGCCTCGCCTGCCTGCCGGGCGGAGCAACTCTGGGGGAGATGGTGGTGCCGGAGAGCAGTTACGCCGGCAAGCTCATCGAACTGGCGTTTGAAGTGCCTGCCGACAATTGCACGATGCAGCGGCTGTCGCTCGAGACCGATGCAAAGACGGACAGCTGGCGAGACCGGTACAGGGGAGAAGCGACATTCCACGCGCTGCGCATCAACCGGCTGTAGGCGAGGCCGCGCTCCCGCGCGAGATCGACCTGCGACTGCTCATTCTCGGCGTGATCCTCGTCGCCAGCCTGATCATCGGCGGCAGCTCGGTGGTCGGGCTGCCCACCACCTTTGCCGTGCAGCTCGCCGCCCTGCCGCTGCTGGCGCTGATTGCCAGTCGCAGCCGCTGGTACGACGCGTCGGTGCTTGCGCTGGTGGCAGCAACGCTGCTGCTGTTCGTGTTGCACCTGCTGCCGCTCGGCGGCTTGCTCGGCAGCTATGTCGGAGAGGCGATGAGCATCAGCGGCGACTGGATCCGGACGCTCGATGCGCTGCTGTTCTTCCTCGCTGCTGCGGCCTTCTTCCTCGTTGTCGGCACCCTCGGCGAGAACGGCCTCAACCGCCTGGTCGCATTCCTGCTGATCGGGCTCGTGCTCAATGTCGCCCTGGCGCTGGTGCAGTTTGCGGCGAGCTCGCCGGTGCTGGTGGGCTTCCTGCCCTACTCGACCTCGGCCGGCTTCTTCGCCAACCAGAACCATTTCGCCTCGCTGGTCTTTGTCGGAATTCCCTTCGTCATCTATCAGTTCGTGGCCCTGCGGCGGCCCTTGCTCTCGCTCGTTGCGGTCGCGGTGCTGGTCGCTGCCGGGTTCGCGACGCGCTCGGTTGCCGGTGCCTTCCTGTCGATCGGCGCAGCGGTCGTCTCCTATGCAGTCGTCGCGAACCTGAGGCCGGCGTTCCGGGTGTTGCTGCTGGCCAGTGTCGCCATCGGCGCCGCGGTCCTCGTCTTCAATCCGGACAACGTGCTGGAGCTCAATCCCGATAACCCGCTCGACAGGACGGCGATCTGGCAGACCACGGCGCAAGGTGCGCTGGCGCACCTGCCGATGGGCTCCGGCCTCGGCACCTTCGAGATCGCCTATCCGGCCTTCGAGGCCGAGCAGCAGATCACCACCTCCTTTGCCAACCACGCCCATAACGAGTATCTCGAACTGGCGCTCGAGGGCGGCCTGCCAGCGATGCTGCTGCTCCTCGCCTACCTGAGCCTGCTCGGCTGGAACCTTGTGCGCGGCCGAGATATCGCCGCTGCGACGCGCTGCGTACTGCGCGATCGCCTTCCTGCTCGTCCATTCGCTGGTGGACTATCCGCTTCGCACCATCGGCCTGGCGCTGGTCTTTGCGCTGCTCAATGGCATCGTCTTGTCGCCGGTGTGGCAGGAGCAGCGCCGCTTCACCCGCTGAGGGGGCACCGCTCCGTCTAATACGAAAGACCTATATTTTACCCCTCGAAGGGCTGAGGCTTGTTGCAATCGGGCGTGCATTGGTTAGATTGCTACCGATCTTGATTGAGTTGTGAGGCCTTACGCTCGGATTCGCGCTTGCGCCAAGTCCGCGTCCTCGAGGCCATCGATAAGCGTGTTTGAAGTGGGTGTGCTTGTGCCCGGCATGGGGACGAGCCCGCCCGTATTAGCGAACTGGTTGTTTAGAGATTTTCTGCTCCGACTGGGGCGAGAGGTGTAGCGGGTGCCTGGGGGTTCAGCAGTTGACGAGGCGAATGCCACCAGTCAGCTGACAAACTATGTAGATGGCGCCCCGGAGGTGCGCCCCGCGTCGATTCTGGGACAACTGGGGCGGCTCCGCTATCAGTTCATCGGCGCCGTTATTCTCGGCATCCTGCTGCCGGTCTTCCTGCGCTGGGGCTTGAATATCGAGGGCTGGTTGCAGGACGTGCAGGTCAACACCATCGTCGCCTCGGGCATTGCGGTGCTGGTCGGCCTGATGGCGCTGCAGCAGCTCACCAACTTCCCCGGCGTGCGCGAGAGCTACTACCTGATTCCGGTGCTGCTGGTCAGTTTCCTGGCCACCTTCGCGGTGCTGCTCTTTGCCCGCATCGAATACAACCGCTTCCTCTTTCCCTCGAGCTTCATCATCACCGTGCTCTGGGTGTTCTTTGCCCAGTCGATCGGCCGGCGGTACCGCCCGATGCGCCTCGCGGTGATCCCGGGCGGCGAGGCCGAGGCGCTGGTTGGCCTCGCGGGCGTCGAGTGGCTGCCGCTCGGCCAACCCCGCGCCCCCGGCGTGCCGATCAGCGGCATCGTGGTCGACCTCGACCGGGACCTGAGCCCCGAATGGGAGCGGTTCATTGCCGATTGTGCGGTCGGCGGCACGCGCGTCCTCAACGTCAAGCAGGTGCGCGAATCCCTGACCGGCCGGGTGGCGATCGCGCATCTGTCGGAGAATACGCTCGGCTCCATCAACCCCGATGCGCTCTATTTGAAGATCAAGCAGGTGGCGGACTGGCTGCTGGCGCTGGTGATGCTCGTGGTGCTCGCACCGGTCCTTGTGGGCGCCGCGATTGCCATCCGCCTCGACTCGCGTGGTCCGATCTTCTTCAAGCAGCGCCGTGTCGGATTCCGTGGCCGGCTGTTCGAGGTGATCAAGTTCCGCACCATGCGCGACGGTGCGGCGGCCGATCCGGCGACAGCCGTCGCGGCCGCGATGACCAAGGTGGACGATCCGCGCATCACCCGCGTGGGCCGGATCCTGCGCCGCACCCGCATCGACGAGCTGCCGCAGATCTTCAACATCCTGCGCGGCGAGATGAGCTGGATCGGGCCGCGCCCCGAGGCCGAGCCGCTGTCGCGCTGGTACGAGAACGAGCTGCCCTTCTATCGCTATCGCCACATCGTGCGTCCCGGCATCTCCGGCTGGGCGCAGGTCAACCAGGGGCACGTGACCGACGTCAGCGCCGTGCACCAGAAGCTCCACTACGACTTCTACTACATCAAGAATTTCTCGGCCTGGCTCGATGCGCTGATCGTGCTGAGGACGCTGCGCACCATCGTGACCGGGTTCGGGGCGCGCTGAATGCCGGGCGGGCCACTCGCACCAGCGCCACGGGACGGCGCCCACTGGTACGCGGTCGCCGTGCTGCCGCATGCCGATGCGCTCGCCCGCGAGCAGCTGATGCGGCAGGGATTTACCGTCTTCGCGCCGGCCTTCAAGCGGACCGTGCGCCACGCCCGCCAGTTTCGCACCAAGCTGGTGCCGCTGTTTCCCGGCTATCTGTTCGTCCGGCTGGATCTGGGCCAGATGCGCTGGCGGGCGATCAACGGCACCCGCGGCGTGCGCGCGCTGGTGACCGCCGGCGAGCGCCCGGCGCGGGTCCCCGATACGGCAATCGCCGCGCTGATGGCTGAAACAGGGCAGGGGGCACCGGCCGAGCTGGCGTCCGGAACCTCGCTCGAAATCGTCGCCGGACCCTTCGCCGGGCTGGTCGCACGGCTCGAGCGCCTCGAGGGCCAGGCCCGCGTCGCCGTGCTGATGGAAGTGATCGGCGAGGCGCCGGTGACGGTCAGCCTGCCGCGCCGCATGGTGCGCGCCGCCGCCTGAGTGGCGGTGACAGCGGCCCGCGGCGAGGGGGCGAGAAGTTTGGCACTCCGGGGGCGTTTCACCCGGAGTGCGGTAGCAATGGCGGGGTTACCCCCGCTCGAGTTGAGGACCGCGGGCGCAGTGCATAGTTCTTTCGGGCGCTTTCCATGAACCTGGACAACCAGACCATTGCCGTCATCGGCCTCGGCTATGTCGGGCTGCCGCTGGCGCTCGCCTTCGGCGCCACCCGCAAGGTGGTCGGCTTCGACATCAGCTGCAGCCGCATCGAGGCGCTGCGCCGGCACGAGGACGCGACGCTCGAGGCGACGGCCGCGGACTTCGCCGCCGCAAGGCACCTCTGCTTCTCCAGCGACCCCGAGGACCTCAGGCAGTGCGGCGTGTTCATCGTCACGGTGCCGACGCCGATCGACAAGGCCAACCGGCCCGACCTGACGCCGCTGCTGCGGGCTTCGGAGACCGTCGGCAAGGCCATCTCCAGGGGCGCCGTCGTCATCTTCGAGTTCGACCGTCTATCCGGGCTGCACGGAAGAGGTCTGCGGGCCGATCATCGCGCGGGAATCCGGCCTCGTCGTGAACCAGGACTTCTTCCTCGGCTACAGCCCGGAGCGCATCAATCCCGGGCGACAAGGACCACCGGCTCGCGACCATCACCAAGGTGACGAGCGGCTCGACGCCCGAGGCCGCCGAGGCGATCGACCGGCTCTATGCCTCGATCATCACCGCCGGCACGCACAAGGCCTCCTCGATCGCCGTCGCCGAGGCCGCCAAGGTGATCGAGAACACCCAGCGCGACCTCAACATCGCGCTGATGAACGAGCTCTCGCTGATCTTCGGCCGGCTGGGCATCGACACCGGCGAGGTGCTCGAGGCCGCGTCCACCAAGTGGAACTTCCTGCGCTTCTCCCCCGGCCTGGTCGGCGGCCACTGCATCGGCGTCGATCCCTACTACCTCACGCACAAGGCGCAGGAGCTCGGCTACCATCCCGAGGTCATCCTCGCCGGCCGGCGCATCAACGACAGCATGGGCACCCACGCCGCCGACCAGACGGCGCGGCTGATGATGAGGAAGGGCATCCCGGTCGTCGGCAGCCGCATCCTGGTGATGGGCGCCGCCTTCAAGGAGAACTGCCCGGACCTGCGCAACTCCAAGGTCGTCGACATCGTGACGCGCCTGCGCGAATACAACGCCGAGATCGAGCTCTGGGACCCCTGGGTTTCGCCCGACGAATGCCGGCACGAGTTCGGCATCGCCAGCCGCCGCGATCGCCCCGAGGGGCCGTATGACGGCATCGTCGTTGCCGTGCCGCATCGCGAATTCAGTGAACTCGGGATCGACAGCATCCGCGAACTGGGCCACGAGAACGCCGTGATCTACGACATCAAGGGTCTCTTCCCCCGGGACCAGACGGACGGCCGCTTCTGATGAAGATTCTCGTGACCGGAAACGCCGGCTTCATCGGCTTCCACACCGCCCGGCGCCTGCTCGAGCGCGGCGACGAGGTGGTCGGCTTCGACAGCGTGAACGACTACTACGACCCGAGCCTCAAGGAAGCCCGCCTCGGCATCCTGGCCGACGCCGCCCGCGAGACCGGCTCGGCCTACACCTTCATCCGCGCCAATCTCGCCGACCGCGCCGCGGTCGACGCCTGCTTTGCCGCTCACCGCTTCGACCGCGTCATCCACCTCGCCGCCCAGGCCGGCGTGCGCTACTCGCATCGAGAACCCGCACGCCTATGTCGAAGCGAACGTCATCGCCTTCACCAACATCCTCGAGGCCTGCCGGCACGCCGGGGTCGGGCACCTGACCTATGCCAGCACCTCGAGCGTCTATGGCGCCAACACCGCCATGCCGTTCCGCGAGGACGAGCCGGCCGACCATCCGCTGCAGTTCTACGCCGCCACCAAGCGGGCCAACGAGCTGATGGCGCATTCCTACAGCCACCTCTTCCGCCTGCCGACGACCGGGCCTGCGCTTCTTCACCGTCTACGGCCCCTGGGGCCGCCCCGACATGGCGCTGTTCCTGTTCACCCGCGCCATGCTCGCCGGCGAGCCGATCAAGCTGTTCAACGACGGCGACCACGTGCGCGACTTCACCTATGTCGACGACATCGTCGAAGGCGTGATCCGCGCCAGCGACCAGCCGGCCGCCCCCGACCCGCAGTGGAGCAGCGACCGCCCGGACCCCGCCACCAGCAACGCCCCCTGGCGCATCTTCAACATCGGCAACGCCAACCCGGTGAGCCTGCTCGACTACGTGGCGGCGCTGGAGGAAGCGCTGGGCGTAACGGCCAAGCGCGAGCTGCTGCCGCTGCAGCCCGGCGACGTCCCCGCCACCTTCGCCAGCAGCGCGGCGCTGGAGGCGGCGGTCGGCTATCGCCCGCAGACCAGCGTGCGCGACGGCGTAGCGGCGGTTCGTCGAGTGGT
>CAVPUP010000002.1:0-308627 GCA_963708965.1 uncultured Alphaproteobacteria bacterium | reverse complement strand
GCGCGCCCGAGCTGGCCGGCCGGGGCTGGCTGAACACCGGCGGGCAGCCGCTCGTCGCTCGCCGGCCTGCGCGGCAAGATCGTGCTGCTCGACTTCTGGACGTTCTGCTGCATCAACTGCCTGCACGTCCTCGACGAGCTGCGCGCCGCTGGAGGAGAAGTACGCCGACGTGCTGGTCACCGTCGGCGTGCACTCGCCGAAGTTCGTGCACGAGGCCGACCCCGAGGCCGCTGGCGGCCGCGGTCGAGCGCTACGAGGTGCACCACCCGGTGCTCGACGACCCCGACCTGGCGACCTGGAAGGCCTACGCCGTCCGGGCCTGGCCGACGCTCGCCGTGGTCGACCCCGAGGGCTACGTCGTCGCGCAGCTGTCCGGCGAGGGCCACGCGCACGGGCTCGACGCGCTGGTCGCCGAGCTGGTCGCCGAGCACGAGGCCAAGGGCACGCTGCACCGCGGTGACGGCCCGTACGTGCCGCCGCCCGCGCCGTCCACCGCGCTGCGCTTCCCCGGCAAGGTCGTCGCTGCTGCCCGACGGCACGTTCCTGGTCGCCGACTCCGGGCACCACCGGCTGGTCGAGCTCGAGCGCCGGACCGGCACCGAGCGTGCGCCGGATCGGTTCCGGCACCGCGGCCTGGTCGACGGCGGCCGGCGACGGCGCGCTTCAGCGAGCCGCACGGGCTGCTGCTGCTGCCGGCGACCGTCGCGGCACAGGTGGGCTACGACGTGGTGGTCGCCGACACCGTCAACCACGCGCTGCGCGGCCTGCGCCTGGCCGACGGCACCGTGACGACCGTCGCCGGCACCGGCGACACCAGTTGCGGCAGCGCACCGGCGGTGGCGCCGCGACGGCGCAGGACCTGTCTCGCCGTGGGACGTCGCCTGGTTCGACGGCGCGGTCGTGGTGGCCATGGCCGGCATCCACCAGCTCTGGGGGTTCGACCCGGTCGCGGGCACGCGTCGAGGTGCTGGCCGGCACGAGCGACGAGGGCCTCCTCGACGGCGCCGCGCGCAGGACGCGTGGTTCGCCCAGCCGTCGGGCCTGGCGGCGTCCGGCGACGGCGAGCGCCTGTGGTTCGCCGACTCCGAGACCTCGGCGCTGCGGCCCTGCCCGCCGCGATCGACGGCCGGCGGTGCTGACCGACGTCGGCAGCGGGCTGTTCGACTTCGGGCACCGCGACGGGCCGGCGGCCGACGCCCTGCTGCAGCACCCGCTCGCGGTGACGGCTGCTGCCCGACGGCTCGGTCGCGGTCTGCGACACCTACAACGGCGCGGTCCGCCGCTTCGACCCGGCGACCGGCGAGGTGACCACCCTGGCCGACGGGCTGGCCGAGCCCGCGGCGCCGTCCTGGCGGTCGCCGACGGCGCCGACCCCGTGCTCGTCGTCGTCGAGTCGGCCGCGCACCGGCTGACCCGGCTCGCGGTCCCGCGCCGACGCGCCACGGGTCGACGGCGGCGCCGCGGCGCACCCAGCGGCCCGCCGACCGACCTGGCGCCGGGCGACGTCGCCCTCGCGTGATCTTCGAGCCGCCGACCGGGCAGAAGCTCGACGACCGCTAGGGCGCCCGACCCGGCTCGGTCAGCGCGACGCCGCCGGCGCTGCTGGTCGACGGCGACGGGACGCGCCCGCGGGCTGGTGCCGCACGCTGCGGCTCGGCGGACGGCGTCGACGAGGGGGTGCTGCACGTCCGCGTGCGCGGCCGCGTGCGACGCCGACGGCACCGAGTTCCCCGCGGCCGCCTGCCACGTGCACCAGCAGGACTGGGGCATCCCGGTCCGGGTGCGCGCGGTCGCCGTCCGACCTCGAGCTGCACCTGCGCGGCACCTGAGCCGCGCCTCAGTCGCATCGCAGCCGCGACCAGCGGCGGCCACCGCCTCACCCGGGTGGCCGGTTCGGCGTGCGGTCGCGGCGTCCCACCCCCGACACCGGGGACGACGAGCCGCCGACGGCGGCCGCACAGGAGGAGTGACATGGGTATCGGTGGAGGCATCTTCCTGCTGGTCGTCGGCGGCGTGCTCGCCTTCGGCGTCCGGGACAGTGGACGCGCTCGACCTGACGGCCATCGGCTACATCTGCATGGCGGCCGGCGTGCTGGCGATCATCCTGGCGCTGGTGATCAACCAGCAGCGGGCGAGCACCTCGCACCAGGCCGTCGTGGAGCACCGCGAGACCGGCAGCCCGCCGGAGGACACCCAGCGTCGACCGTGGCGGGCAGGGCGAGGGGCCGCCACCCGGCTGGGTGGCGGCCCCTCGCGCGCGGGTGACGCGACTCAGAACGCGTCCTCGGGCAGGTCCATCAGGGCGTTGTCGGTGGCCTCGGCGATGGCCCGCTGGGCGGCGAGCAGCGGCAGCACCTGTGCGGGCGAAGAACGGCGCCGCGGCGACCTTGCCGGCGTAGAACGCCTCGTCCGTCGCCGGACGCCGGCCCGTCCAGCGCGGCTCGGCGCCACCTCGGCCTGGCGCAGCAGCAGCCAGCCGACGACCAGGTCGCCGAGCGCGCAGCAGCAGGCGGGTGGTGTTCTGGCCGACCTTGTAGATGTTGCGTGACGTCGCGCCTGGCGGCCGAGGTCAGCGAGGCCGACCATCGCGCCGACGATGCCCTGCACGTCCTCGAGCGCCTTGCCGAGCAGCTCGCGCTCGGCGCGCGAGCGCGCCGTTGCCGGCGTCGCCCTTGGCGAACTCCTGCGATCTCGGTCGAGCAGGTGCGTCGAGCGCCTGGCCCTGGTCCCGGACGATCTTGCGGAAGAAGAGGTCCATGCCCTGGATCGCCGTCGTGCCCTCGTACAGGGTGTCGATCTTGGCGTCGCGGATGTACTGCTCGATCGGGTAGTCCTGCAGGTAGCCGGAGCCGCCGAAGATCTGCAGCGACTCGGCGCCGAGCAGCGCGTAGGACCTCTCCGAGCCGTAGCCCTTGACGATCGGCAGCAGCAGGTCGTTGAGCCGCGTCAGTCGGCGGTCGGCCGTCGGCCTCGCCGGCGGCCGTGCCGTGACCGTCGACGTCGTCCTGGATGGCTCGCGGTGTAGAGCACCAGCGCGCGCATGCCCTCGGCGTACGCCTTCTGCGTCATCAGCGAGCGGCGTACGTCGGGGTGGTGGGTGATGGTGACGCGCGGCGCGGCCTTGTCGGTCATCTGGGTGAGGTCGGCGCCCTGCACGCGCTCCTTGGCGTAGTCGAGCGCGTTGAGGTAGCCGGTCGACAGCGTGGCGATCGCCTTGGTGCCGACCATCATCCGGGCGAACTCGATGACCTTGAACATCTGCGCGATGCCGTCGTGCACCTCGCCGACGCAGCCAGCCGACGGCGGGGTGCCGTCGTCGCCGAAGGTCAGCTCGCAGGTGGTCGAGACCTTCAGGCCCATCTTGTGCTCGACGTTGGTGACGAAGACGCCGTTGCGCTCGCCGAGCTCGCCGGTCTCCCAGTCGACGTGGAACTTCGGCACGATGAACAGCGACAGGCCCTTGGTGCCCGGGCCGGCGCCCTCGGGGCGGGCCAGCACGAGGTGGACGATGTTCTCGGTCAGGTCGTGCTCGGCCGCGGTGATGAAGCGCTTGACGCCCTCGATGTGCCAGGTGCCGTCGGGCTGCTGCGACGGCCTTGGTGCGGCCGGCGCCGACGTCGGAGCCGGCGTCCGGCTCGGTGAGCACCATGGTGGCGCCCCAGCGGTGGTCGACCAGGTGCTGGCCAGCTGCTTCTGCTCGTCGGTGCCGAGGCGCGTAGAGCACGTTGGCGAAGGCCGAGCCGGCGGAGTACATGTGCACGGCCGGGTTGGCGCCGAGCACCATCTCGGCGACGGCCCAGCGCAGCGACGGCGGGATCGACGGTGCCGCCGAGCTCGGCGGGGAGGTCGAGTGCGCCACCACTCGGCGTCGATGTAGGCCTGGTAGCTCTTGGGAACGACTCGGGCAGGGTGACCTCGTAGGTCGCCGGGTCGAAGACCGGCGGGTTGCGGTCGGCGTCGAGCAGGACTCGGCGAGCTCGTGCTCGGCCAGCCGCTCGACCTCGCGCAGCATCTCGCGCGCGGTGTCGACGTCCATGTCGGCGTACGGGCCGGGGCCCAGCACCTCCTGGCGGCCGAGGACCTCGAAGAGGTTGAACTCGATGTCGCGCAGGTTGGTCTTGTAGTGGCCCATGATCGCGGGTCCTTCCGGTGAGGCGCGTGCGGCAGGTTACCCGCCAGTAACCCATGATGCTACTGGTCGGTAACACGCGCAACCCCTTCGCCCCAGATGCCTCGTCTCACGCCGCTTCGCTCATCCGCCGGCCCGGGGTGAGCAAGGCCGAGCGTGGCGACGAACGGTAGCGTCCAAGCCGACGAACGGTAGTGTCCAAGCCCGACGAACGGTAGCGTCCAGAGGCGACGAACGGTAGCGTTAAGACGGTGAACAGGACCCTTGCCGCCCCGGGCCGGTACTCGCGACGCATCCTCGATGGCGAGCTGGACGAGTTGCTCGCGGAGCTCCCCGCAGTGAGCCTGGATGGCCCGAAGGGTGTGGGCAAGACGGCGACGGCCGCCCAGCGGGCCCGCACGACCTTCACCCTGGACGACGCGGCCACCCTCGAGCTCGTCGGAGCGAACCCGCAGAGGATGGTCACCGCGCCGGGTCCGGTGCTGGTCGACGAGTGGCAGCGTTACCCGCAGAGCTGGGACGTCGTCCGCCGTGCCGTCGATGCGGGTGCCGGTCCGGGTCGGTTCCTGCTCACCGGGTCCGCGTCGCCGCAGCAGCCCGGCACCCACTCGGGAGCCGGACGCATCGTGAGCCTCCGCATGCGTCCGCTGACGCTGGTCGAAGCGGGCCTGACGCAGCCGTCCGTCTCGCTCAGTACGCTGCTCCGGGACCCGTCGCGGACGGGCACTCCCGCTCCGATCGGCGGGTCCACGGGCTTGGGCCTGTCCGACTACGCCGATCGGATCGTCGCGGGTGGCTTCCCCGGGATGCGTGCCTCCGGTACGCGAGCCCGGCGGGCGTGGATGCAGTCGTATGTCGACCGGATCGTCGACCGCGACTTTCCCGAGGCGGGACTGACTCCGCGCAACCCGAGCCTGCTGCGACGGTGGCTGCGCAGCTACGCCGCTGCGACCTCGACGTCCGCCTCGTACGAATCCATCCGGGACGCCGCGACCGCGGGGTCTGCCGACAAGCCCGCGAAGTCCACGACCATCCCCTACCTGGACACGCTGGAGCGCATCTGGGTGTCGGAGCCACTGCCGGCCTGGACGCCGGCCCGGAACCACCTCAACCGGCTCACGCTGGCGCCCAAGCACCATCTTGCGGACCCCGCGCTGGCCGTCGCGCTCACGGATGTGTCCATCGAGGACCTGCTCGACGGACGCGCACCAGAGTCTCGGGTGCCCCGCGACGGGACGTTTCTCGGCGCGCTCTTCGAGTCGCTGGTCACGCTCGAGGTCCGTGTGTACGCGCAGGCCGCCCAGGCGCAGGTCACCCATCTGCGCACCCGCGGCGGCGAACGCGAGGTGGATCTGATGGTGGTGGCCCCCGGGGGCCGAGTCCTCGCCATCGAGGTGAAGCTCTCCCAGTCGGTCAACGACCACGACGTGCGTCACCTGCGCTGGCTGAAGGAGCAGTTGGGGCCTGACCTGATCGACGCCGTCGTGATCACGACCGGGCCCGAGGCCTACCGGCGCGCAGACGGTGTCGCGGTGGTGCCGGCGGCGCTGCTCGGGCCCTGAGCCCACTTCGCGCGCAGATACGGGTGGGGGGTATAGTGGCAGGAAACATGAGCGACATCGACACGAGCACCCCCGAGCAGCTGGACGACGCCCACGCCCTCCCCGGGTACAGCGAGACCAAGCAGGCGCACCTCAAGCGGCTGCGCCGGATCGAGGGGCAGGTGCGCGGCATCGCGCGCATGGTCGAGCAGGACCAGTACTGCATCGACGTGCTCACCCAGGTGTCGGCCGCGACCAAGGCGCTGCAGGCCGTCGCGCTCGGGCTGCTCGACGAGCACCTGTCGCACTGCGTGGTGGACGCCGTGGCCGTGGGTGGCGAGGAGCGCGAGACCAAGCTGCGCGAGGCGTCCGACGCGATCGCCCGGCTGGTGCGCTCATGAGCCAGCACGGACGTACGCCGTCACCGGGTCTGACCTGCGCGCCACTGCGTCGCCGCCGTCCGGGCCGAGCTGTCCGCCCTGCCCGGCGTCACGCGGCGTGGACGTCGACCTGGTCGCCGGCGGGACGTCGACCGTCACCGTCACCGGCACCGGACGAGCCTGCGGTCGCCGACGTCGCGGCCGCCCTCGACGAGGCCGGCGACTACCGGCTCGTCGCCTGTCGGCTGAGGGCCTCGGCCCGATGAGCGCGGTCGAGCTCAGCATCGACGGGATGACCTGCGCCTCGTGCGCCGCCCGGATCGAGAAGAAGCTCAACAAGGTGGACGGCGTCGTCGCGACCGTCAACTACGCGACCGCGATCGCCACCGTCGAGCGCCGCGGCCGGGGTCACGCACGGCCGAGCTCGTCGCAGGTCGTCGAGGCGACCGGCTACCGCGCCCGACGCCGGCAGCAGCGATCCGACGACACGGAGCGGCAGGCGGCCGACGCTGAGACGCGCCAGCTGCGCCGCCGGCTGCTCGGTCTCCGCCGCGCTGGCCCTGCCGGTGACGCTGCTGTCGATGGTCCCCGCGCTGCACGTGCCGGGCTGGCGGTGGATCGCGCTCGTCGCTCGCCCTGCCGGTCGTCACCTGGGGAGCGTGGCCGTTCCACCGAGCCGCCTGGACGAACGCCCGGCACGGCGCCGCGACGATGGACACCCTGGTCAGCCTCGGCGTCATCGTCGCCTCGACCTGGTCGGTGCGTGGGCTGGTGGCTCGGGCGCCGAGAGCTACCTCGAGGTCGCCGCCGTGGTCACGGTCCTGCTGCTCGCGGGCCGGTACGCCGAGGCCCGTGCCCGCCGCAGCTCGGGTGCCGCGCTGCGCGCCCTGATCGGACTCGGCGCCAAGGACGTCGCCGTGCTCCGCGACGGGACGTCGGAGACCCGAGTGCGCATCCCGATCGACGAGCTCGGTGGTCGGCGACGTCTTCGTGGTGCGCCCGGGCGAGAGTCGTCGCCGACGGACGGCGTCGTCGTCGACGGCACCAGCGCCGTCGACGCGTCGATGCTGACCGGCGAGCCGGTGCCGGTCGAGGTCGGGCCGGGCGCGCAGGTGATCGGTGCCACCGTCGAACTCCGGCGGCCGGATCGTCGTGCGCGCCACCCGGGTGGGCGCCGACACCCAGCTCGCGCAGATGGCCCGGCTGGTCGAGCAGGCGCAGAGCGGCAAGGCCGACGTGCAGCGGCTCGCCGACCGCGTCTCGGCGATCTTCGTGCCCGTCGTGCTGGTCGCTCGCCGCCGCTCACGCTTCGTCGGCTGGTTGCTGGTGGCGGGTCCGGCTACCGAGGCCGTCACCGCCGCCGTCTCGGTGCTGATCATCGCCTGCCCGTGCGCGCTCGGCCTGGCCACGCCGACCGCCCTGCTGGTCGGCACGGGGCGCGGCGCCCAGCTGGGCATCCTGATCAAGGGCCCGCAGGTGCTGGAGTCCACCCGGCGGGTCGACACCGTCGTGCTCGACAAGACCGGCACCGTCACGACCGGCCGGATGCAGGTGCTGGACGTCGTCGCCGGCGCCCGGCGAGGGTGCCGCGCGCAGGTGCTGCGGCTGGCCGGCGCCGTCGAGCACGGCTCCGCAGCACCCCATCGCGCGGGCGATCGCCCGGGCCGCGGCGCGCGCGGCGGCCGCTGCCCGGCGCCACGGACTTCCGCAGCCTGGACGGCCTCGGCGTGACGCGGCACGGTCGACGGCCGCACCGTCCAGGTCGGGACGGCGGTCCTGGCTGGCCAGGACGACGGCGCCGTGGACGCCGAGCTGCGCGGCCGCCGCCGACGCGGCCGAGCGGCAGGGCCGCACGGTCGTCTGGGTCGGCCTGGGACGGCCGCGCCCGCGGCGCTGGTGGTCGTCGCCGACGCGGTGAAGGACACGTCCGCCCAGGCCGTGCAGGCGTTGCGGCGGCTGGGCCTTCGTCCGCTGCTGCTGACCGGCGACAACGCGGCCGCCGCCCACGTCGGTCGCCGCGCAGGTGGGCATCGACGAGTCGGACGTGGTGGCCGAGGTGACCCCGCAGGACAAGCTCGACGTGGTGCAGCGCCTGCAGGCGGACGGGCGCGGTCGTCGCGATGGTCGGCGACGGCGTCAACGACGCCGCGGCGCTGGCGGCCGCCGACCTCGGGCATCGCGATGGGCACCGGCACCGACGTGGCCATCGAGGCCTCCGACCTGACGCTGGTGCGCGGCGACCTGCGGCTGGCCGGCGGACGCGATCCGGCTGTCCCGGGCGACGCTGCGCACCATCAAGGGCAACCTGTTCTGGGCCTTCGCCTACAACGTGGCGGCGATCCCGCTGGCCGCGGCCGGGCTGCTGAACCCGATGGTGGCCGGTGCCGCCATGGGGCTGAGCTCGGTGTTCGTCGTGACCAACAGCCTGCGACTGCGCCGCTTCCGCTGACAGCGGCCGAATCAGGGCAGGCGCGCGCGCCGACGCACCCGGGCGCCGGCCAGCGCGGGGTCCTGCTCGACGTCCGTGACCAGCACGACCGGCCCGACGCGCAGGGTGCCGGACGTCGTCGGGTTGGTGCGCAGGCCACCGCGCCCGCGCAGCGCGTCCCGCGCGCCGACCGCGAGCCGGTCGTCCATCCAGGCGCACGGGGAGGTCTCGCCGGCCGCCTCGAACTGCACCGGGCCGTTGCCGGTGTCCAGGCTGAACCCGCTGTGCCGCAACGCGTTCAGGTCGACGCCGCGCACCACGATGTTGCGTCGCATCAGCCGCGGGTCGAGCGTGCCGCGGGCCAGGCCGAGCTCGTCCTCGACCGCCTCCACCGCCTCGGCGGCGACGAGGCTGACCGCCGAGGCGAGCCGGGACGCCTTGGCGTAGAACCGGTCCCCGACGATGCCCTGGCCGGCGACGAGCTCGACTCGTCCGGGTAGCTCGTCGGGTGCGGCCCGACGCCGTCGGCCGGATCGCTGGAGTGGAACCAGTAGTTGTGGCCGGGGGACACGACGAGGGCCTCGATCCGCGCCTCGATCCGCGCCTCGATCCCGCCGCGCCGGCGCTCATCCGAGGTCCCGCGGGTCCGTGTTGCCGCCGCACAGCACGATCGCGACCCGTTCGCCGGGGGCCGGCCGGTAGGCGCCCTCGACCAGCGCCGCGACCGCGGCCGCGCAGCCGTGCTCGACGACGAGCCGGCACTCGCGCCACAGCCGTGCCCGCGCCTGCGACGATCGCCGTGTCGCTGACCAGGACGCTGCGGACCTCGCACGCCGTCGCCGCCGCGAAGGCGATCGACCCGAGCCGCCGGGCGCCCAGCGAGTCGGCCGCGACACCGCTGACCGTCCACGTCCACCGGTTCGCCGGCCGCCAGCGCGGCGTGCAGCGTCGGGATCGTCTCGGGCTCGACGCCGACCACCCGGGCCCGGCCGGCCAGCGCCGTCGCCACCCCGGCCATCAGGCCGCCGCCGCCCACCGCGAGCACGACGGTGTCGACGTCCGGGACCTGCTCGGCCAGCTCCAGCCCGAGCGTGCCCTGCCCGGCGCAGATCTCCGGCTGGTCGTAGGCGTGGCAGAACAACGCCCCGGAGGCGGCCGCGCTGGCCAGCGCGGACTCCTGCGCGTGCGCGTACTCGGTGCCCTCCTGGACGACGCGCGCGCCCAGCGCCGCCAGCCGGGCGACCTTGACCGCGGGCGCGGTGGTCGGGCACGTGGATCTCGGCCGGGACGCCGACCACGCCGGCGGCGTACGCGATGGCCAGCCCGGCGTTGCCGCCGGAGGCCGCCACCACCCCACCGGCGGGCAGGTGCCCGGCGTCCGCGCGCGCTGAGCACCCGGTTGAACGCGCCGCGGGCCTTGAACGAGCCGGAGTGCTGCAGCAGCTCGAGCTTGAGCCAGAGCGGCTCCGTGCCGGCAACGCCGAGCGCGGCGGGTTCCACCATCGCGACCGGGGTCCGGCGCACGAAGCCGTCGATCCGGGCCCGAGCCGCCGTGACGTCGTCCAGGTTCATGGTCGGGTTGCCTGGAGCAGGGCGAGCATGTCGTCCAGCTCGAAGAACCGGGCGAGGTCGAGTGCGCTCTTCGCACCGCCCTCGGGATCGGCACCGGCGTCCAGCAGCAGCTCGACGCAGCGCGTCTGCCGCCGAAGGCGGCCGCGCCGAGCGCGGTCTGGCCGCGGTCGTTCTGCCGCTCGGTGTCCGCGCCGCGCTGCAGCAGGACTGCCACGGCGTCCGGGTGCTCGTAGTAGGCGGCCAGGATCAGCAGCGTGTCGCCGGACGGGCCCGTCAGGTTCACCGGGAGGCCCGTGTCGACCAGTGCGGCGAGCTCCTCGGCCCGGCCCTCGCGTGCGAGATCGAGGGCGTGGTGCAGGAAGTCCAGCTCGGCCCCGGTCAGCTCGCTCACCCGGCCGACGCTACCTCGCAGGGACGGCGAGCAGCTCGGGCAGGGCCGCGTCGGCCGACAAGGCCACGTGCTGCTGGAAGAGCGGGTCCGCCTGCCCGGGGTCCACGCACACGGTCAGCGCGCCGACGTCGTCCGCGTACCGCACGAGCCCGCTGGCCGGGTGCACCAGCCCCGACGTGCCGATGGCCACGAACGCGTCGCAGTACCGGACCGACCGCTTGGCGGCCCACAGCGCGTCGACGTCCACGGGTTCGCCGAACAGGACCATCTCGGGCCGCAGGCGACTTCCGCACCGCGGGCACGCCGGCACGGCGCCGCCGTGGGTGGCCTTGTCGTGGGACGCGAACCCGCACCCGTCGTCCAGGCAGCGGCTGCGGAACAGGTTCCCGTGCAGGTGGTGCACCCGCTCGCTGCCGGCCCGCTCGTGCAGGTCGTCGACGTTCTGGGTCACCAGCGTCACCTCGGCGCCGCCGGCGACCTGCCGCTGCTGCCAGGCGGCGAGGGCACGATGACCGATGCTCGGTTCGGCCGCGCGGACGGTGGCTCGAGTCGGCCCCCAGAACGCCCACAGCGCGTCCAGGCTGCCGGGCAGCTGGTCCGCGTAGTGGAACGACTCCAGCTCGCGGTCGCCGTAGATCCCGCCGGAGCCGCGGAACGTCGGCAGGCCGCTGGCCACGCTGATCCCGGCGCCGGTCAGCACGAGCACCCGCCGGGCCTGCCCGCAGCCGCGCTCCGAGCGCGCCGCAGGTCGGCGGCGCGCGTGACGGGCGTCGGGGAGCGATCGGAACGCAGGGGCATCTGCCAGATGTCGGACGTTCGCGGCCCCACTTGAGTGCTACGCCCCGGTCGTGACCTGACCCGCCTCGGTGAGGTAGCCACGGGTCAGCTCGGCCCACGGTGCCAGCCCGAGCCGTTCGTGGACGTCGAGCGCCGACCGCAGCAGCGCCACCCCCGCGTCGACGTCGCCGAGGGCGAGCGCGAGGCGGCCCAACGTCATCGACACCGCGCCGAGGCTGCCCGCGGACATCCCGCCGACCGTGATCCGGTCGGCGAACGGCGCGAGCTCGTCGCGCAGGGCGGCGAGCGCGGTGCGGTCACCGAGCTCCAGCCAGAGGTGCGCCCGGACGACCGTCAGCAGCTGCCACAGGTAGTCGCGGTGCAGCGGTGGCTGGTCGGCCCACCGGCCGATGAGCGAGCGAGCCTCGTCCACCCGCCCGCCCAGGGCCACGGACAGCGCGTGCAGGTCGCGGAACTCAGGCACCGCTTGCATCGCGGCCGCCAGGACCTCGGTGAGCTCGGGCAGCCGGCCCGCGGCGTACCGGGCCGTCGACAGCTGGCACAGGTCGAGCCCGGCGCCGGGCATGGACACGCTGGCCTGCAGCGCGCCCAGCGGGACCAGCCCGGCCTCGGCGCCCTCGACGTCGCCACCGGCGAACCGCATGAGCGACAGACCCCAGCCGGAGATCAGCCGGGACGCCACCTCGTGGTGCCGGGTGGCCAGGTCGTGCGCGCGGGTGAGGTCGTCGCGGGCAGCGGACCAGCGGCCCAGCTCGCCGCGCGTGCTCGACCTCGCGCACAGGGCTCGCGCCAGGTCGCCCGGGTCGCCGCGGCGCTCGGCGATCGCGACCAGCTCTTCACCGATCTCGTCGCGCCAGTGGGTGTGCTCCGGCTGCTCGATCGCGACGTGCACCACGAGCAGCACGGCCTGCAGCCCCTCCTCGGAGCAGTGTGCCCGGGCGAGGTCCATCGCCTCGGCGACCAGGGCGGACCGCTCCTGGTGCGTGTCCGGCAGGAACAGCTGCTCCATGGCGAGCGCCGCGAGTACCCGCGCCCGCAGCTCGCCCTCGCTGACCGGGAGCTCACGCGCGATCCGCTGCCACAGCTCGATCGCGGCCGGGTGCGGCTGCTGGTAGCCCCGCCAGGTCCACACCGCGTGGTCGGTGATCAGCAGCGCCGCGCGAGCCGCACCCGCCGGATCACCCTGGGACAGCGCGAGCTCGGCGGCCTGCTCCAACGGGTCCCAGGCCTCGTCCAGCCGGCTCATCCGGTGTCGGGCACGCCCGAGGCCGCACAGCAGGACGTACCGCTCCTGACCGGTCGCCAGGGGGTCAGCCGCGACGGCGTCCAGCGCGATCTCGTAGAGCCGGGCGGACTCGTCGTGCGCGGTCTGCCGCTCGGCCTGGCTGGCGGCGCGGGCGGCGAACGTCCAGGCCGATCGCGCGTGCGCCGGACCGGCAAGGTGGTAGTGCTGGGCCAGCTCGGCCAGGTGCGCGTCGATGTGGCCCACCCGGCGTCGCTCGAGCGCCTGAGCGACCCGGGCGTGCGTCCTGGCCCGCCTCGGACCCGCCGCCGAGCCGTACACGCTCTCGCGCACCAGGGCGTGCGCGAACCGGTACCGCCCGGGCGTGCGCGGGTCCTCCTCGACCAGGCCGGACATCAGGGCCGCCTCGATGACGTCGTCCGTCTCCGCCGGGCCGGTCTGCGCGGCGTCTTCCACGACGTCCAGGTCGAAGGTGCGGCCGACCACCGCGGCGGTGGCCAGCACGGCCTCGCTGCCCTCGGGCAGCTGTCGCGAGGCGCAGCCGGACGACGTCCCGGACCCCGTGCGGCACCTCCAAGCGACGCGCGGCGGCCAGGTCGGTCAGCACCCCCTCGCTGGCCAGCAGCCGGACCAGCTCGCTGACGTAGAACGGGTTCCCGTCCGTGCGCGTGGCGACGGCCGCGGCCATCGCGTCGTCGACGTCCACGCCGGTGCGGTCCCGCACGTAGGCGGCCACGTCGTCGGCCCCCAGCCCGTCGAGCGGGATCCGCAGCGGGTCGGTGCGGGCGAGCGCGGCCAGCGTCTGGGCGAGTGGCGGGGAGATCTCGGCCTCGGCGGTTCGGGTGGTCGCGACCACCACCGCCGGGACGTCGGGCAGCAGGGCGGCGACCCGGCGCAGCAGTCGCAGGCTGTCCGGATCGGCCCAGTGCAGGTCGTCCAGCACGAGCAGGCTGCCGCCGGTCGCGCCTGTCGCGCCCAGCAGCGCGGCCAGCGAGTCGGCGAGCCGGAACGTGGACGACTCGCCGTCCAGGGTCGGCTTCTCGCCGGCGGCCAGGCCCGGCACGAGCGCGCCGAGATCGGTCGCCGCCTCGGCACCGACCAGCGCGGCGAGCTCGTCGCGGGAGACCCCGTCGAGCAGACCGTCCAGGGCGGTCGCCCAGCGGGCGCAGGGCCGGCGTCCCGTCCTCGGCGTCCCAGCCACCCCAGCCGCAGCGCATGCCAGCGGCGGCCGCGCGGGCCGCGGCCGCCTCCGCCAGCCTGGTCTTGCCGATCCCCGGCTCGCCGCTGACCAGGACGAGTCGGCCGCGCCCCGTTCGGGCCTGGGTGAACACCTCGTCCAGCGCGTCCAGGGCCGCGCTGCGACCCACGAGCCCCAGTCCGTCCGAGGCTCGTCCGGCTCGCCGACCACCGGGATCGGTCCCGGTGCTGGGCTCCAGCGAGGAGTCCTGGGCGAGCACGGCCTCCTCGAGGCGCCTCAGCTGCGGGCTGGGGTCGAGCCCGAGCTCGTCCACCAGGTAGTGCCGGGCCCGGCGCAGGGCGTCCAACGCCTCGGCCTGGCGCTGCGCGGCGTAGAGGGCGCGGGCCAGCAGCTCCCAGAGCCGCTCGCGCACCGGGTGCTCGGCCACCAGGGCCTCGAGCTCCGGCACGGCGTCGGCCGCCGCACCGGCCGCCAGCTCGGCCGCCCACCGGTCCTCGACCACGCCCAGGCGCAGGCCGGCGAGCCGCTGCGCCTCCGCGCGGAGCGCCGGCACGGCCACCAGATCGGCGTAGGGGTCGCCACGCCAGCGGGACAGCGCGGTGACCAGCAGGCCGCGCGCGGTGACCGGGTCGGTCCGCACGAGCTCGCGCCCCTGGGCCGCCTCCCGCACGAACGCCTCGGCGTCCACGGCACCTGGTGGGGAGCGCCAGCGCGTACCCCGGGGCGCGGGTGACCAGCACGGACGCCGGGGCGCGGGCCTCGCGCTCGGGTTCGAGCAGCCGGCGCAGGTTGGCCACGTAGGCCTGCAGGGACGCCATCACCTTGGCCGGCGGGTCGTCGTCCCAGAGCTGGTCGACCAGCCGCTCGACCGAGACCGGGCGTCCGTTCGCCGCCACCAGCAGGCCGAGCAGCGCGCGCTGCTTCCGGCCACCGAGGTCGACCTGGTGGCCGTCGCGGACCACCTCGAGCGGTCCCAGCACGTGCACCTGCACGCGCGCAGCCTAGAGCCGCAGCCCCGTGCTCGGCACCGCCCTGGTCGGACGGCGTCCAAGAGAGATCCAAGTGACCGGCAAGAGGGCGCCCGCACTCTCGATCCCAGGCCGCACCGTGCGGCACCCAGATCCACGGAGGACCAGATGACCAGCCTGCTGCACCGGTTCGGAGCCGCCACCGCGGCCCACCCCTGGCGCACGATCGCCGGGTGGCTCGCCGCCGCGGCCACCGTCGTCGCGCTCGCGATGACCCTCGGCGGCCCGCTCGTCGACGACTACACCCTGCCCGGCAAGGACTCCCAGCGTGCCGCCGACCTGCTCAAGGAGCGGTTCCCGGAGCGGTCCGGCACCAGCGCACGGGTCGTGCTGCACGTGCCGGACGGCGACACCGGCACCGTCGCCTCGAGCACGGTCGCCGCCGTCACCGGCAAGCTGTCGACCCTGCCGCACGTCAGCCTCGTCGAGCCCGCGCAGGTGAGCGCGGACGGGCGCACCGCCGTGCTGTCCGTCCAGTACGACGCCCCGGTCACGGACGTCGACCCGCCCGCCGCGAACAAGGCGCTGGACGACGCCGCCGCCCCCGCGCGCGACGCCGGACTGCAGACCGAGTTCGGCGGCGAGGTGCCAGACCAGATCACCCCTGGCGGCAACTCCGAGATGGTCGGCATCGCCGTCGCCGCCACGATCCTGGTGCTGGCGTTCGGGTCGCTGCTGGCCGCCGGTCTCCCGCTGGTCATCGCGCTGGCCGGGCTCGGCGTCGGCATGGGTCTGGTGACCGTGCTGGCCGGCAGCACCAAGATCAGCACGATCACCCCGACCGTGGCCGCGATGATCGGCATCGGCGTGGGCATCGACTACGCGCTGTTCATCGTGGACCGGCACCGTCAGCACCTGCTGGCCGGGGAGTCCGTCGTCGAGTCGGCCGCTGCCGCGGTCTCGACCGCCGGGCGCTCCGTCGTGGTCGCCGGCTGCACGGTGCTGGTCGCGCTCAGCGGCCTGGTCGTCAGCGGCCTGCCGAACTTCATGCTGATGGGCGTCGCGACCGGGCTCGTCGTGGCGGTCAGCGTGGCCGCCGCGATCACGCTGCTGCCCGCGCTGCTCGGCCTGGCCGGCCAGCGCGTCCTGGGGCGTCGCACCCGGCGTCGGATCGCCGCCGGCGAGCCCGCCGTCGTCGTCCGGACCCACCCGACGATCGCGCACCGCTGGGCCGTGCAGGCCGTCAAGCACCCGTGGCGCTACGCCGCGGCCAGCCTCGCCGTCCTGCTCGTGCTGGCCGCGCCCATCCTGGCATGCAGCTCGGCCAGAGCGACGCGAGCAGCGAGCCGACGTCGAGCACCACCCGCCGGGCGTCCGACCATCGTGGCCGCCGCGTTCGGGCCGGGCTCAACGGTCCGCTGGTGGTCGTGGAGGACCTCGACCGTCTCGGGTGCACCGGCACCGGCTGCAGCTGGCCGCGCAGCTCGCCGCCTACCCCGGCGTGGTGGCCGTCGGCGCCCCGGTGCTGGACGCGAACGGGGACAGCCGCCGTCATCACGGTGGTGCCGTCGTCCGGGCCGCAGGACGCGGCGACGTCCGAGCTGGTCACCCGCCTGCGGACGGACCTGCCGGACTCGATCTCGCTGACCGGCCCCACCGCGGGCTTCATCGACTTCAACGACTTCGTCCAGGAGCACCTGCTGCCGCGTCATCGTGCGGTCGTCGTGGCGGCGTCGTTCCTGCTGCTCTGCCTGCTGCTGCGCTCGATCGTCGCGCCGCTGAAGGCCGCGCTGATGAACCTGCTGTCCGTGGCCGCCGCGTACGGCGCGATCACCGCGCTGTTCCAGTGGGGCTGGGGGACGTCGTTCCTCGGTCTCGAGAAGGCGGTGCCGGTCAACGCGTTCGTGCCGCTGTTCATGTTCGCGATCCTGTTCGGGCTCAGCATGGACTACGAGGTGTTCCTGCTCGGCCGGATCAAGGAGGAGTGGGACCGCAGCCACGACGTCAAGGGCAGCGTGGTCGCCGGGTCGTCCTCCACCGCAAGGGTGATCAGCTCGGCCGCGGTGATCATGGTCGCCGTCTTCGCCGGCTTCGCGATGGACGACTCGGTGGCCGTGAAGATGATCGGCACCGGCCTGGCCGTCGCCGTCCTGGTGGACGCCACCATCGTCCGCCTGGTGCTGGTGCCCGCCGTGATGACCCTGATGGGTCCCGCCACGTGGTGGCTGCCCGGACGTCGTCCGCGCCCCGCCGCCCTGTCCATCCCCACCCGAGCACGACCCCGGCTGAGTCGATCGGCCAGCCGGTGGACATCCGTGAACCCGTTCTCGCAGAGGAGATGTCATGACCGCCATCGAACACGGTCGCGCCGCGGCCGACGTCCCGGACACCCGGGACATGATCACCGTCCACCGGTTCCTGCGTCGCGAGTTCCGGCTCGCGCCGGGGCTCGTCGAGCGGGTGGCCCCCGGCGACGTCCAGCGCGCGGGGGTGGTGGGCCGGCACCTGGACTTCATGTCCGAGTTCCTGCACCACCACCACAGCGCTGAGGACGCGGTGCTCTGGCCGGTGCTGGTCGAGCGGGTGCCGGACGAGCTGGCTCCGCTGGTCGAGCTGATGGAGGCCCAGCACGAGCGGGTCGACGAGCTGCTGCAGCAGATCAACGCGCTGGTGCCGGTGTGGACGGTGACGGCGTCGGCCGCCGACCGGGACCGGCTCGCCGCGTTGCTGGCCGAGCTCTACGTCGGGCTGCACGAGCACATGGAGGCGGAGGAGACCCGCATCCTGCCGCTCGCCGCGAGCTGCCTGACGGTGGCCGAGTGGCATCGCGTCGGTGAGGAGGCCACCGGCTCGCACCCGAAGAAGCAGATGCCGCTGATCCTCGGGATGATCGAGTACGAGGGTGACCCCGAGGTCATCGCCGAGATGGTGGGCAACGCTCCGCGGCTGCTGCGGCTGATCGTGCCGCCGCTGTCGAAGCGGGCGTTCCGCAGGTACTGCCTCGCGGTGCACGGCACGGCCACCCCCTGAGGGTTGCTCCCCACAAACTGGTTTGCTCCCCTCAAGCCGCTGTTCACGCCTCGTGAATCGGCTTGGGGGGAGCAACGCGGTCTGGGGGAGCAACTGCGGAGGGTCAGGCGGCGAGGGCGGACTTGTCGCCCATCACGACGATGGGCTTGTCCTTGGGGGACGAGCGCCCGCAGCAGCGCCTTCATCCCCTCGCGCGGCACGGACACGCACCCGTGGGTCGGGCCGTCGTGGTCCACGTGCAGCCAGATCCCGCCGCCGCGCGCGTCGCCGTCCGGATGGGTGCCGTCCAGCGGCGAGACGCCCTTGCGCCGGTTGAAGTCGATCGCGATCACGTAGTCGAAGCTGCCGGCCAGCGAGTCGCCGAACACGCTCGACCCGGTCGGCACGAAGTGGCTCGGAGCGGTGGTACGGCAGCTTGGTGCCCGGGTCGGCCAGCAGGCCGCCGGCGTCGCTGAGCGTGTAGGTGCCGGCCGGCGTGCGCAGGTCGCCCTCGTGGTGGTCGTTCGTCCAGCCCTTGGCGCCCAGGTGCCCGCGCCAGGTCGCCTGCTGCTTCCAGGCGCCCTTGCTCAACGCGTACAGCTCGATGGTCGCGGTCGAGGCCGTCGGCCCGTCCCCGCGCACGACGACGGCCTTGGTCGTGCCCGCCGGAACGGTCTCCAGGGTGCGCGGACCGAGGGCCGCGACCTCGCCGAGCAGCTTCGGCTGGGTCACCGCGCGAGGGCCGGACGTCGTCGGGCTGGCAGTCGCGCTCGGCGCACCCGTCGGGTCGCGGCGCCGCCGCCCGCCGTCGGGCAGCGAGGCGGCGGCGGCCTTGCGCCCGGCGTCCGCCGGGTCGTCCCTGACGGCCATGCGTCACCGCCAGTCCCGTCGTGGCGAGCAGCAGCGCGACCAGCAGGGTGCGGCGTCGGCGCACACGCGCCGACGGCCCCCGGCGTCGATGGGACGCCCGGGGCTGCGGTGCCCGCGCCGCTGGTCGAGCGGCGCGACGAGTCGTCTCGGTGATGGGCAGAGCCTCTCGGTCGGGCCGCGCACGGCTCCTACCAGAGTAGGCCAGCGCGCGCTCCGTAGGCGACCCAGGCGCCGCGCGTGCCGCCCGGACGGCTCACCCGAGGCGACCTCGCGCATGGACCGGCTCGGCCGCAGCCACGCGCCCTCGACCGGCAGCGCGTCCAGCCGGACCCGCTCCAGCGGGGTGACGAAGGCGCCCGGCACGTCCTCGAGGTCGAGGAACGTCAGCAGGTCGGACTCCATCGCGTAGCCCGCGACCTCGCTGAACGACAGGACGACGACCTGCACCCCCGAGCGGGCCAGGTCCTCCAGCGGCTCGAGGAAGTTGCGCCCGTCGCCGCTGGCGACGATCAGCCGGACGAGCCGGCGCTGCGCGGCCCGGTCGGCGATGTGCGCGAGCATGTTGAGGTCGACGTCGTCGTCCGGGTGCAGCTTGGGCTTGGCGAACACCGCGTAGCCGAACGAGCGGATCGCCTCGATCCAGCCGCGCATGCCGGTGGCCGTGGCGGGCGGGATGTTGGCGAAGACGCTGCCCTCGACGTCCCGGTCCTCGGCGGTGGTCACGAACCAGCGGGCGATCGCGTCGAACCGCGGCCGCGACGCCGGGGACGGCTTGGCACCGATCACGTTCGACAGCGTCATGTCGATGTTGGGCGCGTCCCAGACCAGCAGGTCGAGCGGCGGCGCGCTCGTCCGGGTGGTCGGTGTCGTCGGGGTGCTCGTCGCTCATGGGGTGCATGGTGGCACTTGACGACCTTACTCGGAGTAGGTTACGGTCCCGTAGGTCATCGGGGGTGGACGTTCCGACGATCTCGGGAGTCCCCATGAGCAACGAGCACCAGCCCCAGAACGAGCGCGAGCACCAGCGCGACGCCGGAGCGGCCCTGCTGCTCGGCGCCGTGGTGGTCGCCATGCTGATGGTCGGGCTACATGTACCTGCACGGCTGAGCGCGCGCGGGTCCAGCCCCTCTAGCGTGAGCGGCATGGACCTGCGCATCTTCACCGAGCCCCAGCAGGGCGCGACCTACGACGACCAGCTGGCCGTCGCGCCGCGCGCCGAGGACGCCGGCTTCGACGCGTTCTTCCGCAGCGACCACTACCTGGCGATGGGCGTCGACGGGCAGCCCGGCCCGACCGACTCGTGGGTCACCCTCGCCGGGCTGGCCCGCGAGACCAGCCGGATCCGGCTCGGCACCCTGGTCAGCTCGGCGACCTTCCGGCACCCCGGCCCTGCTGGCCGTGAGCGTGGCGCAGGTCGACCAGATGAGCGGCGGGCGGGTCGAGCTGGGGCTGGGCACCGGGTGGTTCGAGGACGAGCACCGCGCGTTCGGGCTGCCGTTCCCGCCGGTCGGCGAGCGGTTCGACCGGCTCGAGGAGCAGCTGCAGATCGTGCACGGGCCTGTGGACGCAGCGACGGACCCTTCGACTTCGACGGCCAGCACTACCAGCTGAGCGGCAACCCGGCGCTGACCCGGCCCGTGCAGTCCCCGCTGCCGATCATCATCGGCGGCGGCGGCGCCAAGAAGACGCCGCGGCTGGCGGCCACCTACGCGCACGAGTTCAACCGCGGCGTTCTCCTCGGTGGCGGACACCGCGGCCGCGTTCGACCGGGTGCGCGCGGCCTGCGAGGTGACCGGGCGCGAGCTCGTGCTCTCCGTGGCGCACCCGATCTGCGTCGGGCGGGACGACGCCGAGCTCGCCCGGCGGGCCGCGGCGATCGGCCGCGACCTCGACGACCTGCGCGCGAACGCCATCGCGGGCACCCCGGCCGAGGTCGTCGACCGGATCGGCCGGTTCGCCGAGGTCGGCGCGACGCGGTTCTACCTGCAGGTGCTCGACCTGGCCGACCTGGACCACCTCGACCTGGTCGCCGAGCGAGGTCGCGCCGCAGCTCTGACCCGGCCCGGCCAGCACGCTCGGCCAGCAGATGTGACGCATCGCATCTCGTCGTGGCGGCGCTTGACCCTCTAGGTTGCCTGGGTATGAAGATCGCCGTTCCCGCCGAGACCCGGCCGGGCGAACGACGCGTCGCGGCCGTCCCCGACACCGTCGCGCCGCTCGTCGCGGCCGGCCTCGAGGTCGTGGTGCAGTCCGGCGCCGGTGCGCACGTCGCTGCTCGGACGACGCGGCGTACGCGCGCCGCCGGCGCGACGGTGGTCGAGGGTGACGTGCTCGCCGACGCGGACGTCGTCCTGCACGTGCGTCCGCTGCTGCCGCCGAGCAGGTCGCCCGGCTCAGACCCGGGCGCCGTGACCGTCGGCTTCCTCGCGCCGTCCGCCGAACCGGACGGCGTCGCGCGCTCCGGGACGCCGCGGTCACCGCGTTCGCGGTCGAGCTGGTGCCGCGCATCTCGCGCGCGCAGTCGATGGACGCGCTGACCTCGCAGGCGCTGGTCGCCGGCTACCGCTGCGCGCTCGAGGCGGCGACGCGGCTGCCGCGGTTCTTCCCGCTGTTCATGACGGCGGCCGGCACGGTGCCGCCGGCCAGGGTCCTGGTGCTCGGCGCCGGCGTCGCCGGGCTGCAGGCGATCGCGACCGCCAAGCGGCTCGGCGCGGTCGTCGAGGCGTACGACGTCCGGCCCGCGTCGGCCGACGAGGTGCGCTCGATGGGCGCGACGTTCGTGCAGCTCGACCTCGAGGCGCTCGAGGGCGCCGGCGGCTACGCGCGCGAGATGACCGAGGACCGCGCCGCCCGCCAGCGCGAGCTGCTCGCGCCGTACGTCGCGAAGTCCGACGTGCTGATCACCACCGCCGCGGTGCCCGGGCCGGCCGGCGCCGCTGCTGGTCACCGCGCGACATGGTCGACGGCGATGAAGCCCGGCTCCGTCGTCGTCGACCTGGCCGCCGAGAGCGGCGGCAACGTCGAGGGATCCGTCGCCGGGCGAGGAGGTCACGGTCGGCGGCGGTCACGCTGGTCGGGATGGCGCGACGTCGCCTCGCAGCATGCCGGTCGACGCGAGCCGGCTCTACGCGCGCAACGTGACGAACCTGCTGCTGCTGATGATCCGGCCGAGGGTGAGCTGGTGCGTCGACTTGGACGACGAGATCGTCGCCGGCGCCTGCGTGACGCGCGACGGCGCCGTGCGGCACGAGCCCACGCGCGAGCTGCTGGAGGGTGGCGACTGATGGACGGCATGACGCTGCTGACGGTCTTCGTGCTGGCGGTGTTCGTCGGCTTCGAGGTCGTCTCGAAGGTGTCGACGACCCTGCACACGCCGCTGATGTCCGGGGCCAACGCGATCCACGGCGTGATCCTGGTCGGCGCGATCCTCGTGACCGGGCGGACGACGTCCGGGCCTGGCGCTCGCGCTCGGGCTGGTCGCGGTCGTGCTGGCGACGGTCAACATGGTCGGCGGCTTCGTCGTCACCGACCGGATGCTCGAGATGTTCAAGGGCCGCACGACCGGTCGACGCCGGCGGGGGCGCTCGATGAGCGTGCTCTCGGCGAACTGGATCGGCGCTCGTCTACCTCGTCGCGGCCGTCTGCTTCATCCTCGCGCTCAAGGGCCTGTCGTCGCCCGAGACCGCGCGCCGCGGCAACCTGATCGGCGCGTTCGGCGCGGTGCTCGCCGTGCGTGACCGTGTTCCTGTCCGAGGACCTCGACCACCTCCCGCTGATCCTCGTCGCGATCGCGCGTCGGCTCGCGCGATCGGCGGTGCCGGCCGCGCGCCGGGTGCAGATGACGCAGATGCCGCAGCTCGTCGCGCTGTTCAACGGCGTCGGCGGCGGCGCGGCCGCGCTGGTCGCCGTGCCTCGAGCTCGACGCACCGGCGGGCGGCTCCTCCGGCGGGATCGCGGCTGCCGCGTGTTCACGGTGCTGGTCGGCTGCGTCTCGTTCAGCGGCTCGGTCGTCACCTTCCCCAAGCTGCAGGAGCTCATGACCACCCGGCCGGTCGTCGCTGCCGCGGCGGCCAGTGCTGTTCGGCGGTTCGCTGCTGGTGGCGGTCGGCGCTCGCGGTCGCCGTCGTCGTCCAGCGGCGTCGAACGGCGACGTCCAGGCGCTGGACGCTCGGCGCTGCTGGCGCTCGTCTCGCTGCTCGTCGGCGTGCTGTTCGTGCTGCCGGTCGGCGGCGCCGACGTCCCGATCGTCATCTCGCTGCTCAACGCGTTCACCGGCCTCACCGTCGCGGCGAGCGGCTACGTGCTCGACAACATGCTGCTGCTCGTCGCCGGCACGCTGGTCGGCGCGTCCGGCACGATCCTGACCCGGCTGATGGCCGCGGCGATGGGCCGCTCGGTCACGTCGATCCTGTTCGGCGCGCTGCGCGGCGGCTCGACCGCGGGCTCGGCCGGCGACCGGCGCCGGACCGGCCGGTGCGGTCGGCCAGCCCCGACGACGTCGCGATCCTGCTCAACTACGCGCGCAAGGTCATCGTCGTGCCCGGGCTACGGCCTCGCCGTCGCGCAGGCGCAGCACACGGTCCGCGAGCTCGCCGACCTGCTCGAGGCCCGCGGACGTCGAGGTGCTCTACGGCATCCACCCGGTCGCCGGCCGGATGCCCGGGCACATGAACGTGCTGCTCGCCGAGGCGAACGTGCCGTACGAGCAGCTCAAGGAGATGGACGAGGTCAACCCGGAGTTCGCGCACCACCGACGTCGTCCTCGTCATCGGCGCGAACGACGTCGTGAACCCGGCGGCCAGACCACGCCGGGCGCGCCGATCTACGGCATGCCGATCCTCGACGTCGACCAGGCGCAGCACGTCGTCTTCCTCAAGCGCTCGATGCGGCCGGGCTTCGCCGGCATCGAGAACGAGCTGCTCTACGAGCCCGAACACGACGCTGCTGTTCGGCGACGCCAAGGACTCGCTCACCAAGGTCGTCGCCGCGCTCAAGACCCTCTAGCGCGGTCGGCCAGCGCCAGCCCGGCCCGCCGGCGCAGGCTCTTCCACGACCACACCTCGTCGTTCGTGCCGGCCGTGAACGCCTTGGTCAGGTCCGACCACGCCACCGGCGGCACGACCAGGTCCGAGTTCCCGAACACCTGGGCCCGGTCCGGCCCGAACGTCTCGAAGCGCAGCACGCCCTCGACCAGCACCCGTCGTCCGCGCAGGTCGAAGCCGACCGGCAGGGACGGTGCTCGCCAGTCCACGATCCCGGCCACGAAGTGCGTGTAGGCACCGGAGCCCGACGTCTTCAGCCCGCGCACCTGGAAG
Source organism: uncultured Alphaproteobacteria bacterium (assembly GCA_963708965.1). Classification (GTDB taxonomy): domain Bacteria; phylum Pseudomonadota; class Alphaproteobacteria; order Rhizobiales; family Devosiaceae; genus Devosia_A. Next base: position 284,785 of record CAVPUP010000002.1, on the reverse strand, counting down.
ACCGACAGGTCGCCGCCCTTCAGCGGGACGGCGAACAGGTCGCCGAGCTCGAGGTCGCCCGTCGTCGCGGGGACCAGGGGGAAGCGGCGGGCGGCAGGGCTCACGACCCGACCGTACTCAGGTCGACCGTCGCGGCAGTAGGGTCGGCGGATGGCCGACCTCGTGTACCCACCGGTGATCGGACTGTGCCGCACCGCGTTCTTCGCGCTCGGCATGAAGGTGAGCGTCACCGGCACCGAGCACGTCCCGCGCGAGGGTGGGGCGGTGCTCGCGAGCAACCACGTCAGCTACCTCGACTTCATCTTCGCCGGGCTCGCCGCCCGCAAGTCGCGCCGGCTCATCCGGTTCATGGCCAAGGACGGCGTGTTCAAGGACCGGATCGGTGGCCCGCTGATGCGCGGCATGCACCACATCCCGGTCGACCGGGACGCCGGATCCGCCTCGTTCCGAGCGGCCATGACGGCGCTGAAGGACGGCGAGGTCGTCGGCATCTTCCCCGAGGCCACGATCAGCCGGTCGTTCACCGTGAAGGAGTGCAAGTCCGGCGCCGTGCGGCTGGCCCAGGCCACCCGGACGCCGCTGCTGCCGGTCGCGCTCTGGGGCGGCCAGCGGATGTTCACCAAGGGTCACCCGAAGGACCTCACCTCGCGGGGCCGGCACATCCTGATCGCGGTCGGCGAGCCGATCCCGACTCCCAAGGGCGCGGACGGCGACGAGCTGACCGCGACGCTGCGGACCCGGCTGCAGGAGCTGCTGGACGACCTGCAGCGGCGCACGCCGGAGCAGCCCAAGCCGGGCGAGGACGCCTGGTGGCACCCGGCGCACCTCGGCGGCACGGCGCCGACCCCGGAGGAGGCCGCCGCGCTCGATGCCGCGGAGCGCGAGGCCCGCACCCCGCCGTCCGCCTGACGCCCGGCCCCCGCCCGACCGCCGCACATGTCCCGACAACCGGGGCTCAACACGGCGCTCGATGAGCCCGAATGTCGGGAAATCGGGGGATCGGCGGGGCGCGGGCTCACTCGTCGTAGGTGCCGCGGCGCCGGGTGCGCGCCACGATGCCGTGCTCACCGAACAGCTCCTCGGACAGCACCGCGAACAGCACGTCGGACCGCCCCAGGTAGCTCACGGTGTGCAGCGCCTGCTCCTGCCCGGCGGACTCGAACACGAACGCCCCGTAGCTGAGCAGCCGGCCCAGCATCGACACGTTGTACGACATGTCGGTGACCTTCGTCAGCGGCATCACCGCGACCTTGCGGGTGAGCAGGCCCTGGGTCAGCAGGATCCGTGAGTCGGTCACGACGAACCAGTCCCACCAGTACTCGACGACCCGCCACACGGCGCGCAGCACCAGCGCGATCGAGGCCAGCGCGAGCACGTTGACCAGGAACGGGGCGTGGTCGCCGATCTTGCCCACCGCGACGCCGCTCAGGATGATCCCGAGCAGCGCCTCGGCCACCGGAACGGCCACGACCGCCCAGTGCCGACGGGTCACGATGACGGCGCGCTCGCTGGGCAGCAGGTAGCGCTGGACCCGTCGCAGCCCGATCGGGTTCAGCGCCGGCCGTGGCGCGCGGGTGCGACGTGGGCCGACGGGTTGGACGATGCCCACGACCGGGGCCTACTTGGACAGCAGCGCGTCGAAGAAGTGACCGATGGCCTGGAGCCCGTCGAGCAGGCCGTTCCAGGCGGAGTGCACGATGTCCGCGGCCTGGTCGGGGGACTTGACGATCGCGTAGGCGAAGAAGGCGACGACGAGCCAGATCAGGGGCTTCTTCAGCTTGCCGATGCCAATCACCTCGTTGCTCGAGCACAACAACAGCGCCGGTCGGCGCGGCCCACGAGCATCTTGGCCGATCCGGTGGCCCGATTGGGTGAGGCGCGCCGGGTCGACGGTGCCCGAATCGTCCGGTCTGGGACGAACGCAGAGTGACGACGAGCCCTCGGTCGCACCCCGCTGGGGGTATCGAATGATCCACCGGCTGCCGGCGACCACCGGCGGCTGAAAGCCCCGGGGCAGAACGCGATCGGCGCCAAGTCATCCCCGCGGTGGAGCAGGTGGGTGCAACTTCGGGCATAGCGCTAAAGCAGCCGCGCCGGAGGCGTCGATACCCACTGTCACGGCCGCGGAGCACGCGGTCATACGACGGTTCGAACCAGTGGGTGGGCCGGCTTGGGAAGCAACAGGAGTCAGCATGCGACACGCCCGCGTACTGGGCGCACTTCTCGTGGCCAGTGCGGTCCTGGTCGTCCCGACGTACGCTCGCTCGGCCTCCGCCGCGCCAAGAACCACGTTCTACGACGCGTTCAGCGGGAAGGCCGGCGCCGACGTCTCGTCCTCACGCTGGCTGCACAACACGGGGAACTCCACCAACGGGTGGGGCAACCACGAGCTCGAGTACTACACGCCCGGCGCGCAGAACAGCGCCACCGATGGGCAGGGTCACCTGGTCATCACCGCCCGCAAGCAGGCTGCGGGAACCTGCTGGAACGGCGAGCCGTGCCCCTACACCTCCGCCCGGATCATGACCAAGACCAAGTTCTCCCAGGCGTACGGTCAGATCTCGGCGCGGATCAGGCTCGACGCGTCGCCTGACTCCTCAGTCGGCTACTGGCCGGCGTTCTGGGCCTTGGGCGACGACATCGACACCGCCGGCTACCCCGTCTGCGGCGAGATGGACTTCATGGAGAACGTGGGCGGCGACGGCTTGGTCTACTCCAGCCTGCACGCCGCTGCGACGAACGCCGACCCGATGGTCGACTACGTCACCAAGTACGACCTGCGCGGCCACGACCCGACGGGATGGCACACGTACACCGCCGACTGGACTCCCGCGCAGGTCACCTTCAGCGTGGACGGGCACGTCTACGGAGCTGCCACCAAAGCCGCGTGGGGGAAGGCGTGGAAGTTCGACCATCCGTTCTTCCTGGTGCTCAACGTCGCCGTTGGTGGCGACTGGCCGGGCACCCCGAACAGCAAGAGCACGTTCCCGATGACGATGGAAGTCGACTACGTGAAGGTCACCAACTGACCTGGCCCGGCTGGGACACCGCGCGCAAGGCGTACGCGCGGATCACTGCAGCGGTCCCGGTGAGCACGAACACCCGGTCGAGCTTGCGGGCCACGACGCGTTGGTAGCGGGTGAACTCGTTGCGCTGGAACTGCCCGAGCATCCCCCCGCCCTCGTCGCCGTAGAACAGCCCGCCGACGGCGATCAGGTCCGGGTCGCTCTCCAGGTGCTCGAGGGCGACGGCGAGGAAGTCGGGAGAGATCGTCGAGTCGGCGTCCATGATCAGCACGACGTCGCGTACCGACGTCTCGGGCAGGAGCGCTGCCAGCTGCTGGTTCAGCGCGCCCGCCTTCTTCTCGTGGTTTCCGACGGTCTCGACCACTTCGAAGCCCCGAGCGCGGGCGAGCTCCGCGGTGCCGTCGGTGCAGTTGTCGGCGACTACCACGATGCGGTCTGGAACCCGCTGCTGCTCGGCCAGGGAGTCCAGCGTGAGGCCGAGGACGGCCTCCTCGTTGTGGGCGGGGATGGAGGACGGTGCAGGTCAGTCGCGTCCCCGGTGGAAGGTCCCCGCGTGAGGGCAGGGCGCTCGGCCAGTCCGCGGGTGCTTCGATGTCCGCCGCGGTCAGCGGGGTGGGCGCCAACGCGAGCCGACGCACCCGGCGCAGCGCTTGGGCAACGGGCGGGGGTAGTGCCGGTCGCGGGACAGCGCCCGCATGGCGGCGGCGGTCTCCAGTCCGGCGCGACCCACGAAGACCGCGGTCACGAAGGCGCCGGCCGCGAGGACGATCGCGAGGGCGGGGCGGGTCGGTCCGACGTTGAGCGGCAGGCTGGCCGCTTCGCTGACGGTCTTGACGTCGGTGGACAGCAGCAGCGCGACCGCGACGCCCACGAGCAGCACCGCCATCATGGCCAGCGCGAATGCCGCCCGGCCCAGCCGAGCCGACTGCGCGCGCAGGGTCGGGTTGCCGTCTGCCTCGTCCAAGACCATCGCGTCCCCCACACGCCAGGCATCGCGCAACAGTCGCGGCGCCACTACACGCCGGCGATGCTCAGACGACCCCGTACAGCCGGTCTCCGGCGTCGCCGAGGCCCGGCACGATGTACCCGTGCTCGTTGAGCCGCTCGTCCATGGCGGCGGTCACGACGGCGACGGGCACGTCCAGGCCCGCGAGCTCGCTCTCCAGCCGGGCGACGCCCTCCGGCGCGCTGAGCAGGGTGATGGCGGTGATGTCGTCGGCGCCGAGGTCGACCAGGAAGTGGATCGCGGCGGCCAGCGTGCCGCCCGTGGCCAGCATCGGGTCGAGCAGGTAGCACTGCCGGCCGGACAGGTCGTCCGGCAGCCGGTTCGCGTAGGTCGTCGCCTTCAGCGTCTCCTCGTCGCGCACCATGCCCGAGGAACCCGACCTCGGCGGTGGGCAGCAGCCGCACCATGCCGTCGAGCATCCCCAGGCCGGCGCGCAGGATCGGCACCACCAGCGGCTTGGGCTGGCTCAGCCGGACGCCGGTCGCCGGGCCGACCGGCGTCCTGACCTCGACCGGCTGCGACGCGGACGTCGCGGGTCGCCTCGTAGGCGAGCAGCGTGACGAGCTCGTCCGCCAGGCGCCGGAAGGTCGGGGAGTCGGTGGTCTCGTCGCGCAGGGCGGTGAGCTTGTGGGCGATGAGCGGATGGTCGGCGACGTGGACGCGCATACGCCGAGAACGTACCGGCTGGACGTCGCTTTGGGACCCTGCACCCGGCGCTCAGGTCGTGCCACGATGGGCGGGTGTCGTACTTCTGCGCAGTGATCGGCCGCACGGGGACGCGATGGCGCGCGCTGGACGTCGAGCTGGACGACGTGGAGTCGCTCGACGAGCTGGCGGACCACCTGCGGTCCACGGGCACGCCGGCCCGGTGCTGGCCGTGGTCGAGCACGAGGAGCTGTGGTTCGCGCTGATCCGGGTCGACGGGGACGACGACCCGCGCGCGTTCGTCAGCGACTTCGAGGCGAGCCAGACCGGGCACTACGCGACGCTGCTCGTCGCCCGTCGGTGACGTCGACGCTCGAGGAGTACCTCGACCTGCGAAACCCCTCTGCCGCAACGACTGCGGAGTCGGACCTGGGGGACGACGAGGACGACGACGAGGCGGACCAGGACGGCCACGAGGTGGACGAGGACCCGCTGATGGCCGAGGCCGAGGCGGACCTGCCGCCGCGGCGATCGAGGTCGAACCGCCGCCGCCCTGGGTGGGCGATCCCGGTGTGCTGGAGGACTTCGGGGTGGATCCGGCGGACCTGGTCGACCTCGTGCTCGAGTCGCCGAACGACCCCGGTTCGGTCGTCGCCGACCTGGGGGAGCGCTGCGGCTTCGACGAGCTGCTCGAAGCGCTGCGGTGAGCGGCTGGTCGGTCGACCCGTCCGACGAGGCGTGGATGGGTCTGGCCCTGGAGCAGGCCGCAGCCGCGTCGACGTCCGGTGACGTGCCGGTGGGCGCGGTCGTGGTCGACGCCGACGGGCGGGTGATCGGCACCGGGGTCAACCGACGTGAGGCGGACGGCGATCCCACCGCCCACGCCGAGGTCCTGGCGCTGCGGTCGGCCGCCGCTGCCCTCGGCGAGTGGCGGCTCTCCGGCTGCACGCTGGTGGTGACCCTCGAGCCGTGCGCGATGTGCGCCGGCGCGCTGGTGCTGGCCCGGGTGTCGCGCCTGGTGCTCGGCGCGTGGGACCCGAAGGCCGGCGCGGTCGGCTCGGTCTGGGACCTGGTCCGCGACCGGCGGCTCAACCACCGGGTCGAGGTGCGTCGGGCGGCGTCCGCGCTGAGCGAGTGCTCGCGAGCTGCTGCCTCGATTTCTTCGCCGAGCACCGGCGCTGCCGAGTACCCTTCTCGGCGGTGGCGTGTCCGAGCGGCCTAAGGAGCACGCCTCGAAAGCGTGTGAGGGGGCAACTCCTCCGTGGGTTCAAATCCCACCGCCACCGCCAGCTGGTCTCGCAAGGGATCGCGACTCCCGGATCCGCGACTTGGGTCCGGGAGTTCGTCTGTGCGGACGCTCAGGCGGGGGCGATGCCGTCCGGCTCGTCGTCCTTCGCCCGCATCTTGCCCTCGCGCTGCCGCAGGTCTTCCTCCCAGCGTCGGAGGGCGTCCCGGTGCTCGTCGTCGACCTTGCGCAGCTGCGCGAGGAAGGCCGGGTCGTCGTCCGGGGCGTAGCTGCGGGCGCGCGCGGGCGCTCGTACTCGGGGAAGCCGCTGCCGGCCGCCCAGGCGCTCTGCCGGCGCGCGGTCGGCCTGCCCGCGGCCAGCCAGGCGATGCTGCCGATGAACGGCACGAGGATGATCAGCACGACCCAGGTCACCTTCGGGAGGTTGCGCACCTCGTCGCTCGGCGTCTGGATCGCATCGATCAGGCAGTAGACGAACAGGCAGATCTCGATCAGGACCGGCAGTCCACGGAACAGCAGAAACACGGCTTCCCCTTCCAGGTCGCCGAGGATGCTGTCAGACGCGCGGCCCCCGAACAGGGTCGTTTCGCCGGCTCTGGTCCGAACGGGTGCCTAGGCTGCGGGCATGGCGACCAACCGGACCGCGTGGCTGCAGGGCCGCATGTCGGTGGGCGGCCGCCCGCTGTTCTACCGGCGCAGCGTCGGCGGCGACCCGGACGGCGTGCCGCTCCTGCACGTCCACGGCTTCGCGATCTCCGGTGCCTACCTGATGCCGACGGCCCGGCTGCTGGCCAGCCACGGTCCGAACGTCGTCCCCGACCTGCCCGGGCTACGGCCGCAGCGCGCGCCCGGCCGCCACCCTCGACATCCCGCAGCTGGCCGAGACCGTGCTCGAGATCATCGACCGGCTCGGGCTTCGAGAAGGTCGTGCTGGTCGGCAACTCGATGGGCTGCCCGATCAGCGTCGAGGTCGCCTACGAGGCGCCCGAGCGGGTGCACGGTGTGGTGCTGGTCTCGCCGGCCGGTGGGATCCACAACCGACCGCTGCGCCGGGCGCTGACGCCAGCTCGCCGTGGACGGCGTGCGCGAGACCCCGCGGATGATGCCGGTCGCCGTGCCGGACTACGTGCGCTTCGGTCCGGTCAACGCCCTGCGCCTGTTCAGCCAGCTCACCCGGTACCCGTCGCTCGAGCGGCTGCTGCAGCCTGTCGGTCCCGGCGCTGGCGGTGCTCGGTGCCCGCGACCCGTTGATGCCGCGCCGCACCGCGGGTGCGCGAGGTCGGTCGACTGGCGCCGGACCACGTCACGTTCGTGCAGCATCGAGGGCGCCGCGCACGCCATCAACTTCAGCCACCCCGGCGAGCTCGCCCACGTCATCTCGGCGTGGCTCGACGGCCGCGAGATCGTGGACGACCCGGACCAGCCCGGGCCTCACCCGGGTCCTGCAGATCCCGCGCACCTGACGCCGTCGTACGCCCCACGAGGTACGCCGCGGTGCCACCGCCAGGGGGACGACGCGGCAGCGGCGCCGGGGGAAGGTGGAGCGGTCGGTTCCTGACGACGACACACCTGGAGGACACCATGACCGCGCCGTTCCGCTTCGGACTCGTGGCCACCGTCCGCAGCCGCTCCGACTGGCTCGCCCTGGCCCGCCGCGCCGAGGACCTGGGCTTCGACTCCCTGCTGGTCCCGGACAACCTCGACGGCGTCGCGCCGATGCTGGCGTGCGCGGCCGCCGCGTCGGTGACGACGTCGCTCACGGTCGGCCCGTACGTGCTGGCGACGCCGCTGCGGACGCCGGGCCTGGTGGCCGCCGAGGCGGCCGCGCTGCACCTGCTCGCGGACGGCCGGGTCGAGGTCGGCCTCGGCGCCGGCCGCCCGGACTCCGAGTCCGAGGCCGCCCGGCTGGGCGTGCCGTTCGGCAGCCCGGGCGAGCGGATCGGCGTCCTGGAGACCACGATCGCCGCCGTCCGCGATCGCCTGCCGACCGCCAAGGTCACCGTCGCGGCGTCCGGCCCGCGGATGCTCGCGCTCGCCGGGCGCACCGCGGACGTCGTCGCGCTGGGCGCGTCCCCGCTCGCGGACGAGGCCGAGCTCGCCCGGATGGCCGGCCGTCGTCCGCGAGGCCGCGGGCGAGCGCGCCGACGACGTCGTCCTCAACCTGAACCTGACCGCGGTCGGCGACGACATCCCGCCGTGGCTGACCCAGCGCCTCGGGCTCACCGTCGACCGCCTGCGGGCCGCCGACGCCGCGGGGCTGCTCACCGGCACACCCGGCGAGATGGCGGACACCCTGCAGCGACGCCGGGCCACGACCGGGGTCTCCTACGTCTGCGCCGGCGCCGACCAGGCCGACAGGCTCGCCCCCGTGGTGGAGCTGCTGCGGGGCAGGTAGGCGTCGAGATCAGACAAGAGGGGCACGCTGAGGCACCGCAGTGCCCCATTTCTCTGGTTTGGGTGGCTCCGTTTCCCAATCGACCCGTCGGCGTGGGAGGCTAGCGGGGCTGCAGTTTCGATCTCTTTCGTTGATCGATGGTGTGGGCGGCGTATCTGCTCACATCACCGATGTTCACAGGCACCCCCATGTAGCGGGTCTGCCTCCAACGTCTGGATGCATGACCAGCACCAGGTCGGCACAGTGCCGATCGCATTACGTCCCCTGAAGGAGACGACATGGCACAGGGTTCCGTGAAGTGGTTCAACGCTGAGAAGGGCTTCGGCTTCATTGCTCAGGACGGCGGCGGCGCCGACGTCTTCGTGCACTACTCGGCCATTCAGAGCGACGGCTACCGCTCGCTCGACGAGAACCAGCGCGTGGAGTTCGACATCACGCAGGGCCCCAAGGGCCCGCAGGCGGAGAACGTCACCGTCGCCTGACCTGATCTCACGCGAGAAGGCCCCCACCTCGGTGGGGGCCTTCTTCGTCTGCCCGCCGCCGCACGATCGGCGATACTCCGGAGATGGGCTACGAGGTGCTGGGCGGTCGTACGCCGGGCCGCCGCGGTGACGCCCTCGACGTGCCGCCCGCCGGCGACGTCGAGGTCACCGACCTGTCGGACCCGACGTCCGCGCCGGGCACCGACTGCCGATCTGTCCGGCCACGGCGGGCCACGGCGGCTCCGCAGGCCTCACCCACCTCCCTCCGGGCCGAGGTCGGACGGCCGTCGTCGCGGTGATCGCCCTGGTGGTCGGGCTGGCGGCGGGCGTCTGGTCCGCGAGCGCGCACCAGGACGCCGCGCCGAGCGCCGCCGAGCGCGCACGCCTGGCCGTGCTGGCCACGACTGCGGGCAGCACGAGCCTGCGGGAGGACCCCGAGACCAGGATCGCGATCGCGCGGTTGGAGGTCCAGGTGGTGAACCTCGGGGTCGGTCGCGGTCTCGGTCCTCGCCTCTCCGACGGCGAGCGCGGCACCTCAGCCCGGGCAGACGATCACGTTCCTGCCGCCCGCGCCCACGATCGGTGCGGGACAGGTGCAGCGGGTCACGGTCCTGGTGTCGGTCGACTGCCGACGGAACACCAGCGTGGTCCCGAAGCTGTCCGTGCGGTCGACGGACGGAGTCGTGCACGGCGTCCCCGTCAAGGACGACCAGCTCGCCGAGTACCGGATGGCCGCCCAGGAGGTCTGTCACCTCTCCGACGCGCGCGAGCAGTTCGTCGCCTCCCTGACCGGGTCGGTGGCCGCCCCGACGCTGGTGCTCACCAACAGCAGCGACCAGCCGATCGCGGTGTCCGTGTCCACCGAGTCCTCGATCCGTCCCCGACCCGGTGAGCTGATCGCCAACTCGAGCAGCGGGGGGCTGGAGCCCGTCCCGGCGGACGACTCCGGACTGGGGATCAGCTTCGCGACGACCCCGGACCTTCCGCTCCGCCTTCCCGCCGGGGCCACCCAGCGCGTGGCGGTGCGGCTGTCGGTGGCGCACTGCCTGTCCCAGAAGGTCCTCAGCGGGTCCGGCGGCCTGGCACTGGCCGCGCTGCCGATCAACGGCAACTCGCCGATCGCCTGGGCGACCGGCTACGTCGACCTCGGGCCGGCGCTGGGAGCAGTGGTCGCTCAGGTCTGCCAGCAGCAGGGCAGCCGCTGACGCCCGGCTGGACCCGCCGCGGTCGCTCAGGCCGGCTCGCCCTCGGTCGCCCCGACGTACCAGGCCAGCCCCAGGCCGAGCCCCATCGTCTCGTGGTCACCGAGCCCGAGTCGGAGCGCGACCGCGTGCGCGTTGGGCGGCCGCTGCTCGGGGTCCTTGGCCAGGCAGTCCTCGACCACGTGCGCGAGGTCCTCCGGGACGTCGTCCGGCAGCGGGGGCGGCGGCTCCTGGACGTGCGAGAGGGCGGTGGCGATCGGGGTGCCCCGGTCGAACGGGCGGCGGCCGGTGATCATCTCGTGCGCGACGACGCCGAGGGCGTACAGGTCGCTGGCGCCGGTGGCCGGCTGGCCCATGGCCTGCTCGGGGCTGATGTAGTTCGGCGTGCCGAGCATCTCGCCGTGCCGGGTGTGACCGGAGGCGTCCTGCGCGCGGGCGATGCCGAAGTCGGTCAGCTTCACCAGGCCGTCCGGCCGCAGCAGGATGTTGGCCGTCTTGACGTCGCGGTGCACCACGCGGGCCGCGTGGGCGACGCCCAGGGCCAGCGCCGCCTGGCCCATGACCGAGCGGACCTCCTGGTGCGCCATCGCGCCGCGCTCGCGCAGGATCTGGGACAGCGGCTGGCCGTCGACCAGCTCCATGACGAGGTAGGCGAGCCCGTCCTCCTCGCCGTAGTCGAACAGCGTGGCGATGTTGGTGTGCAGCAGGCTCGCCGAGTGCACCGCCTCGTCGCGGAACCGCAGGGCGAAGAGCTCCTCGTGCCCGGCGTCCGGTCGCATGATCTTGACCGCGACCTCCCGGCGCAGGACCTGGTCCTGCCCGGCCCAGACGTCCGCCATCCCGCCGGAGGCGATGCGGTGTCTCAGCTCGTAGCGGCCGCCGAGCACGAACCCATCGTGCAGTCGCAGCATGGTGTGGGCACCGAGCCCTTCCGTCGACCCAGGTGCTTCGTCGACTGACACCGCTGGAAACCTGGCCTCGGGCACTCTAGGTGCCCCCGGCGTTCGCCGCCCGTCGACGTCATCCGTTCAGCGGATCCGGCGTCGGCTAGCCTGGCCGCCGTTCGACGACCCCGGGAGGGACGCGTGAGCAGCCGGCCGACCCCGCACCTCACCCACGAGGTCGCGAACCAGCCACCGCCGCGCACGGACGTCGACGAGTACGCGACGAACGTCGTGCTGGCCGAGGCGGTCCAGCGCCACGACGCGTCGTGGGCCGGGCAGGAGCTGGGCGTCGTCGGCCGGCTGGTCGGCAGCAGCGCCTTCCAGCACGACGCGGACCTGGCGAACAAGCACGTGCCGACGCTGCAGCCGTTCGACCGGTGGGGACGCCGGGTCGACCACGTCGAGTACCACCCGGCGTACCACCGGATCATCGCGGACGCCGTCGGGCACGGCGCGCACACGGGCGCCTGGGCGCAGCCGCGGCCGGGCGCGAACGTCGCGCGGGCGGCGTCCTTCATGCTGTTCAGCCAGGTCGAGCCGGGTCACGCCTGCCCGGTGTCCATGACCCACGCGGCGGTGCCGTCACTCGCCCTGCAGCCCGATGTCGCCGCGCAGTGGCTGCCGCGGCTGTTCGCGCGCAGCTACGACCCGGCGCTCGACACGGCAGCCAAGCCGTCCGCGCTGTTCGGCATGGCCATGACCGAGAAGCAGGGTGGGTCAGACGTCCGCGCGAACACCACCGTGGCCGTCCCGGTCGGGCCCGGCGGACCGGGCGCCGAGTACCGGCTGACCGGTCACAAGTGGTTCTGCTCGGCGCCGATGTCCGACGCGTTCCTGGTGCTCGCGCAGGCGAAAGGTCCTGCGGGAGAAGGACTCTCGTGCTTCCTGCTGCCCCGGGTGCTGCCGGACGGCACGCGCAACGTGTTCCGGATCCAGCGCCTGAAGGACAAGCTCGGCAACAAGTCGAACGCCTCGTCCGAGATCGAGCTGGACGGCACGGTCGCCGTGCTGGTCGGCGAGCCGGGCCGCGGAGTGCGCACCATCATCGAGATGGTGGCGCGGACCCGGCTCGACTGCGTGCTGGGCTCGGCGGCCGGGATGCGGCAGGGCGTCGCCGAGGCGCTCTGGCACGCCCGGCACCGGTCGGCCTTCGGTCGGCTGCTGGCGGAGCAGCCCGCGATGACCGCCGTGCTGGCGGATCTGGCGCTGGAGTCCGAGGCCGCGACGGTGACCGCGCTGCGGCTGGCCCGGGCGCACGACGACGACGCGGACGACGCCGAGCAGGCGTTCCGGCGGCTGGCCACGGCGGTGGCCAAGTACTGGATCTGCAAGCGCGGGCCGCACCACGCCTACGAGGCCATGGAGTGCCTGGGCGGCAACGGCTACACCGAGGACTTCCCGTTGGCGCGGCGCTACCGCGAGCAGCCGGTGATGGCCATCTGGGAGGGCTCGGGCAACGTCATCGCGCTGGACGTGCTGCGCGCCCTGGGCCGCGAGCCGGCGAGCGTCGAGGCCTTCGCCGCCGAGCTCGACCTGGCTCGCGGCGGCCACCCGGTGCTGGACGCGCACCTCGACCTGACCGGCCGGCGGGTTCGCGAGCTGGCCGCCGACCCGGCCAGCGGCGTCGCCCAGCGTGGGGCCCGCGGCCTGGTCGAGGCGATGGCCCTCGGCCTGCAGGCGAGCCTGCTCACCCGCTTCGCGCCGTCGTCCACCAGCTCGGCGTTCGTCGCGGCACGGCTCGGCCCGGACCGCCACCACGAGTACGGCGCCCTACCGGTCGGGCGCGGACCTCGACGCCATCCTGTCCCGGCACTGAGTCACTCGAACCGCGAGGGATCCCCCGCGCCCACCCGGACGACCTCGGGGTAGCCCGCCGACCAGTCCACGACCGTCGTCGGCTCGAGGCCGCAGTCCCCGGCGTCCAGCACGGCGTCGACGACGTGGTCGAGCGCCTCCTTGATCTGCCAGCCGTCGGTCATCGGCTCCTCGTCGTCCGGCATGAGCAGGGTGCTGGACAGCAGCGGCTCACCCAGCTCGGCGAGCAGCGCGCGCACGACGTTGTTGTCCGGGATGCGGGCGCCCACCGTCTTCTTCTTCGGGTGCGCCAGCCGCCGCGGCACCTCGCTGGTCGCAGGCAGGATGAACGTGTACGGCCCGGGCGTGGCCGCCTTGATGGCGCGGAACGCCGAGTTGCTCAGCTGCACCAGGTGGCCGAACTGCGAGAAGTCCGCGCACACCAAGCGTGAAGTGGTGCTTGTCGTCCAGGTGCCGGATCCGGCGGATCCGCTCGATGCCGTCGGGGGAGTCGATCCGGCAGCCCAGCGCGTACGACGAGTCCGTCGGGTAGGCGATCAGCGCGTCCTGCCGCAGGAGCTCCGTCACCTGGGCGATGGCCCGCGGCTGCGGGTTCTGCGGGTGGACGTCGAAGTACCTGGCCATCCCCCGAGCCTACGGCCGATCAGTCGAAGTCCTCCGGGGTGAACTCACGCGGCTCGACGAGCACCAGCCAGTTCCCCGACACGTCACGCATCACGGCCTCCACGCCGTAGGGCCGCTGCCGACGGCTCCTGCACGAAGGTCACTCCCTTGGCGCTGAGCTCCTCGAACGTCTTCTGGCAGTCGTCGACGGTCAGGCCTACGCCCCCTTGCGAGCCCTTCTCCAGCTGCCTGCGGATGAAGGACGCGGCCTCCTCGTCCAGCGGCGGCCCAGGGGTCATCAGCGTGAGCTCCAGCTCGGGCTGGTTGGGGTGGTTGACGGTGACCCATCGGAATCCGCCCAGGTTCACGTCGGTGTTGGGCGACGAAGCCCAGGACGTCGACGTAGAAGTCGCGGGCGGCGTCCTGGTCGAGGCAGTAGACGGTGGCGAGGGAGACGTTGGTGATCATGTCTCGACGGTACGAGCACCCTGCGTCGTCCGCGCTTCTCCGAGGTTGCGCGGTTCCGGGCAGGTCGACGACGCCGCGCATGAACAGGTAGCAGCCCGGCACGTGCGGGCCGCCGCGGGCGGCCCAGTGGTCGCGGTAGGCGGTCGGCGTCTGGCCGACCAGCTCGCTGAACCTGCGACGAGAACGAGCCCAGGCTGGCGAAGCCGACCGCGATGCACACCTCGGTGACCGTCAGGTTCGCGACCCGGAGCAGGTCCTGGGCCCGCTCGATGCGACGGCGGGTGAGGTAGCGGATGGGCGTCTCGCCGAACGCCTCGCCGAACCGGCGGACGAAGTGGGACGGCGAGAGGCCGGCCACCGCGGCCAGCGCGTCGACGTCCAGTGGCTCGGCGAAGTGCCGGTCCACGTGGTCGCGGGCCCGACGCAGGTGCGGCAGCAGCGTGGACGTCGACCGGGCCGGTGCCCGAGTGCTCACTCGCGGTCCGCCACGACGAAGAACCGCTCGTCGGTGATCTCCTTGCCCCACAACGCGGGGTCGCGCAGCTGCTCGGACCGGCGCAGCACCAGACGCGGGTCGAGCAGGCCCAGGGTCTCGTCCTGGTGCAGGCCGGCGCCGGTGAACCAGAACCCCTCGACCAGGACCAGCCGCCCGTCGGGCGCGAGCAGGTCCGTCCAGCGGCTGACCACGGCCCGCGGATCGGGCAGCGCCCACAGGACGTGTCGGGACAGCACGACGTCGAACTCCCCGGCGGGCAGGTCCGGGGCGGCTGCGTCGCCGACGACGAAGCTGGCGCCTGCCTCGGTCAAGCCCGCCGACTGCGCCTTCGCCCGGGCGCGCTCGACCATCACCGGCGACACGTCCAGACCGTGCACCTGGTGTCCGCGCAGCGGCCATGAGGACCGTGAGGGAGCCGGTGCCGCACCCGAGGTCGGCCACCCGGAGCGGCCGTGGGGTGGCCGGGAGCAGCTCGGCCAGCAGCTGCTCCCAGGCAGCCCGGGTGGCCGGGTCGCGCAGGCCGTGGTCGGGCTCGTCGTCGAACCCGGCGGCCTCGGCGTCCCAGATCTCGCGGGCCTCGGTGCTCATCCGGACCATCCTGCCCCCTGCCGTCGCGAGCCGCCCTACTTGGCCGATGTCGCCTTCGGGCTGGGCTTGGTGGTCACCTTGGTGGTGGCCTTCGGCGACGTCGTCGTGGTGGGGGTCGTGGTGACGACCCGACAGGTGGGGGTGGGGGTCGGCGTCGCGGTCACCGCGGCGAGCGGCTTCAGGCTCTTGTACTTCGCGCCCAGCACGAGGTCGATCCCGGCGCCCTTGCGCTTGTCGTTGACCATCTTGGCGCCGGCCACGTGCAGCGCGAGCACCTTCGCGGCCGCCGAACCCTTGGGGCCGTACCGGATGATCGCGACCCCGGTGACCCGCTCGTTCTTCGGGTCGTTGGCGTACGTGCCGACGGCGAACGAGCGCAGCGCCAGGGCGTTCGCGGTCTTCGCGGCCAGCCCGTCCCGCTGGGTCGCGTTGTACACGTTGACGTGCACCTTCTCGGGTGCCAGTGCCTTCACGACCGGACCGCACGGCGGCAGCTTGGCCAGGTCGACCTCCTCCGGGCCGCCGATCGCCCCCGAGTACACGGCGTACCCGACCGCCCCCGTCGCCAGCAGCAGGAGCAGGACGAGGACCAGCGTGATCTGCTGCCGGTGTCGCTTGCGCAGCCGCCAGGTGGGGGGCTCGTCGATGTACCCCGTCGACATGGCAGCTAGCCGTCGATCACCAGGACGCGCGCGTGCAGGACCGGCCGCTGCTGCAGGGCAGCGCGCAGGGCCCGGTGCAGCCCGTCCTCGAGGTAGAGCACGCCGCCGAAGTCCACGACGTGCGCGAACAGGTCGCCGTAGAACGTGGAGTCCTCGGAGAGCAGCGCGTCCAGGTCGAGGACGCGCTTGGTGGTGACCAGCTCGTCGAGCCGGACCTGCCGGGGTGGGACGTCCGACCAGTCCTTGGGCGTGGTCAGCCCGTGGTCCGGGTACGGTCGGGAGTCGCCGACGGCCTTGAATATCACGCCCTGATCCTAGAGGCAGCGCAGGTCAGAAGGGCTGCGGAAGCTCGCGGTACACCCGCAGGTCGTGGCCGAGCGTCACCTCGTAGGCGCGCCCGTCGACGTCCGCGTAGTCGATCTGCGCGGTGAAGCGCTGGTCGGTGTCGGCCACGGTGCCCAGCAGCACCTCCACGGGCCGGCCCGGGCGCAGCACGGCGAGCGAGGTCCAGATCCGCAGCTTGGACACCGCCAGCTCTCCGCCCAGCCCGATCACCTCGGGCTCGAACCGCACGCGCGGCCGGTAGGCAGAGGCTGCCCCGGTGTTCTCCAGCACCGAGGACGACGGACCCGCCGCGCACCTCGACGTCCAGCACGACCTCGGGACGCCAGCTCGTCGCCTCTCGCCATCGCTCAGATGCTCTCGACCTGCAGGCCCTCGTAGCAGAGCTCGAGGGTCTCGATCGCGACGTCGGTCCCCTGGGCGTCCAGCGCGGGCCCTTCCCACTTCGTCGGCCAGGCCCTCAGCAGCGTGAACGTCATCACCGCGGAGCGGGTCTCGTCGAGCAGCACGATCGTCACGGTGCGGCGGTCCGGCGGGTCCTGGTACGCCCACTGCCACAGCCGGAGGTCGCCGATCACCCCGCGGGTCAGCACGACACGCGAGTGCCTGCGCAGCCCGGCGAGCAGCCGCGTCGACGGCGAGCGGTCGTTGCCGTTGCGGTACTCGACCACGTCCAGCGAGGTGCCGATGCCGCTGACGGTGCGGAAGCCGCCGGCGACCGTGTCGTCGCTGCCGTCGCCGAGCTGGACCAGGAAGTTGCAGTCCCCGTACGGGTTGTCCCGGATCGCCACGGCGTCCCACCTCTCGGTCGACCTCAGGGTCTGCGCTGCAGTGCGAGTGTGGCAGTCGGGGTGCTTCGACCGCCAGGGTCGCGGGTGGACGACGAAGGGGCCCGAGCAGCTGCCCGGACCCCTTCGGCGGTGGCGGAGGATAGGGGATTTGAACCCCTGAGGGTGATTAACCCAACACGATTTCCAATCGTGCGCACTAGGCCACTATGCGAATCCTCCGCCGGAGAGGATACCGGAGTTCGGGGGTGGCTCAGACCACGGCCGGCGCCTTGTAGAGTGGTCCGCGACCCCTCGTGCGGCGTCATCTCGCTCAACCCCCCCAGGGCCGGAAGGCAGCAAGGGCAGGCGGGCTCTGTCGGGTGCGCGAGGGGTCGCTCGCGTCCTACCGGGGTCTGACGTGGCGGCTCAGACCACCGCCGTGAGCCCGCCGTCCACGACCAGCACCTGGCCGTTCACGAAGTCGGACGCCCGGCTGCACAGGAACACGGCCGCCCCGACCAGGTCGTCCGGGGCCCCCCAACGTCCCGCGGGCGTGCGGGCGCGGATCCAGGAGTCGAACTCCGGGTCGGCGATCAGCGGCGCGGTGAGCTCGGTGTCGATGTACCCCGGAGCGAGGCCGTTGACCTGCACGCCGGACGCCGCCCACTCCGCGCACATCACCTGGGTCAGCATGCCCAGGCCGGCCTTGCTGGCCGCGTACGCCGCCAGCCCGGGCCGGGCGAGCCGGGTCTGGACGGAGCAGACGTTCAGGACCTTGCCGCGCCCGGCCGCCAGCATCGCCGGCGCGAGCTCGCGGGCCACCAGGAAGGCGCTCGTGAGGTTCGTGTCCAGCAGCCGGTGCCAGTCCGCGGGGGCCAGCTCGAGGATCGGCTGCCGGTGCTGGACGCCTGCGTTGTTGACCAGGATCGTCGGGTCGCCCACGAGGTCGCGTACCTGTGCGGCGCCGCGGGCGACGTCGTCCGGTTCGGTGACGTCGAACGCGACCGGGTGCACGTCGGCGGCGACGTCGTCGCGGAGCAGGTTCGCCTGCTCCTGCAGCGGCCGCCCGGTCTCGGGCCGCGATCACGACCGTGGCCCCGGCCGCGCCCAGGCCTCGGGCGAGCACCGCGCCGATACCCCGGCTGGCGCCGGTGACCAGCGCGACCTCGCCGGTGAGGTCGAACAGCTCGGCCACCCCGGCCACGGCTACACGACCAGCGACAACGCCATGACCAGGATGATGCCGGTCACCGAGATGATCGTCTCCATCACCGACCAGGTCTTGATGGTCTGGCCGACGGTCAGCCCGAAGTACTCCTTGACCAGCCAGAAGCCGGCGTCGTTGACGTGGCGAGAAGAACAGCGACCCGGCGCCGATGGCCAGCACCAGCAGCGAGATCGTCGGCCGGTGCGACAGGGTGCCGGCGAGCGGCGCCACGATGCCGGCCGCGGTGATGGTGGCGACGGTGGCCGACCCGGTGGCGAGCCGGATCAGCACGGCGACGACCCAGGCCAGCAGCAGCGGCGAGATGCTCGCTGCCCGCGATCGCGTCGGCGATCGCGTCGCCGATGCCGGTGTCGACCAGCACCTGCTTGAAGCCGCCGCCGGCGGCCACGATCAGCAGGATGCCGGCGATCGGCGGCAGCGCGGTCGTCGAACGACTTCGACAGCCGCGTCGCGTTCGAAGCCGGCGCCGACCGCCGAGGGTGAACATCGCCAGCAGCACCGCGAGCAGCAGCGCGACCAGCGGCGTGCCGATGAAGTCGAGCACGCTTGCACGGGCGGGCCGTTCTCGTCGAGCCAGATGTCGGCGACGGCCTTGGCCAGCATCAGCACGACCGGCAGCAGGACGGTGGCCAGCGTGACCGGCGAAGCTCGGCCGGCGGTGACCCGGCGCGCGGTCCTGGCTGGTGTCGCCGTCGTCGGTGGCGTCCGTGGCGTCGACGTCCGCGCGCCGTCCCGCGCTGCCGGCGCTCGGGAGGTCGACCGCGCGACGGGTGCCCGCGCCGCCGGCGCCCATGGTCTGCGTCCAGCCGCACCGGGCATCGCCGACCCAGCGTGCGGCGAAGCGGGCGAACAGCGGGCCGGCGATGATGACGGTCGGGATCGCGACCAGCAGGCCGAGCGCGAGGGTCAGGCCGAGGTCGGCCTTCAGGACGCCGATCGCGACCAGCGGGCCGGGGTGCGGCGGGACGAGGCCGTGCAGCACCGACAGCCCGGCCAGCGCCGGGATGGCGATCCGCATCAGCGGCAGCCCGGAGCGCTGCGCCACCAGCAGGATGACCGGCACCAGCAGCACCAGGCCGATCTCGAAGAACATCGGCAGCCCGATGATCGCGCCGACCAGCGCCATCGCCCACGGCAGCGTGCGCGCGCTGGACCGGTCGACGATGGTGTCGACGATCTCGGTCGGCGCCGCCGGAGTCGGCGAGCAGCTTGCCGAACATCGCGCCCAGCGCGATCAGCACGCCGACGCTGGCGACGGTCGCGCCGACGCCGGTGGAGAAGCTCGGTCACCGTCTTGGCCAGCGCCGAGCGCCGGCGACCGCGCCGACGACCAGCGAGCCGATCGGTCAGCGCGAGGAACGGGTGCAGCTTGAGCCAGGTGATCAGCACGACGATGACCGCGATGCCGATCAGCGCGGCGACGATCAGCTGGCCGCCGCTGGCGTCGCTGATCGGTTCTACAGCGAGGAACGCGGTGCTCACGGGGTGCCTCCGGTGGGTGCGAGGGTCGACAGGAAGTGGTCGATGATCTGCTCGACGGGATCGGCGAGGTCGGCGGTGACGCCAGGCTCGTCGTCCTCGAGCGGCTCGAGGGTCTCGAGCTGGGAGGCGAGCATCTCGACCTTGAAGAAGTGCTCGGGACGCGCGCGCATCCGCTCGGCGATGACCTCCGGGTCGCCGGACAGGTGCAGGAACGTGCGCTCGGGGCGCGTAGCTGCGCAGGGTGTCCCGGTACGAGCGGTGCAGCGCCGAGCAGCTCACCACCCCGCCGCTCTGGTCGTGCTCGGCCAACCAGCCGCCGATCGCGGCCAGCCACGGCGCGCGGTCGTCGTCGTCCAGCGGGTGGCCGGCGGCCATCTTGTCGATGTTGGCCTGCGGGTGGAACACGTCGGCGTCCCGGTAGTCCAGGCCCAGCCGGCCGGCGAGTGCCTCGCCGATGGTCGTCTTGCCCGTCCCGGAGACGCCCATCACGACGACCAGCGGACGTTCTTGCGCTGCGACGGCCATGACGCTCCTCGGCTAGACGTCCCCTTTGACCGGGTACACCGTCGCGCAGTCCACCGACACCGGCAACCCCAGGCTCTCGGCCGTCACCGGGAACGGTGGACGACGGACGTCGGGCTGTCGGGACGGCGCGTTAGGGTCGTCCCGTGTCGACCGCCCTGTACCGCCGCTACCGCCCCGAGTCGTTCGCGGACGTCATCGGCCAGGAGCACGTCACCGAGCCGCTCATGCAGGCCCTGCGGACCGGGCGGGTCAACCACGCCTACCTGTTCAGCGGGCCGCGCGGGCTGCGGCAAGTCCACCCTGCTGCGCATGATCGCCGGCCTCGAGGAGATCACCTCGGGCGAGATCGGCATCGGCAACCGGGTGGTGAACGACCTGCCGCCCAAGGAACGCGACATCGCGATGGTGTTCCAGAACTACGCGCTCTACCCGCACATGACGGTGGCGCAGAACATGGGCTTCTCGCTGAAGCTCAAGGGCGTGCCCAAGGCCGAGATCAAGGCCAAGGTGGATCGCGCGGCGCAGATCCTCGGTCTCGAGACCCTGCTCGAGCGCCAGCCGCGCCAGCTCTCGGGCGGCCAGCGCCAGCGCGTCGCCATGGGCCGCGCGATCGTCCGCGACCCGCAGGTCTTCCTGTTCGACGAGCCGCTCTCCAACCTCGACGCCAAGCTCCGCGTCCAGATGCGCTCCGAGATCAAGGAACTGCACCAGCGGCTGCAAGACCACGACCATCTACGTCACCCACGACCAGGTCGAAGCCATGACCATGGCCGACAAGATCGTGGTGATGAAGGATGGCGTCATCGAGCAGATCGGCACGCCGCTCGATCTCTATGACCGCCCGCACAACACCTTCGTCGCCGGCTTCATCGGCTCGCCGTCGATGAACTTCATCAACGGCACGACGACGCCCGAGGGATTCAGGACCACCGACGGCATCCTCCTCCCCGACCGTCAAGGGTGCGCAGACCGCGACCGTCTACGGCATCCGGCCGGAGCACCTGCACCTCGATCCCAACGGCATCGACATCGAAGTAGTGGTGCTGGAGCCGACCGGGTCGGAGACGCAGGTCATCGCCAAGCTGGGCACCCAGCACATCACCGGCATCTTCCGCGAGCGCATCAACACCCCGCCCGGTTCGACGCTGAAGGTGACCCCGGACCTGTCGGTCGTCCACCTGTTCGATGCCAGCGGCAAACGCGTGAACTGAGCGTCGGCGCGACTGCTTGAGAAGGGGCCGCGAAAGCGGCCCTTTTTCTTTCGGTGCCTGAACAACCACGGTGTCATTCCCGCTACAGCGGGAATCTCTGTTGCCGAACCCGCAGCGCGAACGGAGATCCCCGCCTTCGCGGGGATGACGCCAAGTGAACGGGGTCACCGAGTGATGGGTTGACACCGTGTCTCAAGGGGGGCCCCTACCTCCCCAACGCAATCCCCGCGTCCGCCAGCATCCGGTCGACGTCCACGGTCTCGCCGGTCTCGATAGCCCGGTTCGCGGCGATGCCGGTGAGGATCGACCACGCACCCTCCCGGTGGGTCGAGGCGCGGTTGTAGCGGTCGGGCTCCATGCCCGCGGGCTCGAACAGATAGCCCAGCATCACCGGGTCGGCCCCGCCGTGGTCCCCCGACCCTTCCCACACCTTGAGCTCCTCGGGCTTCTTCCCGGCTAGGTGCAGCACCGTGGTCATGTTGTCCCGATGCGCCTTGTCGCGCTGGCCGCCGAACACCCCGTGCACCTCGACATGCCGGTGGGTGAGTTCGCCCTTGGTGCCGTGGAACTTGATCTCGAGCCCTTCCCACGGCGAGTAGGCGCAGAGCGTGTAGTTGAGGAACACGCCGTTGTCGTACTTCACCCCGACCTGCATCGTGTCCTCGATGGTGATATCATCGGCGAAGACGCACTTGTCGCGGAGGTACCCGTCGGCATCCTCGGCCTTGAGGTAGAGCTCGCGCAGCGCCGCGTCGCCCTCGAGGTCCAGCCGGTAGTCGCACTTGTGGAACACCGGGCAGCCATGGCAGCGCGGGCCGTGCCCCTCGAGCCCCAGTTCGCGCGCCATCTCAGGCGTGTAGAACACCCGCTTGCCGTTGGCGCTGACCGTCCGCGGGGTGGAGGCGAGCCACCAGTTCATCAGGTCGAAATGGTGGGTGGATTTGTGCACCAGCAGCCCGCCGGATTTCTCCTTGTAGCGGTGCCAGCGGCGGAAATAATCGGCGCCGTGCACCCGGTCGAGATACCAGCGGAAATCCACCGCGGTGATCTCGCCGATGACGCCCGACATCAGGAGGTCCTTGAGCTGCGTGCGGGCCGGCGTGTAGCGGTAGTTGAAGGTGACGGTGAGCCGGCGGCCGCTCTCGCGCTGCGCCTCGAGCACGGCGCGGAGCTTTTCGAGATCCGTCGTCATCGGCTTTTCGGTCATCACGTCGCGCCCGCTCTTGAGGGCCGCGACGATGTACTCGTGGTGCAGGTAGTCGGGCGTCGTGACGATCACCGTGTCCGGCTGCTGCTCGGCCAGCATCCGGCCGAACTCGGCCGCATCGTAGGTGGCGATGCCATTGCCCTTCTGCCGGGGAATCTGCGAGGCGGAAAGCGCCAGCCGCTTCTCGTTGACGTCGCAAAGCGCGACCAGTTCGTTGCCCTCCGCATGCGTTTCAGCAATCGCCTTGCGGAACATGGCGTGGCGTCCACCGACGCCGACTATCGCATATTTCAAGAGTTCAATCCCGTCGAAGAGCGCCAGCGTGAGGCGGCGCCGCCCAAGTAGTGCGCATTGCGGCGCCGCTGACAAGCCATTGCCTGGCCGGATGCCCTCGACCGGCTCCCGAAGATCAGGAGCTGCCGTAGCCGCCGATGATCGGCAGGATCTCGCCGGTGATGTAGCTCGAGCAGTCTGCGGCGAGGCGAGGAACACATAGGCCGGGGCGATCTCCTCGGGCTGGGCGGGCCGCTTCATCGGCACCTTCGACGCCGAACTTCGACACGTCCTCCGCCTCCTTGTCCGAGGGGTTGAGCGGCGTCCAGACCGGGCCCGGCGCGACGGCGTTCACCCGGATGCCCTTCTCGATGAGCTGGCCGGCCAGCGCCCGGGTGAAGGCGTGGATGCCGCCCTTGGTCATCGAATAGTCGAGCAGCGCCGGGCTGCCCTCGATGCCGGTCACCGAGCCGGTGTTGATGATCGCCGAGCCCGGCTTCATCTGCGGCGATCGCGGCCTGAGCCATGAAGAAATAGCCGTAGAGATTGGTCTTCAACGTCTCGTCGAAATGCTCCTCGGTGAGGTCGGCGATGGCCTTGGCATGGACCTGGAAGGCGGCGTTGTTGACGAGGATGTCGAGCTTGCCGAACTCCTTGACCACCTGCTCCACCGCCTCCTTGCAGAAGGCGCTCTGCCTGACGTCGCCCTTGAGCACGAGGCAGCGCCGCCCTTCCTGCTCGATGGCCCTCTTCGTCTCCTCGGCATCGCGGTCCTCGGCGAGGTGGGCGATGGCCACATCGGCGCCCTCGCGCGCGAAGAGAATGGCGACGGCGCGCCCGATGCCGGAATCGCCGCCGGTGATCAGCGCCACCATGCCGTCGAGCTTCTTCGAGCCGATGTAATACGGCGCCTCGTACATCGGCTCGGGATCGAGCTTGTATTCGTCACCGGGCTTCGGCTGGTGCTGCTTGGGAAAGGGCGGCTCGGGATACTTGCGGGCGCCCGCCTGCATGGCGGTTTCCTTCTTCTGGCCCGCCTTGCTATCCGCCTCGGCAATCTCGGCCTGGATGTTGCGCTGCCGCGCCACGGTTTTGCTCTTGTCCGCCACTTGCTTGTCTCCTTGGATGCTCTCCTTGTGGGAAATCGCGCGGGCAGCGTTGGTTCCGCGGGTCGGCGGAACCACGGGCGCCGCCGGATGTTGCCTCCGCCATGGCAGAGATCATGGACAAGGGCGGGCTGACATTCGGTCCTCTGGGCGAGAGCTGGGTGCACCTCTGCATCGACATGCAGCTGATGTTCGCCGAGCCGACCGACTGGCAGACGCCGTGGATGAAGCGCGTGCTTCCCAACGTCGTGCGGCTGGTGGAAATGGCGCCCGAGCGGACCATCTTCACCCGCTTCGTGCCGCCTCGTTCCCCCGAGCAGCTGTTCGGCACCTGGCGGCGCTACTACGAGCGCTGGGAGCGCATGACGCTCGACCATCTCGATCCGGAGATGGTCGAACTGGTCCCCGCCCTCGCGAAATTCGTGCCCCCGGCGAAAACGCTGGACAAGCACGTTTACAGCGTCTGGCTCGGCAGCGCGCTGCATGCTCAGCTGCAGCGGGCGGGGGTGGACACGGTGATCGTCTCGGGCGCCGAGACCGAGGTCTGCGTCCTCGCCGCGGTGATCGGCGCGATCGACCTCGGCTACCGCGTCGTCATAGCGACCGACGCCCTCTGCTCCTCCGCCGACCCGACGCACGATGCCATGCTGGAGATCTACCACAGCCGCTACGGCATGCAGGTGGAGACCGTGACGGTCGACCAGCTCGTCGCCTACCGCTCGGCGGAGGCGGCCCTCTGCGGCTAGGCCAGCGAGAAGCCGTGCGCGAACGGTCGGCTCATCAGTCGCTCCCCTCGTGCTCCATCGGCCGCCCCCGGGCGGTCCTCGGTTCCGAGCTCGCCCGCACCACCAGCCGCGGCGTCACCACGAAATGCTCGCCCTGCTGGCGCCCCTTGATGCGCTCGATCAAGAGCCGCGCCGCCTGCAGGCCGAGCACCTGGCCGGACTGGTCGATGCTGGTCAGCGCATTCTGCGCCAGGTCGCAATAGCTGGTGTTGTCGTAGCCGACGACCGCCAGGTCCCCCGGCACCGACAGCCCCAGCTCGCGGGCGACGCTCAGGACTTCCAGCGCGATGAAATCGGTCCAGCAGAAGATCGCCTCGGGGCGGCCGCGGCTGCGCAGCAGCTGCCGCGTCGCCGCCTGCACTTCGCGCGGCGTCTGCTCGGCCATCACCACCTTGATGAAGCGCCTGAGCCCCGCCTCGTCCATCGCCTGCCGGTAGCCGATCTCGCGCTGCAGCGTGACCTGGGCGCGTTCGTGCGCCTGCAGCGCGAGGCTCAGCATGGCGATGTTGCGGTAGCCGGCCTGCGCCAGCTGCTGCACCACGAGGCGCGCGCCGAGCTGGTCGTCGTTGTTGACCGTGTCGATAGGCATCGGTCGCGGCGTGATGCGCGATGACCGTCATCGGCAGGCGCGAGCGCCGCCGCCTCGATCGCTTCTTGCTGCATGCGCGGGCCGATGAAGATGATGCCGTCCATCTGCCGGTCGAGCATCGCCTCGATCACCGCCTGCTCGGCCGAGGGGCTCGATTGGACGATGCCGAACAGCGTCTGGTACTGCGTCCGCTCCAGCGCCGTGTTGATGCCGGCGACGATGTCGGTGAAGAACGGGTTGTGGATGTCGGGCAGGATGACGCCGAGCGTATAGGTCTGGCCGCGCATGCCGCGAGCCGCGGCATGCGGCCGGTAGCCGAGCTTGCCGCATCGACGCCTGCACCCGGGCCCGCAGAGCGTCGCTGACGCCATAGGCGTCGCGCAGCACCTTCGATACCGCCGCGACCGAGACGCCGGCGTCCTCGGCCACCGTCTTGATCGTCACGCGGCCGGTCTTTTGTCGTGCGCTCATGGCACCTCCCACGCCGCGTCTCTAGCAGGCGCCTGCCGCTCCGTCGACGAACTCCGGCTAAGGGACTTGACGGCTCCAACTGGAATGTAGAACGATACACATAGAACGATATACAGCACGACGGGCCGCAAAGGCCGCCGGGAGGAGATCAGATGAACGAGCTGGCCTCGCCGCGCGCAGCCGGTCACGGCGCGCCGCATCTGCCGTTTGCGGCCGAGATGATCCGCCCGACGACCGACCGCGGCGTCGGCACGCAGTCCCCCTTCCTGCGCCAGACGCTTCACCGTGTCCAAGCCGGCGGTGCCGGCGACGCTGCGGATCAGCGCCCTCGGCCTCTACCGGGCCTTCATCAACGGCCAGCGCGTCGGCGACGACCTGCTGACGCCCGGGCTGGACCAGCTACTGGGAGCGCCTCAGCTACCAGACCTACGACGTCGCGCGACCTGCTGCGCGCGGGCGAGAACAGCATCGACATCTGGCTCGGCGACGGCTGGTTCCGCTCGCGCATGATGTGGCCGCGCAACCAGATCCTCAACACCTGGGGCGACGAGATCGGCGCCATCGCCGAACTGCGCGACGCCGCGGGCGAGGTGCTCGCTCGCCACCGATGCGAGCTGGCAGAGCGGGCTCACTGCCGATCCTGCAAGTCGCGGCATCTATTTCGGCGAGAGCTACGACGCCCGCGCCGAGAACGGCGCCGCGACCGGCGGCGCCGAAGTGCTCGCCGGCTTCGACAAGTCGATCGCTCATTGCCGCACGAGACGACGGCGTGCGCGAGCTCGACCACGCTTGCCGGTGGTCGCGTCCTTCGCCGATGCCGAGGGCCGCACCGTCTACGATTTCGGCCAGAACATCGGCGGCTACGTCGCCTTCACCGTCGAGGGCGAGGCCGGCGCCAGGGTCATCGTCGAGCATGCCGAAGTGCTCGACCAGCGACGGCCAGTTCGACAACGTCAACATGCGCTCGGCCGAAGCCCGCATCGAATACGTGCTGAAGGGCGGCGGGCCGGAGAGCTACCGGCCGACCTTCACCTTCTTCGGCTTCCGCTATGCCCGCGTGACCATCGCCGGCAAGGCCAGCGATCGACGCGCATCGAGATCGATCCCGATCAGCTCGGCGATCACGCCAGACGGCGGCGTTCACCTCGGCCAATCCGCTGGTCAACCGGCTGGTCGAGAACACCGTCTGGTCGCAGCGCTCCAACTTCATCGAGGTGCCGACCGACTGCCCGCAGCGCGACGAGCGGCTGGGCTGGACCGGCGACGCGCAGGTCTTTGCGCCGCACCGCCTGCTACCTGCACGAGAGCCAGGGCATTCTCGCGCAAATATGTGCGCGACGTGATGGCCGACCAGCGTGCGGACGGCGCCATCCCGCATGTCGTGCCCGATCCGACGCGCAACCACGAGGACACCATCCCGGGCTTCTACGGCTCGACCGGCTGGGGCGATGCGATCTGCGTCATCCCGTGGCGCTCTACGACTCACTATGGCGACCGCGGCATCGTCGAGGAAGCGCTGCCGGCCATGGTCGAAGTGGATCGACTTCGTCTGGTCGATCAGCAATGGTCCGATCGTCCGTCCGCCGCGCGGACTGGGGCGGCGCGCGGCTTCACCTTCGGCGACTGGCTGCAGCCGCAGCGGCGACTGGCCGCCAAAGCCGCTGCCCGACCATCGGCGACGACGCCGCGGCGACGATCTACCTCTACATCTCCGTCGACGCTGGCGGCCGAGATCGCCGCGCATCGTCGGCGATGCCGACGCTGGCCGCAGCGCATGGACGAGCGGGCCGCAGCGGTCAAGGCCGCCTTCGCCCGCGAGTTCATCACCCCGTCCGGCCGGCTCGCCTATGACGACCAGACCTCCTACGCGCTGGCGATCCTGCACGACCTGATCCCGGCCGAGCTGCTGCCCGCCGCCAAGCGGCTACTTCAAGGCGACGCATCGCCCGCGCCGAGGGCCGCATCGGCACCGGCTTCATCGGCACGCCGGCGCTGCTGCCGGCGCTGGTCAAGATCGGCGAGCCGGAGCTGGCCGCGGCAGTCTTCCTGCAGGAGGAGGTGCCCGGCTGGCTCTACCAGGTGAAGACGCGGCGCGACGACGATCTGGGAGCGCTGGGACGCCATCGGCGAGGACGGCACGATCTTCGATCCGGAGATGAACTCCTACAACCACTATGCCTATGGCGCGGTGTGCCAGTGGCTGTTCGAGGGCGTCGCCGGCTTCCGGCCCGACCCGGAGCAGCCGGCTTCAAGCACATCATCTTCGAGCCGACGATCATCCCGGCGCTCTCGCCGGTCGCGGCCAGCCACGACTCAGCATCGCGGGCCGCATCGAGGCGGGCTGGACGGTCGACGGCGACCAGCGTCACCTACCGCATCACCGTCCCGGAGGGCTCCACCGGCACGCTGGTGCTGCCGGCCGGCTACCGGCGAGATCGCCGTCGACGGCGCGGCATCCGGCCCGCGCGCACGGAAGCGCGCAGCCGCTCGCGCCCGGACGCACAGCATCACCTTCCGGATCGGCCGCTGAGGAGACGGCCGGAGGGGACAGACGACCAGCATCTAGAGGACCACACGGGCAGCGCGCCCGTGATCGGTCAAAGGGAGGACCACAATGACGACTGACAATCTCGAGGCGGGCACTGGTGACGGCGTCGGCCGGCCTGCTATTCGCCATGACGCTCGCCGGCGCCGCCAGTGCGCAGGCGCAGGTGACGCTCAGCTACTTCATCGACGACAACCCGACCAACGTCGCCACGGCCGAGGGGCTGAAGGCGGCGTTCGAGGCCGAGAACCCGGACATCAAGATCGAGATCGAGACCCGTCCGGGCGGCGGCGAGGGCGACAACCTGGTCAAGACCCGCCTCGCCACCGGCGAGATGGCCGACGTCTTCCTCTACAATGCGGGCTCGCTGTTCCAGGCGATCAACCCGCCGCAGAACCTCGCTCGACCTGACCGACGAGCCGTTCCAGGCCAATGTCATCGACTCGCTTCAAGCCGGTGGTCACCGGCACCGACGGTCACGTCTATGGCGTGCCCGATCGGCGCGGCGATGGGCGGCGGCATCCTCTACAACAAGAAGATCTATGCCGACCTCGGCCTGTCGGTGCCCAAGACCTGGGCCGAGTTCATGGCCAACAACGAAAAGATCAAGGCCGCCGGCAAGGTCGCCGGTGATCCAGACCTTCGGCGACACCTGGACCAGCCAGCTGTTCGTGCTCGGCGACTTCTACAACGTGCAGGCCGCCGTGCCGACTTTGCCGCCGACTACACCGCCGGCAAGGCCAAGTACGCCACGACCCCGGCCGCCATGAAGGGCTTCGAGCACGGCGAGGAAGTGTTCAAGGCCGGCTACCTCAACGAGGACTTCGCCGCCGCCAAGTTCGACGACGGCCTGCGCATGGTCGCCACCGGCGAAGGCGCCCACTATCCGATGCTGACCTTCGCCATCGGCGCGATCGCCGCAGAACTATCCCGACAACCTCAACGATGTCGGCTTCTTCGCCATGCCCGGCGACGATGCCGCCAAGAACGGCCTGACCGTCTGGATGCCGGCCGCGGTCTATATCCCCAAGACCACCCAGCACCCCGAGGAAGCCAAGAAGTTCCTCGCCTTCGTCGCCAGCACCGAGGGCTGCGACGTCCGCAGCGCCGCCAGCGGGCGCGACCGGGCCGTACCTGATCAAGGGCTGCGACGCTGCCCGCCGACGTGCCGCCGGCCGTGGCCGACCTGCTGCCCTACTTCCAGGAAGGTGGCACAACGGCTCCGGCGCTCGAATTCCTGTCGCCCGATCAAGGGGCCGGCGCTCGAGCAGATCACCGTCGAAGTCGGCTCGGGCATCCGCTCGGCCGCCGACGGCGCCGCGCTCTACGACGAAGACGTCAAGAAGCAGGCCCAGCAGCTCGGCCTTCCCGGCTGGTAAGCCGCCTGCACATGGTGCGAGCTCCGGCGCCCGGTCGTCGACCGGGCGCCGGGTCGTTCTGCGAGGAGGAGGACGCATGGCCAGTGGCTGCCGACAGCCGGCGCGGCCATCGCAGCCGGCGCCGGCAGTCGCGCCAGCGCGCTCGCCCTATCCGAGCTGGTTCTACCTGCCGGCCGCGATCATCTATCGGCGTGCTGTTCCTCTTGCCCACCATCGCGTCGCTGTTCTTCAGCCTGACGCGCTGGACGCTGTTCGACGCCACCTTCATCGGGCTCGACAATTTCGCCCAGTTCTTCCGCGAGCCGTTCCTCGTCCAGGGCCTGATCAACACGCTGATCTACGCGGTGCTGACCTCGGGCCTCAAGGTCGTGCTCGGCCTGCTGCTCGCGCGTGCTGCTCACCTCGCCAGATCATCGGCGCGCGGCTATCTGCGCTCGGTCGTGTTCTTCCCGGTGCTGGTCTCCACCGTCGGCGTCGGCATCACCTTCACCGTGATGATGCATCCCACCCAGGGCGTCATCAACGAGAGCGCTGGCGCTGTTCGGCATCAAGGGCCCGGGCTGGCTCACCGACCCGCAGCCTCGCGCTGATCTCGGTGGCGCTGGTCGACGTGTGGAAGGGCGTGGGGCTCGCCACCGTCATCTACATCGCCGGCATCGTCTCGATCCCGCAGGACTATTACGAAGCCGCGCGCATCGACGGCGCCACCGCCTGCAGAACTTCTGGAACATCACGCTGCCGCTGGTGCGGCCCGGCGACGGTCACCGTGATCATCCTGTCGCTTGATCGGCGGCCTGCGCTCCTTCGACCTGATCTGGGCGATGACCCGGGGCGGCCCGGGCTTCACCTCCGACGTCATCGCCTCGGTGATCTACAAGCAGTACCAGGCCGGCTTCTACGGCCTCTCGACCGCCGGCAACGTGGTGCTCTTCGTGCTCGTCGCCGTGCATCATCGTGCCGCTCTCCGATGCTCCTCAACCGCCGGCAGGTGGACCATGAATCGACGCCTCGCGCCGGCACTGGCTCGGCGGCTCGTCGCGATCCTCGCCTCGATCGTCGTGTTCATCGTGCCCTTCGCCTTCATCATCCTGACGGCGTTCAAGGACAAGCAGCAGGCCTCGCTGCGCGACTTCTCGCTGGCCGCAACGGCTTCCACCTGTGGGACAACCTGGTCGAGGTGATCCAGACCCGCGACTACATGCTGCTGACCGCCTTCGTCAACTCGACCATCCTGACCGTGGCCAGCGTCACCCTGCTGGTGGTCTTCGGCGCCATGGTCGGCTTCGTGCTGCAGCGGCGCAGACCGTCGGCTGGACCGGCATCGTCAATTTCCTCGTCCTCGCCGGGCTGATCATCCCGCCGGCCGTGGTGCCGACCATCTGGGTGCTGCAGGGGCTGGGCCTGTTCAAGACGCTGCACGGCATGGTGCTGATCGAGGTGGCCTATGGCCTGCTCCTTCTCCGATCCTGCTGTTCCGCGCCTTCATCGCCACCATCCCGCGCGAGCTCGACGAGGCGGCGATCATCGACGGCGCCGGGCCGCTGCGACGTGTTCTTCCGGATCGTGCTGCCGCTGCTGCGGCCGGTGGTGGTCACCGTGATCGTCGTGCAGTCGGTGGCGATCTTCAACGATTTCACCAACCCGCTCTACTACCTGCCGGGCAAGCAGAACGTCGACCGTGCAGCTGACGCTCTACAACTTCCAGAGCCAGTTCAGCACGTCCTACAACCTGCTGTTCACCAACATCCTGCTGATCACCATCCCGCCGCTGATCGTCTTCCTGTTCTTCAACCGGCAGATCGTCGCCGGCATGACCGCGGGCGCGGTGAAGGGCTAAGGGCGGGGGAGCGGCCGGACCCATCCGGTCGCGGGCCCCGCTCGGGGCAGATCAGTGTACCGGCACCATCAGGTGGGCATAGGACGTGTTCGGCCACATCACGAAGGCCTGGCTGTGGTCGGAATGCTCGCTCTGCGGGTAGGAGGCCACATCGCGGGCGCGTTGACGATCATCACATGCGGTCCGTCCATCACCCACGGCCGCCGGGTCTACCAAAAGCTCGCCGTCAGCTCCCGCGTCGACCTGCTCCACGCCATGCTGGCCGCATGAGCGGCGACGGCCTGCCGGGCGAATGGAGCCCCCGCCCGTACAGCTTTGCGCCGCAAAGGACCCGCCTTCCGCCTACATCAGCCGCACATTGCCCCTGTGCTATAGCGCACCACTAACGCACGTTGCAGTAATGCCACAGATTCTACAGCGCCTGATCTTGACTATAACGACGGATCAATTGAGTTATTGCTCACCTCAACGACTGCGCCGGGCCTTTAACTTGGCTTTATTGCGGCCGTTTCATGGCGACAAAAGGGGATGACTATGGCGGCGGAACGGCAGGCGGACCTGGTGCAACTCTCGGCCAGGATCGCAACGGCTTATGTGACCTATAACCGGCTCAAGGCCAGCGACCTGCCTGAGCTGATGCGGACGGTACACGCTGCGCTGCAGCAATGCCTGCAGCGGGAGCCGGCCCGCAAGCCCCCGATCGACATCGACAAGAGCATCACGCGCTACTACCTCGTAAGCCTCGAGGACGGCAAACGCTACAAGTACCTGACCGGCCACCTGTCGGCGCGTGGGCTGACGCCGGCCAGCTATCGAGAGAAGTGGGGCCTGCCCTTCGACTACCCGATGGTCGCCCCCGGCGTGCAGAGCGAGGCAAAGGCGCGCCTGCGCCGCTCGTGACTCACTGGGCAACATCCCCGAAAGCCAGAACTATGCGTCTTATCAAAGGCTTGTAGGCCATGTCGGCGCGGCCGTAAACCGCTTTCGTTCAACTGACATTCCAGCAGTTGACTCCTTCGGACGAGCCGTCTTACGGTTGAAAAACTATGAAACGAACCGGTTCTTCCCTTGGAGGGGGTGGGCCGGGGACGGGGGGTGTCGCCAAGCCATCTGCGGCGGGGCTAGATTTCGATTGTCCAGTGGGCAGCACAAGCAGACGACGCGGTGAGTGGGGGACCGGGATGACTGGCTGATAGCCGGCATGCCCGTTCAGTTCCTAGCGGTTCGGAGCCGGGACAGCTCCCCCGCCACACCGACGACAAGGGCTCGTGTGCCAGGCGCATTCCGAGGGCGGGCGCGCCGGATCATCTGAGAAACAGCAGCGCAGAGGCGAGGACGACTGAACCGGGAGCACCCGGTCAGCGCCCCCGTGGGCGAATGCGGCACCGCCGCGGAGGAGAATACCGGGCCGACGCCGTTGTCCCGGAGGAGCGAGGGGGAAATCGGCTTAACCAGCCAACGATCTGACATCGCGAGAAGACCAACAAGGCTCCATTGACAGTCACGGAGGGAGAATCTGTCTCATGGTTAGACCAAGGATCATCGCAGCAGCCGTTCTGGCGCTGGCCGCACTGGCCGCGCCGCTGACGGCAATCGGGCAGGAGAGCGGCCTCGCCGCCACCGCCCCCAAGGAAATCGCGCCGGCGACGCCGCTGCCGGAAGTGCCGCGCAACCAGACCGTGGTGCTGGGCTGGGGCGTGGCCCTGTCCTCGCCGATCGGCGTCACCAACCCCTGGGCCCTGCCCGGCTATACCCACCAGGAAGGCAACGCCTTCATGTGGGAGCCGCTGATGTACTTCGCCATTTTCAAGGGCGAGTACGTGCCGTGGCTGGCCGACAGCATGGAATACACCGACGACACCTTCATGGCGTTGGAGATCAAGCTCAACAAGGACGCCAAGTGGAGTGACGGCACGCCGGTCACCTCCAACGACGTCAAGTACACGTTCGACGGCCAGCTCAACAACGACAAGCTGCCCTACAACGCGCACTTCAATCAGTTCGTCGAATCCACCGAGGCAACCGACGACCTGACCGTGCTGGTGAAGTTCAAGACCCCGGCTCCGCGCTTCAAGTTCGAAGTGCTGACCGAGAAGTTCGACACCGGTATCCCGATCGTCCCGGCCGAATGGCTGTCGGCCCAGCCCGACGTCAACATGGCTCCGGGCAGCATCGACATCCCGCACTCGGGCCCGTACGACCTGAAGGCCTGGAACGCCAACCAGAAGATCTTCGACTACCGTCCGGACTGGTGGGCCGTGAAGGCCGGCCGTATCGCCGAGCCGGCCGTCAAGCGCGTCATCATTGCCAACATCACCGGCGTCTCGATGGACACCGTCGCCCAGCGCGTCGTGAACAACGAGTTCGACTCCGCGCTCGACATGCGTTCCTCGGTGATCGGCAACATCCTTGCCCAGAACCCGGAAATCACCACGCATACCGGCAACCAGTCGCCGTTCGGTTACCTCGACTGGTGGCCGAACTCGCTGTGGATGAACACGCAGCTCGAGCCGTACAACGATGTCCGCGCGTCCGTCACGCGATCAACCGCGCCATCAACCGCGATGTCATCAACGACATCCTCTATGACGGCGCCCAGATCGCGACGATCTATCCGTTCCCGCTCTACCCGAACCTGCAGGCCTTTGCTGACTCGCCCGCCGTCAAGGCGCTCGAGGCTCAGTACGAGCCGCGCAAGTTCGACCCCGAAGAGAGCGCCAAGCTCATGACCGAAGCCGGGTTCACCATGAACGGCGACGGCCTGTGGGAGAAGGACGGCAAGACCGTCGACGCCACGATCCAGGGCTTCGAAGGCATCCATAGCGACATCGTCCCGATCCTGGTCGAGATGCTGCGCACGGCTGGCTTCGACGCCGCGATCAACTTCGGCCCCGACTCCTACCAGAACATGGCGGACGGCAAGGCCGGCCTCTACATGTTCGGCCACGGCGCTTCGCCTGTTCGACCCGTTCGAGGCCCTGAACCTCTTCCACGGCAAGTACAGCAACGCCGATCGGCACCTCGGCCGGCAACAACCGGTTCTCGCGCTACAAGAACCCCGAATACGACGAGATCCTCGACTCGATCGCCCCGCTGTCGTCGGACGATCCGAAGTTCCAGGAAGGCGCTGCCAAGGCGCTCGGCATCTACTGGCGCGACCAGATCGACGTTCCGATCATCCAGTGGCTGCACCGCATCGCCTACAACCAGCACTACTGGAAGAACTGGCCGACCGCCGACAACCCCGCGATGGGCACCAACGGTGCGTTCTGGGCCCATACCGGCCTGCTGGTGATCACCTCGCTGCAGCCGACTGGCGCGCAGTAGCCTGAAGTTCCGACATCGGAGTGCGCGTCCGCGCGCACTCCTTCCAACGTCACCGTGCCGGAGTTGACCGAGTGAGCTTCAAGCTGATTGCCAAGCGCCTTTCCTTTCTCGTTCTGGTCATCTGGGCCGCCTCGACGATCGTTTTCTTCATCCCGCGGCTCTCGCCGCGCAACGCCATCCGCGAACGCTTCGCCGAGCTGGCGCGCTCCGGCGGCTTCTCGCCCGGTGATCTCGAAAAGATCATCGCCAGCATGAACCAGCAGTTCGGCCTCGACCGGCCGCTGCTCGACCAGTACTGGAACTATCTCGGCAACATCGTCCGCATGGATTTCGGCTACTCGCTGAACCGCTATCCCGCGACGGTCTCCGACATCATCAGCCAGGCCCTGCCCTGGACCTCCTTCCTGCTGCTGGTCACCACCATCCTCGCCTTCGTCATCGGCAACCTGCTCGGCGCGCTCTCGGCCTGGCCGCGGGCGCCGCGCTGGGTGCGCTCGATCGCCACGCCCTTCGTGCTGCTGACCGGCGTGCCGCCGGTGATCATGGGCGTGCTGCTGCTGTTCTTCGTCGGCTTCCGCATGAAGCTGCTGCCGCTCGGCGGCGCCTATTCCATCGGCGTCGTGCCGAACTGGTCCTGGGACTTCGCCTGGGACCTGCTGCGGCACCAGATGCTGCCCGCCCTGGCGCTGATCCTCGGCTCGGTCGGCGGCTGGGCGCTGACCATGCGCGGCATGGGCGTCACCATCCAGGGCGAGGACTACGTGAACTACGCCGAGCACAAGGGCCTGACCGGCGGCCGCATCTTCCGCGACTACTATCTGCGCAACACCCTGC
This sequence comes from uncultured Alphaproteobacteria bacterium, assembly GCA_963708965.1. GTDB lineage: Bacteria > Pseudomonadota > Alphaproteobacteria > Rhizobiales > Devosiaceae > Devosia_A. Next base: position 249,296 of record CAVPUP010000002.1, on the reverse strand, counting down.
TGCCGCAGGTGACCGGCCTCGCGCTGGCGCTCGGCACCGTCGTCACTTCGGCGCTCATCGTCGAGCAGATCTTCGGCCTGCCGGGCCTCGGCACCGTGCTCAACAACGCCATCCGCTCGAACGACTTCCCGACGATCTACGGCATCGTGCTGTTCATCACCATCGCCATCGCGGTGCTGATGGCCGTGCTCGAATTCGTCTACCCGCTGATCGACCCCCGCGTGCGTAACCAATAGGAACCGGACCAGTGACCGCTATCGTCGCCACCGCCCCGGACGCGATCCGGCAGCCGAGCAATCTCCGCCTGCTGCTGCGCTATCTCAACCGCAACCCCGGGCTCACCATCGGGCTGGCCATCCTTCTCGCCCTCATACTGTTCACCGTCATCGGCATGCTGACGATCAATCCCAAGCATGCCTATCCGCTGTCGGTGGCGACCAAGAAGCCGCCCAGCCTGCAATACCCGTTCGGCACCGATTTCTTCGGCCGCAACCTCTATGCCGCGATGGTGATGGGCATCTGGCAGACCGCCATCATCGGCCTGGTCGCCGGCGGCATCGGCACCTTCATCGGCGTCGTCCTGGGCTTCACCTCGGCCTATTTCGGCGGCTGGATCGATTCCACCATCCGCACCGTCTGCCAGATCCTGACGCCCGATCCCGGTGCTGCTGATCCAGGTCGTCGCCGCCGGCTCGCTCGACAAGCGCGACGTCACCATCGTCACCATGGCGCTGATCGTCGCGATGCTCGCCTGGATGGGGCCGACGCTGGTGATCCGGGCGCAGGTCCTGACCATGAAGGAGCGGCAGTTCGTTGCCGTCGCCAAGCTTTCGGGCGTCTCCGACGTCGGCATCATCTTCAAGGAGATCCTGCCCAACCTGTTGCCGTTCATCGCCGCGGCCTTCGTCGGCCAGGTCTTCGCCGCGGTGTTCGCCTCGTTCTACCTCGCCGTGCTCGGCCTCGGGCCGCTGCGCGAGCCGCTGCTCGGCAACATCATCTGGGCGGCGCAGCTGCAGGGCGCCTTCTTCAACGGCTGGTGGTGGTGGCCGATCGTCCCGTCGGTGGCGATGATCCTGATCCTGGGCTCGCTCGCCCTCATCAACATGGGCCTCGACGAGCTGGCCAATCCGCGCGTGCGCAAGACGGAGTGATGACGATGAACCTTGCAACCACGGAAGCCACGGCGACCAGCGGCGTCCATGGCCGCGGCTGCCGCCGACCCGGTGCTGCGCGTCGAGAACCTCGAGGTCACCTACTACACCGACCTCGGCCGCGCCCGCGCGCTCGACAATGTCAGCTTCACGCTCGAGGCCGGCAAGAAGATGGGCATGGTGGGCGAGTCCGGCTCGGGCAAGTCGACCCTCGCGCTCGCCATGATGCGCATGATCAAGCCGCCGGGGCGGATCGAGGGCGGCCACGTGCATGTCGGCGGCGTCGACCTGCAGGCGCTCAACGAGGATGGCATGCGCAAGGCCCGGCTGAGCAAGATCGCCTATATCCCGCAGGGCGCGATGAACTCGCTCAACCCGGTGATGCGCATCGGCGCGCAGATGGTGGATGCGATCAAGTCGCACCTGCCCAAAGAGCCGCGCCGCGCCATCGAGGAGCGCTGCATGCAGGCGCTGCGCTCGGTCGACCTCGATCCCGGCGTCTACCGCATGTATGCGCACGAACTCTCGGGCGGCATGAAGCAGCGCGTCTGCATCGCCATCGGCATCCTGCTCCGCCCCGAGGTGATCATCGCCGACGAGCCGACCTGCGCGCTCGACGTGGTGACCCAGCGCCAGGTGATGGAGACCATCGACCGGGTGCAGGACGAGATCAACGCCGCGGTGATCCTGATCGGCCACGACATGGGACTGATGGCCCAGTTCGTCGACCAGGTGGCGGTGATGTATGCCGGCCGGCTGGTCGAGGTCTCGACGGTGCGCGAGATGTTCACCGACCCCAAGCATCCCTACGCGCAGGCGCTGATCTCGAGCCTGCCCAACCTCGACAACAAGGGCGTGTTCCAGGGCATTCCCGGGCTGGCGCCGTCGCTGCTGCGGCTGCCCACCGGCTGCGCCTTCCACCCGCGCTGTCCCTACGCCATCGGACCGCTCGCGCCGCGAGCGGCCGGAAATCACCATGCTGCCCGGCGGCCGCATGGTGGCCTGCCACCTCTTTGACCAGGACGCCGCCGAATGACCAACCTGCTCGAACTCAGAAACGTCTCGAAGGTCTACCAGCGCGGCCTGATCAACGCCAAGGCGACGGTGGCGCTGCAGGACATGTCGCTGACGCTGAACGAGGACGAACCGACGATCCTGACGGTCGCCGGCGAGAGCGGCAGCGGCAAGACCACGCTCGCCATGCTGCTGCTCGGCTTCATCACCCCGACCACCGGCGAGATCATCTATCGCGGCAAGAACATCACCTCGCTGCAGGGCAGGGAACGCCTCGCCTACCGCCGCGAGGTGCAGGCGGTGTTCCAGGACCCGTTCGCGGTGTTCAACCCGTTCTACACCGTGGACCACCTGCTGACCGTGCCGATCCGGCGCTTCAAGCTGGCGAAGAACGCCCGCGAGGCGCGCAGCAAGATGGACGAGGCGCTGACCGCGGTGGGGCTGAGGCCCGAGGACGTGCTCGGCCGCTTCCCGCACCAGCTCTCGGGCGGCCAGCGCCAGCGCATCAACGTGGCGCGCGCGCTGCTGCTGAAGCCGCGGCTCCTGATCGCCGACGAGCCGGTGTCGATGGTCGACGCATCGCTCCGCGCCAACATCCTCGAGACGCTGCGCAACCTGCAGCGCGACCATGGCGTCTCGATCATCTACATCACCCACGACCTGACGACCGCCTTCCACATCGCCAAGTCGATCATCGTGCTCTACCGCGGCGGGGTGATGGAAGCGGGCGACGTCGACAGCGTCATCAAGGACCCGCAGCACCCCTATACGCAGCTCCTCGTCGACTCGATCCCCTGGCCCAATCTCGACCAGCGCTGGGGCGCCCAGCCGATCAAGACCCGCGAGGTCGGCGGGGTGGCCGGCGGCTGCCCGTTCATGTCGCGCTGCCCGATGGCGATGGAAGTCTGCAAGACCCGACCGCCGCTGTTCCAGATCGACTCCCACCACACCGCCGCCTGCTACCTGCACGACCAGCGGCCGCAGGTGGCGCAGGAGCGCCTCTCGGAGCTGCTGCCGGTCTGAGTCGAACCAGCCGGCACATCATGTCGCCCCGGCCGCCCCTCGGGCGGCCGGTTCAGTGAGGAACGTTGCCGATGCTCGCAATCGCCGAGTTCAATAATCCGCACGCCATCGGCTATATCCGCGGCCTCTACGAGGCCGTCTACGCACACCAGGACGCCCAGAATGAAGATCGCACTCACCGGTTCAAGCGGCGGCATCGGCCGCGCCATCATCACCGAGGCCAGGAAGCAGGGTCACGCGCTGGTCTGCATCGACCGCGTCGCGGCGCCCGAGACCGAGGAAAGCCAGGGCCTGCATTTCGTCCAGGCCGACATGAGCGAATACGACAAGCTGGTCGAGGCCTTCGCCGGCTGCGACGGGGTGATCCACATGGCCGCCATCCCCTCGCCCGGCCGGCATCCCGACCACGTGGTCCACAACAACAACGTCGTGGGCAGCTACAACGTGCTGCGGGCCGCCGCCGAGCACGGCATCAAGCGCATCTGCCAGGCCTCGAGCGTCAACGCCATCGGCCACTCCTACAGCCGCGCGCCGCGCTACGACTACCTGCCGATCGACGAGGAACACCCGAACTACTCCGAGGACCCCTACAGCCTCTCGAAGTGGATCTGCGAGCAGCAGGCGGACAGCTTCGTGCGCCGCTATGAGGACATGCGCATCGCCTCGATGCGCTTCCATTGGGTGGTGCCGGAGCGGGAGCTGGCGGCGCGCAGCTTCACCGTCGATTCCGCGCATCCCGCCAAGCACCTCTTCGCCTATACCCGCTTCGACGCCGCGGCCCGCGCCTGCCTCCTCAGCCTCTCCGCCGATTTCCAGGGCCACGAGGTGTTCTACATCACGGCGCCCGATACCTCGGTGGATGTCCCGAGCCTCGAGCTGGCGGCGAAGTACTTCCCCGGCATCCCGGTGAAGGGCGACCTCAGCGGCCGCCGCAGCTTCTTCAGTGCCGCCAAGGCCGAGCGGCTGCTCGGCTGGAGGCACGACCCAGCCTGAGGACCGCACGGCGGGGCGATGAACCAAAGGGACCCGGCCGAGTTCTACGGACGGGCCAGTCTTGGAGGATTCCGATGAAGCGTCTGTTCGCCGCCTTCGCCGTGCTTTGCCTCGCGTACCCCGCCGTTGCGCAGGACACCCCGGATTCGGTGGTGCCCGGAAAGCAGCAGTTCGACGAGAAGGTCCTCGACGACCGGCCTCGCCGGACCGTGGGAACTGACCTGGGGTCCCGACAACCAGCTGTGGGTCACCGAGCGCATCGCCGGCCGCATCACCCGGATCGATCCGACCACCGGCGCCAAGACCACGCGCGATCGAGCTCCCCGAGGTCTCGGCGCCCGGCGGGCAGGACGGGCTGCTCGGCATGGCGCTGCATCCCGAGCTGCTCAAGGGCACCGGCAACGACTACGTCTTCATCGCCTACACCTACGTGGACAAGTCGCGCGGCGGCGTCGCCTGGGTGAAGGACCCGACCAGCCCCTATCACGACCTCTACACCAAGATCGTCCGCCTGACCTACGACAAGGACAGCGGCACGCTGAAGGACCCGGTGGAGCTGATCGCCGGCCTGCCCGGCAAGCAACGACCACAACTCCGGCCGCATGAAGATCGGCCCCGACGGCAAGCTCTACTACACCATCGGCGACGGCGGTAAGGACCAGCTCGGCAACTGGTGCATCCCGATCGAAGCGCAGCGCCTGCCGACCGCCGACGAGCTCGGCGCCAAGAACTGGATCGCCTACCAGGGCAAGTCGCTGCGGCTCAACCTCGACGGCTCCATCCCGGAGGACAACCCGGAGATCGACGGCGTCAGGAGCCACGTCTTCACCTATGGCCACCGCAACATGCAGGGCATCGACTTCGCGCCCGGACGGCACGCTCTATGCCTCCGAGCAGGGGCCCAAGACCGATGACGAGGTGAACATCCTCGTGCCGGGCGGCAACTACGGCTGGCCGCACGTCGCCGGCTTCCGCGACGACAAGGCCTACCAGTATGCCCGCTGGGCCGACGCGACGACGCCCTGCGAGCAGCTCGAGTTCAGCGACATCACCATCCATCCCGTCGGTGCCGGTCGAGGACGAGACCTCGTGGCAGGAGCCGATGCAGGACCCGCTCGTCACCATGTTCACGGTGCCGAGCGACTGGAATTTCACCGATCCGGTCTGCAAGGGCATCGACTTCATCTGCTGGCCCACCGTCGCGCCCTCTTCCATCGAGGTCTACAAGCCCGGCCGGGACGGCATCCCCGGCTGGGAGAACTCGCTGATCGTCACCGACGCTGAAGCGCGGCTCGCTCTACCGCATCCCGCTGAGCGAGGACGGCAAGAGCCTGCGCGGGCCGATCGAGCGCTACTTCCAGTCCGAGAACCGCTTCCGCGACACCGCCGTGAGCCCCGACGGCAAGACCATCTATGTGGCGACCGACCCGGGTGGCCTGGCCGAAGCGCTGGGCGGCGGCACCACCACGACCATGCAGAATCCCGGCTCGATCCTGGTCTTCACCTACAAGGAGGGTGCCGCGGCAGCAGCAGCGCCCGCGGCGGCAGAGCCCGAGGCGGAGCCCAAGCCGAACGCCGAGGCCATGTCGACCGAGGACAGCGGTACGCCGCCGGCCTTCACCGCCGCGCAGGCCGCAGCGCGGGCACGAAGCCTACAGCGCCAACTGCGTCTCGTGCCACGGCCAGAACCTCGTCAGCGCCTCCTACGGCACGCCGCTCGCCGGCGCGTATTTTGCCGGCAAGTGGGGCGGCCAGCCGGTCGGCGCCCTCTACCAGTACGCCCACGACAACATGCCGCCGTCGCGCCCGGCGAGCCTGCCGGCCCAGACCTATGCCGACATCGTCGCCTACATCCTGCAGGTGAACGGCTTCAAGCCCGGCGACGCCGAGCTGCCGGCCGACGTCGACAAGCTCAACGGCATGACGATCACGCTGCCCAGGAACAACTGATCGGCGCCAAAGGGCCGGACCACCGGCCCCGCCTTGCGGGGCAGCCGGCTCTTCTCTCCGTCGAGTGGGGGCACGGCGGCAGGCCTCGGCCTCCAGCCCATCCCCGCTGCAAGGAGCCTACCGGATCCGCTGCCCCTCGGCGTCGAACAGCAGGGCGGAGCTCGGCTGGAAGCGGGCGGACAGCTTGTCTGCCATCTTGAGCGAGCGGCCGTCCTCGACGGCGATGGTCATCAGCTCGCCATCGCCGTGACGGGCATAGGCATAGGTCTGGCTGCCCAGGTGCTCGATCACCTCGATGTCGAGCTCGAGCTGCGCCGTGCCGGCGCCGTTGAAATGGTCGGGCCGCAGCCCGACCGTCACCGGAGTGCCGTCGGCGCGGGGCGGAGACGAGACCGGGCAAGCGGGATCGACTGCCCACCGTGCTTGGGGAGCCGCACTGCGCCATTCTCGATCACGCCGGGCAGGAAGTTCATCTTCGGGCGAGCCGATGAAGCCGGCGACGAACAGGTTGGCCGGGTCGTCGTAGAGCTCGAGCGGCGAGCCGACCTGCTCGATGCGCGCCGTCGCGCAGCACCACGATCTTGTCGGCCAGCGTCATCGCCTCGACCTGGTCGTGGGTCACGTAGATCGATCGTCGTCGCCAGCTCCTTGTGCAGCCGCGCGATCTCGATGCGCATGTGGACGCGCAGCTCGGCGTCGAGGTTGGACAGCGGCTCGTCGAACAGGAACACCTTCGGGTGGCGCACGATGGCGCGGCCGATGGCGACGCGCTGGCGCTGGCCGCCGGACAGTTCCTTGGGCCGGCGGTCGAGCAGCGGGCCGAGCTCGAGGATGCGGGCGGCCTCGGCGACCTGGCGCGCGATCTCGGCCTTGGGCATGCCGGCGAAGCGCAGCGCGAAGCCCATGTTCTCGCGCACCGTCATGTGCGGATAGAGCGCGTAGGACTGGAACACCATGGCGATGCCGCGCTTCGACGGATCGACATCGTTCATCCGCTCGCCGCCGATATCGAGCTCGCCGGCGGTGATCTCCTCGAGCCCGGCGATCATCCGCAGCAGGGTGGACTTGCCGCAGCCCGAGGGGCCGACGAACACGACGAATTCGCCTGGGCGCGATGTCGAGATCGACCCCCTTGATCACCTCGACGGCGCCGAAGGACTTCCGGACGTCCCGCAGCTTCAGCCCGCTCATCGGTTTCCCCTCCTACTCCGCCCTGAGGCTCAGTGTCGTCGGCGGCGAGCCGCGGGCTCTTGACCAGCACGCGTGATGTCGCCCGGCTCACCGGTCGTCTCCAGCCAGAACGCCGGTCGAGCCCGCCCGCAGCGGCACGAGTGCCGGGCCGAGCCGCCGCGCCGGCCCGCTCACGTGGATCGCCACCGGTTCGGACATGAACGGCAGCTTGTTGCCGACCTGGTCGAGCGCCCGGATCATGATCCGCGTGCTGTCGCGTCCGGCGGCGCTGAGCGTCTGGCGGTCGGCCACGACCTCGAGCGTCGTCGCCACCGGATCGGCGGCGAAGCGCACTTCCTTCACCGACTTGCCGTCGATGTAGCCGGTGATGCGCGCGTGCTCCCACTGCATGCCCCAGAGGCCGAGCTCCTCGGCGGTGAAATGGCGATGGTCGATGATCACCGGCGGATGCGGCAGGTGCGGGAAGCGCTCGCGGTCCGGGCCGATGCGCTTGCCGGTGCTGTCGCCATAGCGCGAGCTCGACCTCGTCGCAATTGGTGAGGATGATCAGCGGCAGCACGCCGCCGATATTGCGCTCGCCGCGCGCCCAGAAGGTCACCGGCTTGCAGGATCACCTCGTCCGCCGGCTCGCACTGGCTGGCATAGGCGTAGGCCGCGAATTTCGGCTCGCGGAACATGTCCATCACGCCGTGATGGCAGATGCGGTCGCCGGAGCCGAAATCCTTGTGGGTGTTGTAGTCGAACGCGCACCAGCCGATGGCGCCGGAAATGCCGGGATCGCCATAGGCGGCGTTCGAGCACCTCGAGATGCCGGATGACGTGCTCGGCCTGGCGCTGCTCCTGGTCGAAGCTCTTGGTCGGGTACATGTGCCCGCCGTACTCGGTGATCATGTAGGGCACCGGACGCGTCGAGCCCGGTGGTCTCCGCTGATCGGCCTGCAGCGCGGTGCGCGGGCGGTTGCCGCCGCAGTTCCTCGTTGCCGAGGATGAAGTCGTTCATCGTGTAGACGTCTTCGAGCAGCTCGCTGTCGGTGATGAAGCGCACGCCGCCGGTCTGGCGCGTCGGGTCGAGCTCGCGGGCGACGCGGTTGGTCTCGGCGTAGAAATCGTGGTCGTCCTGGACTTCGTTGATGCGCACGCCCCAGATGATGATCGAGGGATGGTTCCAGTCGCGCTCGATCATGCGGCGGACATTCTCGACCGACTCCGCCTTCCAGGCCTCGCCGCCGATATGCTGCCAGCCGGGGATCTCCTCGAAGACCAGCAGGCCGATCTCGTCGCAGCGGTCGAGGAACCACTTCGACTGCGGATAGTGCGAGGTGCGGACGATATTGCACTTGCAGCTCGTGCTTCACGATCTCGGCGTCCCGCTCCTGCGCCGCGCGGCCCATGGCATAGCCGACATAGGGGAAGGACTGGTGCCGGTTGAGGCCGCGCAGCTTCAGCGGCCTGCCGTTGAGCCGGAACCCCTCGGGGGTGAACTCCGCGGTGCGGAAGCCGAAGCGCGACCGAGGCCTGGTCGGAGCCGTGCCGGCGTCGTCGAGCGTCAGCTCGACGGTATAGAGCGTCGGGGCTGGCGATGTCCCAGAGCTCGATCCCGCTCGAGCTCGTCGAAGCCGAGCGCGACCTCGGCACCGGTCACCGTCGACGACGCGGTGGCGATGCCGCGCGCCCGTCGCGTCGCGAAGGATCGCCGACCAGCGTGCCGGTGAGCTCGAGCTCCTGCGGATTGGCGAGCTCGGCGCGGACCCGCACCGATTTCTGCGGCTTCAGCGCCTCGGGCGTCTCGATCTTGACGTTGGCGATCGAGACCGGTGCCGTGACCTTGAGCCAGACGTCGCGATAGATGCCGGCATAGGTGAGATAGTCGATGCGGCCGCCGAAGGGCGGGATCTCCGGGTTCTCGCTGCCGTCGATCCTGACCGTCAGCAGGTTGTCGCCCGTCCCTCAGCTTGCCGGTGAGGCGCGCCTCGAACGGCGTGTAGCCGTCCTGTGCGCGGCGATCTTCGCGCCGTTGAGACAGACCTCGCTGTCGGCCATGGCGCCGTCGAAGACGAGGCTCACCTCGCGCGCCCGCCAAGTCCGGATCGGCAGCGGAACACCTTCTGGTAGGTGAAGGCGCGCTGGTAGCCGTTTCGTCGAAATAGCTGAACGGCAGCTCGACCGCGTTGTGCGGCAGGCTGACCGGCTCCCCCTCGATCACCTCGTGCGCGTAGGATGGATCGAACCCCTGGAGGAAGACCCACGAGTCGTTGAAGGCGGTACGCATCGAGAAGACCTATTTGACAGAGCCCAGCATGCCCTCGACGAAGCGGCGCTGGAGCAGGAAGAAGACGAGGAGGGTGGGCAGCGTGGCGAGCACGGCGCTGACCATGATGACGCCGTAGTCCGGTACGTAGGCGAAGCTGAGCGAGGAGACGATCAGCGTGATCGTCTTGTTCTCGTTGCGACTGCAGCACGATCAGCGGCCAGAGATAGCTGTTCCAGTTGGTCATGAAGACGATGATGATCGCCGCCGCATAGGTGGAGCGCATCACCGGCAGGTAGACGTAGAGGAAGATCTGCCATTCCTTGAGGCCGTCGAGGCGTGGCCGCGTCGCGCAGCTCGCCGGGGAAGGCCTTCGTCGCCTGGCGGAAGTAGAAGATGATGAAGATCGAGGCGATGCCGGGCAGGATCACCGCGGTGAAGGTGTTGATCAGCCCGAGCCGCGACATCATGATGAAGAGCGGCACCATCAGCGCCGCGAACGGGATCGACAGCATCAGCAGCAGGAAGCGCGAAGATCCGGTCGCGGAACCTCGACTTGAACATCTCGAAGCCGTAGCCCGCGAGCGACGACACGATCAGCGTCAGCGCCGTGCCGACCAGCGCCAGGAACGCCGAGTTCCAGAACATGCGCGGCACGTCGACCATGGTGAAGAAGTTGGCGATGTTGTCGAACAGATGCGTGCCGAAGGTCGCCTTGCCGTGCGCGATGTCCGGCGAGGTGTTCGTCGACCCGACGACCATCCAGTAGAACGGAAAGATCGAGATGAAGGCCGCGATCGAGAGCGCGAGGTAGAGCAGCGCGCGCCGGATGTAGCGGAAGACGAGGTGCGGTTGCGGGCCCTGGTTGCGGCGCCGCTGGCGACGATGGCGCGGGATTCGGTAGTGGTCATGCCCGCCGCCTCTCACGCGCCACCATGAACTGCGCAAAGCTCAGGATCCCGACCAGAACGACGATCACCCACGACACCGTCGCCGAGTAGCCGAAGCTCGGCATGAAGCGGAAGGTCAGGTCGTAGAGGTAGAGGAGAGCGTCATCGTCGCCTGCGACGGCCCGCCCTGGGTGATGTTGTAGGGCTCGTCGAAGAGCTGCAGCGTGCCGATGGTCGAGATCACCGTGGTGAAGAGGATCACCGGCTTCAGCATCGGCAGGGTGATGTAGAAGAAGCGCGCCCAGGCCGGCACGCCGTCGATCCGCGCCGACTCGTAGATCGAGCGGTCGATGTTCTGCAGCGCCGCGAGATAGAAGATCATGTTGTAGCCGGTCCAGCGCCAGGTGATGGCGAGGATGATCAGCACCTTGGCCCAGAACGGATCGGTGAGCCACGGGATCGGGTCGAGACCGATGGCGGTCGAGCGCGTAGTTGACCACGCCCTCGGCCGAGAACATCGACTTGAACAGCACCGCGTAGGCGACGAGCGAGGTCACGCAGGGCAGGAAGATCGCCGTCCGGAAAAAGCCCCGCCCCCACAGCGTCGTGTCGTTCAGCGCCACCGCGAACAGCAGCGCCAGGACGATCATGATCGGCACCTGCACCACGAGGAAGATCATGGTGTTGCTGAGCGCATGCAGGAACACGGTATCGGCGAAGAGACGCTGGATGTTGGCGAAGCCGCCGAAACTGAAGTTCATGCCCCGGCCGGTCTGGAAGCTCATCCAGAGCGACCAGACGATCGGGTAGATCATGAAGATGCCGAGGAGCACGAGGGCTGGCGCCACGAACAGCCAGCCATTGACCTGCTCTCTGCGGATGACCCGTGCCATCGTCGCCGACCCCTGCTCCGTTCGCGATCAAGCCTGGTGCGAGACCCGCCCAGCCTGGCCATGCCGGCCGGGCGGCGGAGGGAAGCGGGATTGCTCCCGCTTCCCTGGCCTCACTGGGTTGCCTGCATCGCCTGCGCGTTGATCGCCTGGATCGCGGCGTCGAGGTCGCCGCCCTGGGCGATCGTCGGCAACTGCGCGGAGATCGCCGCGTCGACTTCGGAGGTGAAGATGCCGTAGTCGACATCCGGAACCTGGGCCAGCCAGTCGGCGAAGTGCTGCCACACCGGCTGCCCGCCGAAGAACGGGTCGGGCTGCTTGTAGGCCTCGCCTTCGCGCGCCTTGGTCCAGGTGCCGACGGCGCCGGTATTGGAGAGGATGGCCTGGTAGAAGTCGACGTCACCGGCCCAGATCGTCTTCAGGAAGTCGATCGCGGCCTCCTTGCTCGGCGCCGAGGAGAGCACGTACCAGCTCGAGCCGCCCCAGTTGGAGGCGTTGGCGGAGCCGGGCGTGTCGAGCCGCGGCACCGGCGCGATGGCCCACTTGCCGGCATCGGCCGCGGCATTGGCCTTGATCGTGCCGACGATCCAGACCCCGATCGGAACCGCCGCGACGTCGCCGCCGGTGAAGGAGTTGGTGAAGTCGGTCCAGCCCGAGACGGGCTTCGCCAGCCCGTTCGTCCAGATCTTCTGGTAGGCCGCGAGCGCTGCCTTGAACGTCGGGTTGTCGACGAGATTCAGCGAGCCGTCGGGCTTGAAGTACCACTGGCCCGCCGAATTCAGCATCATGCGGATCCAGCCCACTTCGTTGTAGTCGATACCGAAGAGCTGATGGCCGGTCTTTTCCTTGACCGTCTTGCCGATGTCGATCAGCTGGTCCCAGGTGAGGTTCTGCAGGTCCGCCTCGGAGAACCCGGCGTCCTTGAAGTAGTCCGAGCGATAGAAGAGCCCGGTGACGCCCGAGTCGAAGGGCACCGAGTAGGCCTTGCCGTCGACCGTGGCGGCGGCGACCTTGTAGCCGGCGAACTGCGACATATCGATCGAGTCGCCGAGCGGCTCGAAGGCGCCCGGGAAGGAGAGCAGGTACTTCTTCGCCTGGTCGTCCTGGATCAGGACGATATCGGGAAGGCCCTGGGTGTTGCCGGCGAGCAGCGCCGTCTGCAGCTTGGCGCGGATGTCGTTCTGCTGCGAACTGTCATCGATGATGATGTTCACGTCCGGATGCAGCTTGTTGTAGCGCGCCGCGGCTTCGCGCATGGCGGCGCCGTTGAAATTGGTGTCCCAGCACCAGACGGTGACGTCGACGGCGGATGCGGCAGTGGCGGCCAGCATGGTCATGCCGGCGACGGCGATGCCAAGCGCGCTGCGCCACCGCGAAGCGATGCGATTCATGAGTCCCTCCCAATGAGCGAGGCCGTTCCTCCTTAGCCTCTGCAGCCATTGTTACCGGGGAGTTCGAGGGCGCGCAATATTTCAGTAAATATTTATGCCGGCGGCGACTTTAGCCGTCGCGGGCGGCCGTGCTGCCGCGCCAGACCATCTGCGTGGCGAGGGTGATCTGCTTGGCGATCTCGCGCCCGGCGATCCGCTCGAGCAGCAGTTCCACCGCCGTCTCGCCGATCTCCTCGCAGGGCAGCCGCATGGTCGAGAGCGGCGGGTTCAGGAATTGCGCCACCGAGATGTCGTTGAAGCTCGCGACGGCGACATCCTTGGGGATGCGCAGGCCCGCCTCGTGCACCGCGCGATAGACGCCCACCGCGATGTTGTCGTTGCCGGTAACGATCGCGTCGGGCGGATTGCCCAGTTCGATCAGCCGTTTGCCCATGGTGTAGCCGGTGAGTTCGGTGTGGCGCTGGATGCTGCGCTCGGTGGCGCAGATCGCGGGGTCGAACAGGCCCCGCTGCTCCATCCAGGACACATAGGCGCGGCAGCGGATCTCGGCATGCGGGTCGGCGCTCGATTCGTCGATCCAGCCGGCAAAGCCGATGCGCCGGTAGCCCTGCTCGCTCAGCGCCGACAGCAGCTTGTGCGTGGCCGAGACGAGGTCGCTGCGCACCGCGTCGAACTCGTCGCTCGGGGGCGCGAAATCGGCGAACACCACGTGCCGGCTATGGCGCTTGAGCCAGGCGATCTCCGCCTCGCTGTGCCCGCCGATGGCGATGACGCCGGAGGCGCCCTGCAGCAGCGTCGGCTCGGGCATGCTGTCGGTGTGGTAGACCTTCACCGTCTCGATCTTCAGCGCCTGGCAGCGGCTCTCGATGCCCAGCCTCAGCCCGACATAATAGGGGTCGATGAGCTCCTGCTCGGGCCGCAGGAAATGCACCAGCGCCACCTTGTTGAGGCCCTGCTGGTTGGCGCGGTTGCGGGCCCGGGGCGTCGAATAGTTCATCGCCTCGGCCGTCTCGATGATCGCCTGCCGCTTCTGCGGCGTCACCGACAGCGTCTGGTCGAAATTGAGCACCCGCGACACGGTCGCGCTGGATACGCCCACGGCCTTGGCGATTTCCCGAATGGTGACCATCGTTCCCCACGTCTGCACTTGCCGCGGCAAATACAGGCTGCGCGAGCGCCACGCCAGTAAAAATTTACTACAACAGCCTGCAGGGACCGCGCCAGAGGTCAATGCCCCCGCGCGTCACGGAAGCCGGGATTCGGGGCCTTACGCCAGCGGGTGTGCTCCCTGGAGATTGCGGATCGTGTGCCAGGTCTGGACCACCTGCAGGATCGCGAAGGCCGCGAGGATGGCGCCGCCGATCCGGATCGCGACGATGGCGCCGGCATAGGGCACGAACAGCAGCAGCACGCCGAGCGCGACATAGAGCGCGGCCCCGAGGAGCGAGCTCCAGACCGATGCCTGCCTTGTCCGCTCGCGGATGATCATCACCACTTCGAGCACGCCGACGATGATCGCCTGCGCCCCGACGAGGGCCGCGAGGGTGTTGGGCGACATGACGGTCGCGAGATAGAGGCTCGACAGCACCAGGATCCCCGCAACCACCCCGAGCACGCCGCGGATCATGCTGAGCCAGAACGGCCAGGTGCGCTCGACGCCATAGTCCTGGCTGGCGAGGACCAGGATGCCGTCGATGATGAGCAGGCACCCGCCGACTATGACGATGACCTTCAAGGCCGTGGCCGGGGCGACGAGGGCGAAGATCCCCGCGAGCAGCAGCACCACGCCGCGCAACAGCGCGAAGGCAGCCGAATATCGCGTCTGTTCCGCAGCCATGTCCTCACCTCTTGCGAGCTCGCGACACTACACACCGCCGAGCCCTGGCGCGCGAGTGGGCTCACGCCCGGTGCTTAGCGGCCGGGTTACGAATTGTCTCCAAGTTGCGAAGCTTCGGTACGCTGCCGCGCCGACCATCCTCGATGGTTAAAGAACCGTTGCGGCAAAGGATCCAGGTTTCGCGGCTTTGGAACGAAACGGTGATGCTTTCAGCGTACGGATTGGCACCAAGCGATAATGGTTCCGGCACGACCGCCAATGTGCCGATTTCAGTGAGGACCTGGTGCTTCGGCGTACTCAACCCATTGCTGCCAAGATCGAGCCGGAGCAGCCGGCTCCTACCCCCGTCGGCGTGGAGAGCGTCAGGCGTCCGACGCCGGTAGCGGCCAACGAGGCAGGGGAACCCGCCGCCGGTGCGATGCGGGCCGATATCGAGCGCGCCTTCAGCCCGCGGGTGGAACGGGCGCCGCTGGAGCAGCGCCCGAGCCTGCCCCGCACCGAAACCGACCGGGCCTCCACCCCGAGGCCGACCCCGAGGACGCAGACCAGCTACCAGTCGCGGCCGCGCGGGCGCTGGCCCATGCAGCGCTCGCGCATCATCCTGCTTTTCGTCGCCATGGTCGCCGGTGGCCTCGCCGCCTACCTCGCGCTGCAGGACCCCAAGCCGGCGGCGCCCGTCGTCGTGGCCGAGCCGATCACCGAAGTGGTGCCGGAACCGAAAATGCAGATTCTCGTCGCCAAGCACGCCCTCGGCGTCGGCGAGCGGCTCTCGCCCACCTCGGTCGAGTGGCAGGATTGGCCCGAAAGCGCGCTTAGGCCCGAATACATCACCGTCGCCGCCGCACCGGAGGCGATCGAGGAGATGAGCGGCTCGGTGGCGCGCTTCGAGTTCTTCCCCGGCGAGCCGATCCGCGAGCAGAAGCTGGCCCTGCCGAGCCAGGGCTATCTGTCGGCCGTGCTGGCGACCGGCATGCGGGGCGTCTCGGTCGCAGTGACCGCCGACTCCGCCTCGGGCGGGTTCATCCTCCCCAACGACCGCGTCGACGTGGTGCTGACGCGTGTCGGCGGCGCTGGCCAGATCTCGGATACCATCCTGCGCAACGTCAAGGTGCGGGCGATCAATACGAGGCTCGGCGAGACCGGCGCCTCCGGCGAGCCGGCTGACCCCACCGACCCGCGCACCGAGGTGTTTGCCGACCAGGCGATCGCGACGCTCGAGCTCGACGCCACCCAGGCCGAGGTGATCATCAACGCCGCGATCACCGGCAAGCTCTCGCTGGTGCTGCGCTCGATGACCGACACGGCCGAACAGTCGGAGCTCGCCGAAGGCGCGACCAACCAGGCGATCCGCATCTCGAGCCCGTTCTGGTCGAAATGACTTCCGCTGCACTGTTAAGCCGCCGTTGACCGGGCGCTGCTAAGACTGTTCGCCTAACACTCTAGCAAAGAAGCGCAAATTGTCGGCTGTCACGGACACTCGGAATAGGCTTGCGAAGTTATGGACCCGACTTGCAGGCCCTGGGGCTGCTCGGCGCGTCCTCGCGCTGCTCGTCCTCGGCGCCGCCCCGGCGCTGGCGCAGACGGTCACCTATGACCTGAAGACCACCTCGGTGATGCGCATCAACCTGCCGGTGTCGCAGGCGGTGACGGTGATCGTTTCCGACGCGGTGCCCAAGGTCGTCTCGGCCGATCCCACCATCGCCGACGCGCAGCCGATCACCGAGAAGTCGCTCTACCTCGTCGGCAAGAGCTTCGGCACCACCACGGTGAACCTCTTCTCCGAGACCGGCGCTCCGCTGGGGCTGCTGGCCGTGGAGGTCGGCGCCGACACGGCCGACATGTCGCGCTCCATCCGCGCCGCGCTTCCCAGCTCCAACGTAAAGGTCAGCACCGTGAACGGGCGGGTGCGCCTCTCGGGGTCGGTGCCGGACCAGGTCTCGATGCAGAAGGCGCTCGACATCGTGGCGCAATACGGCAGCCCGGCGATCATCAATACCCTGACCCTCGACCGCGGCCAGCAGGTCAATCTCGAGGTCCGCATCCTCGAGGTGCAGCGCGACGCCGGCCGGGAGCTCGGCATCCAGTGGGGCGGCAGCATCGGCAACGGCTCGACGAGGGTCAGCAGCTTTTCCGAAGGCGCGCCGAGCTTCTCCTCGTTCATCACCAACGTGATCTCCGGGGCCGCCGGCATCAATCTCAAGATGATGATCAATGCGCTCGAGGCCAAGAACCTGGTGCGCACGCTCGCCGAGCCGAACCTCACCACCATGTCCGGCATCAATGCGAGCTTCCTCGCCGGCGGGCAGGTGCCCATCCGCGTCCCGGACCAGAACGGCAACGCCACCATCACCTATCGCGATTTCGGCGTGCGGCTGGTGTTCACCCCGGTGGTGCTCGACGGCGACCGCATCCAGATCCACCTGACGCCGGAGGTCAGCGGCATCGGCGGCTTCACCACGGCGGGCGATCCGGTATTCAACACGCGCACCCTCGACGCGACGGTGGAGCTGCGCGACGGGCAGAGCTTCTCGGTGGCGGGCCTGTTGCAGACCGACACCAAGCTCAACCAGGACCAGTTGCCCTGGATCGGCGACGTACCGGTGCTCGGCGCCCTCTTCCGCTCCTCGAGCTACCAGAAGCACGACACCGAGCTGGTGGTGATCGTCACGCCGCGGCTGGTGCAGCCGAGCACGCCGGGCCAGGTCGTCGCCTCGCCGCTCGATGCCACCCAGCCCGCCAACGATGTCGAGTTCTTCGCGATCGGGCAGATGGAGGTCACGCCCAAGATGATCCAGAGCTTCAAGTCCGGTGCCGGGGCGGTAGGCCCCTATGGCTATATCATCGACCTGGGAGGCGCCAATTGAGCGCGTCGAGGATAGTGCTTGCCGTCGCCGCGGGCGCAGTTGCGGCAGCCATCGCCCTGCTGCTCAGCGGCTGCACCTACGACTACATGCAGCGCTCGGACCGGGTCGCCTACAGCGCCGGCAACGCCGTCAAGGCCAACCTCGAGCGCGAGACCACCGATCCCTCCAAGGACTCGATGTACGTGACCAAGGGGCTCGGCAAGGACGGCATCGTGGTCGACGGCGACGGAGTCACCGTGCCGGTGCAATAGTCACCGGCCACGCCGCGCAGAATGCACGAAGCCCGGGTCCGAGACCCGGGCTTTTGCATGTTCTGGTCTCGGCCGGGGGAGTTTACGCCCGGATCGATGCCGCCGCGTCGGCGAGGAGCCTGAGGTTGTTGGCCACCACCAGGTTGTCCGGCTCGAGCGCCTTGGCCTTGCGGAAGTTCGCCAGCGCCTCCCTCAGGTTGCCGCGCAGCATGTGGGAGTATCCCACATTGTTATAGTACTGCGCAGTGCCGCCCGAGAGGTCGTAGAGCGAGGCATAGACCCGATCGGACAGATCGAAGCGCCGCAGCTGGTCGTAGGACGCACCGAGCCCGATATAACCCTGCGGGTCCTTCGGCGAGAGTTCGACGACGCGCTTGTAGAGTGCCGCGGAGTGGCCGTACTGGTTGTTGCGGAAGTGCCCCCGCGCCTCGGCCAGCGCCCGCTCGGAAGTATAGCTGCCGATATTGGAGATCTCCGCCACCTCCAGCTTGTTGGAGCCGAAGGAGCTGAGCCCGGCGCTGCTGCAGCCCGCAAGCGGCAGCGCGGCCATCGCTACGGCGATCAGCCCATACCTCAACGATCCGGCAAAGCGGTAAGACATTCTCGAAGGCCCCCAAACGCGGCCCGGGACATGGGTCCCGAGCCTTGCGGCGACGCTAGCGGCGGCATGGATTACGGCTGGTAAATGCCGGCAGGGCCAGCGAATCTAGCCTTAACGGAGCGTTAGCGATCACGCGCAATCCGTATCTTTCGCCCTTGTCCGACCGGTGCCGCCTCATGTACGACCGGTGGGCGGCGCGGGGCCAGTGGCTGGTGATGCATTGCTTCACCACTGCGATCATTACCGTACAATACGGGGCCGTCGTGCCTTAAACTTGCCGCATAGCTGACCGCCCTTGGGCGCGGTCGCTGATCCGCAGCGGTAACGAGTAGCGGTAGGCGTGATGAAGCTCAGGGCCAAGTGGGGGGATCGATGGCAGCGCTATGGCGCGTTGCGGTTCCAGCCGGCCCTTCCGGGTATGGGACCAGGCGCACTGTTACGATCAGACTAGCGGGCTGGCCGCCCTGGTTCTGATGCCGTTTCTTGTCTCGGGCGCCCAGGCGTTCGACTTCTTCGGCATCAAGCTGTTCGAAGACCAGAGCGAGACGGATGCGGCGGCGGTGATCGCCGACCCGCAGGCCTATTCCGCCACGCTCGAAACCGACGCCACCGGCGACCTCGAGCAGGCGATTCGCGGCGCCTCCAGCCTCATCGCCGAACAGGACGGCCCTGCCTCCGGCGCTGCCGGGCTCCTGGCTCGCGCCAAGGGCGACTACAAGCGCATCCTCGCCGCGCTCTATGCCCGCGGCTACTACGGCGGCGTCATCAGCATCCTGGTGGACGGGCGCGAGGCGGCCAACCTTCCGCCCGATACCCGGCTGCCGGATCCCGCCTCCGTCGTGATCCGGGTGCAGAGCGGTCCCGAGTTCCATTTCGGCCGCCTGGCGATCGCCAACCGCGCCCCGCCCGCCCTCAACGAAGACGACATCGTTCGCGCGCCCGAGGCGGCGAGTTTCGAGTCCGGCGAGATCGCCAAATCCACCGTCATCGTCGAGGCGGAGCAACTGGCGGTCGAGGCCTGGCGGCAGCAGGGCCATGCCAACGCCGCGGTCGCGAAGCGCGACGTCGTCGCCGACCACCGGACCAACACCGTCGACGTGCGGATCGAGCTCGACCCCGGTCCGCTGGTGCGGATCGGCGACATCGCCGCCAGCGGCACCGTGCGGATGGATCCGGAGTTCGTGGTGCAGCAGACCGGCCTCCGTCCCGGCGACGAGTACGATCCGGACGACATGGCGCGCGCCGAGAAGCGCCTCGCCCGGCTCGACGTCTTCCGCGCCATGCGCATCGAGGCGGCCGGCAGCCCCGGCCGCGACGGGCTGCAGCCCTACAACGTGATCGTCGAGGAACAGGCCGAGCGCCGCTTCGGCATCGGCGCCACCTATTCCTCCATCGACGGGCTCGGGCTCGAGGGCTTCCACCTGTGGCGCAATCTCTTCGGCCGGGCCGAGCGGCTGCGCCTCGACGCGCGGATCGCCGGCATCAACTGGCCGGTGAACAGCGCCGAGTTCGACTACGCCTTCGGCGGCACCTTCACCAAGCCCGGCTTCCTCGATCCCGACAACGACCTGGTGGCGGCGCTGCTCGCCGAGCGCTCCAGCCTCGCCAACTATGACGAGACCTCCGCCTCGGCCAGCGTGGGGATGACGCAGTATTTCTCCGACGAGCTGACGTTCGACGAGTCGCTCTACTACGAGCGCTCGCAGTTCGAGGACGATTTCGGGCTGCGCAACTTCTCGATCGCCGGGCTCACCGGCGGCGGCGATCTGGGACACGCGCGACGACCCCACCGATGCGCATCGCGGCTTCTTTGCCGATGTGCAGGCGGAACCGTTCTACGAGTTCTTCTACGGCAACCCCACCTTCCGCACGACGGCCGAAATTCGCGGCTATCTCAGCCTCATGGAAAGCGACCAGTTGGTCCTCGCCGGGCGCGCCAAGGTCGGCGCACTGTTCGGCCCGCCGATCGCCGAGACGCCGCCCGATCGGCTGTTCTTCGCCGGCGGCGGCGGATCGGTGCGCGGCTACGCCTACCGCGGCATCGGCGTCGATTATCCCGACGGCACGGTGAGCGGCGGGCGCTACCTGCTCGAGGGCTCGGTCGAGGCCCGCTACCGCTTCAACAACGACTTCGGCGTCGTCGGCTTCCTCGACGGCGGCAATGTCGGCGCCGACAGCCTGCCGGGGATCGACCAGTTGCTGCTCGGGGCCGGCCTCGGGCTCCGCTACTACACCGGCCTGGGCCCGCTGCGGCTCGACGTCGCCGTGCCGCTCACCAAGCTGCCGGACAACCCGGACTACGCGATCTATGTCGGCATAGGACAGGCATTTTGAAGCGCCTCATCGCCCTCCTGCTGGTCTGCCTCGGCCTCGCGGCGGCGCTGCCGCTCGTCGCGCAGGAGCAGATGTCGCCCGAGGAGCAGAAGGACTGGTTCGTGCAGTTCGTGGAAGGGCAGCTTTCCACGCCCGACCGGCAGATCCGCATCTCCAATATCGACGGCGTGCTTTCCTCCACCGCCTCGATCCGCGAGATCACCATCTCGGACCAGCAGGGCGTCTGGCTGCGCATCAACAATGCCGCCATCGACTGGGACCAGGGCGCGCTGTTCACCGGGCGCCTGCTGGTGCGCTCGCTGACCGCGGACAGCATCGAATACCTGCGCAACGCCATCCCGAGCGGCGAGACGAAACTGCCATCACCAGAGGCCAGCCCGCTGCAGGTGCCGGAGTTCCCGGTGGCCATCCAGCTCGACAAGCTGGCGGTGCCGAAGGTGACCTTCGGCGAGAGCGTCTTCGGCCTCGGCTCCGAGATCTCGCTCGACGGCAGCCTGCGGCTCGAGGGCGGCTCGCTCACCGCGGCCCTCCAGATCGTGCGCCTCGACGGCCCCGGCGGACGGCTCGACACCGACATCGCCTTCCGCAACGCCGACAAGACGGTCGATGTCGCCGTCACGCTGACCGAGCCGCCCAACGGCATCGTCGCCAACCTCCTCAACATCGAGGGCCGGCCGGAAGTCGCCCTCGCGCTCAAGGGCTCGGGGCCGGTCAACAACCTCGTCACCACCATGACGCTCGACGCCGGCGGCAGGCGTGCGCTGGCGGGTACCGCGACCATCGCCGAGGCGCCGGGCGGGCTGGCGGTGAATGCGCAGCTCGGCGGCCCGATCGCCGAGCTCGTCGCGCCGCCCTACCGGCCGTTCTTCGGCGCCAGCACCGCACTCGAGGCCTCGGCGCTGGTCCGTTCCGCCGGCGGTTTCGAGATCTCCGGCTTCAAGCTCACCGGCGGGCAGCTGTCGCTCGAGGGCTCCGGCGCCACCACCAGCGACGGCTTCCTCAGTCGGCTGCTGCTGGCCGGCCGCATCGCCGACCCGGCCGGCGACCGCGTCGTGCTCGCCCGTGCCCGGCGCCGCGACCAGCATCGCCAGCGCCGACTTCACCATGGATTTTGGCCGGTCCGGCGACGAGGGCTGGACCGCCGGTTTCAACGCCGACGGGCTTCGTCAATGGCGGCCTCAAGGCCGACACCGTGACCCTCTCCGCGAATGGCGTCGCCGCCAACCTCGAGGACCCGGCCACCCGGCGGGTGACCTTCAACGCCGACGGCACGGTCGGCGGCATCCAATCCGATGATGCCGACGTGCAGGCGGCGCTGGGCGAGAGCCTCGGCTTCGGCGCCGCCGGCATCTGGAACGCCGGCGAGCCGATCCAGATCGCCCAGTTGCGCCTCGTCGGCAAGGCGCTCACCGCCGGGCTTTCCGGCACGATCGACAACTTCGTCTTCAACGGCGACATGGCGGTCGAGACCAGCTCCATCGCCCCCTTCTCCGGCGTCGCCGGCCGCGAACTCGACGGCGCCCTGTCGCTCAAGGCCACCGGCACGGTGAGCCCGCTCATCGGCGGCTTCGACCTGACGCTCGACGGCACGGCGGACAACCTAGCCCTCTCCGAGCCGGCGCTCGATGCGGTGCTCAAAGGTCAGGTCCGGCTGACCGGGCGGCTGGCGCGGACCGAGCGGGGGCTCGAGGCGGAAGGCTTCCGGCTAGAGAACCCCAATGTCGAGATCACCGCCGACGGGACCTACGCCACTGCGGCGGCCGATTTCCGCTTCGCCGCGAAGCTGGCGGACCTCGCTCTCGTCTCGGACGAGGCGAGCGGGGCCCTCACCCTCGAAGGCACCGCCAGGGGACAGGGAACGATCGCACTCGATGTCGCCGCCCGGGTTGCCCAGGGCGAGCTCGCCGGCAAGACGCTCAGCAACGCCGCCTTCGGCTTCAAGGGCACGGTCGCGGAAAACGGCGACCTGGCCGGCGCGCTCGAAGGCGACGCCTTCCTCGAACAGTTCCGCGTGACGCTCACGAGCCAGGTCGCCGCCGATGGCGCCTCGAAGCGCCTCACCGGCCTCCGTTTCATCGCCGGCCCCACCACGCTGAGTGGCGACGTGGCGCAGGGCAGCGACGGGCTGTTCACCGGCGAGCTCGAGCTGAGCTCCACCGACGTCTCGACCGCCGCGGCGCTGCTGCTGGTCAAGGCGACGGGCGCCGCCAACGGCACCATTTCCCTGATGCCCGCTGACGGCAGGCAGAACGCCCAGGTGGCCCTCTCGGTCGCCGACCTGCGGGCGGCCGATGTCACCCTGGGCTCAGCCGACATCCGGGCGGGTATCGGCGATCTCTTCGGCGTGCCCGCGGTCAACGGGACGATCGACGGCCGAAAGATCTCGGCCGCCGGCATCGATATCGAGACGCTGTCGGCCAAGGCGGAGAACAGCAATGGCAGCACCGCCTTCGACGCCGCAGCTATGCTCGCCAACAGCACGCGGCTGGCGGCATCCGGCAGCCTCGCGGCGCTAGAGGGCGGCTACCGCCTCGCCCTCGATGAGGCCTCGCTGACCCAGGGGAGCCTCGAGGCGCGGCTGGCGCAGCCGACGGCGATCGCGGTTCGCGGCGACAGCGTCAGCCTCGATGCCGTGCGCTTCGACGTGGGCGGCGGCAGCATCACCGCCACCGGCACTGCCGGCCAAAGCCTCGACATCGCGCTCGAGCTCTCCGCCCTGCCGCTCTCGGTCGCGAATGCCATGGTTCCGGACCTCGGCCTCGCCGGCACCATCGAGGGCAGCGGCCGCATCACCGGCACTGCCGCCGATCCGCGCGCCAGCTTCTCGCTTTCGGGCCAGGGGATCGATGCTGCAGCGCTGCGCGAGTTCGGCGTCGCGCCGCTCCGCTTCAGCGCCCGCGGCAGTTTCGCGGACCAGGTGGTCACCCTTGCACTCGGCGTCCGCAACCGGCGCCGGCGGACTGACCCTCACCGCCAGCGGCAGCGCGCCGCTCAGCGGCAATGGCGTGGCGCTGACGATCAACGGCTCAGCCCCCCTGGCGCTTGCCAACCGCTTCGTCGCGGACCGCGGCGGCCAGCTCAGTGGCACCCTGTCCCTCGACGCCCGCGTCACCGGCAGCCTGTCCTCGCCCCGGCTTGCCGGAACGGTGTCCGTGGCGGGCGGTGGCTATGTCGATCCGGCGCTCAATCTCCGGCTGGTCGGTATCGACGGCAGTGCCCGCCTCGAAGGCAACCGCATCGCCGTCACGCGGCTGACCGCGAATGTCGCGACCGGCGGCACCATTTCGGCCACCGGCTCCATCGGGCTCGATGCCGGCAACCCCGTCGACCTGGCGCTGCGGCTCAATTCCGCCCGCTACGCCGATGGCAACCTGTTCGTCGCTACCGTCTCCGGCGACCTGGCGCTGCGCGGCGGGCTGCAGTCGAGCCCCACGCTCTCGGGCAATATCGCGGTCGAACGCGCCGACATCACCGTGCCCGACAGCTTCGGCGGCGGGGCGGCGCTGGTCGAGGCCCGGCATATCGATCCGCCGCGGCCCGTGGTCCGGACCCTACAGCGCGCCATCATCGACTCCTCCGGCGCGCGCCGCGCCCAACGGCCTCCTTCGGTCGTGCAGCTCGATATCGCCGTCTCCGCTTCGAACCAGATCTTCGTGCGCGGCCGCGGTCTCGATGCGGAGGTGGGCGGCTCGGTACGGCTGACTGGCACCGTGGACGACGTCCACCCTGTCGGCGCCTTCACCCTCACCCGCGGCCGCCTCGCCATCCTTGGCCAGCGCATCACCTTCGATGAGGGCTCGCTGACCCTGGTCGGCGACCTCGACCCGTTCCTCGACTTCACCGCGCGGACAGAAGGCGAGGGCATCACGGTGCTGGTCAACGTCACCGGCCGCGCCTCGGACCTCGAGATCCACTTCAGCTCGACCCCGGCGCTGCCCGAGGACGAGGTGCTGTCGCGGCTGCTGTTCAACCGGGCCATGGGCGACCTCAGCCCGCTGCAGCTGGCCAAGCTCGCCGGCGCCGCCGCCGAACTCGCCGGCGGGTCCAGCTCGCTGGTCGACTCGCTCCGCGCCAAGGCCGGCCTCGCCGACCTCGACATCGTCACCGCCGAGGACGGCAGCCTCGCCGTGCAGGCCGGAACCTACATCCAGGACAACATCTATCTGGGCGTCCAGGCCGGGCGCCGACGGCAACTCGCGCGTCACCGTCAACCTCGACATCACCAGCGACATCAAGGCCAAGGCCTCGACCAGCACCAACGGCGACACCAGCGTCGGCGTGTTCTACGAGCGGGACTACTAGTCTAGTTGCCCTCTTGCGTGGGTCCCCGGGTCAAGCCCGGGGATGACGGCGGATGGGGGACGTGAGTGCTCAACAAGCTCCGTCATCCCCGGGCTTGACCCGGGGACCCACAGATGCCGCCCACCATGGAGAGGTTAGTCAGGCCGCAGCGCGCGCCAACTGCTCGAGCCGGTCCGCCAGGCCCTTCAGCTCCCACTCCCGCGCCAGGGCCGCGGCCCGGTCCCAGGTCGGGGTGGTGTCGGGGATCGGCGGCAGCGGCGCGGTGGCGTCCATGGTGGCGAGGCGGCGGTACAGCCTCAAGTCTTCCGCCTGCCGCGTGAAGCGATCGTTGGCCAGCATCGCCTCGAGGTCCGGGTAGCGGTTCAACAGGCTCGCCGCGGTGGAGGCCCCTACCCCGCGGGCGCCGGGGATCTTGTCCGAGGGGTCGCCGCGCAGCGCGATGAAGTCCGGAACCTGCCGCGGCTCCACGCCGTAGCGCTCCCGCACCTCGGCCGGCCCGATGCGGGCGATCTCGCCGGCCTTCACCGGATGGAGGATGGTGGTGGATTCCGACGCCAGCTGGAACGCGTCGCGGTCGCCGCTCGCCACCAGCGCGGTGCCGCCGGCCCGCTCCTCGGCGGCGACCGCCGCGGCGAGGAAGTCGTCCGCCTCGTAGCCGGCCCCCTTCGCCACCACGAAGCCGCAGGCCGTAACGAATTCCGGCAGCACGTCCAGCTGCTCGACGATCTCGTCGTCGAACTCGCGACCGCCCTGGTAATCGGGAAATTCCCTGGCTCGCCAGTTCGGCACCTCGAGCGTGTCCCACCCGGTGACCACCGCTCGCGGCCGCTCCGCCTCGTAGAGCCGCAGCAGGTAGTTGGCGAAGCCGACGATCGCCCCGCCGCCGCGGTTGCCGGCCCGCCGGATCGACTTGGGCAGTCCGTGATAGGCGCGATGCGCGAACGAGTCGCCATCGATGACGAGGAGGGGGCGCTCGGACATGGCTCTCTCACTGAGGGTCGGGGAGCGCCCATTGGCGGGCCATCCAACCTCTCAGTCAAGCCAAACGTCGACCGCGGGCACCTCGTGTCCGCGGTCCCGATCTGCCTTTGCCCTGCGTCCTAGGCGTGGTGCGCCGTCAGCGCGTGGCTCAGCCAGGACAGGAACCCGCCCTTGCCGCCCACATACTGGCGCAGCCGGCGGGCGAGGCCATGTCCGGTCATGGCGCCCAGGTAGTGGCAGTCGCAGAGCAGCTGATGGGCGTCGTTCGAGTTGAACTCGAAGAAGTCCATCGCATCCCCGAGCGTATCGCCGGCGAGGCCCGCAGCGCGCAGCAGCGGGTCGTTGAAGGCCACGCTGATCGGGCTGTTGCTGTTGTGGTAGGCCCGGCGCTGCGCGTCAGGCAGGTACTCTATGCCTCGCGGCGCATTCAGCGGCCCGCCGTGCTGGTCGAGCACCACGGCCCAGCGTTCGATCTTTTGCCGGCGGTTGAGAACGGTGATGGCATCTGCCAGGTCAAGGATACCCGCGGACGCGTGCAGGTCTTCGGGGCTCTGGTGCTTCATCGCAATCTCCTTACAGGTCAGCAACCAGAGACGAAGCTAGCTCCCCCGCGAGCCCATGGGATTGACCGATGCCAATTCAGCCGCGCGACGTGATCGGCAGCGGTCGGTTCGAAACGGCCGGCGCCCTACTCCGCGGCGATCGCGGTGGCGCTGCGCAGCGTCGCCAGAGTACGCGCGCGGGCGAGGCTCTCGGGCTGTTCGCTGCGATAGCGGTGCCCGATCTCCATCATCAGCACGGTGCCGGGCAGGAAATCGAGCTCGCCGAAGATCTCGTCCCACGGGATGTCGCCCCAGCCGAGCGGCATGTGCAGGTCGCCGATCCCGAGCGCCGTGTTCTCCTGCAGGTGGTAGCCCCTGAAGAAGCCCTGCGGCCGCCCGAACGAGTCGTGCACGTGAAGGTGTCCCGCGACCGGCGCCATGGCGCGGAGCTGGTCGCGGAAATCGAGGCCCTTGTACGTGGACTCGATATAGGCGTGGCTGAAGTCGATCAGCGCCACGACGTTGGGGTGGTTCACCGCCCCGACCGTCGCGGCGACCTCGGCGGGAGTCTGGCGGTACTGCCCCGGCTCGGTGGTGAAGATGTTCTCGAGCGCGATCCGCACGCCGTGCGGGCGGGCGAAGTCCGCAAGCTCGGTCAGCGCCTCGCGCTCCCGCTGGTCCGCCCCGGCCCGATCGCCGATCGCGTCGGCCCGAAGGTGCCCGCCATGCTGCACCAGGACCCCGCCCCGATGCTGTTGCAGATCTCGACCAGCGCCTTGGCCGCATCGAGTCTGGTAGCGGACGGTCGCCGGATCCATGAAGTTCGAGGAGACGAGGCCGTGCACCGTGTAGCGCACGTCGAACTGGCGGACGAGCGCCTCGAGCCGCCGGGCGCGCTCGGCGATCACCCTGCCGCCCGCGATAAGGTCGAGGCTGGTGAGCCCGAGCTCGACCGTGTCCACCCCCATCTCGACGACGGCGCGCAGATCCGCCTCGAAGCTCGCGAATTCGCCGTCGAGCGAGCCCACGTTGAAACCGGTTCCGATGATATTGCCCATGGCAACCTCCTGTTGATGCTAAGGCTCAGTGGCCCTGGAGCCGACGGCCGTCCTCGGCCGAGAAGACGTGCAGCGGGCTCTGCTCGAGCGACAGATGCACCTCTGCCCCCGAGGCGAGCTCCGCGCTGCCGGTATCGAGCGCAATGATCCGGCTGCCGCTGGCGTCTGCATGGATGAGCCTCGCCGCTCCCAGTTCCTCGACATAGTCGACCACGGCGGAGATGGCGCCAAGGGTGCCCGCACCGGTGCGCCGCACCGCCTCGGGGCGTACCCCGAGCACCACCTTGCGGCCCGGGACGCGTGCGCCATTGAGCTGATTGACCTCGAGCCTGCCGCCCTTGCCGTGGACGAACCTGCCCTCCTGGTCGAACTCGCCCTCGAGCAGGTTCATGGCCGGCGAGCCGATGAAGTCGGCGACGAACCGGCTTGCCGGGTTGTTGTAGACCTCGGTCGGCCGGCCGATCTGCTCGACCTTGCCGGCATTCATGATGATCAGCTTGTCGGCCAGCGTCATCGCCTCGGTCTGGTCATGGGTGACGAACACCGAGGTGACGCCGAGGTCGCGATGCAGCCGCCGCACTTCCGAGCGCATCGCCACGCGCAGCTTGGCGTCGAGGTTGGAGAACGGCTCGTCGAACAGGAACACTTTCGGCTCGCGCACCATGGCGCGGGCCATGGCGACGCGCTGGCGCTGCCCGCCCGAGAGCTCGCCCGGCCGGCGGTCGAGAACGGATCGAGCGAGACCGACTCGGCCACCTTCAGCACCCGCGCATCGCGCTCCGCCTTGGGCACTCTTGGCGACCTTCAGCGAGTAGCCGATGTTCTGCCGCACCGTCATGTGCGGGTAGAGCGCGTAGTTCTGGAACACCATGGCGCAGCCGCGCTCGCGCGGCTCGAGCTGGTTGACCACCCTGCCGCTGATCGAGATCTCGCCCGCCGAGATCTCCTCGAGCCCGGCGATCATCCGCAGCAGCGTGGACTTGCCGCAGCCGGAGGGGCCGAGGATGACGACGAATTCGCCCGCCTCGATCTCCACGTCGACGCCGTGGATGACGGGGGTCTTCGCGTAGTTCTTCTTCACGCCCTTGATGGAAATCTGCGCCATGGGTCTATCCAATCACTTGTCGCGGGAGATGAGGCCACGCACGAACCAGCGCTGCGTGAAGGCAACGACGAGCAGCGGCGGCAGCATGATGATGAGCGCCCCGGCCATGGTGACGTTCCAGTCGGGGGTGCCGTTGGGGGCCGGGATCAGCGACTTGAGCTGCATCACCACGGTGCCGTAATTGGCCCGGTCGGTGGTGATCAGCAGCGGCCACAGGTACTGGTTCCAGCTCGAGACGAACATGATCGTGCCGAGCGCCAGCATGTTGGTGCGGCTCAAGGGCAGCAGCACGTCGAAGAAGAACTCCATCGGCCGCGCCCCATCCATCTTCGAGGCTTCGACCAGCTCGTCCGGAATGGTCATGAAGAACTGCCGGTAGAGGAACGTGCCGGTGGCGGTGGCGACGAGCGGCAGGATGAGGCCGGTATAGGAGTTGAGCAGGTTCCAGTTGAGGCTGATCTGCACCCCGCTCACCGCCTCGACCAGCGCGGTGATCCCCACCGCGTCGAGCAGCGCCTGGAACGGCAGCAGCGCATTGGCGGCGATCGCGTAGGTGGGCACGATCCGCACTTCGAGCGGCAGCATCAGGGTGATGAAGATCAGCCAGAAGCAGAGCATCCGCGCCCGGTAGTTGAAGAAGACGATCGAGAAGGCCGAAAGCGCGGCCAGCGTGACCTTGCCCACCGTGACGCCGATGGCGACGAGGAAGCTGTTGAGCATCTTCGGGCCGAGGTCGGCGCGGTTCCAGGCGGCCTGGATGTTCTCGAAGAGGTGGGTGGAGGGCCAGAGGCTGATCGGCACCTGGCTGACTTCCTGCAGCGACTGCGAGCCGGCGACCAGCGTGATCCAGAACGGGATCACCACCAGCAGCGCGCCGAGCGCCATCGCGACATAGGTGACGAAGTCGAAGACGGGGAACGTTCGATCACTTTGCGCTCCTCAATTGTAGTGGACCTTGCGCTCGACCCATTTGAACTGGACGAACGTCAGGCCGATGACGAGGAGCATGAGCACGATCGACTGTGCCGCGGCGCCCGAGTAGTCGAGGCCTTTGAAGCCGTCGAAATAGATCTTGTAGACCATCACCTCGGTCTGCCCGATCGGGCCGCCCTCGGTCATCACGTCGATCAGCCCGAAGCTGTCGGTGAAGCTCGAGATGATGTTCATGATCAGCAGGAAGAACGCCGTCGGCGCGATCAGCGGCAGCTGCAGGTCGAGCATGCGCCGGAACGGCCGCGCGCCATCCATGGCGCCCGCTTCCGAGATCGAGCGCGGGATCATCTGCAGCGCGGCGAGGAAGAAGATGAAGTTGTAGCCGATGCCGAGCCAGGCATGGCAGACGATCACCATGGCCAGCGCGTGCCAGCCGTTGATCGCCGGGTTCCAGACGCCCGGCCAGACCTCGTTGATCGAGCCGATCAGCCCCGATTCCGGCGCGAAGATGAAGCGGAAGGCGACGCCGGCGGCGGGCGCCGCGATGGCATAGGGCCAGACATAGATCGACTGGAACAGCTTGGTGCCCTTGAGCGAGCGGTCGACGAAGGCGGCGAGCACCAGCGCCACGCCCATCGAGAGGCCCGTCGTGACCAGGGCGTAGAAGCCGCTGCGCAGCACCGTCGTCCAGTATTCGCGGTCGCGGAAGATGTTGAGGAAGTTGTCGAACCAGACCCAGGTGTTGCCGCCGCCCCAGGGCTGCTCGAGCGTGAACGCCCAGTAGAGCGCCTGCGAGGTCGGCCAGTAGAAGAACACGAGGACGAGGATCAGCTGCGGCGCGATCAGCAGCCAGGGCAGCAGGCCGTTTCGGTAGTAAGCGCGACGTTCCATGGGACTCTTCCGCCGGAATGGGAGCACGGACGGCCGGGGCCGCCCGTGCGATCTTCATGCAGGGATCAGAGCAGTTCCTTGCCGGCGTAGGTCGCCTCGAAGCGGCGCAGGATGTCGTTGCCCTTGGCATCGAACTCCTCGAGCGCCTGCTTGGCCGGCACGTTGTTGAACAGCACCGCCTGGATGGTCTTGACCATCTCGGCGCGGATCGAGGCGTAGTTGCCGAGGCGGAGGCCGCGGCTGTTCTCGGTCGGCTCGGTGGCGGTCAGCGAGGCGATGGCGAGCTCGCGGCCCTTGTACGGGGCGGCGTCGTAGAAGCCCTTGGCCTTCATCGCCTCGAAGCCGTCATTGGTGACCGGGATATAGCCGGTGACGGTCGACCACCATTCGGCCTGCTCGGGGGTGGCGAGGAAGGCGTAGAACGCCGCGGCGCCCTTGTATTCCTCGGCCGACTTGCCCTTCAGCGTCCACAGCGACGCGCCGCCCACCAGCGAGTTGGTGCGGGTGTAGCCGTCGAGCAGCGGCAGCATGGCGTTGGTCCAGTTCACGCCTTCCTTGGCCTGCTTGCCGAAGGTGCCGTGGTCGGCGACCGAGGACGAGGTGATCTGGCACTCGCCGTTGACGAAGGCGTCGTTGGCGGTCTGGCCGGCTTCCTTGGACTTATGGACCAGCAGGCCCTCGTCATACATCTGCTTGAACCAGGCCAGCTGGTCGACGAACTTGCCCTTCGACACGGCCATCTCGGCGTTGAGGCCGCCATAGCCGTTGCCGAGGGTGGCGATCGGCTGGTTGTGGATGGCGGAGAACTGCTCGAACCACTGCCAGGCACCGGCCGGATCGAACGCGATCGGGCAATCGTAGCCGGCGGCCTTCATCTTGCGCGCCACGTCCTCGACCTGGCTCCAGGTCTCCGGCACGCCGTCGAAGCCGACCTTCGCCAGCGCGTCGGTGTTGTAGTAGATCTGCGCCGTCGAGGAGTTGAACGGCATCGACAGCAGCTCGCCCTTGCGAGGTCGAGTAGTACGAGGCGATGCCGGAGAAATAGTTGGACCAGTCGATCTGGTAGCCGTTGTCCGCCATCAGCTCGCCGACGGGGATGTAGGCGCCGGACAGCATCAGGTCGAGCGTGCCGGCATCGAAGATCTGGGTGATCGTCGGCTGCTTGTTGGCGCGGAACGCGGCGATCGTGTTCTGCAGGTTGTTGTCGTAGTTGTCCTGGCTGACGCAGACGATCTCATAGTCGCTCTGCGACGGCGTTGAACGTCTTGCACATGTCCTGGATGCGCTCGCTGAGGTCGCCGGAAAGGCCGTACCAGAACTCGAACTTGGTCGCTGCGGCGGCGGGAGCGCTGGCCAGCGTCAGGGCGCCGGCCGCGAGAGCTGCACTGAGCAGCCAGTTGCGTTTCATCTGTCGGGTCTCCGAGATGTCGTGATTGCGAACGGCGCGACATCTAGGGGACGTGTTTGACGCTGAGGTCACAGCGTCATGAACGCTGGATGACAATCCACAGCGGCCGGGAGGCGGCCGGCGAAGCCTCCGCAAATGACTTTGAGTAGCCCAATCGAGCTATTCCGCTACCCCTTCTTAGTACCTCTCGCCCAGTTGACGAGAGGTGCTGGATACCTGCCGATACCGACTGGATGACAGCCCGCTCGCGTGCCCGTGCTGCGGGTGGCGGAACTTTGTCACCGGCGGCGCAGCCCGATCTGGTCGCGAGGCGTGGGAATGCGGTGCGGTCGACGTAACCGCGGCGTCGCGGGTCGACCGGCCCCACCCGAAGGGTAGCGGCAGACGCCGGCCTTCACACATTGCGATATCGTACGGGATAGAAAGCTGACTGTATGTTGCCAAATATTTCTCTATAATTGAAAGTCCGACGGAACAATGCATCAGACTCCACAAATCACTGTTCGATCATTGGAAACATTGTCAAGAGTGACAGTGGTCATCACGACCTTCAATCACACCCGCTTTCTTGCCGACGCGATCGAAAGCGTGCTGGCGCAGTCTCGGCCCGCCGATGAGATCATTGTCGTTGACGATGGCTCTACCGATCACCCCGAGACCGTTGTTGCATCCTATCCCGGCGTCAAACTCATCCGGCAGGACAACCAGGGCCTGTCCAGTGCGCGCAACACCGGCCTCGCCGCCGCGAAGGCGGACTTCATCCTGTTCCTCGATGCCGACGACAAGCTGGACCCGATCGCCATCGCGACCAACCTGCGCCGCTTCGAGAGCGTGCCGGATGCCGGCTTCGTCTATGGCGGCTATGAGCTGATCGACGCGCACGGCGCAGTGATCGAAGGCGGGGCGAGCTTCAGGGACGTCGGGCCCGACCCCTATCGCTCCCTGCTGCGGGTCAATGTCGTGGGCATGCACGGCACCGTGCTCTATCGCCGGGCCCTTCTGGCCGAGATCGGCGGCTTCGATCCCACGCTCCGCGCCTGCGAGGACTATGACGTCTTCCTGCGCCTGTCGCGACTGCACCCGGTGGCCGGCGGCCCGGAGATCCTCGCCTATTATCGCCGCCACGGCGCCAACATGTCCGGCGACCCGCATTTCATGCTCAAGTCGGTGCACAAGGTCCTCGGTCGCCAGCGCAAGATCGCCGAGACCGACCCCGACCTGTTCGCCGCCTGGCAGGACGGCATGCGGGACTCGGCCCGCCACTATGTCGGCCAGGGATTCTCGCGCCTGCGGCAGCTGCCGCAGGCCGGCGATGCCCGTCGGCGGGAGTTCAGGCAGCTCGGCGCGCTGGTCCGCGACTATCCCGGCTACTCCGCACAGCGGGTAGCCGGGCGCCTGCGGCGCGGCATCGGGAGCCTGGTCCCGCTCACGCTGCGCCAGCGCCTCCGCCGGCCGGACGGCTTGGACCGGGTCCGCATGGGCGACCTGCGGCGGATCAAGCCCATCGACTCCTGGTTCGGCGCCGGCCGCGGCAAGCCCGTCGATCGGCACTATGTCGAGCAGTTCCTGCACAAGTACGCGCGCGACATCAGCGGCCGCGTGCTCGAGATCGGCGACAGCAGCTACACCCGTCGCTACGGCGGCGACCGGGTGGAGCGCGCCGATGTCTTCAACCGCTTCCCCGGCGGGCCGGAGACCAGCTTCAGCGGCGATCTCGCGGGCGAGCACGACCTGCCCGAAGCCGCCTTCGATTGCATCGTCTTCACCCAGACGCTGCACCTCATCTTCGACATGCCGGCCGCCCTCGCGGCCCTCTGGGCGGCGCTGAAGCCGGGAGGCGTGCTGCTGGTCACCGTGCCCTTCATCAGCACCATCGACCGGGGCGAATGGGGCGACAGCTGGTACTGGGCCCTGTCGCCCGCGGCACTCCGGCGCCTGCTCGAGGCCCGCTTCGGCCCGGAGCGCGTGGATGTCTCCGCCTACGGCAACGTGCTCGTCGCGACGGCCTTCCTCTACGGCCTGGCCGAGCACGAGCTCAGCGCCGCGGAGTTCGACGCCTATGACCCCCATTGCCCGGTGCTGGTCGCCGGCCGGGCGCGGAAGGGCTGAGATGGTCTCGCGCCACTTGGTCCGGAAAGTCGTGGGCCGGCTGCGCCGGTGGCTCGGTGCACCGGAACCCGTCATCCTGATGTACCACCGCATCGCCACGCCCGCCGACGACCCCTGGCAGCTCGCCGTCACCGCCGAGAACTTCGAGGCGCAGCTCCAACTGCTGCAGCGGCGCCGCCAGCTGGTGCCGCTCGCTTGGCTGGCGGCCCGGCTGCGCGACGGAAGGCCGACACGCAACATGGCTGCCATCAGCTTCGACGACGGCTATGTCGACGTGCTGCAAACCGCCAAGCCGCTGCTCGAGCGCCACGGCTGTCCCGCCACGATCTTCCTGCCCGCAGGATTCATCGGCAGCCCGGACGGCTTCTGGTGGGATGCGCTGACCCGGGTCTTCTACGCAACGCCAGCCCTCCCCGACGAACTCGAGCTCCCCTCGCACCGCTGGACCATCCTGCCCACGACCATCGACCAGGGCCAATCGCGCCGCCGCGCCCATGCCGAGGTCTGGAGCCTCCTCCTTCCCATGTCGCCCGCCGGCCCGCGAGCGGACCCTGCACGCCGTGCTGGACTGGGCCGGCCTCGAGCACCAGGCCCCCGCCGCCGAGCGCTGCGTCACCGAGGCCGAAGCCCGGCAGCTCTCGGTTCCCGGCTTCCTCGACATCGGCGCCCACACCATCTCGCATCCCTCGCTGCCAGGCCTCTCGCCCGACGACCGGCAGCACGAGATCGAGGCCGGCATCTCGCGACTGCACGAGCTGCTCGGAACCAGGCCCAGGGGCCTCGCCTATCCCTATGGCCACTTCGATGCCGCGACCGTCGCTGCCGCGGAAGCCGCCGGCGTCGCCTATGCCTGCACCACCGAAGGCCGTCCGGCGACCCGCGCCAGCAGCGCCCTCATGCTGCCGCGGCTGCAGGTCCCGAACCTCCCCGCCGAGCAGTTCGCGCGCGAGGTGCTGGCCCATGGCTGAAGCCGCACGCCCCCAGGTCAGCGCCATCATCATCGTCTACAACGGCGAGACCTATCTCGTCGAAGCGATCGAGAGCGTCCTCGCCCAGACCACGACGGACTGGGAACTCCTGGTCTGCGACGACGGCTCGACCGACGGCAGCCTCGCCATCGCCCGCGGCTATGAGGCCCGCTATCCCCGGCAAGATCCGCAGCCTCACCCACCCCGACGGGCTGAACCACGGCATGAGCGCCACCCGCAACCTCGGGATCGCCCAGGCCCGCGGCACCTACATCGGTTTTCTGGATTGTGACGACGTCTGGGAGCCCGATAAGCTCCGCCAGCAGCTGGCAGTCATGGAGGCGAACCCGACCGCAGGGATGATCTATGGCAGAACGCTCATCTGGCACTCCTGGAACGAGGCGGCCGCGTCCTCGGACTATTACTATGACCTGGGTGTTCCCGCCGATGCGCTCTACCCGCCGCCGCAGCTGCTCTACACGCTGCTCGCCAGCACCGGGCAGAGCCCCACGACCTGCAACGCCCTGATGCGCGCCGACCTGGTCGCGGCGGTCGGCGGCTTCGAAGATAGCTTCCGCGGCATGTTCGAGGATCAGGTGTTCTTCGCCAAGGTCTTGCTCCGCGCCCCGGTCTTCGTCGACGAGCGCACCTGGGCCAAGTACCGCCAGCACGACAACAGCTTCTCCGCCCGCTCGGCCCGCGAGCATGGGGACGAGGCCGCCCGGCTGCACTTCCTCGTCTGGTTCTGGGCCTATGCGCTGAGCCACCGGCCCGCCCAGCTGGCCGTGCACGGGCGGGTGGCGAGGCAGATCGGCTCCGCCTTGATGCGGCGCACCCGCCGGGCGTGGCGCGAACTGAAGAGCAGTCCGGCATGACCCGCGTCAGCGTCGTGACGCCCTTCCTCGACGCCGAGAGATATCTCGAGCAGGCGATCGCCAGCGTCGTCGCGCAAACCCTGGCCGACTGGGAACTGCTCCTCGTCGACGACGGCTCGCGCGACCGGAGCCTCGCAATCGCCGAGGCGGCGGCCCGGTCCGACCCCCGCATCCGGCTGATCACCGCGTCGGCTTCCGCTGCCCGAGGCGCCGCCGCCGCGCGCAACCGCGGCATCGCCGCGGCCAGCTCGGATCTCATCGCCTTCCTCGATGCCGACGATCTCTACCAGCCCGAAAAGCTGGCGGTCGATGTCGAGGTTCTCGACGCCCAGCCGCGCGCCGCCATGGTCTATGGCCCGACCGAGTGGTGGCGCGACGAGCCCAAGCCTTTCCGATGGATCGAGGCCATGCATCGCGAGTCCGGGCGCCTCCACGTCCCGCCGGTGCTGCTGAACCGCGCGATTCTCGCCAACGCCTGGCGGGTGCCCTGCACCTGCTCCGTCACCATCCGCCGCGATGCCATCCTGGCGGTCGGCGGCTTCGAGGAGAGCTTCCGGCTCTACGAGGACCAGACCCTGTGGGCCAAGCTGTTCCTCGCCTATCCGGTCTATGTCCAGGGCCGGTGCCTCGCACGCTACCGCCAGCACCCCGGGTCGACCTCGGCCCGCACGACCGGCCCCGGCGCCGACAGCCCGAGGGAGGCGCATCGGTCGCGCGCCCGCTTCCTCGAATGGCTCGCCGCCTATATCGAGCGGCAGGGCTTCGACGATCGCAGCACCCGCAGCGCCATGCGGCTGGCGCGCGCCCCCTATTGCGGCTCCGGCCCGCAGCGTCTCGTCGACCTGGCCCGGCTCGCGGGGCGGAGGCAGCTGCAGCTGGCGCGGCTGCGGGCCTACCAGCTCAAGGCTCTCGTCATCCGCCGGGAAAAGGCATCCTGAGATGTCAGCGCGGCCGGACGGCGACATCCTCGTGACCGCCCTGATCGCCGCCTACAACCATGCCCCCTACATCGCCGCCGCCATCGACAGCGCGCTGGCCCAGGTCACCAGCTTTCCGCTGGAAATCCTCATCTGCGAGGACGCCTCCACCGACGCCACGCCCGCCATCGTTGCCGACTACGAGAGCCGCTTTCCCGACCGGGTGAGGGTCATCCGCAACGAGCAGCAACCTCGGCGGCAACGGCAATGTCGCGCGCGGGCTGCGCCTCGCGCGCGGCCGCTTCGTCGCCCTGCTCGACGCCGACGACTTCTGGACGGCGCCCGACAAGCTCGAACGGCAGGCCGCGCACCTGCTGCAGCATCCCGAATGTGCCGCCCATTTCTTCAATGCCCGCATCATGCGCGACGACGCTGCGACCGACGAGCTCTGGACCCCGTCCGGCCAGGCCGCCCGCGCCACCCTCGCCGACATCTGGCACGGCAACCCCTATCCGACCGCGGGCAGCATGCTGCGGCGCATCGAGGTGCCGGACTGGTACGACCGGCTGAACCTCACCGACTGGCCGCTCTACGTCCTCGCCGCCACCGGCGGGGAGCTGCATTTCGACCCGGCGCCCGCCGCCTGCTACCGCTTGCACGCCGGCGGCGCCTTCAGCGGTCTCACCGACCGGCAGAAGCTCCAACGCACCGACGAGTTCTATCGCCAGATGGATCGCCATCTCGCCGGTCGTTTCACGCCGGCTGGCCCGCGCCGGCCGCTCCCACCTGTTCCACGATTGGGCCCGCGCCTATCTCGACGCCGGCAAGCTGCCGCTCGCCGGCGAGGCCTGGCGCATGAGCCTTGCGGCCGGCGTCGGGCCAGGGACGATCCCGCTCGCCAGCTCGCTGCGGCTGGGCTGGCGCATCGCCGGCCGGAGTCTGGCACCATGAAGGCCGCCTGCCGCGCATCGCGACCCCGTCCCGCCGGTGAATGACGGCATGCCCCGGCCGTTCTGGTCGATCATGATCCCGACCTACAACAGCGGCGCCTTCCTCGACGAGGCGCTGGCTTCGGTCCTCGCAGAGGACGAGGGCCCGGAGCGCATGCAGATCATGGTGGTCGACGACGCCTCGGACCGTGACGATCCCGAGGCGCTCGTTGCGCGCCTCGGCCGCGGGCGCGTCCAGTTCCTGCGCCAAGAGCGCAATGTCGGGCACATCGCCAACTTCCACACCTGCCTTGCCGCTTCGCGCGGCCTGGTCGTGCACCTGCTGCACGGCGACGACCTGGTGGAGCCGGGCTTCTACCGGGCGCTGGGGCGCGGCATGGCGAGCGACGAGCGGATCGGCGCGGCCTTCTGCACGTCCCGCTTCATCGACGCTGCCGGCGAAGTGCTGGGCTCGACGGAGCCGCTGCTGGCCCGGCCCGGTCCGTTGCCCTCCCCGGCCGAGCAGCTGGCGCGGCAGCAGCACGTCATGACGCCCTCGATGGTCGTGCGCCGCACGGTCTACGAAGCGCTCGGCGGCTTCGACCGGCGGCTCGCCTGCAGCGAGGATTGGGAGATGTGGGTGCGGATCGCCGCCGACTACCCGATCTGGCACGACCCGCGGCCGCTGGCCCGCTATCGCATGCACGCCGGCTCCAATACCGGCCGCCACATCGCCGCGGCCGAGGACATGGCCTTCACCCGCCGCGCCATGGAAATCTTCTCCGCCTACCTGCCGCATACGGTTAGGGACGACATCCTGCGCGAAGCCCGCCGCACCTATGCGGGCACCGCCCTCGGCATGGCGCGAACACTGCTGCGCGATGGGCAAAGGCATGGCGCACGGGCGCAGCTGCGCGAGGCACTGCTGTTCGACCACTCCCCGGCCACCCTCAGGGCCGCCGCGCGGGTCATGGCGGCATCGCTGGTGCCGCGGTCGGAGCGCCGTTCCATGAGCGAAACCAGCCGTCCCTGCCGGGTCGCCATCACGGGTTGTGGCGCCGTCACCAGGCTCTACTACGCGCCGGCGCTGGCGGAGCTTGCGGCGCGCGGCGAGATCGCACTGGTGGGCGCCTTCGATCCGGTCCGCGACAGCGCCGCAGCCATCGCCCGGCAGCATCACCGGGCCCGGGTCGCGACGGACATGGATGAACTGCTGGCGCTCGACGCCGAGCTGGTCATCGTCGCCTCGCCGCCGACCGCCCATGCCGGGCAGACGATAGCCGCGCTCGAGAGCGGCGCCAGCGTGCTCTGCGAGAAACCCTTCGCGCCGACCCTCGCGGCGGCCGAGGCGATGGTGGACGTGGCGGCAAGCACCGGCCGCAGCCTCAGCGTCGGCCATATCAGGCGGCACTTCCCCGCCGCCCGCGCCATCCGCGACATTCTCGAGTTCGGGCCTGATCGGCGACGTCCGCGCCGTTGCCTGCTTCGAGGGCGGCCCCTTCGATTGGCCGATCGCCAGCCCACGATATTTCTCCCGCGCCGAATCCGCCGGCGGCGTGCTGCAGGATCTGGGCCCGCATTGCTTCGACCTCCTGACCTGGTGGCTGGGGCCGCCGCTTGCGCACAGCTGCTTCGACGACGGCATGGGCGGGATCGAGGTCAATTGCCTCGTCCGCCTCGACTACGGCGCGTTCACCGCGGAGATCCGCCTCAGCCGCGACTGGGCGCGCCCCAACCGCTATCGCATCGAAGGCACCAAGGGAGGGCTTGAATGGGTTCCGAACGACCCCGAGGTGCTGACGATACTCGCGGACGAGCCGCCGAAGCGGGCGACCATGCGCCTCGGCGATGCCGATGCCCGGGCTCCGCCGCCGCCCTTCCATCGCTATTTCGAGCTCCAGATTCAGGGGGCGATCGCGGCGGCACGTGGTGAGCCGGCGACTATGCCCTCCGGCCGGGACGCCCTGCCGGTCGTTGCGCTGATGGAGGCGTGCCAGCGCCATAGCCAGCCGATGGCGATGCCGTGGTTGTCGGCGGCCGAGCAACACCGGCTTTCAGCGCTGCGGCGCCATGAGGCGGCGCCATGATCCGCGTGGCGGTCCTCGGCGCCGGCGGCTTCATCGGCAACCGCATCGTCGAGATGCTGACGCTGCTCGGTCTCGCGGAAGTCCGGCCCATCGTGCGGCGCACCCAGTCGCTGGCGCTGGCGAGCCGCTTCCGCCTCGACACCAGGATCGCTGACGGTGGCGACCGGCAGGCGCTCGGCTCGGCCTTCGCCGGCTGCGACTTCGTCATCCATGCGATAGCCGGCGGCCCGGCCACCATCGCCGGTACCCTCGAGCCGGTCTATCGCGCCGCGGCGGCGGCGGGGGTGCGACGGATGGCGTACCTGAGCTCGGCCTCGGTCCACGGCCAGTCGCCCCGGGCCGGAACGACCGATGACAGCCCGCTGCCGAAGCGGCAGCCGCTGGCCTACAACAATGCCAAGGCCGCGGCGGAGCGGCGCCTCGTCAAGCTGCGGGCCGCCGGTCCCACCGAGCTGGTCATCCTCCGCCCCGGCATCGTCCATGGCCCGCGCTCGCAGTGGACCGCCGGCTTTGCCGACCACCTCCTCGCCGGGACCGCCGTGCTGCTCGATGCCGGGCGCGGCATCTGCAACAGCATCTATGTCGACAACCTGGTGCATGCGATCTGGCTGGCGCTCAACACACCGGCGGCCGACGGCCGCTCCTACCTCGTCGGCGACGCGGAGACCGTCACCTGGGCCGATCTCTACCGCCCGATCGCCCGGGCGCTCGGTCGCGAACTCGAGGACCTGCCGCCGCCGCGCATTGCGGGCCGGGATCCGCTGGCACGAAGGCTGTGGCGCAGTCCCGCCGGAACCTGGCTCCGCCAGCGCGTTCCCCGCCCGGTGCGCGCCGGCGTCAAGGCGGCCCTCCATTCGCTGGATGAACCTGCCGCGCTGGGGGACACGCCCCCGGCCCCGCCTATCGCCGACCTCGAGACCACGCTGCTGCAGCGCTGCGAGGTGAAGCTGCCGCACCACCGGGCGACGCGGGAACTGGGCTATGTCCCGCCCGTGGCTTTCGACGTCGCCATGACCCGCACCATCGGCTGGCTCGGCTTTGCCGGCTACCCGGTGGTCGAGGGAAAAGGCGGGGGGCGGATCGGATGGTGAGCGCCGGAAAATCCGAGTCCGCCGCCTATCGCGGCGAGACCGTGCTGCGCCCCACCACCGGCTGGGTATGGCCCGACCTGCGCGCGCTCTGGGCGCATCGCGACCTGGTCGGCTTCCTCGTCTGGCGCGACATCAAGGTGCGCTACCGGCAGACCTTTTTCGGCGCGGCCTGGGCGGTGGTGCCGCCTTTCGTCACCATGCTCGTCTTCACGGTGGTGTTCGGCATGCTTGTCGGGGTTCCCTCCGATGGCCTCCCCTACTGGGCCTTCAGCCTCTCGGCGCTGACGCCTTGGACCTATTTCAGCCAGGCCGTCACCGCCGCCTCGCACAGCGCGGTCGACAACGGCTCGCTGATCGAGAAGGTCTATTTCCCGCGTCTCGTGCTGCCGCTCGCCGCCGCTCTGGCGCCGCTCCTCGATCTCGCCATCGCCTTCTGCGTGCTGCTCATCGCCTTCGCCATCGCCGGCATTCTGCCAACGGGCCGGGTCCTGCTGGTGCTGCCGCTCACCGCCATCGCCGTCGTTGCCGCCTGCGGCCTGGGGACGTTCTTCGCCTCGGTCAACGTCATCTATCGCGACGTGCGCCACATCCTCCCCCTGCTGCTGCAGCTCTGGCTCTTCGCCACCCCGGTCGTCTTCCCTGCCAACCTCTTGCCCGAGGCGCTGCGGCTCATCTGGGGACTCAACCCCATGACCGGCGTGGTCGAGGGGTTCCGCTGGGCCCTCCTGGGCGCCGACACCAACCCCTGGCCGCTGGTCGGCCTCTCGGCCATCTCGGCCTCAATCATGCTGGTGGTGGGCGTGCTGGTCTTCTGCCGGCTGGAACGCCGCTTCGCCGATGTCATCTAGGAACCGGCCATGCAGCCTGCCATCTCGGTAGAGAACCTCGCCAAGAAATACCGCATCGGCGCCAATGCCAACCACCGGACCCTGGCCGAGGCGCTGAGCGCCGTGGCCCGCCGCGTCACCCGTGGCGGCGGCCCCAGGGCATCCGCCGAAGATTTCTGGGCCCTGCGCGGCGTCAGCTTCGAAGTCGCACCCGGGGAGACGCTGGGCATCGTCGGCGCCAACGGCGCCGGCAAGAGCACGCTGCTGAAGATCCTCGCCCGCATCACCGAGCCGACCCGCGGCACTGTCCGCTTCCGGGGTCGGATCGGCTCGCTGCTCGAAATCGGCACCGGCTTCCACCCCGAGCTCTCGGGCCGCGACAACATCTATCTCAGCGGCGCCATCCTCGGCATGCGGCGCGAGGAGATCACGCGCTGCTTCCAGAAGATCGTGGACTTCGGCGAGATAGGCGCGTTCATCGACACGCCGGTGAAGCATTATTCGAGTGGGATGTACATGCGGCTCGCCTTCTCCGTCGCCGCCCATCTCGACACCGACATCCTGCTGATCGACGAGGTCCTCGCCGTCGGCGACCTGAAATTCCAGCGCAAATGCCTCGACCGGATGGGCGAGGCGGCGCGCGACGGCCGCACCGTCGTGTTCGTCAGCCACAACCTGCTGGCCATCCAGGCGCTCTGCACCCGAAGCATCTGGATCGACCGGGGCCTCGCCGTCGCCGATGGGAAAACTCCTGAAATTCTAGCCGCTTACGCCCGACGAGGCCGCCCCCCGGAATGCCCTCGACCGCACCTGGGCGGACGATCAGACAGCCCCCGCCGGCGACGGCATCCGCATGCGGCAGGCCGCGATGCGCCCGCTCGACGGCGAGACGGAAATCCCGCTCGACGTCCGCCGCGGCTTCGCCCTCGACTTCATCTACGAGAGCACCCGCGAGCGCGCCATGCTCGCCGGCGCCATCCTCTTGCACAACCAGGACGGCGCCCTGGTCTTCCACGCCGGCCCGACAGTCCCTGCCGTCCCCTGTCCATCGGGGAAGTACCGCGAGCGCTGCGTCGTCCCCGGCGACCTGCTCAACGACGGTGCCTACCGGGTGACAT
Source organism: uncultured Alphaproteobacteria bacterium (assembly GCA_963708965.1). Lineage (GTDB taxonomy): Bacteria > Pseudomonadota > Alphaproteobacteria > Rhizobiales > Devosiaceae > Devosia_A. The sequence continues at coordinate 206,527 of CAVPUP010000002.1, read as the reverse complement.
TCGAGCTGCGCGACGGCGACGAACTTGTCCTCAGCATCAGGGATGTCCTCGCCTTCGAGATCGCCGACAATGTCGAGGGCCGCTTCGGCTGGTTCGGAAAATGGGATGGGGTGATCCGCCCCCGGCTGGAATGGACGACCGAGCGCCTGGAGCAGCCCGAATCCGCCACCTCCGCCAGCTGAATTACGTCCGGAAGACGCTCGAACCAAAGGCGCCGGCGCCCGTTGTGGAGGCGGAAGGTGTCCCGCGTGCTCCAGACCAAGTACCACATCATGCTGAATGCCGGCTCCGGCACCGCGATGCGCTCCGGCCTCACGGCCGAACGCCTGCTGGGGCTGTTCTCTGAGCACGACGCCTCGATCAGCCTCGATTCCGATGCCACGCGCCCCTTCGCCGAGCGGCTCCGCGTCGCAAGGAACAGCCCCGCGGAGATTCTGGTCGCGGCGGGCGGCGACGGCACGGTCACGGCGCTCGCCGAAGTGGCGATCGAGACCGGCCGGCCCCTCGCGGTCCTGCCCCTGGGCACTGCCAACCTGCTGGCCCGCGACCTTACCATCCCACTGACGCTCGAGACCTGGTTCGAGGCGCTCGATGGCATGGTCACGCGCAAGATCGACATCGGCGAGGTCAACGGGCGCATCTTCCTCCACAAGGTGGTGATCGGCGCCGTGCCCGGGATCGCCGCGGCACGCGAGCAGATCAGGGGCCGCACCGATCTCGCGGCCAAGCTCGCATTCCTCGGCTATTTCATCCGCCGGCTGTCGCGCATCCGCCGCTTCGCCGCGGAAATCACGCCGCATGCCGGCGATCCGCGCATCGAGCGGGTGCACTCGATCGCCGTGGTGAACAACGACTATGGAGAGGGACTTGGCCAATTCTTCCACCGACCGCGGCTCGATGCCGGCATGCTGAGTCTCTATCTGATCCGCTCGCTCACCCTGCGCGACACGCTGCGTCTGGTGGGCGAGATGCTGATCGGCAATTGGCGGCAGGACCCGGCCCTCGAGATCGAGAACGTCCACTCGATCGTCGTCCGCACCAGGCGGAAGCGGATCCGCGCCATGGTCGACGGCGAGGTCGAGGCGCTGACCGGCCCCCTGCGCTTCCGCATCCTGCCGCTCGCGCTCACCGTCCTCGCGCCGCCCGCTGCCTTCGAGGTGCCGGCGGGCGAACCGCTTGCGAGCTCGTAGCATGCGCATCTGCCATCTCTCCGACCTGCATTTCGGCCATCACGACGCCAACCTCGCGGGCGGCCTCGCCGCCGACCTCACCCGGCAGCGGCCCGACCTGCTCATCGTCAGCGGCGACTTCACGCAGGTCGGCTCCGAGGAGGAGTTCCGGGAGGCCCGCGCCTTCCTCGATACGCTCAGCATGCCGGTGTTCGCGGTGCCCGGAAATCACGACGTGCCGGCCCGAGACCTCATCCGCCGCTTCTTCAATCCCTACGGCCTCTATCGCCGCTACATCGCCACCGAGCTCGAGCCCTTCCTCGAGATGGACGGCGTCGCCATCGCCGGGATCAGGACGTCGCGCCGGATGCGCGCCGAACTCAACTGGTCGCACGGCTCCATCAGCCGGGGGCAGCTCGAGAGGCTCGAGCGCCGCTTCGAGCAGGCCTCGCCCGACGCCCTGAGGGTGGTCGTCGCGCATCATCCGCTGATGCAGCCGGAGACAGCGGCCCAAAAGCCCATGCGGCTGGTGCGTCGCGCCGACCTGGCGCTCGCGACCTTCGCCCGCCTTGGCGTGCGGCTGGTGCTATCCGGCCACTTCCACCTCTCTTATGTGCGCCGGCACGAGCACCCGGGCGAGGTCGCGCAAGGCTCCCCGACGGGCCTGCGCGAAGCGGCGGTGTCGCCGATCCTCGTGGCCCAGGCCTCCTCGACCATCTCGACCCGGCTCAGGGGCGAGGCCAATGCCTATAACCTCATCGATATCGACGCTGGGCGGATCACCGTGACGGTGAGGGAATGGAACGGCTCGGAGTGGAATACCCGGGAGAAGGCCTCCGGCTCCTCCGAGGCGCTGACCTAGCCCTCGCTAGCCTCGCAGCACGCCGCGATCGATCTCCACCCAGACCGGCGCATGGTCGCTGGTCTTCTCGAGCGCCCGGACCTTGCGGTCGACCCCGGCCGCCAGCAGGCCGGGCGCCAGTTCGGGGCTCAGCAGCACATGGTCCATGCGCAGCCCGGCATCCCGTCCGAAGGCGTTCCGGAAGTAGTCCCAGTAGGTATAGATCACCTCGCCCGGATGCATGGCGCGCAGCGCATCGATCCAGCCCTGCGCGACGAGTTGCCGATAGGCCTCGCGGGTCTCGGGGAAGAACACCGCATCGCCCACCCAGCGCTCCGGCCGGTGCGCGTCGAGCGGCGTCGGCACGGCGTTGTAGTCGCCGCAGAGCACCGCCGGCCCACCCGCCGCCAGCAGCCCCTTCGCGTGCTCCAGCAGGCGGCCGAACCAGCTTGAGCTTATAGTCGAAGCGCGGCCCCGGTGCCGGATTGCCGTTCGGCAGGTAGAGACAGCCGACCCGGATGCCGAAGACATCGGCCTCGATGTAGCGGCTGTGGCTGTCGTCCGGATCCCCCGGCAGCCCGCGCCGCGTCTCGGCGGGCACCTCGCCCCGAGCCAGTATCGCCACCCCGTTATAGGACTTCTGTCCGTGCCAGATCGCCCCGTAACCGGCCCCCTCCAGCGCCGCCTGCGGGAACTTCTCGTCCGAGGTCTTCAGTTCCTGGAGGCACACCACATCCGGCGCAGTCTCCGCGAGCCACTCGAGCAGCACCGGCAGCCGGCCGTTCACGCCATTCACGTTGTAAGTCGCAATCCGCAATCCGCGCTCCCGTGCTCAACGCTTCGTTAACGCGGGGGCCCTGGGGCAGTTTCGCATGCCGTTGCGATCGCCCCGGCCGCGGGAACGGACCGGTTTCGGCGACGTTCGGCGCGCAGATGGACGAGCGGCACAGGAGGTTCAGGTGAGCAGCTCCCACACGACCACCGACCATGACACGATCCGCAAGTGGGCCGAGGCGCGCGGCGGGCATCCCGCCATGGTGAAGACGAAGGGCGAGGGCGGCGTATTGCGCATCGATTTCGGCAAGCCGGAAGAATCGCTCGAGCCGGTGAGCTGGGACGAGTTCTTCAAGGTCTTCGACCAAAGCAAGCTCGCCTTCCTCTACCAGGACCAGACACAGGACGGCCGCGAGAGCCGTTTCAATAAGCTGATCTCGCGGCATTGACGTCTCGATCGAGCGTCGGCCGCGACCAGGAGCGGCCCGGACCGGCTGTATGGAGCAGCCGAACGAGACCCCATGGACTCCGGGACAGCTTTCCGGTAACGTTCCCGAACGTGCCGTCCGTGGAGGGGTTGCATGGGCCGGCGCCCGACCATCATCGACGTGGCGAAGCTGGCCGGGGTGTCCAAGAGCACCGCGGCGCGTGCCCTGTCGGATTCCCCCGAGGTCAACGAGGCGACGCGCGAGGCGGTGCTGAAGGCCGCCGCAGGCGTCGGGGTATGAGCGGAACCATCTGGCGGTCGGGCATGCGGTCGGGGCGATCGGGGCTGCTCGGGCTGGTCATTCCGGATATCACCAACCCATTCTGGGCCGAGGTGGCGCGCGGCGCGCAGGATATCGTCGAGCGAGAACGGCGCTTCGCTGCTGGTCTTTTCGTCCGACTGGGACCATGGCCGCGAGGCCAACCACCTGCGCGCGCTGCGGCAGGCCCGGGTCGAGGGCGCGATCGTCAACCCGGTCTCCGACAATGTCGACGATTTCGACCGCTTCGGCGTGCCGGTGGTGCTGATCGGCTCGAGCGCCGAGCGCTTCCCGGATACGCCCGAGCATCGGCTCCGACATCCGCCAGGCGGTGCGGCTCGGGCTGGACCACCTGCTCTCCCGCGGACATGCGGCGCCGGCGCTGATCCTCGGGCCGCAAGTCGCGCCTCGCCCGCGCCCGGTTCCTCCGCTCGGTGCACGAGCACTGCATCGAGCGCGACTCGATCCGGCGATCCTGCTCGATCGAGGACGGCGACTACACCGTTCGAGGGCGGCCAGGCCGCCATGCAGCGCCTGCTGGCGCGGCGACAGCCCGGGCACCTGGCGGTCTTCTGCGCCAACGACCTGATGGCGCTCGGCGCGCATGCTGGCGGTGCGCGAGGCCGGGCTCGAGTGCCCGCAGGACGTCTCGATCCTCGGCTTCGACGGCGTGCCGGCCGGCGCCTTCTCCTGGCCGGGCCTCACCACCATCGAGAAGCCGGCGCGCGAGCTCGGGCGCGCGCGCCGCCGGCGCCCTGTTCGACGAGATCGCCGGCCGTCCGCAGGACGGCCGCACCTACCTGCCGTGCCGCCTGGTCGAGCGGGGCTCGCTCGCCGACCTGGTCAGCGCGACGGCCCGGCGCGTCGCCGGAGCGGGGAGGGGCTGGGCCGCCGAACGGCCCGGTTGATGAACGATATGAACAGCGTCTCGCTCACCTCGGAAAGTCGCCGCGCCCCGCTGCTCGGGAACGTTCCCGCGATCGCGCCGCCTGCGGCTCGGCTTCCGGCGCTGGTGGCCGTATTACGTGATGATGGCGCCCGGCCTCCTCTTCTTCCTCGTCTGGCACTACCTGCCGATCTGGGAAGCCAAGATGGCGTTCGAGCAGGTGCGCATCATCCCGCCCAATCATCTGGGTCGGGCTGAAGCACTTCCAGACGCTGTTCGCCTCGCCGGTGTTCTACCAGGTGCTGGCCAACACGCTGATCATCTCGACCATGAAGATCGTCTTCGTCTTCCCGGTGCCGATCATCGTCGCGCTGCTGCTCAACGAGGTGCGGCAGTGGCCGGCTGCGCAAGTTCGTGCAGTCGGCGATCTACCTGCCGCACTTCCTGAGCTGGGTGGTGATCGCCGGCATCTTCATCGCCATCCTCTCGCCCAGCGACGGCGCGGTGAACCAGATCACCGGCCTCGTTCGGCGCGCAGGCCGATCGCCTTCATGACCGACGGCAACTGCGAGCCGCTGGGTGCTGGTGTTTTCCGAGATCTGGCGCTCGGCCGGCTGGGACAGCCTGCTCTATCTCGCCGCCATCATCGGCATCGACCAGTCGCTCTACGAGGCGGCCGAGACTCGACGGCGCCAACCGCTGGCAGAAGATCTGGCACGTCACCATCCCGGGCATCGTGCCGACCATCGCGACGCTGTTCATCCTCAACATGGGGCATGTTCCTGCAGCGCCGACCTCAACCAGGTGCATCAACTTCCTCAACGACGTGAACCGCGGCCAGATCGATATCCTCGACACCTATGTCTACCGGATCGGCCTGCAGACCGGCGAATACTCGCTGGCGACCGCCGCCGGCCTGTTCAAGGCGGTGTTCGGCATGATCCTGATCCTCGCCGCGCACTTCTTCTCGCAAGCGCCTCACCGGCAAGGGGGTGTGGTGATGGCCGACACGCCATTCGCCGCTCGCCGCTCGAGCGGATCGAATACGCGATCATCGTCTCGACGCTGCTGCTGCTGGTGGTGGTGACGCGTGCAGCCGATCCTCAACCTGCTCGCCATCTCGCTTCTCCGATCCGGCGCGCGTCGCCGGGAATGAGCGGGCTCGACCATCTGGCCCGACGGGCTTCTCGCTCGATGTGTGGACGCTGCTGCTGCAGCACCCGAACGTGCAGCGCGGCATCCTCAACTCGGTGTTCATCACCGCCACCGGCGACGGCGATCGGCGTCATCGGCACGGCGCTGATGGCCTGGGGGCTGTCGCGGCCCGAACCTGCCGGGCCGCCGCGCGATCTTCGTCCTGGTGCTGGTGACCATCGTCTTCGAGCCGGGCATCATCCCCGACTATTTCCTGACGAAGCGGATGGGCCTGCTCGACACCTACTGGTCGGTGATCCTCTACAAGGCGGTGAACGCCTGGTACCTGATCATCCTCGTGCGCTTCTTCGAGGAGATCCCCGAGGAACTGCTCGAGGCGGCCGAGCTCGACGGCGCCAACCCGTTCCAGACCTTCTTCCGGGTCGTCCTGCCGCTGGCGCAAGCCCGCGCTCGCCACCATCGCGCTGTTCTACCTCGTGTTCCACTGGAACGAGTTCTTCCGGGCGATGATCTACCTCAACGACCAGGGCAAGTGGCCGCTGCAGGTGGTGCTGCGCCAGTTCGTGGTCGAAGGCGACAAGCTCGCCATCGTCGGCGCCAACAACGCCGCCAACAATATCGGCGTCGGCGCAGATCAACCTGAAGGCGCTGAAGGCCGGGATGATCATCATCACCATCCTGCCGATCCTCGCGATCTACCCGCTGATCCTGAAGTTCTTCACCAAGGGCACGATGAGCGGGGCGCTGAAGGGATGAGGAACCCATACCTGCCGATCCGGCGCGACTGATCCTCCCCGATGGCGCAGCCACGGGGGAGGGGGACCATGCGAAGCATGGTGGAGGGGGCGCGACCCGCACGCTGGAGCCCATTGCCGCCCCCTCCACCACCATGCGGGTGGTCCCCCTCCCCTGCCGCGCGGGTGAGGATCACGGCACTACGTCGCCCCACACCTCCCCTCTCCCCTTGAGGGAGAGGGTGGCCGCGCCAGCGGCCGGGTGAGGGGAAGTTCAACCACGACAACAAGGCATAACGGAGGGGAGAACCCATGCTTAGAAAACTGCTACTGACCACCACGGCGCTGGCCCTTGGGCTGACGCTGGCCGCCCCGGCGCTCGCCGATCCGACGGTGATCCGCGTTCGTTTCCAAGGACCTGCTCACGCACCAACCCGCCGGACGTCGCGCATATCGAGCGCATCGAAGCAGGCGCTGAAGGCGCAGGGGCACCGATCTCGACATCCAGATCGTCGACCTGCCGTCATCGGGCTATGCCGACGCGCTGGGCGTGATGCTGCTCTCGGGCGACATCCCGGACCTCATCTACTTCCAGGGCGGCGACGCCAAGATGGCGGACCAGGGCATCCTCGAGGACCTGAACCCCTGGATCGAGAAGTCGCCCAACCTCAAGGCGGCGCTCTGGCCGCACAACGTCGAGCGCCTGAAGAACTACCCGTACCTGCTCTACATCTACCCGCCGCGCGCGCCGCAGCCGGTGATCCGCAAGGACTGGCTGGAAAAGCTCGGCATCGCCGCCGCCGCAGACGGTCGACGAGTACGAGGCCTTCTTCAAGGCCATCCACGACGCCGATCTCGACGGCGACGGCACCCCGGGCAACACGCTTCGGCGTCACCACGGCCGACAACACCAACGAGCTCGACGTCGATCTTCAACCAGGCCTTCGGCATCACCGGCAGCTGGATGAAGGACGCTTCGGGCGAGTGGGTCAGCTCGCGCATCACCGACCAGGAGAAGGCCAAGATCGCCTGCTACGCCAAGCTCGCCGCCGAGGGGCTCTACGACAAGGAATACGTCACCTCGAAGTTCGACGTGAAGGAAGACAAGTTCTACACCGGCAAGGCCGGCGTGATCTTCGGCTCCTCGGCCGAGGTGATCGACATCTATGGCGGCAAGATGCGCCAGGCGCATCCGGACGAGAACGTCGAGCTGGCGCTGCTGCCGATCCCGTCAGGGCCCGGGCGGCCAGGGCCTCGCAGGCCGTCGACGTGAGCAAGGAAAGCCGCGGCTTCGCCATCGCCACCGACCAGCCAGCACAAGGAAGAGGTCGGCCAAGCTCCTCGACTTCATGGCGTCGCCCCGAAGGCCAGATGATCGACCGCATGGGCTTCGAGGGCGAGGAATACACCAAGGCAGCGGCGACACCTACACGGTGACCGACAAGATCGCCACCTGGTACGCCCGCTTCTTCGCCGCCGCGAACTTCGAGCCGCCGGTGGAGTGGAAGTCGGCAGGCGCGCGCAGCAGTCGCTCGACGAACATCAACAAGTAGTTCAAGCCGGACAACGCCTTCGTCTGGCCGGCCGACTATGCCGCCGACCTCGACGCGACCGAGAACGTCTATCGCGCCTGGGTGTACAAGTTCATCTCCGGCGAAGCCGTCGATGGACCAGTGGGACGCCTATGTCGCCGAGTGGAACGCCGCCGGCGGCGACCGGCTGAACGACTACGCACGGACTGTGCTGAACGAATGGCGCTGTGACCATGAGACAGTCGCCGCCCGACGGCCGTCCCTCCCCCACGGGGGAGGGAGCGACGCACCAGAGCCGCGCTCTGCACTCCCTCAGATGGCTGCCATAGGCAGCACGAACCATGCCACTTCCCGCCGCGTCCGCGCCCTGCTCCACGGCATCGCCCTCGGCGACGCCCTCGGTGCGCCGGTCGAGAAGCTCTCGGCCGGCCGAGATCCGGGCGCGCTATGGCCGCGTCACCTCGCTCGAGACGCGCTGGCACAAGATGGACCTGCCGACGCCGCCGCGCGGAACGACCGCGTGCGCGGCAACGGCATCGTCACCGACGACACGCTGATGACGCTGGCGCTGATGGACGTCTACGCCGAGGAGCAGCCGCCATCTCGACGCCTGGGACATGGCCGACGGCATGGTGCGCCAGATCGCCTGGACGCCGCGCTGGATTCCCGAGATGCAGCGCGAGGCGATGCTGATCGAGCGGCTGTTCTACCCCGAGAAATGGATCTTCCAGCGCCACCAGCTGGCCGCCTGCGACCCGCGCCAGGGCGGCATCGGCAACATGGTCAACTGCGGCGCGGCGATGTACATCGCGCCGATCGGCGTGGTGAATGCCTGCGACCCGCAAGGCCGCCTATGACGAGGCCATCGCCTTCGCCGCCGGGCCACCAGCAGAGCTACGGGCTCGAGGCGGCCGGCGTGATGGCGGCCGCCGTCGCCGCGGCCTTCGTTCCCGGCACGAGCATCGAGCGCGATCGTCGAGACCGTGCTCGGCCTCGCCAAGGACGGCACCCGCAACGCCATCGCCGACATCGCCGAGGCGGCGCGCGGCTGCAGGCTGCAAGGGCGCGCGACCACGCCGAAGTGACCGAGGCGTTCCACGCGCGTCATCGCGCCCTATTCGCCGATGGGCGACGACGTGAACCACATCGCCGACAAGGCCGGGCGCCGTCGGCGACGCCTACCAGCCGTCGCGGCTCGGCGCGATCGAGGAACTGCCGCTGGCGCTCGGCTTCGCGCTCGTCAATGGCGGCGATTTCCGCCGCTCGATCGAGGACGGCATCAATTCCGGCCGCGACACCGATTCGATCGGCGTGATGGCCGGCGCCATCCTCGGCGCGCTGCACGGCGAGAGCGGTCATCGACGACGGCCGACCGGCGCACGCTCGACGCGGCCAACCGGCTTCGACCTCACCGCCTGCGGCCGATCGCTTCGCCGACGACCGGCCGCCGACATCCTCGCTCGCCGACCGCGCGGCGCGCTCGCACGCGACAGCCGACCGCGACCGCGCGACGCGCCTGCTCGCCCCGAGTCGCGGCCGACGCAGCGTCGTCACTGACTCATCGAAGGACCACCATGCTCACCACCACCGAAATCTTCGACCGCATCTATGCCGGCTTCATCGGCAAGGCCATCGGCGTGCGCCTCGGCGCGCCGGTCGAGCCGACCATCTGGAGCTATGAGCGGATCCGCGACACCTATGGCGAGGTCACGCAGTACCTGCGCGATTTCAAGAACTTCGCCGCCGACGACGACACCAACGGCCCGGTCTATTTCATCCGCGCGCTGCGCGACTACGGGCTGGAGGCGACCGCCGCCGATGTCGGCCGGACCTGGCTCAACTACGCCGCCGAGGAGCACGGCATGTACTGGTGGGGCGGCTTCGGCAACTCCACCGAGCACACCGCCTACAAGAACCTGAAGGCCGGCATGGAGGCGCCGGAATCGGGCTCGCATCGCCACCAACGGCACCACGGTCGCCGAGCAGATCGGCGGCCAGATCTTCATCGACAGCTGGGGCTGGGTGAACCCGGGCAACCCGAAGCGCGCCGCCGAGATGTCGGCGCATGGCCGCCATCGGTGGCGCATGACGGCGACGGCCTCAACGGCGCCCGCTTCTGCGCCGCGGCGATCGCCCAGGCGTTCGTGGCGAAATCGATCGACGAGATCGTCGAGACCGGGCTGGCGCAGATCGACGCCGACTCGACCTATGCCCGGGTGGCCCGGGCGGTGATCGAGTTCCACAAGGCGAACCCCGACCGACTGGCGCGCCTGCCGCGACATGCTGACCGCCGATTGGGGCTACGACCGCTATCCCGGGCGTCTGCCACATCATCCCCAATGCCGGCGTGACCGATCATGGCGATGCTCTATGGCGAGGGCGACCTGCCGCGCACCGCCGAGATCGCCACGATGGCCGGCTGGGACACCGACTGCAACGCCGGCAATGCCGGCGCCATCGTCGGCACCTTCCAGGGCGTGCAGCCGGGCTGGGACAAGTATCGCAAGCCGATCAACGACTTCGTCGTCGCCTCGGGCGTCATCGGCACGGTGAACGTCGTCGATATCCCGAGCTTTGCGCGCGAGCTGACGGTGCTGGCGCTGCGGCTCGACGGCGAGGAGCCGCCGGCGCTGTGGGTCGAGGATTTCGAGCGCCGCGGCGTGCGCTTCGACTTCGATGCGCCGGGCTCGACGCACGGCTTCCGCACCGAGCCGTTCAACCAGATCGAGCTGCAGGCGCTCGACGACGAGGCGCAGGCCGAGACTCGCGCGGTGCGCTCGAAATCCTGCTCGACCGGCTGGAGCGCGGGCAGGGCGGCCGGGTGTTCTGGAAGCCGTTCTATCGGCGCGCCGATTTCGACGACGAGCGCTATCGCCCGATGTTCACGCCGCTGGCCGATGACGGGCAGATGGTGAAGTTCAAGCTGCAGCTCGACCCGTGGAACGGCGACGGCAACCTGCGCGTCGTGCCCTATGTGCGCCGCGCCATGTCGCGGCGACGATCGACGAGACCGGCGCCTGGCATGTGCCGAGCTCGGAGGGCTGGCAGGACTACGAGTTCGCGATCCCCGACGGCGACGAGGCGATCGACGAGATCGGCGTGCTGGTCGAGTATTTCGGCCGGCTGAAATTCCTCGGCCGGCTGTTCCTCGCCGACTTCTCGGTCGGCGGGCACGGGCAAGGTCGCGATCGACCCGAAGATCGAGAAGCAGGAATGGGGCGGCATCACCCGCTTCACCTGGAACCGCGGCCACTGGACGCCTGCAGGACGGCGCGATCCACGCCCACACCGCCGAGGACGCCGACGCCTGGACCGGCAACGCCTACCTCGCGCGACGTGACGGTGACGGCCGACGCTCACCCCGCTCGCCGGCAAGTCGCACCTGGTCGCGGCGCGCGTGCAGGGCACGAGCCGGTTCTACGCCGCGGGGTTCGAGAACGGCGAGGCGGTGATCGTGAAGCAGGACCACGGCACGACGGTGCTGGCGCGGGCGCCGTTCACGCCGAGCTGGCGGCGCGACGTACGCACAGTAGTCTGCGTCGCTTGACGGTGCATGGGCGACGACGCTGACGCTCGCGATCGACGGCAAGGACGGCTGCTCGATCGCGCGACGGACGCGAGCTTTCCGCTACGGCAGGCCGGGCTTGCGCATGGCGTCGGCCGGGCGGCATGACGGTGCCGCCGGCTCGAGGTGGAGGAGCTGTGAGGTCGCGCTGCAGCTGACGGATCCGATCCGCTTCGACCCGGCCGCCACCGGGCCGCTGCGACGGCATCCGCGTCATCGATCTGTCGCCGGCTCGTGGCCGGCAACATGCTGAGCCTGCAGCTCGGCGATTTCGGCGCCGACGTGATCAAGATCGAGCCGCCCGCAGGGCGATCCGCTGCGCGAGTGGAGGGACGACGGGCACTCGCTGCTACTGGAAGATCTATGGCCGCAACAAGCGCTCGGTCGATGCTCAACCTGCGCGAAGCCGGCGCACATGGAGGCGCTGAAGGCGCTGCTCAACACGGCCGACGTGTTCATCGAGAATTTCCGTCCCGGCACGCTCGAAGAGATGGGCCTCGCGCCCGAGACGCTGCTCGCCGCCAATCCCGACCTGATCGTCGTGCGCATCTCCGGTTTCGGGCAGACCGGGCCCTATGCCGCAGTTCCCCGGCTTCGGCACCATCGTCGAGGGCATGAGCGGCTTTGCCTACCGCACCGGCTTTCCCGATCGCGAGCCGGTGCTGCCGCCGCTGGCGCTGGCCGACATGATCGCCGGCATCTACGGCGCCAACGCCACCGTCACGGCGCTGTTCGCGCGCGACGCGGGCAGGCCGGCGGGCAGGTGATCGACCTGTCGCTGCTCGAGCCGATGTTCTCCGTGCTCGGGCCGGAGGCGGCGATCTACGAGTGACCGGCAAGGTCAAGGAGCGCTCGGGCTCGCGCCTCCAACACCGCCTCGCCGCGCAACGTCTACCGCTGCGCCGACGGCAAATACGTCGCGCTGTCGGGCTCGACGCCGCAGGTGGCGCGCCGCATCTTCGAGATCATCGGCGAGCCCGAGATGAACGACGATCCGCGCTTCGCGCACCAATTCCGACCGCGTGAAGCACCGCGACCTGGTCGACGAGGCGGTCGGCGCCTGGTTCGCCCGGCACGACCACGACGAGGCGCTCGCGCATCATGCGCGAGGCCGGCGCCACCGTCGGCCCGATCTACTCGATCGCCGACATCGCCGGCGACCCGCATTTCGCCGAGCGCGGCATCATCGTCGATGTCGAGGACAGCCGAATTCGGCTCGCTGCCCGATGCACAACATCGTGCCGCGGCTCTCGGCGAAACCCCCGGCACCTTCCGCCGGCCGGCGCCCGAGCTCGGCGAGCACACGGCCGAAGTGCTGAGCGAGGCCGGATCGATCCCGCGCGTCGGGCTGCGATGAGGCTGCGCTCGCTGCTCTACGTCCCGGCCCATTCCGAGCGCTTCATCGCCAAGGCGCATGAGCGCGGCGCCGACGCGATCATCCTCGACCTCGAGGACGCCGTGCCGGAGGCCGACAAGGACTGCGGCGCGCGCCGGGCTGGCCGACCGCCGTCGCCGGCGGTCGGCCGCAACGGCGCCGCACGTCTTCGTTCGCATCAATGCCGGGCCGCGCCGGCAGGCGGACGCGCTAGGCCGCCTGCCGCGCCGGGGCGCATGGCCTGCTCGATCGCCCAAGGCCGATGACCCGGCTTCGCTCGAGGCGCTCGGCACGACGCTCGGCGCCGAGGAGGAAAGCTCGGTCGTGCCGCCATGGCTTTCGTCGCCATGATCGAAGATCCCGCCGGCGCTGCTCGATGCGCGCGCCATCGCCGCGCGTCCCGCGCGTCATCGGCCTTTGCCTCGGCGGCGAGGATTTCGCCGCGGCACCGGCGGCGACGCCGACCCCCGACGTGCTGCGCTACCCCAAGCTGCTGGTGCACTACGCCGCCAAGGCCGAGGGCAAGCTGTCGCTTCGGCCTGCTGCGCTCGATCGCCGACTATGCCGATCTCGACGGCCTCGCCGCGGCGGCAGCGGAGGCCGCGCCCACGGCTTCGACGGCGCCACCTGCGTCCATCCCTCCGCCGTGCCGATCCTGAACGCCGCGTTCTCGCCCAGCGAGGCCGAGCGCGACTGGGCGAAGCGCGTGCTCGCCGCTGCCGCCGCCCGTGACGGCCCGTTCGAGCTCGACGGCAGGATGGTCGACGCCGCCGGTGATCGCCCGGGCCCGAAAGCTCATCGACGAGGCGTAGTGTCCTGCTGGGCCGCGAGCCCGGCGCCGATCAGACAGGCGAGGTGACCGTGCTGCGCGGCGACAATCGGCGTCTCCTTGCCCGGTCCCAGCGCATCGGCACGATAGGCGCCGCGGAGCGGCTCGAGGAAGGCTTCGCCGAGCCCGGCGACGCCGCCGCCGATCGCCACGATCTCGACATCGGCAACGTTGTTGGCCCCCGCGATCGCGGTGCCGAGCGCCGCTGCGCCCTCGACGATCACCGCGCGGGCGACCTCGTCGCCCGGGGCCAGGGCGGCGATCCAGCGGAGATCCATCACCTTCCCGGTACGGCGCGCATATTCGGCTTCCATCGCCGGGCCGCTGGCATAGGCCTCGACATGATCGAGCGCCCCGCACGAGCAGCGCCGGCCCTGCCGCAGCGGCGACGGCGCGTGGCCGACCGAACCGGCGATGCCGTTGCGGCCGGGCACGAGCTTGCCATCGAGCACCAGCGAACCGCCGACCCCAGTGCCCACGGCCACCACCAGCGCCGACGCGGCCCCGGCGGCCGAGCCGATCCGCGCTTCGCAGAAGCCCGTGGCATGCACGTCGTTGAGCACCGTCACCGGCAGCCCGAGCTCCGCCTGCAGCCGCTCCCCGAGTGGGGTGCCGGCCCAGTCCTTGATCAGGTCGGTGGCGCTGGCGATCGAACCGTCGCGGCCGACCACCCCACCGGTCCCGACCCCGCAGGCGGAGATGCCGGCCGGAGCCTCGGCGAGAATGCCGCGCCAGAGACCCAGAACGGCCGCGATGATGGCGTCGGGGCCCTCCTGCGCCGGCGTCGGCACTTGCCGCGTGGCACTGGCCGCGCCATCCGGGCCGACCAGCCCGGCGAGAATCTTGGTGCCACCGATATCGACTGCCAGCGCGCCCATGCGGCTCCCCCACTCCCTGTTACCGATTGCCGCCGAATGCTGTAGACGAATTGAGGGGGCGCGTCGCCTGTGACCTGCGCCGGGAAAGACTGGGATTGCCTGCCATGACCACCTGCTGCATCTGTTCCATCGGGGCTGCCCGGTGAGGGTTCTCGATCGCCTCAGCGGTCAGTTGATCGTTTCGTCACAGGTGATGGACCCGCGCTCGCCGCTCGGGCGCCCCGAGCTCCTCGCGCTCCTCGCCCAGGCCGCCGAGCTGGGCGGCGCGGGCGGGTTTCGCGTGGCCGGACCCGAGGTGGTGCGCCACCTTCGCGCTGCCACCAGCCTGCCGATCATCGGCATCGTCAAGGATCGCCGCCCCGGCATCGACAACTACATCACCATCTCGGTTGCCGACGTCGAAGCGCTGGTTGCGGCCGGGGCCGACATCATCGCCGCACAGGCGACGGACGGCACGCGGCCGGCCGAGAGCTTTGCCGAGATCGTCGAGGCCGCGCACCGGCTCGGGCGTCCGGTGATGGCGGACATCGCCACGCTCGAGGAAGCCCGCGCCGCCGTCGCCGACGGCGCCGATCTCGTCGCCACCACGATGTTCGCCTACACGCGTGAGACCGCAGGCGGCGCCCGCCCGCCCTACGACCTGATCTCGGCGCTCGCCGCGGCGCTCCCCGTTCCG
Source organism: uncultured Alphaproteobacteria bacterium (assembly GCA_963708965.1). Lineage (GTDB taxonomy): Bacteria > Pseudomonadota > Alphaproteobacteria > Rhizobiales > Devosiaceae > Devosia_A. The sequence goes on along the minus strand of CAVPUP010000002.1, from coordinate 191,367 downwards.
GTGGTCGCAGAGGGCGGCCTCTGGACCCCCGAGCACGTCGCCCAGTGCATGTCGGCCGGTGCCTCGGCCGTCGTCTGCGGCTCCGCCGTCACCGCGCCGGACCTGATCACTAAGCGGCTGGTCTGGGGCTGCCGGCCAAGGCGAGCGAAGCCGTTAGTCGCCCCGGATCATTCCTGCGAATGCAGGAATTGGCGCTCATCACCCCGCGCCGGCGGCCCAGGCTTGGAGTAGGACCCTCCGGAACACTCGCCACCTACAAGCTTTCCAAAATTATCATCTCCTTTCAGCGCCCGGCTTCACCGATGCTCTCCTTGGCTGTGCGAGGTTCGGAGCCGAGGTGCGTCAGGCTCGCGTACTGAACAAGTTGACCTGCCAAGGCTGAGGCCAGATGAGCCTGACCAAGGACGAATTCGCACCCGATCTGCAGCGGCGCGCCGTAGTGCTCGCCCTCGCCGCGAGCGCCCTGGCGACGAGCCTCCCCCGCCCGGCGCTCGCGCAATCAGCCGAAGCAGCCTTCCTGCAGCTCTCGACCCTGCTCACCGGGCGGAGCTCGCTCGATGTCGACCAGGCGGCGCGGCTGCATGAGGCGCTCGTCGCCGACGACCCGCAGTTCGACGATGCGGTCGCCGCCGTTCTCACCCTCATTTCCGAACAGAAGCTCGATGCCGGCGGCCTGCAGCAGGCGCTGGACCAGCAAAGCTCGGACCTCGCGCCGCTGCCCCGCCAGATCATGACCGCGCTGGTACACCGGCATCGTCGGCGAGGGCGAGCGGCGCGCTGCGTCACCTTCGAAACCAGCCTGATGTACCGGCCGTCGCCGATCGGCTGCCCCGCCGAGCTACTGCTATGGCACGCTATGGCAGCTGGGCGGAGACGCCAGCCTGAGGAGGCGTCGAATGCCGGACGACCTTTCGGCCGACGTCGTGGTGATCGGCTCGGGGATCTGCGGGTGCCTGACGGCGGAGCGCCTGGCCAAGACCGGCCGCTCGGTCCTGATCCTCGAGGCCGGGCCTCGTGTCACCCGCGAGCAGCTCGTCCTCAACTACCGCAACGCGGCGCGCAAGGGCGACTGGATGGCGCCCTATCCGCCGTCCCTGGGCGCCGCACCCGACCTACCAGCCGGCGTAGGGCTCCGTACACCGACAGACGCCGCATGACCCCGGATCGCAGGCCGAAGCGCAGGGCAATGGCTATCTCGTGCAAGCCGGGCCCTATCCCTATCCGGCCGAATACATCCGCGTCGTCGGCGGCACGACCTGGCACTGGGCGGCGCATATGTGGCGCATCCTGCCGAACGACTTCAGGATCAAGTCGCTCTACGGCGTCGGCAAGGACTGGCCGCTGACCTATGACGAGCTGGAGCCGTAGTACTACGAGGCCGAGGTGAAGACTCGGAGTATCCGGCGCGCCGAACACCGGCTCGCCGCGCACGAAGCCGTTCCCGATGGAGCCGGTGGCCGAGGCATGGGCGATGCGCCGGTTCCGCGAGCGGCTGGCGCCGGGCGGCTATCCGGTCGTCTCCAACACGACGGCCCGCAACAGCCGCCCCTACGACGGCCGGCCTGCCTGCTGCGGCGCCAACAACTGCCAGCCGATCTGCCCGATCGACGCCCAGTATACGGGCGGCGTCGCGGTCGCCGCGGCCGAGCGGCCGGGGCGAAGATCATGCCCAACGCCGTCGTGTACCGGATCGAGCACGATCCGCAGGGGCGGATCGTTGCGGTCCATTACTACGATCCCGACAAGAGCTCGCACCGGGTGACCGGGAAGGTCTTCATCCTCGCGGCCAACGGGATCGAGAGCCCGAAGCTGCTGCTGATGTCGGCCAGCGACAAGTATCCGGACGGCCTGGCCAACAGCTCGGGCATGGTCGGCCGCAACCTGATGCGACCATCCGAGCAGTTCGCTGACCTTCGATGCGGACGACGAGCTGTGGCTCGGACGCGGGCCGCAGAGCCCGGCGTCCATCAACACGTTCCGTGACGGGGCCGTTCCGCTCCGAACACGCCGCCTTCCGCCTCGACTTCACCAACATCTCGCAGGTCCGCGCGGCGGCCGAGGACCTGATCAAGGAGGGCGTCTACGGCGCCGAACTCGAGAAGCAGCTGCGCTACCGCGCGGCGCACCAGTGCAACGTCAAGAACGTGCTCGAGGTGTTGCCCGACCCGGAAAACCGGGTCGTGCTGAGCTCGCAGAAGGATGCGCTCGGCATTCCCAAGCCGGAGGTCCACTACTCGATCGACGACTACGTTCACAGGGGGATGGCGGCGGCGAGGCGGAGTATGCCCGGATCGCGGAACTGATGGGCGGCACCAATCTGCGGTACACGCCCGAGGGGCAGTACGCCAACAACCAGCACATCACCGGCACGATGGGCATGGGGCACGACCCGAAGATTCGGTCGTCGATCCGTTCGGCCGCGCGCACGACCACGAGAACCTGTTCATCGTCGGCACCGGCGTGATGCCGACCGTCGCCACCGCGAACTCGACCCTGACAGCGGTGGCGCTGGGCTTGCGCACCGCCGACCACATCGAGCAAGGCTGATGCGGGCGCGCGCAGGCAACCGGCCGGGACGCGGAAGCATCGGCTCGGGCGTGCACCTGCCGGGCGCAGTCCTGACGAGCTGCCGCAGCCGGAGGGCTGGCGGTCGCCGCGCTGGCGCTGGCGGGGCGCGAGCGGCCGCCCCGCCGGTCGGGACCGCCACGCCGTCCACCGAGCAGCCCGCTTCCCCGGCAACGGGCAGCGTCGCGAAGCCCGCTGCCACGGCCCAGACGGCGACGGCCGGCGGCCGCCGGCCCGACCCGGTCCCACCATTCTGCATCGGCTGCCATTCTCCCACCGGACGGGCCGCCGCTGTCGGGGCATGCTCGACGGGCCGGTGGCTAGCTCCCAACATCACCCCCGATCCGATCAGCGGCATCGGCGCCTGGTCGCGCGACGAGCTGTTCGCCTACCTCCGCGACGGCGCGCGCCGGGCCGAGGACGGGCGGGCGGCCCGATGGCGGAGGTGGTCGAGATGCTGCAGGCCGCCCGACGAGGAGATCGAGGCGCTGGTGGACTGGATGCTGGCCCAGCCACCGCACCGTGATCCCGCGGACGAGGTCCCGGCAAGCGAGCGCGGCGAGCCGCTCAAGATGGACTCGGCCGAGCTTCAGGGCGCCGCCTTCGTCTCCGGCGAGACGTCGCACACCGGCGTCGCGCTCTACAACGGCGCCTGCGCCAGCTGCCACGGCCGCGACGGAGCGGGCTCACGCGACGGCCGCTTCCCCTCGCTGTTCCACAATTCCTCGGTGGGCCGCACCCCGCCCCGCAACCTGGTCGCGGCGCTGCTCGAGGGGATCGAGCGGCATCTACGCGACGAGACCGTGCTGATGCAGAGCTTCGATGCGACGAAGGGTGTGCCCGGCGGCCTCGCCGACCGGGACCTCGCGGAGCTGGCCAATTTCGTCGTCAAGCAGTTCGGCAATCCCGCCGCGGCGACCCTCGCGTCCCAGGACATCAACCGAGCCCGCCTCGAATGGTGGGGCGAGGGCGAGCCGACCGCGGCCCAGGGCGAACTGATCGCCGTCGGCGGCGGCTCGGCCGAAGGGATCTGCTTCAACTGCCATGGCCTGCAGGGCCAGGGCGACGCCGACTTCGGCACCCCGCGCCTCGCCGGCCTCGAGATTTCGTATTTCGCCAAGCAGATGCGCGACTACGCCTTGGGACTGCGGCCGAACGACGTGATGTCCGGCATCGCCCAGAGCCTGACCCAGCTCGATTACCAGTCGCTGGCGCTCTACTACCATGGCCTCCCGCCGGCCGCGCCGATCGCCGGCGCCAGTCCCGATGCGGCGCTGCTCGCCGCCGGCGAAAAGCTCCACCGCGAGGGCGCGCCGGACCGGGATATCGCACCCTGCGCCGACTGCCATGGCGAGACCGGGGGCGGGATCGGCGCCGTCTATCCCTCGCTGGCGCAACCCGGCTCGTACACCGCCGTGCAGCTTCACCTCTGGCGCGACGGCACCCGGCGGAACGATCCGCATCAGCTGATGAGCGCCCTCTCCCAGCAGCTGACCGACGACGACATCAGCGCCGTCTCCGCCTATCTCGCCGGGCTGACGCCATGAGGCCGGCCGGCGCCCGCATGCCGATCTTCTGCCTGGTACACGCTGGTCACCGCCGCGATGATCATGATCGGCATGCCCGCGGTCATTGCCGCCGACATCCTGCTGGAGCTCGAGCGCGCCTTCGGCATGCCATTCTACGATGCGACGCGCGGCGGCGACCCGCTGCTGTGGCAGCACCTGTTCTGGCTGTTCGGCCATCCCGAGGTCTACATCATCTTCCTGCCGGCAGCGGGCATGGTCTCGATGATGCTGCCCACCTTCGCCCGCACCCGGCGGGTGGGCTGGACCTGGCTCGCGCTGGCAGCGCTGTCGGTCGGGTTCCTCTCCTTCGGGCTCTGGGTGCACCACATGTTCGCCACCGGGCTGCCGCTCTTGTCGCTCGGCTTCTTCTCCGCCGCGAGCGCCGTCATCGCCATCCCGATCGGGAATCGAGGTCTTCGCCTGGCTCGCCACCCTGTGGGAAGGCAAGCCGGTGGTCCGTGTCCCCATGCTCTTCATCCTCGGGTTCCTCTTCACCTTCGTCATCGGCGGGCTGACGGCCGGTACGGCTGCGCGGTCGACCTTCTCGACCGTGCTCGGGCCGGCGACGGCGTGGCGGCGCTGCTCCTGCTGCAACACGGCTTCCGCCGCTTCCGGCAGTACCGCGCGACGCCGCAGGGGCGTTTCCGGCTGGCGATCACCCTCGGGGTGGACGCATTGGCCGGCCTCGCCATCCTGATGCAGTTCTACCCCATCCTGATGCTGCCGATATGCGCCTAGCCGTCGCCCGGAGACCGGCGCGCGTGGACCGGGTGCGGTTTTCCCCGGTAGAAAACAGGGGCCGGCATTCGCCTCGGCAGAGGCGGATCCGCCGGTCCGGGAGGCACCGACATGAGCTCTCCTCAGCGCACCACGTCCGGGTCCCGGCTGGCATCGGTGGCATCGACCACCCTGGTCATCGCGAGCGTCGTCGGCCTGATCGTCCTCGCCTGGCTCCTGCGCTATATCCTGCTGCTGTTCTTTGCCGCCATCGTTGCCGCGGTGATCATCAGGAGCGCCGCGAATTCTGGTGCAGAGGCTCCTCCCGGTCGGCTCCAGGTCGTCGGTGACGATCGCCTGCATCATCATCGGCGGGGTGCTCGTCGGATCGATCCTGCTGCTCGGGACGCAGATCGCAGCCCAGCTCTCGACCCTTCGGGAGGCCGTTCCCGCCGTCGCGGACCTGCTCAGGAACCGCTTCGGCCTCGATGTGCAGCAATGGGTGAGCGAGGCCGCCGTCTTCAGCTGGATCACCGGCGCGCTCGGCTATGTCCCGAGCGTCTTCAGCGTCGTCTCTGCCGGCATCCTGGTGCTGGTCGGGGCGATCTTCCTGGCCCTGGACCCGGCGGGGCACCGGGAAGGCATACTGCAACTGGTGCCCCCCAGGCACCGGGACAAGCTCCGCCGGACCGCCGCGGACGCCGGACGGGCGCTACGGCTCTGGCTGTTCGGCCAGCTCATCGCCATGCTGATCATCGGGGTCGCATCGGCGGCCGTCCTCCTCGTCCTGGGCGTTCCCGCGGCGCTGGCGCTTGGGCTGATTGCCGGCCTGCTGGAGTTCATCCCCTATGCCGGCGCCATCCTCGCCTATCTCCCCATGGGCCTGGCGGGAATCTCCGTCGGCCTCGCGACATTCTGGTGGGTGCTGGTCGGCTATCTCGCGATCCAGCAGATCGAGAGCAACGTGCTGCCGCCGATCATCCAGCAGCGCACGGTGCAGCTGCCGCCGGTGCTGACGCTGTTCGCCATCGTCGGCTTCGCCGTGATCTTCGGCCCGCTCGGCCTGCTCCTCAGCGTACCCCTCAGCCTCGTCCTGCTCGTGGCCCTCAAGGAGCTCTATATCGAGGACGTGCTCGGCGAGCCGGTGAGCGTCCCCGGCGAGCGCCCCCCTTGAGCTCCCGGAGCGTTTCAGGAAAAGTTGCAGACTTTTCCGGTTCGATACGCGACAGAGTCAATGCTCTAGGTGCCGGCATAGCCGGCGGTGACCTCGTCCTTGTGGGCGGCGAAGGCGGCGAGGACCTCGGATTTCTCGCGGTCGGGCACCTGGAAGTGGTCGAGGGTGCGTCCGAGTTCGGCGGCGACCTCGTCGAATTCCGCCGGCGAGATCTTGAGGTTCCGATGGGCCTCCTCGAGGCCCAGCGGCGTCGCGCCGGGGCGGGTGGCGACGAACTTGAACGGACCGCCCGAAACGTCGCACACCCACAGCGTGCGCATGAACTTGAGGCCGGGAAGCCGGCCGAGGTTGTTGGTGTGCCATTCCCTAGCTGCGGGTTCTGCGACTGCTGCCCGACGATCGGGTTCCTGACCACCGCATCGCTGAAATAGTCCACCACCGCCGCGATGGCGAAGACGCCCCCCAGCCGGTCGTAGAGGCTCTGTTCGGGCGCCGCTTGCTTGTCTTGCGCGGCCGCGCTCCCGGTCGGCGCCAATACCGCCGCCGAGGCGGCGGCCAGGGTCAGGCCCGCCATGACGCTTCGCCTGCTGATCGGAGTCGAAACAGCCTTTGCCATCGTTCTCTCCATGCCTGGTTGCAGCATCCGGGCGGGGCACTGCCTTCGAGGCCGGCGCCCGTGCCTGAACATTGGACTGCACGATCGGGCCGAATGTTCCCGCGTATCCGCACGCGATGCATACGAATGCAAATTACCGACCGCCTACCGTGTCCCGAAACAGCTAGTTCAGCTAAAGCCGTCCAACCATAAGGTCGCGGTTTACAAGCTTGCATACGTATGCAATCTATGGGTCGCGAGTTCAGGAGATCCCCAATATGGCGCGGTGGCTGAAGTCCAGCAAGACGGTCGAGGAGCGGGCGGAGGCGGATCGGCAGGTGCGCGCCACCGTCGAGGCCATTCTCGGCGATATCGAGAAGCGCGGCGACGAGGCGGTGCGCGAGCTCTCGCCGCAAGTTCGACAACTGGGACCGCACCGATTTCCGCCTGAGCCAGGCCGAGATCGACGCCTGCATGGCCCAGCTCACCGATCAGGACCTGAGCGACATCGCCTTCGCCCAGACGCAGGTGCGCAACTTCGCCGCAGAAGCAGAAGGCGACGATGCCCGACCTCGAGGTCGAGACGCTGCCCGGCGTCATCCTCGGCCACAAGCACGTGCCGATCAATGCCGTGTCGGCTGCTACGTGCCCGGCGGCAAATATCCGCTGCTCGCCTCGGCCCATATGTCGGTGATCACCGCCAAGGTCGCCGGCTGCGAGCGCGTCATCACCTGCGCGCCGCCCTTCGGCGGCAAGCCGGCGCCGGCGATCGTCGCCGCGCAGGCAATGGCCGGCGCCGATGAAATCTATGTGCTGGGCGGCATCCAGGCGATCGGCGCCATGGCCATCGGCACCGAGAGCATCGAGCCGGTCGACATGCTGGTCGGCCCCGGCAATGCCTTCGTCGCCGAAGCCAAGCGCCAGCTCTATCGGCCGCGTCGGCATCGACCTCTTCGCCGGCCCGACCGAGACGCTGGTCATCGCCGACGAAACCGTCGACGGCGAAATCTGCGCCACCGACCTGCTCGGCCAGGCCGAGCACGGCCCGACCACGCCGGCGATCCTGCTGACCAATTCCGAGAAGCTGGCCCGCGAGACCATGGCCGAGATCGAGCGCCTGCTCGCCATCCTGCCGACCGGCGAGATCGCCCGCAAGTCCTGGGCCGACTTCGGCGAGGTCATCGTCTGCGACAGCTACGAGGAAATGCTGGCCGAGGCCGACCGCATCGCCTCCGAGCATGTGCAGGTGATGACCGACCGCGACATGTGGTTCCGCGACAACATCACCAACTACGGCGCGCTGTTCCTCGGGCCGCGCACCAATGTCGCCTATGGCGACAAGGTGATCGGCACCAATCACACGCTCCCCACGCATGAAGGCGGCGCGCTATACCGGTGGCCTGTGGGTGGGCAAATTCCTGAAGACCTGCACGTGGCAGACCGTCACGACCGACGAGGCCTCGGCCATGATCGGCGAATATGGCTCGCGCCTCTGCATGCTCGAAGGCTTTGTCGGCCATGCCGAGCAGGCCAATATCCGCGTGCGCCGCTATGGCGGCCGCAACATCCCCTATGGCACCGGCGCCAGCCCGCGCGCCGAGGCTGCCGAATAAGCATGAACCTGCCGCGCACCCCCAGCTTCCGCCTCGACGGCAAGCGCGCCCTCGTCACCGGGGGCACGCGCGGCATCGGGCTGGGCGCGGCGGTGGCGCTGGCCGAGGCCGGCGCCGCGGTCACCGTCGCGGCGCGCACGGCCGCGATGTCGAGACCGTGGTCGATGCGATGGCCGAGGCCGGGCTGGCCGCCGAAGGCGTGGCGCTCGACATCACCGACATCGCGGCCGTGCGCGCCTTCGTCGACGACGTCGAGCCGTTCCAGGTCCTGGTCAACTCCGCCGGCACGGCGCGGCATTCGAGCTTTGCTCGACATCACGCCGAGCCGACTACCAGGCGGTGATGGACCTCAACCTGTCGCGCCACGCTCTTCGTCTCGCAGGCGGTGGTCGGCGCGGCTGGTGGACGCGGGCCTGCCGGGCTCGATCATCCATATCTCGTCGCAGATGGGCCATGTCGGCGGCCCGAACCGCGCCGTCTATGCGGCCAGCAAGTTTGCTGTTGAAGGGCTCACCAAGGCCATGGCTATCGAGCTGGGCCCGCACAATATCCGCGTCAATACGGTCTGCCCGACCTTCATCGAGACCGAGCTGACGGCGAAGAACCTGAGCGATCCGGACTTCCGGGCCTGGGTTCTGTCCAAGATCAAGCTGGGCCGGCTCGGCCGGGTCGAAGACATCATGGGGCCGATCGTGTTCCTGGCCTCCGATGCGGCGGCGCTGATGACCGGCGCGTCGCTGCTGGTGGATGGCGGATGGACGGCGGAGTAAAAAAGCCGGGCGTGACCTCCTCGCAGGTCGCCGAGCATGCCGGCGTCTCGCAGTCGGCTGTGTCGCGCACCTTTACGCCGGGCGCGTCGATCTCGTCCAAGACCCGCGCCAAGGTGCTGGCCTCGGCCAAGGAGCTCGGCTACCGGCCCAACGCCATCGCCCGCTCGCTGATCACCAACCGCTCGCGCATCATCGCGGTGGTGATGGCCTATCTCGAAAACCTGTTCTACCCCGACGTGCTCGAAGAGCTGGGCCGGGCGCTGGCGGCCGAGAACTACCACCTGCTGCTGTTCACCGGCTTCATGGATCGCGACAGCGACCCGGTGTTCGACCAGCTCATGCAGTATCGCGTCGACGGCATCATCCTGGCCTCGACCTCGCTGTCGCTCCGAACTCGTCCGAGGAATGCGCCACGGCCGGCATTCCGGTCGTGCTGTTCAACCGCACCACCGAGCGCGACGCCGTTTCCAGCGTGACCACGCGCAACCGCGAAGGCGGCAAGCGCATCGCCGAGTTCCTGGTCGCCGGCGGTCACAAGAGCTTTGGCTATATCGCGGGCCTCGAAAACTCCTCGACCAATCGCGACCGCTTCGCCGGGCTTCGTCGAGGCGCTGGACGCGGCATGGCATCGAGCGATGTCGCCGTCGAGACCGGCAATTATTCGCGCCCGATGCCGAAGCGGCGGCGCGCAAGATGCTGTCGCTGCCCGATCGGCCCGAAGCGATCTTCGTCGCCAACGACCACATGGCCGTCGCGGTGATGGACGTCGCCCGCTACGAGTTCGGCCTCTCGATCCCCGAGGACCTGTCCATCGTCGGCTATGACGATGTCGGCCCGGCGCGCTGGACCTCCTATGGCATCACCATCGATGAGCCAGCCGCTCAAGCGCATGGTGGAAGCCACCGTCGATATCCTGATGGACCAGATCGCCAGCGGCGAGATCGAGGCCGAGCACCGCATCCTCAATGGCGACCTGGTGGTGCGCACCTCGGCCCGCCTGCCCAAGACGCGGCATCGTCGAGCGTCGACGGCCAGCAGCATCTACCGGCCCGAAGGAGACGTGATGCATGCACCGTCGCCGACGACAGCCGCAGCCGGATTCGCGCGTTAGCGCGCGCTGTGCATACGAATGCAAATCTATCCGTCTATCCCGTCTTGCGAGTGAAAGGACCGTCGCCATGACCAAGTGGACCCAAGCCGAAATGGAAAAGCGCCTGGTGCGCTATGCCGACCTCAAGGGCCTGCGCAACGCCTTCATCGATGCGCGCACGCCGGGCTCGGACCGCAAGGAGAATTTCACCATCATCGGGCCGGGCGTCTCGCGAGAACCCGGCGCAGGTGGTGCACATCCCCGAGGCGCATGGCTTCAATTTCGGCGCTGCCCGCCAGCCCTTCGGCTGCACCAATTCGCCAGCACAGCCACCTGACCGCCGAGACCTTCCTGGTCCACACCGGCAAGTGGCGCTTCGTCTTCGGCGCCAACAAGGACGAGGGCTATCTCGACGTCGAGCCGGGCGACGTGGCGACGGTGCCGACCCACATGTTCCGCGGCTTCGAAAAGCGCGACGAGGGCACCGGCTTCCTCGCCGTCGTGCTCGGCCACGACGATCCGGGCAAGGTGGTCTGGGCGCCGAGCGTGTTCAAGATGGCCGAGGATTTCGGCCTGAAGCTGCTCAAGGGCGGCAAGCTGATCGACACGACGCTCGGCGAGAAGGTGCCCGAGGGCGCCGAACTGGAACAGCCGCCGACCGCCGAAAAGATGCAAGGAACTGGCGACGCCGCCGATGGACGAGCTGGCAAAATATGCGCTCAAGGCCGCCGACATGAAGGGCAATCCGAACTCGCCGCTGGCCGGCGAGGGTGTCGAGGAAGCGCGCGCTGATCGGCGATGTCGATGCCGCGGACGGCTTCAAGGCCGGCCCGATCGTCGGCCACTGGCAGCATGGTTTCGCGCTGCGTCGCCTCAAGCTCGAGACCGGCGCGACCATCCCGCCGCATAGCCGCACCGAGCAGGAAGTGATCTTCGTGCAGTCCGGCACGCTCGAGGTGAACTGGGCCGACGGCAAGCTGATCCTGGGCGCCGGCGACACGCTGACCGTGCCGGTCGGCCTGGTGCATGGCTTCCGCAATCCGGCCTCGGCCGATGCGATCGCCTTCGTCATCCGCGGCGCCGCCGCGCCGCGGCGCCGGTGTTCGCCGAAAGCCGCGCCGCGGCCGAATAGCTCGAGCGGCCGGGCCCGCCGCCCGCCTGGCCGGCCACTACCTGACGCTCGACCAACCCGAAATCACGGCGCGCCTCCTGGCCGAATGGCTGGCGGCGCCCGCCGATGCGCACCCCGTCTCCAAGGAGTCCTCATGAGCGACGACGACAAGGGCAGCAAGACGCCCGCATTTCCCGCATCGATACGCCCAAGCAGGAGGTGCTGCAGGTCGAGCGCCGCGACTATGCCGAGCTCGCGCCGACCGACCGCCCGCGCAGCCAGTCGCTCGCGGCTTCGACGAGATCTACACCGACATCGTCGACTACATCGTGCGCTGCACCCACGGATCTGGGACGAGCGCGACGTCGGGCTGATCTACACCCACTACACCCACAACTCCGTGCTCTACGGCACCATGGGGACGATCTACTACCGCGAGGACGTGGTGCGCGACACGATCCAGCGGCTCGTGCTGCTTGCCCGAGCGCCGCGGCATGGCCACGCAGGTGATCTGGCGCGGCAACGACGAGGACGGGTTCTACACCTCGCACCTCGTCACCGGGTCCGGCCGTCACACCCAGTTCGGCCACCTCGGCGAGCCGACCGGGAGGCCGTTCGTCTCGCGGACCATCGCCGATTGCATGGTCCTTCGCAACAAGATCTACCGCGAGTGGGTGGTGGCCGACACGGCCGCGATCATCCGGCAGCTGGGCCTCGATCTCGACGCCTTCGCGCTGCGCTTCGCCACCGCCGCCGCCGGCCGCGCCCGCCGCCGAGAGGCATGACCCATTACCACTACAAGAACGGCAAGATCGTCGACGAGTGGAACGTCTATGACGAGCTGAGCCTGCTGGCGCAGGTGAAGCTCGCCCAGCTCACCGACGCTCCGCCACTGCCGCCTGATCCGCCGCCAGGAGCGGACGGTGGTTCCGGCCACCGGCTGCGGCAGCTCAGGCCCAGTTCTGCCGCTTCGAGGTCTGCCCGATCCCGGGGTTCATGCTGTTGGTGGGATCGAGCGAGCGGTAGAAGTCGGCCAGCACCGGCTTCGCCGGTATAGAGGTGGCCGACATTGTGCTCGGACGGGAACTCGATGCCGCGGCCGTTGAGGTGCTCGATGATCCGGTGCTCGATCGCCAGCCAGTCGGTGCCCTTCTTGACCGCATAGTCGTAGTGGAACACCTGGCAGAAGAAGTGCCCGCAGCGGATGCGGCGCTCGATGAACTGCTCGATGCCGTCGGGCAGGGTCTCGCGCCAGTCGATGGTGTTGCGCGGTAGCGCCAGGTCCAGCGCGACGATGTTCTCCACCTTGTCGGCATGCACGGCCCGATAGCGCACCGAGCCGCCGCCGACGGCATAGCGGTTGCGGAAGGCGGCCGCCGCCTCCTCCTCGTCGCACTCGAAGAAATCGCCCTCGGCCGAGGGAAAGATCGACGAGAGATAGGCGCGCGTCTCCTCGATGCCCTCGCCGTCGACCCGCAGCAGCAGGTGATGCGCGTAGCGGTCGCGGAACGCGTTCATCCGGGCCGGCAGGTGGTTGGGCAGCAGCCCGGTCAGCACCTGCAGCAGCTTGTCCGAAAGGTTGGTGCCGAGCCCGAGCTTGCCGGTGATGGCGTCGAACCGGCTCTTCAGCGCAAAGGCCGTCGGGATGCGCTCGGTCCCGGCATGCTTGATCAGCAGGTAGAGGTCCTTGCCGTACTCCTCGGCCAGCGTATAGGCGTCGCGATGCAGGTACTCGCCCGCCACCGGCAGCGTCTTGAACTCGGAAAGGATGTGCCGCCGGATGCCGGTCAGCTCCAGGTGGTCGTTCGAGCCGATATAGAAGACGCGCGACGGACCGGAGCTCGGGAAGGTGTCGAGCCGCACCGCGAAGACGCAGAGCTTGCCGGCGCTGCCCGCCGCCTCGGAGAGCAGCCGCGGATCGTTGTTGAAGCGGGCCGGGCCGGGTGCATCGACATCGCGGATCAGGGTCGAGTAGTCCGGATCGGAGGCGAGCCTGCCGGTATCGTGCCAGACGTCGGACTCCTCGTATCTGCCGCTGTCGAGCCGGGAGAGGATCTCCTCCGGATCGTTGCCGAGCTCGATGCCGAGATGGTTGACCAGCGAGACGCCGCCGTCCTCGCCGACCCGCGCGTAGAGCGCCAGCTGCGTGAAGGCCGGGCCGCGCCGGATCAGCGCGCCGCCCGAGTTGTTGCACACCCCGCCGACCACCGAGGCGCCGATGGTGGTGGAGCCGATCACCGAATGCGGCTCGCGGCCGAGCGGACGGATCAGCTTTTCGAGCCGGTGCAGCGTCGCCCCGGAGTGGCACAGCACCTGCTCGCCGCCCTTCAGCAGGTCGATGCGGCCGATGCGCATGGTGTTGATCAGCACCACCTCGCGGTCGTAGTCGTCGCCGAACGGCGTCGAGCCGCCGTTGAGGCCGGTATTGGCCGCCTGCATGATGACGATGCGCCCGGCTTCGACCGCCGCCTTGAACACCCGCCACTGCTCGAGCAGCGTCCCCGGCCGCACCACCGCCAGCACCTTGCCTTCGCCATAGCGATACCCCTTGCGGAACCGCCGGCTGCGCCGCGCATCGGTCAGGACGTTGGCATCGCCGACCATGCCGCGAAACTGCGCGACGAGCGCGTCGCCGGAAATCTGGGGTGAACTGGTGGTCATGGAATGTCGAACTGGGTTTGGGGGCGAAGACATCGAACGTCGAAACGACGAGGAAAGCAATTCCCGTCGCTGCCTTCTGATGCGACGCGCGCGCGGTTGCAAGTAAAGCAGGCGATTCGATGTATCGGGTGGGAGACGCGCTGGACGACCAGCGGTAATTGCCAGGGCTCCACCTTCACGCTCGCGTGAGAACGTGCCCGACGTGGGCCTCACCGCACATGCCCGCCGACGTGGCGGTTCAGGGGCGTGCATCCGGGTAACTTTTGCTCCGACGTCGGGTCTCACCTATCTTCTGCGGGAGATTCTGGCGCAGCAGCGCTGCTGCGGAGCGGAGCACCTGCCACCGTGCGCCGGTTGTACGAAGTTTACGGGAACGTCGTCTTGAACCTACTCGCTGACCTGACACTGCAGGCGATCCTGTCGAGGATCGTCGGGACGCTCGTTTTTGTCGCCGTCAGCGGTGGGGCTCTGACCCTTGTGACCTACCTGCTGAGGCTGCCGGGGGCGGAACAGGGCGCCTCGGTCTCGGCCAACCCGCTCGAGCATCTGTCGCTTCCCGGGCTGGCCATGGGCATCCTGTTCCGGACGACGTGGATGCGCTTCCGTTTCGTGTCGCCCGATGGCCTCAGGGGCGGACGCATCGCGCTCGTGGGCCTGGTGTTCGCGACCTTGCTGGCCGGTCTCGCCCTCGTGCCGCTGCTCGACCTGTTGCGCCCGGTCGTCGCCAACGGGCTGCCGCGGACGCTCGGCTATGCCGCGCTGCAGGCGATCGACGCGACGCAGAGGATTGCGTTGTCCTCCGTGCCGCTCAACCTCCTGCCGCTCCCCGGACTGACGGGAGGGCTGCTGCTGTTGGCGGCGTTTCCGGACCAGGAGAAGCGCATCCGGAAGGCCGTCCTGCCCGTGCAGGCCGTGCTGATCGTCCTGCTCGTCGCGGGCTGGTGGCCTGACTTCGGGTCCATGCTCGCGCCCTACCTGATGCGCGGATGATCAGCGCGGGCTCGTGCCGACGATGCCCAGGTCGGCCATGATCCGGTCGATGGTGCCGTCGGCGGCGAGCTCCCCGATCGCCTGGTCGATCTGGGTGCGCAGGAACGTGTTGCGGGTCGAGACCAGCGCCCCGACTTCGACATGGGCGGTCGGAACCGGATCGAGCGAGATGATCTTCAGGTCGGCAACCGTGGGATCGGCTTCGGCGAGCTGCAGCAGCGAGGGGTGCCAGAGCAGCATGGCCGCCAGCTTGCCCTCTCGCATCCGCGTCGTCATCAGCTCGAAATCGGCATAGGGCAGGCGCTTCCAGCGCTGGTCCCTGGGACGCTGCGACACGCTGGTGGCAAACACCCGCTCGCCGAGGCTGGCGAGCGCCGTGCCGATCGTGCTGCCATAGGGGATGTCGGCGAGCGATGCGTATTCCGGCTTGTCGGTGACGAGGACGAACGGCACCTCTGCATAGGGCCGGGTGATCACCGCCCAGTCCGGGAACGGCATGTTGGGCTGCACCGCGACGCCCAGGAAGAGATCGCAATCATTGTTGAGCTGGATCTGCAGCTCGGCGAGGTAGCCGTCGCCGTCCAGCGGAAAGCCGCGCAGGGCTTCGACGAACTCGACATTGAGAAAGAGAGCGTCGCCGATGGCCTCGGCGATGGCGCGATCGAGCTTGCCGCCGGCGCTCATGTCGTCGACGCAGGCGCGGATCGTGTTGCCCTGGATGGGGCGCTCCTGGGTCATCAGTTGCGGCGGCAGCACCTGCGCCTGGGCAGGGGCGCAGAGGAGGATCACGGCCGCGACGGCGCCGAGCTTGGACAACAGGGACATTCTTGACCTCGCTAAAGCAGAAGGGGGCCTTGCGGCCCCCTTCCGGGTTCTGGGATTTCGCTTACTGCTTGGACAGCTTGTAAACGAAGATCGAGTTGCCGGTGCCCGACGGAATCGGGATTTCCGGGAAGTTGGCGGCCATCGAGCCCCCGGCGGCGCTGAAGCCGGTCGGGATCACGATGTACTGCTCGCCATCGAGCTCGTAGGAGACGGGCGAGCCGCCGATCGGCGCGTTGAGGCGCTGCTGCCAGAGCACTTCACCGGTGGTGTCGTCCCAGGCCTTGACGTAGCGGCCGGCGTCACCGCCGATGACCAGGCCGCCGGCGGTGGCCAGCAGCGAGGAGGTCATCGAAGCGCGCTGGCGCGACCTTCCAGCCCTCGCCTTCCGACTTGGTCGAGCCGACCTTGATGGCTTCCACGAGGCCGGCCTCGGTGATGCCCTCGGGCAGGACGCGCGGGCCGAACTTCATGGCGCCGGTGGCGTTGCCGGCGGTGAACTCCGACTGCGTGGCCTGCACGGTGTTGCAGGCCTCGGTCAGCGGCACGTAGAACTGCTGGGTCTTCGGGCTATAGGCACCCGCCTGCCACAGCTTGCCACCGGAAACCGAAGTACAGATCAGCACTTCTTCGCCCAGGGCGGTCATGATCAGGTCTTCGTTGACGTGGACCTTGCCGTCGTCGTCGATCTTGGTGACCGAGTTCTGGTACACGGTCTCCTGCGACCACAGGTACTTGCCGGTGTCGCGATCGAGGGCGAAGAAGATGCCGTTCTTGCCCGGCACCGAGATCAGCAGGCGCTTGGTCTCGCCACCCTCTTCAACGTCAACCAGGACGCGCTCGAACGGGCTGTCGAGGTCCCAGTTGTCGCGCGGCAGGTGCTGGTAGTACCACTTCAGCTCGCCGGTGGTGGCGTCGAGCGCCAGCGTCGAGTTGGTGTAGAGCACGTCGCCGTCTTCCGAACCGCGGATCAGCTCGGCATAGGGCGCAGGCATGCCGACACCCCAATAGGTGGTGTTGGTCGCCGGATCATAGGAACCGGTCGCCCACGGCGTGCCGCCCCAGCGGTTCTCGGCCGGAACTTCGCCCCAGCTCGCAGCCTGTGCCGGGTTGTTCGGGTCATCCAGCGTGTTGAAGCGCCACTTTTCCTCAAGCGTGTTGAAGTCGTGCGCGACGATGTAGCAGCCGCCGGCCGTGCCGGCGATCGAGCAGCCCGAGATGGCCGAGATGATCGTGTTGTTCACGACGATCGGGCCGATGGTGTAGCTGTAGCCCTTGTTGTAGTCGAAGGCCTGCACTTCGCGCAGCACCTTGCCGTCCTTGGCGCCGAGCACGATCACGCGGGCATCCACGGTGGTCAGCACCACGGTGTCCTCGTAGAGCGCGATCGAGTTCTTCTGGCGGCGCGACTGGTAGAGCTGGTAGCCCCATTCCGCCGGGACCTTGGCCAGGGCCGGGCGGTATTCCCAGATCAGGTCGCCGGTCTTGGCGTCGAGCGCCTGCACGATGTTGTTGTTGGTCTGCAGGAACATCACGCCGTCATGGATCAGCGGAGCGGTTTCCTGGAGGCCGACATCGGCCATGGGCCATGCCCAGGCGAGCTCGAGGTTGGCGACGGTGTCGCGGTTGACCGCGTCGAGCGGGCTGAAGCCCTGGTTGTCGATGGTCCGGCGCCAGCTCAGCCACTCTTCGGCGGGCGGGTTCAGCACCATGTCGTTGGTCACCGGCGCGTAGTTCTCGCGCACATTCTGGGCGTGGGCGACGCCGACAAGCGTGGTCATGCTGACGGCGAGCGCCAGCGCGGCTTTCAGAGAAGTCTTGGTCATTATTCCTCCACTTTGGCAGCCGCCGGCACGCAGCGCGGCAGGTCTGATCCAAAGCAATTCACGTTTCTAGCTCTTGGAAGGCAGGGTCCTGCCCCAGGTGAAAGCCTGGGGAACCGCGGGGGTCGCGGCTTCGGGCTCCGGGGGCAGGATCGACGGCAGGGTCTTGCCCCAGGTATAGGCCTGGGGAACGGCACTCGCCGGTGCTTCGGTATCGGTGGCCGGAGCATCGACTGCGGCTGCCGCGACCGAGGTCACGGCGCTCAGGTCGATGGACGCGAGGGTCGCCGGGCTGGCATCGAGCGCCGTGTCGCCGGGCTGCGCGCCATTGGCCTTGAGGATATAGGCCAGGATGTTCACATAGGTTTCCTCACTCAGCAGGCCGGGAGCCTGCGGAGGCATGGCCACCGAGAAATACTCGTAGATGCCAGCTGCGGTGCTGAAGTTGTGCATGACTTCGCGGCCGACGAGCGCAGGGGCATCGGGGCCCAGTAGTGCCGCGCCGTGGCACATTGCGCATTGACCGTCGTACTCCTTCTGGCCGGCTTCCGCCTGGGCCTGAGTGAATACCTGTGCCTGTGCAGGCAGGGTCTGCAGGAGCAGACCCGACATGGCCAAGGCCATGCCGACGGCAACGCGCGGAGACGTATGCTTCACATTATCCTCCATACGTTGGGAAACGCCATTCCGGCCGTTCTTGTCGTGCAGTGTGCCAGTCGCGCCATAAGGCGCTGCACAAGCGTGCCGAAATAGCAATATTACCTAAGCATGCCTCTGATAGAGCAAGTTTGTTCCGATCAAGGGCCTGTCAGGAGCCGAGTGTTGCGTCCACGCCGGTGCTATACCGTGCGGCCAAGCTTTCGGCTACCCCGGTTTCAACCATATTCTGCTGGCTTGTTCTAATGGCACGCAGGAGGGTCGCGTCGCCTTTCCAAAGGCCGAACGCAAGATCGAACACCCCCAATTCGGTCTCCGACACCCACTCAATACTGGCGTTGGGGAAGTCGAGCGCCGCCAAGGTCTGTCTATCGCTGACGGCAAGGTCGGATGTACCGTCTTCAAGCGCTTGCGCCAGCTGGGAGACTGATGAGACCGGCAGTATCCGGAATTTTTGCGAGCGCAGGTATCGGCTTAGCGCCAGCCGGTCGAGGCCCGTAGGGCCTGGATAGACGGCCACGGAGCCGCCCTCCTGCGACAATCTGTCCTTGGGGCGAATGATCGCCCACCCGGTCTGGTGGCCGCTCGGCAGCAGTTCCAGGAAGCCTTTGGTGGAATCGTTGCTCACCACGCCCCCGGCAATGACCTGGCATTGCGCCCGGGTGACCCGCCAGTTGCGCGGATTGAAGTCGGCTCCGATGGCCGCGTTGCGGTTGATCGCCAGGCGCACCCCCAGATCCTCGGCAATCAGCTGCAGCATCTCGATGTCGTAGCCTGGCCGGGCGGGGTCGTTGGTGACAAGCGGCGGCATGGCATCGGGCACGCAGACGCGCAGCACGCCGCTCTTTTGAACTTCGGCCAGCGAATTGTCCGGCGGGAGGAAAGCGAGGGCGAAAAGCAGCGCCGCCGCGCCGACGAGGTTCAGCCCGACCGTCTGCCAGCGTCGCCACGAGCGGCGGCGGGAGGATATGGCGTTCCCAGCGGTCATTGCCGGTTGAAGTCCAGCAGGGCGACGGTGAACAGGATCACCGCGCCCGCGACGATGATGCCGGGGCCCAGCCAGGGATCGAACTGGTTGTAGTGGATCAGCGTGCCGCGCAGGGCATCCACCGCATAGGTGATGGGATTGATCTGCACCAGCAGCGTCAACCATTCGGGATAGGTCGCCGCGGTCTGCGTCCGCGTCAGCGACGGGTCGAGCGGAAAGACCGACGACGAGCAGAAGTAGAGCGGCAGGATGATCGTGTTGGAAAACACCCCAAAACCTTCGAAACTGCGCACCCGGGCCGCGAGGATCACCCCGAACGAGGTGAGCCCGAAGGAGAGAAGGAACATGAGCACCAGGGCAAGCGCCACCTGGTCCCAGCCCAGCGTCACATCGGCAAACCGCGCCAGGATCAGCACCAGGAAGCCGTGCATGGTCGCAACGCTGCTGCCGCCGAGGATCTTGCCCAGGAGAATGGCCCAGCGCGGCATCGGCGACGCCAGCACCTCGCGCAGGAACCCGAACTCCCGGTCCCAGATCATCGACACCGCGAACAGGATCGAGGTGTACATGATGTTGAGCGCAATCACGGCCGGAAACAGGAATTGCAGATAGGTGAAGGGGGTGACGAAGCGCACTTCGCCATAGGCTTCTCCCCGGAAATAGGGGTTGAGCCCGATCCCCAGGATCAGCAGCCAGATGATGGGTCGCGATACGCCGCCGATCAGTTGCCCCCGGTCGCGGAACGAGCGCATGATCTCGCGCAGCCACACGGCGTAGATGCCGCGCGCAATTCTAGAGAGTTTGGTCATATCCGCTTGTTCCGTTTCCCGCGGGCCTTGGGCTTGACCTCGTCGCGCTCCCGCAGCTCCCGGCCGGTCAGTGTCAGGAACACTGTCTCGAGGCTCGGCTCGTCGATCTGGATCTCCTTGAGCGCCGAGCCGAACCGGCCGAGGAAGGCATCGATCATCGCCTTGTCCTCGAGCGTGATGCCCAGCCGGTCGCCCGACAGTTCCTGCGCCCCCGGCCACGTCTCGAGCAGCTGGCGCCGGGTGCCCTCGTCGCGCGGCAAGCAGCGGATGAGGCTCGTGCCGTACCGGCGCTTGAGTTCGTCGGGCGCGGCGATGGCCTGGACCTTGCCGTGGTCGATCACGCAGACGAATTCGCAGCTCTCGGCTTCCTCGATGTAGTGCGTGCTGACGAAGACGGTCAGGTCCTGCGTCACGCCGCTGCTGGTGGAGATAGGACCAGATCTTTGCCCGCGTCTGCGGATCGAGGCCCACCGTCGGCTCGTCGAGAATGAGGATGCGCGGCTCGTGCATCAGCGCCCGGGCAATCTCGAGGCGGCGCTTCATGCCGCCCGAGAAGGTGCGCACCGGGCTTTCCGCCCATTCGGTCAGCTCGACCAGCGCCAGCACCTCCTCGCTGCGCCGGGCACGGCTGGGCCTGTCCATGCCGTAGACGAGCCCGTGGAACTCGAGATTCTCCCAGGCGGTCAGCCGGTCATCAAGGGTGTCGTCCTGGAACACGATGCCGATCTGGCTGCGGGCTTCCGCCGAATGCCGGCGCACATCCACCCCGGCGAGGATCGCCTTGCCCGACTGCGGGCGCAGCACGGTGCTCATGATCGCCATGAGTGTCGACTTGCCGGCGCCGTTCGGCCCGAGCAGGGCCATGCTCTCCCCCTGCTTGAGGGAGAGGCTGACTTGATCGACGGCCAGTCGGCCGGAATAGCCGTAGCTGATCCCCTCCAGCACGATCCCGGCGTCTCGATAATTCACGGTGGCTCACTTCCATCTGTTCGACCTGTCCGCACGCTGGCCATCAGGCCTGGACCCCGCCCACCCGCAGCGACATAGATGCCGATATCCGATCCGACAACCGCCACCGGCCGACCGGGGCCGGCGGGAAGGCAGGCTTATCGACGCACCCGCTGGCAATCCCGAGGGGTATAGCGCACTGCCGTCCATTATCTTGATCGTGATTGGCCAACGGATCGCCGGAGCAATCGGTTGGGTTCATACCAAGATCCGTGGCTAGGGTTCGCCGCGATCGCCACGGGCCTGCATGCGTGGTCCCCCGACCTGAAGATGCGATGAGACCGGTGCGGAGGATGTCGTCCTGCTCGTCTCGATGACAGGAACGCGACAAAACCTCTCCATCAGTTGGTGAGCACCACCTTCATACTGCGCGTCCTGTCCATTGCCAGCTCGAAAGCCGCGGTTGCCGAACTTAGTGGCAGGCTGGCCGAGATGATCGGTGCCAGGTCGATTTCACGGTCGACAATAAGCGCGACAGCCTCCTGGAAGACGTTTCCGAAGCGGAAAGAGCCGCGCCAAGTGATCTCTTTGGACATGATGATATTGCTGGGCAGCGTCAACTCAGGCACGGCAAAGTTGCCGATCTGCACGATGGTGCCGCCGCGCCGCACCATTGCCAGCGCATTGACAAGCGCAGACCCGGCCCCCGAGGCTTCGAAGATCACGTCGAACCGACCGTTGTAGTCATCGTCGACCGGCCCGCTCAGGCGCAGGGTCGCAAACCCGATCCCTGCTGCGACGGTCAGCGGCTGTTCGGCGATGTCGATCAGCGTTACCCGCGCCGCGCCACGATGCCGGGCCACCATGGCCGTCATCAACCCGATGGGGCCGCAGCCCATGACGGCCACATCGGCGCCCGCCACCGTCCCCGCCCGCCGAGGCGAATGCCACTGATTTCCTCGCCGCTGTCCGCGCGGCCTGACACGCTCCTGGCCGGCGGAACCATCGGGCCGGCCTTCCCAGCGGAGACCTCCGGATGCAATTGCTAAAGAGGCTTACAGGCGTCGCCGCGATGCGCAACACCCACTTATACGAGATGGCGCTGATCGGCCCGGACATGCCCAACCTGGTGCCGCCGGTCTATCGCTGTGGCTACGACGATCAGCTCACCGGCGTCGACAGCGAGGGAACGGTTCCCGTGCCCACCGGCCCGGGCCTCGGGGTCGACTACGACTGGGACTTCATCAAGGCCAACAAGCTGGCCATGCACGAGTTCCGCCTGAGCTAGTCCTGCAAGACCTGGCGGGGACGTGCGGACTTGGGGACAACCCAGAGGCCGCAAGTTTCTCGCTGTCCGACAGACCAGTGGTGGACGCTCACTTGAGGACTTCCGATGTAAGCCCGGACACGATGCGGCGTTGCAGCAACACGAATACTGCGAGAATGGGCGTCACGTAGATCGCTGACCTCCGAGCGGGTCGAGCGGACATAAGTACCGAGGCGATGAGCACGAGCACCAACATCATCACCGAGATGGCGGCGCCCCGAGCATAGATGGCGAGTCAGCCGAACGCCACGGCACACGGTGCACCAGCGCCCCTAAGAGCTGCGGGAGAGGTCGCCGAGCTACCGTTGAAAGCCGCATCGCGCCAGAAGCTGCCTCCCTCACTATGCCGAGATGGCTCAAGTCGAGAGGTGTGGTGGGAGGCACTGCAGGTGATCCACCATGTTGCTCGCTGACACCGCCGGAACTCGGCGCCAGCCATGGAACAAGGGCATCATCGTCGGACAGAAGCCCCCACTGATGCCCCGGCAGGGCGGCAACTTGTCGGATCGGCGAGGCGCCTCCGGGCCTCGGGAAGCGTGCTCGCCTAGGCGTCCCCTTGCTGCGGGACCCGCTGCCGGGCGGCGACCTTCTCCATCTCGTCGATGGCCAGCACAGCATGCGCGTAGGCGCCGCCGGCGCGCACAGCGCCATTGCCAGTTATGGCCAGCAGCGCCTGCATGAGGCGACCGGCAAGCCGACCTATCTCCATGCCGCAGCCCGCCTGCTCGAAGCCCTCGCCGAAACCTGCGCCAATCGTGGCGAGGGAGGCGGGCTGCTGCTGCACGTCCACTGCCGACCTGCCGCACGGGCACGGCATCGATGAATGCGCGATGTATGGCGACTACTACTACCTGAAGGCGCTGCTGCGCTTCGCCAAGAGCAGCGGCTGAGCCTGGCCGGTGCCCCGCAGCGCTACAGGCTTTCTTCCGGCGCGCCGCGGCAGCCGACCGGGCAAGTCGTCTTCGGCGCCAACCGCCGTGCTCGGGCATCGCATCATGTGTTGAGGAATTTGGCCATCGATGCACCGATCTGCCCTCCTGCGTAGGCCTCGCCGTAATGACCTTGGGACTGCTTTGCCAGTCGGGCCAGAGTTGGCAGTTCGTACATCCGTTTAGATAGTGCTCGGGTCATTGGCGCTGCTTCGGCGAGAAGCTCGGAAATCCGGTTGAAGCGATCCGTCATCGTGATCCAGAGCGTCGCAGTTATCACATCCGCAACACCCGGCGCGTCACCGCCCAGCAGGTAGCCGCGGTTCTGCCGCAGGCCATGCCGCCGCCCCGTTTCTTCCCAGATCGCCATCCATTTTCTGAAACGCGGGACGGCGTGCTGCCACTTCTTTTCGGTCCACATCTCGCGACCGCCATCGAGGGTGATCTCGTCGATGACGTCGTTTGCATCGTTGACGACCTTGATCGTCATGGCCCGCAACGCCGCGGTGTCAGGCAGCAGGTGTAGCGTTTCGGCCAGGTAGAGGACGATGGCCGGCATCTGCGACACAGCGAACCTGGTGTTGTTGTCGGTCAGCACTGGCGGTCCCATAAACGGAACGGGCATGTCGGCGACGGATCCGTTCATGATTTCGGAGATTCTCTCATCGCCGACTTCCGTCCAGGTCTTGCCAGCGTAAGCCAAGACCGCGCGAACGAACTGGCCGCGGAAGGGCACGGACCAGTACATCAGTTCATAGTCCGCCATTCAGTTCCCCTTCGGTTCACTTGCCCGCGGCATCACTTGCCTTGCGGATGCCCCGTCGCTGGCGCTGATCAACTGCGCTTGCGCAATTATCGCCAGTCGGCACGTTCTGTCGCCGCGGCTGCAGAGGAACTGTCAAGGCAGTCTAGGTGCCGCGCCGGTTTTGGTGATGACCTCGGGTGCCTCGGCGCTATCGAGCCAGACTGCCGTCGCCGGGAGTTTGCCGGGCGGGGGTGATAGTGCCTAGGATGAGTTTGCGCCGAGGACGGCGGGCTCTGGCTGGTGGTCGCGACCAAGATCGACCATGGCGCCCAGCCCGGTGCCGATCATGACCTCCGGCGGAACGACACTGTTTCCGAAGAGCCGGACGAGCGCTTCCGTCATCGGAGCCATGAAGTTGCGCCTGTGCGAGCGGCTTGCGAAGCGACGGCCGGTGACGTTCCACAGGTAGCGGATCGCTTCCCTGGCGCGCCCGGCATCGGGGGCGATGACATGGCGGAACAGTGGAGCGGTTTCGTATCCTTCGAGGCAGCAGAACGACTGCAGGGTAATGTACGCTCCCGGCGACAGGTCGCGTGTCAGCCGGCAGACCCGTTCGAACCCCGCCATATCGTTCGCTGCAAATAGCGCGCCCGCTTCCACCACCAGCAGGTAGATCTGGAAGTGTGACCCGGCCTGCGACAGCTCGAGCGCCCGGGCGATCAGGGCGCTGCCGAGCTCGACGTCGCCCGCAAAGCCGGCCGCCTCGCCGGCCAGCGCGAATGCCGCCGCGTGCGCCGAGCTGTTGGCGAGCAGGTCGTCGGCGATCCGGCGCGACAGGTGCAGGTAGCCGCGATTGATGAAGAGCAGCAGCTTGGCCACGGCGAGCTGCATGATCGGCTGGTCATCGAAGCGCGACAGGTTGGCAAGCGCGATCGCTTCGATCTCGTCCTCGACCGCCCGCCATTGTGTTGCGTCGACGATCTGCCCGGATGGGTCGCGAAAACTCTGGATCAGCCACAAGTAGAGGTTCAGCCCGCGCATCACCTCCATCACGGCATTGTCGGGATCGTCGGCGAGGATGGCTTCGAGGCGCTGCGCGTTGGATTTCCAGGTCTGCATGTCGCCATCCATCATCAGGGCGGCTTCGAACAGCCGGACCCAGGGCGGCGGCTCGTTGGGCGCCACCCGCGCCGCGGCGCGTGGCAGCGCGGCATGCGACCAGATCGAGCGGACCACCGCATCGGCTGTCGCATCGACAGCCGCATCGTCGTCGCCTCCGCCGGTAGTCAGGCGGAAGGTGTCCAGTATGGCCGATGTCTCGCCGTCGCGCAGCACCAGTGCCGCCCGCAGGCGCTGCTCGCCATCGTGGAAGCTGGCATCGAGGCAGAAGCTGGATTTGACGTGCTGCGTGCCGCCGCCCGCCAGCCGCTCCTTGAGGACCGCGTCGAGTCTGAGGATCAGTTCGGCAGCCCCGGGCAGGTCCTTGCCGTAGACCGTCCCGATACGCAGGAGCGGACTTTCCTGCTCCGGGGGCGGGACCGGGCCGATCCATACATATCCCTCGCCATACTGCGTCCGGATGAAGCGAGGCGCTCGCGCATCGTCGCCCAGCTTCCGGCGCAACTGGTTGATGAGGAAATCTATGTGGCGGTCGCTGGCGGGTTCGGCGGCCTCGCCGTCGATCGCCGCGACCAGCGCCTCTCTTGGCATCAGTCGCCCCGGGTTGCCGATGAGACGCAGTAACAGCGCGCGCTGCTGACGGGTGAAGTGGAGCTGCGTTCCGTCCGGATGCGTCACAGAGAGGAGATCCCGCCCCAGCACCAGGTCAACGACGCGGTCTGCTTTCAATGTCACCCCCGATGCCCGTGTCTCGCGACATGGCGACCTCGCACGATGCGTCCCTGGTAGTGCTGCCATGCAGTCCGTTACGCCCAGACCAGCGAAAAACAAATATCACGCAAAGAGTTGTCTGCAATGCTCTCGCACGAAAATGCCGGGTCGTTTGGCATGGATAGGGGGGTAAGTGCATAAATTCGCGCTGTTATTGATGACGGTCGTCGCGCTGGGCGTTTTCTCCGGAAGTGTCAGTCGCGCAGGTCAGTCAAGCGATCCTCTGTCCCAGCGGAGTGATAGTATTGCAGCTTCCATGCCCGAGTGTCCCGGACTTCTGCAAAGATGGGACCGCCATACCCGTGGCTCAAAGATCCAGAGAAAGCAGTGCGGTTTATTGCCAAGCACGTGGTGGCATAAGTGTTGGGAACCCAAACGTCCCCGTGCAGGAAGTCACGCAGCCGGCACCCGAGGCGCCCGTTCAGCAGTCGACCTCGAAGTGTACCGACGGCACGACCATCCCCAGCGGAACGGTGGCGAGTGGACGCACCGCCATGGCATCCTTCTGCGCCACCCGTGGTGGGATCAAGGGAGCCGTGGGTGGCAGGCGATGACACCATCGGGGCCGGCCAGACGGTGGGCCTGCAGACGACCGCGAAGCGTTTCCGGCCGGCAGGGCGAGGGACGCTCGGCGAGGAGGTCGGCAAGGGAGGACGATGCGAGGCAGGCGCCGGGGCCGCGGCCGAGCCGGACATTGGTGCCGAAATGAACCTGGGCAAAGTCCCGAGACGTATCGGCATTCGCCCCGTCGACCCCGGCGCACTCTACAATCTCGGCAACGTGTTGGGCTTTGTCGTTGGGCTTGCGGTGGCGCTCGGCATGAGTGCATCCGACGACGTGAATACGACGCACTGGGATCGCGCCATGGCTCACGTCATGGGGAGCCCGGCGGCGGTCGCGCTGTCGACAGCAACAGCAGTGTTTTTCTGGGGCGGCATCCTCTACGGGAGGGCCTGGTCGAATGGTTCGCTGACTGATCCCAAGCTCAACCGATGGGGCGACGTCCTTTCGGGCGTCGGCGCGGCCATCCTGGGTATCGGCCTGATAATGCTGGGCAATCCATGGCTCGCGGCGTCGGCTGGCGCGATGCATGCACTTGGCAAGTTCGGCAGTGCGCTGGCCAGCACAGAACCTTCGCAGCAGGCCCTCATTTCCGAACGCACCGGAGCCTTTTTCAAGGATCTGGTGCTGATGAGCCGCGTGCCTGCCATCCTCGCTGCCGCCGTTGCCCTTTGGGAGGAGCTCACTATCCCGCAAAGCACGCAAGGGTTGCTGCTGGCCCTGACCTTCGTGGCCTGTTGCATCATTTGGGCAACGGCCGATTGGATGCTGCTGTCGCCGCGAGGCTGGATCAGGACAACCGCCGCGCGGTTTCTTTCGAACGAGTCGCCGCTCTGAGCGGCCAACCTCGTGCCCTACCCTGAAGCACCCCACAGCGGCTTAGCGCGGTAAGTGGCGGTGGGCGTAGTCCATCGAAACCAGGCTCCGTTTTCCTGCTGAGATAACAGGGAATTGGACCTCGCTCTCCCCAGACCGGCGTCGAGATTTCGTTTTCCCCTTTGATATCAGAGACTTGCCGAAAGTTCCGCGCGGCGTGGCTGGGGCGAACAGGTCCTGGAGTTGGTCCGACCGCTGTCCAAACAGGGAATTTCGTCGCCCGCTCGCTGTCGTTAAGCGGGATTGGACTAACGTTAGGCGGTATGAAGTTGTCGTTTAGTGGAAGCAACGAGCTGCTTGGTGGGATTGGTTGTCGGTACGCGAAACGCGGGGCTCCCTAAGCGGTTTCGGGGTTTGCAAACCGGGATTTGAATAGTGCTAGACGGGACGACGAGGTTGTCGTGCGCACGAGGACGTCGGTCGCGTTAGCGCTTCAAGAGACGTCCTCGTGAGCGGGAACTTCAAACTAGCGCTTGAGCGCGGCAGCCCGATTCGCGCGGGGCGCGCAGTTACCGAATCGGGAGGGGGGTGGGAGAGTACCCGAGGCGTTGATCACGCAACCGTGAAGACAGTCACGCCTCTCCACTTAAGGGCGTCAAAAGCTTTGAAGGGGCTTTGAAAGGCCTTTGAAGAGGCGTTGAAGAAATTGGAGGCCTCAAATCTGGGAAACCCCGGAAAACGGGCGGTTACATGCCGTTCACACCGCAACAAACTTGTTGCCTCGGCACCGAGAGTTCTGAATTTAGGTCTTCACCCCGCTTCCGGGAGTGGAGAAACGACATGTTCGAAATCGACGACGCCCACCATCGAAATGATGCCGGTGGGAGCCCTCCGGCCCTATGCCGGCAATGCGCGCACCCACTCGAAACGCCAGGTTCGCCAGATCGCCGAAAGCATCAAGCGTTTCGGCTTCACCAATCCGGTGCTGATCAGTGACGACGGGCGAGATCATCGCCGGGCATGGCCGCGTACTTGCCGCGCGCGAGCTCGGCATCGAGACGGTGCCGACCCTGAAGCTCTCGCACCTCAGCGCCGAGGAGCGTCGTGCCTACGTGCTGGCCGACAACAAGCTGGCGCTGAACGCCGGCTGGGACATGGAGATCCTGGCGATCGAGCTGCAGGCACTGATCGACCTCGACTTCGACGTGACCCTCACCGGCTTCTCGCTGGCCGAGATCGACCTCACCTCGACGAGGCCAAGGAGCGCCGCGTACGCCGATCGGTCCGGAGGACGAGGATCCCGGAACTGGGCGATGCACCGATCACCAGCGACGGGCGACCTCTGGCTGCTCGGCGCCATCGCCTGCTGTGCGGCGATGCCCGAGTCGTGCTGACGACTGTCGCGCGGCTGCATGGGCGACGATCGCGCCGACCTCATCTTCACCGATCCGCCCTACAACGTGCCGATCGACGGCCATGTCTGCGGTCTCGGCGCCGATCCGGCATCGCGAGTTCGCCTTTGCCTCGGGCGAGATGAGCGCCGGTGCAGTTCACCGCCTTCCTGACGCAGACGCTCTGCCAATGCCGCGTCGATGCCAGCGACGGCGCCATCGCCTTCGTCTGCATGGACTGGCGCCACATGGGCGAACTGCTCGATGCCGCGGAAGGCGGTGTTCACCGAGCTGAAGAACCTCTGCGTCTGGAACAAGACCAATGGCGGCATGGGCAGCTTCTATCGCTCCAAGCACGAGCTGGTCTTCGTCTTCAAGCTCGGCGACCGCGCCCCACACCAACAGCTTCGGGCTGGGCGAGACCGGGCGCTACCGCACCAACGTCTGGGACTATGCCGGCATCAGCAGCATGGGGGCCGATCGCGCCGACGAGCTGGCGATGCATCCGACGGTCAAGCCGGTGGCGCTGGTTGCCGACGCGATCCGCGACTGCTCGCGGCGCGGCGAGATCGTGCTCGACCTGTTTGGCGGATCGGGCACGACGCTGATCGCGGCGGCAAGCTGCGGGCGCCTGGCTCGCCTGCTCGAGTATGATCCGCTTTATTGCGACACCATCGTACGGCGTTGGGAGAATTACACCGGCAAGCAGGCTGTTCTCTCGTCCACAGGGAGGTCATTCGACGCGGCAGCCGCGGAACGCCAACCGACTCCGACACGCCCGTCCCGCTCCAGGAACGCGCGGAGGAGCAGATGAGCAAGCACCAAGACGGCGCGAAGCCTAAGGCAACCAAGGGGTTGACGAAAGAAGCGGTCGAGGCGGCCAAGTCGGGCATCCTGCTCGGGACCGGCTACAAACGTCCGCCGCAACATTCACGGTTCAAGAAGGGACAATCCGGCAACCCCAAAGGGCGGCCAAAAGGGGGTGATGCGTTGGGGATCGGACAACGATCAGCCACCGCTCTGACGCTCAAGGAAGCTGAGCGGATGATCACCGTCCGCGAGGGCGACAAGATCCATCAGATCCCCGCGATCGAGGCGGTGCACCGGGCCCAGTATGCGTCGGCGACCAAGGGCAGCGCCTACGCGCAGAAGCATATCATCGAGAGTTACCAGAGAGCCGAGCGCGCGCGACGACAAGAGATCCAAGAGAACAACGAGGTATGGGAGTGGTATATTCGACGAGAGGGCGATGCACACGCTCACGCGGCACGAAACGGGCTGCCAAGTCCAACCACCTTGCCGCATCCGGACGATGTGGTGATTGATGGCGAGCGAGGGGTGCGCTTCATCGGCCCGTACGACGACGCCTCGGAAGAGCGTCTTCACACCACCCTGGCGATGCGCGACGTTCTGATCATGCAGGATGCGTTGCAGCAACGTGAGGTCGAGCAAGCCGGGCGCGAGGAGGATGGCACCGCCCTCGCCTGCGCCATGCTACTGGATCAGGGCTTTCCTGAACGCTATCGGCTGTCAGAATCGGACTGGACCTCGTGCATGTCCCACTTGCAGGGCGTCACCAAGCGGGAACTGCGGAGGAGGCTAACGCACGATTGGGCGGCGCTCGGGATCGATTGGCGCCCTGATTGTCGTCTGCCAGCGCTGTCGAAGTTCAAAGCAATGCTTGATCAGCTTGGGGCGGCGGTCGCGGAGCTCGAGCGACACGACAAGGGTTAAGGTGTGCGGGGTGGGGCCCCCACGTGAACCCTATATGGCGACCCGTCCATCTTGCGATCGACGGCCTACGGCAGGGGAATTCCGCCGTGTCGCGCGCAGGCGGCGTGCATGGCTTTGTCATCCGGGACGGCAGCAATGGAAGGGGGAGGCGCACGGTGGGGTTGAGTTGCTGCCAAAGCCGCTTTGCGCCGCAAGCGGACAATGCGAGCGACGGCTTCCTGCCCGCTTACAGAACTGTAATCTCGCTGCCAGTGCGCCGTGAATCTGCTGGAACATGATGCGCTCCCAATCGGCCTTTGCCGGACTTGGGAGGAAACTAATGACCGCAATTCGGTTGATACACTGCCTCGCGGCGGTTGCCACGTTGTCGCTTGGCACCGGCCTGCCCGTGGTAGCTCCAGTTGTCGCAGCGGAGCAGGCCGTCGCGCCAGAGCGCAATCCGCCGGGCGACATTCCAGACAGCCAGGTGTTCATCGCCTATTCGGGCCCTGGGTTCTCCATGCAGGTGCCCGAGGGCTGGACACGACAGGATCGGCCGGAGGGCGCGCGCTTCTCGGACAAGTACAACATTGTCGAGGCGACGGCGGTCAGCGCCAGCGAGGCACCGTCTCTTCAGGCCGCTTCATCCGATGAAGTGGCCGATCTTTCGGCAAACGGTCGCGCGGTGGAACTCACCGGCGTGAAGGCGGTGACGCTCGGGGACCGACTGGCGATCCGGATCGACTATCTGTCCAATTCCGAGCCGAACAGTGTCACCGGCAAGCAAATCCGGCTCGAACACGCGCGCTACCTGTTCTTCAAGCCGGGTACACTGGTCAGGCTCGACATGGCGGCCCCGGAAGGCGCCGACAACGTCGACCAGTGGCTGTTCATGGCCAAGTCCGTGCAACTCGACTGATGTCCCTGCTCGAGGCGCGTGGCCTTTACCGCTTCTATCACAGCGGCGAGGAGGAGACGGCGGCGCTAAAGGGCATCGACTTGTCGCTTTCCATGGGCGAGTTCGTCGCTCTCGTGGGTCCCTCGGGAAGCGGAAAATCCACCTTGCTCGCGTGCCTGGCGGGCCTCGATGACCCGGACGGCGGCAGCGTTGTCCTCGACGGCCAGCGCATCAGCCGGCGCTCCGAGGCCGAGCGCGCCGGTATCCGGGCCCGCTACATCGGCATGCTGATGCAAACGGGCAATTTGCTGGAGCATCTAACCGTCGCCGGCAACGTCGCATTGCCGCGTCATCTCGTAGGCCGCCCCAGCGCACCTGCAGACAGTGAACTCCTGGGCCGTTTGGGACTTGCCGATCGGGCACGATCATTGCCTGCGCAGCTTTCCGGAGGCGAAACAGCTCGGGCAGGTTTGGCCGTTGCGCTCTCGGCCTCGCCGGCCCTGCTGATCTGTGACGAACCTACGGCCGAAGTCGATGCGGGGACTGAGCAACTGGTGCTGGATTTGCTGCGCGAGCGGACCGAGCGCGGTGTGGCCGCGCTGATCGCCACCCACAGCACTGTACTCGCCAAGGCGGCCGATCGCATCGTCCGGCTGGATGACGGGAGGATCATCGATTGACGCTGGCCCTTCCGGTCCTCGTCGACATGCGCGACGCAACTCGCAGCTACTCCTTCGGGGGCGTCGCCACCAACGCCGTCGTGCGCGCGAGTTGCCTTGTCGGACAGAACGACCGCGTCGCACTGGTCGGGCCGTCTGGCAGCGGCAAGTCGACGCTGCTTCACCTCATGGCCGGGCTCGATGAGCCAAGTTCCGGCCAAGTGACATGGCCGGGACTCGGGCCACGGAACACGCTGCGCCCCACGAGGATCGGCATCGTGTTCCAGTTTCCGAGCCTCGTGCCCTGGCTGAGCGTAAGCGAAAACGTCGCCCTGCCGCTGCAACTCGCCGGGATCGGACCAGGCGCAATCGAGCAGGCGACCGCCGCGCTCCGCCGGTTCGATCTCGCTGAGCTTGCCGGCAAGCTCCCCGAGGAGTTGTCGGGCGGACAAGCCCAGCGGGTGGCGCTGGTGCGGGCCATCGTCACGTCTCCGGCACTGGTTCTTGCCGATGAGCCGACCGGCCAGGTCGATCATGCGACGGGCGCACAGCTGATGGACATGCTGCTCGGGTGGGCCGACGAAGAGCAAGCGGCGATCGTGGTCGCAACACATGACCTCGCCATCGCAGAGCGGTTCGCGATCCGGTGGGAAATGTTCCGAGGAGCGCTCGCGTCCCGGTAGAGCAAGCCGTTCGATGATTGTCACCTGGATCGTCGGTCTTGCAAGAACCCGGCTCGGCCGGCTGGCCGGCATGATCGCCGGCATAGCCGTAACGGTCGCGCCTGCTGGCCGACCTCGGCGCCTTCATCGAGGCCAGTGCGGCGTCGATGACGGCACGCGCCATCGCGACCGCCCCGGTCGACTGGCAGGTGGAACTCGTCCCCGGAACGAGCATCGACGCTGTTTCTTCTGCCGTCG
This sequence comes from uncultured Alphaproteobacteria bacterium, assembly GCA_963708965.1. GTDB lineage: Bacteria > Pseudomonadota > Alphaproteobacteria > Rhizobiales > Devosiaceae > Devosia_A. The sequence continues at coordinate 158,617 of CAVPUP010000002.1, read as the reverse complement.
AGGCCGCGGCACCGACCCGGCTCAAGGAAATCGTCGGATATGCCGACGTCACCGGATTCGAGTTCAGCACTGCCGAAGGAACGCAGTTGACCGGCGCGGGCAAGGCCGTGGGCCTAGACGCCTCCTATGTCCGCAACCTGCCCGCCGGCTTTCGTATATTGTCCGGCGACGTGACGGGCGCGGTGCTGCTGCAGCAGACGGCGGCCAACCTGCATGCGGCTCCCGGCGACGAGATCACCTTGCATCGTCCCGGCCTGGACGACGTCAAGACTTCGGTATCGGGCATCGTCGACCTCAAGACGGCGGACACGTTCTTTCAGGCGGTCGGGGTTCCGCCCGGCGCCGCCCCGCAGGCTCCACCCGACAATGCCGTGTTGATGCCAATGGCTGCATGGCACAAGGCATTCGATCCTGAGGCCGTGGTGCGTCCTCAAAGCGTCAGGACCCAGCTCCACGCCGTGCTCGACCACACGGCCTTGCCCACCGATCCCAACGATGCCTACAGGCGCGTCACCCAGGCGGGGCACAATCTCGAGGCTCGCGTGGCCGGCACGGCGCTGCTCGGCAACAATCTGGCAGCGCAACTCGATGCGGCTCGAGGTGATGCGCTTTATGCCCGGGTGCTGTTCCTGTTCCTCGGCGCACCGGGCGTGGTCCTCGCCGGCCTGCTGACGATTGCGCTCGCTGCCTCCGGCGGCGACCGGCGCCGCAGGGACCAGTCGCTCCTGCGGCTGCGTGGTGCTTCGATGTCTACCATCCTCGGCTTCGCAGCCGCAGAAGCTCTGGCCATCGGTGTCCTGGGTTGTGTTGCCGGTCTGCTCCTGTCGGTGGTGATGGCGCCGCTTCTCGGCGAGTCGGTGTTCGGCGCGGCCCGAATACGATGGTCGGCGATCGCCTGCCTGGCCGGGCTCGCCCTTGCGGCTGCTGCAGTGGTCTTGCCGGCCTGGCTCACCGCGCGCACGCTTTCGGTAGTCGCAGCGCGGCAAACGCTGGGGACCGAGCGGGCGCCCGTCTGGGCAAGGATCTATCTGGACCTGATTTGCCTCACGATTGCGGGGCTGGTGTTCTGGCAGACGGCGACCACCGGCTACCAGGTGGTGCTGGCCACCGAAGGCGTTGCGGCGATCTCGGTGGACTACACGGCCTTCCTCGCCCCACTCCTGCTCTGGATTGGCGCCGCTTTGCTGACGGTGCGCCTGGTTCGCCTGTTCCTGCGGGGGGGACGCAACGCGATCGAGCGTGCCCTCGCTCCGGCTGTCGGGCCGGTCGCTCCGGCCGTCGCGTCCTCGCTGTCGCACCAGCGCCGACGGCTGGCGGGCGGTGTTGCCCTTGCGGCTCTCTCCATCGGCTTCGCCGTTTCGACGGCCGTGTTCAACACGACATACGAGGGTCAGGCGCAGGTGGATGCGATGTTGACCAATGGGGCCGACGTCACCGTCACCGGTTCCACCGCGGCAGCGGCCGGCGCCGTGCTCGACAAGCTCCGGGCCATCCCTGGCGTCGTCGCAGCCGAACCCATGCAGCACCGCTTCGCCTACGTCGGCACCGACCTGCAGGATCTCTACGGCATTGATCCAGGCCGTATCGGCCGGGCGACGTCCCTGGTCAACGCCTATGTCCAGAACGGCGACATGTCGGCGACGCTGGCAACCCTGGCACGCACGCCCGACGCGGCGCTGCTCTCGGACGAAACCGTCACCGACTTCCAACTGTCGCTGGGCGACAGGATCAACCTGCGGCTGCAGGGCGCGGACGGACAGTATCGACCGGTACCGTTCACCTTCGCCGGGGTCGTGCGCGAGTTCCCGACCGCACCGCGCGACAGCTTCATTGTTGCGAACGCCGCCTATGTCGCAAAAATGACCGGCGTCGATACCGCCGAGATCGTACTCCTGCGCACCACCGGTGACCGGAGCGCGGTGAAGGCTGCCGCGGCCGATATCGTCAAGGATTTGCCCGGCGTCCAGGTCACCGAACTGGGCGAAGTCGCACACACGATCGGCTCCAGCCTTACGGCGGTCGACCTTGCCGGACTAACGAGGCTCGAGCTCAGCTTCGCAGTCCTTCTGGCGCTGGGCGCGACGGCGCTGGTCCTGGCGCTGGGCCTCGCCGATCGGCAGCGAAGTTTCGCAATCCTTGCCGCACTGGGAGCCAACCCCCGCCAGCTTTCGGTGTTCATCGTCGCCGAAGCGGTGCTCGTCGTCGGGGGCGGCGCTGCCTTCGGAGCACTGACGGGCTGGGCCGTGGCCCAGGTCCTCGTCACCGTGCTGCAGGGCGTGTTCGACCCACCGCCTGAAGCCCTCGTCGTCCCGTGGATCTATCTGGCGATCGTCGTCGGCGCCGTCGTGGTGGCCGTGGGGCTGGCGACGCTGAATGCCGCTCGCGCCGCCCTGCAGGACCCGATCCAGCGCATCCGCCAGTTGCAGTAGTTGCCGGTGACCAAAGGTCGATCCCCCGCATCGGGGGGCCAGTAACCTTCTTACAGAACTGTAAGGTCGCCGTCAGGCGATAGTGAGCTCTGCCCCCGAGAAGTCCTGGTCTGGCCGAGCCGGCCCTCTCCCCGGAGAACTCCAATGCACAAATTCCCATTCGTCCTGATGTTGCTGGTAGCGCCCCTGGCGTCCCTTTCGATGCTTGTCGCAGCACCGGCCTACGCGGCCGCGGCCGTGACGGAGCTGGGCGATCTCTCCAGCCTTCGCGGCATCGCCGAGGACACTTTGCAGATAGTGAAGACCGGCGATCTCAAGGCGGCCCAGCTGCGCATCACCGACTTCGAGACCGCATGGGATGGCGCTGCCGGCACCATGCGGCCACTGAGCCCACCCAAATGGGTTGTGATCGACCACGCCGCCGACGCGGCGATCGGTGCTCTGCGCGCCCCGCAACCGGTCGAGGCGGATGCCGAAGCTGCGCTCAACGGCCTCATCGCCGCACTCGACAACCCGTCGGCAACTGCGGTGGCGCAGGCGTCTGCTGGCGCCGTGCAGGCCTTTCCGGTCGCCAACGCCGACGGTAGTCCTCTGCCGTGCGAGGTGGCGCTCAACACGCTGCGCGAGGCGGCCAATGGCAAGACCCCGACCGACCAGGCCAAGTACGATACGCTCATGAACAAGGGGCTCGAGCGCTGCAACGCCGATGATGACAAGCGGGCCGACGGCTTCTTCGCCGACGCCTTCGCGCTGCTCTAGGGGAGATCGAAATGCCCTCGACCCTTCCCCAACACGCCACCGCGAACCGGGTCCCCGACGTCACTATCGATTTCTGGCTGATCAAGCTCATGGCGGTGACGGTCGGCGAGACGGCCGCCGATTTCCTGTCGCTCAACCTGGGGCTCGGCCTGCCGCTGACCACCCTCATCATGACGGGAGTGCTTGTGGTCGCGCTGGTCATCCAGTTCGCGCAAAGGCGCTACGTGCCGGTCTGGTACTGGCTCGCCGTAGTGCTGATCAGCGTCGTCGGGACCCTTGTCACCGACAACCTGGTGGACGTCTTCAGTGTCCCGCTCGAGGTGACAACTGTTGCCTGCGCCGTCCTTTTGGCGCTGACTTTTGCCGTCTGGTATGCCAGCGAGCGAACCCTTTCGATCCACACCATCTTCACCACGCGGCGCGAGACGTTCTACTGGCTGGCGATTCTGTTCACGTTCGCGCTCGGGACCGGAGCCGGTGACCTCGTCGCCGAGAAATTCGATGTCGGCTACCTGATGACCGGAGTGCTGTTCGGCGCCATAATCGCCGCAATTGCGGTTGCCTACTTCGTGTTCAAACTCAACTCGGTGCTGGCGTTCTGGCTCGCCTACATTCTCACCAGGCCTCTCGGTGCCTCGTTAGGTGACCTGCTGTCGCAGCCGACCGACTATGGCGGGCTGGGCTTGGGGACGACCGTCACCAGCCTGATCTTCCTCGGTACGATCGCTGCGATCGTCGTCTACATGACGATGATCAGGCGGCGCGGTGAGACAGAATCGGCGGCCGAACCCACTCTCCGGCCCGACGGTGGCACCTAACGGCCATCCCGGAGGGACCGCGATCGCAGGTACGTCCACACCTCGCCATGGCGCCATCCTGTCCTATACTGCCCTCCGCGCCCGGAGCATTGCGATGCGAATTCTCGTAGTCGAGGACGACCAGCGAACCTACGACTACATCCGCAAGGGCCTCGCCGAGGCCGGTCACGTTTGCGACGTGATCGAAGACGGTCGCGATGCTCTTGCCCATGCCTCTCGTGAACCCTACGACGTGATTGTGGTCGACCGTATGCTGCCTGGCCTAGACGGGCTGTCGCTAGTGAAAGCTCTGCGCGCCGCCGACGTCCACACGCCGGTGCTGTTCCTCACCGCTGTGGGCGGGGTCGACGACCGGGTCGATGGCCTCGATGCCGGCGGCGACGACTACATGGTCAAGCCGTTCGCGTTCTCGGAAGTTCTGGCTAGGGTCAATGCTCTGGCCCGCCGCCCGAGGGCGCAGGCGATGGAAAAGACCCGGCTTTCCGTGTCCGATCTGGAACTCGACCTGGTGCGCCGAACCTGTCATCGGGGTGGGCAGGAGATCGACCTCATGCCCCGGGAGTTCGCGCTGCTCGAATACCTGATGCGCAACCAGGGTCGAGTGCTAACGCGCACCATGTTGCTAGAGCGCGTCTGGGAATTTCACTTCGATCCGCAGACCAGCGTCGTCGAGACCCACATCAGCCGGCTGCGGGCTAAGATCGACAAGCCGTTCGCCCAGCCGCTGCTACACACCGTCCGCCAGACCGGCTACAGCTTGCATGCCTAGCCCGCTGCTGCGCAGTACGCCGGCGAGGGTGACAGCGGTGCTCAGCGCCGCCTTCTTCGTATCGCTGGCGCTCGCGGCCGGCATCGGCTTCGTACTGATCCGGCAGGAGCTGCTGGCACGGATCGACCGCAATGTCGAAGACACCTATTCGGTTATCAGCCAGTCCTACGGCGAGGGCGATGTCGTCGACCTGATTGACTCAGTCATCAGCCACGCGACCTCGGCCATCGCCGGTGACCGCGTGTACCTCTTACGCGACACGAGCGGCAAAGTCCTGGCCGGCAACCTGCAGGTCCCGCCCGTGCACGCCGGATGGTCGACCTTACCATCCTCCGTGGGGAGCCACGAGGGCGGTTCGGACTACCGCGTCTATTCAGGCCAGATCGACGGCCACCAGTTGGTCGTCGGCATCAGCCTCGGCGAAGCCGACGAAGTGGGTCGGCTTGTGCTCACCAGCCTCGGCTGGGCCGGCGCCGGGTTTGTGCTTCTGGTCATTGCTACGGGGCTAGTGGTCGCAGCGCGTGGCCAGCGGCGGCTCGATCTGATTTCGGGCACGATGGAGCGGGTGGGTCATGGTGACCTCGCGGCGCGAATTCCGCTCAGCCGGCGAAATGACGACATCGATGGGCTGAGCGGCAGCATGAACGCCGCCCTCGATCGGCTTGCCGGACTGGTGGAGGGCATGCGCCAAGTCAGCGTCGACCTCGCCCATGAGCTGAAGACGCCGCTAAACCGGCTCGGCATCACGCTCGAAACGACCATCGAGGCCGACGTGCGCGGCGAACCCGTGACCGCCCTTCTCGAACAGGCGCGGGCCGAGGGGCGCCAGATCAATGCCACGTTTGATGCCCTGCTGCGTATTGCGCAGATCGAATCCGGGGCGCGCCGCGCCCGTTTCACTGATCTAAGTTTGATGCCGATCCTCGAGAATATCGCGGAGGCCTACGCGCCCGTCGCGGCCGAGAGCGGGCATTCGTTGACAGTCGAGACCAGCGGGTTGCTTGGTCCCATACACGGCGACGAGGATCTTATCACGCAATTGCTGGCCAACCTTGTCGAGAACGCGATCCGTCACTGCCCACCGGGAACGCGCATCGTCATCTCTGGCCATGGGCGTAGCTCCGACGTCGAGATCACCATAGCGGATTCAGGGCCAGGCGTGCCTGTGGAAGAACATGAAAAGGTATTCCGGCGGCTCTATCGGCTTGAAAAGAGCCGCACGACCAGCGGCAGCGGGTTAGGGTTGAGCCTCGCAAAGGCCATCGCCGACCTTCACGGCGCCCATATCAGCTTGCGCGATAACCAACCCGGCCTGATCGTCAGCATCGTTTTCCAGCCGGCTCGCGCGGCACATCAGTAGGAGTCAACGTGCGGTTCCAGCGCGCCACCGTCTATGCCGGCCTTCTCCTCGCCGCAATGCTTCTGGCTGGTTTCGGTCTCATCGCGGACGAAGTGATCGAGGGCGATACCCTCTCATTCGACAATGCCGTCCTGATGTGGTTTCGCGATCCAGTCCGCACCTGCCGTGCCGCTCGGGCCATCTTGGCTGTTTGAGGCCGCAAGGGACATCACTGCCCTCGGCAGCTTCACGGTCCTTACACTCCTCGTGATTGGCATCACATTGCACCTGCTATTGACCGGTGCCCGAAGGACGGCTCTCTTCATTTTACTGTCGGTCATCGGGGGCACGATCATCAGCAACGGGCTCAAGGCTCTGTTCGATCGTCCACGCCCCGATCTCACCGGCGCGGTCGAGGTCTTCACCGCCAGCTTTCCCAGCGGTCACGCGACTGTTTCGGCCGTGGTCTATCTCACGATCGGCGCCATCCTGGCCCGGCGCGAGCAGCGGACCACCCTGCGGGCATTCTACTTGGGCTTCGCGGTGCTACTGACGGGATTGATCGGCTTGAGCCGGATCTATCTGGGCGTACATTATCCGACCGATGTGCTCGCCGGGTGGTCCATCGGATCGGCCTGGGCCCTGGTCTGCCTTGCTGCCGCCCTTGCCCTTCGCCTAGGCAGGGCCGCGAACGGACGCGGCCCAGCGCCCGGAACCGGCCAGGTCAGCGACAAGCTCGGGTAACATCCCCAGAGAAATCGGAACTCCGCATGACTGCCACGATCTTTTCTACGGTGACCGCCGCCTTCCTCGCCTCCTTCGTCGAGGTCGTCGAGGCCTTCACCATCGTGCTCGCGGTCGGCGTGACGCGCGGCTGGCGCCCGGCACTGCATCGGCGCGGCCCTGGCGCTGGCTGCTGCTGGCGGCGCTGGTGCTGGCGTTCGGCCCGCTGCTGGCGCTGATCCCGATCACCGCGCTGCAGTTCGTCGTCGGCGTGCTGCTGATCCTGTTCGGCATGCGCTGGCTGCGAAAGGCCATCCTGCGCAGCGGCGGCGTCATCGCGCTGCATGACGAGGAAGCAGGCCTTCGCCAGGAGACCGCCGCCCTGCACCAGCAGGCGAACGACCGCCGCGCCGACTATCTGGCCGGGCTGGCGGCGTTCAAGGCGGTGCTGCTCGAGGGCGTCGAGGTGGTCTTCATCGTCATTGCCGTCGGCGCGGCGCACGGCCTGACGCTTTATGCCAGCCTCGGTGCGCTGGCGGCCTTCATCGCTGGTGCTGGTGATCGGCCTCGCTCGTCCACCGGCCGCTGTCGCGCGTGCCCGAGAATACGCTGAAATTCGTGGTCGGGCTGATGCTGACCAGCTTCGGCATCTTCTGGACCGGCGAAGGTCTCGGCGCCGAGTGGCCGGGCGCCGATCTGGCCCTGCTCGCCATCTTCGCTGTCATGGCCGCTGCCTCATGGGCGATCCTACAAACGGCGCGGCGCTCGCACGTCACCTCTTCTTACAGAGCCTCCGAATGAAGATCTTGGGTGTCGTCGGCGCCGAACTTGTCGGCATGTTCATCGATGACGGCAGGCTGGCCCTGCTGGCCGTGGCGCTGATCGCTCTGGTTTCCGCGGCGGTGCTGCTGCTGGGTTTCCCCGCGCTTTGGGGCGGTGGCGTGCTGCTCGCGGGCTGCATCGCCATTCTCGCGACAAGCATCTTACGCGCCGCTGCACCTGGTGGTCGCTAGTGTCGCCCGCCAGCCAAACCACGGCCGGCGGGCGCCTTATCGACTAGTCTTCCGCGCCATTCTCGGCGGCTTCGGACGGGCCGCTCTCGCTCTCGTTGTCGTTGTTGGAGCTGACGTTCATCCCCGCTGTGTTGCAGTGAACTGTAATCGCCACAGAGCTCCCGCCACCAACATCGAGAAGGGCGTCGGTGTCCCCGCTGGCGCCGCCCTGATCGCAGAAGCTCGCCAGGTCATCCGTGGTCAGTTGCATTGCCGACTTGGCAAAGGTCATGGATGGGGCGGCGGCCAATAGGGCGATCGCTGCAGTGGTCATCAGTACGTTCTTGATCATTCTGATCTCCTTCTTGAACGAGAGGAGGCTAGCCATCCGACTGGGCTCTAACGGTGTCCAAGGTGGGGAACTTCGCCCGCCGTCGCCTCGCAAAAGCTGAATTACGGGCCGACCTGGAACATACCCGAGGCGACCGGGAGCAACCGCGCACCGTCGGCCTTAGGCGCCCAACGTCTTCAAATTCAAGCGTTCTGGCGCGGCAAACGCCGGTGGCGAGGCGCACTAACCGTAGCGATTGCAAGATGGCTTACAGCCGACTTACGGATTTGTAAGCTGAGCGGCGGCACCGGAATTGCAGAACGTCCCAGAGTCTGGCGGGTGGCCGGGCATTGTCCGCTTCGATCGCGCCGTAGGTCGTCCAATTGCCGTGACACATCAGTGAACGGCCGCTTCCGGCCCAGAAGGGGACTTTCAAGTCCGCCCCTGTCGAACAACTCGCTGGACTGCTGGTCCAAATCGAGCGTTGCTATCCGTTGAGCTCAACACCTCCGGCCCGGAAGCCATCCCGGGCTTCGGTCAGTGCAAGCCCTGCGACCCCGCGGGACTCCTGATCGAAGGAGAGCCAGATGGCCACCACCAAACTCACCGACGCCCAGCGCGTCATTCTCGCTGCAGCCGCGGCCCGCGAGAGCGGGCTCGTCCTGCCGATACCCAAGTCGCTCGGCGACAACCGGGGACGCTCGGCATCATCCTCAAGAGCCTGCTGAAGCGCCAGTTGATCACCGAGCGCCCGATCCTGCCGGACGAAGACCTTTGGCGCGACACGGCAGAACTGGGGCGAACAACGCTGGTGATCTCAACCGAGGGTCTGAACGTAATGGGCATCGATCCGATCGAGCACGTCGTACACGGGAGCGACGGCGGCGAGCTTGTTGACGAGACACGCGAGACCGCTATCACCGGCCGGCTCGGCGGCATCGCTGAAACGGTCAAGATCGACGCAGCCGTGCTTGGGCTTCCGAAGGCCGGCAGCAAACTCGATGCATTGATCACCGCCCTGCGCCGACCCAACGGTGCGACCATCGCCGAACTGATGGAGGCAACCGGCTGGCAGGCGCACTCGGTGCGAGGCGCCATCAGCGGCAACCTCAAGAAGAAGCTGAAGCTCCAGGTGACCTCTGAGGTGATCGATGGCCGCGGCCGGATTTACGGCATCGCCGGGGCGGCATCGGAATGAAGCGGCCAACCGAGGAAGAGGTCGAGCGCGAAATCCTTGCGCTCGACACTCTCGACACCAAAGCCTTGAAGGCGCGTTGGCGCGTCCTCTATCGCAAGGATGCGCCACCGAAGTTCCGAGCCCGCCGAAGTGTGCTGGGTCTCTTGTCCCTCAGTGATGAACAACAGATCGGTGTCGGACGCCGCACCTTGGTCGCTACGCGCCTGACTACTGAGTGGAGAAACGAATGAATCGTTCCCTGATTTCGTGCCTCGCCCTTACCGGTGCGATGTTGCTCTCGACGGCGGCCTTTTCCCAAACCATGATCGACGGCAAGGAAGTCTCGGCCACCGATCTATCTAAGGTTCAGGCCGCCTGTGACGCGCTTGCGGCCAAGGACGCTGGGTCCGCCAGCGCCGATGCAAACAAGACCGATGCGAACGCAGCCGCCAGCGGTGCCGGCGATGCCGCGGCCAAGACGGATGCCGGCGCCAATGCTGCGACCACGGCCAGCTTCGACGTGTCCACGCTGACATTGGACCAGTGCAAGACTGCTGGTTTGATCAAGACGCCCTGACTGCTGCCGCTCTTGCGGGCACCTAAGATCCAAGGCGGTCGTGTCCAGCCAGGCTGGACACGACCGCCCGCCAACGGTGTTTGGTTAATGGACGCCTGTGCTTCGCAGAGTCCGACGCAATCGGTGGGGTCAGCTCTCGCCGTTTCCGCAATCACGCTGGAGGCGAACAAGGGCAGGTACCCTGCCCGACGTGGGTCCGACAGGGCCGGTGGGCCTAGAAGGCTTCGGCGAGCTTTAGCTGGCAGGCCTGTGCCAGTTCGGCATTGGGCTTGTCGGCACCGAGCGGCGTTGCCCAGCCCGCTTTCTCCACGATCCCCTTGCGCGAATAGGTCGTCGCCCCCTTGAGCTCCGTTATCACCGAAGCAGAATCGGACGCGCCCGCCCGATCGACACAGTATGGAGTCAGGGCCAAAGCAACCGCGGCGTTCGCCGCTTTCTTGGCCATGTCCTGGGCCGATCCGCCGGTGACCCAGCCTCCCCAGCTAAACCCCAGAATCGCAAGGGCGAGGGCGCCTGTACCCGCACCCATCAGGCCGGGTTTCAACCAAGTCGGGAAGTGCATTTTGAAGCGTCCGATCTATGTCAGACAAGCGCGCGGAATGCGCGCAAGTGTACGAGAGTAGCATGGATGGATGCTCCGGTGTGGGCAAACGCGATCGAACGCCTGACACCAGGTCCAAGGACGAGTCCCGTTTCGCCAAGCCTAGCTGAGGCGGGAGGGACATGCGACAGGCGATTCCGGGCCGCGGTGCCGGCGCAATTTGAGGCTCAATGATCTTGGTGATCCCGATCAGCGGACCGGGCAGCAGCGGTATCGACTTCGAACAGTTCCCAAGCTCTCCAGGGTCTCCTACCAGGAGGCCTTAACGGTCCTTGAACTTCTCAATCCGTGCGAGTTCGACCGCCTTCGTCCTATCACCAGCCGCCAGGGCTAGGATCTTTCTAGCTTTTTGGATGGTCAGTCCAAACGAACCGGCCAAGAACCCGGGTGTGTACTGAGCCTGATTGGTTGGAGGAGTAGGATTTTCACTCGACATGTTTCAACCTTCCATCTTGCCGGGTTCGCTCCAGTAGAACGAAGCCCACTTGCGGGAAACGGTAGTTCTGTCGTCACCGGAATGTGGCGACCAGATCCCCGACTAAGCGGTTTGAGACGTAGTACCCGTCGCGGAGTATGGCATCGATCGCCGTGGTCCCCTCAGTGGCCAACGCCGGATTGTCGCGGCTGATATTTCCCACATATTTCCAATCAAGTGAGCGCGGGTTGGGGGGCAGAGAGAAGGTAGGATCGTCGAGCACGAACAACACGGGACCGCTGCCGGAGGATGTTCCGTCGTCTGTGACGAAGACCAGCAGTTGCATCGGCTCGATCCGGTTCATGTCACCCCACGCCGCGCTCGCTTGTTGTCGTTTCCCTTTGACTTCGCTCGTCGGCAATCTCCCCGACTTCTTGTCCGAGCCGGGTAATGAAGAGCTGGCGGCCGCCTGTCCCCCTTTCCGCCAATTCTCGCGAGACCAGAAAGTCTACGGCCGCTTCGTCTTCCTGGCCAAACAGCGTGCTCACGACCACCACCTCCTGTGAGAGTCGTCGAAGCAGATGATACGCGTAGACGGGGATATGCTCGAGCTTTGGCCCGGCCTGGTCGATCACTCGCAACCGGATGGCTGCCTTCATTAATAAGCGCGCAATGTCGTCGCGCGGGAGTTCGTCTATGCGAGTTGCAGCCTCTAGCAATCGATCAGAAAGCGGACGGTGGCCAGGCTCAGTCATTGGTGGTTCCATCGTGGCGCCCATGTGCGAGCTCCTTGTCCGGCGATCGGCGACCTGCCGCGGCGATAGCCCTGGCGGCAAGCGGACGGACGCCCTCTGCCGTCAAATTGCCTGACGCCTGACTATGCTCATGCTGAGAGAGGACGCGGTGATCGGGATATCGCTCTGCATCGTTCGTCACCATTGTCTTTGCCGTGCGACGGGCGTCCTCGTCGCGGGCTCGCCGACGCTCAGCCGCCCGCCGTTGCAACGCTGTAACCAGCGGATGCTCATGACCGTCCGCCATTGACGGCGCAATAGCGACCAGATCAGTCAGACCGAAGACCCTGGAGACCTCTGCCCGCGCTGGTTTGCCGCCCTTGATGCGGTAGCTGATGGGCGTCTTGCCGGCGCCCGAACGAGTCAGCGTGCCTCCGCGCGAGACGGTGACGGTGTCCACCAGCAATGACACGGGATCGATGCCGAAAAATGTGTTCACAAGCTCCGCGCGGAGCTCTTGGGAGGTTTGGGAGGGCATTTTGCTCCTGCTTCCGCGATGCGGCGAAGAGGTTCCAGGCCGCGGTGGCAGGTCTGGTCTGGAGCGTGCGCAAGGGCGCAGGCTAAGGCGGCCTTGATTGGTAGGTGGCCCTTATGGTTCCGAGTTACAATGGGCCATATCGACAAGTGGCGGGCCGAATTCCGGCACAGACCCCGCCAAGGTGCTAGCATAGACGAGAAGGCCGTTGCTTTGAGCCGCCTCCGCGTGCTTCCCGCAGGGGGCCACTTGCTGGAGATATCAGCCAATTGACCGCCACCAAGATCATCGCCTTTCCGGGAGTTCCCTCCCCAGAGCGGACAGCGAACCCCACGGAATTGAACTTCGCAGAGTCGTCGCCGCTGAAGACCATCACCTTTCGGGCGCCCTTCGTGTTGCCGGGGCTGGACAGACCGCACCGGCCCGGCACGTACGAGGTTCGCGAGACCAGGCAAGCGCTCGATGTCAGCTGGAACGCCTACCGGATCAGCCTTAGCATAGTGCTTGTCGATGGCGGGTTGACTTAGGTGCTCGACGTGTCGTCAGAGGAGCTTCGGGCAGCACTGGCAACCGACGCCGCCAACTGAGGCCAGCGCTGTCGGTCATTTTGCTGCGATGCCACAGACTGCTGCCCCGCGGTGCCGGAAAGTGGCATAGGGCGATGACCGGAGTGCTGTGACAGGCTCACTGCTACCCCAGCCCCTGCTTGAACTTTGCGCCTCCCCTGACGAGCGCAAGGACAAGCCGAAGAGAGGCATGATGCGCCGCTACGGCCTCCTGCCTGGTGCAGGGCTCCTCGCCGTACCGGATGCCGGGGGTGCATTGGATCTCCGATGCCAGAGGGGCCCAATCAAACCTGATGCCGAGGTCATCGAGGTGTTGGCAGAGCTACGCAAGGCTGTGGCTGCGCTTAAACGACGCTCCTTCTAGGGCTATTGCCGCTTTAAGGGTCTTTTCCGCCGCCGGCAATCCCATGATCCGACAGGCCCAGAGCACATCATCGTCTGTGATAGGTCGGATCGCCACCATTAGACACCAGCCGGAGCGCCAAGCTCTGGGACAGCGGTGCGAAAGCTCCGGTATTGCTCCCGTGCCGTCTTGGAGTTGCGGCGACTTGGGAAGAGCTCGGCGGGGGCGCCGTACATAAAGCCAATCACTCGTTGCTCCTAGGATTGCGTTTTTCAATTGAAAATGCTCGGGGCGGCGCCAGAGGTCACTGGCGCCGCCCCGAGAGATCAAGTCCGGTCAGGCGCGGACGCCTGACTGATGCAGGTTAGAGCATCGAGAGGTTGGTCGCGGACATCTTGCCGTCACGGCCGCTCTCCAGGTCATAGGAGACCTTATCGCCTTCGTTGAGGCTGTAGATGCCTGCGGCTTCGAGCGCCGTCGCGTGGACGAAGGCGTCCTTCGAACCATCGTTCGGGGCGATGAAACCAAAGCCCTTGGTGGAGTTGTAGAACTTTACGGTGCCATTGATCATGGTCGTGACTTTCGATTGTGAGGCTGGCCCTAGGGGCAAACAGTCCCGCTCCCGGCCGACACATGCCGGCAGGGTCTAAACGTTTGCAATTAAGGGAACCAAACAACCGGTCGAACCGGGAGATCAGAAGCCAACTTGGCTGCAACGTGCAACCTTCATATAGGGGCGGGGAGGGAGAAAAGCAACCTCTGCCTTGAGGTCGCGCTGTATGCTAACTTGCCTCACTCCGTATCCGCCCGACACTTCCCGCGACAGCCGATGGTGCGCGCATGCCGATGTTCTATTTCCATGTTCGCCAGCGCGGCACTCGTTTTGAGGATCCGCAAGGCATCGACCTGCCGGACGTGCGCGCGGCGTGGGAACACGCCCATCGCGATGCTCGGTCAATTGCACTGGCGGGGCTGCTTGAAGGTAACGTCAGGGAACACTGGATGGAAATCAACGACGAAGCCGGCTCGGTCGTCGCGACAGTTCCATTCACGAAGGCACTTGCTACCCACTAGGGCACGGTCGTTGCCGCCTCGGTCTGCTGGAACATCCACGGCGCGCGCGGGTTGAGCCACTCCACAGAATTGGAGCAACAGCATGAGCGACGAGCGCAACACCAATCCCGAAGAGAGCCCCCTTTTCAACCCGCCTTCGCCGCAGAAGAATGACACGGCCAAAAAGTCTCATAGGGACGAAGGAGCTCCGGAGAAAAAGGACGTCGAGCCAGGCAGCGATGCAGATGCGAGCGACGATGCGCTCGGCGTCTAGTCCTGGCGGCCACGCTTAGTCTAGGAGTGTGGGGCCCCGCGGTGTCGATAAGCGTTATATATAACGTCCATTCCTGGCACCAGGAGCAGCCCCTCGCGGGGGCGCTTTATCCGAAGCACACGAAACGCCCCGTCCATCACGTGGGTCGATGACACCTTGCTCACATTGAACATTCACCCCTATTGGGCTGGTGCTGTGGGACAAGTCGAAGCCGAGACTTGTCTCCTTCCGCGAGGCCAATGCTTCGGCATAGACCCAGGTTATTCAATCGCAACGATCCGAAAGCAGGACCATGGCCCGCAAGCCCAACTATGACTTTGAGCGCAGGGAACGCGAACGGCTCAAGAACCTGAAGAACGCAGCGCGTGCCGAAGCAAAACTCAAGCCGCCAGCCGACGACGTGCCAGTTGGCATTTCGAGCGAAGCCACGACCGAGGAATAGGCGATGCGCACAGTCGTATCACTGATCTCGGGACGTTCACGGCTCGCGACACCAGTATCTCGGTCGCCGGAGTGACCGACATCCGACTAGCGACGCAGTTCCCGAATCTTAGGAAGTTCTCGGCTGGTCGCGTTTCTTCGGCGATCAGGTCACGGCCGAGGAGACCATGCTCTCCCCGGCCCGCATCGACGCAGTGCATCGCGGCCGGCTGACTGCGCTCACGCAGGTCGGCCAGATCGACATCGTCTTACCGGCACGCTCGGATACGGGCGAGTATGCCGTGGGGGACTGGGTTCTGGCCGATCCGGTTACTCGCCTGCTGCACCGCCGGATGAATCGAAAGAGCCTGTTGCAGCGTCCCAGCGAGGGCAGGCGGCGAACGCAACTCGTGGCCGCCAATATCGACACGCTGTTCATCGTCGCCTCGTGCAACGCAGACTTCAACCTCGCCCGATTGGAACGCTATCTGGCTCTGGCAAATGATGCCGGGACCGATCCGGTGATCGTGTTGACCAAGGTCGATGTCGCGGACGATGCGGTGGACTTCGAGCGACAAGCCGCCGCACTGCAGCGCGGGTTACCTGTCGTCGCGCTCAACGCTCGCTCTCCGGCCGCCGCAGCGGCCCTCCACCCATGGCGCAGCGCCGGGTCGACCGTAGCGCTTGTCGGTTCCTCCGGAGTTGGCAAGTCGACGCTGGTGAACGCGCTTGTCGGCATCGGGTGGGCGCAACCTCAGCAAACCGGAAGCGTCCGCGCGAACGATTCCAAGGGCCTTCACGTCACCACCTCGCGGTCGCTGCACGCAATGTCGAGTGGAGGTTGGGTGATCGACACTCCGGGCATGCGAAGCCTGCACGTAAGGGACGTGACCCAAGGCATCGACACCTTGTTTGCCGAGATCACGGAGTTGGCCCCGGCGTGCAAGTTTCGCGATTGCACCCATGACCACGAACCAGGGTGCGCAGTACTGAGCGCCGTAGCGGGGGGAACAGTAGATCCCGAACGTTTGGCGCGTTGGAGGAAGCTGCAAGCAGAAAACCACAACGGGAGGCGACGGTGAACTGCGCCACCGGTTGCCCGAGGTCGCTGGCGTAGCTACCCGGACTCAACGGCAACGACCGCTTAGGGCCGATATCGTTGATTTAGTCGGTGGTTGATCGGTCGCCGTGGTCGTGATTCCGTCCTTCGTTGGATGCGGAGGGACACGACGATGATGGGGATGCAGGTCGAGCCGGCGCAGCTGTTCTACGATTTCCGGCTCGATGATCACGTTCCGGCCGATCACCTGCTGCGCCGCATCGACCGGTTCCTCGACCTGGAGAGCGTGCGCTCCGAGCTGAAGCCGTTCTACAGCAGCATCGGTCGGCCCTCGATCGATCCGGAGCTGATGATGCGGATGCTGATCGTCGGCTACTGCATGGGCATCCGCTCGGAGCGACGGCTGTGCGAGGAGGTGCATCTCAACCTCGCCTATCGCTGGTTCTGCCGGCTCGGCCTGGACGGCAAGGTGCCCGACCACTCGACCTTCTCGCGCAACCGGCACGGCCGGTTCCGGGAGAGCGATATCCTGCGGCACCTGTTCGAGACGGTGGTCGAGCGCTGCCTGCGCGAGGGGCTGGTCGGTGGCGAGGGCTTCGCCGTCGACGCCAGCCTGATCGCCGCCGACGCCAACAAGCAGCGTTCGGTGCCGGGGGAGGAGTGGCAAGCTCGATGCCGATGCCGGACGGGCTCGTGCAGGAGTATCTCGCCACCCTCGACGATGCCGCCTTCGGCGCGGCCAGCGAGACGACGCCGAAGTTCATCTCGCCGTCCGATCCGGCGGCGCAGTGGACCGGTGCGCACAAGGGCCACGCCTTCTTCGCCTATGCCACCAACTACCTGATCGACACCGACCACGCGATCATCCTCGATGTCGAGGCGAGCCGTGCCATCCGCCAGGCCGAGGTCGGCGCCTCGCGCACCATGCTCGACCGCACCGGCCGAGCGCTTCGGGCTGAAGCCGCGGAGCCTCGCCGCCGACAGCGCCTATGGCTCGGCCGAGAACCTCGCCTGCCTGGTCAAGCAGCGCGGCATCGCGCCGCACATCCCGGTGTTCGACAAGTCCAACCGTACCGACGGCACCTTCTCGCGCTCCGACTTCGTCTTCGATCGCCGAGCACGATCGCTACACCTGCCCGGCAGGGCAAGCACCTGGTGCAGTTCCATCGCACCTACGCGACGCCGCGCTCCGGCATCACCAATGAAGGGACGCGGCATCTACCGCGCCAGCAAGCGCGACTGCGATGCTGTGCGCTTAAGCCACGCTGCTGCCCGAACACGCCGGCCCGCAAGATCCCGCGCGACCTCGACGAGGACGCCCGCGACGTGGCCCGAGCGCTTGCCGGCACACCAGACTTATGAGCGCTCGCGGCATCGGCGCAAGAAGGTCGAGATGCTGTTCGCCCACCTCAAGCGCATCCTCCGGCTCGGCCGCCTGCGGCTGCGAGGACCGTGCGGCGCCCGCGACGAGTTCCTGCTCGCCGCCACCGCCCAGAACCTCAGAAAACTCGCCAAGCTGAGACCAATGACCGCGCTTGCATAGCCCGAGGCGGCATCCGGCGGCTCCCCGTTCGCCGCAAGGGCAAGCTCACCCAGCACAACGGGCCCTCAGAGGGCCGAATGCATCCAAATCGCCGACTAAATCAACACAATCCGCCTAAAAGCAGTCGTGCGATGCTTGAGGAGCGATCGACCTACTGCATGCCATGAAGTCGGCCCAGAAACTGGTGGTGGAATGAAGCGCCCCAAGCCAAGTGCCAATGTGGCTATTGGAGAATTGCGCCAACTGCATCGCGAATTCGCACCGAATTTGACCGTCTCCAGTTGGTTTAGCGCGGCCGGCAAAGCGAAGAGACTTGACCTTTCCGAGGGTTAGCCGAGGCGCCTTACGTAGACCAAAATAACTAGTAACATCAATGACTTAGTGGCGGAGAGGGAGGGATTTGAACCCCCGATGGAGTTGCCCCCATGCCGCATTTCGAGTGCGGTGCAATCGACCACTCTGCCACCTCTCCGCGAGGTCGAACGCGCGTTGCCGCGGCTGGTCGAGACGGGCGGGCTTATGGCATAGCAGCGATTGGCCTGCAACTGTCTTTGCCGCTGAAAGTTCAGGAGCCGCTGCATGAGCTTGCCGCTTTTCGTCTACGGCACCCTGCGTGACCCCGACCTGCTCGCCGCCGTGCTGGGCCGGCCGTTGCGGACCGGGGCGGTGCATGCGGTGCGGGCGCCGGGCTTCCGTCCGGTCCACTATCCCGGCCGCATCTACCCGGCGCTGATCCGCGTCCCCGGGGCCAGCGCCGATGGGCTTCTGCTAACCGATATCAGCCCGTTCGAGTTCGACCTGCTCGATGCCTACGAGGGCGACGAGTATGCCCGGGCGCCACTCGCCGTGATGGTCGAGGAGGAACTGCACGAGGCCGATGCCTACCTGCCGACCACCCGGATGCCGCACGCCGCCGAGGAGTGGTCGTTCGAGCAGTGGCAGCGGGAACACAAGGCGCGCGTCCTCGCTGCGGATGCGGCGACTGCCTCGGAGTTCCGCCGGCGGCTGATCGCCATCCGGCCGAACTAGCGGCCGAGCAGGCGCTGCACCACCCGTGCGGGCGAGGTGGTATGCCGGCCCTCGACCATGCCGCGAACCCCGCTCCCGCTTGACTCCCGGACCCTTTGGCCGCATAAGCCGGCTCGACTTGCGTGCGAACCGAACCTCGCGCGCATTTTTGATTTGTTCAACCGCTGTCCGAGGCCGCCGCCGATCCTGACGATCGGCCGCATCTCGAAGCCCGCAGGATCAGGCATCGCCTGCGGCGCCACAGGGCGCGAAACGATGGAGGCCGGGTTTCCCGGCACGTCAATGACGTTTGCAGTGATCAAGACCGGCGGCAAGCAGTACAAGGTTGCCGCCAATGACGTGGTGAAGATCGAGAAGATCGACGCCCAGCCCGGCGACGTGGTCACCTTCGACCAGGTGCTGATGGTGGGCGACGGCGATTCCGTCACCGTGGGCGCCCCGCTCGTCGAGGGCGCGCTGGTGGCCGGCCAGTTCATCGCCACCGAGAAGCAGCGCACCATCATCATCCTGAAGAAGGAGCGCCGCCAGCACTACGACCGCCGCAACGGCCACCGCCAGCGGCTCTCGACCGTGCGCATCACCGAGATCCTGACCGGCGGCGCCAAGCCGACCACCAAGGTCGACGAGATCGCCAAGGCGCGCGGCGAGAAGCGCGCCGCCGCTGCGGCCGGCGCCGCTGCGGTGACCGAGGCTCCGGTCCCGGCCAAGAAGGCCGCGCCGAAGAAGGCTGCGGCCAAGAAGGCGGCTCCGGCTGCCGACGCGGCTCCGGCCGCCGAGGCCAAGGCTCCGGCCAAGAAGGCAGCGCCGAAGAAGGCCGCCGCCGAGGCCGGCGACAAGCCCGCTACCGAGAAGAAGGCCGCTGCCAAGAAGGCAGCTCCCAAGGCCGACAAGGAATAAGGAGAGCTACCGATGGCACATAAGAAGGCAGGCGGTTCCTCCCGCAACGGTC
Source organism: uncultured Alphaproteobacteria bacterium (assembly GCA_963708965.1). Lineage (GTDB taxonomy): Bacteria > Pseudomonadota > Alphaproteobacteria > Rhizobiales > Devosiaceae > Devosia_A. Next base: position 139,181 of record CAVPUP010000002.1, on the reverse strand, counting down.
GCGATACGGCTGGCCGACGCCTCGGCGTCAAGAAGTTCGGTGGCGAAAGCGTCATCGGCGGCAACATCATCATCCGCCAACGCGGCACCAAATGGCATCCGGGCACCGGCGTCGGCATGGGCATCGACCATACCATCTACGCCCTTATTCCCGGCACCGTGGCCTTCAAGACCCGGGCCAACGCCAAGGTCTACGTGTCGGTACTCCCGGCACTCGAAGCAGCAGAATAATCCGGTGAGGCCTAAGAACCCCTGCCGGAGACCAGCTCCCCGGCAAGGCGACTAGGCAGTCCGCCGCGCGACAAGATCCAAGGGGAGCCGGAATCCGGTTCCCCTTTTGTCTTTTTCGTCGTGAGGGCGGCTGAAATGAGACTGTATCTGAGCTCCTACCGCATCGGCGATCGAGCCGGTGCGCTGCTCGCGCTCCTCGGTGGCGGCAAGCGCGCCGCCATCATCGAGAACGCGCTCGACCTTATTGTGCCGTCGGCGCGCCAGCGCCACCGCAGCGAGGTCTACGACCCTGTCGACGAGCTCGCATGCGCTGGGCATTGCCGGCGAGCGGCTCGACCTGCGCGACTATTTCGGCGACCCGACTGGCCTCAGGGCGAGGCTCCATGGTCTCGATCTCGTCTGGGTGACGGGCGGCAATGCCTTCGTGCTGCGCCGCGCCATGCGGCAGTCGGGCTTCGACGACATCATCGTCGAACTGGTCGAGGCGGACCGGCTGGTCTATGGCGGCTTCTCCGCCGGCGCCGTGGTGGCGGCGCCGAGCCTCGAGGGCATCCAGCTGATGGACGATCCGTCCGAGGTGCCTGCCGGCTACCAGCGCGAAATCGTCTGGGACGGGCTCGGCCTCATCGATCACGCGATCGTGCCGCATTACCGCTCGCCGCACCCCGAGAGCGCGGCCGCCGACCGCGCCGTTCGCCATCTTTGCGGCAAGGGGCTGCGCTATCGGGCGCTTCGCGACGGCGAAGTGATCGTGTGGACCGAGGATCGGCGGGGCAGCGTCAGCCCGCTGAGGAGGAGCGCGTGATGGAGGAGACCGACGACGAACTCCAGGCCCGGCGGCGGCCGCGGCTCGCGGGACCCGCCGCCCAGGCCCGGGCGCTGGCCGAGGCGACGGCGAAGCTGGCGGCCCGCCGCCAGCGCGACGCGCTGCCGCACCGGCTCGTCACCCCGCGGCTGGTGCTGCGCGCCCCGATCCGGGGCGACGTCCCCGATCTGGTGCGGCTTGCTGACAACCAGGCGATCTTCGAGATGCTGGCCCGCCTGCCGCATCCCTACACGCGGGCCGACGGCATCGCCTTCGTCGAGATCTTCGCCCAGCGGCCGGACGAGCGGCCCTATGCGATCACGCTCGACGACCAGTTCCTCGGCATCGTCGGGCTGAGCTTTTATTCCGAGGGCCCGCCCGAGCTCGGCTACTGGCTCGGCGAGCCCTACTGGGGCCGCGGCATCATGAGCGAGGCGGTGAAGGGCCTGCTCGAAGCGGCCTTCGCCACCGGCCTTTACCCGCGCATCAAATCGCGCGCCCTCAAGGCCAACCTCCGCTCGCAGCGCGTGCTCGAGAAGGCCGGCTTCGTGAAGGCCGGCGAGGGCCTCGATGCGGTCGGGAACACCACGGGCCGGGAGGCCGTCTTCTATATGCTGGAGCAGCCCAAATGGACGTAGCGCTTCGTACCCGCCGCCTCACCCTGCGTCAGCCGGTGCTGGCCGACGCCGGGCGCATCGCCCGCTTCCTCGACAACTTCGCCGTGTCGGGCAATCTCGCGCGGGTGCCCTATCCATACCGGCTGGCCGATGCGACGGCGTGGCTCAGGACCTGGCGGCCCGACACCCCGGCGGGGGAAACCGGCTTCATGATCGATCTCGACGGCGAGGGCGCGATCGGCAATGTCGGTTATCATCGCGACTACGAGGGGATCGTGCTCGGCTACTGGCTGGCGCAGCCATTCTGGAACCGCGGCCTGATGAGCGAGGCGGTGCGCGCCGTGGTCGACTGGTATTTCGAGGTCGGTGACGCCAACATCGTCCATTCCGGCGTCTTCCACTTCAACAAGGCCTCGCTCGCCATCCAGAAGAAGGTAGGCTTCGTCGAGATCGGCACCTCCTCCCGGCTTTGCCTTGCGCGGGGCGAAGAGGTGCGCCATATCGACACCGAACTCACACGAGCCGCCTGGGCCGCGCACCGGCCGGTTGCCCAGAGCATAGGAACCAGATGAAGTTTCTCGATCAAGCAAAGGTCTTCGTGCGCTCCGGCAATGGCGGTGCCGGCGCGGTCTCGTTCCTGCGCGAGAAGTTCGTCGAGTTCGGCGGGCCGAACGGCGGCAATGGCGGGCGCGGCGGCGACGTCATCATCCGCTGCGTCGACGGCCTCAACACGCTGATCGACTACCGCTTCCAGCAGCACTTCAAGGCCGCGACCGGCACCCACGGCATGGGCAAGGACCGCCATGGCGCCAAGGGCGAGGACACGATCCTCAAGGTTCCCGTCGGCACCCAGGTGTTCGAGGAGGACAACGAGACCCTGATCGCCGACTTCACCAAGGTGGGCCAGGAACTGACCCTGCTCTCGGGCGGCAATGGCGGCTTCGGCAACGCGCATTTCAAGACCTCGTCCAACCAGGCGCCCCGCCGCGCCAACCCGGGCCAGGAGGGCATCGAGAAGTGGATCTGGCTGCGGCTGAAGCTGATCGCCGATGCCGGGCTCGTCGGCCTGCCCAATGCCGGCAAGTCGACCTTCCTCGCCGCGGTCTCGGCGGCGAAGCCGAAGATCGCCGACTATCCCTTCACCACGCTCCACCCCAATCTCGGCGTGGTCACCATCGGCGAGCGCGACTTCGTCCTCGCCGACATCCCGGGCCTGATCGAGGGCGCGCATGAAGGCCAGGGGCTGGGCGACCGCTTCCTCGGCCATGTCGAGCGCTGCGCCGTGCTGGTGCACCTCGTCGACGGCACCCAGGAGGACGTGAAGGCGGCCTACAAGACCATCCGGCACGAGCTCGAGGCCTATGCCGAGGAGCTGGCGGAGAAGCCGGAGATCGTCGTCCTCAACAAGATCGACGCGCTCGATGCCGAGGCGATCAAGGAAAAGGTCAAGGTACTGAAGCGCCTGAGCAAAGCCGAGGTCATGACCGCCTCCGGCGTCAGCGGCCAGGGCGTCGACCAGGTGCTCTACCGCATCATCGGCCAGATCGATGCCGAGAAGGCGGAGCAGGCCGAGCTCGAGCGGCGGAAGAGCGAACCGAGCTGGGTGCCGTGATGGGCTCCTGACGGCATCGAGACTTCCCCTCACCCCGGCCCTCTCCCCGGAGGGGAGAGGGGGCGATGTTGCTCGATCCCGCCACCACGTCCCCTCTCCCCTCCGGGGAGAGGGACAGGGTGAGGGGAAGTCCGAGGGGAAGCTCCGATGACCAACCCCCTCGCCCCCTATCGCCGCCTGACCATCAAGATCGGCTCCGCCCTGCTCGTCGACGGCAAGACCGGCAAGCTGCGCGCCGAGTGGCTGGCCTCGCTCGCCGCCGACCTCGCGGCGCTGAAGGCCAGCGGCTGCTCGCTGGTGATCGTCTCCTCGGGCGCCATCGCGCTGGGGCGACGGCTGTTGAACCTCGATGCCCGCTCGCTGCCGCTGGAGCAGAGCCAGGCCGCCGCCAGCGCCGGACAGATCGCCCTCAGCCAGGCCTGGGCCTCGGCGCTCGGCGAGCACGGCATCGTCACCGGGCAGATCCTCCTCACTCCCAACATCACCGAGGAACGCCGCTACTTCCTCAACGCCCGCACCACCATCTCGACCCTGCTCGGCCTCGGGGCCGTCCCGATCATCAACGAGAACGATTCCGTCGCCACCGCCGAGATCCGCTATGGCGACAACGACCGGCTGAGCGCCCGCGTCGCCACCATGATCGAGGCCGACTGCCTGATCCTGCTCTCCGATATCGACGGGCTCTACACCGCCCCGCCCAGCCGCGACCCCGACGCCACCCACCTGCCGCATGTCGCCGCCATCACGCCGGCGATCGAGGCCATGGCCGGCGGCGCGGCGAGCCATCTGAGCCGCGGCGGCATGACCACCAAGGTCGAGGCGGGGAAGATCGCGACCCAGGCCGGCACCGCGATGATCATCGCCAAGGGCACCGAGATGCACCCGCTCCGGGCGCTGACCGAGGGCGCGCGCCACACCCTGTTCGCGCCGGCCGAGAGCCGGGCCCAGGCCCGCAAGCGCTGGATCATGGGGACGCTCGAGCTCGCGCGGCGCGCTGCATGTCGATGCCGGCGCCGCCCGGGCGCTGCTCTCGGGCAAGAGCCTGCTTGCCGATCGGCGTCACCCGCGTCACCGGCGACTTCGAGAAGGGCGACGCGGTCGCGATCTACGATCCCGACGGCCGCGAGATCGCCCGCGGCCTCGCCGGCCTCGGCCGCGACGAGGCCGAGCTGGTCAAGGGCAAGAACTCGGCGCGGGCCGGCGAGCTGCTCGGACTGGGCACCCGTTCCGAGCTGGTGCATCGTGATAACATGGTCGTATTGATGGGGCTGGAGGCCAAGGTCTGATGAGCGTCGCGGAAATCCTCACGATCTTTCCACCGTCATGGCCGATATCGGCCGGCGCGCCCGTGCCGCCGCCAACGTCCTCGCCTACGCCAGCGCCGAGCGCAAGCACGCGGCGCTGATCGGGGCCGCCCAGGCGGTCGAGCGGCGGGCCGACGACATCCTCTCCGCCAACGCGCTCGACATGGAGGCGGCCCGGCAGAAGGGCATCTCGAAAGCCTTCCTCGACCGGCTGCAGCTCAACGACGCGCGGCTCAGGGGCATCGTCGACGGGCTCAGGACCATCGCCGAGCTGCCCGACCCGGTCGGCACGGTGCTCGCCGAGTGGACCCGCCCCAACGGCATGACCATCTCCCGCGTCCGCACGCCGCTCGGCGTCGTCGGCGTGATCTTCGAGAGCCGTCCCAACGTCACCGCCGATGCCGGCGCGCTGACGCTGAAGGCCGGCAATGCGGTGATCCTCCGCGGCGGCTCGGACAGCGTCAACTCGACCCGCGCCATCCATGCCTGCCTGGCCGAGGGCCTGCGCCAGGCCGGGCTGCCCGCCGATGCGATCCAGATCGTCCCCACCACCGATCGCGCCGCGGTCGGCGAGATGCTGGCCGGGCTCGACGGCAATATCGACGTCATCGTGCCGCGCGGCGGCAAGACGCTGGTCGCCCGCGTGCAGCAGGAGGCGCGCGTCCCGGTCTTCGCCCATCTCGAGGGCCTCTGCCACACCTTCATCGACAAGTCGGCCGATCTCGACATGGCCGTGTCGGTGACCGTCAACGCCAAGATGCGCCGCACCGGCATCTGCGGCGCCACCGAGACCCTGCTCGTCCACCAGGACGTGGTCGGGACCCACCTGAAGCCGGTGCTCGACGCGCTGGTCGCCAAGGGCTGCGAGATCCGCGGCGACGCCACCGTGACCTCGTTGCTGCCGGCTGCGAAGCCCGCCACCGAGGAGGACTGGCGCACCGAATACGAGGACGCCATCCTCTCGGTGAAGGTCGTCGCCGATGTCGGCGAGGCCATCGCCCATATCGGCAAATACTCCTCGCACCACACCGAGGCGATCATCAGCGAGGACCCGGGCAGCGTCGCCCGCTTCTTCAACGAGGTGGACTCCGCGGTTCTGCTGCACAACGCCTCGACCCAGTTCTCCGACGGCGGCGAGTTCGGCTTCGGCGGCGAGATCGGCATCGCCACCGGCAAGTTCCACGCCCGCGGCCCGGTGGGCGTGGAGCAGCTCTGCAGCTTCAAGTACCTCGTCCGCGGCAACGGCCAGACGCGGCCTTGAGGGATAGGGTCGCTCCCGCTGCCTTGGCCCTTGAGCCTCGATGTCATTCCCGCGAAAGCGGGAACCTCTGTTTCCTGCGCGGGCAGCAGGCATCCCAAACGGAGATTCCCGCTTGCGCGGGAATGACATCGTGGGTGTGGAGATTCTGGTGACCGGCAGCATTCCCCCCGACATCACCGCCCTCCCCCCGCACGCCCGCGGCATGCGGATCGGCCTTTTCGGCGGCAGCTTCAACCCGATCCATGAGGGGCACCGGCTGGTGGCGGAGCAGTGCCTCGTGCGGCTGGCCCTCGATGCGGTGTGGCTGCTGGTCTCCCCCGGCAATCCGCTCAAGGACAATGGCGAGCTGCCGCCGCTCGAGGAGCGGGTGCGCACCGCGCGCGAGATGATGCGACGACCCGCGCATCCAGGTCACCGGCGTCGAGGGCGCGCACGCTTTCCGCTTTACCGCGGACACCCTCTACTGGCTCAGGGCCACCGCCCCGGAGGTCCGCTTCGTCTGGATCATGGGCGCCGACAATCTCGACCAGTTCCACCGCTGGGAGCGCTGGGAGGAGATCACGCGGACCATGCCGATCGCCGTCTATGCCCGGCCCGGCTCGACCCGGCGCGCCACCGGCTCCGTGGCCGCCGTCGCGCTGCGTAAAGCGCGCCTCCCCGAGGCGGAGGCGCCGACGCTGGCGCTCCGCCAGCCGCCCGCCTGGGTGTACCTGCACGGCGTCACCTCGCCCCTCTCCTCGACCGCCATCCGGGCCCGCCGCAAGGCTGAGGCAAATTGATTACCGCCCTCAACCTTGCGGAACCGGGTGCGACACGGCATATTATACTGCGAGCGGCGATTGGCCGCTCGGGATGGAACAACGGTAATAGCTGCGCTTTTGCGAGCCACTGCTCCAATCAACCAAGGACACTTGAAACAAGCATGACCCATGCTTACTCCGCATGGGCCGAGGCCATTTGCTGATGGCATCGCCCAGGAAGAAGACCGAAGCCGCCCCGGCAGCCGAGACGCCGGAACCCCAGTTGATCGATTTGGTGCTGAAGAGCCTTGACGATGCCAAGGCCGAGCAGACCGTTGCCATCGACATCGCGGGCAAATCCTCGCTCACCGACCACATGGTGGTGACCTCGGGCCGCTCCAACCGCCATGTCGGCGCCGTCGCCGACCAGCTGGTCAAGGCGCTGCGCGATGCCGGTTTCGGCAAGCCGCGGATCGAGGGCCTGCCGCATGCCGACTGGGTGCTGGTCGATGCCGGCGACGTCATCGTCCATATCTTCCGCCCGGAAGTGCGCGAGTTCTACAACATCGAGAAGATGTGGGCCGTGGACTTCGCCGCCGACGGCCGCTGAGCCCCGCGCCCGCCGGCCTCTCATGCTGAGCTTGTCCAGGCACGAGGGTGCTGCGCCATGCGCGTGTTGATCGCCGCTATCGGCCGGATGAAGCAGGGACCGGAGCGCGAGCTCGTGGCGCGCTACCTCGATCGCGCCAAGGCGGCCGGCAAGCCCTTGGCCCTCACCGGCTTCGAGGTCCTCGAGTTCCCCGAATCCCGCGCTCCCACCGCCGAGACCAGGAAGGACGACGAGGCGAGGACCCTCGTCGGCGCGCTGCCCGAAGGCGTCACCATCGCCCTCGACGAGCGCGGCAAGACGCTGGCCTCGGCGGCTTTCGCCGCGCAGCTGGGGCGCTGGCGCGACGACGGCCGCGCCGCCGTCAGCTTCCTCATCGGCGGCGCCGACGGGCTGGCGCCGGACCTCCTGCGCAAGACCGACCTGACGCTCAGCTTCTCGCCCCTCACCTGGCCGCACCAGCTGGTCCGCATCATGCTGGCCGAGCAGCTTTACCGGGCGACAACCATATTGTCCGGTCACCCGTATCATCGCGAATAGGTGAACCATCCAGCCATTCGCTGCGCCACGCAAAAGACAAACCGGCAAGCTTGGTCCGCCTGCGCTATGTTCGGCAATCTGTGATTCGACAGGTTCGGGGAGTTTGATGCCGGCAACGGGCTGGTCGAAGCGTGCCATGGCCGCTGGAGCGTTGCTGCTGCTGGCATTGGCGCCTGCGGCCCTCGCCCAGGACGCGCCGGCCACGCCGGACCTGCCGGCCGCCCCCTCCGATCTCCAGCTCCGCCCCTCGGTCGATGCGACCACCCCGCCGGCCGCCGATCTGCGACCTCCGCCCGCGGCCCCGCAAGCCGGCGGCACCACGCCCGACGGACGCCCGCCGTCCCCGAGGCGGTGATCGAGCAGCAGCGCGCCCTCGACGAGATCCAGAACTCGATCAGCATTTCCAAGGAGCGCGCCGACGCGCTGCGCAAGGAAATCGAGGACATGCAGGGCGACCGCACCAAGCAGAACGTCGCCCTGATCGCCGCCGCCCAGCGCATCAAGCTGGCCGAGACCGAGATCGCCGCGCTCGAGGACAAGCTCGGCGAGCTCATCGTCCAGGAACTCGAAGTGCGTGGCCGCCTCGACGGCGCCGACGCCAACATCTCCAACGTCCTTGCCGCCATCGAGCGCATCTCCCGCAACCCGCCGCCCGCCCTGATGGTCGATCCGTCCGATGCCCTGGGCTCGGCCCGCTCGGCCATCCTCGTCTCCGCCATCCTGCCGCAGCTGCAGCAGAAGGCCGACGCGGTGATGGCCGATCTCAAGCACCTCGGCGAGATCAAGGCGGCGGCGCTCGAGCAGCAGGAAAAGCTCGAGGCGAACCTGCAGATCCTCGAGGAGGAGCAGCTCGGATCGGCACCCTGATCGCCGCCCGCAAGCAGAACGAGGACCGCGCCACCGCCGACCTCGCGGCCGAGGAAGCGGACGCCCAGGAACTGGCCGACAAGGCCTCCTCGCTGAAGCAGCTGATCGACGAGCTGACCAAGCGCGCCGAGGCCGTGGCGACCGCCTCGCGGGCCACCGCCACCGCCAATACCGGCGGCACCGCCCCGGCGCTCGACCAGCAGACGATCAAGCTGGCGCTCGCCAATCCCGACCGCAAGGAGCCGGCGGTGCCCTTCGCCCAGGCCAAGGGCTTCCTCACCATGCCGTCGAGCGGCGTCACGGTGATCGACTATGGCGCCGGCGACGGCTTCGGCGGCATCTCGCGCGGGCCTCTCGGTCGTCACCCGGGCCGACGCGCAGGTGGTTGCACCCGCCGACGGCTGGGTGCTCTATCAGGGCAACTACCTCAATTATGGCCAAATCGTCATACTGAATGCCGGCCAGGACTACACCATCCTGCTCGCCGGTCTCGACAAGGTGGACGTCGACATCGGCCAGTTCGTCATGATGGGAGAGCCCGTCGGCACCATGGGATCACAGACAATTGGCCGGACTGTCGCGACCAGTGCTGGTGTCTCCCGCCCGACCCTCTATATTGAAATGCGAAAGCACAATGAGCCTGTCGATCCCACCGGCTGGTGGGCCGCAGCAGCAACTCCAACCCAGAGTGGATAGAAGTTAATGCGTCTGACGCCCTTCCGTACAGCCGTCTCGGCGGCGGTCCTCTTCGCACTGGGGCTCGCCTGCGCCCCGCTCATCGCGCAGGACAAGGCGGCGGCGCCCAGCGCCACCACCGCTCCGCGCACCCCCGATGAGATCTATTCCGACCTCTCGCTGTTCGGCGAAGTCTTCGACCGCATCCGCGCCGAGTATGTCGAGGCGCCGGACGAGAAGAAGCTGATCCACGCGGCGCTGCAGGGCATGCTCACCTCGCTCGACCCGCATTCGGGCTACATGGAGCCGGTCGACTATGCCGGCGTGCAGGAGGATACCTCCGGCCAGTTCGGCGGCCTCGGCATCGAGGTGCAGATGGAGGAGGGCGCCATCAAGGTCGTCTCCCCGATCGACGACACCCCGGCCGCCAAGGCCGGCATCCTCGCCGGCGACTTCATCGTCGAACTCGACGGCACCCAGGTGCAGGGCATGACGCTCGACCAGGCGGTCGAGAAGATGCGCGGCCAGGTCGGCACCAAGATCAAGCTGACCGTGGTGCGCGAGGGCGTCAACAAGCCGCTCGACTTCGAGCTCACCCGCGACATCATCGCCACCCGGGCCGCGCGGCTCACCATGGACGGCGACGTGGCGATCATCCGCCTCGCCCGCTTCTCCGAGCAGGCCTATGTCGGCATCCAGAAGACCATCGACGATGCCTACAAGCAGCGCAACGGCAAGGCGCCCAAGGGCATCGTGCTCGACCTGCGCAACAATCCGGGCGGCCTCGTCGACCAGGCGGTGCTCGTCTCCGACGCCTTCCTGCACCAGGGCGCGGTGGTCCTGACCCGCGGCCGGGTCGAGAGCGAGAGCGCCCGCTACGACGCCAAGCCGGATGCGCTCGACGAGAAGCTGGCCAAGGTCCCGGTGGTCGTCCTGATCAATGGCGGCTCGGCCTCCGCGGCCGAGATCGTCGCCGGCGCCCTGCAGGACCACAAGCGCGCGACGCTGGTCGGCACCCGTTCGTTCGGCAAGGGTTCGGTGCAGTCGATCATCCCGCTCGGCGCCGAGGGCGCCATGCGGCTGACCACGGCCCGCTACTACACGCCCAACAACCGCTCGATCCAGGCAGCCGGCATCCAGCCCGACATCGTCATCACCCAGGACGTCCCCGAGGAGTTCAAGGGCCGCGACGAGATCATCGGCGAGGCGGCGCTGCCCGGCCAGATCGGCGGCGGCACCGAGGAGAAGGCGACCGTCGGCTCGTCGGTCTACGTGCCGGCCGAGGCGGACAAGGACAACCAGCTGCAATACGCGCTGAAGCTGATCAACGGCCAGGAGACCAACCCGGCCTATCCTGCCCAAGACCGACAAGGTCGCCGGTTAACGCTTCGTTACCGGTTCTCGATCGACATTCGAAGACGGGGCGGCGATTCGCCGCCCCGTTCGATTCTCGCGGGTTTTCGAAGAGACATGAGTGAGCTCGGGGCACCGCTCAGCCGCCGCAAGACGCGCCAGTCGCACCAGGCGAAGGCCACGCCCGGCCCGTCGCTGCACCGCCGGCGCGTCCCCTTCGCCCGCCTCGCCCTCGGCCTCCTCGTCCTGATCGGAGCCGCGGTGGGCCTCCGCCTGCTGCTGGTCGACGATCCGCAGGGCGGCCGGCCGACGGCCACGGTCGAGATCAGCACCTCGCGGGACATCAACCCGGTGGCCGGCGCCAACTCCACCGCGCTCCCCGCCACCATCACCGCCGATCCCGAGCCGGTCGCCCACGCCGCGACCCTGTCGGAGCCCCCCGCGCTCGATCCCACCGCCATCCTCCCCGACCTGGTCGAGGAGACGGAGTTCGGCCAGATCCCGCGCATGTCGCCCACCGGCGAACGCCCGTTCGAGGCCTATGCCCGCGCCGCGCAGACCCCGGACGCGGCCGGCGGGACGCCTCTCGTCGCCATCGTCGTCTCCGGCCTCGGGCTCAATCTCGACGGCACGCTCGAGGCGGTCCGGAAGCTCCCCGAGGAGGTGACGCTGGCCTTCGCGCCCTACGGCAAGACGCTCGACCGCACGGTCGGGGCGGCGCGCGGCGACGGCCACGAGATCTTCCTCGAGGTGCCGCTCGAGCCCTTCGACTATCCCGAGAACGACCCCGGCCCGGACACCCTGCTCACCGGCCAGCCGCCGCGCGACAACATGAGCAAGCTGTTCCGCGTGATGAGCCGCTTCGGCGGCTATGCCGGCATCATCAACAACATGGGCGCCCGCTTCACCGCCTCGGGCGCCGATTTCGGCCCGCTGATGGAGGAACTCGGGGCGCGCGGCCTCGGCTATCTCGACGACGGCTCCTCCAACCGCTCGCTGGCCCCGCAGCTGGCGCCGCGCCAACCGGGTGCCGTTCGGCCGCGTCGACGCGGTGATCGATGCCAACCCGTCGCGCGGCGCCATCCTCGAGCAGCTCGACGGCGCTCGAGCAGAAGGCGCGCAGCGCCGGCTCGGCCATCGGCATCATCTCCGCCCTCCCCGTCTCGGTCGAGGCCGTCGCCGAGTGGGCCCGCGGCCTCGCCGACAGGGGCATCCGGATCGTCCCCGCCAGCGCCCTGATGAAGGATACCGATGCCTGATCGCGAGAAGCTGCCCTATCGGGACTGCGTCGGCGTCGCCGTGTTCAACGCCGCCGGACTGGTGTTCATCGGCCGCCGCAAGGCCGAGGACGACCCCGAGGAGTCCGCCCGCGCCGGCGCCCCCTGGCAGATGCCGCAGGGCGGCATCGACAAGGGCGAGGCGCCGCTCGACGCCGCCCATCGCGAGCTCTTCGAGGAAACCTCGATCCGCTCGGTCGAGCTCGTCGCCGAGGCGCCCGGCTGGATCCACTACGACCTGCCCGACGAGGCGCTCGGCATCGCGCTCAAGGGCAAGTACCGCGGCCAGCGCCAGCGCTGGTTCGCCTTCCGCTTCACCGGCCCGGACAGCGAGATCGACGTCGCGCACCCGGGCGGCGGCGCCCATCCGGCCGAGTTCGACGCCTGGCGCTGGGAACGGCTCGACCGCCTGCCCGACCTCATCGTGCCGTTCAAGCGCGCGGCCTATCTCGAGGTGGCGGAGGCGTTCCGGGACATTCCGGCGGAAGCTGCGCGGCTAGAGCGCAATTCAACCGGACGGCCCCCTCCCAGCCTCCCCCATGAAGGGGGAGGTGCCGCTCCGTGTCTTGGGCACGATCGAAGTCGCGAACTCGACTCTTCACCTCCCCCTTCATGGGGGAGGCTGGGAGGGGGCCGTCTCTGGCGCCTGTGGGCGATCCCCTGAGCAACAACTTGCCCCCCGCCCCGATCCGCGCCACACCTCACACATGAAAACCATCGGCCTCATCGGCGGCATGAGCTGGGAATCGACCGCCCACTACTATGCCATCCTCAATCGCGAGACCGCCCGGCTGCTGGGCGGGCTGCACTCGGCGCCGGTCATCGTCCATTCCGTCGATTTCGCCCCGATCGAAGCGATGCAGCGCGCCGGCGACTGGGAAGGCGCCGGACGCGTGCTCGCCGGAAGCTGCGCAGGGGCCTCGAGGCGCAGGGCGCGGGGCTCGTCGGCCTTGCCACCAACACCATGCATATCTGCGCGCCGCAGATCGTCGCGGCGCTGTCGGTGCCCTTCATCCATATCAGCGCCCCGACCGCCGATGCGCTGCTCGCCGACGGCATCGTCCAGGGTGGGGCTGCTCGGCACCCGCTTCACGATGGAGAAGCGCTTCTACATCGAGGGCCTGGAGGCGCGCGGCCTCGAGGTGCTGGTGCCCGATGTCGGCATCACCAACCTCAACGGCATCATCTACGAGGAGCTCTGCCTCGGCATCGTGCGCGACGAGTCGCGCCGCACCTATGTCGACGCCATCACCCGCCTCGCCGCCCGCGGCGCCGAAGCGGTGATCCTCGGCTGCACCGAGATCGGCATGCTGATCGACGACAGCGTCAGCCCGCTCCCGACCTACGACACCACCGACCTCCACGCCCGGGCGCTGGTCGGCCGAGGCCGCTCGGAGCAGTCAGCCCCGTCGACGAACGCGACCAGGTGCGCCTAGACGCGTCCCGGCCTGCAGCGCGGCGTTGCCGGCGGTCACCAGCACCGGGGCCCGCGGCGAAGGCTTCCTCCTCCGCCGGCCACGTCCTCCTCGACCTGAACACGGCGAGCACCCGGTCGAGCTCGGTCGCCTGCGCTTCCGTCTGCTCGATCGCGGCGTTGGTCTCCTCGACCAGGGCGGCATTGTGCTGGGTCATCTCGTCGAGCGTCCGCACCGCGACATTGACCTCCTCGATCGCCGAGGCCTGGTTGCGGTTCTCGCGCGCGATGCCTTCGAGCAGTTCGTGGTTGGTGCGCGCGCCCGCCAGCATGGTCTCGAGCTTCTTCGCCGCTTCCTCGACCAGCCGCGAGCCGGAGCTGACCTCGCTGGCCGACTGCTCGATCAGCACCTTCACCTCGGACGAGGCCTGGGCCGCCGATTGCGCCAGCCGCCGGACCTCGACGGCGACCACGGCAAAGCCCTTGCCCGCCTCGCCGGCCCGCGCCGCCTCGACCGAGGCATTGAGCGCCAACAGGTTGGTCTGGAAGGCGATGTCGTCGATCAGCCCGATGATGTTGGAGATCTTGGCCGAGGAGCTGGTGATCCGCTCCATCGCCTCGGTGGTCTGCTGCATCACCGCGCCGCCCTCTTCGGCAGTGCGCGACACGTCGGCGGCATTGTGGCTCGCCGCTTCGGCCCGCTTGGCGTTCTCGATCACGGTGGTGGCGAGCTGCTCGATCGTCGCCGCCGTCTCCTCGATGGTCGCCGCCTGCCGCGTCGTGCGCTCGCTGAGGTCGTTGGCGCCGGAGAGGATTTCGCCGGTCGCCGTCTTCAGCGAGCGCGAGGTGAAGCGGATCTTGCCGACCACCTCGGTCAGCTGCTCGCCGACGGCATTGGCATCGTCGCTGAGCTGCTTCAGCGCGCCGTGATAGTCGCTGCGCATCCGCTGCGTCAGGTCGGCGCGGGCGAGGGCGGACAGCACCGCGCCGGTCTCCGAGATCGAGCGCTCGATGGTGGCGACGAGGCTGTTGACCGTGATGGCGAGCTTGCCCAGCTCCTCGTCGGCATAGCTGCGGCTCACCCGCTGCGAGAAGTCACCCTCGACGGCGCGCGCCGCCACTTCGCTGATCTCCCGGTTGAGCGCCGCCGCCGCCTCGACCCGGGCGAGGGTCTGCTGCGCCGCCTCCTCGGCGGCCCCGGTCAGCGCCTTGCGCTCGAGCAGCGCCGCGCGGAAGGCGGCGAGCACGTCGGCGAGCGCGGTCATCTCGCGGATATGGTGCTTGCTGGCGAGCTGCACGTCGAGCTCGCCGTCGGACAGCGCCTTGAATCCCCTTGGTCATGACGCCGAGCGGCTTGAGGAACAGGTAGCCGCTGAGCAGCAGCGTCACCGCCGCGAGGATGATGCTGAAGGCCAGCCCGCCGACGATCGCGAGGTCGGCCATCCGCGCCGTCGCCATCGAGCCGCTCGGAGAGGCTGCGGTTGGCCGTCTCGATGGCGTCCGCCACCTTCGACATCTTGCTCTCGAGCGCCTCGAAGGTCGCGTCGAACGTCTTGAAGCTCCGTCGCGCGCCCTCGATGTCGCCGCTCGCCACCTTGTCGACGATCATCTGCGCGACGCCGAGATTGGCCTGCAGCGCCGCCTTCACGCCGGTCGACGCGTCCTGCACCTCGGGCGGCGTCGCGATGGTGTCCTGGAACGCCATCGCCTCCTTGAGGCGCCGGGAATACTCCGCCATCTCGGCCTTGGCGTCCGCGTGCCGCGGCCGCATCGGCCGAGAGCGCATGGAAGACCACGGCCCGCACCCCGACGCGCAGCATGTCGGTGGTCATGTGGCCGCGCATCGATTCCATCAGCGTCACCGACCGGGCGCCGGTCTGCTTGAAGCCGTCCGAGACGAAATAGATCATCGAGCAGAAGACGAGGCCGATGGCCACGATCACCACGCCGAGCAGCGCCACCACGGCCCTGGTCGGAATCCCTGCCGTCTTCGCCGCGCGCTGCAGTTTGAAAAATCTCATGAGCCCCATCCGTGGCCGCAAGCGGGCCGTGCGCCGGCGCACCGTCCACCTCGCGCCGGCGCAGAGCGTGACGGTTTGTGGTTAAGACCCGGTTTAGGCTCAGTAATTGCGGCCCGGAAACGAAAACGGGCGCCCGTGGCGCCCGCTCGAATTCTTTGGCTCGACTTCGCTCAGTGCGTCGTCGCGGTGCTCTCGCTCGAGGCTTCGAGCAGCAGGTTGCGCCAGCCGTCGATCTCTTCCTGGAGCCGCATCTCCTCGTCCGCCGTCGAGGCCGCCTGCTGGGCGGTGAGCCCGGCGGCGATCAGCGCCTCGACCTTGGCGCGGTCGAAATCGGCGACGTCCTGCGCTTCCTCGGCGAGGATCGTCAGCCCTTCGGGCGAGACGTCGGCAAAGCCGCCGCGCACGTAGTAGACATGGGTCATGTTGCTGTTGTCCACCACCGTCACGAAGCCGGGGCGCATGGTGGTCATCAGCGGCGCATGGTCGCCGAGCACGGTGAAATAGCCCTCGGTGCCCGGCACCGTGACCGACTTCACGACTTCCGAGAGCAACAGCCGCTCGGGCGAGACGATTTCGAGTTTGGTGCCTTCGGCCATGGTCCTGCCTTTGGGATCAGAGGGCCCGCCACGCGGACGGGCCCGAGAGCGTCAGTTCGATCAGGCCGCCTGGGCGAGCTTCTGGGCCTTCTGCACCGCGTCCTCGATGGTGCCGACCATGTAGAAGGCGGCCTCGGGGAGGTGGTCATACTGGCCGTCGACGAGGCCCTTGAAGCCCTTGATGGTGTCTTCGAGCGCCACGAAGATGCCCGGCGTGCCGGTGAACGCCTCGGCGACGAAGAACGGCTGGCTCATGAAGCGCTCGATCTTGCGGGCGCGCGCCACGGTCAGCTTGTCCTCTTCGCTCAGCTCGTCCATGCCCAGGATCGCGATGATGTCCTGCAGCGACTTGTAGCGCTGCAGGATCTCCTGCACGCGGCGGGCGACGTTGTAGTGCTCCTCGCCGACGATGTTGGCCGAGAGCATGCGCGAGTTGGAGTCGAGCGGGTCCACGGCCGGGTAGATGCCCTTTTCCGAGATCGCGCGGTTCAGCACGGTCTGGGCGTCGAGGTGGGCGAACGAGGTGGCGGGCGCCGGGTCGGTCAGGTCGTCGGCCGGCACGTAGATCGCCTGCACCGAGGTGATCGAGCCCTTGTTGGTGGTGGTGATGCGCTCCTGCAGCGCGCCCATGTCGGTGGCGAGCGTCGGCTGGTAGCCCACCGCGGAAGGAATACGGCCGAGCAGCGCCGACATCTCCGAGCCCGCCTGGGTGAAGCGGAAGATGTTGTCGATGAAGAACAGCACGTCCTGGCCCTGGTCGCGGAAGTGCTCGGCGACGGTGAGGCCGGAGAGCGCCACGCGGGCACGGGCCCCCGGGGGCTCGTTCATCTGGCCGAACACCAGGGCGCACTTCGAACCGGCGGTCGAGCCGTTGTTCTCCTGCGGGTCCTTGTTCACGCCCGATTCGATCATCTCGTGGTAGAGATCGTTGCCCTCGCGGGTGCGCTCACCCACGCCGGCGAACACCGAGTAGCCGCCGTGCGCCTTGGCGACGTTGTTGATCAGCTCCTGGATCAGCACGGTCTTGCCCACGCCGGCGCCGCCGAACAGGCCGATCTTGCCGCCACGGGCGTAGGGGGCGAGCAGGTCCACCACCTTGATGCCGGTGACGAGGATCTGCGCTTCCGAGGCCTGCTCGACGAACGACGGCGCATCCTGGTGGATGGCGCGGCGCGCGGCGGTCACCACCGGGCCGGCTTCGTCGATCGGCTCGCCGATGACGTTCATGATGCGGCCCAGCGTCTCGTCGCCCACCGGCACCGAGATCGGCTCGCCGGTGTCGGACACGGCAGCGCCGCGAACCAGGCCCTCGGTGGTGTCCATGGCGATGGTGCGGACGGTGTTCTCGCCCAGGTGCTGGGCGACTTCGAGCACCAGGCGGTTGCCGTTGTTGTCGGTCTCGAGCGCGTTCAGGATCGCCGGCAGGTGGCCGTCGAAGGTGACGTCCACCACCGCGCCGATCACCTGGCTGACGCGTCCGACCGTATGGGCGACGCCCACGGCCACCGGAAGGTTGGCATCCTTGCGGCCTGCCGACTTGCGGGCGGCGGGCTTGTCGGTTGTGGCTGCAGTCGCTGCGCGGGCCATGATTTACCTCGTTCCTGCTAGAGCGCTTCCGCGCCCGAAATGATTTCGATGAGTTCCTTGGTGATCTGAGCCTGGCGCTGCCGGTTGTAGTCCAGCGTCAGCCGCTTGATCATGTCGCCGGCGTTGCGCGTGGCGTTGTCCATCGCGCTCATCTGCGCGCCAAAGAACGATGCGTTGTTCTCGAGCAGGGCGTGGAACACCTGCACCGAGATGTTGCGGGGGAGCAGATCCTGCGAGGATCGACTCCTCGTCCGGCTCGTACTCGTAGTTGAGCACTTCGGCATCGGCATCCGCTTCGGCTCGGCCTCGAACTTGGCCGGGATGAGCTGCTGCGCCGTCGGGATCTGGCTGATCACCGAGCGGAAGCGCGAGTAGAACAGCGTCGCCACGTCGAACTCGCCCGCCGCATACATGGCGAGGATCTTCTCGCCCACCTGCGCGGCATTGGCATAGCCGATATTGCGCACTTCGCGGAACGAGATCGCCTCGACGATCCTGTCGGCGAAGGTCCGCTTCAGGATGTCGTTGCCCTTGCGGCCGACGGTGAGGATCTTCACCGTCTTGCCTTCGCCGATCAGCCGCTGCGCCGTCTCGCGCGCCAGCCGCGCGATCGACGAGTTGAAGCCGCCGGCGAGGCCGCGCTCGCCCGTCGCCACGATCAAGCAGGTGCACCTGGTCGCGGCCGGTGCCGGCGAGCAGGGCCGGCGCATCCGTCCGGCCGGCATAGGCCGAGCCGAGCGCCGCGAGCACCTGGCCCATGCGGCTGGCATAGGGACGCGCGGCCTCGGCCGCTTCCTGCGCACGGCGGAGCTTGGCCGCCGCCACCATCTGCATGGCCTTGGTGATCTTCTGGGTCGACTTGACCGAGGCGATCCGGTTCTTGAGGTCCTTTAGCGAAGCCATCGGGCCGCTCTACTCCCCGTAGCGCGGCCCGCATGGGACCGCGCGTGACTGTGAATGCGCTTAGGAGAACGTCTTCTTGAACGCGTCGATCGCCGCCTTGAGCCTGGCGCGGAGGTCATCCGACAGCGCCTTCTCCTTGGCGATGGCCTCCAGCACGTCGGCGTGCTTGGAGCGGAGCCAGCCGAGCAGGCCCTGCTCGAACGCGCCGACCTTGTCGACCGGCAGGTCGTCCAGGTAGCCCTGGCCGCCGGCGAAGATCACCGCGACTTCCTCTTCCGTCTTCAGCGGCGCGAACTGCGGCTGCTTCAGGAGCTCGGTGAGGCGGGCGCCGCGGTTGAGCAGGCGCTGCGTCGCGGCGTCGAGGTCGGAGCCGAACTGCGCGAAGGCCGCCATCTCGCGGTACTGCGAGAGTTCGCCCTTCAGCGAGCCGGCAACCTGCTTCATCGCCTTGATCTGGGCGTTACCGCCCACGCGGGAAACCGAGATACCGACGTTCACCGCCGGGCGGATGCCCTGGAAGAACAGGTTGGTCTCGAGGAAGATCTGGCCGTCGGTGATCGAGATCACGTTGGTCGGGATGTAGGCCGAGACGTCGTTCGCCTGGGTCTCGATCACCGGCAGCGCGGTGAGCGAGCCCGAGCCGTGCTCCTCGTTGAGCTTGGCGGCGCGCTCGAGCAGGCGCGAGTGCAGGTAGAACACGTCGCCCGGATAGGCCTCGCGGCCCGGCGGACGGCGCAGCAGCAGCGACATCTGGCGGTAGGCGACGGCCTGCTTGGTCAGGTCGTCATAGGCGATCACGGCATGCATGCCGTTGTCGCGGAAATATTCGCCGATGGCGGCGCCGGTCATCGGCGCGAGGAACTGCATCGGGGCCGGATCGGAGGCGGTGGCGGCGACGACGATCGAGTACTCGAGCGCACCGGCGTCTTCCAGCACCTTGACGAACTGCGCCACGGTCGAGCGCTTCTGGCCGACGGCGACGTAGATGCAGTAGAGCTTGTCCTGCTCCGAAGCACCGGCGGCATGCGCCGGCTTCTGGTTCAGGAAGGTGTCGAGGATCACCGCGGTCTTGCCGGTCTGGCGGTCGCCGATGATCAGCTCGCGCTGGCCGCGGCCGATCGGGATCAGCGCGTCGATGGCCTTGAGGCCGGTCGACATCGGCTCGTGCACCGACTTGCGCGGCAGGATGCCCGGGGCCTTGACGTCGACGCGGCGGCGTTCCTTGGCCTTCAGCGGGCCCTTGCCGTCGATCGGATTGCCGAGCGCGTCGACCACGCGGCCGAGCAGTTCCTTGCCGACCGGGGTGTCGACGATGGCGCCGGTGCGCTTGGCGACGTCGCCTTCCTTGATGCCGCGGTCGTTGCCGAACAGCACGACGCCGACATTGTCGGTCTCGAGGTTCAGCGCCATGCCCTTGATGCCGCCCGGGAACTCGACGAGCTCACCGGCCTGCACGTTGTCGAGGCCGTAGACGCGGGCAATGCCGTCGCCGACGCTCAGCACCTGGCCGACTTCGGATACCTCGGCTTCCTGGCCGAAATTCTGAATCTGCTCCTTGAGGATCGCAGAGATTTCCGCGGCTTTGATATCCATTATCCGACCTCTTTCATCGCGATCTTCATCGCCGTGAGCTTGGTTTTGAGTGAGCGAGTCGATCATCCGGCTGCCGACCTTGACCACGAGGCCACCGATCAGGCTGGGATCGACATGCTGGTTGAGGGTGATCGACTTGCCGATCTTGGCCCTGAGCGTCTCCGCCAGGGTCGTGAGCTGCGTCTCGTTGAGCGGCGTCGCCGACGTCACGTCCGCGGTCACTTCGCCACGCGCATTCGCGGCGATCTCGCGGAACGCCGCGACGATGGCGGGCAGCGCGAACAGGCGGCCGTTGCGCGCCACCACCTTGACGAAATTGCCGACGATCGTGTGCGGGTTGGCCCGGGACAGAATGGCGTGGATGGCCTGCGTCTTTTCCTCGGTATTGATCACCGGGGAGCGCAGGAAACGCGCGAAGTCGCGATTTTCCTCGGCCAGCGCGAGGAGCGTCACCAGGCCCTGCTCGACCTCGTTGATGGCATTTTCCGACTGGGCAAGCTCGAAAAGCGCCGACGCGTAAGGACGCGCGATGTGGGTAAGCACTGAATCCTGCGCTGCCAAGCCCCGACTTCCTCGTGCTGCGCAACCCTGGTCCCGGCCAGTGAGGCGCCCGGGCGGCTGCTTTCGCTTATGATTGTTCGCCGGGAAAAGCCTGAGGCCCCCGGAGTTCGCGGCCCCCTCTAACATGCTGGCTTCCTGCTATGCAAGGCACGGAATCCGAGTCTTTCAGAGTGATTTGTCGCAGCCGCACCGGTCGCTTGCTGCCGCCTTGCCGCGTAACGGCAAAATCCCCGCACGAGGCGGGGATTTACCAGGCCGGCAACGAGGGCGACTGGCTCAGGCCCGGAGCGCCGTCCGGGCCGAGGCCTGGGCTTCCTCCAGGTTGTCGATGAGGAAGGCGGCGAGGTCGCGCGCCGGCGCCGGCCGGCCGTAGAGATAGCCCTGGAAGTGGTCGCAGGCCAGTTCCGAGAGTACCGAGGCGTGGTAGTCGGTCTCGATGCCCTCGGCCGTCACCGTCATCTCGAGCTTGTGGCCGAGCATGATGATGGTGTCGATGATCTCCCGGGCGCGCGGGTCGCGGGCATCGAGCGCGGCGACGAACGAGCGGTCGATCTTCAGCTTGTCGAAGCCGAACTGCCAGAGGTACCCGAGGCTCGAATAGCCGGTGCCGAAATCGTCCATGGCGATCGAGACGCCGAGCTTCTGCAGTTCCCCGAGCTGCGCCCCGACCCGGTCGGCATTCTCGATCAGCATCGATTCCGTCACCTCGAGCTCGAGCTGTGCCGGCTTGATCCCCGAGGCCGCGAGCGCCGCCTTGACGTGGCTCGACGAGGTTGCCGTCGCCGAACTGGCGCACCGAGAGGTTGACCGCGACGAACAGCTCGCCGGCCAGCTCGCCGCGACCCGCGTCGCCTCCATCAGCACCCAGGCGCCGATCTCGTTGATCAGCCCCATGGCCTCGGCCACCGGGATGAACGACGCCGGCGGCACCAGCCCGCCCTTGCCGTCCGGCAGCCTGAGCAGCGCCTCGAAGCCGGCGCAGCGCTTGGTCTCGGCCTGCAGCAGCGGCTGGAAATGCAGCTCGAACCCCTTGCTGGTGGTGGCATCGCGCACCAGCTGCTCGAGCGCCCGGCGGGCGGTCATCCGGGTTTCCATCTCCGCGGTGAAGATCCGGTGCGTGTTCCGCCCGTCGATCTTGGCCTGGTAGAGCGCGATGTCGGCCTTGTGCACCGCATCGGCGAGCGTCGCCTTCTCGTCCACCGCATAGATGCCGGCGCTGAGCCGGCCGGAGATGGCCTTGCCGCGCAGCGTTATCGGCTGGCGCACCGCCTGCATCGCCGCCTCGACATACTGCACCGCTTCCTCGAGCGTGCGGTCGAACAGCGCCACGGTGAACTCGTCGCCGCCCGGTCGGGCCACGAGGTCCGTCTCGGCCGCGAGGCCGGCGAGGTTGCGCGCCACGTGCTTCAGGAACTCGTCGCCCGCCTCGTGGCCATAGGTGTCGTTGATGCCCTTGAAGTCGTCGACATCGAGGAACACCACGGTCATGCGGCGCCCCTTCGCCCCTCGAAGCCCCGCCTCGAGCCGCTCGTTGAAGGTGCTGCGGTTGAGCAGCCCCGTCATCGGATCGTGATGGGCGAGGAACTCGACCTTGCGCTTGGCCTCGCTGACCTGCCGGCCGCGGAACAGGAAGGCGAAGGTGGGGAGCCCGAAGGCCAGCGCCGCGACCAGCGCCAGCCCGATAGTGAGCGCGGCGAAGGTGGTGCGGAAGATGTCGGCCGTGCCCGTCTGGTCGATATAGACCTCGACCACGCCATGCAGCGTGCCGTCCGCCTCGGCGATCGGCACATAGGCCTCGACATAGAGCGGCGGCCGGTTCTGCTGGCCGATGCCGTCCTTGACCTCGATCTCGCTCCGGCCCGTCCTCAGCACCTCCGCGGCGCTGTCCGAGTGCGAGCGCGTCGCCGCCGGCTCCTGCTCGTAGCTGGCCTCGTCCGAGGCGAGGACGACGCCGCCCTCGAGGTCGAACAGCTTGAAGCGGAACACGTCGCCGAGCTTTTCGGCCGCCTTGATGACGTCGACCTGCCTGCGGCTCCAGCCGTCCGTCGTCGAGCAGCCGGTCGAGCTCGGGCATGTTGACGAGGAAGTACTCCGCCCAGTGCTGCGCCTTGTCCTCGCCGTCGGCGATGACGGCTCGCTCCACCGCATAGTTCACGCCGAAATAGATGCTACCGCCAAGCACGCCCATGCCGAGCACGGCGATGCCCAGAAGTACACGCAAGTCAAATCTATGCTGAAACGACATGACCGCATTCCCCCGTATTCAGGCGGGCAATACTGCGGATCGATTGTTAAAGCGCTTTCAAGCGAAGTGGTTACCGGATTGTGGCGTGTTGAAGCTCTCAACAAACTCCGTCATCCCCGGCTTGACCCGGGGACCCATGACAGCCCGGGGGAACGCCTACCTGTTTCACCCCCTAGAGAAAACTCTGCGGATCGATATCCACCTGCACCTTGAGGTTGCCGGTCGGCTTCGGCCCGCCCTCGAGCCAGAACCGCACATAGCCCGAGAGGTCGAAATCCTTGCCGGACTGCGCCAGGAGCCGCACCCGGTGCCGTCCCCGCACCATGGCGATGGGCGCGTCGGCCGGCCCGAACAGCTTCAGCCCCTCGGCCATCGGCGCCGCCGCCAGCAGCGCCTTGGCGAAGTTGAACGCGACGTCGTGCTCGTTGGCCGAAACCACCAGCGCCGCCAGCCGGCCGAACGGCGGCAGCCCGCCGGCCTCGCGCGCCAGCAGTTCGTGCCTGTAGAACGCCTCGCGATCGCCCTTCACCATCGCCTGCATCACCGGATGGCTCGGGTGATAGGTCTGGAGGAACGCCTTGCCGGTCCGGCTGGCGCGCCCGGCCCGGCCGGTGACCTGCGTCAGGATCTGGAACGTCCGCTCCGCCGCCCGCGGGTCGCCGCGGTCGAGCCCGAGATCGGCGTCCAGCACCCCGACCAGAGTGAGCTTTTCGAAATGGTGGCCCTTGGCGACCAGCTGCGTGCCGATGACCAGGTCGTACTCGCCCCGCTCGATCTGCTCGAGCCGCTCGCGCAGCTGCTGGTTGCTGCCCATGTCCGAGGAAAGGATCGCGAGCCGCGCGTCCGGGAAGCGCGCCGCAGCCTCCTCCGCCACCCGCTCGATCCCCGGCCCGATCGGCACGAGTGAATCCTCGACCCCGCACTCGCCGCAGCTCTTCGGCGTCCGCATCTCGCGCCCGCAATGGTGGCACATGAGCACGCCGCGGAAGCGGTGCTCCACCAGCCAGGCCGAGCAGTCCGGACACTGGTACTGGTGCCCGCAGGCCCGGCAGAGCGTCAGCGGCGCATAGCCCCGGCGGTTGAGGAACAACAGCGCCTGCTCCCCCCGGTCGAGCGTCGCGAACAGCTCGCGCGCGAGCTTCGGCGCGATCCACTCGCCCTTCTCCGGCGGCTCCTCGCGCATGTCGATCGGGTTGATGTCGGGCATTGCCGCCTCGGCGAAGCGCGAGGTGAGCAGCACGTGCCGGTAGCGCCCCTGGTTGGCGTTGTTGCGGCTCTCGACCGAGGGCGTCGCCGAGCTGAGGATCACCCGCGCCTCGGCGAACTTCGCCCGCACCACTGCCATGTCGCGGGCATGGTAGTTGACCCCGTCGGATTGCTTGAACGCCCCGTCATGCTCCTCGTCGAGGACGATCATCCCCAGCTCGCGGAACGGCAGGAACAGCGCCGAGCGCGCCCCGACCACCGCCCGCACCGTGCCGTTCAGCACGCCGCGCCAGATGCGCGCCCGCTGCGCCGGGGTCATGTCCGAGTGCCACTCGGCCGGCCGCGTGCCGAAGCGCCTGGTGAAGCGCGTCGAGGAACGTGTTGGTGAGCGCGATCTCCGGCAACAGGATCAGCGCCTGCCGCCCGGCCCGCAGCGTCTCGGCCACCGCCTCGAAGAACACCTCGGTCTTGCCGCCGCCGGTCACCCCGTCGAGCAGCGCCACGCCGAACCGGTCGACCGGCAGAGCCTGGATCTCGGCGAGCGCCCGCGCCTGCTCCGCGCTGAGCGTCGGCGGCGCCGCCTCCGGATCGGGCGGCAGCACGATGGGCGGGGCCGGCACCTCCAGCCGCTCGATCGCGCCCGGCCTTCTCCAGCCCCTCGACCACCGAGGCCGAGACGCCGCTGGCCCCGATGAGCGCCGATTTCGCCCAGGCCTCGCCGTCCATCAGCACTTCGAGCACCCGCTCCCGGGCGCTGGTCAGCTTCGCCGGCTCGACCCCGGTGCTGCGGAACGCCACCACCGGCCGCTCCGGCTCCAGCGCCTCGGTGGAGCGCAGCACGCTCCTGAGCACCAGCCCCGGCGCCGCCAGCGTGTAGCGGCTCACCCAGTCCACCGTCTTCAGCAGTTCCTCGCTGAGCGGCGGGGTGTCGTAGACATGCGCGATGTCCTTGAGCCGGTTGTGGGCGTAATTGTCCTTCGGCACGCCCCAGACCACCCCGAGCGTCAGCCGACCCACCAGCGGCACGGCGACGATCGAGCCGCGCGTCACCTGCATTCCATAGGGCACCCGATACGAGTACGGTCCCTCGACCGACACGCTCACCATCACCGCCACGATGTCAGGGAGTTGCTGCTCCATCGGTACCCGCTTTGTTCCGCGGCGAATGTAGGGAGCGCCATCTGATTCTGCGACTGCCGGATGCCGGCACATTCCGCCGCCGGCTGCCCACTGCCCGATTGCACAGCACTCAGCGAGGGAATGTCTGATGAGCAACTACATCATGGAGGGCTACACCGCCGTCACCCCGTGGATCATCTCGGCCGACACCGGGGCGCTGTTCGACTTCATCGCCAGGGCCTTCGGCGGCGTCGAGACGGCCCGCGTGATCCTCTACGACGGCAGCGTCGGCCATGCCGAGATCCGCATCGGGGACGCCAATATCATGGCCTTCGATGCCCCGAAGGGTACCGAGCCCAGGCCGGTCTTCCTCCGCCTCTTCGTCGCGGATGCGCGGCATGCCTTCGCCACGGCGCTCGAAGCCGGCGCCACCGACATCACCAAGCCGACGCTGCTCGCCTTCGGCGACCGGGTCGGCCGGGTCCGCGATCCCTTCGGCAACATCTGGTGGCTGCAGCAGCACATCGAGGACGTGTCGCCCGAGGAGCTCGAGCGGCGCTGGGCCGACCCCAAATGGGTCGAGCCGATGGCCTATGTGCAGGAGACGCTGGCCAAGGCGCTACAGCAATGACGCTTTGGTAACGGCGCCCGGCTAGGCTCCCGCCATGTCTCACGCCTTCCTCGCCGATTCCGAACTCAGCGCGCGCATCGCCGACTGGCAGCAGGAGCTCGGCTCCGTCCGCCGGCTGGCGGCGAACACGCTCGAGGCCTATGCGCGCGACCTGGGGCAGTTCATCACGTTCCTCTCCGGCCACACCGGCGGCGAGGTCACGCTCGCAACGCTGAGGGACCTGCGCGCTGCCGACATCCGCGCCTTCATGGCCGCGCGCCGGGCCGAGGAGATCGGCTCGCGCTCGCTCGCCCGGGCGCTCTCGGCCATCCGCAGCTTCTTCAGCTATCTCGAGCGCGAGGGCGTGCTCGCCGTCGAGGCCCTGAGCGCCATCCGCGCGCCGAAGCAGGCCCGCTCGCTGCCCAAGGCGCTGACCGTGCTCGAAGCGAGGGACACCATCGCCACCGTCGACCAGCTCGAGGATACGCCCTGGATCGCCGCCCGCGACATGGCGGTGATCGCGCTGCTCTATGGCGCGGGGCTGCGCATCTCCGAAGCGCTCGCCATCAGCCGCGCCGACCTCGAGGCGGCGACGCTGCGGGTCACCGGCAAGGGCGGCAAGACCCGGCTGGTGCCGCTGCTCGCCGAAGTGCGGAAGATGATCGAGACCTATCTCGCGCTCTGCCCCTATCGCCCCGGTCCATCCGAGCCGATCTTCCGCGGCGCCAAGGGCGGCCCGCTCTCGCCCCGGCTGATCCAGCTCCGCCTGCAGCAATTGCGCGGCGCGCTCGGCCTGCCGCCCTCGGCGACCCCGCACGCCCTGCGCCACTCCTTCGCCACGCACCTGCTCGGCCGCGGCGGCGACCTCAGGATGATCCAGGAACTGCTCGGCCACGCCTCGCTCTCCACCACCCAGATCTACACCGCCGTCGACACCGACCGCCTGCTCGACGCCTACCGCGCGGCGCATCCGCGGGCGTAGTTCCCGCCTGTGGCCCCCCCTCATCCGCCCTTCGGGCACCTTCTCCCTCAAGGGGAGAAGGACGAGGTGGCACGATCTCGCCACGCACCTCCCTTCTCCCCTTGAGGGAGAAGGTGGATCGGCCGCAGGCCGGACGGATGAGGGGCGGCCAAGGGCGCGGTCCCGCCTTTACACCCCTACCCCGCCAGCGTACCAATCCCCGCTCCTTGACGCTGTAACGTCCACGCGCCCGCTCCATGCCCACCGACACCGCCGCCCGCCCCCTGATTGACCGCTTCGCCTGGGCCGGCATCGTGCTGGCGCTGCTCGGCGCGGCGTTCTTCGCCACCAAGGGCATCGTCGTCAAGCTGGCGCTCATCGAGGGCGTCGACGCGGTCACCTCGCTCACCTGGCGGATGATCGTCGCGGTGCCGATCTTCCTGACCGTCGGCATAATCGGCTACCGCAAGCGGCTCGCCGCCACCCCGGCCGGCGCGCCGCCCGTGCTCACCCTGCCGGTGCTGCTCCAGACCTTCGGCGTCGGCATCGTCGGCTACTATCTCGCGAGCCTCCTTGATTTCTCGGCGCTCGAATACATCTCGGCGCAGTTCGACCGGCTGATCCTCCTGACCTATCCATTCTTCGTCGTGCTGTTCGGGGCGGTGTTCTTCAAGCGCCGCATCACCCTGCCGATGGTCGCGGCGCTGCTCGTCAGCTATCTCGGCATCGCGCTGATCTTCTGGCACGACCTCAACATTGAGGGCGAGAACGTGTTGCTCGGCGCCGCCCTCGTCTTCGGCTCCGCCATCGCCTATGCCGCCTACCAGATCATGGCGAAGCCGCTGATCGACCGCCTCGGCCCGCAGCTCTTCACCTCGATCGCGATGAGCGGCGCGGGTCCGGCGGTGATCGCGCACTTCCTCTTCACCCACCCCCTCGGCGACCTGGCGGTAAGCGGCAACGGCTTCCTGCTGATGCTCGCCATCGGCACGGTCTCGACCGTGCTCCCCGCCTACTGCATCTCCGCCGCCATCGGCCTCATCGGCCCCGAACGCACCGCCATCATCGGCAACATCTCGCCGGTGGTGACGGTAAGCCTCGCCATCTCCGTCCTCGGCGAAGCCTTCACCATCTGGCACGCGCTGGGCACCGCCCTGGTGCTCGGCGGCGTCTGGCTCTTCACCCGCAAGGAGAGGCCGGGACAGAAGGTGCTGGAGGAGACGACGGCCTGAGGTTTTTCGGGAGGCCGAAGGAAGGGCTTCTTCGCCCCACCCACCGGGTCATTCCCGCGAAAGCGGGAACCTCTGTTCGCGGTGCACCCACACAAACGGAGATCCCCGCCTTCGCGGGGATGACACCGAGTTCATGGGGAGGCATCGAGTGGGCCCCCGGACGAGCGAAGCGAGGACCCCGCGCGTCGCGCGCCCCGCCGGAGCGCCAGCGAGGAGTGGCCCGCCGGGCCACCCCGCAGCGATGCGGCGCGTGAGGCCTAGATGTGTATTGCCCCGTCCCCGCACATCAGCGCCGCTTCCTTGATCGCCTCGCTGAGCGTCGGATGGGCGTGCGTGGTGCGGGCCAGGTCCTCGGCGGAGCCCGAGAACTCCATCAGCACCGCGATCTCGTGGATCATCTCGCCGGCATTGCGGGCGATGATCTGCGCCCCGAGCACCCGGTCGGTGGTGACGTCGGCGAGGATCTTCACATAGCCCTGGGTGGCGAGCATCGCCTTGGCGCGGCCGTTTGCGGTAAACGGGAACTTCCCCGTCTTGTACTCGACGCCCGCCTCCTTGAGCTCGTCCTCCGACTTGCCGATCCAGGCGACTTCCGGGCTCGTGTACATCACCGAGGGGATGGTGCCGTAGTTCACGTGCGGCTGCTGGCCGGCGATGATCTCGGCCACCGCGTGCCCCTCGTCCGACGCCTTGTGCGCCAGCATCGGGCCGTCGATCACGTCGCCGATGGCATAGATGCCGGGCACGTTGGTCTTGAACTGGTGGTCGGTGCGGATGCGGCCGCGCTCGTCGATCGCCACCCCGGCGATCTCGAGCCCGAGCCCCTCGGTGAAGGGCTTCCGCCCCACCGCCACCAGCACCGCATCGGTGTCGATGAGGTTCTCCTCGCCGCCGGCGGCCGGCTGGGTCCGGGCGGTGAGCGAGCCGTCGGCCCGGCGGTCGATCTTCGTCACCTTGGTGGAGAGGCGGAACTCGATCCCCTGCTTGGTCAGGTTGCGCTGCGTCTGCCGCGCCGCCTCGCTGTCGAGCCCGAGCAGGATCCGGTCGAGGAACTCGATCACCGTGACCTTGGCGCCGAGCCGCGCCCAGACCGAGCCGAGCTCGAGCCCGATGATGCCGCCGCCGATGACCAGGAGGCGCTTGGGCACCTGCTTGAAGCTCAGCGCGCCGGTCGAGGTGACGATCTTCTCCTCGTCGATCTCGATCCCCGGCAGGCCGGCCGCCACCGAGCCGGTGGCGATCAGGATGTTGCGCGTCTCGATGGTCTGCGGTGCGCCGCTCTCCGGCGTCACCAGCACCTGGCCGGGCGCCGGGATCGAGCCGGTGCCGCGGAAGCTCGTGATCTTGTTCTTCTTGAACAGGAACTCGACGCCCGAGACGTTGGCGGTGACGGTATCGTCCTTGTGCGCCAGCATCTGCGTCAGGTTGAGGCTCCGCGTCACGTCGATGCCGAACTGGCGGAACTGGTGCCCGGCCTCGTCATAGAGCTCGGAGCTGTGCAGCAGCGCCTTGGACGGGATGCAGCCGATATTGAGGCAGGTGCCGCCGAAGGTCGGCCACTTCTCGACCACCGCGACTTTCATCCCCAGCTGGGCCGCGCGGATCGCCGCCACGTAGCCCCCAGGGCCGGTGCCGATTACCGTGAGGTCGAAATTGTCCGCCATGATTTCTCCGAGACACTTGAGGCGTGCGGTGATTGGCGCCCGCGCCGCCGATATGGGCCTGGGAAAGGGGTTAAACTACCCGCCAGCAGTAGGAAACCCCCGACGCCGGGGAGCCATGCGAAATGCGCATGCGAGCTACGGTATCGCCCGTCCCCCCGACACGGTGATGGTCGTCCCCGTCGAATAGGCCGCCTCGTCCGAGAGCAGCCAGAGTACCGCCTGCGCCACTTCCTCCGCCGTCCCGGCCCGCTTCATCGGCACGCTGCTGGCGACCCGCGCCGCCCGGTCGGGCTCGCCGCCCATGGCGTGGAACTCGGTGTCGATCAGCCCCGGGCGCACCGCATTGACGCGCACGCCCTCCTCCGCCAGCTCCAGCGCCAGCCCGATGGTGAAGGCGTCGATCGCGCCCTTGCTCGCGGCATAGTCGACATAGGCGCCCGGCGCCCCCAGCCGCGCCGCCCCCGAGGTCAGGTTGACGATCCCGCCGCCCCTGCCGCCATGCCGCGTCGACATCCGCCGGATCGCCGCCCGGGCGCAGAGGAAGCTGCCGGTGACGTTGACCGCCAGCAGCCGCCCGATTGCCTTCGGGTCCATCTCGTCGACCCGCGTCACCTTGTTGATGATCCCGGCATTGTTGACCAGCCCCGCGAGCGGTCCCATCCGGTCGGCGGCGCGGAACACGTGGTCGACATCGTCCGGGTTGGACACGTCGCCCCTGACCGCCACCGCCTCGCCGCCACGGCTCAGGATCTTGTGGCACACCGCCTCGGCGGCATCGACATTGCCGGCATAGTTGACGATCACGCCATAGCCGCGCTCGGCCGCCATCAGGCTCGTGGCCGCGCCGATCCCCCGCCCGCCTCCGGTCACCACCAGCACCTTGTCCGCCATTCGGGCTCCTCCGCTTCGTCGCGGCGAGCACTCTAGCCGGGCCCCGTCGAAAAGCCAGAACGCAGAATCGCGGCCCGAATGGCTGAACCGCAGCTAAATCGGCGGTTCGGGAGCCGTTCAATCCGGGCCTCCTAAACCGCCCGCCTCAACGCCAACCGCGCCGGTCAGGGACCGGTGCCTCACATTCAGAACAGGAGAACTGAAATGCAGAAGATCGTGGCTCTCGCCCTTGTCGCTACCGTCATCGGGGCCTTCCCGCTCGCCGCCCCGTCCTTCGCCGCCGAGCAGAACACATCCTACTGCGGCCCCGACGCCCCCGCGGCCCACAAGCGCCCCGGCGGCTTCTGCGAGCAGCTCAAGGACACCAAGTCCATGGGCAGCGAAAGGAACGACGACGACTTCTTCTTCTGGATCGTCCTCTAAGACCCGCGCCGGCTGACCGACCCCATGTACAAAAGGGCCCGCTCGACGGGCCCTTTTTCAGGTCCCCGGGTCGAGCCCGGGGATGACGGTGTGGGACAAGAGTGCTCAACAAACTCCGTCATCCCCGGGCTTGACCCGGGGACCCACGCATCCACCCGACCCAGGGTCGGTGATGGGGCAGAACTCGATGCGCTACCCCGTCTTGACCAAGCGCGAAACGCGCCTCAGAGGTCCAGCACCAGCCGTTCCGGCGCCTCGAGGCTTTCCTTGACCCGCACCAGGAAGGTCACGGCTTCCTTGCCGTCGACGATGCGGTGGTCGTAGCTCAGCGCCAGGTACATCATCGGCCGGATGACGATCTGGCCGCCGACCACCACCGGCCGCTCCTGGATCTTGTGCATGCCCGAGGATGCCCGACTGCGGGGCATTGAGGATCGGCGTCGACATCAGCGAGCCGTAGACGCCGCCGTTCGAGATGGTGAAGGTGCCGCCCTGCATGTCGGCCATCGACAGCGCGCCGTCGCGGGCGAGCCGGCCCAGCCGAGCGATCTCCTTTTCGATCTGCGGCGATCGACAGCTGGTCGGCATCGCGCACCACCGGCACCACGAGGCCCTTGTCGGTCCCCACCGCCACGCCGACATGGGCGTAGTTCTTGTAGATCAGCTCGTCGCCGTCGATCTCGGCATTGACCGCCGGGATCTCCTTCAGCGCGTGCGTCACCGCCTTGGTGAAGAAGCCCATGAAGCCGAGCTTCACGCCGTGCTTCTTCTCGAACAGTTCCTTGTACTGGTTGCGCAGGTCCATCACCGGCTTCATGTCCACCTCGTTGAAGGTGGTGAGCATGGCGGCGGTGTTCTGCGCTTCCTTGAGGCGCCGGGCGATGGTCTGGCGCAGCCGGGTCATCTTCACCCGCTCCTCGCGCACTTCGTCGGCCTGGGCCGACCGGAGCGCGCGCCTGCGCGGCGGGCCGGAGCGGGAGCCGGAGCCGGCTCGGCCGGCCTTCGCCACCGGCTTCGGCGCCGCGGGCGGCCGCTGCAGCGGCCGTCGGAGCGGCGGCGAGGCCTGCGCCGTGGCCGCCAGCACGTCTTCCTTGAGGATCTGCCCGCGGCGGCCCGAGCCGGTGATGTCGGCCTCGGCGAGGCCGGCCTCGGCCATCAGCTTCTGCGCCGACGGCGCGGGCGCCATGCCGGCTGCCGCCCGGCGGCGGAGCGCTGGGCCGGCTCGGCGGCGACGGCGGCGGGCTGCGGGACATTGGCCGGCTTCGCGGCGGCCGCCGCGCCGGCGGCGCCGATGGCGCCGATCAGCGCCCCGACATTGACCGTATCGCCCGGGTTGGCGGCGATCAACTCGAGCACCCCGGCGGTCGGGGCCGGCACCTCGATCGTCACCTTGTCGGTCTCGAGCTCCACCACCGGTTCGTCGGCGGCGACGCTGTCGCCCACCTTCTTGAACCACTGGCCGATCGTCGCCTCGGTGACGCTCTCGCCCAGCGTGGGCACCCGGATCTCAGTCGCCATCAGTACCGTCCTTCAGTTTCTCTGCCGCCTGGCAGCGGGATCTAGGGGGCGAACGCTTCTTCGAGGAAGGCCTGCAGCTCCTGCAGGTGCTTGCGCATCAGGCCCGTCGCCGTCGACGCCGAGGCGGCCCGCCCCACGTAGCGCGGCCGCTCGCCGGGCCGCCCCATCTGCTCGAGCACCCAGTCGATATAGGGCTGCACGAACGCCCAGGCGCCCATGTTCTTGGGTTCTTCCTGGACCCAGACGATCTCGGCGTTGGTGAACCGGCTGAGCTCGTCGAGCAGCGCCTTGGCCGGGAACGGATAGAGCTGCTCGAGCCGCAGCAGGTAGACGTCGTTGATGCCCCGCTTCTCGCGGTCCTCGAGCAGGTCGTAGTACACCTTGCCCGAGCACAGCAGCACCCGGCGGATCTGGTCGTCCGGCGCCAGCTTGATCGTCGTCTTCGGCGCGCCCGGCGTCTCCGCGTCGTCCCACAGCAGCCGGTGGAAGGTCGACTCCGGTCCGAACTCGACCAGCCCCGACACCGCCCGCTTGTGGCGCAGCAGCGACTTCGGCGTCATCAGCACCAGCGGCTTGCGGAAATCGCGCTTCAGCTGCCGGCGCAGGATGTGGAAGTAGTTGGCCGGCGTCGTGCAGTTGGCGACCTGCATGTTGTCCTCGGCGCAGAGCTGCAGGTAGCGCTCGAGCCGGGCCGAGGAGTGCTCCGGCCCCTGGCCCTCGTAGCCGTGCGGCAGCAGCATCACGAGGCCCGACATGCGGAACCACTTGCGTTCGCCCGAGGAGATGAACTGGTCCACCACCACCTGGGCGCCGTTGGCGAAATCGCCGAACTGCGCTTCCCACAGCGTCAGCGTGTTGGGCTCGGCCAGCGAATAGCCGTACTCGAAGCCGAGCACCGCCTCTTCCGAGAGCATCGAGTTGATGACCTCGTAGCGGGCCTGGTCCTTGGAGAGGTTGTTGAGCGGCGTATAGGTGGAGTCGTTCGCCTGGTCGCTCAGCACCGAGTGGCGCTGGCTGAACGTACCGCGCTCGACGTCCTGGCCGGAGAGCCGCACCGGATGGCCTTCCTCGAGCAGCGTCGCGAAGGCCAGCGCCTCGCCCGTCGCCCAGTCGATGCCCTCGCCGGATTCGATCGCCGCCAGCCGGTTGTCGAGGAAGCGCTTCACCGTCTTGTGGACGTTGAAGCCCGCCGGCACCGCCGCCAGCCGCTGCCCGATCTCGGCCAGCCCGGCAATCGGGTAGCCGGTCTCGCCGCGGCGCGGCCCCTCGCTGTCGGCGCGCTTCAAATCCTTCCACACGCCGTCGAGCCAGTCGGTCTTGTTGGGGCGGAAATCCTGCCCGGCCTCGAACTCGGCCTCGAGATGCGCCCGCCAGTCCGACTTCATCCTGTCGACTTCTTCGGCCGTCACCAGCCCCTCGCCGATCAGCCGCTTCGAATAGATGTCCAGCGTCGACTCGTGCGAGCGGATCTTCGAATACATCAGCGGCTGGGTGAAGCTCGGCTCGTCGCCTTCGTTATGGCCGAAGCGGCGGTAGCAGAACATGTCGACCACCACCGGCCGGCCGAAGCGCTGCCGGAACTCGGTTGCCACCTTCGAGACGTAGACCACCGCTTCCGGGTCGTCGCCGTTGACGTGGAACACCGGCGCCTCGATCATCTTGGCGACGTCGGTCGGATAGGGCGAGGAGCGCGAATACATCGGCGCCGTGGTGAAGCCGATCTGGTTGTTGATGACGAAGTGCACCGAACCGCCGGTCCGGTGCCCCTTGAGCCCGGAGAGGCCCAGGCACTCGGCGATCACGCCCTGGCCGGCGAAGGCGGCGTCGCCGTGCAGCAGCAGCGGCATCACCACCGAGCGGTCGGTCTGCCGCGTATCGGGGATGAAGCGGCCGT
This sequence comes from uncultured Alphaproteobacteria bacterium, assembly GCA_963708965.1. GTDB lineage: Bacteria > Pseudomonadota > Alphaproteobacteria > Rhizobiales > Devosiaceae > Devosia_A. The sequence continues at coordinate 104,855 of CAVPUP010000002.1, read as the reverse complement.
TGACGGCCGAACGCTGGTCCTGCTTGGCCCGCGCCTTGCCGAGCACCACCGGATCGACGATCTCGAGGTGGCTGGGGTTCGCGGTGAGGCTGAGGTGCACGACGTTGCCGTCGAAGTCGCGGTCGGCCGAGGCGCCGAGGTGATACTTCACGTCACCCGAGCCTTCGACTTCCTCGGGGTAGAACGCGCCGCCCTTGAACTCGTGGAACAGCGCCCGGTGCGGCTTCGCCAGCACCTGGGTGAGGACGTTCAGCCGGCCGCGGTGCGCCATGCCGAGGACGATGTCCTTCACCCCGAGCGCGCCGCCGCGCTTGACGATCTGCTCGAGCGCCGGGATCAGCGCCTCGCCGCCGTCGAGCCCGAACCGCTTGGTGCCGGTAAACTTGACGTCGAGGAACTTCTCGAAGCCTTCGGCCTCGACCAGCTTGTTGAGGATCGCCCGCTTGCCCTCGGGCGTGAACTTGATCTCCTTGTCCGGCCCCTCCATGCGCTCCTGGATCCAGGCCTTGGCCTCGGGATCGGAGATGTGCATGAACTCGACGCCGACGGTCGAGCAATAGGTGCGCCTCAGGATCTCCAGCATCTCAGGGATGGTGGCGTAGTCGAGCCCGAGCACGTGGTCGATGAAGATCGGGCGGTCGTAGTCGGCCTCGGTGAAGCCGTAGCTCTTGGGATCGAGTTCCGGCGCCGGCTCCTCGTCGCGCATGTGCAGCGGGTCGAGGTCGGCATGCAGGTGCCCCCGCATGCGGTAGGCGCGGATCATCATGATGGCGCGGATCGAGTCGCGCGTCGCCTGCAGCACGTCCACCGGGGTCGGGGCGGGAGCGCCCTCGGCCACCGCCTTCTCCTTCACCGCCTTCTGGACCTTGCCCTGGATCTCGCCCCAGTTGCCGTCGAGCGCCGAGACCAGGTCGCCGGTCGGCGGCATGCGGCCAGTCCGACCGCTGCCAGCTCGGGCCTTCGGCGTTCTTCTCGACCTGTTCGGGAGTGTCTTCGAGGCGCCCGAAATAGCTGGCCCAGGTCGGGTCGATGCTGTTGGGGTCCGCCTTGTAGCGGGCATAAAGCCCTTCGATGTAGTCGGCGTTGCCGCCATAGAGGAAGGAAGAAAGCAAGAACTGTTCGTTCTTTTCTTGTCGGGTCATGTCAGCGTCGCGAGGCTGCGGCCCCGCCATCCTTCTCAAATGCCCGGGACTGCTCCGCCGGGGCTAGCCACGCGGGCCGAATATGCCCGCGATACCTTTGTTCGACGTTAAGGCGCGACCGATCTGCCGCGCCCCGCCATGCTGCACCCCTGCCTCAGCCTTTTAGAACTTCCGCCAGGGTTTGGCCAATCCTTGCTGGCGATCGCGACACCTTTATGCCCGCCGCTTCCATCGCCGCGATCTTGTCCTCGGCGCCGCCTTTGCCGCCCGAGATCACCGCGCCGGCATGGCCCATGGTGCGCCCTGCGGGCGCCGTCAGCCCGGCGATGAACCCGGCCATCGGCTTCTTCCGCCCGCGCTTCGCCTCGTCGATCAGGAACTGCGCCGCCTCTTCCTCGGCCGAACCGCCGATCTCGCCGATCATGATGATGGACTTGGTCTCCTCGTCGGCCAGGAACATCTCGAGCACGTCGATGAACTCGGTGCCCTTGACCGGATCGCCGCCGATGCCGACGGCCGTTGTCTGGCCGAGCCCCGCATTGGTGGTCTGGAACACGGCCTCATAGGTAAGTGTCCCGGAGCGCGAAACAATGCCCACCGAGCCGTCCATGAAGATGTTGCCCGGCATGATGCCGATCTTGCACTCGTTCGGCGTCAGGACGCCCGGGCAGTTCGGCCCGATGAGCCGCGACTTCGAGTTCCTGAGCCGGCCCTTGACCTTCACCATGTCGAGCACCGGCACGCCCTCGGTGATGGCGACGATCAGCGGCATCTCGGCCTCGATCGCCTCGATGATCGCATCCGCCGCGCCCGCCGGCGGCACGTAGATCACCGAGGCATTGGCCCCGGTCTTCTCCTTGCCCTCGGCCACCGAAGCGAAGATCGGCAGCGCCGTGCCGTCGACCCCCGAGGTCCAGGTCTCGCCGCCCTTCTTGGGGTGCGTGCCGCCCACCATCTTGGTGCCGTGATAGGCCAGCGCCTGCTCGGTGTGGAACGTGCCGGTCTTGCCGGTCAGCCCCTGCACCAGAACGCGGGTGTCTTTGTTGACGAGGATCGACATTGCTACTTCCTGGTGCGTTCGGGTTCTGGTTCAGCGGCCGTCGACCGCGGCGACGATCTTCTGCGCCGCGTCGTCGAGGTCGTCGGCGGAGATCACGTCGAGACCGGACTGGTCGAGGATGGCCTTGCCCTCCTTGACGTTGGTGCCCTCGAGCCGCACCACCAGCGGCACCTTGAGCCCGACTTCCTTCACCGCCGCGATCACGCCTTCCGCGATGATGTCGCAGCGCATGATGCCGCCGAAGATGTTGACGAGGATGCCTTTGACGTTGGGATCGGCGGTGATGATCTTGAACGCCGCCGTCACCTTCTCCTTGGAGGCCCCGCCGCCCACGTCGAGGAAGTTGGCGGGCTCGGCGCCGTAGAGCTTGATGATGTCCATGGTCGCCATGGCGAGGCCGGCGCCGTTGACCATGCAGCCGATATTGCCCTCGAGCGCCACATAGGCGAGGTCGAACTTCGATGCCTCGATCTCCTTGGCGTCCTCCTCGCTGAGGTCGCGCAGCTCGGCGAGCTCCGGATGCCGGAACATGGCGTTGTTGTCGAAGCTCACCTTGGCGTCGAGCACCCGCAGGTGCCCGTCGGCCATGACGATCAGCGGGTTCACTTCGAGCAGGCTCATGTCCTTCTCGGTGAACGCCCGGTAGAGCGCCGGGAACACCCGCTTCGCATCCTCGGCCGCCGCGCCCTCGAGCTTCAGCGCCGAGACGATCTGCGCCACGTCGGCCTCGGTGACGCCGGTCGCCGGGTCGATGTCGACGGTGACGATCTTTTCCGGCGTGTCATGCGCCACCGCCTCGATGTCCATGCCGCCCTCGGTCGAGACGACGAAGGCCACCTCGCCGGAGGAGCGATCGACCAGCAGCGAGCAGTAGAGCTCGCGCGCGATGTCGGCGCCGTCCTCGATATAGAGCCGGTTGACCTGCTTGCCGGCGGCGCCGGTCTGCTTGGTGACCAGCGTATTGCCCAGCATCTCCCGCGCGTTGGCGACGACTTCCGCCGCCGACCGCGCCAGCCGCACGCCGCCCTTGGCCTCGGCGCCAAGCTCCTTGAACTTGCCCTTGCCGCGTCCGCCGGCATGGATCTGGCTCTTCACCACGTAGAGCGGTCCCGGCAGCTGCGCCGCCGCGGCCTCGGCCTCCTCCGGCCGGAAGATGGCGACGCCCCGCGCCACCGGCAGTCCATAGGTTGCAAGCAGGGCCTTGGCCTGGTGTTCGTGGATGTTCATGTCTGCCTACCGCCTCGTTTCGGGAACTCTCCCACACCCACCGGGTCATTCCCGCGAAAGCGGGAACCCCTGTTTGCGGCGCGCGGGTCGGAACGGAGATCCCCGCTTTCGCGGGGATGACCCTGTGGGAGCCAGATGGCTCCCGGAGATCCTACGCCAGCTTCGGCGCGATCTTCTTGCACGCCTCGATCAGGCCCTCGACCGCCGCCACCGACTTGTCGAACGCCTTCTGCTCGGGGCCGCTGCAGCGCGATCTCGACCACCTTCTCGACGCCACCGGCGCCCAGGATCACCGGCACGCCGACATAGGTGCCCTTGACCCCGTACTCGCCCTTGAGGAAGGCCGCGCAGGGCAGGATGCGCTTCTTGTCCTTGAGGTAGCTCTCCGCCATCTCGATCGCCGAGGTGGCCGGCGCATAGAAGGCCGAGCCGGTCTTCAGCAGCCCGACGATCTCGGCGCCGCCGTCGCGGGTGCGCTGGATGATCTGCTCGAGCCGGTCCTTGCTCATCCAGCCCATCTTGACGATGTCCGGCAGCGGGATGCCGGCGACGGTCGAATAGCGCGCCAGCGGCACCATGGTGTCGCCATGGCCGCCGAGCACGAAGGCGTTGACGTCCTGCACCGAGACCTTGAGCTCGTCGGCGATGAAATGGCGGAAGCGCGAGGAATCGAGCACGCCGGCCATGCCGACCACGCGGTTGGCGGGCAGGCCCGAGAACTTCTGCAGCGCCCAGACCATGGCATCGAGCGGGTTGGTGATGCAGATGACGAAGGCGTCGGGCGCATACTTGGCGATGCCGGCGCCCACCTGCTCCATCACCTTGAGGTTGATCTCGAGCAGGTCGTCGCGGCTCATGCCGGGCTTGCGCGGCACGCCGGCGGTGACGATCACCACGTCGGCGCCTTCGATGTCCTTGTATTCGGTGGTGCCGCGCAGCGTCGCGTTGTAGCCCTCGACCGGAGCGGACTGGCTGAGGTCCAGCGCCTTGCCGGCGGCCACGCCGTCGACGATGTCGAACAATACGACGTCGCCCAGTTCCTTGCTCGCCGCCAGATGCGCCAACGTGCCACCAATCTGCCCCGCACCGATCAGAGCGATCTTCTTGCGCGCCATCCCGAACCCCGTTTCTGCTTATGCTGGAAATTGCGCGGCCCCTATTAGCGTTCCAGCCATGCTCAGGCAAGTCAGCCCTTTGTTGGGAGGCCCCTATTCTTGCCGGGACTTGCGGCCTATTCCGGCGCCGTCTCGCCCTTGTGCGCGGCGGCGAGATAGTCCGCCGACTGCATCTCGACGAGCCGGGAAACGCAGCGCGCGAACTCGGCCCGGGTCTTCTCGTCCTCTGCCAGCTGGTCGAGCGGCACCGCAAAGCTCGCCGCAAGCTTCACCCCGCGGTCGTAGAGCGTATCGACGAGCAGGATGAAGCGCTTGCTCGCGTCGGACCTGAGCCGGCCGAATTGCGGCACATGGTCGATCATCAGCGTCTCATAGGCGTGGCTGAGCCGCAGGTAGTCCCGCGCCCCCAGCGGCCGCTCGCAGAGCTCGGCGAACTCGAATCGCGCCGCGCCCATCGCCGCGCGCGGCACCTCGATCGTGCGGCCGAGCGAGACCAGCTGCTCCGGCTCCCCGGACGCCCCGCCGGTGAGCTTCAGCCACAGCCGGTCCATCGCGGCGTCCACCGCCGGCCCGGTGCCGAACTGGTAGACCGCTTCCCCCTCGAACTTCTGCCGCCGATAGTCGGTCGGCCCGTCGAGCTCCACCAGCTCCGTCCGGCGCTTCAGCTCGGCGATGAACGGCAGCACCAGCTGCCGGTTGAGCCCGTTCTCGTAGAGCGCGTCCGGCCGGGTATTGGAGGTCGCCACCACCGTGATCGCCGCCGTCCCAGAGCTTGTCGAACAGCCGCCCGAGCAGCATGGCGTTGGTGATGTCCTGCACCTGGAACTCGTCGAGGCAGAGCAGCCGCACGCTCTCCAGCATCGGCTTCACCACCGCGGCCACCGGATCGGCATGCCCGGCCCGCCCCTTCTCGGATCGGCGGAATTTCGTGATCTCGGCATGCATCTCGTCCATGAACTCATGGAAATGCACGCGCCGCTTGGCCGCGCGTTTCGACCTCGGCGTAGAACAGGTCCATCAGCATGGTCTTGCCGCGGCCGACCTGCGCCGACGAGATAGACCCCGCGCACCGGCGCCGGCCCGCCGAACAGCCCGGCGAGGAAGCCGCGCGAGCCGTTTCCGGCAGCGAGCTCGACGGCGACGCGATCGAGCGCCGCGGCCGCCTTCATCTGCAGGGGATCGGGCTGCAGCGCCCCAGCCTTCAACGAGCCGCTGCAGCGCTTCGCTGACCGGTTTGGCCCCGTGGCCCCGCCGGCTCGACAAGCTAGCTGACCATCGAGATGCCCTGGCCACCCGCCAGGGTGCCGATGAAGCGGTTGCCGGAATGGATCAGCGAGGCGACGATGTCGCCGTTCTCGTCGAACAGCTGCACCTGGCTGCCGACCAGCTGCCACGAGGCGACGACCTTCAGCCCGCCCAGCACGCAGCCCGGCGTCGAGGCGCGATAGCGCGAGGTGCCGGTCTTGGCCGTATAGGTGAGGTTGAGCTTGCACTGCTCGGCGCCCGAAACGATCGTCCAGCCGCCCAGGAGCTTCTCGATCGTCAGCCCGCCCGACAGGTCGCGCCCCGGCACGTCGGGCACCGCGCCCACCGAGTCGAGCGTCACGAACGAGCTGTTGTCGGCATTGGCGACCTGCGTCGGCTGCCCCGCCGGGAAGGCAGCGGCGCCGGTCGCCGGCAGCGTTCCCAGCGCCGGCGCCCCGCATGCTGAGATCGGTCGGCTGGCCGGGCGTCGACTGCTGCACCAGCGCACCGTCCTGCCCGATGGCCGGCAGGTTGGCGCTCGCCACCGGAGTGTTCTGGATCGGCGTGATGTTCTCGGTCGAGGAGATGTTGTTGGTCGTCACTCCGCTCGAGGCGCAGCCCGAAAGCAGCAGCGCCGTCGCGACAACCACCGCACCTGAAACGCTCGCGCGTCTCGAACTCATCATGCTCAGGCTCCGTGCCGCCGGTTAAGCAGCGGTTAACAACAAGGTCGTGGGATATAGCGTGACCGGCCCGCCCGGTTCAACCGCCGTTCCCAGCGTTTTGCCCCGACCAATGTGGCGCAGTTAGGACCCCGGGCGCCGTTTCGCACCGAGATCAGCGGGCCTGCATCTCCCGGATCAGCACATCGGCCAGCACCCGCGCGTCGCCAGCCTCCGCCTCGGGGAGCTCGATGGCGATGCCCTTGGGGGAATAGACCCCGGGCAGCCCCGGCAGGCCGCTCTCGCCCCCTTCCTTGGGGTGGAACCCGTGCGCCTTCAGCGCCGCGATCAAGACGCGGGCGACGGACGGATCCTCAACCTCGGCAACGGTCTCGTACATCGGCCCTCAGGCGAATTCGCGCTTCACCATCAGCTGCTTGATCTCCGCGATCGCCTTCGCCGGGTTCAGCCCCTTGGGGCAGACCTTGGCACAGTTCATGATCGTATGGCAGCGGTAGAGCTTGAACGGGTCCTCGAGATTGTCGAGCCGCTCCTCGCGCGCCTCGTCGCGGCTGTCGATCAGCCAGCGATAGGCCTGCAGCAGCGCCGCCGGCCCGAGATACTTCTCGCCGTTCCACCAATAGGACGGGCAGGAGGTCGAGCAGCAGGCGCACAGGATGCATTCATAGAGCCCGTCGAGCTTCTCGCGCTCCGGCCGCGACTGCAGCCACTCCTTCTCCGGCGTCGGCGAGGTGGTCTTCAGCCACGGCTCGATCGCGCGGTGCTGGGCGTAGAAGGTCGAGAGATCCGGCACCAGGTCCTTGACCACCGGCATGTGCGGCAGCGGATAGACGCTGACATGGCCGGCGATCTCGTCCATGCCCTTGGTGCAGGCGAGCGTGTTGGCCCCGCGCGATGTTCATCGAGCACGAGCCGCAGATGCCCTCGCGGCAGGAGCGGCGGAGCGTCAGCGTCGGGTCGACCTTGTTCTTGATCCACAACAGCGCGTCGAGCACCATCGGCCCGCAATCGTCGAGATCGACGAAATAGGTATCGAGCCGCGGGTTCTCGCCCGTGTCCGGATCGTACCGGTACACCCGATACTCCTTGAGCCGCGTCGCCCTATCGGGCTTCGGCCAGGTCTTGCCGGGCTTGATGCGCGAGTTCTTGGGAAGGGTCAGTTCGGCCATGGCTTCCTACACAATCTTGCACGTCTGCAGCGCCTCGGCAGAGGTCTTGGTCACCGCGATGACGTCATTGGCACTCACGTTGCCGATCACGGAAGGGTCGAGCAGTTTCGCCGGATCGGTCTGCGCGTAGGCGGCGAGCCGCAAGAGATCCGGCTTCAGCTTGTTCTGCAATTCCTTGGCGTAGCACTGGCAGCTTTCGGCCGTCGTGCGCGGCAGCTTCGCGCAGGCATCCGCCACCGCCTGCGCCTCGGGCGAGAGCCCGCAGCCCGCGAGCAGCACGCCCGCCGCCGCCAGCGCCGTCGCCAGCATGCCCGCCCGTATCGTCGCCCTCAGCCTCATCTCGCCCGTGCCTCGCGCCGCTCGAGCGAATAGATACGCTCCTCGACATCGTCCACCACCTTGCCGAGCACCGCCTTGGCGTCGGCGAGGCCCTGGTTGTAGTAGAAGGCGCCGATCTGGTCGGAAAAGAAATTCAACAGCAGCTCCGCCGGGATCTCGCCGATCGAGCTGTCCAATTCGTCGGCGAAATAACGCTGGATGCGGGCAACGATCTCCGCGCGCTCTTCCTTCTCGAACTTGATCGGCTTCATCGGCTAAACCCTTACATGCCCGGCGCGCACACGGCGTTGGAGCGCGAGATATAGACGCCATAGGGCCGGCTCTGCGCCTCGGGCAAGGGCTTGCCCTGCATCGTGGCGAGGATCACCTCCATGAACGCCTCGTCGGCGAGCTTCATCACCTGCTCGCTCTTGCAGGTGCAGAGCGTCGTGTTGCCGCCGCTGTTGCGCAGGCACTCGGCCTGGAATTTTTCCTGCTGCGCCGCCGTCGGCGCCCCCGCCAGCGCCGGCCATGAGCAGCACGCATCAGCCCGCGCCGCCAGCATCGCCACCCGCTTCATCCCCAGACCCCCGTTCGTCACCGCAATTCCTTCCGGATCACCAGCTTCAACCCCGACCAGACCTCGCTGACCGCCGCCACCTTCACGTCCACCAGACCGATCGGCAGCACCACCTCGCGGATCACGTCCTCGGTGATATCGGTCGGCACCTTCGACGCCTTCTTCGGCCACGAGATCCAGATCGTCCCGTCCCGCCCGATCGCCTGCATCAGCGGCCTCGCATTGTCCTCGAGCACTGCCACGGGATGTGGTGAAGCCATGGATGAAATCCCAGCCCGAGCCACCATTCCAGTCGTCCCAAGACGCCTCGCGCACCTCGGCGAAGGTCCGCGACCCCGCCAGCTCACCCAGCTCCGCCGGCAGATCGATGAACAGCACGCGCTGCCCATCCTTGAGCCCAAGCTTCTGCGGCAGGGGAGTGCCGGAATAGCCGGGGGCGGCGGTCATGGTGCAGCTCGAAAGTGCAAGCGGTTGCCGTACCCGCCAGCGTTGAGCCTATCGATAAACGGCTGATCGCGTGTGGCCAGTGTCGCGTCAGCCTGGATGGCGCAGGCCAGAAAGCAGCAGTCATAAGCAGGATGCACCAGATCCGCAGAAAGCTTCAGCGCCTCTGCGGCGAGGTCAGCGGAACTGACCAGCCTGGAAACGGTATCCCGAATTAGCGCTAGGCCGGCGAGCGCGCCCTCCATGGTCGAGTTACCAGCGCGAATCTTCTTTGCAAGCACATTGGCCGCTTCCATGAGCAGAATATCGGGCGCGATCAGGTCGGGATTACCCAAGAGCTCTTCCGCGACCGAAGCCCCTGCCTCGGGTAGAACCCATTGCAGCGCTATGGAGCTGTCAACGACAATCACCGGTCGCGATCTTCCCGCAGCAATGTGAGGCTATCTGTCGTTTGCGGGGGCATGGACGCACGCAAGGCGCGCGAGCGTGCCAGTAGCTCTTCGCGAGTAGCCCTATGCATCTGGCTTTCAATACGACGGGCAGCTTCCTCCTCGAGGGTAAGCCCATGCGACCGAGCAGCCTGTTCCAACTGCTGCATCGTCTCGTCGCTCACCACAATCTTCTCGATGATGCCCATCCGAGACTCTCCGAAATTCGGCTTGACCTTAATACACCCTCGCCTTCGGCGCGATCTTCTTCAGACTGATGCCGCCCTCGCTCTCCGGCGTCAGCGGGTCGACATGCACCGGCCGGTAGCCCAGCGTCACCTTGCCCGCGCCGTCGATCCAGCTCAGCGTGTGCTTGCGCCAGTCGACGTCGTCGCGGTTGGGGAAATCCTCGCGCGCATGGGCGCCGCGGCTCTCGTGCCGGGCCTCGGCCGAAACCACCGTGGTCGCGGCGCAGGCCATCAGGTTCTCGAGCTCCAGCGTCTCGACCAGGTCGGAGTTCCAGATCATCGAGCGGTCGGTGACCTTGAGGTCGCCCAGCGTCCCCCAGAGCTCGGAGATCCGCTTCACCCCGGTCTGCAGCGTCTCGGCCGTGCGGAACACCGCCGCGTCCTCCTGCATGATGCGCTGCATCCGCTCGCGCACCACCGCCGTCGGCGAGCCGCCATTGGCGTGCCGCAGCCGGTCGAAGCGGCGCGAGGATCCGCTCGTCCTCCGAGGCCACGATGCCCGGCACGGCGGCGCCCTTGTCCACCACCTGCGCCGCCCGCAGCGCCGCGGCGCGGCCGAACACCACGAGGTCGGTCAGCGAGTTCGAGCCGAGCCGGTTGGCGCCGTGCACCGAGGCGCAGGCCGCCTCGCCCACCGCCATCAGCCCCGGCACCACGCGATCCGGATCGTCGGCGCGTCGGGTTCAGCACCTCGCCGTGATAGTTCGCGGGAATGCCGCCCATGTTGTAGTGCACCGTCGGCAGCACCGGGATCGGCTCGCGCGTCAGGTCGACGCCGGCGAAGATCCTTGCCGATTTCGGTGATCCCCGGCAGCCGCTCGTGCAGCACTTTCGGGTCGAGATGGTCGAGATGGAGGAAGATGTGGTCCTTCTTCGGCCCGACGCCGCGCCCCTCGCGGATCTCGATGGTCATGCAGCGGCTCACCACGTCGCGGCGACGCGAGGTCCTTGGCGTTGGGCGCATAGCGCTCCATGAAGCGCTCGCCCTCGGAATTGGTGAGATAGCCGCCCTCGCCGCGCGCCCCCTCGGTGATCAGCACGCCCGCGCCATAGACGCCGGTCGGGTGGAACTGCACGAACTCCATGTCCTGCAGCGGCAGCCCGGCCCGCGCCACCATACCGTTGCCGTCGCCGGTGCAGGTATGCGCCGAGGTCGCCGAGAAATAGGCCCGGCCGTAGCCGCCGGTCGCCAGCACCACGAGCTTGGCGCGGAACCGGTGCAGCGTGCCGTCGTCGAGCTTCCAGGCGATCACGCCCTGGCACGAGCCGTCCGGCCCCATGATCAGGTCGAGCGCGAAATACTCGATGAAGAACTGCGCGTTGTGCCTGACCGACTGCCCATAGAGCGTATGGAGGATGGCGTGCCCGGTCCGGTCCGCCGCCGCGCAGGTGCGCTGCACCGGCGGGCCGTCGCCGAACTCGGTCATGTGGCCGCCGAACGGCCGCTGGTAGATCGTGCCCGCCTCGGTGCGCGAGAACGGCACGCCATAGTGCTCGAGCTCGTAGATCGCCGCCGGCGCCTCGCGCGCCAGGTACTCCATGGCGTCGTTGTCGCCCAGCCAGTCCGAGCCCTTGACCGTGTCGTACATGTGCCACTGCCAGGAATCGGGGCCCATGTTGCCGAGCGAGGCGGCGATGCCGCCCTGCGCCGCCACGGTGTGCGAGCGGGTGGGGAACACCTTGGTGATGCAGGCGGTGTTGAGCCCCTGCTCCGCCATGCCCAGGGTCGCGCGCAAGCCCGCGCCGCCGGCACCGACGATCACCACGTCGAATTCGTGGTCGATGAGTTCGTAAGCGGCCATCAGTGACTAACCCCAGAAGACGATCTTGGCGATCGCACCGATCCCCAGCACGGCGATGAGAATGACGAACGCGTCGTTGGCGCGCAGCGCCAGCGTGTTGCGCTTGTGCTCGTCGATATAGTCCTCGATCACCTCGCGGATGCCGATGCGCATGTGTATGCACACATTGGCAATCAGCAGCACGAGGATGATGGCGACGAGCGGATTGCGGATGGTCCCGACCATCGCCTCGCGCCCGGCGCCGGCGAGGCTCGCGACGAACCAGATGAAGAAGCCGAGGAACAGGATGTTGAGCGCCCCGCTGAGGCGCTGCACGATGAAGTGCCGGGTCGCCGGCTTGCCGGCGCCGTAATGCGTGTCCGGCCGCGCGATAACCGCCTTGTCGATCATTTGAACCACACCAGGATCGCCCAGAGGGCCAGGGTAACGAGGATCGAGGCGCCGAGGTGCAGCCGCACCAGCCAGCTCGCGCCCCACCGGATCCATCAGCCGCCCGGTGTCCCAGATGAAGTGCCGGACGCCGCCCAGCATGTGGTGGATGAGGCTCCAGGTGTAGCCGAACAGCACGAGCTGGCCGAACCAGGTGCCGAACAGCCAGTTGACCCAGTCGAAGAAGCCGCCGCCGACCGCCGCGGCCACGAGCCAGAGCACCAGCAGCAGCGTGCCGGCATAGTTCGCGATGCCCGTCGCCCGATGGACGATCGACATCGTCATGGTGAGGGTGAAGCGGTAGATGCTGAGATGCGGCGAAAGCGGCCGCGAGGAAGGAGCCATGTCGTCTCGGCCTCGCCCGCCACGAGCCAGGCGGGCGCTCCAGTAGTGGAATGGTTCGAGACTTCTAGCCGCGCTTGGCGGCGAGGTCAAAGGTTCCGCCGATATCGGGCATTACACTTTGTGGGAATTGAGCGCCCCCGGCGCGGCCCGCAGCGCTTCGAGCGTGAGCAACAGGCTCAGCACCCGTTCGCCGCGGAGGCCGGACGCCACCGGGGTGGGGGACGGCGCGGACATGGAGGTCCCGGTCGCGGCGGGCTGGCCATCCTCGGCGAGCACGTCCCTGACCAGGCCGCCGTTCATGACGAGAGCACCTACTGCAATCATCGCGCCGACGGTTATGCGGTCCATGTCCTCGGTCCCTTGGTGCGGGCGACCCGTCTCGGGTTTCCGCTGCTTGGGACGATTCCTAGCAGCTGCAACTTGGCCCGGACGTGAAGCCGGTGTTCATATTGGATTCAGCAACGCATGTTTTCTGGCGGCGGTTCCGCGGAAAGGTTCGAGAATGCGCGAAAAGGTCCGGATCACCGGCGAAGTGGTGCTGTGCCGCGGCTGGGGCGTGGTCAAGCGCACCACGCTCGAGCTGCAGCGGCGGAACGGCGCCTGGCAGCAGCTGGCGCGTGAGACCTACGACACCGGCGACGGCGCGGCGATCCTCCCCTATTGCGTGGAAAAGCGCAGCGTGATCCTAACCCGCCAGTTCCGCTTTCCGGTCTATGCCACCGGTGGCGACGGCTGGCTGATCGAGGTGCCGGCCGGCAAGCTCGACGGCGAGCCGCCCGAAGCTTGCGCCCGGCGCGAGGCCGAGGAGGAGTCCGGCTACCGCATCGGCGAGCCCGAGCACGTGGCGACGGTCTATTCGACCCCCGGCTCGGTCACCGAGCGGTTGCACCTCTTCATCGGCGCCTATGACGAAAGCTCGAGGGTTTCCGCCGGCGGCGGCCTCGAAGGCGAGGGCGAGGACATCGAAGTGCTCGAGCTCGGCTTCGACGAGGCCCTCGCGATGCTGCGGCGCGGCGAGATCGCCGACGCCAAGACCATGATCCTGCTGCAGCACCTGGCGCTCAGCGGCCGGCTCTGAAGCCGGCCGCGGCCCGACGCCCCGGCCAGGCGCCCTAGGCGCCTCAGGCGTAGTCGGTCAGCTTACGCTCGGGGTCGTATGGCTGGTCGGGCACCGCCTTGGTGACGGCCTGCCCGCACTGCATCCGCTTGTTGGTCGCGTCATGCGCGTAGGTGGGCCCGCCATGCAGCACCCAGCCTTCGCTCAGCGCCTTGGTGACCTTGTGACAGAAGGTGGAATCGTCCTCCCCGGTGAGAAATCGATATAGCAACATTCAAAAAACTCCTGGGCGCCATGCGCTGCGTGGCGATTGAAATTCGTCCTTTTAACCGCTAATCGCTGCGGCATGGATGGGTTTCCAGCATTTTTGCTCGACGGCTACAAGTCGTTCATGTCCGATCACTACGATCTGGAACAGGCTCGTTACCGCGAACTGGCCGATCAGGGCCAATCTCCCAGCACGATGATCATTGCCTGCTGCGACAGCCGCGCGGCGCCCGAGACCATCTTCAATACCGGTCCGGGCGAGCTGTTCGTGTTGCGCAACGTCGCCAACCTGGTGCCCACCTTCCAGCCGGACGGCCATCAGCACGGTACTTCCGCGGCGATCGAATTCGCCGTCAATGCGCTCGGGATCAGCAATATCGTGGTGATGGGCCACGGCCGCTGCGGCGGCATCAAGGCCGCCCTCGCTCCCGTCGCAACCCGCTGGCCCAGGGCGACTTCATCGGCAAGTGGATGAGCATGCTCGCCCCGGTCTCCGAGACGGTGTCGAAATACACCCTCCTCACCGACAAGGAGCGCCAGACCATGCTCGAGCGCTTCTCGATCCGCAACTCGATCGCCAACCTGCGGACCTTCCCCTACGTCAGGAAGCTGGAGCAGGAAGGCAAGCTCGCCATCCACGGCGCCTGGTTCGACATCTCGACCGGCGAGCTCTGGGTGATGAACGAAGAAGGCGACTTCTACCGCCCCGACGTCTGAGCCTTGACCCTGAGGATGCCCCACACCCTCATCCTGAGCCTGTCGAAGGACGGAGAGGGTCGGGGCACGGCCGGTGCTGGTGGCTACCCCCACCTCGCTCCGTTCGACAAGCTCAGGCACCCCCCCTGAGGGGACTGAGAGGTGCGACGGCCCTCACACCTCGGCCCAGCCCCCGCGCTTCTCGCTCTCGAACACCGCATCGAGCACCCGCATGCTGCGGATCGCGTCCTCCACCCCCCATTCGAGCGGCTTGCCCTCGAGCACGGCGCGGCAGAAGGCGTTGGCCTGCTCGGTGTACTGGTCGCAGGGCGCGATGACCTCGCGGCGGGAGAGATGGCCGCTCGGATCGTAGCCGGCATCGACCAGGATGGCGGTGGCGGAATCGGCCGGCGGGGTGAAGGGGATCACCAGTTCGATCCGGCCCTTGGTGCCGAGCAGTTCCAGCGACTGGTACGGCACCGCCTGGGTCGAGCAGACGAAGCTCGCCTGCCTGCCGCCGCCGAAATCGAGCAGCACCGAGGCGAGGCGGTCGGTCTTGAGCGTGGGGTCGCGATCGACCAGCGAGACGGCGCGCAGCGGCTCGGCGTCGAACAGGAAGCGCGCGCCGGTGACCGGGTAGCAGCCGATGTCGTAGATGCCGCCGCCGCCGATATCGAGCTGGTTGCGCACGTTACTGGGGTCGGTGAGGTAGTAGGTGAAGATGCCGCGCACGGCGCGGAGCTCGCCCAGTTCGCCCGAGCGCACGATCTCGCGGGCCCGCTGCCATTGCGGGTGCCAGCGCACCATGAAGGCCTCGTAGAACACCAGGTCCTTGGGCAGTTGCCGCAGCTGCTCCGCCTCCTTGGCATTGAGCGCGATCGGCTTCTCGCACAGGACGTGCTTGCCCGCCCGCGCCGCCGCCAGCGTCATCGGCACGTGCAGGTGATTGGGCAGCGGGTTGTAGATCGCGTCGACATTGGGGTCGGCGAACAGCTCCTCGTAGCTGCCATGCGCCGTCGCCTTGCCGGTCAGGCCCAGCTCCGCGATGTACTCTTCCGCCTTGGCCTTGTCGCGCGAAGCGACGGCGACCACCTCGCTCAGCGGCGACTTGAGGATCGCCGGCGTCACCTTCTTGAGCCCGATATTGGCGGTCGAGAGAATGCCCCACCGCACCTTGCCGCTTGCCATATTCGCCCTCCCAGAAATGTTTCGCGGCAGTGGTAGCGGGGCGGAGCGAGTCCGTCCACTGCGCATCCATCGTGCTTGGGGCGGCGTAAACCTGGCGGCAAGCTTCACCGGGTCGTCCAGTGGACGGCGGCGGCCGGACTTGCTACCAACGAAGCGACAGGCCGCAGCGGCCGGTCGTGCCTTCCTCCAGCTGAATTGACGGGTGCGCAATGACCCGATTCTCGGTGCTGGTACTGGCGACCTTATCGGGCATCGGCGCCGCCGCGGCGCAGGAGGCCGGCCCCGCGCTGCATCCCGGGATCGTCGACGAGGTGCGCGCCGGGATCAACGCGCATCGCGCGAGTGCCGACAGCTTCACCGATGTCAGCGATTTGAGCCTCGACGTGCTGTTCCCCTCGCCCGATCTCGATCTGTTCGAATGGCTCGGCTCGCCCCGCCCCGAGCTGGGCGCGACGCTCAACTTCGCCGGCGAGGAAAGCCTCGTGCGCGCCGCCCTGGTCTGGCAGTTCGGCCTCTTCGAAACCCCGTTCTACGTCGAGGGCGCCCTGGGCGGCGCCGTCCACAACGGCTACCTCAACGACGCTCCCGAGGGCTCGCCGAACCTCGGCTGCCGCGCCAATTTCTACGAGCGCATCGGCGTCGGCATGCATGTCGGCGACAACGCCACCGCCACGCTCACCTACGAACACATGTCCAACGCCAACCTCTGCCCGAACAACGGCGGCATCTCCAACCTGGGGCTACGGCTGGGCTGGAAGTTCTAGCGGCTTTCTCAAGCCACCTGCCCCGCCGCCCACCCCGAGGCCCAGGCCCACTGGAAATTGTACCCGCCCAGCCACCCGGTCACGTCCACCGCCTCGCCGATGAAATAGAGCCCCGGCACCGTACGGGCCGCCATGGTGTTCGAATCGAGCCCCGTCGTGTCGATGCCGCCCAGCGTCACCTCGGCGGTGCGGTAGCCCTCCGAGCCGGTGGGCTTGATGGTCCAGCGGCGCAGCGCCTCCTCCACCTTCTCGAAGCTCTTGTCCGAGACGTCGCCGATCATCGCCGTGATGCCGATGTCCTCGGCCAGCATCTGCGCCAGGCGCTTGGCGAGATGCGCCCCGAGCACCGTCTGCAACTGCAGCTTCGGCGTCTCGGCCCGCGCCCGCCGCAGGATCTCGCTCAGGTCCCCGTCCGGGAACAGGTCGATGACGATCGCGTCGCCCTCGCGCCAGTAGCTCGAGGCCTGGAGGATCGCCGGGCCGCTCAGCCCGCGATGGGTGAACAGCATCGCCTCCTCGAAGCTCTTCTTGTTGGCCGTGATCCGCACGTCGGCGGCGATGCCGCTGAGCGGCGCCAGCTTCTCGAGGATGCGCGGCTCGAAGGTCAGCGGCACCAGCGCCGGGCGCGTCTCCGTGACCTCGAGCCCGAACTGCGTCGCCAGCTGGTAGGCGAGCCCGGTCGCCCCCATCTTCGGGATCGACTTGCCGCCGGTCGCGACGACCAGCGCCGCGGCGCTCAGCGAGGCCTTGTCGGTGCGGACGGTAAAGCGGCCGTCGGCATGCGACACCGCCTCGATCTGCGTGTCGGTCTCGACCAGTGCCGAAACCTTGCGCAGCTCGGTCAGCAACAGGTTGATGATCTGCTGGCTCGAGCCGTCGCAGAAGAGCTGCCCCAGCGTCTTCTCGTGGAACGGGATGTCGTAGCGGTCGACCAGCGCGATGAACTGCTCCGGCGTGTAGCGCGCCAGCGCCGACAGCGCGAAGCGCGGGTTGCGGCTGAGGAACCGGTCGCGCCCCGCCTTCACCGTGGCGTTGATATTGGTGAAGTTGCAGCGCCCGCCGCCCGAGATGCGGATCTTCTCGCCGGCGGTCTTCGCGTGATCAAGCAGCAGCACCCGCCGCGCCCGCTTCCCCGCCTCGATCCCGGCCATCATGCCGGCCGCCCCGGCCCCGAGGATGATGACGTCGTATTCTATCGTGCTCATGCGCGGGGGAGATACACGCTGCACGCCGCTACGGCTAGGCGGTTCGGCACCGAGCCCCTGGCCACCCCCACCCTCGTTCCCTCCCCACAAGGGGGAGGGAGGCGGCGTTGCACTGGCCGCGCCCCAACGTCTCCCTCCCCTCGATGGGGAGGGATCAAGGGTGGGGTGGAGCATCGCGCGCCGCGCTAGGACGAGTGCTGGATCACCCCTCCACGCCCCGGTGCGTGGGTGGACGGTATCGGGCCCCTCGCCACCCACCCCTCCAACCACAACCACCGGGTCATTCCCGCGAAAGCGGGAACCTCCGTTTCCTTGCGCCATCGCCAACCGAGATCCCCGCCTTCGCGGGGATGACGCCGGTAGTTGTTGCTGGTATCGGGGCCCGCCCAACCGTCAGCATCCCACCCCATAGGCGATCTCCTACACCTGGTGATTGACTATTCTGGATTTCGGCGTAGAAACCACGGCGCCACAGTTCAAGGAACCGGTTGCCCGATGCGCAACGTTCTCGACATGATGCCGACGAAGGCGACCACGGGTCTCGCCGCCGGCATCGCTATGGCGACCAAAACCACCAAAACCCCCTGAGCCGATCCCCGGGCCTCTCCCGCCGGGGAGCGGCCGGAGCCAATCGCGTGCCGCGGGCCATAAGTGGTCCTGCGCGGGGGACTGAAGGCAAAAAAAGGACAAGTCCAATGGGTTATCGCGTCGCCGTTATCGGGGCCACGGGCAATGTAGGCCGTGAAATGCTGAACATCCTCGCCGAGCGGAAGTTTCCCGCCTCCGAGGTGATCGCGCTCGCCTCCGCCCGCTCGCAGGGCCAGGAGATCAGCTATGGCGACAAGCGGCTCAAGGTGCAGAACCTCGAGCATTTCGATTTCAAGGGCGTCGATTTCGCGCTGATGAGCGCCGGCTCCGCCATCGCCAAGGAATATGGCGAGCGGATCGGCGCCACCGGCTGCATCGTCGTCGATAACTCGAGCTTCTGGCGCTACCACGCCGACGTGCCGCTGATCGTGCCCGAGGTGAACGCCCACGTGCTCGACGGCTACATGGCGCAGGCCAAGCGCAAGAACATCATCGCCAATCCCAACTGCTCGACCGCGCAGCTCGTCGTGGCGCTGAAGCCGCTGCACGATGCGGCCAAGATCAAGCGCGTCGTCGTCTCGACCTACCAGTCCGTCTCCGGCGCCGGCAAGGAAGGCGTCGACGAGCTGTGGACGCAGACCAAGGGCATCTTCGTCAACGACAGCGCCACGCCCAAGAAGTTCTCCAAGCAGATCGCCTTCAACGTCATCCCGCATATCGACGTCTTCATGGAAGACGGCTCGACCAAGGAAGAGTGGAAGATGGTGGCCGAGACCAAGAAGATGCTCGACCCCAAGATCAAGCTCACCGCCACCTGCGTGCGCGTGCCGGTGTTCGTCGGCCATTCCGAGGCGGTGAACCTCGAGTTCGAGAACCCGATCACCGCCGACGAGGCGCGCGACATCCTGCGCGAGGCGCCCGGCATCTCGGTGATCGACAAGCGCGAGGCCGGCGGCTACGCCACGCCCGTCGAGGCGGCGGGCGAGTACGACACCTATGTGAGCCGCATCCGCGAGGACGTCACCGTCGAGAACGGGCTCTCGCTGTGGGTGGTGAGCGACAACCTGCGCAAGGGCGCGGCGCTCAACACCGTGCAGATCCTCGAGACGCTGGTCGAGCGCCGGCTGGTCGGGCAGAAGGCGGCCTAAGCAGCCGGCCGCAAGACTTCGGAGCCCGCGCCGCTGGAGCGGGCTCCACCTGGGGAGCACGTCATGGCCGATCGCGTCCTCGTCACCGGTATCTCGGGCTTTCTCGGCGGCCACCTGGCGCTGGCCCTGCTCGAGCGCGGCTATGTCGTCCGCGGCTCGGTGCGCAGCCTCGAGCGCGCCGGCAAGGTGCGGGCGACGCTCGGCCGCCACGGCGCCGACGTCTCGCGGCTGGAGTTCGTCGCGCTCGACCTGATGGAGGACGCCGGCTGGGATGCCGCCATGGACGGCGTCCGCTACCTGCAGCACACCGCCTCCCCCTTCGTCACCGAGATGCCGCGCGACCGCGGGGAGCTGGTCCGCCCCGCCGTCGAAGGCACGCGGCGGGCGCTCGAGGCGGCGCTCGCGGCCAAGGTCGAGCGCATCGTCCTCACCTCCTCGATGGCGGCCATCATGTATGGCCACGACCGCGCCCGCACCCGCCCCTTCACCGCCGAGGACTGGACCGACCTCGAGGGCCGCGACGTCAACGCCTATGTCGAATCGAAGGCCCGCGCCGAGCGCACCGCCTGGGAGATCATGGATCGCGCCGGCCGCCACGACGACCTCGTCGCCATCAACCCGGGCGGCATCCTCGGCCCGCTGCTCGACGACGATCCCGGCACCTCCGCCGCCCTGATCCTCCGCCTGATGAAGGGCGAGGTGCCGGCCGCGCCGCGCATCTCCTTCATCGTCGTCGACGTCCGCGACGTCGCCGCGCTGCATGTCGCCGCCATGGAGAAACCTGAGGCGGGCGGCCATCGCTACCCGACCGGCAACGGCACCTGGGACATCCTCGAGATCGCCCAGATGCTGCGCGCCGGCCTCGGCGATGCGGCGGGGCGCCTGCCCACCTTCCGCGTGCCCGACTGGCTGGTCCGCGCCGCCGCCCTGTTCGATCCGGTGCTGCGCAGCAACCTCGGCGAGCTCGGCGTCGTCAAGCACGCCGACACCAGCGCCGCCGAGGCGCTCCTCGGCCGCCCCTTCATCCCCGCCCCCGACGCCGTCACCGCCACCGCCCGCAGCCTGATGGAGCACCACCTCGTCCCGAAAAAGGGACTTTGACAATCGCCCGGTTTCGAATATGAAGCACGCGATCGGAGCGGGGCTGTAGCTCAGTTGGGAGAGCGCATCGTTCGCAATGATGAGGTCAGGGGTTCGATTCCCCTCAGCTCCACCATCTCCGATTGCACCCAAATTACTCCTGAGGATTCCTGGCAGCTGACGCTGCTAGCCTCCGCTCAACCTACAGGCAGATCGCCCGGAGTCGCGCGTCATCTCCCGGCGCCCGGCTGTAGGCCGCGAGCCGTTCGGCGACGTTCGCTGGGCATAGCGACGCCAGCTTTTCGAGAAACGCCGCGTCGCTTTCGGCGGCGCTGAAGCCTTCGAACGGCCCCGTATAGGCGGTGCGTCCCAGCTCTTCGGCTCCGGCATAGGCGATGACGTTGGCCGGGAACACGCCCTGGGCGAGGTGCATCGCCTCGAGCTCGGGGCTGCCGGTCAGTTCCACCTTGTCCATGCAGGCGAGCACAGCCGCGTCCGTCACCGCTTCGCCCTCGAAATCGGCAAGCACCGACCGGCCGCGCACGAAGGCGCTGGCCACCGCGAAGGGCAGGCTGAAGCGCGCCGCGAGGTGGTTGTCGATGGCCCGGGTCGAGAGCGACGCGGCGCTCGAGCTCTTCACCTCGACATGCAGCCGGGTGACCGCCTGCGAGCTCAGCCGGCGGCCGAGCTCGATTGCCCCGCGGATCGCCGCCTGGCAGCCGAAATTGGCGGGGTAGAGCTTGATCGAATAGGCGCCGAGATCGCGCTCCAAAGGCGGCACGTCGAGATAGGACGTGTCGGCGCTGCCGGCGCCGAAGCTCGCGAGCCACCCCTTGTCGCCGGTGATCGGCGCCTCCGGCCCGCCGGCGCCGCCGAGGGCGAGCAGCGCGCAATGCAGCGCATGGCGGGCCGAAAACCCCACCGACAGGTCCTTGTCCGGGCTGTAGCTGCCCATCTTCGGCGACATGGCGGACAGCAGCCCGGCCGGCAGCGTGCCGGCGCAGATGGCAAGCGCATTGTGGACGATGCCGGCGTCTTCGCTGCCGAGCGACGCGCACCCGAGCGCTGCGGCGAGCGGCGCGGTCAGCGAGGTGGTGCGAAAGCCGAGCCCGTTGGCCCGGTGCGCCCGGCCGAGGATCTCGGCGAGCCCGATATTCGCCGCCAGCGCGATCCAGATCGCCCGCACCACCCGCTCGGCGCTGGCGTCGAGCTCTTCGGCGAGCGCCAGTACCGCCGGCACCACCACCACCGCGGCGTGTCCGTTGTTGCGGCCGTTGATCAGCACTTCCTGGAAATCGAGGGCCTCGGCCGACGTGCCGTTGAGGAACGCGGCGTCGAGCGGTGCCGCTCGCTCGACACTGCCCCAGACGCTCACCCCGTCCTGCCGCAGCGACAGGCCCGCAGTGTCGACGGCAGCCCCGCCGATGGCGTGTCGCCGGGCATAGTGCGCGATGGCGATGGTGTCGGCGACGAGGCGGCCGATCACCTGCTGCGTGCCGGCTGGAATGTCGGCGCGCAACAGGTCGAGGTGGCGGGCCACCCATTGCCGGTCGGTCAAGCTCATGGGGTCAGTCTCCGGTATGGGCCTCGAGGTCGCGGTTGCTGACGTGGCAGGCGACCCTGCTGCCATCGGGACGCGTCAGCAGTGGCGGTCGCGTCACGCGGCAGACGTCCTCGGCCAGCGGACACCGCGTGTGGAAGGCGCAGCCCTGCGGCGGACGGATCGGCGACGGCACGTCGCCGCTGATCTCCGGGCTCCGGTGCTGGCGCTCGATGCGCGGATCGCTCGACAGCACCGAGGCGATGAGCGCCCTGGTGTAGGGATGGCGCGGCGCCTCGAACAGCACGTCGCGCGGCGCCTGTTCGACGACGCGCCCGAGATAGAGCACCAGGATGTCGTCGCAGAGATGCCGGACCACGGCGAGGTCGTGGCTGATGAACAGGATGCACAATCCCATCTCGCGCTGCAGGTCCTTGAGCAGCGTCAGCACCTGGGCCTGGATCGACACGTCGAGCGCGGAAACCGCCTCGTCGCAGATCAGCAGCCCCGGATTGAGGATGATGGCGCGCGCGATGCCGATGCGCTGCGCCTGCCCGCCGGAGAATTCGTGCGGAAACCGATCCGCCATCTCGGGACGGAGCCCGACGCGCTCCATCGCCTGGGCCACCAGCGCGCGGCGCTGCCGGCTGCCGAGGTCCCGGCGATGCGTCAGCAGCGGCTCGGCGATGATGTCGGCGACCCGCATGCGCGGATTGAGCGAGGCCAGGGGATCCTGGAAGATCATCTGCATGTCCGGCCGGACGGCGCGGAACGCCTCGTCCGACAGCGCCGAAATCTCGGCTGCCGCGCCAGACCACGGTGGCGCCGCGCGAACGTTCGAGCCGGAGCAGCGCCCGCGCCAGGGTCGACTTGCCGCACCCGGACTCGCCGACGATGCCGAGCGTCCGGCCGGGCGCGATATCGAGATCGACCTCGCTCACCGCGCGCAACTCGTCCGGCGGCAGCAACGGCCCACGCGGGATTTTATAGCTGACCGAGAGGTTGCGGACGCTCAGCCCTTCGCGAGCCGCCGTATCGAGCGAACTCATGAGGCCAGCCTTGCCTGGTCGGTGGGAAGCGGGAAATGGCAGGCCTGCTGATGGCCAGCGTCCCGCGGCTCCAACACCGGCGCCACCTCGCGGCAGATCGGCCGGGCCTGCCGGCACCGCGGCGCGAACATGCAGCCGACACGCGCCTGTCGCCCGTCGGGCGGGTAGCCGTCGACCGGCACCAGCTCACTCACCGGCCGGGCGATGTCCGGCATGCTGGCGAGCAGGTCCCTGGTGTAGGGATGGGTGGGCGACAGCAGCACCTCCTCGGTGGTGCCGCGCTCGACGATGTTGCCGGCATAGACCACCATCACCCGGTCGGAGAGCCGAGCCACGACGCCCATGTCGTGCGAGACCAGCACGACCGCGAGGCCCTCCTCGCGGCGGATCTCGTCGATGAGGTCGAGCACCTGGATCTGCACCGTCACATCCAGCGCCGTCGTCGGCTCGTCGGCGATCAGCAGCTTCGGGGCGCAGGAGAGCGCCATGGCGATCATCACGCGCTGCCGCATGCCGCCCGACAGCTCGTGCGGGTACATGTCGAGCCGCCGCTTCGCGTCGGGAATCCGCACCCGGTCGAGCAGCCGCAACGCCTCGGCCCGTGCCGCCGCCCGGCCCAGCCGGCGATGCAGCACGAGCATTTCGAGCAGCTGGCTCGACAGCCTGCGGAACGGATTGAGCGCCGTCATCGGGTCCTGGAAGATGAAGGCCAGCTCGCGTCCACGCACCCGGTTCAGCGTCCTTTCGTCGGCGCCGATAAGGTCGCGGCCGTTGAAGATCGCCTCGCCCGACACCTCGACATTGCCGGCGCTGAGCCCTGCCATCGACATGAACATCTGGCTCTTGCCCGAGCCGGATTCGCCCACCACGCCGAGCACTTCGCCGGCCGCGAGGCTGAAGCTGACATTGTCCACGGCCAGCACCGTGCCGCGCTCTGTGGCAAAGCGGGTCGTGAGATTCCTGACCGTCAACAACGGCTGGTTCATTGCGCCAATCCCGGGGAGCTCGAAGTCGGACGATCGCCGGGGCCCTGTCTGTCCGGGCGGGGTCGGCCTTGTCAAGAAATCATGGCCATTGGGAAGCCCACGGCGCCAAAGGGTTTGCAATCGCCGGCGAATGATGAACAAGGGCACCGCCCGCGACTTCATCGCTCCAACCTGCGCCCCGCCTCGTGTCCGTCAGCTTCGTCCTCAAGAAATTGCTTCGCCTGGTGCTCACCGTCTGGGCCGCGGCGACGCTGGTGTTCATCATGCTGCGGCTGGCGGGCGACCCGGTGGCGGCCATGGTGCCGGCCGATGCGCCGCAGATCGTCATCGACCGCTATCGCGCCCGCTTCGGGCTCGATCAGCCGGTGCTCATGCAGTACCTGCTCTATCTCGCCGGCCTGCTGCAGGGCGATTTCGGCATTTCCTTCCGCACCGGCGGCCCCGCCTGGGACCTCGTCGCCCCGCGCATCGTGCCGACGCTGATCCTCACCGGCACGGCGACGGTGATCGCCATCCTGCTCGGGGTGGCGGCGGGGATGCTGGCGGCGATGTATCGCAACAGCTGGATCGATCGGCTGGTGATGAGCTTCTCGGTCTTCGGCTTCGCCATGCCGAACTTCTTCCTCGGCATCCTGCTGATCCTCCTATTCACGCTCAACCTGCGCTGGCTGCCGAGCGGCGGCTTCGAGCAACCGATCAGCCTGCTCATGCCGGCGGTCGCCCTCGGCCTCGCCTCCGCCGGCTCCTATGCGCGGCTGACGCGCTCGTCGGTGCTCGAGGTGCTGTCCTCGCCCTTCATCCGCACGGCGCGGGCCAACGGCATTCCGCCGCTGCGGCGCATGACCCACCACGTCATGCGCGCGACGCTGGTGCCGCTGGTGACGCTCGCCGGCTTCAGCATCGGCGCGATGATCGCCGGCGCGGTGGTCACCGAAACCGTGTTCGCCTGGCCCGGCCTCGGCCGGCTGCTCGTCACCTCGGTCACCGAGCGCGACCTCGCCGTGGTGCAGCTGATCGTGATCCTCGCCGCGGCTGCCATGGCGACCACCAACATGGTCGTCGACCTGCTCTATGGCTGGCTCGATCCGCGCATCGGCACGCGCCGGCAGTCGGGAGCGGCGAAGCGATGAAGTTCCGGCTCAACCTCTGGATCCCCGCGATCCTCCTCGCGGCGGTCTTCCTGTTCGCCGCCTTCGGCGACCTGTTCACCGCCAACGCCTATGACGTGTCGCACCTGCTCGACCGCAACAAGCCGCCGGTGTTCCTCGGCGGCAGCTGGAAATATCCCCTCGGCACCGACGGGCTGGGCCGCGATTCGCTCGCCCGGCTGGTGTTCGCGACGCGCCTCAGCCTCGGCCTCGCCTTCGTCGGCACCATCGTCGGCGCCCTGCTCGGCACCACGCTGGGACTGATCGCCGCCCGGGCGCCGAACGCCATCGGCGGCCTGATCGACGCGGCCATCGACCTGCAGGCGGCGATCCCCTTCGTGATCATCGCGCTGGCGACGCTCGCCATCTTCGGCAATTCGCTGGTGCTGTTCGTCGCGATCCTCAGCATCTACGGCTGGGAGAGCTATGCGCGCCTGGTGCGCGGCAGCGCCATGTCGGCGCACACGCTGCCGTTCGTCGACGCGGCCCGCACCATCGGCGTCCGGCCTTCGATCATCGACCTGCGCCACATCCTCCCCACCGTGTTCAACGTCGTCATCGTGCAGCTGACGCTCAACTTCCCGCAGACGATCCTGCTCGAGACCGGCTTGAGCTTTCTCGGGCTCGGCATCCAGCCGCCCTATACCAGCCTCGGCCAGCTCCTCGGCGACGGCCGCGACAGCCTGGGGCGCGCCTGGTGGCTGTCGGTCATCCCCGGCACGCTGATCTTCGTCACCACGCTGGCGGTGAGCCTCCTGGGCGATGCCCTGCGCGACCGGCTCGATCCGACGCTGCGCCACCGCTGAGAGCAGGACGCCGGTCGGGGAGCAATCCGATCTCCTCGCAGGCCCCGCTTGGACAAAGGCATGACTTCTCCTCGCCGGGAGGCGCTGCTATCAGCAGCCGCCCCAAGCAAGCCCGGCAGCAAGCCCGGCAGCAAGGCGGGCGGCAGACGGAGAAGGACTTTCCAATGAACATCTTGAAGTTGGCCGTGGCGCTCGTCGCGTCCGGCCTGCTTGCGCTACCCGCCGCGGCCCAGGACCAGCGTCCGGACGTGGTGGTTGCGGTCAACGGCCTCTATCGCAGCATCGAGCCGATCGACGGCAACTCGACCAATGCGCAGCGGATCATGAACAGCATCTACGATCCGATCATCACCCGTAACTACCAGGAAGACCCCGAAGGCGGCCAGCTGCGGCCCTCGCTCACGAGCGAATGGGAGCAGGTCGACGAGCTCACCTGGCGCTTCAAGATCCGCGAGGGGGTCAAGTTCCACAACGGCGAGACCATGACCGCCGAGGACGTCGCCTTCACGCTCTCGGCCGAGCGCATCTGGGGCGAGAACGCCCTGGTCCCGGCCGGCACCCGCTACACCGAGTCCTTCGCCAGCGTCGCCGCCATCGACGACGCCACCGTCGAGGTCAAGACCACCATCCCCGACCCCAACCTGCCCTACCGCTTCGTCACGCCGCTGGGCTTCGTCGTGCCCAAGGCCGCCTATGTCGAGCAGGGCGTCGAGAAGTTCGGGCAGCTGCCGATCGGCACCGGCCCCTATCGCGTGGTCGAGTTCGATCCGGCGAGCCACGTCAAGCTCGAGGCCTTCGACGAGTACTGGGGCGGCACGCCGCCGCTGAAGACCATCGAATTCCGCATCGTGCCGGAGTTCTCGGCCCGCCTCGCCGGCATGGTCTCGGGCGAGTTCGACATCATGGTCAACACCCCGGTCGACGAGATCGAGACGGTCCAGCGTCACGACAATCTCACCTATGTCAGCCGCCCGGGCGACAGCTACGTGCTGCTCGCCTACAACACGCTGGAGCTGCCCGAATTCGGGCCGAACCCGCTGGCCGACGTCAATGTCCGCTACGCCATGACCGCCGCCATCGACCGCGAGGCGCTGACCGCCAGCCTCTGGGGCGATGCCAGCATGGCGCCGGCGCCGTTCAACTTCCCGGATTCGCCCGCCTATTACGATCCGGCGATCAAGCCGCTGATCGGCTACGATCCGGAGGCGGCGAAGGCCTATCTCGAGCAGTCGAGCTATGACGGCGGCGAGATCCAGGTCAACGTCGTGCGCGGCGCCTATCCGAACTTCGACCTCGCGGTCGAGTACATCGCCGAGCAGTGGCGCAATCTCGGCCTCAACGTGAAGCTCAACATCGTCGACAGCTGGCCGCTCGCCCTGCAGCATCCGTTCGAGGTGCTGAACATGTCGATGTCGACCACCTTCGACGGCACGCCGACCCGCTCGATCTGGGGCTTCTGGGGCCCGGATTCCGCCCGCGCCACCCGCGAAGCCGACCGCAGCTGGGCGCCGCCGGCCGAGTTCGTCGAGCTCGGCAAGCAGTACCTGTCCGAGCCCGACGTGGAGAAGAAGGTCGCCCTCTTCCGCCAGATGGTCGACATCTGGGAGAAGGAGCAGCCCGCCCTGATGCTGTGGCGCAGCGTCGTCGACTGGGTGGTCTCCGACAAGTACGAGTGGACCACGATCAACGCCAACTCGATGCTCCTCGGCCCCGGCTACATCTCCGTGAAATAGCGCCGAGCCGCATGAAACCAGAGAGCCCGATGGCCCCCCATCGGGCTCTTTTTCGTCGCCCCGACGGAATGCAGCCGGGACGGCCCGGACAGCCTCTCCCTCCGCCTAAAGTCGAGCATCGCCGCGCTTGCGTCATGTTGACGCGTCGGTCCGCATCGGCTTAGCTGCTTGTAAGCATACAATTTACCGCCAATGCAATTCGCAGGCCTCCTGCGATCGGCGGGCAGCAATATTGAGGAGGGAGAAGCTCATGAGAAGTAGTCCGAAACTTACTGCGCTCGTTGCGGTCGCAGTGTCGCTGCTGGCTGTCCAGGCGGCGATCGCCCAGGATGCGCCGATCGACAAGATCACGCCGGTCACGGACGAGATGCTGCTCAATCCGCCCGACGGCGACTGGCTGATGTGGCGCCGCACCTATGACGGCTGGGGCTACAGCCCGCTCGAGCAGATCAACAAGGAGAACGTCGGCAAGCTGCAGCTGGCCTGGTCCTGGGGCATGAGCCCGGGCGGCCGCACGCAGGAGACCCCGCTCGTCCACGACGGGGTCATGTTCGTCCAGAACTCCGATCACCGCATCCAGGCGCTCAATGCAGCGACCGGCGAGCTGATCTGGGAATACCAGCACGAGCTGCCCGACGGCGTGAACCCCGGCGGCGAGCGCTCCAAGGCGATCTACGGCAACACCCTGATCGTCGCCACGCGCGATGCGCACATCCTCGCGCTCGACATCAAGACCGGCGAGCTCGTCTGGGACCAGCAGGTCGCCGACTACAAGAAGGGCTTCGCGTATTCGTCCGGCCCGCTGGTGGCCAACGGCGTGGTCGTCCAGGGCATGACCAGCTGCAGCAACGCCCAGCCGGGCGGCTGCTTCTTCACCGGGCACGATGCCGAGACCGGCGAACAGCTGTGGCGCGTCAACACCATCGCCCGCGGCGACACGCCCGAGGGCAACAGCTGGAACGGCATCCCGCTCGAGAACCGCTACGGTGCCTCCGCCTGGATCACCGGCTCCTACGATCCCGAGCAGAACCTGATCTTCGCCGGTGTCGGCCAGATCTATCCGTGGAACACCGAGATCGCCGGCCTGACGCCGAAGAGCCCGGACCCGAAGGTCACCAACGAGGCGCTCTATACAAACTCCACGATGGCCATCGACCCGACGACCGGTGAGCTCAAGTGGTACCACCAGTACCTGCCCACCGACTCGCTCGACCTCGACTATGTGTACGAGCGCATGATCATCGGCGACGAGGTGGTGACCACCGGCAAGCTGGGCATCATGGAATCCGGCGATCGGAAGACCGGCAAGT
Organism: uncultured Alphaproteobacteria bacterium; assembly: GCA_963708965.1. GTDB lineage: Bacteria > Pseudomonadota > Alphaproteobacteria > Rhizobiales > Devosiaceae > Devosia_A. The sequence goes on along the minus strand of CAVPUP010000002.1, from coordinate 76,055 downwards.
GGCTGTGGGCCACGGAAACGGTGCTGCAGAACGTCGTCACCGCGATCGACCAGACCACTGGCGAGAAGACGATCAACCCGGAAGTCATCCCGGTGATCGGCGAGACCACCTTCAACTGCCCCGCCGACCCGGGCAGCCGCGCCTGGCAGGCCACCTCCTACAGCCCTAAGACCGGGGCGATCTACCTGCCGACGGTCGCGCTGGCCGGCCTTCCCGATGGGCAGCAACGAGCTGGCGCTCGAACTCGGTGCTGAACGGCTCGGTCGACGTTGCCCTCGTCTGGGCGCCGAACCTCTGGGCGAGGCAGCACGCCGACCCGGCCTATGCCAAGCTCCACATCCTCGATCCGAAGCCGCTGCCGCCGACGACGCAGTGCTGCCCTTCCTTCACCGGGTCATCCCCGCGAAGGCGGGGATCTCCGTTTTGCGGCGTCGCACGAAACAGAGCTTCCCGCTTTCGCGGGAATGACATCGCGGGGCCGGACCGCCATTCGCCGTCCGTCCACTCCCGGCCACTCGACCTTTGCGACCCTAGCATAGAGTCCCGCACTGGCAACTGAACACTTTGGCGGACATGGATTTTTCGATCCAGCGCGCCCCTCGGCCGGACCCTTCGTTCCGGCGGCTGACAGACGAAACTCTACGCGCTACCGTGCTGCCGGCCGGGACGCGTTTCGCGTCGTGGACCGGCCCGCCTCCGTCGTCGTTTCCATCCCACCTCGCAGGAACTTCAATGGCTCAGCAATTCCAGGTGCTCACTCCCGAGCAGGCGCAGCATTTTGTCGAGAAGGGCTATGTGCGGGTGAAGGGCTGCATCCCGCGCGACCTCGCGCAGCAATGGACCGACGAGGCCTATACCCGCCTCGGCTACGACCCCGACGACCGCTCCACCTGGACCAAGGACATCGTCTGGATGGACCGGCACAATATCGCGCCGATCAAGCAGATCTCGCCCAAGGCCTGGGGGGCGCTCTGCGACGTCGCCGGCGGCGAGGATCGCATCGACACTCGCGTCATGCAGATCGAGTCGCAGCACTTCACCACCATCGATTCCACCGAGTGGTCGGATGCCTTCGTCGTCAACTTCCGCCGCGGCGCCGACAAGCCGTGGGTGAAGCCGTCGCCCGAGGCCGGCGGCTGGCACAAGGACGGCAGCTTCTTCCGCCATTTCCTCGACAGCCGCGAGCAGGCGCTGCTCACCATCGTCTATTGGTCGGATGTGGAGCACAAGGGCGGCGGCACCTTCATCGCGCCGGACTCGATCAAGCACGTGGCGCGCTATCTCGCCGACCATCCGGAGGGCGTCGACGGCGACAGCTGTCGGCGCCCTGATCGACAAGTGCGAGGAATTCGTCGAGGTCACCGGCGAGGTCGGCGACTTCATCATCATGCATTCCTACATGCTGCACGCCTCGTCCAACAACCACTCGCCCAACGTGCGCTTCATGACCAACCCGCCGGTCGTCTTGAAGGAGCCGCTCGACTTCAACCGCGACAACCCCGAGGATTTCTCGCTGCTCGAGCGGGCGACCCTCCACGCCCTCGGCGTCGAACGCTACGACTTCCGCCCGACCGCGCCGCGCGAGGAACACTGGCAGGTCATCGGCTAGCGCCTCAGCGGTCGAAGAACGAGACGAGGAAGACGACGCGCCGGTTCTGGGCGCGCTCCGGCTCGCCCGCCGGCGGGTCGGACCTCAGCATGCCGGCGGCGGCGAAGACCAGCGCCCAGGTGACGCCCTGGGCGTTCTCCCACCATTCCCCCGCATCCACCCCCGATTGCAGGCAGCGCTCCTGCACTCGGGCCTTGAGCCACTCCCAGGCCGAGACCGCCCGATCCGTGCTGGCGGAGATCTCGCTGGCCCGCCGCTGGTCGCAGCTGAAATCGGCGCGGTCCTGCCGGTCGGAATGGCCGACGGTGATGATCGAGACGAAGGGTCCGGTGCCGGGCTCGATGATGCCGTCGGCGATGAGCTCGATGGTCGAGATCAGCTGTTGCTGCTCGACGTCCGGATTGGTGGAAAACACCTCGTCGAACGCCGTGTGCCCCGACTGGTAACCCGCGAAGGTGATCGCCGTGACGCGCATGCTGCCTCTCCCCGGAACCGGCCGCCTGGCCCTCTGGATCAGCTAGTGGGTCAGCGCCTCGCTCTGGCAATCACCCGTTATGTCTGCCGCACGCTCATTGTTCTGTGTTGTCGAGTGGCGACTAATCCGTCTAGCTAGAGGAATATTGCCCAAGCCCGGCGCCGGCTGCACCCCTGCTGCCGCCGGCCCGCCTAGCGCCCTGCATCCTGCCCGTTTGATCGACTGAGCCTGCTCGCGCCCGAGACCTTCCGGTTGCCCACTGGAGGACTGATCATGCCGCAGCCCCTCGTCCTGCATGCGCTCCGCAAGGCCGATTTCCTCTCCCTCCGCTTCGAGCTCACCAACCTAGAGATCACCGATGACGGCCGGCTGGTGCGCACCGATCCCGCGGCCGAGGCGAGCATCGCCGTGCACTTTCCGCCCCAGCACATCGCCGAGGCCATCTTCGAGATCGAGGGCGTTGGCGGAGCCATCCTCCCCGACCCGCCGATCGATGCGGTGATGGCCGGCGGCACCCGCCTCGTCTTCCGCCTGCCCGCCGGCACCGACAGCCTGCCGCTGACCCTCGAGGCGCTGCTCGACTGGAACGCCTGGGAGCCGGTCCTCGCCCCAGGCGCCGTGCCGGACGGAGCTGTCCCGCCCCCTGGTGCGATCGCCCCGCAGGCGCCGGGCGAGGGCGAGACGTCCATCGAGTTCCCCTGGCGGCTGGAGCTCTCGCCCGACACCAACGGCCGCTGGCGCCATGATCGGCTGCCGCCGCTGCTCGGCGACGCGTTACAGGTCTGGCGCACCCATCTCGCGGTCGAGCAGGGCGCGGGAGAGGAGCGCCGCCTCGCCGACGGCGGCGACCTCCGCGCCCTTCATGCCATCGGCGGTCCGTCCTTGCCCGACGTGGGCGCCGTCAGCGAATTGCGGCGGGGCCAGATCGTGCAGCTGACCGCCAACCACGGCATCGTCCTGCCGGCCGGCTTCGACCCGCCGACCTACGTGCCCCGCCCCATCCATGCCGCGCAGCTGACGCTTTCGGCGCTGGGCGCCACGGTGCGCATGGAGGGCAAGTGGGACTTTCCGCTGGTGCCGCCCGGCATGGACGTCGAACCCATCGGCCTGCAGCAATACCGGCACGTCGCCGCCCAGGGCCGCGACCATTTCGTGCGCACGGTGAGCGTCGGCTTCCTCTGCGGCACCGGTCACCGGGCTTCGATCGTCACCACCACCGAACGGGTGCACAGCCACATCACCCGGGCCGGCACCACCCCCGACGGCCACCCGCTGATGGGCGCCACGGCCTACCTGATCCGCCGTTCCGAGGTGGTGGTGCAGCAGCCGGTGATCGACTACGAGGCGCTGGCGGCGGCCTATGCCTTCGGCGGGCGCGAGATGCCCTTCCGCTCGATCCGGCTGCTGACGCTCTCCGCCCCCATCGTCACGCCGCCCGAGGCCGCGCCGTCCTGGCTGATGCGCGAGGACGCACCCGACACGCCCGTGCAGTTCAAGGCCGCCGCCATCGACCTCGCCGGCAACGTCATCGAGTTCGAGCTGCCGCTGGTCTATGTGCCCATCGAGGCGATCGGGTTCGAGCAGCAGATCGTCGACGTCTCGCGCTTCCCGCCGGGGGGCAATATCACGGACAACGGCCGCACCGCCGAGCCGGGCGGCGCCGGGATCGCCTTCGCCCCGGCCGGGACGAAGCCGGGCTCCACCACCCTCAAGACCAACCGCTTCACCTACGATATCGAGACGATCAATAACCGCACCGGCATCGGCGCCCTCAAGGCGGCGGCGCTGCCGCTCTCTTACGTGCCACGCTTCCTCCCCGCCATCGTCGGCGCCACCGCCGTGGTCCCCGCTGTCGCCGAGATCGTCGGGCATGCGCCGCCCTTGGCCTTCGCCCTCGATCCGCTCTACCTCCAGCACGGCTTCACGGACGGCAACAAGGCCGAGAGCTTCGCCCGCTTCACCACGCCCCTCGCGCTCGAGCTGCCGGCGCAGCGCGGTGGCGGCCTCGCGCGGCCCAGCTCCCGCGCCGATGGCCTGTCGCGCACCCTGGGCCCGGTGGCCAACCCGGCGCAGCTCGCGGCCGGCGCCCTCGACCTCTCCTCCTTCGCCAACGCGAAATTCCTCGGCACCATCGGCCTGCTCGACATCATCAAGCCGGGCCTCGCCTTCAATCCCGCCGAAGCCGCCGGCGAGGAGCCCTCGCAGGCCGAACTCGACCTGCCCGGCTTCCGCCTCAACACGCCGCGCCTCGTCACCCGGCGGGTTCCGGAGGGGGCCACGGCGCCCGATCTCGTCCGCACCCGGTTCCTGTGGAAGCCCGAGCTGCAGGACCACGACGTCGGCGCCATCCTGAAGCTGAAACTCGACCAGGCCGACCTGCTGCTCGACGCGCAGCTCGAGCGCTCGGCCTCCGGCAGCGCCTCGGCGGTGACGCTGGGCCGGCTGCGCAACGCGAAACTCTCCTTCGTCGGCGCGATCAGCGTTTCCTTCGCGGAGCTCAGGTTCCGCGCCGAGGAGGGCAAGAAGCTCGAGGTCAATGCCAGCGGCGTCGATCTCAAATTCGAGGGGCCGCTGAGCTTCGTCAATTCGCTGCAGAGCATCCTGCCGGCCGACGGCTTCGACGACCCGCCCTTCGTGACGGTCGACGGGCAGGGCGTCCTCGCCGGCTATACGCTGGGGGTGCCGAGCATCGGCGTCGGCATCTTCAGCCTGCAGAACATCGCGCTCCTCGCCTCGCTCTCGGTGCCGTTCACCGACCGCCCGGCGGGCGTGCGCTTCGGCGTCTCCGAGCGCCACAAGCCGTTCCTGTTGACCGTCAGCGGCTTCGGCGGCGGCGGCTTCTTCGCCATGGCGGTGAGCGCCAAGGGGCTCGAGCAGGTCGAAGCCTCGCTCGAGTTCGGCGGCAATATCAGCCTCAACCTCGTCATCGCCTCGGGCGGCGTCTACGTCATGGCGGGCATCTATTTCGGCCTCACCGGCTCGAGCGTCACCCTCACGGGGTACCTCCGCTGCGGCGGCGCGCTCGAAGTGCTGGGCCTCATCTCGATCTCGGTCGAGTTCTACCTGGGCTTCACCTATCGCGACAAACCCAGCGGCGGCAACGAGGTCTGGGGCCAGGCGAGCCTCGTCGTCTGCGTCAAGGTCGCCTTCTTCTCGAAAAGCGTCTCGCTCTCCGTGGAGCGCCGTTTCGCCGGCTCGGCCGGCGACCCGAGCTTTTCGCAATCGGTGACGCCCGCCAACTGGGCCGACTACCTCCTCGCCTTCGCGCAATAGGAGCGAACCGATGATCAACCAGATCGTACAGTGGACGCTGCTGCCGGCCGGCCTGACGCCCGACGGGTTCCTCCGCGCCTCGCTCTTCGTCTCGCCGCGGCTCCGTTCCGACGAGGGGACGACGCTCTCCGGTTTCCCCGATTTCGTCGATTGGCCCGGCCAGCTCGGCGGCGGCTTCCAGGTGACGCTGCAGCGCGAGGACGGCGCCACCGCGGCGCCCGACCAGGTGCTGGTGAACGCCGATTCCGGCCTCTGGCAGGCGCTGTTCCTCCCCGAGACCCTGGTCCGCCCGTTCGAGTTCGACGACTACGCCGACCGCCCCATCGTCAGCTATCCGGTGCTGAAGGTCCTCGACCACTTGCGCGAAAGGTGGGCCCGGCTTGCCCTCGAGGCGATCGACGACCTGCCGCTCGCCAGCCGCAACGCCTCCCCGATCGGGCCCGCCCTCGACATGGAGGAGCCGCGCCGGCCGATCCTCGCCGACCATTTCCGCGCGCTGCGCGATACCCTGCGCACCGGCATCTTCGAAGGCGTCGGCAATGCCGCCGAGTTCTCCCAACGGCTCTCCGGTACGCTCGGCGCCGCGGCGGCCGAGGCGGCGGCCCTGCGCGACCGGCACAACCTCGTGCCGCAGCAGCTGATCGAGCCCTTCGGCGGGCTCGGCGACAGTCCGCGCGCCAACCTCTACCGCCTGATGGGCTTCCACCGCCGGCCGGAGGCGCCCCCCGCCGAGTTCCCGGCCGAGCAGGGCGAGGCCTTCGCCGAGATCGCCGACCGGATGGAGTTCCACCACCTCCTCTCCTCGGTCGGCGACCATCCCGAACTGTTGCGCCGGCTGGGGCTGGTGGTCGACCTGGTCTTCCCCTCCGGCTTCGTCCCCGAGCGGACCGAGGCCGATGCCCCCGGCATGGTGCGCGCCATCATCGAGCGCCAATCGAGCTTCCCCACCCGCACCGATCCGGCCGCCTCGCCCTGGAACATCGACGTCTCGCCCTGGACGCTCTGCCGCCTTGAGACCGTCGAAGGCGCCGCCCTGTTCTCGCCCAGCGAGCGGCCCTCCGCCGCCCCCCGCAAGTTCGTCCACGGGCTGCTGCATCTCGATCCGGCGCAGTTCTCCGCCGTCGCCGTCGATGTCGACGGCCTCGCCCTCAAAGGCCTCAACATGGCCGCGACGCTGAACCATCAGGAGCAGCAGGACGACCGGCCGATCGAGGAGCCGGCCGAGGCCGGCGTCCCCACCCCGCGCACCGGCGGCGTCGGGCTGGTGCAGACGGGACACGGCGCCGACCTCCACCTCGATTTCTACCAGGCCCGCGCCAACAACGACCAGCTCGAGAGCCTCGACCCGAACAATCCGCCCATCCTCGCCGCCGAGGACCTCGTCCGGGGTCTCCGCATGGACGTGCTGGACGAGACCTTCGGCGCCTGGCGCTCGCTGACGCAGCGCCGCGCCGGCTACCAGCCGCTGCGCAACCCCAAGCAGGCGTTCAGCGTCGACGACGAAGGCCTGGTGCAAATCTCGGTGACCGGCGAGGTCGACCGGCCCGATGCCCCCGCCGATCCCGACGGCGCGCTCTACGCGCACGAGGCGCTCCTTACCTGGGACGGCTGGAGCCAGGCGGCGCCCCGCCCCGAAACCGCCATCCCGCAGGAGCCGCCGGCCCCGGCCGAGGATGCCGGTCTCGGCCCCCTGAACCTCGACATCGCCATCGCGGCCGCGCCCGGCTCGCTGCCGCAACTGCGCTTCGGCCGCGGCTACCGCCTGCGCGTCAGGACCGTCGACCTCGCCGGCAACGCCCTCACCCTCGAGCAGGCGACCGATCTCGCCCAGCTCTTCGATTTCCTCGGCGACCCGGGCCACGTCACCTCCGTTCCGTCCGAACCCCTCACCTACCGCCGCTTCGAGCCGGTGGCCGGCGCCGGATCTGGTGCCGCGCCGCCGCTTCGGTCCGGGCGAAGGCATCGAGCGGCTGGTGCTCCGCAGCAATTTCAACGCCACGGCCGAGGATTACGCGCTGGCGAGCCAAAGCGCCGCCGACCCGATGCTGCGCTACGTGCCCTTCTGCGACCGCCATGTCGCCCCGGCCAAGGCCTCGCTGCAGCTCGCGGAGCTCCACGGCATGTTCGACGAGGCCCTCTCTGCCGTGCGCGACCTCACCCCAGCCGAGGCGGCGGCGGCGATCCAGCCCTTCTACGCGATCGCCTCCCGGGAGAGCGGCAGCTTCCGCGACCTGCCGGGCGCCGAGTTCGTCTCGACCGGCGAGCATGACGGCGTGCCGCAGGGCTATGTCGTCCTCGATGCCGACGAAGTGGAGCTGCCCTACCTGCCCGACCCGTTCTGCGGCGGCGCCGTACTGCGGATCGATTTCGATCCCGCCCAGCCGGCCGAGCGCCACGAGCTGGTCTTCGCCACCCTCGGGCAATGGCACGAGCTGCTTCCCATCCGCATCCGGCTCGCCGAAGGCGACTTCTCCGCCGGCTTCGTCGATCCGGCGCACCGCGAATTCGTCATCACCCTGCCGCGCGGCCGCACCGCGCGGCTCAAGCTCAACAGCCTGTTCAACGGCGATCCCGGACCTGCTCGGCATCGCCGACTGGTGCCGCAGCACGCTGTCGGACGCCGACGCGGAGAGCGTCATTGCCGCGATCAAGGAGAGCCGCCACTGGATGGCGACTCCCTGGCGCACGCTCGAGCTGGTGCACGCAACGCAGCAGCCGCTCGAGGCCCCCGACTGGTCACTGGAGCTCGAGACGCCCGGCATCTTCAGCCGCCCGCGCGACCGCTCGATCGCCGATCTCGCCGGCCAGGTCACCCTCGATCCCCCCTCCACCGCCCGCCTCGACCTCGTCGCCGACTGGGAGGAAACCGTCGACGATCCGGCCCAGCGCCCGCTCGACGTCGCCGGCATGGTGCGCCAGATACATGCGCCGGTATTCTCGATCGCCCTGCCCGAGCCCTTCGGCACCCCATGGTCCGACGAGATCGCGCCGCTGCTCGCGCTCGAGGACCAGCGCCTCGTCCGTTTCCATACCACCGACCCCGAGCAGCGGAGCGTCGAGGATTTCCGCCGCCAGCTCCTCGCCGCCTCTATTGCCGCCCCGACGGTGCAGGAGCGCAACCGCCTCGCCGCCGCCGCCGCGCATCTCGAGACCTTCCGCGCCCACGATTTCGGCGACACCCGCTACCGCCGCGTGCGCTACCAGATGCTCGCCGCCAGCCGCTTCCGCGAGTATTTCGACCCCGCGCTGCCGGCCGAGGCCGGGTTGCAGCGCGGCAATGTGGTGACCGTCGAGATGCTGAACAGCGCGGAGCCGCCGGTGCCGGTGCTCATCGACATCGTGCCGCTGCTCGGCTGGCAGGAGGCGGGCACCCTCGCCGGCGGCCTCACCAGCGAGCGGCAGAACCGGGGCCTCCGCGTCTGGCTGCGCCGCCCCTGGTTCAGCACCGGCGCCGGCGAGATGCTCGGCCTCATCTGCGACAGCAGCGGCATCGTCGGCACCAATTCGCCGGAATACCGCGACGTCAGCTACATGGCGCGCGACCCGCTGCACGGCGGCATCGTGCCGCTGCCCCTCGGCCCCGACCGGTTCCTCGGCGTCGCCGCCCGCCTCGAGAGCATCGAGGTGAGGACGCAGGCCGGCACGGCCCGCACCGAGATGGTGGCCTACCGGCCCAAGTACGACCCCGACCAGGACGCCTGGTATGTCGACGTGCGGTTCGAGACCGGTACCGCCTATTTCCCCTTCGTCCGGCTGGGGCTCGTGCGCTACCAGCCGAACTCCATCCCCGGCTGCCTCGCCTCGCGCGTCACCCCCGCCTATTTCATCCAGCCCCTCCCCGACCGCACCCTCACCGTCACCGCCCCTGAGGGCGAGGCGCTGCAGGTGAGCCTCCGCGGTCCGGCGCCCACCTCGCGCAAGGGGGCCGGCGCGGTGATCGAGGGCACCAACCTCGTCGCCGCCTCCATCGAGCAGCAGGATCCGCGCGTCACCGATCCCGCCCTGGGCTGGATCCAGGTCGGCGAGGAGACCCTCCTCGCGGCCGAACTCGGCGCCGACGGCACGGCCGTCTGGACCGGCACAGTCCCGCGCGACGGCATCATCGCCGGCCGCCCCACCCGCCTCGCCGTCCGCGAATACGAGGTGCACCGCAGCGACGACCGCACCGCCAACGCCCTCACCGAAACCCGCCGCCTCGTCCACGCCGACCTGATCGACCTGGAGGGGTAGCCCGGAAGGCCTCAGTGCTGCCCCTCCTCCCCCGGGTCATCCCCGCGAAAGCGGGGACCTCCGTTTGCGGTGCCCGAACGTAAACAGAGCTTCCCGCTTTCGCGGGAATGACCCCGTGGGAAAGAGGATAGCTCGGACGCGCTCCCTCAAGTCCCCTCCGCCCCTACTCCACCATCCGCAACCGCCCCGCGGCCTCCACGAACCCGCTGAGGTTCTGCTCCAGCATCGCCGCGATCTCCGGCCGCGCCGTCGCCAGCGTCCCGCCCACGATCGGCGGCTCGGGTGCATATTCGGAGATCAGCACCCCCGCCTCGGCGAAGTCGCGGCCGCGCAACTCCTCGGCCAGTGTGATGCCGAAATCGAGGCCCGCCGACACCCCCGCTCCGGTGACCAGGTTGCCGTCCCGCACCACGCGCTCGCTGACCGGCGTCGCGCCGAACCGCGCCAGCGCCGGCAGCGTTGCCCAGTGCGAGGTGGCGCGCTTGCCCTGCAGCACCCCGGCGGCGCCGAGGATCAGCGAGCCGGTGCAGACGCTGGTGATATACCGCGCACGCGACGCCCGGTCGGCGACGAAGGCCAGCACCTCCAGGTTGCTGGCGGCGGCGATCGTGCCGCCGGTGCCGCCCGGCATGAACAGCACCGTCAGGTCCGCCGGACAATCGGCCATAGTGGCGGTTGGCTGCACCATCAGCCCGAGGTCCGACGTCACGGGCGCGAGATCCGCCTCGGTCGTCACCACATGCACCTTGGCGCCCGGCATGCCGCCGAGGAAATGGTGCGGCCCGACGAAGTCGAGCGCGGTGAAGCCGGGATAGACCAGCATGCCGATATGGTCGGTGCCGGAATCGGCCGCCTCGGCATGGCCCGGGGCGGCGGTGGCGCGCATCGCCGGCAAGGCGAGCGGCAGGGCGAGGGCGGCGAGCAGCAGCGAGCGGCGGTCGAGGGTCATCTTCGTGCGTCCTGGGTGGGAAAAGCGATGCCCGGGGAATAGGCCCCGGCGCCGCCCCCCCACTTGAACGAAAGGGCTGGCGGCGCAGCCTCTTCGTTCAATCGCTCCCTCCGGCCGCCGCTAATCGTCGCCGTCCCGAAACGGAGGTCCCGCATGCTCACTAGGCTTATTGACCACCTCGCCGCCGAGCGCCGGCGGCGCCGCGCCACCCAGCTCCTCGCCAGCCTCAGCGAGCGCCAGCTCGACGACATCGGCGTCTGTCGCGCGCCGACCTGATGAACCGCCTGCTGCGCTAGAATTCCGCCGTCTCGATTGCTAGAAACCGCTCATGAGGGTGAGCGGTATCGGGCGGGTGATCTTCTGGGGCGGGGGCAACCTGTGGATCGGCCTCGCCGTCGCGCCGGTCGACCTGCACGCCCATCACGCCATCCAGCTCGCCATCGGCTTCGACGGCCCGGTCGAGTTCCGGCCGAACGCCCGCGCCGACTGGACCGCCTATCCGCGCGGCGCCCTCATCCGCCCGGGCGCCCCGCACGAGTTCAAGGCGCCGGGCCGGCGGGTCGCCAACGTGCTGTTCGAGCCCGAGACGCCGCTCGGCCGCGCCCTGCTCGAGCGCTACGGTGGCGGCCCGATCGTCCCCCTCGACACCGACGTCCGCGCCCTCGCCGCCGCCTATGACGCGGGCGCCGACGATGCGGTGCTGGTCGCCGAGACCCTCGGCCTCATCTCCCGCCTCGCCGGCACCACGCCGGCGCGCCGGCCGGCCGACGCGCGGATCCTCCGCGCCATCGAGTGGATCAACCACCACATCGACGAACCGATGGCGCTCGCCGACATCGCCGCCGTCGCCGGCCTCAGCGAAGGGCGGCTGCGCCACCTGTTCGTCGAGGAAACCGGCATCGCCTTCCGCCCCTACGTGCTCTGGACCCGGCTCAACCGCGCGCTCGAGATGGGCTTTGGCGGCAGCTCCTGGACCGAGGCGGCGCATGCCACCAACTTCGCCGACTCCGCCCACCTGACCCGCACCTGCAAGCGCATGTACGGCCTGGTGCCGAGCTCGCTCAGGATCGACGACACGGTGCAGTCCGACCGCCAGATCGCCTGAACTCAGCCCTTTCGTTCAATCGCTCCCCTCGCTCGTTGCGGCTAATCGAGCGCCACCAATCGCTCGAAAGGACGCAAACGATGGCTTTCAACAAACTCTGGCTCATCCCCCCTGCCGTGCTCGTCGCCGGCGGCATCGCCTTCGCCGCAGCCACCACGCCGCCGGCCGACCTCGACTACAGCCTCGCGCATGCCTCCGATGCCGGCCTCTACCACGTCACCCTCGTCCCCTCGGTCGAGCCGGTGCCGGTGGGCAAGATGCACGCCTGGACCGTCGCGGTGACCGAGGCCGACGGTGATCCAATTGACGCCACCGTGTCGCTCGACGGCGGCATGCCGCAGCACGGCCACGGGCTGCCGACCGAGCCACAGGTCACCGGCCGGGACGCCGAGGGCCGCTACATCGTCGGCGGCATGAAGTTCAACATGCCCGGCTGGTGGAAGCTCGAAGTCAAGATCGACGGCGCCGCCGGCAGCGACACCGCCACCTTCAACCTCGCGCTCTGATGATGCGCCGCGCCCTTCCCTTCGCCGGCGCCGCGGTGCTGCTGCTGGTCCTCGCCCTCGGCCTCTTCGTCGCCCGGGGCGAGGGCACCAACTGGTCGGCCGAGGAGCGCCAGCGCATCCAGTCGCTGTCGCTCGCCGCCCTGCCGCCGCTCCCTGCCGATCCCTCGAACGCCGTCGCCGACGACCCGCCGGCCGCGGCGCTCGGCAAGGCGCTGTTCTTCGACACAAGGCTCAGCGGCAACGGCAAGGTCGCCTGCGCCACCTGCCACCTGCCCGAAAAGCAGTTCCAGGACGGCACCCCGCTCGCCCGCGGCATCGGCGAGACGACGCGGCGCACCATGCCGATCGCCGGCACCGCCTACAGCCCGTGGATGTTCTGGGACGGGCGGGCCGACAGCCAGTGGGCGCAGGCGCTGGGGCCCGCTCGAGAACCCGCTCGAGCACGGCAGCAACCGTGCCGACATCGTCCGCACCGTCACCACGCACTATGCCGAGGCCTATACCGAGGTGTTCGGCACGCGTCCCGACGCGACCCCGGTCGACCGTGCCTTCAGCAATGTGGGCAAGGCCATCGCCGCCTTCGAGCGGACCATCGCCCCACAACCCTCGCGCTTCGACCGTTACGCCACCGCCGTCGCCGCCGGGCAGAGCTCCGATGCGCTGACGGCCAGTGAAACGAGGGGCCTGAAACTCTTCATCGGCAAGGCCAACTGCCTCAACTGCCACAACGGCCCGCTGTTCACCGACGACCATTTCCACAATACCGGCGTGCCGCAGCCCGCCGCCCTGCCGCAGGATCTCGGCCGCGCGGAAGGGGCCCGCAAGGTCAGGCTCGATCCCGTTCAACTGCCTCGGCGCCTTCAGCGACGCGGCGCCCGAGGAATGCGGCGAGCTCACCTACATGAAGGCCGAGGGCGAGGACCTGCTGCGCGCCTTCAAGACCCCTTCGCTGCGCGAGGTCGCCGCCCGGCCGCCCTTCATGCATGCCGGGCAGGTCGCGACGCTGGCCGAGGTGGTGGCGCACTACAACGCCGCCCCGGATGCCCCCGCCGGCCACAGCGAGCTCGAGCCCCTCGGCCTCACCGCCGAAGAGCAGCAGGATCTCGTCGCCTTCCTCGCAAGCCTCGGAGCCGCTCCCTGAGCGCCTCAAGGTGCCTCAGGCCGGGTTCGGCACGATCTGGCTGATCACCTCGTCGATCTCGCGCTGCGTCAGCGGATCGAGCTTGATCGTCGGGCTGCGCACATGCGCAGTCCGGATCACGCCACGGCGGACGAGGAGCTGCTTGTGCACGTGGTAGAACAGGTCGCCGCCCTGCGCTCCGAGCCGGTTGATGCCGGTGAACGCGGCGTCGAACACCCGCCGCGCACCCTTCTCGTCGCCGGCCTGGAACAGGTTCCAGACCTCGACGAACTCCCTGGGCTGGCTGCAGAACGGCATGGTGCCGCGCGCCCCGCGCCTGCAGCTCCTCGATGAAATAGGCCCCGCCGGCGCCGCCGAAGATGGTGAGCCGGCCTTTCACCGCCGGCGCCATGTCGGCGACCTTGGCCGTCACCGGCAGCGTCTCCACCTTGATGTATTTGACGCTCGGGCAGAGCTCGGCGATGCGCAGCGCCAGCCCCGGCGAGATCGGCGCCTGCGGGATATCCTGCAGGATCAGCGGGATGCTCGACCGCCCGCGCGATCGCCGCGTAATAGTCGACGATCTCCTCGGCGCCGACCGGGAAGAAGGTCGGCGGCATGATCATCAGCGCATCGGCGCCGGCGTCCGCCGCCATCCGCGCATAGTGCACCGCGAGGTCGGTGCCGGTCGCGCCGGTATTGATGATCACCGGCACCCGCTTGTTCACCTGGGAGACGACGATGCGGATGATCTCGGCGCGCTCGGCCTCGGTGAACTTGAACACCTCGCTGCCCAGCGCCACGCCGAGCCCATGCACCCCGGCCGCGACATTGAAGTCGATCAGCGAGCGCGAGGCTCTCCTCGTCCACCCGCCCGTCCTCGAAGAACGGGGTGATGAGAATGGGGACCACGCCCTCGATGACGGCCGAACTCATGGCTTCTCTTTCTTTGCTGTCGGATACTCGAAATGGAACATCTCCTCGACCGGGTATTGCACCGGCGAGAAGTCCGGGTTGGTTTCCATGTAGGGCGCCATCATCTCCCACCAGCGCCAGGTGAGGGCGCTCGGCTTCTCGTCCGGGTCGGGAGCCTTGTCGCGTTCCATGTAGGCGAAGAGGTCGAGCCCGTGCCGGTAGATCGAGAAGCTGCGCACCCCGTCGCGCTGCATCGCCTCCAGCATCTCGGGCCAGATCTCGTCGTGCTTCTGTTTGTAGATCGCCTCGTTGCCGGGCTTGAGGCGCATCACCCAGGCCAGTCGGACCATCACACTCCCTCCACCCGCGCTTCGGCTTCGGCCGCGACCGGCCAGACCCCGGCATACCCGAGGCGGCGGCTCACATGCTCGCAGGCCTCGCGCAGCATGGCGACCACCGGCTCCACCTCCGGTCCCGGCTGCTTGGGCGAGGGGCCGGTGACGCTGATCGCCCCGACCGAGCGTCCCGAGCGGTCGAGGATCGGCACGGCGACGCAATAGACCCCCATCACCACTTCCTGGTCGTCGATCGAATAGCCGCGCTGCCGGATCCGGCCCACCTCCTCGCGCAGCCGCTCGGGGTCGGTGATGGTCTGGCTGGTGAGCGCCGGCAGCGGCAGCCGGTAGACCAGCTCGCGCTGCGTCTCGTCCATGAAGGCGAGCATCGCCTTGCCGGCGCCGCCGCAATTGAGCGGCCCGCGCGAGCCGATGCGTCAGGTCGAGCTGCATGCCCTCGTTGCCACGCACCTTGTCGATGCAGATGCCGTGATGCCCGCTCAGCGCATTGATGTTGACCGTCTCCCGCGTCGCCCGCGCGATCTGTTCGGCGAAGGGCCGCGCCAGCCGCGGCAGGTCGATGCGCTCGAGATGCAGTCCGGTGATCTCGAGCAGCCGATAGCTCAGCTCCCACTCGCCGCCCGGGGTGCGGTCGGCGATCCCCTCCTCGGCGAGGTCGAGCAGCAGCCGGTGCACCGAGCCGAGCGGCAGCGCCAGCTGCTGCGCCACCGCCCGCACCCCCAGCGGCCCCTTGCGCGCCAGCAGCTCCATGACCTGCACCGCTCTGGTGATGGCTGACATCGATGCTAGGTCCTTGTGGGCGATGGCTGAAGCCGAGACGACCCCCTCCCGGCCTCCCCCATGAAGGGGGAGGTGAAGAGACGAGGCTGGGGCTCGATCGTGCCACGGACGCGGAACGGCACCTCCCCTTTTATGGGGGACTTCGAGCCGTCCCGGAGGGCAAATCGCTCCAGTGGAGCGATTTGAGGTGAGAAGGCCATGAGAGCTACGCTCGAATGGCAAGGGAGGGAGCCGTCCGCTGCAGCCGAGACGACAACCCACCCCCACCCAAGCGCCGGTGGTTGTGGCAACACCCCCCACATCACCAATGCGTCTTCTTCGTCGTCGACAGCGGCTCGGTGAGGTTGTCGTTGATGTAGTCCCACTCGATCTCGTAGCCCATGCCCGGCCCCTTGGGCAGGTGCACGTAGCCCTCGGCGTCGATCTTGTCGCAGATGTTCCTGAGGTACGGGTGCGGCTTGTCGTAGTCGACGCCCGGCGCCAGCAGCCCCTTCTCGTAATACTCCGAGGTGTCCTCCGGCGTCGCGCCGCAGACCTGCAGGTTGCCCCAGCCGGCCATGTGCATCTCGCAGCGGAGCCCGTAGGCCTCGCGCGACGATGGCGGTCTTGCGCGCGCCGGTGATGCCGCCGCGCACCACGTCGATGCGGCTCATGTCGCCGGCGCCGCGCAGGATCCACTCGGCCCGCGATGAACACGCCGCCGGCGACGATCTCGGGCGACAGGATCGGGATCGTCAGCTCGCGGCAGAGCCGCACGTAGCTCTCGACCCGGTATTCCGGCATCGGGTGCTCGTACCAGTAGTAGTTGAGCTTCTCGAGCTCGCGCCCGACCTTGATCGCCTCCTCGAGGCTCATGTACGTGCCCCAGGGGTCGTACATCAGCACGTAGTCCGGCCCGACCGCCTCGCGCACCAGGTGGATGGTCTCGATGTCGGCCTTGATGTTGGAGGGACGGCCCGGCGTCGGCGTGCCGGTCTCGGGGTTCCAGAAATAGTGCGGGTGGATCTTGTAGGCGAGGTAGCCCTCGTTCTTGCAGGCCAGCGCGTGCTCGGCATAGACCTGCGGCTTGCCGATGTTCGGGATAGGTCGAGGCATAGGCCTTCACCTTGTCGCGCGCCCCGCCCATCAGCTTGTAGACCGGCAGCTTGGCGTAGCGCCCGGCGAGGTCCCACAGCGCGTTGTCGATGACGCTCGCGACGTTCTCCTGGACGTTGGCGACCCACAGCCACTTCCAGATCATCTCGCGGTCGATCGGGTCCTGCCCGACCAGCAGGTCCTTGATCCGCCACAGGATCGCCTGCTGGTCGACGACGTTCAGCCCCTCGGCGTCGCCATGCGAGCCGCCGCCGAAATAGTGCCCGTCGACGCCCTCGTCGGTATGGATGGTGAGCACGGTCTGCATCAGCTCGGTGTCCGGCATCGGGCGGGCATGGCCGACGTCCCAGCGGTCGGCGGTGGTGCGGAACGTCTTGATGGTGATGTCCGAGATCTTCACGGGTGTCCCTCGTTGGTGAAGTTGTTCTTATTCGTAGGCGTCGCCGCCGCGGAGGCGGTCGAGCAGCACCGCGGCGAGCAGCAGCAGGCCCGACGATGATGTTGACGAAGTACGGGCTGATCGCCCTGAGATCGAGGATGTTGGAGACGCAGGCCACCGCCAGCAGCCCGAGCGCCCCGCCGATCGGGTTGCCGACGCCGCCGCGCAGGATCGAGTAGCCGCCGATCATCAGCGCCGCATAGACCTGGAACTCGAGCCCGAAGCCGGTGGCGCGGGCGGCCGAGCCCAGCTGCGCCGCATAGACGATGCCGCCGAGCCCTGCCCCGAAGGCCGAGAGCAGCAGCGCCGCGACGCGCACGCGTTTCACCGAGATGCCGGCGCGCGCCGCCGCCTTGTCGTCGCCGCCCACCGCCTGCACGTGCCGCCCGGCCCGCGTCTTGGTGACGATCAGCGCCGCGACCAGCGTCAGCCCGATGGCGACGAGGAAGAACAGCGGCAGCCCGCCGACCGTGATGCTCACGAGGTTGAACATGTCGAGGTTGAAGGCGAAGATCGAGCCCTGCGAGCCGACCAGCACCCAGGCGATGCCGCGCAGCGCCACCAGCATGCCGAGCGTCGCCGCGATCGGATCGGCGCCGAAGCCGACGATGGCGACGGCGTTGATGCCGCCGAAGCAGAGGCAGGCGACGAGCGTCACCGCTGCGGCGCTAGCCGGGTCCCAGCCGAGCGAGATCAAGAGCGCGAACAGCGCCGACGAGAACCCCACCATCGAGCCGATCGAGAGGTCGACCACGCCCGAGAGCAGCGCGAAGCCCGAGAAGGCGCCGACGATCAGCGGCACGATGACGAAGGTGCCGATGATCGAGACGTTGCCGAAGCTGCAGGAACTTCGGCCCGACCCAGAACCAGCCCACCGCGATCACCGCGACGAAGGTGAGGGTGATCGAGGCGACCGAGCCGGTGAGCGCCGCGCGCCGCTCCTCGCTGAGGCCACGCCGGGCGGCGGGCAAGGCGGTCATGTCGCTCATGGCGTGCCCCTTCGCGCCCGAAAACCGTCGATGGCGACGGCGATGACGAGGATGAAGCCCTGGAAGATCGACTGGGTGTCCGAGCTCAGCCCGAAGAACACCAGCGAGGTCGGGATGGTCGAGAGGAACCCGACGCGAGAGCAGCAGCATCCAGAAATTGCCGCGCCCGCCCGCCAGCGAGATGCCGGCGAGGATCACCCCGGCGATGACGTTGAGCTGCAGCGCATTGGCCGAGCCCGGGTTGAACGGCCCGGCGGTCGCCGCGAACAGCACCGCGGCGAAGCCGACGAAGCCGCCGGCGGCGATGAAGGTCGCGAACCGCGTCGCCTTGCAGCGAGATGCCGCGCGCCTTGGCCGCCGCCCGGTTGCCGCCCACCGCGATCATCCGCCGCCCGTAGCTGGTCCGCGGCAGCAGGAAGCCGACCACCAGCACCAGCCCCAGCATCGGCCAGAAGATGGCGGGCAGGCCGAGGACGCTGGCGCGGCCGAACTGGTAGATCGCGCTGTTGAGCGGCACCTGGGCGAGCTGGAACACCAGGAACAGCGCCGCGAGCCCGATGAAGTTGGTCGCCAGCGTCACGATCACCGGGTTGAGCTTGGCGAAGACGATGATCGCCGCATTGAACGCCCCCCACAGCATCCCGGCGGCGATCGCCGCCGACGATCACCACCACCATCGGCATGCCGGCTTCCGAGAGCCGCACCGCCACGAGGCTCGCGAGTGATCACGTTGGCCGGCTGGCTGAGGTCGATGAAGCCGCCGGACATGGCGATGATGCCCTGCCCGATGGCCAGCACCCCGACGATCGCCATGGTGAAGGTCGACGGCGAGCAGCGTCTGGTGCGAGAAGAAGTCGGCCCGATAGAAGCTGGTGGCGCCGATCAGCAGCAGCCACGCCGCAAGCAGCACCAGGCCCGTCCCCCAGCCACCGAAGCGCGCCTTGAGCGGCACGGCCGGCGGAGCGGTCTCGATGGCTGGGTTGAGGGACATGGGGTGTCGTTCCGGTTCAGTTCAGTCGCATTCATTGGGAAGGCCCCCTCACCCGCCGCGCCGCGGCGACCTCCCCCCAGGGGAGAGGTGCGATGCGGCGGGATCTCTCCCCAGCGTCCCCTCTCCCTTGGGGGAGAGGGACAGGGCGAGGGGGCCTTCAGCCCATCAGCTGATGGCCCCTACCCCTTGTTCGGGCAGAACAGCTCATACTCCGTCGTCCCTGCCGGGGCGGCGAGCAGCTGCTTCACCCGCTCGGGCATGTCGGGCACCTGCGCCGCCTGCTCGGCCGAGACCGGGCACGGCTCGACCTTCGACGCCGGATCGCCCGCATCGGCCTTGAGCGGCAGCTCCTTGCCTTCGGCGATCGGCTTGATCACGTCGCGGATGGCGTAGACGGCATAGCCCTCGAGGAAGTAGAACACCGAGCCCTGCGAGGTGCGGGTTGACGTTGTCGCCGGTGATGAAGGCGCCGTCCTGGCCCCAGCCCATGCACCTCGTCGGCGCGGCCGAGCTGCTCGGCGGCATTGATCAGCGACAGCACGCCGCCGTCGTTGAGGCCGACCACCGCCATCTTCTTGGCCTCGGGATGCGCCGCGAGCAGGTCGCGCGCCGCCGGCAGGCCGACCGCGGCGTCGCCCTGGCTCTCGAAGCTCACCCACTTGGCGTCCGGGATGTCCGGGCAGATGTTCTTGAGGCCGGTGCGCATGCCGCCGGTCCGCCACTCGTTGACGATGCCGGCCGCGGCACCCTCGGCCGAGATCACGAGGTCCGGATTGCAGTCCCACTTCTCCTTGACGAGCTTGCCCAGTCCCTCGCCGCCGGCGATGCCCGCCGCGAGGTTGTCGATGCCGACGAAATACATGCCAGGATCGGCGATGTCGTAGGTGACGACCGGGATCTTGGCCTGCTTCAGCACCGCCGAGATCGCCGGGTTGGACGAGGGCTGGCCGTTGAACTGGATGACGGCGTCGACCCCTTCCTGCACGAAGATCTGCGCGTTCTTCAGCGCCGTGGCCGGGTCATTGTTGTTGGAGAGCTCGACATAGTCCCAGCCCTCCTTCTCGGCCAGCGCCCGGGCGACGTCGCCCTGCGCCTTCATCCATTCGCAGCAGGTATTGCCGCCGACGGCCATGCCGAGCTTGAACTTGTCCTGCGCCTCGGCGACGCCGGCGAGGCCGAGCACGGCCGGCGCCGAGAGTGCCATCATTCCGATGACACGGGTGATGTTACGCGACATGAGGTCTCCTCCCTGGGTGTGCGGTAACGCTATCGGCAGCCTGGGGCCTCCCCGCCTCAGGCTGCAACCTGTGCGGCGGCGCGCGCCTCGGGCGAATCCCCCGGGATGGCGCCGGTGATGAGGCCGACGATCTCGTTGACCTCGGTATCCTTGACATTGCGCGTCGCGATCGAGCGCCCGAGCCGCATCACCGTGATCCGGTCGGCGACGCTCATCACCTGCTGCATGTTGTGGCTGACCACGATGACGCTGACATCGTGCTTCGCGCAGGTCGCGGATCACCTCGAGCACCTGCCCGGTCTCGCGCACCCCGAGCGCCGCGGTCGGCTCGTCGAGGATGACGATGCGCCGGCCCCAGAGCAGCGCCCGCGCGATGGCGAGGCACTGCCGCTGGCCGCCCGACATGCCCTTCACCGAGACGTTGATCGAGGGGATCTTCACCTGCAGCGCGTTCAGCACCTCGCGCGCCCGCTCGCGCATCTGCCGGTCGTCGACCAGGTTGAAGAGCCGCGCCAGCGGGTTCTTCGACAGCTCCTCGCGGCCGAGATAGACGTTCTGGTAGGCGGTCATGGTGTCGACCAGCGCGAGGTCCTGGTAGACCGTCTCGATCCCCGCATCCATGGCGTCCTGCGCCCGCTTCAGCACCACCGGCCGCCCGTCGATCAGGATCTCGCCGTCGCTCGGCGCCTGGATGCCCGAGAGGATCTTCAAGCAGCGTCGACTTGCCGGCGCCGTTGTCGCCGACCAGCCCCACCACCTCGCGCGGATAGAGCGTCAGCGACGCATCGGCCAGCGCCACCACCGCGCCGAAATTCCGCTTGATGTGACGAGCCTCCAGCACCGGCGACGCCAGCGCCCCCGCACTCTCCATCCCATCCTCCCACGGCCCCTCAGCCGTTCCATTTATGGAACACGCGTCCCAATAGCAGAACGATATTTTCCGAACGAGCCACGTGTCAAGCGGGAGCCACGCACAAAGAGGGGGGGCCAGAGCGCGCGCGCCGGTGTGGGAGAGGGCGCAACCCGTCCCAAGGGCACCCCCTCTCCCCTGAGGGGAGAGGGTAGCGCAGCTAGGAGCGAAGCGACTTAGCGAAGCTCGGGTGAGGGGTTCACTCTATCGTCCTAGCCCACCCTCATCCGGCTCCCATCAAGGGAGAAGGCGAAGGGGCGGAGGCCCTGGTGATCGTCGAGGGCGAGATCGCCCCGCATCGCCTTCTGCCCTCGTGGGAGAAGGTGGCCGAAGGCCGGATGAGGGGGCCCACAGGCACGACCCCCTAAGCCACCACCACCTCATCCACTACCAGCTTCCGCCCCGCGAGCCGCAGCGCCGCGAGGAACCGCATGAGGTTCGGGTCGAACACCGCCTCGACCGCTTCGGCCTGGGTGAACCAGGCGCGCTCGCGCTGCGCCATCTCGGGCCATTCATCCAGTTCCTCGACCTGGCCCAGCCCATACACCACCATGGTGCACTCGAGCGGCGAGTTGTCCCGCAGCAGCTTGGTGAACGCGTAGGTGCCGAGCGGCTTGTTGCCCGCCTTGCCGCGGATGCCGGCCTCCTCCCAGGCCTCCTGCAGCGCCGACTGCAGGTCGGACTTGTCGCGGATCGGCCAGCCCTTGGGCAGGAGCCAGCGCTTGTTGGTCCGCGATGTCACCAGCAGCAG
The DNA here is from genome assembly GCA_963708965.1 of uncultured Alphaproteobacteria bacterium. Lineage (GTDB taxonomy): Bacteria > Pseudomonadota > Alphaproteobacteria > Rhizobiales > Devosiaceae > Devosia_A. The sequence goes on along the minus strand of CAVPUP010000002.1, from coordinate 54,325 downwards.
CTCGAGCCCCACGTCCTCGCGCACCCGCCACGGCAGGGCCGCGAGCTGGACGCATGGTCTGGATTCGTGACTGGTCGATGCCATTTCGCAATCAATTGAGACGCAATAGCTGCACAGAGAATCAGAGCAACTGCGCCGGCGCAAGTCACCCGATAGGGGCATACCTCTGGCCCGCCTCCACCGGCTTCCGCGTTGACGATTGTCGGCCGCCCATGCTTACCTTGGCCCGAGGATCGAGCGGCGGCTCTGAACCACCATGACTGACTGCGACGTCGCCACCGAGGTGGAGAGAGAAGCGGAGGGAGGTCGGGTGCCAAGGGTAGCACGCCTGTCATGCCCTGCCCGGCGCGACGGGAGCCGGCCGTGACGGTGCCCGTCCGGCTCGAGCGCGTCTCGAAATCCTTCGCCGGCGTCACCGTGCTGCGCGAGGTCGATTTCGAGGTCGAGGGCGGCGAGGTGCATGCGCTGCTCGGCGAGAACGGCGCCGGCAAGTCGACCCTGATCAAGATCATCGCCGGCGTCCACGCCCCCGATAGCGGCAGCATCCTCCTCGACGGCGTCGCGCATCGCTCGCTTACCCCCAAGCAGGCCGTCGGCGGCGGCATCGCCACGGTCTACCAGGAACTGCTGCTGTTCCCGGAGCTGACCGTGGCGGAGAACGTCTTCCTCGGGCACGCGCCGCGCACCCGCTTCGGCGCGCTCGACTGGCGCCTGATGCGCCGCACCGCACGGCGCCTGCTCGATTCTCTCGACAGCCCCGATCTCGACGTCGACGCCAAGGTCGGCACGCTCTCCGTCGCCAACCGGCAGCGCGTCGAGATCGCCAAGGCGCTGAGCCAGGACGCCAAGGTGCTGATCATGGACGAGCCGACGGCCGCCCTCGCCGATGCCGACGTGCACCGCCTGATGGCGGTGATCCGGCGGCTCAGGGAGCGCGGCGTCGGCATCATCTATGTCAGCCACAAGCTGCCCGAGATCTTCGAGATCGCCGACCGCGTCACCGTGCTGCGCGACGGCGCGCTGATCGGCACCAAAGCCGATCGGCGAGGTCACCGAGCAAAGCCTCGTCGCCATGATGGTCGGCCGCGAGATCGACCAGCTGTTCCCCCGGCTCGAGGCCATGCCCGGCCGGGTGATGCTGCGGGCCACCAACCTCTCGCACGGGGCCCGCGTCCGCGACATCTCCTTCGAGTTGCGGCGCGGCGAGATCGTCGGCCTCGCCGGCCTCGTCGGCTCCGGCCGCACCGAGCTCGCGCTCACCCTTTTCGGCATCACCCCCGCCACCTCCGGCCGCATCGAGGTCGACGGCAATCCGGTGGTGATCGCCACGCCCCAAGCAGGCGCGCAACCTCGGCATCGCCTATGTCCCCGAGGACCGCGGCCTGCAGGGGCTGGTGCGTCCCATGAGCATCGCGCAGAACAATTCGATGGCGGCGCTGCACCGGGTGGCGCCGCGCCATCTTCATCGATCCGGCGAGCGAGTTGCGCCGCGCCGTCGAGGCCATCGCCCGGCTCGGCATCCGGGCCCGCGGGCCGGAGCAGCCGGTGGCGCAGCTCTCCGGCGGCAACCAGCAGAAGGTGGTGCTCGGCAAGTGGCTCGAGACCGAGCCGCGCATCCTCATCATGGACGAGCCGACCCGCGGCATCGATGTCGGCGCCAAGGCCGAGATCCACGCCCTGATGAGCCGGCTGGCGCGCGACGGCATGGCCATCCTGATGATCTCGAGCGAACTGCCCGAGGTGCTGGGGATGAGCGACCGCGTGCTGGTGATGCATGGCGGCCGCCTCACCGCCACCATCCCGCGCGCCCGGGCGACGCCCGAGACGGTCGGCGCCGCCATGACCCAGGCTGCCGGCGCGGAGGCCGCATGATGTCCGAGGACGCGCTGCCGGCCTTCCGCCCCCGCCGCAGCGCCCTCTCGCGCTTCGTCTCCGACTACGGCCAGGAGATCGTCATCGCCTGCGCCATCCTGGTGCTCTTCGCCGTGGTCTCGGCGATCAACCCGCGCTTCCTCGCCGCCAACAACCTCAACACCATCATCTCGGGCAACGCCTATATCGCGGTCGCCGCCATCGGCATGTCGATGGTGATCATCACCGGCAATATCGACGTCTCGGTCGGCGCCCTGATCGGCGTCCTCGCCACCATCTCGGGCACGCTCGCCGTCTCCGGCTACCCGGTCTGGGTCGCCTGGCTCGCCCCGGTCCTGGTCGGCATCGCGGTGAACGGCGTCGTCGGCGCGCTGGTCGCCTATGGCCGTATCCCCTCGATCGTCGTCACGCTCGGCATGCTGTCGATCCTCCGCGGCGGGCTCGTCTCGGTCACCGGCGGCGCCTGGATCTCGAACCTGCCGCCCGATTTCTTCCTCGCCCAGCAGCGCCTCCTCGGCACTCCCCTGCCGGTCTGGATCATGCTGGTGCTGACCATCGGCGCCTTCCTCTTCATGCGCTATTCCGCCTTCGGCCGCTCGCTCTACGCCATCGGCGGCAATGCCGAGGCGGCGCGCGCCACCGGCATCCCGGTCGAGCGGCGGATCGTCCAGGTGTTCATGATCCACGGCGGCTTCGCCGGGCTCGCCACCATCCTCTTCGCCACGCAGCTGAAGATCATCCAGTCGACCGTGCCGCCCAATCTCGAGCTCACCATCATCACCGCCTCGGTGATCGGCGGCGTCTCGATCCTCGGCGGCACCGGCACGGTGATCGGCTCGACCCTGGCCGCGATCCTCTTCTCCGCCATCTACTCGGCCCTGGTCTTCGTCAACGTCTCGGCCTACTGGCTGCGCGCCGTGCATCGGGCTGCTCATCCTCGTCACCGTCCTCGTCGACATGCTGCGGCGCAACCGCGAGCTGAGGGGCGAGCCGCCATGACCATCGCCCGGTTCATTCGCCACGAAACCATCCTCGCCGTCCTGGTGGTCGTCGCCCTGGTCGTCCTCGCCACCCAGTCCGACCGCTTCTTCACCCTCGACAACCTGCTCAACCAGGGCCGGCTGATGACCGAGGTCGGGCTCATCGCCATCGTCATGACCTTCGTCATCGTCACCGGCGGCATCGACCTGTCGGTCGGCTCGATCCTCGGCATGACGCGCCATCCTCCTCGGCGTGTTCTGGAAGAATGTCGGCCTGCCGCTCGAGCTCGCCATCGTCCTGGCGCTCGCCGTCGGCACCTTTGCCGGCTTCGTCAACGGGCTGATCATCACCCGCTTCCGCGTGCCGCCGCTGATCGCGACGCTCGGCGACGCTCGCCCTCTATCGCGGCATCGCCGAAGGCGTGTCGCAGGCCCGCTCGGTGCGCGGCTATCCCGAATGGTTCTACGTCCTCGGCCAGGGCCAGGTGCTCGGCGTCCCCACCCAGCTCTGGCTGCTGGCCCTCGTCGCGCTGGTCGCCGCCATCATCCTCGGCACCACCACCTGGGGCCGCGTCACCTACGCCACCGGCGCCAACGAGACCGCCGCCCGCTTCTCCGGCCTGCGCGTCGAGTGGACCAAGCTCGCCATCTACTCGGCCTCCGGCTTCGCCGCCGCGCTCGCCGCCGTGATCTTCGTGTCGCGCGTCTCCACCACCCGCTCCGACATGGGCACCGGCATCGAGCTCGACGCCATCACCGCCGTGGTGCTCGGCGGCACCTCGATCTTCGGCGGCCGCGGCACCATCGTCGGCACGCTGCTCGGCCTCATCCTGATCCAGGCGCTGAAGAACGGCCTGTCGCTCGCCGGCATCAAGACCGACGGCACCATCGTGCTGATCGGCGCCGTGCTGATCCTCACCATCCTCATCTCCAACTTCTTCCACCGGGACGGCAACCGATGACCTTCGAGTAACCAGCGCTCCGGGCTTTGCCGGCATCGTGCACGGGGCACCACAGGAGGAGACCATGCTGCGAACTTCCCTGGCAGTTCTTGCCATGCTGTCGTTGTCGACGAGTCTCGTTCAGGCCCAGTCCGCCTGGACCGGCGGCGACGACCTGCCGACCAACCCGCTGGCCTGCGACGGCACCGCCGCGACGCCCGTCGCCAAGGACTATGACGGGGGCGTGCCGACCAATCCGCCCGACAGGAAGGGCAAGCAGATCACCGTCGTCGACGTGCCCAAGCTGATCGGCATCGGCTATTTCGACGCCACCAGCAAGGGCATCGCCGAGGCGGCGGGCGAGCTCAACATGAAGGCGACCACCGACGGGCCGACCGAGGCCAATATCGACGACCAGATCACCGTCATCGACAACTACATCACCTCCGGCGTCGACGGCATCCTGTTCGCCGCCAACGACCCGGTCGCCATCTCGCCGGTCTTGAAGAAGGCGCTCGGCGCCGGCATCAACGTCGTCGGCTACGACGCCAATTCCCAGCCTGACGCCCGGCAGTGGTTCGTCAACCAGGCCGAGTTCAACGGCATCGCCAAGGCGATGCTCGACAACCTCGCCAAGGAGGTCGGCGAGGATGCGAGCTTCGCCATCGTCACCTCGACCTTCACCACGCCCAACCAGGCCCGCTGGATCGCCGAGATGGGCGCCTATGCCGCCGCCTGCCACCCCGGCCTCAAGTGGCTCGAGACGGTCGAGGCGCAGGAGGACAACATCCTGAGCTTCAACCAGGCCAATACCCTGATCAACAAGTACGGCGATGACCTGAAAGGCATCTTCGGCATGACCTCGGTCGCTACCCCGGCCGCCGCCGACGCGGTGACCCAGGCCGGCAAGTGCGGCTCCATCGCCGTGGTCGGCCTCGCCACCCCCAACGCCATGCGGCCCTATGTCGAGGCCGACTGCGTGAAGTCGGTGGTGCTGTGGAACCCGGTCGACCTCGGCTACGCCGCCGCCCAGGTGCTGCGCGCCACCGCCGACGGCACGCTCCAGCCCGGCGCCAAGGAGGTCGACGCCGGCCGGCTCGGCAAGCTGCAGGTGATCAACGGCTCCGAGATCCTCCTCGGCGCCCCCTTCGTCTTCACCAAGGAGAACATCGGCGACTTCAACTTCTGAAGCACTGGAGGCCATCCACAAACCCCAGCCCTCTCTCCTGAGGGAGGGTTGGGGGGTGATGGCTTCAGCGGTGCACCAGGCGCGAGAGCTCTTAGCCCACCGGGTCATCCCCGCGAAAGCGGGGACCTCCGTTTGCGAACGCACCGCGCGCCGGAAACAGGGGTTCCCGCGTCGCGGGAATGACACCGAGCTCAAGCGCCAGGCCCGGAGCAGGAGGAGGCCCCCCGGCCTCCTCGGAGTCCGGACCGGGCACTTTCCCAAGACTTCCCGTCCCGCCTTGTACCATTGCGCAACCGCGTCCGGCTTTTCCGCTTGCCTTTGCAGCCTTTGCCGCACCTCCTATGTTGAGGAGCAGCGCCATCCCTTTGGCACCAGCACGGATTCCCATGCCCGCACCCGTCGTCCAAGCCCGTGGCGTCAACCTGCACCTCAAGAGCGGCGGCGTCCCGCTCCACATCCTGCATGACATCGATCTCACCCTGGCGCCGGCCGAGGTTACCGCCATCGTCGGCCCCTCGGGCAGTGGCAAGACCTCGCTCTTGATGGTGCTGGCCGGGCTCGAGCAGGCGAGCTCCGGCATCATCGAGGTGGCGGGCACGGCGATCGGCGGCCTCGACGAGGACAAGCTCGCCATCTTCCGCCGCCACAGCCTCGGCATCCTGTTCCAGAGCTTCCACCTCATCCCCTCGCTGAGCGCGCTCGAGAACGTTGCGCTCACCCTCGAGATCGCCGACGCCTCGCTCCCCTGGCGCCAGATCCGCGACCGCGCCGCCGCCGCCCTCGACGATGTCGGGCTGGCGAAGCGCCTGAGCCACCTGCCCAGCGCCCTCTCCGGCGGCGAGCAGCAGCGCGTCGGCCTCGCCCGCGCCATGGTCGGCGGCCCCAAGCTCCTCCTCGCCGACGAGCCGACCGGCAATCTCGACCAGGAGACCGGGGCCCACGTCATCGAGCTGATGTTCGCCCTCGCCCGCGAGCGCGGCACCTCGATCCTGCTCATCACCCACGACCAGTCGCTCGCCGGCCGCGCCGACCGCATCCTCAGGATGAACGAGGGCCGGCTCAGCGAGCGGGTGCCGGCGTGAGCTGGCTCGTCGGCTGGCTGCGCGTCGCGCTGATCGATCTGCGCGGCGATCTGCGCCGCTTCGCCGTGCTGCTCGCGTGCCTCGCGCTCGGCGTCGGCACCATCGCCTTCGTCGGCTCGGTCGGCGCCGCGCTGCAGTCGGCGCTGGTCCGCGACGCCCGCACCCTGCTCGGCGGCGACATGCAGCTCTCGCTCTCCTACCGCGCTGCCACCGAGGAGGAGCGCAAGCTGTTCGCGAGCCTCGGTCGCGTCACCGAGGTCATCGAGGTGCTGAACAGCGCCCAGGCCAACGACCAGAGCGCCTTCCTCGCCATCCGCGCCATCGACGCCAACTATCCGCTGCTCGGCACCGCGACCTACGAGGGCAGCAGCGAGCCGCTGATCGACCTCGTCGGCTACCGCGACGGTCATTACGGCATCGTCGTCGGCTCGCTGCTGCTCGACCGGCTCGGCCTGCAGCTCGGCGACCAGGTGAGGGTCGGCGACGCCGATTTCGTCATCCGCGGCATCGTCGGCAAGCTGCCGGACCAGTTGCTCTCCGGCGTCGGCATCGGCATCCCGGCCCTCGTCTCGCTCGACGGCCTCGCCACCACCAACATCCTCGCGCCGGGCGTCCTCGCCAGCCACGACTACAAGCTGCTGCTCGATCCGCCGGATTTCTTCGCCGCCGAGAAGCGGATCGCCGACGCCTTCCCCAATGCCGGCTGGAAGGTCAGCGCCCCGCGCGACGCCACCGCCGACCTCTCGCGCTTCTTCGACATTTTTGGCCGCTTCCTGACCATCGTCGGCCTCTCGGCCCTGCTGGTCGGCGGGGTCGGCGTCTCCAACGCCGTCTCCGCCTATGTCACCGAGCGCCAGCGCGCCATCGCCACCATGAAGGCGCTCGGCGCCACCGGCGCCCGCGTCATGGTGCATTTCCTGACCCAGGTGCTGCTGCTCACCGGCGTCGGCATCGTCATCGGCATCCTGCTCGGCATCGGGCTGACCCTCATCACCCTGCCGATCCTCGGCGGCCTGATCGGCATCTCGCTGCCTGCCGTGGTCGATCCCGCGGCGCTCTGGACCGCCGCCGGCTTCGGGCTCCTGACCGGCTTCACCTTCGGCTACCTGCCGCTGCGCCGCGCCCTGAAGCTCAAGCCGGCGCTGCTGTTCCGCTCCGCCGGCTCGGCCGTCGAGGGCGGGCTCGGCTGGCGCGACCTGCTGCAGCCCGGGCTCTGGTTGCCGCTCGCCCTCGCCGGGCTCCTGATCTACGCCCTCGCCGCCTTCAGCACGCTGCGGCCGCTGCTGGTTCTCTGGTACGCCCTGGCGGTGATCGGCGCCTTCCTCGTCCTCCGCCTCGCTGCCTTTGGCCTCCAGGCGCTGCTGCGCCTCGTCCCGCCGCTCCGCAACGCGACGCTCCGCAATGCGCTCAAATCCATCTACCGGCCCGGCGCCCCCGCCCCGGTGGTGATCCTGTCGCTGGGGCTAGGGCTGGCGCTGCTGCTGCTCATCGCGCTGATCGACAACAACCTCCGCCACCAGCTCGACCGCGAGTCGATCCCCAACGCCCCGAGCTTCGTCTTCATGGACCTGTTCGAGGACGAGGTGGCCGACCTCCAGAACTTCGCCGGCAGCGATCCGGATATCACCAGCTTTGAATCCCTGCCGATGGTCACCGGCAGCATCCTCGCCGTCAACGGCACGCCGGTAGCCGAGCTCGGCCGCAAGCCGCCGCCCGAATTCGCCTTCGTCTTCGAGGGCGACATCCCGCTCACCGCCTCCGCCGCCCTGCCCGACCGCTCCTCCGTCACCTCCGGCGCCTGGTGGCCGCCGGGCTATGCCGGCCCGCCGCAGGTCTCGGTGTTCGACCGCCTGCGCGAGCCGTTGGGTCTCAAGCTCGGCGACGAGCTCACCTTCCGCATCTTCGGCACCGAGATCCGGGCGACGATCGGCAGCTTCCGCGATTATGCCTGGCGCCGCGGCGGGGTGAATTTCGGCTTCGTCCTCTCCCCCGACGCGCTCTCGAGCTTCCCCCTGAGCTATCTCGGCCTGGTCAAGGCGCAGCCCGGCACCGAACGCGCGCTGCAGAAGCGCCTCGTCGAAACCTTCCCCGATCTCAACCTCCTGCCGGTCAGCGACGCGCTCGAGACCTTCGCCACCATCCTCGCCAGCGTCACCGCCGCGGTCGAGGCGATCGGCGGCCTCGCCGTCGCCAGCGGCATCCTCGTCCTCGCCGGCGCCATGGCCGCCGGCCGCCGGCAGCGCGAAGCCGACGCCGTGGTGATGAAGACGCTCGGCGCCACCCGCCGCGACGTCATCCTCGCCTACCTCGTCGAATACGGCCTGCTCGGCCTCCTCGCCGCCGTCCTCGCCGCGATCCTCGGCCTCATCGGCACCTGGGCCTTCGTCGAGTTCGTGCTGGAGATCGACTTCTGGGTCGAACCCCACTCTCATCGCCATCGTCGTCGCCGGCGCCATGCTCCTCACCATCGCCGTCGGCACCCTGACCACCTGGTCGGCGCTGTCGGTGAAGCCCGCGAGCTTCCTGCGGGAGGAGTGAAGCCCAATCTCCCAGTCACCTCAGGGTGAGGGTTCCGGCTGTCCCCCCAGCCGCGTCACCGCCGCCGAGCCCGCCTCGATCCCCCGCCTGAGGCACGCCTCCAGCTCCCCGCCCGCGAGCTGCGTCGATAAGAACCCCGCGGCAAAAGCGTCTCCCGCCCCCGTCGTGTCCACCACGTCGACCCGCGGCGCCGGCAGTGACACCTTCACCCCGTTGCAGTCGCCCGCCACCGCCCCGTGGGCGCCGCGCTTGATCACCACCAGCCCGTAGCCCGCCGCGAGCCGCGTCATCTGCTCCTCCACCCCGGCCGCCCCGCTCAGCGCCGCCGCCTCCTCCTCATTGGCGAAGAGGATGGAGAACCCCGTCGTCCACGCGAGGAAGTTCTCCGCCCCGACCTCCGCGATGAACCCCACCGAAGCCGCGTCGACCACCACCGGGATGCCGCGCGACCGCGCCGCTCCCGCCAGCCCGCGCACCGCGGCGCGCGGCAGTTCGGCGAACAGCGAATAGCCCGAGACCACCAGCAGCCGCGTCCCCTCGAGCAGCGCCTCCGGCAGGTCCGCCGGCGACAACGAGAGGTTGGCGCCGCGATCGGTCAGAAAGCTCCGCTCGCCGTCGGCATCGACGATCGTCACCAGCATGCCCGAGGGGTGCTCCGCGTCCCCGACCAGCAGCGGCTCGACCCCGAGCCCACGGAAATAGGCCTCGAGCTGCGGCTTGTCCCCCGCCGCGACCCGCGCCACGAACGCCGTCGCGCGTCCCCATGGCGCCGAGCCACACCGCCTGGTTGGCGCCCGAGCCGCCCGGCCGCGTGGTGATCGCGGCGCGCCGGTCCGAGCCGCGGACCAGCGGTCCCTCGGGCCTGACGATCACGTCGGTCATCACGTCCCCGACGACGAGGACGCGGCCTCGACGCGCCCTCCGCCTCGCTCACCGGCGCGCCGCCAGCGCCACCGCGATCTGAGCCGCGACGGCCGCGTTGTTCTCGACCAGCGCGATATTGGCGACGAGGCTCTTGCCGCCGGTCAGCTCGAAGATGCGCTTGAGCAGGAACGGCGTCAGTTCCTTGCGGCTCACCCCCTCGGCCTCGGCGCCGCGGATCGCCTCGGCGATCCGGCCCTCGATCTCGTCGCGGTCGAGCGCCGCGCTCTCGGGGATCGGGTTGGCGACCAGCACGCCGCCCAGGCCCAGCGCGAACTGCAGCCCGATCACCCTCGCCGCCGCCGCCGCGTCATCGACCCGGTGGTCGACGCTGCCGCCGCTCGAGCGCGCCCAGAAGGCCGGGAACTCGTCGGTCCGGAACCCCAGCACCGGCACGCCCTTGGTCTCCAGCACCTCGAGCGTCTTGGGGATATCGAGGATCGACTTGGCCCCGGCGCAGACCACCGCCACCTGCGTGCGCCCCAGTTCCTCGAGGTCGGCCGAGATGTCGAACGTCGACTCCGCTCCCCGGTGCACCCCGCCGATGCCGCCGGTCGCGAACAGCTTGATGCCCGCCGCCTCCGCCGCCATCATCGTGGTCGCAACCGTCGTCCCGGCGACCTCGCCCGAAGCGAGCAGCGCCGCGACGTCCCGCCGCGACGCCTTCGCCGCCTTGCCCCCGGTCCGCGCCAGCCGCTCCAGTTCGTCGGCCGTCACCCCCACCTTGAACTTGCCGTCCATGATGGCGACCGTCGCCGGCACCGCGCCGTGCTGCTCGATCACCCGCTCGACGTTCTGCGCCATCTCGAGGTTCTGCGGGTACGGCATGCCATGCGTGATGATGGTCGATTCAAGCGCCACCACCCCCTCGCCGGCGTCGAGCGCCTGCTGCACGGCGGGCGAGATGGAAAGCTGCGATCTGAGGCTCAATTCGGACCCCTCGGGTTCAGGAAAGCCCCTCCTTGAACCCAAACCACCCCAAATTCAACCGGGGCACCCCCCTCTCCCCTGAGGGGAGAGGGTAGCGCAGCTAGGAGCGCCAGCGACGTAGCGGAGCTGGCGGTGAGGGGTTCAGCCCATCAGCGGTGCACTCCCCTTGCCCCACCCACGGTGTCACCCCGGCGAAGGCCGGGGCCCATCCCGAGGTGTTTCCCCCCCGGACGGTTGGAGATATCTCAAGCTGGATTCCGGCCTCCGCCGGAATGACATCGGGGAAGTGGCAAGATCGCGCCACAATCCCCTCTGCCCTGAGGGGAGAGGGTAGCGGAGCTAGGAGCGCCAGCGACGTAGCGGAGCTTGGGTGAGGGGTTCACCCTCTCGTCCGGCGCCCTTGGCCCACCCCCAAGCACCGGCCCCCCTCACTCGATCTTGAACACCACCCCGACCAGCCCGGTCGGACCTGCCACCGCCACCCGCTCCGCCAGCAGCAGCTCCGCGCCGGCGCCGCCATTCAGCGCCAGTTGCCGCTGGTCCGCATCCTCCCCGGACCCGGAACCGGACAGCAGCATCGTCTCGGTCACCCTGGCGCCGAGCCGGCCGTCGCCGGCGAGCCAGAGGAAGGGTTCCGCCCCATTGAGACCCTTTGCCGCAAGGAAGGCCTCGGCGCCGGAATAGAACGTCTCGTTGACCAACCGTCCGGCTTCCGCCACCACCCCGGCCGGCCCTCCCGCGCCCGTCGCGCCCGCTGGCGCCGCCGCCGTCCCGCCGAGGATCCCGAAATAGAAGCCATCCCAGAAGGCCGGCGTAGCCGTGTCCTGGGCCAGGGCGCCGAACGCCGGGACCAGCACGATTTCCGCAGCCAGCAAAAGCGCGCCCGATCGACCCATTGCCAACCCCGCTTGCCGAGCCTCGGAACTATGCGCCGCCCCGCTTGCGGCAGCAAGTCGCAAGCGCGCAACACCCGGCTGAAAGCGCCCCCGAACCGGCCTCCGCGGAGCCTCCGGCGGAGGGCCGCGGAGCCCTTGCCCCGCCAGTGGTTTTTCACTAGGTTTCGCCGCGAATTCAGCTCTGTCGCGGGGAAGGGCACGTCACTGCGTAAGGTCACTGTTGATCCGGAGCCTCCGGGTCGATGCGCGCCCGGCTCCGGGCACATTGCGACCTCTCCCACTTCCCGGCGCGGCATCCGCGCCGCTTGGCCTCCCTCCCCCGTATTCCCATTCGCATCGCCGCGCCGCACCGGTCCCGCCGGGACGGCTGCGCCTGAAGCCCAGCCGCCGCGCGCAGCGAGCGGCTCCCCCTGGTATTGAAGGAGTTACCAGCATGAACAAATCGCTCATCGCCCTCGGGGTGTTGCTGCTCGCGGCGCCCGCCCTGGCCCAGGACAACGTGGTCAACGTCTACAACTGGTCCGACTACATCGCCGAGGACACGGTCGCCAAGTTCGAGGCCGAGACCGGCATCAAGGTCAACTACGACGTGTTCGACTCCAACGAACTGGTCGAGGCCAAGCTCCTCGCCGGTTCATCCGGCTATGACGTGGTGATCCCCTCGGGCTTCTTCCTCGAGCGCCAGGTCAAGGCCGGCCTGTTCCTGCCCTTCGACAAGTCGAAGCTGCCCAACCTGAAGAACATGGATCCCGAGGTGATGGCGGCCACCGCCGCGCACGATCCGGACAATGCCCACTCGGTCGACTACATGTGGGGCACCACGGCGATCGGCTACAACGTCGCCAAGGTGAAGGAGCGCCTGGGCGACCAGCCGCTCGACACCTGGGACCTGATCTTCAAGCCCGAGGTCGTCTCCAAGCTCGCCGATTGCGGCGTCACCCTGCTCGACGCCCCGGCCGAGGTCATGGCCAGCGCCCTCAACTATCTCGGCCTCGACCCCAATTCCGAGAGCCCGGACGACCTGAAGAAGGGCGAAGAGCTCTTGATGTCGATCCGGCCCTATGTGCGCTACTTCAACTCGTCGCAGTACATCGACGACCTGGGCAATGGCGAGGTCTGCATCTCGATCGGCTATTCCGGCGACGTGTTCATCGCCCGCGACGCGGCCGAGAAGGCCAATGCCGGCGTCGAGGTGGCCTATGTCATCCCCAAGGAAGGCGCGCTCAAGTGGTTCGACCTGATGGCGATCCCGGCCGACGCCCCGCATGTCGAGAACGCCTACAAGTTCATCGACTTCATGCTGCGTCCGGACATCGCGGCGGCCAACACCAATTACGTGTTCTACGCCTCCGGCAACAAGGCGGCTCTTGACCTTGTCGATCCTGCCATTAAGGACGACCCGGCGATCTATCCGACCGCCGAGATTTCCGCCAAGCTGTTCCCGCTCAAGGCGCACACGCCCGACTACGACGAGCTGCTCACCGAGACGTGGCAGCGCATCAAGGCCGGGGCCTGACTACACTCGGACGGGGCTTCGGCCCCGTCCTTCACTATCGACTGGATCCCCGGCTTTCATGGCTAAGAAACCACAGCTTGCCGCCGATACCCGGCCCTGGCGCGATCCTGCCGCCCAGCCGTTCGTGCGCATCCGCCACGTCACCAAGAAATTCGGCGATGTCGCCGCGGTGAACGACCTGTCGCTCGACATCTACAAGGGCGAGCTGTTCTGCCTGCTCGGCGGCTCCGGCTCGGGCAAGTCGACGCTGCTGCGCATGCTTGCCGGCTTCGAGGACGTGACCTCCGGCTCCATCCAGATCGACGGCCAGGACATGGCGCACGTGCCGCCCTACAACCGGCCGGTCAACATGATGTTCCAGTCCTACGCGCTGTTCCCGCACATGAACGTGTGGAACAACATCGCCTATGGGCTGAAGCGCGACCACCTGCCCAAGGACGAGATCGCGGCGCGGGTCGAGGAACTGCTGAAGCTGGTGAAGCTCGAGCAGTTCGCCCAGCGCAAGCCCAACCAGCTCTCCGGCGGCCAGCGCCAGCGCGTGGCGCTCGCCCGCGCCCTCGCCAAGCGCCCGAAACTCCTGCTGCTCGACGAGCCGCTCGGCGCGCTCGACAAGAAGCTGCGCGAGGAGACCCAGTTCGAGCTGGTGAAGATCCAGGAATCGCTCGGCGTCACCTTCATCGTCGTCACCCACGACCAGGAGGAGGCGATGAGTCTCGCCACCCGCATCGGGGTGATGAACCAGGGCGAGATCGCCATGATCGGCGAGCCGACCGACATCTACGAGTTCCCCAATTCGCGCTTCGTCGCGAGCTTCATCGGCTCGGTGAACATGTTCGAGGGCGTCGTCACCGAGGACGAGCCCGACCACGTGCGCATCCGCTCGGCCGAGGCCGGCACCGACATCTATGTCGGCCACGGCGTCGACTGCGCCCCCGACCAGACGCTGTGGTTCGCCATCCGGCCCGAGAAGATCACCCTGACCCGCGAGCGCCCGGAGGGCAGACGCCAACATCGCCCGCGGCATGGTCGAGGACATCGGCTATCTCGGCGACATGAGCGTCTACCAGGTGATCCTCGATACCGGCAAACGCATCCGCGTCACCAAGACCAACATCCGGCGCGGCGATCCCGACGCCATCCGTGGGACGAGAACGTCTGGTGCCAGTGGGGCGACGTCTCCGGCTCGGTGCTGACCAATTGACGACGATGATTGCCGCCAAGCCGCCGCGCGCGCGGCCGCCTCGCCTGGATGCGCCGCATGCTGGCGGCGATCGGCCTTTCCGGCCGTGCCCTCGTCATCGCCGCGCCCGCCGCCTGGCTGACGCTGTTCTTCATCGTGCCGCTGGCGGTGGTGTTCGGCATCTCGCTCGCCACCAAGCAGTTCGGCCAGCCCCCCTATTCGCCGCTGCTCGCCGGCGACGGCGCCACCGTGCAGCTGACGCTGCACCTTTCCAACTACATCCGGATCTTCACCGATCCCTCGAACATCTACGTCAACTCGTTCCTGTCTTCGATCCGCATCGCGGCGATCTCGACCGTCGTCGCCATCCTCATCGGCTACCCGATGGCCTATGCCATCGCCCGCGCCCCCGAGCGCTGGCGCAACCTGCTGCTGATGCTGGTGATCCTGCCGTTCTGGACCTCGTTCCTGTTGCGCGTCTACGCGCTTTCGGGGTTCCTGCGCGGCGAGGGCGTGATCAACAACTTCCTCGGCATCTTCGGCATTCCGGCGCTGACCATGATGCAGACCGACTTCGCGGTCTATGTCGGCATCGTCTATTCCTACCTGCCGTTCTTCATCCTGCCGCTCTACACCAACCTCGTGAAGCTCGATCCGGCGCTGCTCGAGGCCTCCGCCGATCTCGGCGCCCGGCCGGTCCGCACCTTCCTCTCGGTGACGCTGCCGCTCTCGATGCCCGGCGTCGTCGCCGGCGCCATGCTGGTGTTCATCCCGGCGATCGGCGAATTCGTCATCCCCTCGCTGCTCGGCGGGCCGGGCACGCAGATGATCGGCCGCATCCTCTGGGACGAGTTCTTCAGTCAAGACCAACTGGCCGCGCGCCGCGGCGCTGGCGATCACCATGCTGATCGTCGTCGTCATCCCGATCATGCTGATGCAGCGGGCCCAGAACGCCGTTGTCGAGGGGCGCCAGCGATGAAACGCAACCGCTGGTTCCTGCCCGTCGCCTCGACGATCGGCTTCATCTTCCTCTACGCGCCGATCATCTCGCTGGTGGTGTTCTCGTTCAACGCCAACCGGCTGGTGACGGTCTGGTCGGGCTTCTCGCTGCAGTCCTACCAGGACCTGCTGAAGGACCCGCAGCTGCTGCCGGCGGCGCTGCTGAGCCTCCAGATCGCCGCCATCTCGGCGACGCATCGCGCTGGTCCTCGGCACGCTCTGCGCCGTGGCGCTGGTGCGCTTCCGCCGCTTCCGCGGCCGCACCGTGCTGCAGGCGACGGTCTCGGCGCCGCTGGTGATGCCCGACGTCATCACCGGCCTCGCGCTGCTGCTGCTCTTCGTCGCCATGCAGACGCACGATCGGCTGGCCCGCCGGCCGCGGCATGCTGACCATCATCATCGCCCATTCCACCTTCTGCACGGCCTATGTCACGGTGGTGGTGCAGTCCCGCCTCGCCGACCTCGACCTGAGCCTCGAGGAAGCGGCGATGGACCTGGGCGCCAGCCCGGTGCGGGTGTTCTTCGACATCACCCTGCCGATCATCGCCCCGGCGCTGATCTCGGGCTGGCTGCTCGCCTTCACCCTGTCGCTCGACGACCTGGTGATCGCCAGCTTCGTCTCCGGCCCCGGCTCCTCCACCCTGCCGATGATCATCTTCTCGAAGGTCCGCCTCGGCGTCTCCCCCGAGGTCAACGCGCTCGCCACCATCATCATCGCCGTCGTCGCCGTGGGCGTCATCGCCGCCACCCTGATCTCGATCCGCGGCGCCGGCCGGGTGAAGCGGGTGTAGGAGGGGGCCGTCCCGACGCACCGGGTGGCACGCCCCCACCCCGGTATCCCCCCTGTAACCCCTTGTCCCCGCCGCCACCGGGGTCTATCTCTTCCTCCGTCAGCCATCGGCTGGCATTCGTTCTCAGGGCGGGGTGCAACTCCCCACCGGCGGTAGATGGGATCCTGTCCCAAAGCCCGCGAGCGCCTTCCGGTCCCCGGAAGGGTCAGCAGATTCGGTGTAATTCCGAAGCCGACGGTCATAGTCCGGATGAAAGAGAACGGGACAACGCGCTGGCCCTGCCGGCGTCCGGACCCATCGGGCCGGGCGTCCTGCCATCGCCGATCCCCGTGACCCTGAGGAAACTGGTTACGGAAAGGATCGACGATGAACCAGGTTTCCTCTTCCCCAAGCGCCGCCACGCTCGGCGCCGCCTTCATGCTGACGGCGAGCCTCGCCTTCGCCGGCAGCAACGTGCTGCAGTCCGTGCTGCCCTGGCAGTTCGGCATGAGCTCGACCGGCATGGCGTTCTGGCAATATGTCATCGCCTCGGTCGCTGGCGCTGCCGCTGATCCTCAGGATCGGCATCCGGAACCTGCGCACCCGCCACCCGCTGGCGCATGAACTCCGCGCCTTCGTCTCGGCGCTCGGCGTGCACGTCTTCGTCTACGGCTTCGCCGCCGGCGTGCCGATCTGGCAGATGGTGACGCTGCTCGCCACCGGGCCGCTGTTCATCATCCTCGGCTCGACCCTGCTGCTCGGCGAACGCGCCTCCGCGGCCCGCATCGGCGCGGCCCTCGCCGGCTTTGCCGGCGCCATCATCGTCTCCGGCGTCGGCGCCGAAGGCCTCAGCTGGGCGACCCTCGTCCCGATCGTCGCCGCCGCTCTCTGGGCCACCACCGACGTCCTGACCAAATACCTGGCGCGCGAGGAATCGCCCGAGACCCTCACCATCTCGCTGCTGGTGCTGGTGACGCCGAACCACCTCTTGATCCTGCTCGCGGTCAATGCGCTGGGCTGGCTCGCGCCCGCAGCGCTGCCCGGCCGGCCTCGCCACCGGCTTCCCCTTCGCCCTTCCGTCGGGCGCCGGCCTCTGGCTGCTGCTGCTGCTCGGCGGCCTCACCGCCGCGGCGCAGTACCTCCTGAGCTTCGCCTACAAGGTGGCCGACGCGACCTACCTGCAGCCCTTCGGCGACCTCAAGGTGCCGCTCAGCGGCCTCGTCGGCTGGGTCGTTCCTCGGCCAGGTCCCGAGCCCCTGGTTCTGGCCCGGCGCCGCCCTGATCGTCGCCGCCTCGAGCTTCATCTTCTGGGCCGAGAGCCGGGACCGGAAGCCGACATTGGCGGCGGCGTGAACTGCCTCTGACCGAAGCAGACAACCCCCTCCCAACCTCCCCCATGAAGGGGGAGGTGCCCGCCGGTGGGTTGGGCACGATCGAGCCCAGCTCGACTCTTCACCTCCCCCTTCATGGGGGAGGCCGGGAGGGGGCCGTCCCAGCTCCAATGAGCCTCACACCTCCACCCACCGCCCCTCGACATGCGACCGCGCCATCGCATGCACCGCCCGCTCGATCTCGAGCCCGCGCGTAAAATCCACGATCTCGCGCCGCCCGCCCGGCGATCGCCTCGAGCAGCTCGTGGCATTCGATCACCTTCAGCTCGTTGAACCCCAGCCCATGCCCCGGCGCCGGGATGAAGCGGTCATAGGGCGGGTGCACCGGCCCGCTCAGCACGCGTCGGAACCCCTGCTCCGCCGCCGCGTCCCGCGCCGTGAACAGCTCGAACTCGTTCATCCGCTCCTGGTCGTAGGCGATCGTGCCTTCGCTGCCGAACACCTGCATGGTGATCCGCCCCTTGCGCCCCCAGGCGGCGCGGTTGAGCGCCATCACGCCCGGAGGCGCCGTTCGCAAGCTCCAGCAGCACCGAGGCGATGTCGTAGGTCTCGACCGTTGCGCCGCCCGCCGTCCCGGCTCGGCCGGTCGGGATAGGGCATCGCAAGCTGCGCCATCACCCGCCCACCCCGCCGAACAGGTACTGGATCAGGCTCAGCGGATGCACGCCGAAATCGTCGAGCGCGCCATAGCCGGACGAGGCCTCGCTCTTCCAGTAGAACAGCGCCTCCGGGTCGGCCATGAAGTCCTCGTCCATCTCGAAGCGGACATGGTTCACCACCCCGATCGCCCCCGCGCCGATCAGCGTCCTGATCTGCCGGATCACCGGGTTCTGGATGTAGTTGTAGCCGAGCGCCGTCGACCTTGCCCGCTCGCGCGCGCCACCGCGGCCATCCGCTCGGCATCCGCGAGCCGCACCGCCATCGGCTTCTCGCACCAGACATGCTTGCCGGCCTCGAGCGCCGCGATCGCCATCTCGGCATGGAAGGCGTTCGGCGTCGTCACCGACACCACCTCGACCTCCGGATCGGCGACCAGCTCGCGCCAGTCCGAGGTCGAGCGCTCGAACCCGAACTCCGCCGGCCCGCCGCGCGGCGAGCTCGGGCGAGACTTCGGCCAGATGCACCAGCCGCGGCCGCGACTCCGCCCCGAACACCGGCCCCACCGCATTCCACGCCAGCGCATGGCACTTGCCCATGTAGCCGGTGCCGATCAGCCCGACGCCGATGCTGGTCATCTCGTCATTCCCCGAATCCGCGCGCCTGGCCCACCCCTCATCCGCCCTTCGGGCACCTTCTCCCTCAAGGGGAGAGGACGCTTGGGCGAGATCGTGCCGCACCCTTCCTTCTCCCCTTGAGGGAGAAGGTGGATCGGCCGAAGGCCGAGACGGATGAGGGGTAGGCCCCAGGCACCGTCCCCACAGGAAAACGCCCGGAGTCCACGCCCCGGGCGCCACCGAGACGCCTACTTGTAGCTCTCGGCATTCTCCTTGGTCACCAGCACCGTGCCGGTGTCGATCCAGGGCTCCAGCGTCTTGCCGGCCTTCAGGTCCACCAGCGCCTGGATGCCGAAGCCGCCGATGTTGGCGGGGGCCTGCGCCACCGAGGCGGTCATCTCGCCGGCGAGGATCGAGGCGGCGGCATCGGGGTTGGCATCGAACCCGACCACCATCACGTCGCCGAGCTTCGCCGCCGCCTTCAGCGCCTCCACGGCGCCCAGCGCCATGTTGTCGTTCGAGCCGAAGATGCCCTTGATGTTGGGGTTGCCGGCGAGGATGTTCTCGGTCACTGAGAGCCCCTTGGCGCGGTCCCACTCGGCGGTCTGCTCGGCCACCACCTTCAGCCCGCAGGCCTCGAGCCCCTTCTTCGAGCCGTCGGCCCGCGCCTGCCCGGTCGACTGGCTGACCAGCCCCTGCAGGATCGCCACTTCGGCGCCCTGCGGCAGGTTCTTGCACATGAAGTCGGCGGCCAGCGCCGCGCCCACTTCGTTGTTGGTGCCGATGAAGGTGACGCCCTCGTTGATGCCGCGGGTATCGACGAACACCACCGGGATGCCGGCGGCCTTGGCCGCGTCCACCACCGGGGCGAGCGCGTTCGGATCGGTCGGGCGCGATGGCGAGCCCGTCGATCCCCTGCGCGATCAGGTCCTCGACCTGGCTGATCTGCGCCTGCACGTCCGATTCCGCCGGCGGCGCCACCACCACCACCTCGACGCCGAGCTCGGCGGCCTTGTCCTTGGCCCCCTTCTCGACCGCCGCCCAGAACGGATTGCCCGCCCCCGGCCCCTTCATCGCCAGCACATAGGCGGCACTGGCCGGTCCGGCCATGGCCAGCATGGCGCCGAGCGCAACGCCCGCGAGTAGCAGCTTCTTCATGTCGTCGTTCCTCCCTCGTCTCCTGGTTCCCTCGCTGCGCATCGGGAGACACGATGACGCCGCAACTGCGTGAAAGGCCCCCTCACCCGCCGCTTCGCGGCGACCTCTCCCCCCAGGGAGAGGTGCTCAGGGGCACGATCGAGCCACCACACCACCTCTCCCTTCGGGGGAGAGGTCGGATCGCTCTTCGCGATCCGGGTGAGGGGGCCTTCCCTATCTTCTTCCATCGTCCCTCACCGCCGCACCGCCGCCCTTCGCCGCAGCACGTCGATATACACCGCGACGATGATCACCAGCCCGATCAGGATCTGCTGCCAGAAGGCGCTGACATTGTTGATGTTCAAGCCGTTGCGGAGGATCCCCATGATCAGCACGCCGGCCAGCACCCCGAGCACCGTGCCGCGGCCGCCGAAGAACGAGGCGCCGCCGATGATCACCGCCGCGATCGCGTCGAGCTCGATGCCGATGCCGGCGTTGGGAAAGCCCGAATCCGTCCGCCCCGCCAGCAGCAGGCCCGAGAGCCCGGCCATCAGGCCCGAGATCATGTAGACCACCACCAGGGTCAGATCGACATTGATGCCCGAGACCCGCGCCGCATGCGGATTGCCGCCGATGGCGAAGATGTGCCGCCCCATGTTGGTCTTCTCGAGGAAGAACCAGAGCCCCACCGCGCACACCGCGACGAGGATCAGGCTCGCCGGAATCCCCGCCGGCGGCGGCAGGCCGAAGCCGAAATAGGCCTGCCCGATGAACCGCACCTCCGGCTGCAGCCCCGAGATCGGTGCGCCGTTGGAGATGAGGAAGGTGAGCCCGCGTGCGACGTTCAGCGTCCCCAGCGTCATGATGAACGGATGCGGCAGCCGCAGCACCGTCAGTCCCACCCCGTTCACCCAGCCCACCGCCAGCCCGATCGCCGGACCGACCAGCAGCACCAGCGGCCACGGCACCCCGGCCTTCGAGGCGATCGCGAGGCTCACCATGGCCAGCGCCATCACCGAGCCGACGCTCAAATCGATCCCGGCGGTGACGATCACCACGAACATCCCCAGCGCCAGCAGCGCCAGCGAGGCATTCTGCTTCAGGATATTGGTGAGGTTCTGCGCCGACAGGAACACCTCCGGCCGGATCGCCGCCAGCGCCAGCATCATCACCACGACGACGAGGATGATCCCATACCCCTCGAGGAACTTCGCCATCGCCGGCCCGCGCAGCGAGAACCCGGACTTGGTGGCAGGAGAGTCAGACACCGTCACCCCCCGCACGCCCGGCACGACCCACTACCCGCCGGGTCATCCCCGCGAAAGCGGGGATCTCTGTTTTCAACTTTGCGGCACGATCCTGAACGGAGGTTCCCGCTTTCGCGGGAATGACGCCGGGAATGGGGCGGCTCTTGAGCATCACACACCCCCTCATGACAAATTGTCATGGGCGAGGGCCGTGCTGTGCCCCTTCGTCCCCATGATCCAGCCGATCACCTCGTTGCGGCTCGTCTTCTCCAGCTCCGCCTCGGCGAAATTGCTGCCCTGGTAGAGCGCCATCACCCGGTCGCAGCAGTAGAAGATGTCGTCCATGCGGTGCGAGATGATGATCACCGCGACGCCGTGCTCTTTCAGCGACTTGACCAGGTCGAGCACCTTGCCGACCTCCTTGATCGCCAGCGCCGCCGTCGGCTCGTCCATGATCACCAGCTTGCCGTCGAACGCCGTCGAGCGCGCGATCGCCACCGCCTGCCGCTGCCCGCCCGAAAGGTCCTCGGTGTTCTGGTCGACCGACTTGACGTGGATGTGCAGCCGCTCGAGGTGGTCGGCTGCCATCTGCCGGGCCCGCTTGTGGTCGACGATGGTCAGCGGCCCGAGCTTCATGCCCGGCTCGCGCCCGAGATAGATGTTCTCGTAGATCGCCATGTTCCCGGCCAGCGCGAAGTCCTGGTGCACCATCTCGATGCCGAGCTTCTGCGCGTCCTTGGGGCTCTGGAATTTCACCGGCTGGCCGCGGAAGATCAGTTCGCCTTCCGACGGCGCGAACAGCCCGGAGAGGATCTTCATCAGCGTCGACTTGCCGGCGCCATTGTCGCCGACGACGCCCAGCACCTCGCCGGGCGCGACGTGGAAGTTGACGTCGCGCAGCGCCGTGATGGCCCCGAAATACTTCGAGATGCCTCGGGCTTCGAGCAGTGCCTCCGGCATGCCCCTGGTCCTCCTGCTCCTACGGCGCGTTCACGTTATGGCTGGAACGGATGATGCCGCACTTGACGTTGATGGAACATTTATTCCATTCTGCTGTCAACCCGTTAAGGCGCCCCGCCGCCGGCGGGGTCAAGTGGAAAAGTCACGGAAATTCGCGCGCCTTACTGGACTTCCGTTGCACTTGGCGCAGTCCCTGCTACGGATTTCGAGTTCGGAGCGTTCCCTGCCCATGGCCGATGACAATGCCAAGCTGATCGACCCCGCGCCGCGCGATTTCCCGGCGCTCAGGGCGCTGATCGCCGCTCGCGCGCCGACCCTGCCGCGCCGCCTGACCCAGGTCGCGACCTATGCGCTCGACCATCCCGACGAGATCGCCTTCGGCACCGCCGCCAGCGTCGCGCAGGACTCGGGCGTCCAGCCCTCGACCCTCGTCCGCTTCTCGCAAGCGCTTGGCTACGATGGCTTTTCCGACCTGCAGGAAGTGTTCCGCGCCCGCCTCCGCGACCGCGTGCCGAGCTACGAGGAGCGCCTGAAACAGTTGCGCGAGCACGGCATCGGCGCCACCAAGACCGGGCTGCTGCTCGAAGGCTTCGCCGAGGCCGCCGAGCGCTCGGTCGCCGATTTCCGGCTCAAGCTCGACCCCAAAACCCTCGACACGGCGGTCGAGGTGCTGGCCCGGGCCGAGACCATCTACCTCGTCGGCCTCCGCCGCTCCTTCCCGATCGCCTCCTACATGGCCTATGCGATGGGCAAGCTCGGCGTCCGCAACGTGCTGGTCGACGGCATCGCCGGGCTCGGCGCCGAGCAGATCGGCTTCATCTCGCCGCGCGACGCGGTGCTCGCCATCAGCTTCACCCCCTATGCCAGCGAGACCGTGACCCTCGCCCATGCCGCCAAGGCGCGGCACGCCGGCATCGTCTCGATCACCGACTCGATCTTCTCCCCCATCGCCCCCATCGCCGACGCCTGGCTCGAGATCGTCGAGGCGGATTTCGAGGGGTTCAGGTCCATGGCCGCCACCCTGGCGCTGGCCATGACGCTGACCGTGGCGGTGGCGGGGCGAAGGGGAGAGAAGTAGCGCGACCCTTGCCGCCCCCTCCACCACCCTGCGGGTGGTCCCCCTCCCCCGCTGTGCAGGGGAGGACGCAGGTGGCACGATCGCGCCGCAGCAAATCCTCCCCCGCGTGGCGGGGGAGGGGGACCGGCGAAGCCGGTGGAGGGGGCGGCCCCGCGCTCAGGGCGGGGTGAGGGGGAGTTCAGCCCCTACTTCTTCTGCGGATACCCCGACAACCCGCCGCCCCCGGCGCCGACCACCGTCTGCTCGTACTCGACGCACGACCCGGTCATCGGCCACGATTCCGGCCCGGCGAGGAACGCCACCACCCGCGCCACGCCCTCGGGCTTCAGCAGCTTGCCGAACGGCCGCGCCGCCTCGGCCTTTTCCAGCCAGTCGTCCGCCGCGTTGTGGAAGGTCTTTAGCGTCAGGTGCTCGCCCGGCGTATCGACCCAGCCGAGGATGATGCCGTTGACCCGGATGCGCATCGGGTTCACCGCATTGGCCGTGTTCTTGGTCAGCGTCATCAGCGCCCCCTTCGAGGCGCTGTAGGCCGCGAGCTGCGGCGAGCCGATATAGGCGTTGACCGAGAGGATGTTGACGATCGAGCCCTCGATGCCCTCGCGCTGCATCAGCCGGATCGCGTCCTGCATCAGGAAGAACGGCGCCCGCACGTTGATCGCGAACATCCTGTCGTAGAGCGCGAGGTCGGTATCGAGGATGGTGCCGCGATCGGTCAGCCCGGCGATATTGGCGAGCACGTCCACCCGCCCGAACGCCGCGTCCGCCGCCGGGATGATCCTTGCCACCTGCGCCGGATCGGCGAGATCCGCCGCCACGAACACCGTCCTCGTCCCGGCCTCGTTGAGCGCGCGCGCCACCGCCTCGCCCTTCTCCGCCTGCCGGTCGGTGATCACGATCCCCGCCGCGCCGCGCGCCGCGAAGAGCCGCGCCGTCGCCTCCCCCAGCCCCTGCGCCCCTCCGGTGACAACGGCGATCTTGCCGGCGAACTGGGCGGAAGGCGTCTCGGTCATTTGCTGGAGAACTCTGAGGTGGGATGGTGGCCGGAGACTAGGGGCTGGCGAAGCGCTCGCCAAGGGGGAGATCGGAAGCTCAGCGCTCTCATCCCAGCCTGCCAGACGGCCCCTCCATCTCCCCCTGAAGGGGGAGGGCCGTTCGTGACTGGCTCGAGCCCAGCCTCGACTTCACCTCCCCCTTCATGGGGGAGGCAGGGAGGCGGCCGTCTCAGCGATGCGGGCGGCCGGCCTACCCCACCCGCACCACTTCCCCCGTCTGCGAGCTCTTCGTCGCCGCTTCCGCCAGCTTCTGCGCCTTCAGCCCGTCCTCGCCCGAAGGCGTCGGCGCCGTGCCCTTCTCGACCGCGTCGATGAACGCATTCACCTCCGCCGCATAGGCCGCGACATAGCGGTCGATGAAGAAGTTCTGGATCACGTCCGGCGGTGAAGCCGGCGGCGTCGGCCCGCTCGAGCGTCGTCATGTGCACGTTGCCGGCGCGCAGCATGCCCTTCGAGCCATGCACCTCGATGCGCTGGTCGTAGCCGTAGGTGGCGCGGCGCGAGTTGGTGATCACGGCGATCTTGCCCGACGCGGTCTGCATCTGCACCGCGGCGGTGTCGACGTCGCCGGCCGCGCCGATCGCCTTGTCGACCAGCGCGCTGCCCAGCGCATGGACGGTGACGAACTCCTCGCCGACGAGGAAGCGCGCCATGTCGAAATCGTGGATCATCATGTCGCGATAGAGGCCGCCCGAGCGCTCGATATAGCTCGACCGGCGGCGGCGCCGGGTCGCGCGAGATGATGGTGACGATCTCCACCTCGCCGACGTCGCCGGCGCGCAGCCGCTGCTCGCAGCGCGGCGAAATTCGGGTCGAAGCGGCGGTTGAAGCCGATCATCAGCGGCACGCCGGCCTCTTTCGACCACCGGCAGGCAGGCCTCGATCCGCTCGACCGAGAGCGACACCGGCTTCTCGCAGAGGATCGCCTTGCCCGCCCGCGCCGCCTGTTCGATCAGCTCGGCATGGGTGTCGGTCGGCGTCGCGATCAGCACCGCCTCGACGTCGGAACGCGAGGATCTCCTCGATCGAGGCCACTTGTGCCCCCACGCTCGCGGCGAGCGATGATGCGGCCGTCGGGAATCGCGTCGGCGACGAAGGCGACGCTCGCCCGATCGGACCTGGCGATGGTCCCCGCATGCACCTTGCCGATGCGCCCGGCACCCGAGAATCCCGAACCTGACCACGAAAATGCCTCCCTGGTGCGCCTTGCGCTGCGCTGTTCATATGGAACGTTCGTTCCGAAACTGGACTAATTCGGAATTGACGTTTCATTCGGGCGAGGGATACAACGGCGGCTACAAGCCGTCCAGTAGGAAAGCAGCGGGAGGAGATCATGCCGGAGCCAAGGCTCGATGTCATCACCATCGGCCGCTCCTCGGTCGACCTCTACGGCCAGCAGATCGGCACGCGGCTGGAAGACATCGGCAGCTTCGCCAAATCGGTCGGCGGCTGCCCGGCCAACATCGCCATCGGCACCGCCCGGCTCGGCCTGAAATCGGCGCTGATCACCCGCGTCGGCGACGAGCAGATGGGCCGCTTCATCCGCGAGCAGCTGCGCGCGCGAGGGCGTCGAGACGCGCGGGCATCGTCACCGACCCGGAGCGGCTGACGGCGCTGGTGCTGCTGGCGGTCGAGGCCGAAGGCGTCTCGCCGATGATCTTCTACCGCACCGACTGCGCCGACATGGCGCTCGACGAAGACGACATCGACGAGGCCTTCATCGCCTCGGCCGCGCGCCATCGTCGTCACCGGCACGCATTTCTCCACGCGCCAACGCCGAGGCGGCGCAGCGCAAGGCGATCCGCATCGCCAAGGCCGCACGGCCGCAAGGTGGTGTTCGACATCGACTACCGGCCCGAACCTCTGGGGCCTCGCCGGCCACGCCGCCGGCTTCGAGCGCTACGTCGAGTCCGACTGCGTCTCCGGCAAGCTCAAGCCGATCCTCGCCGATTGCGACCTGATCGTCGGCACCGAGGAGGAGGTGCTGATCGCCGCCGGCGAGAGCGACCTGCTCGGCGGCGCTCAAGGCGATCCGCGCCGTCTCCGACGGCGACCATCGTGCTGAAGCGCGGCGCCATGGGCTGCATCGTCTATGACGGCGCCGATCCCCGACGACCTCGAGCACGGCATCGTCGGCAAGGGCTTTCCGATCGAGATCTACAACGTGCTCGGCGCCGGCGACGCCTTCATGTCGGGCTTCCTGCGCGGCTGGCTGAAGGGCGAGACGCCACGCGACCTGCGCCACCTGGGCCAATGCCTGCGGCGCCTTCGCCGTGTCGCGCCTGCTCTGCGCGCCGGAATATCCGAGCTGGACCGAGCTCACGCTATTTCCTCGAGCACGGCAGCAAGGAACGGCGCTGCGCAAGGACGAGACGCTCAACCACATCCACTGGGCGACGACGCGCCGCCGCGACATACCCGCGCCTCATGGCGCTTCGCCATCGATCATCGCGACGCAGCTCGAGGAGATTGCCGGCGACCGACGCCCGAAACGCATCCCCGCCTTCAAGGTGCTGGCCGTCAAGGCCGCGGCGCGCGTCGCGGACGGCCGCCCCGGCTTCGGCATGCTGCTCGACGACAAATATGGCCGCGACGCGCTGTTCGAGCGCGCGGCCAAGGATTTCTGGATCGGCCGGCCGATCGAGCTGCCGGGCTCGCGGCCGCTGCGAGTTCGAGTTCTCGCAGGATCTCGGCAGCCGGCTGGTCGAATGGCCGGTGGACCACTGCATCAAGGTGCTGTGCTTCTACCATCCGGACGATCCGGCAGAGCATCAAGGCCGACCAGATCGAAAAGCTGCGCGCCGCCTACGATGCCGCCCGCAAGGTCGGCCGCGAAATCCTGATCGAGATCATCGCCGGCAAGCACGGCCCGGTCGACGACGACACCATCGCGCGGGCGCTGGCCGAGCTCTACGATGCCGGCCTCAAGCCCGACTGGTGGAAGCTCGAGCCGCAGGCCACCGCCGCCGCCTGGGCGCGCCATCGACGAGGTGATCGAAGCCGCGCGACCCGTTCTGCCGCGGCGTCGTGCTGCTCGGCCTCGACGCCCCGCAGGAGGCGCTGCAGCAGGCTTTCGCGGTCGCGCAAGATCGTCGCGCACCGTGCGGGCTTTGCCGTCGGCCGCACCATCTTTGGCGAAGCGGCCAAGGCGTGGTTTGCTGGCACGATGACGGACGACGAGGCGATCGCCGACATGGCCGCGCGGTTCGCGGCGCTGGTGGAGATTTGGGGGCGAGTGATGACTGGCGCGGCGTCTGCGGCGAGGGCGGGATGGTGCCACATCGCCTTCTCCCCTTGCGGGAGAAGGTGCCCGAAGGGCGGATGAGGGGTGGGCCACAAGCGCCGCGTTTGAGGAGGAAACCAATGACCCAGACCACCATCCGCCTCACCATGGCGCAGGCGCTGGCGCGCTTCCTGACGCGGCAGATGACGATGATCGACGGCGAGAAGGTGCCGATCTTCGGCGGCGTCTTCGCCATCTTCGGGCACGGCAACGTCGCCGGCTTCGGCGAGGCGCTGTACCAGGTGCGCGACGAGCTGCCGACCTATCGCGCGCACAACGAGCAGGGCATGGCGCATGCCGCCATCGCCTTCGCCAAGGCCAGCTTCCGCCGCCGCTTCATGGCCGCGACCTCCTCGATCGGGCCGGGCGCCACCAACATGGTGACCGCCGCGGCGCTGGCGCATGTCAACCGCCTGCCGCGTGCTGCTGCTGCCCGGCGACGTCTTCGCCAACCGCGCGCCCGACCCGGTGCTGCAGCAGGTCGAGAGTTTCGGCGACGGCACGATCAGCGCCAATGACGTGTTCCGCCCGGTGTCAGCCGCTATTTCGACCGCATCACCCGGCCCGAGCAGATCATCCCGGCGCTCGAACCGCGCCATGCAGGTGCTGACCGACCCGGCCGAGTGCGGCCCGGTGACGCTGGCCTCTGCCAGGACGTGCAGGCCGAGGCCTTCGACTATCCCGAGAGCTTCTTCGACGAGCGGGTCTGGATGCCGCGCCGGCCGCAGCCGGACGCCGACGAGCTCGAAGCGGCGCGTCGCGGCGCTGCAAGACGCGCGCAGAAGCCGGTGATCATCGCCGGCGGCGGCGTGCTCTATTCCGAGGCGGCGCGAGACGCTGCGCGGCCTTCGCCGAAAAGCACGGCATCCCGGTGATGGAGACCAAGGCCGGCAAGTCGAGCCTGCCGCACGACCATCCGCTCAACATGGGCTCGGTCGGCGTCACCGGCTCGTCGGCCTCCAACCTGCTCGCCGAGCAGGCCGACCTCGTGCTGGCGGTCGGCTCGCGGCTGCAGGATTTCACCACCGGCTCGTGGGCGCTGTTCAAGGCCGAGGGCGTGAAGATCGTCGGGCTCAACACGCAGCTGTTCGACGCCGGCAAGCACCGCGCGCTGCCGCTGGTCGCCGACGCGAAGGTCGGGCTCGAGGCGCTCGAGGCGCGGCTCGGCGGCTGGAAGGCGCCCGACGCCTGGGTCGCGACCGCCAAGGCCGCGCAAGGCCGACTGGCTGAAGGCGGCGAAGGCCGTGACCGACCCGACCAACGCCGCTGCCCTCCGACGCGCAGGTGATCGGCGCGGTGCACGCGGGCGCGCGGCTCGGGCGCGACGCTGGTCTGCGCCTCGGGCGGCCTGCCGGGCGAATTGCACAAGCTCTGGCCGGCCGGCGCGCCGGGCAGCTACCACATGGAATACGGCTACTCGACCATGGGCTACGAGATCGCCGGCGGGCTCGGGCGTCAAGCTGGCGAAGCCGCGATGACGACGTCATCGTCATGGTCGGCGACGGCAGCTACATGATGATGAACTCCGAGATCGCCACCTCGGTGATGCTGGGCAAGAAGCTCACCATCGTGGTGCTCGACAATCGCGGCTTCGGCTGCATCAACCGGCTGCAGATGGCGACCGGCGGCGCCAACTTCAACAATCTGCTTGAAGGACGCCAGGCACGAGGTGCTGCCCGAGATCGACTTCGCCGCGCATGCCGCCGTCGATGGGCGCGTGGGCGCGCAAGGTGGCCTCGATCGCCGAGCTCGAAACGCGCGCTGCGGAGGCCGACAAGGTCGAGCGCACCACCGTGCTGGTCATCGACACCGACCCGCTGATCACCACCGAGGCCGGCGGCCACTGGTGGGACGTCGCGGTGCCGGAGGTCTCGGTGCGGCCCGAGGTGAACGCGGCGCGCAAGGAATATGAGGAGGCGCTGAAGGCGCAGCGGCTTTAGGCATCGAGCATGGGCCGCACCCTCACCGCCTTGCGGCACCGTCCCCGCAGCGGGGGAGGATCGCGGTGGCACCGCCGGTGATCCTCCCCCGTGCACGGGGAGGGTGACCAGCGAAGCTGATGGAGGGGGCGGCCACATGCACAACTGGGAGACCAAGACTTGAAAGCCAAACTGGGCATGTCGCCCATCGCGTGGTGGAACGACGATCTGGTGGAACTGAGCGACGACGTGTCGCTCGAGGAGTGCCTGCGCCAGTCGCGCTCGGCCGGCTTCACCGGCATGGAGAAGGGCCGCCGCTTTCCCGACGATCCCGACGTGATGCTGCCGATCCTCCGGGCCGCCGACGTGACGCTCTGCGGCGGCTGGTTCTCCGGCACGCTGGTCGACGAGGAGCTCGCGGCCAACAAGGACCGCATCGCGCCGATGATCGAGCTGTTCAAGGCGGTCGACGCGCCCTGCATCGTCTATGGCGAGGTCGGCCGCTCGATCCAGGGCGACCGCTCGAAGCCGCTCGCGACCAAGCCGAAGCTCTCGCGACGACGAGATGAAGGCCTATGCCAGGAAGGTCACCGAGTTCGGCGAATGGTGCGCCGAGCAGGGCATGCCGCTCGACCTACCACCACCACATGGCGGCGGTGGTCGAGACCGAGCCCGAGCTCGACGCCTTCATGGCGCGCTTCGGGCGCCGGGCATCCCGCTGCTGCTCGACGCCGGCCACCTGGCCTTTGCCGGCGGCGACGTGCTGCGCGCGATCGACAAGCACCACGCGCGCATCAACCACGTGCACGTCAAGGACATCCGCCGGCCGGTGATCGACGGGCTCGACCGCACGCAGGCAGAGCTTCCTCGATGCGGTGGCGCTCGGCGCCTTCACCGTGCCGGGCGACGGCTCGCTCGATTTCGGCGCGATCGTGCAGCGGTTCGCCGACCATGGCTACGAGGGCTGGTTCGTGGTCGAGGCCGAGCAGGACCCCAAGAAGAACCCGCCGCTGCGGATGGCGCAGGTCGGCCACAAGGAACTGATGCGGGTGATGACGCGCGGCGGGCTACACGGTCGAGACGCAGGGGTTTCCGGTGAAGTAACTTCCCCTCACCGCTGTCCCTCTCCCCGCCGGGGAGAGGGGACGTCGGGGCGAGGACGGTGCCACATCGCCCCCGCTCTCCCCTGCGGGGAGAGGGCCGGGGTGAGGGGCAGTACAGCAAGGAGACCAACATGAGCGACAAACCCGACGAAAAACCGCGGCTCCTCACCATGCCCTGGTTCAAGCCGCTCTACCGGCGGGTGATCCTCGTCGGCGGCATCGCGCTCTGGTGCCTGTGGGAATGGCTCTACAACCACGACCAGTTCTGGGGCCTGATCACCCTCGCCGCGCTGGCCTATGGCGTCTGGACCTTCTTCATCAATTTCGACAACGAGCTGAAGAAATTCGACGATGGCAAACCTAAGACTTAGGCCCTCCGCCGCGACCGGCCGCGTCGCACCACGTGACGCCGGAGAGCGCCGGCTGGACCCATGTCGGCTTCGACCTCTTCAGCCTGCCGCCGGGCGGCATCGCCGAGGGCGGCCTGCCCGACCGCGAGGTCTGCCTCGTCATCGTCGCCGGCAAGGCGCGGGTCAGCGTCGATGGCAACGACCTTGGCGAGCTCGGCGGCCGCATGTCGCCCGTTCGATGGGCCCGGCTATTCGGTCTACGCCCCGGCCGGCGCCAAGCTGGCGCGTCGAGGCGACCACCGAGCTCGAGCTCGCCGCCTGCACCGCCCCCGGCCGTCCCGGCTCGCACCCGGTCCGCGTCATCGGCCCGGCCGATGTCGAGAAGCTGACGCGCGGCAAGGGCACCAACACGCGCTACCCCACCAACATCCTGCCCGAGACGGCGCCGGCCAACTCGCTGCTCGTCGTCGAGGTCATCACCCCCGGCGGCCACACCTCGAGCTACCCGCCGCACCGGCACGACGAGGACGACCTGCCGCGCCAGAGTTTTCTCGAGGAGACCTACTACCACCGCTTCTCGAAGCCCCAGGGCTTTGGCTTCCAGCGCGTCTACACCGACGACCGCTCGCCTCGACGAGACCATGCTGATCGAGGATGGCGACGTGGTGCTGGTGCCGCGCGGCTACCATCCGGTGGCGGCGGTGGCGGGCTATGACGTCTACTATCTGAACGTCATGGCCGGGCCGAAGCGGACGTGGAAGTTCTACAACGCCCCCGAGCATGAGTGGATGCTGGGATAGGCCGCCCGCCCACTGACGCCGAGACGGCCCCCTCCCGGCCCTCCCCCATGAAGGGGGAGGTGAAGAGCCGAGGCTGGGGCTCGATCGTGCCAGGAACGCGGAGCGGCACCTCCCCCTTCATGGGGGAGGATGGGAGGGGGCCGTCCGCGAGCAAACGGAGAGGGCCGTCCGCAGCTGCGCCCGCCCCCTTGACCCCCTCGCCCCGACCGTGCATCGCTCCGCGACTTTGTTTGCCGGAGCGCCGTCCATGCCGTCCAACTTCATCCTCACCCTGTCCTGCGCCGATCGGCCGGGCATTGTCGCCGCGGTGACGACGGAACTGGCGGGCCTCGGTGCCAACATCGCCGAATCCAACCAGTTCTGGGATCGCGAGACCGGTCAGTTCTTCATGCGCATTGCCTTCACCGCGCCTGGACGGTACCGATCGCGACGCCATCGAGCGCGCCATCAAGCCGGCGGTCGAGCGCTTCGGCATGCGCACGGCGCTGGTCGATCGCGCCAAGCAGCAAGAAGCTCCTGGTGATGGTCTCGAAATTCGACCACACCCTGCTGCACCTGCTCTACCAGATCCGCGTCGGCTGGCTCGATGCCGAGGTGGTGGCGATCGTCTCCAACCACGAGGACAGCCGCCGCACCGCCGACTACGAGGGCATTCCCTATCCACCTGCTGCCGGTCGACAAGGACAACAAGGCCGAGCAGGAGGAAGCAGGTGATCGCGCTGTTCAAGGAGACCGGCGCCGACCTCGTCGTCCTCGCCCGCTACATGCAGATCCTCTCCGACAAGTTCGCGACCCGGCTCTACGGCCAGATCATCAACATCCACCACTCGTTCCTGCCGAGCTTCAAGGGCGCCAAGCCCTATCACCAGGCGCACGAGCGCGGCGTGAAGCTGATCGGCGCCACCGCGCACTACGTGACGCCGGAGCTCGACGAGGGCCCGATCATCGAGCAGGAGACGGCGCGCGTGACCCACGCCATGAGCCCCGACGACCTGGTCGCCGCCGGCCGCGACATCGAGAGCCGCGTGCTGGCCCGGGCGGTGAAGCTGCACCTCGAAAGCCGGGTGATGCTGAACGGCAAGAAGACGGTGGTGTTCGGGTAAGTTGGCCCGCCCTCGTGGGTCCCTGTGTGTTGAGTTTGTGCTTAGCTGGGGTCGGGAGGCAGACCGTTGGGTCCCTGGTCTTTGCGACCGTAACCGGGCTCGGGTCGCCTCCCGACTGCGTGTTTACGCACCTGAACAGTTGAACGAGGCCGGTTGCATCGGACCTCGCAGCACAGGGACAGGCCCATGATCATAGCACCTGGCTTTATCGGTATCGACGTTTCCAAGGACCATCTCGACATTTTCGACGGCAGCGCCCGGCGGATCGCCAACACGCCGGCGGCGATTGCGGGCTGGCTGGGCGGGCTCGAGCCGCCGCGGCTGGTGCTGTTCGAGGCGACCGGCCGCTACGACCGCAGCCTGCAGCTGCAGTTGCACGCCGCCGGCCTCCGCTTCGTGCGGGTCAACCCGCTGCACGCCCGCGCCTTTGCCCGCGCCACCGGGCGGCTGGCCAAGACCGACGCCATCGACGCCCGGCTGCTGGCGGCCATGGCCCAGGCGCTGCCGCTCACGCCGCGGCCGCCGGCCGACCTCGAGCGGCAGGCGCTCGCCGAGCTGCATCGGCGCCGGGCGCAACTGGTCGCCTGCCGGCAGCAGGAGCGGACCCGCCTGCACACCGCCAGCCCGGCCATCGCCCCCGGCATCGCCAGCCACCTGGACTGGCTCGATACCCAGATCCACAGGCTCGACCAACAGATCGCCGCCCAGATCCGCGCCTCGGCCGCGCTCACCCAGGCCGCCCACCTGCTCCGCTCGATCCCCGGCATCGGTCCGGTCGCCACGACGGCGCTGCTCGCCCTCGTGCCCGAGCTCGGCCAACGCTCCGGCAAGACCATCGCCGCCCTCGCCGGCCTCGCCCCCATCAACCGCGATTCCGGCCAGTTCCGCGGTCAGCGCACCATCGCCGGCGGACGCGCCGAGGTGCGCAACATCCTCTACATGGCCGCCCTCGCCGCCTGCCGCTCCACCTCCCGCTTCGCCACCTGCTACGCCGCCCTGACCGACCGCGGCAAGCCAGCCAAACTCGCCCTCATTGCCGTGGCCCGCAAACTCATCGTCACGGCCAACGCCATCCTGAAGACCGGCCAGCCCTTCGCGACATGAACACAGTTGCCCGGGTCAAGCCCGGGGATGACGGTGGGTGGGCGACGCGAGTCTCAACAAACACCGTCATCCCCGGGCGAGGACCCGGGGACCCATCGCCGTCACCACCATCCCCCTCCCCCACCTTGCCCCCCGCGCGTAAATCGCGCATGAGCAGCGCCGTGTCTCTCTCCTCCCCCTTCACCGACCGCCGCGTCGTCATTGCGCTCGCGACCCTCTGCTGCCTGCTCTGGGGCAGCGCCGTCCCGGTATTGAAGATCGGCTACGAGCTGCTCGGCATCCCGCCGGGCGATCCGCCCTCGATGCTGCTCTTCGCCGGCCTCCGCTTCACGCTCTCCGGGCTGCTGCTGCTCGGCGTCTCGACCCTCGCCCGCCGCTCGATAGCGCTGCCGCCGCGCGGCTTCGCCCAGGTCGGGCCTGCTCGGGCTCATCTCCACCGCCGGGCAGTACCTGTTCTTCTATATCGGCGTCGCCCACTCGACCGGCGTGCGGGTCTCGATCACCACCTCGACCAGCACCTTCTTCTCGGTGCTGCTTGGCGCACGTGATCTACCACGACGACCGGCTGAGCCGCCGCCGCGTCCTCGGGTGCCTGCTCGGCTTTGCCGGCGTCGTCGCCGTCAACCTCGCGCCGGGCGGCATCGATCTCGGCTTCACCCTCCTCGGCGAGGGCTTCATCATCATCGCCGCGGCGCTGTTCTCGATCGCCGGCATCTACGGCAAGGGCGTGAGCCGCAAGATGGACGTCACGGTGATGACCGGCTGGCAGCTGCTGCTCGGCGGCGTCATGCTCACCCTCGCCGGCCTCGCGACCGGCGGCGAACTGCCGCGCTTCAGCCTCGAGTCCGGCCTCGTGCTGCTCTACCTCGCGGCCCTCTCGGCCACCGCCTTCGGGCTCTGGAGCCTGTTGCTCAAGCACAATCCGGTGGGCGACATCGCCATCTTCAACTGCCTCGTCCCGGTGTTCGGCGTCGGGCTCGCGGGGCTGCTGCTGGGCGAGAACATCCTCGAGTGGAAGAACCTCGCGGCGCTGCTGCTCGTCAGCCTCGGCATCTTCATGGTGACGGCGCGCCGCGCCTGAGCGGGCGCGGCGGGACTGGGCGGTCAACGGCCGGCCCGCCTGGCGGGGCGGGCGCGAAGGGGAACCGGAACCCGGTAGTCCCTGGCCGTTGACCGGGGTGTGCAGCCCAGGCCGCCGTCGCGGGTGGGATGCCTCGTGGCGGGGGCCAGGAGGTCATGGGCTGCACGCCGCGAGCAGCGGCGAAGCGAGGGAGAGCCGGACGTGGCGCCCGACCCTCCCATGATGTGCTAGTTGTAGGCGCGCTCGCCGTGGCTCGAGAGGTCGAGCCCGTCGCTTTCGGCCGAGTCCGGCACGCGGGCGCCGCCGAACACCGCCTTCACGATCAGCATGGCGACGAACGCCACCACCCCCGACCAGACGATGGCGACGACCACCGCTATACCCTGCTTCAGCACCTGCTCGAGGATGTTGTCGAACACCCCGAACCCGCCCAGCATCGGGGCGCCGACGATGCCGGTGCCGATGGCGCCGACGATGCCGCCGACGCCATGGATGCCGAACACGTCGAGGCTGTCGTCGTAGCGGAACATCGGCTTCAGCGTCACCACGGCCCAGAGGCAGGCGAACCCGGCCACCGCACCGAGGACGATCGCGCCGATGGTGCCGGCAAGGCCCGCCGCCGGGGTGATGGCAACGAGGCCGGCGATCGCCCCCGACGCCGCGCCGAGCAGCGAGGCATGGCCGCGCGTGAACTTCTCCCCCACGGCCCAGGCGAGGGCCGCCGCCGAGGTCGCGGTGATGGTGTTGAGGAAGGCCTGCGCCGTCAGTCCGTTCGCCTCGAGGTTGGAGCCGGCATTGAAGCCGAACCAGCCGACCCAGAGCAGGCAGGCGCCGATGAAGGTGAAGGTGAGGTTGTGCGGCGGGATCGGCTCCTTGAGGAATTCCCGGCGCGGGCCCGAGCACGATCGCCGCGACCAGCCCGGCGATGCCGGCATTGATGTGCACCACCGTGCCGCCGGCGAAATCCAGCGCGCCGATGCCGAACAGGAACCCCGAGCCCCGTCCGCGGCGCTCGGACCACCCCACCACCAGACCATGTGGGCGATCGGCAGGTAGGAGAAGGTGAACCAGAGGACGAGGAACAGGATCACCCCGCCGAACTTCATGCGCTCGGCGATAGCCGCCGACGATCAGCGCCGGGGTGATGGCGGCAAAGGTCAGCTGGAAGATGACGAAGGTCAGCTCCGGGATGAACACCGCCCTTGGTGAAGGTCTCGACCACCGATTCGGGCGTCACCGGGCCGAGGAAGAGTTTCGAGAAATCGCCGATGAAGGCGGAGAGCCCGCTCGGCTCGGCCGGGCCGGCGAAGGCCAGCGAATAGCCGTAGATCACCCAGAGGATGGCGATCACCGCGGCGCCGCAGAGCACCTGGCTCAGCACCGAGAGGATGTTCTTGGCGCGCACCAGCCCGCCATAGAACAGCGCCAGCCCGGGCAGGATCATCATGAACACCAGCGCGGTCGAGACCAGCATCCAGGCCGTATCGCCCTTGTCGACCACCGGCGCCACGGCCGCGGCGGCCTCGGCGGCGGGCGCCGCCACGTCCTGCGCCAGGGCCGGCAGCGCCAGGGCCAGTGAGCCCAGCACGGCGAGGCCGGCCGCCCACATCGTCTTCTGCATCTTGAGTTCTGTCATAGCGGTTCCCCAGACATTCACAGCGCCGCCGCCCCGGCCTCGCCGGTGCGGATGCGGGTCACGGCCAAAAGGTCGAGCACGAAGATCTTGCCGTCGCCGATGCGCCCCGTCTGGGCGCTCTCGCGGATGGACGCGACGATGGCGTCGGCCTGCTCGTCGTCGACGGCGATCTCGAGCTTCAGCTTGGGCAGGAAGTGCACCGCGTATTCGGTGCCGCGATAGATCTCGGAATGCCCCTTCTGCCGCCCGTAGCCCTTCACTTCGCTCACCGTCATGCCGTGCACGTCGAGCGAGTTGAGGGCCTGCCGCACCTCCTCGAGCCGCGACGGCTTGATGATTGCCACTACCAGTTTCATTGGATGCCCCTTTCAGTCCTGTACGACGGTCTCCAATCGCCAGAGTCAGACTCAAGCGCCGTGCCAGATCGGGGCCGTGTCGGCTAAGTAGATGCAGCTGCGGGAGAATCAGGTGCGTCGATGCCGAAGCGAGTTGCGCGCACCGGCCGCCTTCCGGGCGACAATGACTAACAATTATGCACGCGACTGGCCTCTGCCTTATTTGTGGGCACAGGCCATTGCGGCACCGCGACGCTTGCACCTTTGCAGCGAACCGGGCGAAACTTCGCCCCGACCAGGGAGGGCTTGATGGCAGAGCAGCACTACGACATCGCGATCGTCGGCGGCGGCCCCGTGGGCCTCACCCTGGCCTTGGCGCTCACCCGCGCCATGTCCGGGATCCGGGTCGCCCTGCTCGACCGGCGCGACTTCGCCGTGCCCAAGGACCTCCGCGCCTCGACCATCGCCGCCGGCGTGCGCCGCATCTTCGAGCAGCTCGGCGATCTGGAGCGAGGTCGAGGACGCGGCCGAGCCGGTCACCGGCATGAAGCTCACCGATTCCGGCGCCGGCGACATCTCGCGCCCGCTGTTTCTGAAATTCGAAGGCGACGTGCGCCCCGGCGAGCCCTTCGCCCACATGGTGCCCAACACCGTGCTGGCCGGCGCCCTGATGCGCGCCATCGAGGGCAAGGTCGAGTTGATCGCGCCCGTCGAGGTCACCGGCTTTGCCGCCGACCGGGCGCTCGGCCGGGTGAGCCTAGCTGACGGGCGAGTGATCGCCGCGCCGCTGGTCGTCGCCTCCGACGGCGCCCATTCGGCGCTGCGCGGCATGGCCGGCATCGAGGTGATCGGCCATCCCTACGGCCAGGCCGGCATCGTCACCACCATTGGCCACGCGCTGCCGCACGAGGGCATCGCCTACGAGCATTTCCGCCCCGCCGGCCCCTTCGCCAGCCTGCCGCTCCCCGGCAACCGCTCCTCGCTGGTCTGGACCGAGAGCCTCGCGGAGGCCGCCCGCATCAAGACCCTCTCAGCCGAGGCCGCCGCCCTCGAGATCGAGGCCGTGATGGGCTCGAGCCTCGGCGCCGTGACGCTCGAGGAGGGCCTCCAGACCTTCCCGCTCCGGATGCAGCTCGCCAAGACGCTCGTCGCCGACCGCCTGGCGCTGATCGGCGACGCCGCCCACGTCGTCCACCCGATCGCCGGCCAGGGCCTCAACCTCGGCCTCAAGGACGTCGCCGCCCTCGCCGAAGTGGCGATCGACGCCATGCGCCTCGGCCTCGACCACGGCGCCCCCGACGTGCTCGAGCGCTACCAGCGCTGGCGCCGCTTCGACACCGCGCTGATGGCCATGGTCACCGACAGCATGAACCGCCTCTTCTCCAACGACCTCGCCCCGGTCCGCGCCATGCGCGACCTCGGCCTCGGCGTCGTCGACCGGCTGGAGCCGCTGAAGGACTTCATGATTTCACGGGCAGCCGGCGTGGAACAAGGCGGGCCCGCGGCTGCTCAGGGGGCAGGCGATTTAAGAATCAAGTCTGTGGCCGCCCCCTCCACCACCCTTCGGGTGGTCCCCCTCCCCCGTCTTCGACAGGGGAGGACTACCGGCGGCGCCACCGCGCTTATCCTCCCCCGCCTGGCGGGGGAGGGGGACCGGCGAAGCCGGTGGAGGGGGCGGCCAGAAACACGGTCTTCTTCACACGCCGCCGGTACCACCCCGATCCCTCCTCGGACCTCCTCCTGAGCCTGTCGAAGGACGAGGTCCACTCACCGCGAGATCAGCCACGCGCTACCCCTTGTCCCCCGCCAATCTCGGCAGCGTCCGGTTCATCTCCTCGGGGTCGATCTCGCGCGCCTCGTCGAGGCTCAGCATCGGCACGCCGTCGCGGATCGGGAAGGCCAGGTGCGCCGCCACCGAGATCAGCTCCTGGCCGTCGTCGGAGAGCGTCAGGCGGGTCTTGGTCAGCGGGCAGACCAGCATTTCCAGCGTCCGCGGATCGACGCCGTGGCGCGGCTCGGGGGCCGCCTGCTGCCGCGCCTTCGTCAATTGAGCGGCGAGGTCCGGTTGCCGCCCTTCGCCATCTCGAACTCGGCCATGGCGATCAGCGTCTCGGCCCGCGCCTCGAGCGAATTGGCCTCGAGCAGCGCCTGCTTCTCCGCCGCCCCGTAGGGCGAGACCATGCAGCAGAAATTGACGAGGTCCGCCGTGCCCGTCTTCTCGATCTCTTCCCAGTTGAGGTCGAAATTGCCGAACTCGGCATAGTCGCGCATCATCTTGAGGAAGCGCGAGCCGGTCCACCGCCTCCTCGCCGAACTCGCGGTCGAAATCCGAGGCGAAGGCGGCGGTCGCGATCATGCCGCGCCGGAACGGCGTCATCACCGGCATTTCCTTGATCAGCTCGAAGCGGCAGATGCCCTCGAGGATGACGAAATAGCGCGCCTCCTCGACCTCCTCGAAATGCGTCAGCCGCCCCACCGTGCCGATGCGCTGCAGCGGTACCGCGCCCTGCGGGCTCTCCTCGGTCGTGTCCTGCGGCTGGATCAGGCCGATCAGCCGGTCGCCCCTCAGCGCATGGTCGATCATCTCGAGATAGCGCGGCTCGAAGATGTTGAGCGGCCGCCGCGCATAGGGCAAGAGCAGCGCCCCCGAGAGCGGGAACAGCGGCAGGCTGGCGGGAAGATCGGCGGGTGAGGCCGGGCGTTTCAGCATCTCTCGATTGACCCTAGAGCGAGATCCTCATGAGAATAGCACGGATGAGAGCAGCCGGCGCCCCTTCAGCGTCGCCGGGTCCTTGCCGCCCCAGGCCTCGAACAGCTCGAGCAGCTTCTTGCGCGCCCCGTCGTCGTTCCAGCTGCGATCGCGCCGCATCAGGTCCACCAGCGTTTCCGCCGCCTCGAGGCGCTTGCCCTCGGCATTGTACTTGACCGCGAGGTCGAAGCGCGCCTGGTGGTCGTCCGGATCGGCCTCTAGGCGCTTGCCCAGCTCGTCGGCATCCGACAGCCCAGCCGCCTCCTGCCTGAGCTTCAGCGCCGCGGCGATCGAGGTGTAGTCGTCACCCTTCCGCTCGGCTTCCGGCAGCGTGTCGAGCACCGCCTGCGCCTGCTCGGGCTCGTTCGCCTCGAGGAAGACCTTGGCCATGCCGAGCAGCGCCGCCGCGTTCTCCGGATGGTGCTGCAGCACCATGCCGTAGATCTGCGCCGCGTGGTTGAGGTCGCCGGTCTTCAGCGCCTCGGCCGCTTCGGCCAGCGCCAGCGTGATCTCCTCCTCGGCCGAGCCGGGCGCCGGCTGGCCCGGCGGGGCGGCGGCGATCACCTTGTCGGCGAAGCGGCGCACCTCGCTCTCGGGGATCGCGCCGAGGAAGGCATCCACCGGACGCCCGCCAGCGAAGGCGAACACCGCCGGGATCGACTGGATGCCGAGCTGGCCGGCGATCGAGGGGTTCTCGTCGATATTGACCTTCACCAGCCGGATCTTGCCGGCCTTCTCGTTGACCACCTTTTCCAGTGCCGGCGTCAGCTGCCGGCAGGGCCCGCACCACGGGGCCCAGAAATCGACCAGTACCGGCGCTTCCAGCGAGGCGTCGATGACGTCGGCCTTGAAGGCCCGATCGGACGAATCCTTGACCAGCGCCGCAGCCGCTGCGCCGCCGTTGGCCTTGGGGGAAATCTCGCTGTTGAGTGCCATGCTCGCTTGTCCTTGACGCGGTGGAAGGCCCGCTTTCATGCCGATTTCATGCGCCCTTGGCGGGGTTTGGCGCAAGCCCTGAGGCGCGATCGCGATGGGCAGAATTTTGGGTTGCAATCATCCCGACGATTGGGCATATAGGCGCGCGGCTGCGGGATGCCAAGGCATCGTTGCCAGCCGATGGAGTGCGGGTGTAGCTCAGGGGTAGAGCATAACCTTGCCAAGGTTAGGGTCGAGGGTTCGAATCCCTTCGCCCGCTCCAAATTTCCTTGTTTGACAAGGATGACGATCAAGGGCCGGGCCACACGTGGCCTGGCCCTTCTGTTTTCGTCCCGCTCAGTCGTAAGTATCCTCGTCCGCCCGGGCGCTGGCAAAGCCCGCCGCGCCCGGCATGTCGTCCGGACGGTCCTTCTCGGCCTCGTCCCTGGGCTTCCGCGCGGCCGCCGCGCCGCTCGCCTTGGGGTCGCGCTTCGCCTTGTCGGGGGAAGGTGCGCTCTTGTGCTGCCTCGCCATCCTGGCCTCCTCTCGCTTCCTCATGGGGAAACGCGGCGGCCGGGCGAAAGGTCCCCCGCTAGCGCCCCAGCGCCGCCTGTTCCGTGGTGATCCGGTCCATCAGCCCGTCGAGCTCCATGTTGGCCGGCGCGCCCGCATCGAGCCGCTGCTTGAGGAAGCGGATCGGCTCGGCCAGCACCACGTCGAGGTCCTCGGCGCAGGCGAAGTCGCCCGCCACCCGCTTCACCTTGGAATTGTCGAACAGCGCCGTCCAGGTCTTGTCGCCGAGCAGCGGGCCCTCCCACTCCTTGTGGTAGGCGACCAGCGTGTCGGAGGGCACGTGCACGATCTGCGGCTCGACCCCGATGCCCCGGCCGATCGCCTTGTAGATCGCGTCCCAGGTATAGGCGCGGTCCGCGGTGATGTGGAAATCCTCGCCCAGCGCCGCGTCCTTGCCGAAGAGCCCGACGAAGGGCTGCGGCGAAATCCTCCGACCGGGTCAGCGTCCACGGCGCCGTGCCGTCGCCGGCGACCACGACCGGCTTCCCCTGCCGCATGCGGGCGACCACCAGGTCGCCCTCGCCCATCATCGTGGGCAGCCCGGTGCGCACCGTATGGCTCGGCCGCACGATGGTCCAGTTCCGCCGCCCGTCTGCTTTCAGCAGCGCCTCGCAGGCGATCTTGGCCTGGCTGTAGCCCCAGTAGGGGTTCACCGTCGGCGTCTTCTCGGTGATCACATAGTGCCGCGCCGGCTTCTCGTAGACCGAGGCCGAGGAGATGAAGATGTATTGCCCGGTCGATGCCGAGAAAGGTCGCGATGTCCTCCTGCATCTGCTCGGGCGTGAACACCATGAACTGGCACACCACGTCGAACTTCCGCTCCCCGAGCGCCCGATAGGCCGCCTTGTCCTGCATGTCGCCGACGATCGAGGTGACCCCCGCCGGCAGCGCCGCGTCCCGCTTGCCGCGGTTGAAGACGCTCACCTTGTGGCCGGCCGCCACCGCCCGCTCGACGCAAGGCAGCGAAATCTGGCCGGTCCCACCGACGAACAGCACACTAAGGCTCATATGGAACTCCCCCGAAAATCCACCGGCGCCCACCCAGGCGCTTCGCGCTTCCACCAGTTAAGGGCCACGAAGCCCAATCCGTCCAGCCCCCACCGCAGGACCGCCGACAGCGCCACAGCCTGATCCTCCCCCGCGCGCGGGGGAGGGGACCGGCGAAGCCGGTGGAGGGGGCGGCCAGGGGTGACATGCTCTCCTATCGTCATCGCCCGGCTTGTCCGGGCGACCCAGCCTGGGGCCTTTGGTTGCCCGCATGAAGCGGCCAATGACGAACGAGGGTGAGGGGATGGGGCGAGTATCGCTCCCGGGCTGAGCTATTCGCCCCTGGGCGCCCCCTCCACCACCCTATGGGTGGTCCCCCTCCCCCACTGCGCGAGTGAGGACAAGCGGCCAGGAATCCCCCAAACGAAAAAGGGCCTCCCCGAAGGGAGGCCCTCTGTCATCGTTCGGGCTTCGAATCAGAAGCTGAAGCGCAGACCCGCCAGCACGGCGGTGGTGCCGGTCTGGATGCCGTCGGCGTCGCCGTCGATGGTGTCGAAGGTGTTGTTGTAGCGAACTTCGCCGATCACGGCGATGTTCTGCGCGACCTGGGCGCTCACGCCGGCCTTGAGCTGGTAGCCCCAGTTCCAGCCGTTCGATGGTGTCGTCGATGGTGTCGTCGTTGTCCGACTGGAACACGCCGCCGAGACCGACCGCGCCATAGACGCCGAACACGTCGTTGAGGCTGACGGTGTAGCGCAGGTTCGCCATGGCCGAACCGGTGGTCAGGGTGTCCGCAGCGACGTCGTCGAACTCACGCTGGGTGAGGAAGAAGTCGGCTTCGACCGAGAGGCCCTCGATGCCGGTGCCGAAACCGATCACGCCGGCAACGGCGCCGCCGGCCAGCACGTCGACGTCCGAAGCAGACGGTAGCTTCGACGACGCCGTCGAGCGAGGCGCCGCCCAGCAGTTCGACATAGAAGCTGGAGTCGGAATAGACCGGAGCGGCGACCACGGGGGCCGGAGCGTTGATGATCAGGTCAGCCGCCTGAGCGCCACCGGTGAGCGCAACCAGCGCAACGCCGGTAGCAAGAGCAAGTTTATTCATCTACTTTTCCTTCTAGCCGCCGCCGAGAGGGAGACTCGGCAGCGATCCTTCGCATTCTAACTACTAGGAGCGCATAGGGTACCCGGCAATTGCCGCATGGTGTCGGAAAGCCATCGAGTGGCGCATTCCGGTCACACCTCGGTCACGCTTGTGGAGCGTGCCGAAGCCGGCGGCTAGTCCCTGCTCAGGGCGTCGACGACGTAGTTGAGGACGTTTTCCACCGCCCGGATCTCGACCACCAGCGGCCCGATCCTCGGGTCCGCCTCCCAGGTGAGAAAGCCGCGGGTCTTGGCGAGGAGGGACAGTTCCTCCGCCCGCTTGGCGACGATGCCGGCGGCCTCCCGGGCCTCCTCGAGCGCGTTGTCGCGCAGCGATGGCGGGCTCTGCGGATTGGCGGCGAGGCTCTGCAGGCGCTTGGCATTGGTGCGCCACTGCCGCGCGAATTCCTCGCCCCGCTTCAGCCGGAACGCCAGGGTGGTTTCGCTCGGACCCGACTCGATCATGTGATGCTGCTCCCGAATCGGCCGCCCCTGTCGCTGAGTGTCACGCGGGGTTTGTGGCAATGCGGCGGCACCCGGCCGCCCCGCCGGAACCCCCGGCCTTTCGGCGGGTTCATACCTCGCCTGCGCCCGAAACGCTTCTGCGCCGGAATCGCGCCTGCTAGCCTCCTGCTGGTCCGCATGGGAACCGGCGCGGCCATGCCGGCTGCGCCGCCTATCGAAGGGGAATGAGAATTGCCCAGCAAGCCCAAGCCTGATTCCAAACCAGTCGACACCAGCGCCCATGCCTCCGAGGAAGCCATCCGCCGGCGCGCCTATTACCTCTGGGAAGCCGATGGCCGCCCGGAAGGCCGCGGCGACTACTACTGGCACCTCGCCTGCGCCGAAGCCGCCCGCAACGTGGTCGAAGCGTCCGCCGATGGGGTG
This sequence comes from uncultured Alphaproteobacteria bacterium, assembly GCA_963708965.1. Taxonomy (GTDB): domain Bacteria; phylum Pseudomonadota; class Alphaproteobacteria; order Rhizobiales; family Devosiaceae; genus Devosia_A. The sequence goes on along the minus strand of CAVPUP010000002.1, from coordinate 10,463 downwards.
GCGAAGGTGGCGAGGGGCAGGAACCCGCACGAGGCGCCTGCGTCCCCCGATCCCGGCACGGCGACAAAGCCGAGGACCGCCGGGAAAGCCCCCGGCCGGTCCCGGACCAGCGTCACCCAGCCCGGCTGACTCAGTCGAGCGCCGCGATGGCGATGATCTCGACCTTCAGCGACGGGTGCGCCAGCCGCGCCTCGATGCAGGCGCGGGCCGGCGGGTTGGCCGGGTCGATCCAGCTGTCATAGACCGAGTTCATCGCGGCGAAATCGCCGATATTGTTGAGGATCACCTGCACCGACAGCACCTTGGACTTGCTGGTGCCGGCCTCCGCCAGGAGCTTGTCGATCGTCGCCAGCGTCTCCGCCGTCTGCTTCTCGATCGAGCCGTCATAGTCGGTGGCGACCTGCCCGGCGAGATAGAGGGTATTGCCATGGGCAACGCCCATGCTCATGCGCTTGCCGGGCTGGTAACGGGTAATGCTCATCGAATGCTCCTTGGACGAAAAGTCGGGGCTTCTGTAGCGGCTGGCCATGGTGGGGGAAAGCCGAAATCACGCCGCACCACCCCTTGCCCCCCTCGTGGCTGGGGAGGACGAGCGCGCGCCCTACAGCGTGATCCCGCCATCCGCGATGAAGTTCGCCCCCGTGGCGTAGGCGGACTCGTCGCTCGCGAGATACACCGCGAGATGCGCGATCTCCTCGGGCTGCGCCATGCGGCCCATCGGCTGGCGGGCGATGAAGGTCTTCCACACCTCGTCGTGCTCGCCCAGCGCATGCGCCCGCTCGTGCAGCGACGGCGAATCGACGCTGCCCGGGCAGATGGTGTTCGCCCGGATGCCGTGCTTCATGTAGTCGAAGGCGATCGACTTGGTGAGCCCGATCACCGCCGCCTTGCTCGACATGTAGCTCACCCGGTTCGGCACCCCCTTCAGCGACGAGGCGACCGAGGCGACGTTGATGATCGAGCCGCCGCCCTGCGCGATGAAGGCCGGCAGGAACGCCTGGCAGAGCACGAACATCGGCGTCACGTTGATGTCGAAGCTGAGCTGCCACTCCTCGAGCGAGGTGTTGCCGAGCATCCCCTGGTGCACCCAGCCGGCGCAGTTGAAGAGGACGTTCACCCCCTTGTGCTCGGCTGCGGCGTCGCGCAACGCCGCGTGGTCGGTGACATCGAGCGCATAGGCCTGGTGCCCGCCCGAGATCGCGGCGAGTTCCTCGCCTTTCCTCGCGATCGCCGCCGCGTCGCGGTCGGTGGCGATCACCCGCGCCCCTTCCCGCGCGAAGGCGGTGGCCGCCGCCCCGCCGATCCCGGCCGCCGCCGCCGTCATGAAGATGGTCTTTCCCTCGAGCCGTGCCATTTTCCCGTCCGCTGTGTCGCGCCCCTGGGCGCTGGTTGTGCGCCATGGCTCCCATCGGCTAACATGTTAGTCAAGGGCAAGGAATGTCATGACGACCGACAATTGGGAGGCGGTGCTTCCCCCGATGTTCACGACCGCCGGCATCGACACCGGCGGCCCGTTTCGCGTCGAGCCGCTGACCGGCGGCGTCTCCTCCGACATCGTGCGCATCCGCCTCGCCGACGGGCGCGATTTCTGCGCCAAGCGGGCACTGCCGAAACTCAAGGTGGCCAGCGACTGGCAGGCGCCGCTCGAGCGCAACCACTACGAGGTCGCCTGGCTTCGCCGCGCCAACCGCATCGTGCCCGGCGCGGCGCCGAAGGTGATCGGCGAGGACCGGGCGCGCGGCATCGCGCTGCTCGAATACCTGCCGCCCGACGACTACCTGCTGTGGAAGTCGGAACTGCTCGCCGGCCGCGCCGACCCGCAAGTCCCCCTCGCCGTCGCCGACGCCCTCGGTCGCATCCATGCCGCGACGCTCGACGATCCCACCGCCGCCGCCGAATTCCCCACCGACCGACCTGATCGACGCGCTGCGCCTCGACCCCTATCTCCGCTTCACCGCCGCCCGCCATCCCGAGCTCAGCGACCGCATCCTCGCCGTGCTCGCCACCACCGCCAGTACGAAGCAGGCGCTGGTGCATGGCGACGTCAGCCCCAAGAACATCCTCGTCTCGAAGCGCGACGGGCACCCGGTGCTGCTCGATGCCGAATGCGCCTGGTACGGCGATCCGGCCTTCGACGCCGCCTTCTGCCTCAACCACCTGGTGCTGAAATCCATCCACCTGCCGCAGCTCGCTGCGACCCTCCTCGACCAGGCCCATAAATTCGCCGACACCTGGCTGCGACCACTTCCCCACCACCCTGCGCCCGGGTCTCGAGGCGCGCACCGCGGCGCTCCTCCCCTGCCTGATGCTGGCGCGGGTCGACGGCAAGTCGCCGGTCGAATATCTCTCCGACACCGCCCGCGAGACGGTGCGCCAACGGGCCATCCCGTTCATCCGCACGCCGCCTCCCGGCCTCGCCCCGCTCTTCGCCGCACTTCGTTCATCCTCCTGAATCGGTAGCGCTCATGTCAGCCATCCAGTCCGTCCTCGGCCGCCAGGTCTGGGACTCCCGCGGCCGCCCCACCGTCGAGGTCGAGGTGACCCTCGCCTCCGGCGCCAAAGGCCGCGCCATCGCTCCCTCCGGCGCCTCGACCGGCAGCCGCGAAGCGCTCGACCGCCGCGACGGCGGCAAGCGGCTCGGCGGCTACGGCGTCAACGGCGCCCTCGCCTCGGTCAACGGCGAGATCGCCCACCGTCTCAGGGGCCTCGATGCCGCCGACCAGGCCGCCGTCGATGCCGCGCTGATCGAACTCGACGGCACCCCGCAGAAGACCCGGCTCGGCGGCAACGCCCTCGTCGCCACCTCCTCCGCCGTCGCCTGGGCGGCCGCAGCCGACCAAAACGTCCCGCTCTGGCAGCACCTCAGGCATCTCGCCGGCCTCGATCCCGAGCTCCAGCACATCCCTGCCCCGATGATCCAGGTGTTTGGCGGCGGCCGTCACGCCGGCAATCGCATCGACATCCAGGACTACTTGATCCTGGCGCTCGGCGCCCAAAACTTCGCCGAAGCCACCGAATGGATCGGCGAGGTCTATATCGCCGCCGCCAAGTCCATGGCAGCGCACGGAAAATTGAACGGCGTCGCCGACGAGGGCGGCATCTGGCCCGATTTCACCGCCAACGAAGAGGGACTCGAGCTCCTCACCCGGGCCATCGAACAGGCCGGCTTCCGCCCCGGCACCGACATCGGCATCGCGCTCGATGTCGCCGCCACTTCGTTCCATGTCGATGGCGGCTACCGCCTTGCACTGGAAGGGAAAACCCTTACCAGCCTGGAGCTGGTCGAGCTGCTCGAACGCTGGGTCGCCGCCTATCCCATCGTGTCCCTGGAGGACCCCCTGGCGGAGGACGATGACGAGGGCTTCGTCGAGATCAACCGCCGCCTCGGCAAGTCGATCCAGGTCATCGGTGACGATTATCTTACCACCAATACCGAACGCATCCGCCGCGCGCAGCAGCTCGGCGCTTGTAATTCTGTGTTGCTCAAATCCAACCAGTGCGGCACCTTGACCGAGCTGATTCAAGCCAGCAATCTGGCCCGGTCGTTTGGCTGGAACACAATTCAGTCGGGGCGGTCCGGCGAGAGCGAAGATGTCACGCTAAGTCACCTTGCTACGGGTTTGCTGTCGGATCAGATAAAAGTCGGATCGATGACTCGTTCCGAGCGCACAGCGAAGTGGAACGAGGTCATCAGGATCGAAGAGGATTGCCCGTCGGCAGTCTTCTGGAAGTTCCGGGTACCGGCCTAGCCCGGCGTCCGGGCGAATACTTGGGGGGATGGTGGCAGGCAGCGAGACCGGCAAGACCCCGAACCGCCCCGTCCGGGTCGAGGATGTCGCTCGGGTGGCCGGGGTTTCGCCGATCACCGTGTCTCGCGCCCTGTCCTCGCCGGAAAAGGTCAAGGAGGAGACGCGGCGCCGCGTCGCCGAGGCAGTGGCCGAGACCGGCTATGTGGTGAACAGCTTCGCCTCGGCCTTGCGGTCCGGCCGCTCCTCGGTGGTCACCGTCTTCGTCTCCAACCTGCTCAACCCGCATTTCGCCACCTCGATGCAGGGGCTGGTCGATGCCTTCGAGGGCAGCCGCTTCCACCTCATGTTCGCCCAGACCGGCTATTCCGAGATGGCGCAGATCGACGTGGTCAACACGCTGCTGCCCTTCCGCCCGGCCGGCGTGGTGTTCACCGGCGTCGTCCGCCACGAGGCGTCGCGCGACGCGCTGCAGCGGCTCGGCCTGCCGGTGGTCGAGATGTGGGGCTATCGACCCGACCCCATCGACATGCTGGTCGGCTTCTCCATTCTGGAGGGCGGGCGGCTGATGGGGCGGCATTTCGGCGAGCGCGGCTATCGCCACGTCGCCTATTCCGGCCACATCTCGGAACGCGGCGCCGAGCGGCTCGAAGGGGTTCCGCGAGGGGCTGGCCGAGCACGGGGTCGATGGTCGAGCTGGTCCACCCGATGGACGGCACCCGCCGCATCGCCGACGGCATGGCAGCCTTCGATGCCATCATCGAGCGTCTGCCCGCCTGCGATGCCATCTTCTTCGGCACCGATATCCTTGGCTGCGGCGCCGTGCTGCGCGCCCTCGACCGCGGCATCGCGGTGCCCGAAGAGGTCGCCGTCGCCGGCTTCGGCGGCCTCGATTTCACCAGGCACACCCGGCCGGCGCTGACCACCATCCGGGTCGCGAGCTACGAGATGGGCTTCGCTGCCGGCCGCAAGCTGCTGCATCGGCTCAACGGCGAGCCGGTGCCGCACCCGATCGAGCTGCATCCGGTCGTGCTCGAGATGCGCGGCAGCACCGGCGGCTGAGCCCTCGCGAAGGCCTGTCCTCCTTGCCCAGTTTCCCGGCGCCTGATATTCCGGTCCGCATCAATGAATCCGGTACAATCCCCCCAGCCCACGGGATGCCTGAACTGACGACGCGCGATCAGGCTGCGGATTGACAAAAGCGACTGCGTCACGAGGAGACCACCATGAGTTCGGGTAACGGCGCCGGCGACAAGGGCCCGCAGAAGCTGCGCTCGCGCGCCTGGTTCGACAATCCCGGACAATCCGGACATGACGGCGCTCTATCTCGAGCGCTACCTGAACTTCGGCCTGACGCCGCGAGGAGCTGCAGTCGGGCAAGCCGATCATCGGCATCGCCCAGACCGGCTCGCGACCTCGTCGCCCTGCAACCGCCACCACCTCGTGCTGGCCGAGCGCGTGCGCGAGGGCATCCGCGAGGCGGGCGGCATCGCCATCGAATTCCCGGTCCATCCGATCCAGGAGACCGGCAAGCGCCCGACCGCGGGGCTCGACCGCAACCTCGCCTATCTCGGCCTGGTCGAGGTGCTCTACGGCTATCCGCTCGACGGCGTGGTGCTGACCATCGGCTGCGACAAGACCACGCCCGCCTGCCTGATGGCGGCGGCGACCGTCAACATCCCGGCGATCGCGCTGTCGGTCGGCCCGATGCTCAACGGCTGGTACAAGGGCGAGCGCACCGGCTCGGGCACGATCGTCTGGAAGGCGCGCGAGATGCTGGCGGCCGGCGAGATCGACTACGAGCGGCTTCATCGAGCTCGTCGCCTCCTCGGCGCCCTCGACCGGCTATTGCAACACCATGGGCACGGCCACGACCATGAACTCGCTGGCCGAGGCGCTGGGCATGCAGCTGCCCGGCTCGGCCGCGATCCCGGCGCCCTATCGCGACCGCGCAGGAGATGGCCTACGCGCACCGGCAAGCGCATCGTCGAGATGGTGCGCGAGGACCTGAAGCCCTCCGACATCCTGACCCGGGACGCCTTCCATCAACGCCATCGTCGTCAACTCGGCGATCGGCGGCTCGACCAACGCGCCGATCCACCTCGACGCCATCGCGCGCCACATCGGCGTCGAGCTGACGATCGACGACTGGCAGACGCTACGGCCACGAGGTGCCGCTGCTGGTCAACCTGCAGCCGGCCGGCGAGTATCTCGGCGAGGACTATTACCACGCCGGCGGCGTGCCGGCGGTGGTCGGCGAGCTGATGCAGCAGGGCCTGATCCGCGAGGACGCGCTGACCGTCAACGGCAAGACCATCGGCGAGAACTGCCGCGACGCGACGATCGCAGGACGACGAGGTGATCCGGCCCTTCGACAAGCCGCTGAAGGAGCGATGCCGGCTTCCTCGTGCTGCGCGGCAATCTGTTCGACAGCGCCGATCATGAAGACCAGCGTGATCTCGCCGGAGTTCCGCGAGCGCTATCTGTCCAACCCCGACGATCCCGAAGCCTTCGAGGGCCGGGCCGTCGTGTTCGACGGGCCGGAGGACTATCACCACCGCATCGACGATCCGGCGCTCGGGATCGACGAGCACACGCATGCTGTTCATGCGCGGCGCCGGCCCGATCGGCTATCCCGGCGCGGCCGAGGTGGTGAACATGCGGCCGCCGGCCTACCTGATCAAGCGAGGGCGTCACACGCGCTGCCCTGCATCGGCGACGGCCGCCAGTCGGGCACCTCGGGCTCGCCCTCGATCCTCAACGCCTCGCCGGAAGCGGCGGCGGGCGGCGGCCTCGCCCTGCTGCAGACCGGCGACCGGGTGCGCATCGACCTCAACAAGCGGCGCGGCCGACATCCTGATCTCCGACGAGGAGCTCGCGCAGCGCCGCGCCGACGCTGGAGGCGGCGGGCGGCTACGCCTATCCCGGCCACCAGACGCCCTGGCAGGAGATCCAGCGCGGCATCGTCGGCCAGCTCGGCAACGGCATGGTGCTGAAGCCGGCGGTCAAGTACCAGCGCATCGCCCAGACCAAGGGCGTGCCGCGCGACAACCACTGACGGGTTGCAGGAGGGCCGGCCTCGCCGGCCCTTCCATTTTACGACGTTTGACGGACGCGGCCTTGCTGGAGCACAATCGCCCCAAGGTTTCGGGTGAGGGCTCGATGTCGGATATTCTGGACTATTGCGAGGGGCGCGAGGCAAAAAGCTTCAAGCCCGGTCAGACGCTGATCACCGAAGGTGGGCAGGAGGGCCGGCTGTTCGTCCTGATCGACGGCCAGGTGGAAGTGCTGCGCAAGGGCACCCAGGTCAGCTATGTCGACGAGCCCGGCTCGATCTTCGGCGAGATGTCGGCCCTGCTCGAGATGCCGGCCAGCGCCACGGTGAAGGCCCTCTCGCCGGTCCGCGCCTACGCCGTCGACGACGCCATCGAGTTCCTCGGCACCAACCCCGAGATCGCCCTCTACCTCGCCACCCTGCTGGCCCGCCGCCTCTACTACACCACCTCCTACCTGGTCGACCTGCAGCAGCAGACCGCCGGCAAGCGCGAAGACCTCGACCTCGTCGACAAGATCCTGGCCCAGCTGGTCACCAAGTCCGACGAGGTGAAGGCGGTGAAAGCGGTGCGGAAGTAGCTGAGCGTCCCGAGGTAAGCGCCCTCATCCTGAGCCTGTCGAAGGACGAGGGCCGCCCCATGGGTCCCGGGGTCAAGCCCGGGGATGACGGTGGGTGTGGGACGTGAATACTTCAACACACTCCGTCATCCCCGGGCTTGACCCGGGGACCCATGCCACCAGCACGGGTCGCTCGAAAACACCCCCTACACCATCCCCTTCGCCGCCAGTACCACGTAGATCATCACCCCATAGGTCAGCTGGTGCGTGATCTGGTCGATCCCGTGCAGCACCCAGAAGCGGCGCGGCTGGGTGTCCACGTGCACCCCCTTCGAATAGTGGATCTTCGAATAGTCGAGCCCGTAATGGACGAAGAACTCGGCGACGACGATCAGCGCCAGCGTCCAGAGCGGCGCCTGCGCCACCAGCAGCACCAGCGCCGTCAGCCCGGCGTGCACCCCGGCATGGGCGTAACCGCCCGGCTGGCGCAGGTCGCCCTTGCCGGCCAGCATCCAGCCCGGCTGCAGGAAATAGTCGGCCACGTAGTGTTTGAGCTCGAGCCCGAAGAACAGCACAAAGAACAACCCGACCATCGGCTCCCCGCCGCCCCGTTGCCGCGCAGAATGCTGACAAGTCGTACGGATTGAGGCAAGCCTCGAATTTGTGCTTATGTTGTATTGGGATGGCGCTCCGTTCAGCCGGCGTTCAGCGAACCGGATGGCATCTGGTCGCGCCGGATGCCGGGGGGCCGATTGGGGGGAAAGACCATGCGTGAACTGCGTGTCTTGCTGGCTATACTGTTGTTCGCCGCGGGGCTCACCGCCCCCGCCTTCGCCGCCACCGGCAAGGCCCTGGGCGTCGACCAGGACGCGCGGGCCGAGGCGAGCTCGGAAGAATTGCGCGTCCTCGAGGTGGGGAGCGACATCTTCATCGGCGACCGCGTCATCACCGACGACAAGGGCCTGGTGCAGATCCGCTTCTCCGACCGCACCGAGCTCACCGTCGGGCCGCGCTCGGCGCTCCTGATCGAGGATTACCTGCTTGCGCGAGGACGGCTCCGCCGGCCGGCTCGCCGTCAACGCCCTCGCCGGCACCTTCCGCTTCGTCACCGGCTCGGCGCCGAAGGACCGCTATCTGATCCGCACGCCGACCGGCACCATCGGGGTGCGCGGCACCGCCTTCGATTTCAACGTCGGGCCGCGAGCAGAGCTCGCTGCTGCTGTTCCACGGTGCGGTCACCCTCTGCAACCCGCGCAACCAGTGCGTCACCCTCGACGACCGCTGCGAGATCGGCGTGTTCGACACCGCCCGCGCCGAGATCCTCGGCAACGGCCTGGCGCTCGACCGGGCCCAGCGCACCGCGATGCGCTCCATGTTCCCCTACGCGGTCTCCGAGGCGGACCTGCTCGGCAGCTTCCGCGTCGAGCGCGCCCGCGAGTGCCTCAATCGCACCGTCACCCCGGGGACCGGCGAAAGCCTCGCCGTCGACAGGGACCCCGCCCCGCCACCGCCACGGGACGAACAGTCCGACTAAGCGGCCGCCCGCATGATCCGCCGGCCGCTGCCGCTGCTGTTCGGGCTGGCGATCGTCGCGCTGCTTGACCCTCGTCCGCATCGCCGACCCGTTCCCGGTCCAGGTGCTGCGCGAGATCGGCTTCGATTTCTACCAGCGCCTGCAGCCGCGCCCCGCCGACGACTTCCCGGTCCGCGTCGTCGACATCGACGAGGCGGCGCTCGCCGAGCACGGCCAGTGGCCCTGGCCGCGCGACAAGCTGGCGACGCTGACCGACCGCCTCACCGAACTCGGCGCCGCCGCCATCGGCTTCGACATGCTCTTCGTCGAGCCCGACCGCCTCTCGCCCAGCCGCATCGCCGCGCTGCTGCCCGGCGTCGACCCTGCGGGCCTCCCCGACTACGACGCGCGCTTCGCCGAGGCGCTCGCCCGTTCCCCCTCGATCCTCGGCTTCTCCCGCGCCCCCTCCGGCCCGCCGCTCGCCATGAGCCCGAAGGGCGGCATCGCCATCAGCGGCCCCGACCCGAGCGCCGCGCTGCCCTATCTCACCGGCACCGCCGCCCCGCTCCCGGCGCTGGGAGACGCCGCCGCCGGCCTCGCGTCCCTCAGCCTCAACACCGACGCTCGCGGCCGGCACCGTGCGGCGCCTCCCCATGCTCTGGAGCAACGGCACCGCGCTCTTCCCCAGCCTCTCCCTCGAGGCGCTGCGCATCGCCTCCGGCATCAAGGGCCTCGTCGTCCTCGGCGACATCGGCGCCGCGGGCTACATGGAGGGGATCCGGCTGGGGCCCTTCAGCATCCCCACCACCTCGGAGGGCGACCTCTGGCTCTACTACAGCCCGCCCCGCCCCGACCTCGCAGTCTCGGCCAAGGACCTGCTCGCGCCTGGCTACGAGGCCCTCCGCGATCGCTTCGAGGGCCAGGTCGTCCTCGTCGGCACGTCCGCGTCGGGCCTGCTCGACCTGCACCCCACGACGCTCGGCGACAACCTCCCCGGCGTCGCGATCCACGCCCAGGCGATCGAGCAGATGCTCTCCGGCACCTACCTCACCCGCCCCGACTGGGTGAAGGGCCTCGAATGGCTGGAATTCGTCGCCGTCGGCCTCGTCGTGGTCCTCGTCGTGCTCGGGCTCGGCCCGCTCGCCGGCCTCCTCGCCGGCCTCGCCGCCCTCGTCGGGGTGGTCGGCTTCTCCTGGTGGATGTTCCTCGCCCACCGCATCATGATCGACCCGAGCTTCCCGCTCTACGGCCTGACGCTGCTCTATCTCGCCCTCGTCGTCCTCCGTTTCTTCACCGCCGACCGCGCCAAGCAGCAGATCCGCCGCGCCTTCGGCTATTACGTCGCCCCCGCGCTGCTCGCCGCCATCGAGAGCAATGGCGAGCGGCTCCGGCTCGGCGGCGAGACCCGGCAGGTGACGGTGCTGTTCTCCGACATGCGCGGCTTCACCGCCCTCTCCGAGGAACTCGAGCCGCAGCGCATGCTCGCACATCCTCAACACCCTGTTCGGGGCGCTCGGGGCCGAGATCGTCACCCGGCTCGGCACCATCGACAAGTTCATCGGCGACGCCATCATGGCGTTCTGGAACGCCCC
>CAVPUP010000001.1:0-238789 GCA_963708965.1 uncultured Alphaproteobacteria bacterium | reverse complement strand
TCCTGATCCACGCCGCGACGCAAGCCTACCCGGACACGACTGGCGGCTACGGCGTCAACGCGGCGGGCGACATCACCATCCGGGCGAGCCGCGGTCACATCGACGCCACGGCCGTCGGCACCGGCAAGGATATCTACCTCGAAGCGCTGGCGGCAGCCGCGAGCGCGATTTCCAACCTGTTCGGCGGCGGCGACGTCACCTTCGAGCACCATGGCGGTAGCACCAATGTCGCGGGCGCCGGCACCGTCACGATCAACGGACTGGTGGCCACCGGTATCCGTCGCCACCAGAGCATCACCTTCGACTACGATCCGAATTGCGACGCGGCCACGGCGGCCTGCGTAAAAACCGGCAGCACCAACGTCGGGTATGAGGTCACCGAACCGTTGCCGGTCGGGACCGAGATCCTGGCACGCGTCCTTGAACTGCGCGAACTGCTGGCACAGTACAAGGACGACCCCGTCGCCAAGGGCGCCTACCAGGCGGAGATCAGCTTCCTCGAAAAGAAGCTGGTGGCGCTGGGCCTGGGCGAGTTCGTTGCCGGCGTGTTCGTCCCCGGGACCTTCGCGGGCCCCTCCCCCAAGGCCGGCTTCCTCGCGGCGGCGGCGCAGAACCAGACCGATATCGGCACCGCGAAGAACCAACTCGCCGGCGCCGTCTTGGTGACCGGGGCAAACTCCGTCGACTGGGGCACCTCGCTGTCCAAGGCCTACACGGAGGGCACGTTCGGTCTCGGGCACAATACCGATGTGGTGAAGACCACCATCGCCGGGCTGAGCAAGTACGCTGCCCTGACCGACGCGGACGGCGACGACTACAGCGCCTCGTTCGTCGCCCTCTACGGCAGCCTCGCCGGCCTGGTCAGCGACGGCCAGGCCGCGGCGGACGCCGTTCGTATGCTCACCGGAACATTCGACGCGGACGGCGTGCCCACCGGCGGCAATGCGCTGCACCAGCTGACCATCAACAATCTGACGCTCGACCTGAAGACGCTGCAGGACAACCTGACGAGCGCGCTGATCGCCAACGATGCGGCCGCGATCACCTCGATCAACAGCCAGATTGCGACCAAAAAACTGGCGATCCAGACCGAGCTGACGGCGATCGCCAGTAACGACGCGCAGATCGCCACCAAGTCGCTGATTGCCAAGGACAAGGCGGTCACGCTGCAGACCGCGCTCGGCTCGCTGATCGATCAGGCCAAGACCAGCGGCAATACCGGTGACAACACCAAGATCACGGCCCTGAACGCCGTATCCACCGATCCCACGCAGGCGGCCAGCAACGGCGCGCTGACGCAGATCAACCGCAGCATCAACGGCTTCAGCTACACGTTCGTCGACGCCTCGAACCTCGACAGCAACGGGCAGCCGATCACCACCACGGTCACAACCCTGGGTGTGGCCCAGCTCGACAGCAAGTTGCAGTCGTTCGTCACCACGGCAGGCGCGGCGATCACGACCCTCAACGGCAGCGGCGCACAGTCACTCAGCGGCTTCGTCACCACGCTCTCCGGCCTCGGCTCGCAATACGCACAGAACACCCTGAGCGCGGCAACTGCCGCAAGCTCGAGCGGCACACCGATGGCCTACACCATCGACGTCGCCGATACGCTGGCGCGACTGGGCAACATCTCGATCATCGGTGACACGCTCGCCGGCACCGGTGCCATATCGGCGCCGGGTGACGCCAAGATCGAGATCACCAACAACACCGCCAACACGCTGCGGGTCGGCAACCTGATCATTCCGTCCTACGACGCGGGCCGCGTGCGCTTCAACGGCGTCATCGTCACGGGCAATGCCAGCATCAATGCGCTGAACGCCACTGCCGCCGCGGCCAACTTCGCTTCGGTGGTCACGGCCGCCACATCAAGCCGGCCCAGCGTCACCATTACCTCGAATTACAACGGCGAGTCGCTGAGCTACTACAATCCGGCGAGCCCGCTGTCGTACCTGAACACGGCCCATATCGCGCCCGACATCATCCTCGCGTCCGGCAAGACCATCGACAACCTGACCGGTGCGGTGAACCTCACCAGCGCCTCGGGCAATATCTACGTCAACGGCACCATCAACGCAGGCTCGGTCAACATCCTCGCCAAGAACGGCGATTTCGTCTCGAGCTACGTCAACGGCTACAACCACATCGGCGGCGACCCCGCGAGCTTCAACAGCCCCACGCGGGCCGCCGAGGCAGGCAAGGGCATTACCGCCAACGGCGCGATCTCGATCGCGGCGCGCTACATCAACATCAACAGCACCATCCAGAGCGGCATTGCCGACTGGAACCTCAACCTGAACGGCGCGCCGCTGCTGACCACGACCACGCCGGAGTCGATCGGCCTGACGCAGGCGAGCGTCGACGCCGCGCTCAGCGCCTACAAGGCCGCCCTCCAGGCTGCCCTGACCGACCCGAGCACGACGCCTTCGACGCGGATCGACATGGGCAATGGGATTGTCCTCAACATGGCGCCGGCCGGGGTCGACACGACTGACCTCAGCGCCAAGATCAAAGACTACCTCACAGTGGCCAAGGCCGGCGGCCCCCTCCCCAACCCGGTGGTTGCCGTGGCGCTCACCGGCGGCGGCACTGTCACAGTCAACATCAAGGACTTCCTGTCGCCAACCATCACCGGCCGGCTCGAGTTCAGCGTTGCGACCGCGGAGACCTATCTCACCGGCCATTCGAGCGCGACCGGTGTCTATGGCGTGATTGCGCCGAGCAGCAATATCGGCGTGTCGTACGACGCCAAGAACGTGCAGTACGTCGTCGACGGCACCAGCGTACGCGGCGGCTACATCCAGCTCTACGGCCAGATCATGAACACCGCCTCGAGTGGCGGACAGTTGAACGTGCTCGACGGCTTCGGCACCATCAACATCACCAACTCGGGCAACATCCCCGTGGTGCTGCAGACCCTCAGCGCCGGCGCCGATACCACCGGCACCGGTCGCGGCACCGCCGGCGTCATCGACATCATGGACGTGCGCGGCGTCAACGTCACCAACCCCGCGAGCCCGGTGGTCAGCGTCCGGCACACCGTCTACACGCGCGATTACGACCCGGCGGCGGGCACGGCCGGCTCGATCAGGATCGCTACGCAGGACGGCACGATCGACAATATCTCCGGCAACTTCGTGGGCGCCGGCAGCGTGGCGATAACGGCCGGCGGCAACCGGACTGCCACTTACCAGACCGCGGCGAACCAGCGCTATGTCTGGACCACCGGCCAGTACTACGACAACACGACCTACCTGAGCGTGAAGCAGACCCAGTTGTTCGGGTCATCCGCGCTGACGGTCAGCGAGAACACGGTTTTCGACCGTGTCGACGGCCCGCATACGCTCAACACCTATCGGTTGCTCGACGGCACCTATGTCACCGTCGATGCGACACAGGTCGGCAATTCCGGCGTGTTGCAGACCAACCGGGGGATCATCCTGGTCTCCAATCCGGCGACCGTCGGAAACGATACGCTCGCCGGCGCAGAACTCGTCACCTCGACCTACGCCTACATGAACGAGCAGACCGGTCCGAACGAGACCGGCCGGCGGCGCGACTGCAACTGGTGGACGCTCTGCATCGCCTCGAACGTGACGATCAATTACACGCTCAACCAGAAGTATACGGTCGTTTCGACCAACTCGCAGAAGGCCGACAACCCGATCGCGATCAACTTCATCGGCTCCGACACCGGCGCTATCACCGTCAAGTCGAACAAGGACGTGGTGCTGACCGGCAATGTCAGCGCTGCCGCGGGCGATGTGACGATCTGCGCCGGCGGCATCGAGTGCAACGCGCTGAGCGGCACCGGCTCGATCATCCAGGGCAACATTGCCGCGCAGATCACCGGCAAGAACGTCACCCTCGAGGCGGCTGGCTCGGTTGGCGGCGTCACTTACACCGGTGCAGTCGGCGCCCCGCTCAACGGCGCAATCGCGGTCTCCCTGACGGGCGGCAAGCTGAATGCGAGTGCGGCCGACGGCAACGTCGCGATCACCACACGCGGAGACCTGACGATTGGCCGCGTCACTGCGGCAGGCGACGTGGTCGGCGGCAAGGGAGCTGTGAACCTCGTGGCGGCCGGCTCGATCAAGGCTGCCAACAGTTCGTCGTTCATCCAGGCGCCGCGCGTGTCGCTCACCGCTCTCAACGGCTCGATCGGTTCCACCGCCAACGGCCAGCAATTGCTGGTCAATACCGGCTTCTCGACGACCCCCTCCCTCCGCCAGTTCGGCGATCCGGCGCTCGACAGCACGATCAATCCCAACCCCTATCTCGGGCTTACGGCCACGGCTGGCGGCGATATCGGGATCAGGTCGACGGCGTGGTCGGGCAATGCCGATGGCACCATGCTGCTCGACAAGGTGCTGTCGATCGGCGGCGACGTGCGGCTGAGCTCGACCGGCTACATCCTCGACAACAACCCGGTCGAGAGCATCGACTCGCGCACGTACGACCAGTTGCTGAGCTACTGGAACAGTCTCGCGCTGCTCGATGGCTCGGACGAGAACCTCGCCAAGCAGGAAGCGACGATCCTCGCCTACGAGCGGTCGACCACGCAGCTCTACCGGCAGTACTGGCAGATCCGCCAGACACAGGGCGATGGCGGCGCGGCCTATGATGCGAGCTATGTCTATCGTGTCCGGCCGGAGACACCGCAGTACCGCGCCCTCGAGCGGCAGTTCGATGCCGATGTGCGGGCCGCGAATCCCGGCTATTCCGACAGCCAGGTCGCGACGGCGGTGGCGCAGAAGTTCATCGAGTTCGGCGACGCGCAGACCGACCTCTACCACGACCTCAACGCCAAGATTGGCGGCCTGACGACCAGCTTCGACGACGGCCTCAGCTACGAGGCGTCCGTCACCGAAAAGGCGGACCTGACACGCAAGGCCGGCTGGACGGAGAAGGAACTCGCCTTCTCGCTGTCGCCGGGTGCCCTGAAGACCGTCACGGCCACCAACCCGATCGTCAAGGCCCCCAACGTCGCGCGGCCGTACCGTGACGATCGCGGCCACCAAGGGCGTTGGCGAAACCGTCGGCGCCGGGACCGCTACGCCTGGCGTCCGGATCGCCGGCAATCTCGACCCCCGCCTGCTCACCATCGAGCAGAAGGTGGCGCTGGCCGCAGCCGAACGCTCCGACATCGTGCTCAACATCCTCTACGGCGGCGTCATCGTCGATGTGCCGCTGGGGACCGACTACAGCGATCTGACGAGCACCCAGCAGGCGGCGCTGAACGCCGCGGCCGCGACGAGGACGTTCAACGCCGATGACATCACGATCACCATCCTGAGCAAGCGCCCGCTCAACTTCGATGCCAAGACCGCCCTCAATGTCACCGTGACGGACGCGCCGACCGGCGCCCCGATCAGCGACCTCGGCAAGGCCTATCTCGCCTCGCGCACCGATGCGCTGCTCGGCGCCATCTCGGTGCAGGGCGAGACCCGCATGAAGACCATCGGCAGCATCGGCAACGCAACGGGCGGCAGCTCGATCGCCACCGGCAACCTGATCCTCGAGGCCGCCCAGGGCGGCATCGGCACCAGCGGCACGCCGGTGCAGCTGGCGCTGCTCTCCGGCTCGACCTTCACGGCGCGGGCGCAGAACGGCGTGTTCGTCAACCTCAGCGGCGACGCCAGGATCGACACGGTCTACTCGCCGGGCGACATCCGCATCACCGCCACCGGCTCGCTGCTGAACGCCAACAAGGACGACCTGATCAACATCCTGGGCACCAATGTGAGCCTCACCGCGAGCGCAGGCAGCATCGGCTCGATCACGCGCGCCCTCAATGTCGGCAACAATATCGGCGGCGGCATCACCGCCTCGGCCTCCGGGCCGATCAACCTCTACGGGCCGGCGCGCAACCTGTTCACGCTGAAATCCGTCACCTCAACCGCCGGCGGCATCACGCTGACGGCCGGTTTCGAGGGGATCATCGACGGCAGCGTCTCGGCGCTCGGGCAGATCGACCTCGCCGCCGGCGGCCGCTGGGTGGTGAGCGGGCAAGCCGCCATTCACTCGACCACCGGCATGATCGAGGTCAGCGCCGCGTCGCTGAAGATGATCGACGGCGCGACGATGACCGCCGACATCGGCCGCATCGCCATCACCACTACAGGCAATGCGCTGGTCACCGGCATCAGCTCGGGCGCGAGCGACTCCGGCGGACACAGCGCCGTGGAGATCGTCAGCGGCGGCCGGGTGCTGGCCGGCAACGCATCGGCGCGGCCGTTCGACATCAAGGCCGACGCCGTCGGCGCCAGTGTCGCCATCACGGCGGCGCTCGGCATCGGCGACAAGACCCAGGCCAACCAGAAGTGGCAGGACGGTCTGAACGATGTCCCGGGCAGCGCCAACGCCGTCACCAACACGCCCAATCCGCTGCGTATCCTGACGAGCACGGCGACGCTGGGAGCGACCGCAGGCGACATCTACGCGAGCTTGCTGAGCGACCCGGTGACCGTCTCGGCAAAGGCTGGCGACGGCAATATCTACCTGACAGCGGCGGGCGACTTCCACGGCGCATTGCTCGAGGCCCTGAAGGGCACAGTCAGCGTCGAGGCCGAGGGCGATATCACCGTCGATATCCTGCGCGCGCTAAAGGTGGTCTTCGATACGGCCGGAACGCTGAAGCTGAGCAACGTCGAAGTCGCTGAGGAAGCCTCGTTCGGCGCCGGTGTGCTCGATATCAGCATCAAGCAGGTGCCCTCCGGCCCGGATCCGCTCAAGCTGACGCTCACCGGCTACAAGGGCGGCTTGGGGACCAGCGCGCATGTGGTGGTCGATGCGCCCGCCGGCCTCGTGATGCCCAAATACAGCTTCATCGATGGCGACATCACGACGACGGCCCGTTCGGTGAGGATCGAAAAGGCGTTCGTGCCCGGCTCGCTGTGGCTGAAGACGCCGGCCACGGCGCTGCTCTACGACAATCGCAGCCCGGCGCCGCAGCGCGCCGGCAATGTGCAGATGTATGCGCCGAACGCCGCATTCACGCTCGATCTCAACAATGCCCACACCACCACCAACGCCTATGTGGTGAGGTATGACGCCACCGCGCAGGTGACCGAGGTCATCAATGGCGTGAAGTATGAGGGCGCGAGCCTGGTCCGCGACACGATCCGCGCCATGTACCACGACGAAACGACCAATCGCTTCGTCTACATCATTGCGAATACTGGTGTTTCAGATGAGATTCAGGCCGATGATTCGCGGCAGGGTGGCCGCTTCGTAGTGATCGACGGCATCGCCTATCCGGTAATCGCCCCGGCAGACGGCCCCGCGGTGCATCTCAGCCAGTTGAATTAGACGCGGGGTTCGGAACGGTGTTGCGGCGGGAAGCTCGGAGAGGATCGCCTCAGGCAAGGATGGCGTTTGGCCTTGCGGCAGCGCTCGCCGCGTCGGCGGCCATGCCAGTCCTGGCGCAGGATCCGGCCAGTATGATCCTGCGGCAGAACGAAGAAGGCGCCCGGGAGCTGGCGGCAAGTCGGGCGGCCAGCAGTACGCCGATCGTCACCGAGCCGGTGGTGCGCGCTGAACTGCCGCCGCCGGGCGGCCCGAAGTTCGTGCTCAAATCGGTGGTGTTCGATCCGCCGTCCGAATTCCTCAGCGCCGCCGAACTCGACGCGATCGTCGCGCGCTATGTCGGCAGGACGCTCGATTTTTCCGCCGTCTCCAGCCTCGTCCGCGACGTCAATGACCTGTACGCCGAAAAAGGCGTGGTCACGGCGGGCGCCGTCCTGCCGCCGCAGCGCCTCGCCGACGGCACGCTCAAGGTGCAACTGGTGGAAGGTCGCCAGGGCGTCGTCAGACTCGTCGGCGAGCACGTCAGCGACAGCGATTTCCTGCTCGATCATGTGAAACTGACACGCGGCGACGGCGTGGTCGACGTGCCGCAGGCGGCCAAGGACATCGTCTGGTTCAACAAGACACATCAGGCGCAGATGAGCCTGCTGCTGGGCCCCGGCGCCACGTTCGGCCTAACCGACCTGACGCTGGGCATCACCGAGCCGCGCGAAAATGCCCTGACGCTGTTCATGGACAACCAGGGCGTTGCCTCCACCGGCAGCACGCAATGGGGCGCCAGCTACCAGCGCTACGGCCTGCTCGGCCGCGATGACCGGCTGATGTTCTATGCCACCGCTTCGCTCGGCAGCATTGCCGGCACGCTGATCTTCGATACGCCGTTCACCAAATACGGCACTCGCCTGTCGCTCAGCCAGACGCTGTCGGCCATCAAGGTGATCGACGGCCCTACCGAGCCGCTTCACATCACCGGCACATCCAGCGCCACCACGGCCACGGTCTCGCAGCCGCTGTTCGTCGATTCCGAGTGGGCGCTGCTCGGCATCGGCACGGTGTCCTATGGCGAGTCCCGGTCCTGGTCGTCGGATGTGGCGCTGGTCGAAACCTCGACGCTGAAGACCGCCCTCGGATTCTCGCTCAGCTACGCGGGAGATGGGGTGTCCTTCGCGGTGCAGCCGCAACTGATCTACGTCCATGCCGTAGGCAAGGTCCCCGCCGAGGAGACGAGCCACCTTCGGATCGCGACCGCCTCGGCCAATGGCAGCGTGCGACTGCCCGGCGATTTCACGCTGGTCGCCAACGGCGCCGCGCAGTACACGGCGGAGACCGACCTGCCGGGCAGCCTGCTGTTCCAGATCGGCGGCCCCAACACGGTTCGCGGCTATCCATCCGACGGCGTCGGCGGCAATAGCGGCTACTTCATCCGGACCGAACTGCACCATGGGGTGCCGCAACTGGCCGAGGGCCTCGACGCCTATGTGCTGGCCGATTTCGGCGAGGTGTTCTCGAGCTACCCGGTACGCACCAGCATGGGCTCGGTCGGCGTCGGGCTGACGCACACCTGGGAAGACCGGGTCAGCCTTGATGTCTCCGCCGCCGTGCCGGTGCTGCAGAGCGTCGCCGATCAGGCCGGTTTCGCGGTGTACGCGCGGCTCAGCGGTACCGCGTACTAGGTCGCAGTGACGATTTATCGATTTGAGCCAGATGGTGATGGCGGCGAGTTTGACGAAGCCCATGAAGTTGACAAGTAGCTTGTCGTGTCGGGTTGCGGCCCGGCGGAACTGGCAGGCGACACTCGACGCTGGGCTATCTTAGCCCGTCGAGTTCGAGGAGCGGGCTATGCTAGCTTAACCTCGTGTATGGCGCCTGGAGGTATCTGACGCACGGCGGCTGACAAGGACTCTCCGTAAAATTGGGAGGGGGCTTGGGGCTGAGGTCAGGGGGTGACGAACTATCGCCTCGCGTCGGCAGGATTCACATAGGGCGATGTCATCTCCTGCTCGCCGGCGGCACGACTGCGGACGCGCCATACCAACGACATACAACGGAAAGGTCCGCTTCGGCCCCAAGGCATCCCCTTGCTTGACCCTTAATCTGCTAGTCGCTTGCCGACAGGTTGAAGCAGCACTGGCTGCCAGGCAACCAGACAGACGCCGGAATATCGGAAGCGCCTATTCTGAGGATAGTTGTAGCCGATCATCACACTAAGACCCCGCAAAGGAGCAGGGGGAATCGCCCCTTTGTACAGGGTTTGGCGCAACTTTCGGTTGCCCACAGGGCTGGTAGCCTACAACGTAGGAAGCGGCCTCGGCACTGGTCGCCGACTTGCACGTCGATCGGCGGCCATATCAGATGATCGAAGTACAGCAGCAGGGATGAACTGCGGTTTCAATCGGGAGGCGGGGGCATCGGGCCGGATCGGCGGCGCCTCTCGCGGGGGGAGTGTGTGTGACAACGATGGAGCCAATATTTCTCGCGCCGACTTCGCAGTCCCGCGACTACCTTCCATTGCTCAAATGGCTGATCGTCATGGTGCTGACGGCATTCGGCTTCCTGGTGCTGTGGTATTTCGGCCTCGTGCAGTCGATGATCGCCCTCGACCGCACCAAGGTCTCGGTCGTCATCCTCGCGATCTTCGTGCTGACCTCGCTGCATTGCCTCTATGAGGTCGTGCTGGTCTCGCGCGAACTGGTGGTGGCGCGGCGCGTTCGCGAAGCGTTCGTCGCCGAAGGCACCGCCGCCGTCGCGGTGCAGGATGGCCGGATCGTCACCTCGAAGGGCAGGCCGCTCGAGCCGGGCATCATCACCACGCACATCGCCAACCTGATCGCCAAGGCGCGCTCGATCGGCAGCGCGCAGTTCGACCAGACGGTGCTGCTGCGCTCGCTCGCCGATGAACTGAAGGCGCGCCAGAAGCTCGGGTGGTTCGTATCGGAATCGCTGCTGCGCCTCGCCCTGCTCGGCACCGCCATCGGCTTCATCCTGATGCTGGTGCCGCTCGCCGCGCTCAATGCCTTCGACGTCGAGACGCTGCGCCAGACCCTCGCCGGGATGAGCGACGGCATGGCCATCGCCCTCACCATCACGGTCGCCGGGATCGCCACGGCGCTGCTGCTGAAGTTCGAGTACTACCTGCTCGACGGCGCCATCGCCGAGCTCTTCCGGCAGGTGACCCAGGTTACCGAAGTTCACCTCATCCTGCCTGTCGAGCGCCGCCCCGATGTTCAACGAGCCTAGCCTCTACGAAGCGGGGGACGACGGGACGTTCGTGCCGTTCACGGACATGCTCCTCAACGTCCTGATGGGCTTTTCCATCATGGTGTTCATGTCCTTCGCGCTGATCCGCCCGGATACGCTGACCGGCAACGTCAACGTCCAGGCCGACTACCTGATCACGCTCAGCTGGCCGGACTCCGATCCGGACGACATGGACCTCTATGTCGAGGATCCGGCGGGCAACATCGCCTGGTACCGCAACCTCGAGGCCGGCTTCCTCAGCCTCGAACGCGACGACCGCGGGCTGTTCCACGATACGATCGTCATCAACGGCAAGAAGATCGAGAACCAGCTCAACCAGGAAACCGTGACACTGCGCGGGATCATTCCGGGCGAGTATGTCGTCAACGTCAACCACTACGTCGCGAACGGCGTCGAGCCCGTGCCGGTGACCGTCACCGTGCAGCGGGTCAATCCGCGGCTCGAGGTGGTCTACCACGGCACGACGACCGTCGATCATCGCGGCGACGAGAAGACCGTGGTGCGGTTCACGCTCGACAGCGAAGGCAACTACTCCAACCTCAACGACCGCTTCATCTCGCTGGTCAAGCGGGTGCGCGGCGGCGCCAAGGGCTGAGCGATGCCGTTCAACACGATAATGTGGGTCGTTCTCGCCTATGTCGCGATCGGGGTGCTGCTGCTCAGCATGAACCTCACCTCGCGGTGGCGCTGGTGGATCAAGGCAACGGCGATCGTGGTGACCGGCGGCTTCTTCGTCGGCAGCTATCTGGCCGTGGTCTCGGTGCTCGGCTGGGCCTCGCCGGACGCGCCGCCCTCCCGGTTCGCGCTGCTCGCGACGCGCGTCGTCGAGCCGGACCGGATCACCGGGGGGGCCGGCGTGATCTACCTGTGGCTCGAGGAGCTCGACGAGAACAATATCCCCAGCGGCCGGCCCCGTGGCTACAGCCTCAGCTACACCAGGGACTTCGCCGACGCCGTCAGCCAGGCGCAGGACCTGCTCGCCAATGGCGAGGAGGTGGAGGGCGCCGTCACGCCGCGCACGCTCGAGGAGGACAGGAGCCAGCCCAACGCCGTGCCGCCGGCCGATACTGAAGGGGGGCAGTTCGGCTCGCCTTTCCGGCCGACCGAGCATGACCTGGTGTTCAACAACATGCCGCCGGTCAAGCTGCCGGACAAGTCGCTGCTCTAGGCCCCGGACATGAGATTGCTCCGCATCTGCAGCCGCGCCGGTATTACCCACCGCCTGAGCATCGCCGGTCCGGCCGTGCTCGCCGCAGCGCTGCTGGCGCCGGCTGGCGCAGCGGCCGCGACCATCACCGGCCACGCCGAAGTCACCAAGCCTTACAGCTTCACCCTCGGCGACTATGACGTGTTCCTGCTCGGGGTGGATTCGGTCGAGGTGAAGCAGACCTGCACCGTTTCCGGCCGCGTCTGGGAGTGCTGGGCCGCGGCGCAGCGGCAGCTCGAGACGATCCTCTCCGAAGGGGAGGTGGCCTGCGAGAGCGTGGTCGAGGATCCATCGCGCAAGCGGATGATCGCGCTCTGCACGTTGAACGGCGAGGATGTCGGCCAGCGCTTCGTGGCATCGGGCTTCGGCCTCAGCCTGGCTGAGGAGACCTCGCGCTACAGCGACTGCCCAGGCGGACGCGCGGGTCGCAGGCATCGGGCTGTGGCAGGGGACGTTCACGATGCCGTCGCTATGGCGGGAACTGCCAATCCATCCGCAATCGGACCGCCCGGAGTTCACCGGGCCGCCCATTGATTGAGTGCATCTAGAGTGTGGGAGCCCGGTCGATGCCTGGACGCTTGAAGAGCATGCTGCGCCTGTCGCTGGCGGCTTCGCTGCTCGCCATCGGTTGCGGTGGCGCAGCCATGGCGGCCGGCGAGGCGGGAAGCCTCGTGATCAAGGTCGTCGAGCTCAACTCCTGGTACCGCGCCGTGCTGGTCGAGCGCGAGGCGACGCGCAACCCGCGCGACCTCGAAGCGCTGGCGAAGCCGCTCTGCGAGGGCATGACGGTCTGCCGGGTCGGCGTGTGGACGGACCAGTGGTCGACGCCCCACGCCATGCCCATCCGTGCGCCGCAGCTCGAGGCCCAGGAATATGCCTTCGGTCGCAACCCCGAGGGCGTGGAATCCTCGCTGTGGAACTGCAACAAGTACCCCGAGTTCGAGGCCGAGGACCTGTGCCTGCCGCGCGTCCTCCGGCGCTGAGGCGCCCGCCCGTCAGAAGGCGGGAATGGCCCCCGGCATAGTGAAGCCCTGCGGGCCGAGGATCGGCTTTCCGTCCTGGTCGAACGGAATGGGCGCGACACCCTCCGCCGGGGGAGCCGTCGGTTTCTGCACGAGGTTCGCCACCGGTTGGGTAAGCCGCGCGGCGTGGCTGGCAGCGAGCTGGAAGGCCCAGTTGGCGGTGCGGGCGTTGATCTCGGCGGCCATCGCCGCGGCCTCGCTGCCCTCCCGCGCCGAGGCCTTGATCATCGCCCATGGACCGCCGTCCTGCTCGATCATCGTTATGTCGAGCTGCAGGCCCGAAGCGGTGGTGAAGCGGTTGATGCGCGCATTCTCGGCCGGCGACAGGGTGTCGGCGTCCCGCACGTTCTCGGCCCTGACGCCGACGATTGCCGAGGCCACGCTGCGCAGCGTATTGCTGTTGGCAACCTCGTCCTCCGCCACCTCGGCTGGATCGCGGTAGGCGATCTCGTAGACGCCGTTCGTCGCGTCCGTCTTCTTGAACTCGAGCACCGTCCGGTTGCCGTCGAGGATGGCGATGTCGGTGACGGCGGAACCCGGAATGTCGAGGATCGTATCGAACCACTCCGGCAGACCGGCGGGGACCGAGACGACGCCCTCCACCAGCCAGCTCTGGGCGCCATCGGCCTCGCGCACGAACATGCCGCCGCGGGCGTGGGAGGCCGCGATGCCGAAGCTGCGGGCGCCGAGGATCGCATCGGCGAGCTTGGTGCCGTCGGCCGCCGTCACCGTCACATGCGCCACGCCGGTCGGCGGGCTTGCACTCGGATCGCCGACCCGGATGTGCTGGTACCACTCGGGCTGGGCGGTCTTCGCTTCCACCTTCGTCATGCGGGCGAGGCCCAGCACCAGGTCGGGTACACTCGCCTTGCGGGCGGGATAGTCGCCGTGCTCGGGCGACACCCAGGCGCCGTCGCGCTGCTCCCAGCTCATGGAATATTGCGGCGTCTCGACGGTGACCTTGCCCACCTTCCCGACCTGCTGGCCGAGCCCGGGGAACATCGGCTCGCCGGCCACCGTGTCGGCGCCGGAAAGCGTCGGCTGCACCGCCGCGAACACCGCGCCCAGCACGGCCAGTACGGGTAACGACCAGGAGTACGACAAAGCCCCGAGCTGACATGCTTCCCCCTCAGGCCGCGGCGCGGCGGCGCAGGTAGCGCGAAAGGCGGCGCCGCCGCCAGGCGAAGATGACGATGCCGGCGAGCACGATCACGAGCGGCACGGCAGCGATGTTGACGAGGCGCAGGACATCGCCCAGCGCGTCGATCTCGCCGCGCAGCGCACCGCGCACGTCCCGCAACTGCTGGCGCACTTCGACCAACCGCTGGTTGAACTGGGCGACGGCTTCCTGCTGCTCCGGCGAGGTCTCCTGCAGCACCGGCTCGCCGGTGGCCGGATCGATGCTCGTGTTCTGGACCAGCAGCGCCTGCAGCTTTTCCTGCGTCTCCTTGAGCTCGGCCTGCAGCCGGTCCTCGGTGGCGCGGTACTTGTCGTTGGCCGCCGCCTCGATCCGGTCGACCGTGGTGAAGGGGCGGAACGAGATGCCCTGCCCGCGCAGCGCGATCAGCTGGCCGCCGCCGGTGAGGCTGTCCAGCGCATTGATCACGAAGTCGGAGTTCTGCGTCACCTGCTGGCCCGACTGGCCGAGGTTCAGGTCGTTGGAGAGCAGGTCCGTGTCGCCGACGATGATGACGTTGAGCGGCTTCTCGGACGCCGTCACCAGTTCCGGCGGCGGCAGTTGCGCTTCGCCACTGTCGCTGGGTGGCGGCGGAGGCGGCGGGCCATCGGGGAAGGCGGTGTTCACGCTGCCGGTGACTCGCGCGGCGAGAACCTGCTGCACGCCCGAAGGCGTGTAGTTGGCGGTGAGGACGGTCGGCGAGTCGCGCCGCAGCACTTCGGCCTGGGTGAAGAGCGCGCTGTTGGCGGTCGTCTGGATCAGCGGCGTGAACGTGGTGCCGCCCGAGGGGAGCGGTTCGATCGAGCCGGACGAGGCGATGCGCATCAGGTTGAGCTGGCCGGTCACCGCGTCGTCGGGATTGAGGTTGTCGCGGTCGAGGATCATCCACGGCGGATAGTCGGCGACCACCACCTGCGAGCCGGCCCGGCCGCGGATCTTGATCGCCATGCTGATGTCGCCGACCACCTGCTTCGACTCCATCTTCACCCCCCAGGCCGCCATCAGCGGCTCGAGGTTGGAATCGGGGTTCTGCGGGCTCGTCGGGGTGGTCGCGCTCGGCACGTCATGCTCGGCGATCGTATCGAGGAAGGCCAGCACGCCGCCGCCGCGAATGGCGAACTGGTCGATGGCGTAGAGCGCCGACGGCGTCAGGTTGTAGGGGTGGATGACGATGAGCGCGCTCAGCCCCTCCGGGATGGCCGTGGCATCGGGATAGACGGGCACGAGCTCGTAGTCCTTGGCGATGCGCGAGATGACGGAGGCGGGTCGGCGCTGCGTCACCGGATCGCCCATCAGGCTGAGGCCGTCGATGATCCCGACCTTCGGGACCGAGGGATGCGCCAGCCGCGCGATGAGGCGCGTCAGGTCGTATTCGAGGTAGGCCTCACGCACCGGGCTGAGGGCCGGGATGGTCTCGACGCCGTCCACCGAATTGGTGCCCACGACGCCGAAATAACCCTGCTCGCCGGCGCGGTTCATGTTGAAGCCGGCGAGGCTGTAGCCGATCGCCTCGTCCTCGAGGGACGAAAACGGGATGGGGTCGACCTGCTCGACGCGCAGCTTGCCCCCGGCGAGCTGCTCATAGGAGCGCAGCAGCTGGCGCACGCGATCCGAATAGACCCGCAGCGTCGGCGCATCCTCGACCATGCCCGACGACATGTAGAGCCGCAGCGTCACCGGCTCCTGGAGCGAGCCGAGTACGTCGCGGGTCGATTGCGAGAGGGTGTAGATCCGGTTCTCGGTGAGGTCGACGCGGGCGTTGCCGAGGCCGAGCGACACGATCAGGTTGGTCGCGAGGAACAGTACGATCGCGAGGATTGCCCCAAGGACTGCCAGCGTCGCGCGATCCGCATTCTTGGTCAGGTTCCACATCGGCTCAGCTCATCTTCCAGACTTCGACGACCTGCCGGTTGAGGAACAGGAACAGTCCGATCAGGAGCGCGAAGAAGATGATCGAGCGCATGTCGAGCACGCCGCGGGCGATCGCATCGAAATGGGTCAAGAGCGAGAACGACGCGACGAGGTCGACCACGTAGGGCGGCGCCCAGCCGCCGAAGAGGTTCAGCACCAGCGGCAGGCCGCTCATCATCAACAGAAAGCTCGCGACCACGCCGAAGACGAAGGCGATCACCTGGCTGTTGGTCAGCGACGAGGCGAAGGAGGTGACGGCGACCAGCGCCCCGGCCATCAGCAGGCTCGCGACGTACCCCGCGAGGATGACGCCATTGTCGGGCTCGCCCAGGTAGTTGACCGAAAGCCAGATCGGGAAGGTCAGCGCCAGCGCGATCGCGACGAACGCCCAGGCGGCGGTGAACTTGCCGAGCACGGTCTGCCAGGCGGTCACCGGCAGGGTCATGAGCAGCTCGCTCGTCCCCTGCCGCCGCTCCTCGGCCCACAGCCGCATCCCGACCGCGGGGATGAACACCAGGTAGAGCCATGGATGGAAATCGAAGAACGGCGTCAGGTCGGCCTGCCGCCGCGCCATGAACTGCCCGAAATAGAACGTCGCCGCGCCGGTCGAAGCGACGAAGGCGACGAGGAACACATAGGCCAGCGGCGTCAGGAAGTAAGCCGTGAGCTCGCGCCGGGCGATGGCAAAGGTAACGCGCATGGTCGGATGCTCCCCCTAGCGGCCCTGGCCCATGGTGGCCGACCGGAAGACCTCATCCAGCGTGCCGATCATGCTGAACATGTCCGAGGGGACGATGCTGGCGCCCTGCAGCGCCGCGCCGACCGCCTCGGCGATGAACGCGCCCCCCTGCGGCCGCACCAGCAGTCGCGTCGAGCCATCATTGTGCTCGACGACCTCGACGCCGGCGACCCTGGGGACGGTCTTGAGCAGCTGCATCGCGCGGTTGGCCTCCGGCGCCGCCACCTGCAGCGACACGGCATTGTAGTCGGGCGAGCGGGCATGCAGCTGCAACGGCGAGCCGTCGCTGACGACGCGGCCGTGATCGATGATCAGGGCGCGGTCGCAGACGGCGTCGACCTCTTCGAGAATGTGCGTCGACACGATGATCGCCTTGCTGTCCCCCATCGAGCGGATGAGCTCGCGCACCAGGTGCTTCTGGTTCGGGTCGAGCCCGTCGGTCGGCTCGTCGAGGATCAGCACGTCCGGGTCATGGAGGATCGCCTGCGCGAGACCGACCCGCCGGCGAAAGCCCTTCGACAAGGTGTCGAGCTTGCGGTGCAGCACCTCGGCGAGCTGCAGGCGGTCGATGGCCATGGTCACGGCCTTCCTGCGCTCGGAGCGCGACATCTGCCGCACGCTGCAGATGAAATCGAGAAAGCCCTCCGGCGTCATGTCGCCATAGAGGGGCGAGCCTTCCGGCACGTAGCCGATGCGGCGCTTCGCGGCGACCGGGTTGGCCCAGACATCCTCGCCGCACACCGCTGCCGTGCCGGCCGTCGGCGCGATGAAGCCGGCGATGATCCGCATGGTGGTGGACTTGCCGGCGCCGTTCGGCCCCAGGAACCCGAGCACCTCGCCGCGGTCGACCGAAAAGCTGAGGTCGTCGACGGCGAGGACCGCGCCGAAACGCTTACGCAGAGAACGAACGTCGATCAGAGGCGTCATCGGTGTGCAAGTCGATCGGGTACGGCTGCGACACGGAGCGGACGCAACTTGTTACGGCTATGGCGTGTTCTGATAAGTGGAAACGGCAAGTCTGTCCATGCACGACATAGAGGCTATGCCGATCCATAATAGTGGTTACGCCGATGCTCTCCGCCGCGGTAAGCGGTTGACCGACCAGAGTGGAACGGTATCATCCCGCCTCAATCTTCAGCGAAGAAAGTCCGTTACGATGCGCATTTTACTGCCGCAATTGCACTTTGGCCTGCCAGTAATCGCGGCCGCCCTGATGCTCGCTCCGGTTGTCGGGACCGCCCAGGAAGCCGCGCCGGCCGCCGAGGCGACTGCGGCCGTGGAAGTGGCCCCGGGCACCATCATGAGCTACACCGAGGATCAGGCGAAGCGCGGCAAGAAGGCTTACGCGGACAATTGCGCGGGCTGCCACGGCACCACGCTGGGCGGCAGCGGCGAGGCACCGACCGTCGTCGGCCAAGGCTTCCGGGAGCGCTGGTTCGTCGGCTCGCCCGAACCGATCTACGACTACATCAGCAGCAACATGCCGCAAGGCGCCGGGGGCTCGCTGCCGCCGGAAACCTATGCCGACATCGTCGCCTACCTGATGTCGAAGAACAAAGTGCCGGCCGGTGACGCCGAGCTGCCGCACGACACGGCGGCGCTCGCCAATATCGTCCTGCCGCCGCTGACGGAGTAAGTTCGGTGCACACGCCAGCCGGCAGTCCGTCGTTGCAGTCGATGCGAGCGGCAGCGCTTGCCTTTACTGCCGCTTTGGGACTGCTGGCCGGCATCACCGCCGCGAAAGCCGACCAGCGGGACGATTTCCTCGCTGGTCGGACGATCGACTGTCCCGGCTGCGACCTCGATCATGCCGAACTGAAGCGGCGCGACCTGAAAGGCGCCAACCTCAGGGGCGCCAACCTGACCCATGCGACCCTGCACGAAGCCAATCTGTCGGGGGCCGATCTCAGCGGCGCAACCCTGACCGATGCCAATCTCAACCTGGCGGACCTGCGCCGCGCCAATCTGGCGGGTGCCAGGATGGATGGCGTGCTCGCCTATGGCGCGAATTTCGGCGCCGCCGACCTGAGCGATACGGTGATGACCGGCATCAAGCTGCAGACCGCCAACCTGACCTCGGCAAAGCTGCCCAATGCCAACCTGCAGAATGCCGACCTGCGGCTGGCGCGGGCCTCGCGCGCCGACCTGAGCAACGCCATCATCGCCTATGCCGAGGCCGATCGCTTCCACGCCTCGGATGCGAACCTCGCCGGCGCCAACCTCTACTACTCGGTCCTGCGCGAATCCGAGTTCAGGAACGTCGATTTCACCGGCGCCAATCTCGCCGGCACCAATTTCCTGCGCGCCGATCTCACCGGCACGCAACTGGTCCATGCCGACCTGCGCGGCGCCAACCTGATGCAGGCCCTGGTCACCGGCTCGGTCATGGACGAGGCCATGTGGGAAAAGACCACCCTGCCCGACGGCACCGTGTTCCCGGCCCCGACGGGTAACTGACTCCAGCTACGGCTTGCTGGTCTCGTCCGTCAGCCCTGCGTCGGACGGCGCATTCCTGGTCGACGCCGCCGGCCCGTACCCCACCTGGTATTGCTCGAACAGGGTCCAGCTCTCGTACTGCCCCTGCGTGATCTGGCCGGTATGGGCGTCGCGCCCAACCTGGCCGGCCTTGCGGAAGTAGCGGGTCTTCAGGATGTAGCGGGTCCCGTTCTCGATCCGCTCGCAGTCGAGCTTGACGAAGGTACCGCCGACCGGCGACTCGCGCTCGCCGAGCGGCAGGCTCACGCAATCATTTGCGGGGCTGATGCCGACCTGCCCGCCCACGAACGGGCCAAGCAGGTAGAAATCGTTGCGGGACCTGAGGTCGCTCAGGTCGAAGAACTGGTCGGCGGTATAGTTGGGGCGAGCATCGGTCACCATGCGGAGTCCGCGCAACACCCCGTCATCGGAGAACAGCGCCGAGGCAACGATCGGGAAACCCTGCTCGGTCGTGCCGATGTAACGCACCGCGCGCGGGTCATCGAGCGCGCGCAGGATGTATTCCGCCTCGTTGTCATACTCGAAATAGACTTCGTGCAGCCCGTTCTCATCCGGCGCGCAGCGCTCGAAGTCGGACCAGCCGGAGAGCTTGGCGAGCGGCGGGCCGCCATTGCTGCCGCAGGCATAGTTCCTGAACGCCAGCCACTCGGGCATCCCAGCGAGCGTCGAGCCCAGCTTGAGGCTCTGCAGCGTCAGGCGCTTGGTCTTGTCGCCAGCCGATGGCGCCCCGGCGTCCTGGGCCATGGCGAACGGCAGGGATGCGGTAGAGAGCGCGATGCAGGTGGCCAGGGCCCACAGGGCCTTGCGGAAAACAGAACGCATCGGATGCTCTCCCGGTATCCGCCGCCGCGGGGACGACAGGCGGACGGCACTTCCAAATTGCAAAGCGGCCGGACTGGGCCGGCCGCTCGCTTGCTCAGAGATTGCCGGATTACTGATCCAGCGCGAAGACGAACAGGTACTCGCTGTGCATCAGGTCGGTGAACCGCTTCGGGTGCACGTGCAGGCCCGAGGTCTGCAGCGCGATGTACTGGCGACCATTGACCGCGAAGGTCATCGGCGGAGCCTTGAGCGGCGTGCCGAGGTTGAAGTGCCAGAGCTGCTCGAGGGTCTCGTCATTGAGGGCCACCACGTCGCCATTGGTGAGCGCGGTGAACACCAGGCCACCGGCAGTCGCCAGCATGCCCGAGCGGATTTCCTCGTCGACGTTGACCTTCGACAGCACCTTGCCGCTGCGGACGTCCACCGCGGTGATGGCGCCGTAGTAGAGGTTGCTGATCGTGCCGTTGACGTCCTTCAGGGTGCCCTGGCCAGCCGGCGGCGGCGGATCGGTGATCGTCGCCTTGGTCATGTCCTGGGTGAAGCAGCCCTCGGTGCTGACCGTGTAGGCGATGTACTTCACCGGGTTGTAGGCCGGGGGCTGGTGGGCGGTACCGCCGTGCCAGGTCGGGCAGGTGGTGACTTCGGTGCCGAAGTCCTCACGCAGGCCGCGGGTTTCCGGGATGTAGGTCTGCACGGCGAGCTCGGGATTGTACTCGAGCGGCATGCCGGTCTTGGGGTCGAGGCCCTTGGTCCAGGTGACTTCGTTGACCCACTGGTTGCCGTTGATGAACGAGCCATCAGCCGCATTCCAGTTGTAGTAGAAGCCATTGCGGCCGAAGTGGCCGATCTGGTGGGTCATCTGGCCGTCGATCGGCGCGTCGAAGACGAAGTTGATGCCGTTCTCGTCATAGTCCCAGCCGTCGTTCGGCGTCAGCTGGAAGTACCACTTCATCTTGCCCGTATCGATGTCGAAGGCGATCGTCGAGTTGGTGAAGAGGTTGTCGCCCGGGCGGAACTCGGGGTCGTAGCTCGGGACCGGGTTGCCGGTACCCCAGATGATGTTGCGGTTCACCGGGTCGTACGAACCGGTGGTCCACATGCCGCCGCCGCCGCGGGTCCAGGCGGTCTGGGCGGTGTCCTGCCAGGTCTCGGAGCCGGGCTCGCCCGGGGCCGGAACCACGTAGGTGCGCCACAGTTCTTCGCCGTTCTTGGGATCGACGGCGGCCAGCCAGCCGCGCGTACCGGCGTCGCCCTGCGAGTTGGCGACCATGCACTTGTCTTCGATGCAGAGCGGCGAGGCGTTGAAGCGCTCGCGGCCACCGTACTCGGTGGTCACGGCCATCTGCTTGTCCCACAGGATCTCGCCGCTGTCGCGGTCATGCGCCACCAGCCGGCCGTCGCGCAGCGGGTTGATGATGCTGGTGCCGTAAAGGGCGATACCGCGGGTCTGCGGATCGTTGCCCTCGTGCTCGATTTCCGGATCGGAGATCCAGAGCAGGTCGGCCGCCTGCGGGTTGCGCACGTCGATCTTGAAGATGCGGCCCCACGACGAGATCGTGTACATGATGCCGTTGTCGACCAGCGGCGTGGTCATGATGTTCGGACCGTTATTGTCCGAAACGTCGTTCGCGCCGCCCAGCGACAGCGCGTAGGCCATGTGCAGGCCCTTGACGTTGTCGCGGTTGATCTGGGTCAGCGGCGAGTAACGGTGGTTCTGAACGTCCTTGCCCTGCATGAGCCAGTTGGCCGGCTCGTTGTCGGACTTCAGCAGACGGTCGTTCGACCAGTTCAGGTTGAAAGTGGACTGGACCTGTTGGGCGACGGCAGGCACTGCCAACGCCATGAGCGCGGCTGCGGCCGTTCCCATCTTCAACGCCAGCCGATTGCTCGGCCTGATTACAGACATTGTATTCTCCCTCACCCTTTCGATGTGGTCATCCCCGCCAGCGTAGAGCCGACCCCGACGCGAAAAATCCATCAGCGCGCCCTGTTCGGACGCTCTTCTGGACGCGACGTTCTGTCACATAAAACCGATCCGACCATAAGTTATCCAATGTTGTCCATTGGGTAAAATGAAGTAGCCGGCTTCAGGCGCTGCGCAGGGCCTCGACGACCGGACGGCGATAGAGCAGGGCCGCGGGGAGAATTGCCAGCACGGCTCCGATCGCCGTCAGGGTCAGCGCCAGCCAGATTTCCGGCCAGCCGATCGATGCCGTCATCGCAATGCCGCTCGCCTCGCTGAACACCCCGGACACCACGCCGACCAGCGCGGCGGCGACGGCGAGCCCCAGGAGGCTCCCCAGCGCGATCAGCCCGAAGCTGAAGGTCCAGGCGACCGCGAGCACATAGGTCCGCGACGCCCCCAGCGCCCGCAGCACCGCGAAGCGCTGCCGGTAGAGCCGCATCAGCATCAGGATGCCGGCGAGGATGGCGGCGACCAGCAGCACCTGGGTGGCGATCGCCAGGGCGCTCATGACGATCCTGACGTCGCCGATCAGCCCATAGAGCTGCACCAGCACCTCGGCCGGAAAGAACGCCGTCGTCTCGGCGGTCCGGTACTCGCTGCGCAGGCCATAGGCGGCAGCCATGCTCTTCGGCTTGACCACCGCCGCCGGAATTCCGGGGACGGATGCCAGATCGAACGGCGGCCCGACCCGATCGAGCGGCGAATCGGCGTGGCCGGTCCCCAGCTCGTGCATCATCCAGGTCAGCTCGATCGGCGTGAGGATCGCCCGATCCCAGGGCGTACCGGTCGGCGCCATCCGTCCGACGACCGCGATGGCCTCGTCGTGCTCCTCATGCCCCTCCCCCGCCTCCTCGGCCGCGAGCTCGCCGTGCGTCGCCTGGAAGGTGTCGCCGACCTCGAGAGCGGCGTTGTAGCCGATCACCGCTTCGTTCAGCGCCGCGAAGTTCCGGCCCTCGGCGAGGGCATCGCCCGACAGGTGCATCACCAGTTGCGGAATGGTGCCGACGATCGGGTGTCCGCAGATGGTTGTCGCCGAAGCCGATCGGCGCCACGAACTCGGCCCGCTCCTCGCTGAGCAGCTTCCGTTCGGCGTCGCCCGACAGCAGTTCCACCGCGCCGCGCTGCAGGAACACCACCCGCAGCAGCAGGTCGATCTGGCTGCCGGGGGCGCCGACCACCAGGTCGAACTTGTCGGAGGCTCGCGCACTGCCCGTCCGCAGCGCCCGCTCCTGCGCGGTGATGGCGGCGCCGATGCCGACGGCCAGCGCGATCAGCAGCACGAAGGTGATCGAGACGACGGCGTGCCGGCGCATGATCGCCCAGACGAGGGGGAAAGGATTGATCAAGCCATTTCCTCGACCAGGGCGCCGAGGCGCCCGTGCTGGAGGTGGAACACGTGATGCGACGCGGCGCGGATATCCGGATCGTGGCTGGCGACGACCACCGTGCGCCCCTCCTTGGCAAGGCCGGCCAGGATCGAGACCAGCTCGGCCGTCGCAGCACGGTCGAGCGAGGCGCTCGGTTCGTCCGCGAGCACCACCGGCGGATCGAAGGCGAGGGCACGCGCCACCGCCACCCGCTGCCGCTCGCCGCGCGACAGCTGGGCGATCGTCTGCCGCTCCGCCGGCACGCCCAGCCGCTCGAGGAGCTGCGCGGCCCGCTCGCGTACCCCTGGAGCGGGGCCGAAGGTCGCCGGCAGCGTCGCGTTGGCGAGCGGCGACAGCTCGTCGATCAGGTGGAAGTCCTGGAAGATGAAGCCGATATTGGTGCGCCGCCAGGCATCGCGCCGTCGCTCCGACATGGCGTAGAGGTTCGTGCCGTTGAGGGTCACCCTGCCGTCACCGGGCGGCAGCAGGCCGGCGAGCACATAGAGCAGCGTCGACTTGCCCGAGCCGGAGGGACCGCTGATCGTCGTGATCCTGCCCGGCTCGGGGCGGAATGAAACCGCATCCAGCACGTGGAAGCGCGCACCACCCGAGTCGGCGAAAGCAAGGCTTACGCCTTCCGCGAGCAGCATGTGGTCACTCTTTCCGGGATCAGGACCGCGTCACGGCCGCCTGGCG
Organism: uncultured Alphaproteobacteria bacterium; assembly: GCA_963708965.1. Classification (GTDB taxonomy): domain Bacteria; phylum Pseudomonadota; class Alphaproteobacteria; order Rhizobiales; family Devosiaceae; genus Devosia_A. The sequence goes on along the minus strand of CAVPUP010000001.1, from coordinate 214,817 downwards.
CAGCCGCACCAGGCTGACGAAGCCGGTGGCCTCGTCCTTCGCCTCGCCGAGCTCGAGCGTCCCCGCCACCCGGATCTGCCGATCGTATGGCAGCATCGGCAGCTCGGCGTCACTGGTCACGTAGATGATGTTGTCCGGCCACAGCGCGATCTCGTCGCAGAACGGGCAGCTCTGCATCGGCACGTCGGTGAGCACGAAGAACGGCGCCTCGGCCTTCAGCGGCGGCGCCATGAAGCCGACGATTTCCACCGTAGTGCCGTTGAGGCCGAGCGCCCGTTCCGACAGCACCGTGGTGCCCTTGTTGTAGAGCTCGTAGAAGAACATCCGCCGCGGGCTGTTGGCGAGGGCCTGCTGCACCGGCAGTGCCGCGGCCGTGGCGGCCATGCCAAGAATGATCTGGCGACGGTTGGTCATAGCGCTCCCCCTCCCCCGGGCACGAAACCATATCAGCAAACCGTTAGGGTACAAACCATACGCCGTCCGTCGCCGGAGGCAACCTGCTTCACGTCCGCGGGCGCTGGGCCACCGCGTCGAGCCTGATGTCGCCGGCGACGCCCTCGAGCACGATCGCCCCGTCCTCAATCGAAATCACCATGGGCAAGGCGGGCTGGTCCGGCTGCCGCCCCAACTCCAGCAGGCGCGCCGCATATTCGGCCGCGAGGACATCGCCCGCGGTTCCGCCCGCTGCACCGATCGAGTCCAGCAGCGCCAGCGCGTCGCTCACCTTGACCTCGAGACGCGCACGCGGCACGCCCGACGGCCCGAGCCCGAACCTGCCCTTGCCAGTGAAGTGCAGCGCGCCCCAGTCGACGGCGATCGTGCCGAGCTCCACGTCGGCCGCGTTGCCGCGCGTGAAGAACTCGAGCACCTGCTGCAGCGAGTAGCGCGTGATCGGGCGGTCGATCGACAACTGCGTGGTGAACGACTTGAGCGTTGAGCCCAGCGTCGAGCCCGCGGCCGACGGCAGGCTCAGGTCGGTGAGGCGCAGCGCCAGGTCCGTTCCGGGAGGCAGCAGCCCGGTCCCGCCCTTGAGCAGGATCCGCAGCTGTGCTTCGCCCAGGGTGAGCGGCGCCGCCGCTGTCCCCGCCTCGGCGAGGGACAGGCCGTTGATGCGGACAACGAGGCTGCGGCTCAGGACATCGCGGACATCGCGCTGCACCGCAATGCCGATGGCGTCGGCACGGCCGGACCAGGTGACGTGCTGTCCCGGTCCCGTGCTGACGGCGAACGTCGTCGCGCCGGCGGCCTGCAGGTGGAACAGCCCGCGGTCATAGAGCGAGGCGCGCTCGGCGGTCCATCGCCAGCCCATGGGCTCGGACGCCTCCGCCAGCGCCAGGCCCGCGACGCTGACGGTCTCGCCGGCTTCCAACACCCGGTCCGCCGTGACGGTGAGCCCGGCATCGCGCAGCGGCTTCGCCCAGGCATCGAAGCGCTGCGTCGCCGCCGCCGTTTCGACCCCCGCCGCCCCCGCCGCCGCCGAAGGCGCCTCGGCGCGTGCATCGTTCCGTGCCGCGGTCGCGGGCTGCGTCCGATCCGGCTGCAGGGGCGCCGGCGGCGGGCCGGTGAAGACGATGACGCCAAACGCCACCAGCACCACGACGGCAGCGCCGAGGATCACAACAAGAATGCGGTTCACGAGCGCCCCCCATCAAGGCAAGCTGTGCCAGGCGTGCCGATCTGCACTGTCCCCTCAGTCGGCATCGGGCGTCGCCGAAGCCATCTGCGGGAAAGCCAGCCAGACCATCGGGTCGCTGCGCCACTCGAGCGCCATGCCGTAGCGCAGCACCCATTCGTTCCGGGCCCCCACCTCGAGGGCGAGGATGCGGCCATCGGCATCTTTACGAAACGTCACGCCGGCGAGGACGTCCGACGGCACCAGCAGCGCCGCCCGCTGGCGACCGGGCCCGAGACGGACATCGACGCCGTCGATCGTGCCGAGATAGCCCGGACCGACCCGCTCCTGCCGGCGGGTAATCTCCGCCCCGGCGGGCGGCTGGCCGGCGAACCACTTGCGGACCCAGTTGGGCAGGTCGGGCGCCATGACGAACAGGATCGGCTGCCGACCCTCCACCATCCACCCGGCCGAACGGCTCCTGAGCGCGGCATGGAAATCGTCTCCATCACGGGTCTCGACGGTCTCGGAGGGCCGTTCGGCCAGTTCGGCCCAGATGGCATCGACGACGCTGGTCCCGACGGCCCCGACCCCCTTTCGGCGGGTGGCCTCCAGCACGGCGGCGACGCTGGTCCAGTCGAATACCTCCGGCGGCTCGATCGCGGTATCGATGAAGCCCGGCGTGAACGCGTCGAAGCGAAGCTCGTGCTCCTCGAAGGAGGCGCCTGAGGGCTCGGCGGACCCGGGCGCGGTAAGGCCGCCAAGTTCGAGCCTGCCTCCGGCGAGGTCCGCCTCGGCCTCGGCCCGGGCGGAGTCCGCGGCCAGCTCGGCATAGCGCGCCTCGATGGCGGCGATTTGCGCACGATAGGCCTCGGGCGCGAGGAAGGTACCGCGCCACGCACCCGCCTGCGCCTCGCGGGCGGCCGCCTCGGCAGCGACGTAGTCGTTCGAACTCGGCGCGATCGGCCAGCGCCCAGCCTTGCTCGACCAGCCGCAGCGCAACGTCCCCGTCATGGCCCGTACAGATGGCGAGCATCGCACCCGATGTCGCGGTGCCCTTTGGCGTGCAGGTCACCGCCCCCGGTTCGAGCAGGGTCTGCAGCGCGCGCACCGCGGACACCCCACAGGCCAGCGGGCGGCCATCGACGAAGCAGCTCTGGTTGAACCCGAAGCCGTCGATCCCGAACAGCTGATAGGCGTGCCCGTTGAGCGACAGGCTGTCGCTCCCCGTCGCGTTCGCCGCACCACGCTCCTGCGCCAGCCCCGGCGCGGTCATTGCGAGGAGGCAGGCCACCACCGCCGCCCTGCATCCGCTCGGAAGCCGCGCTGCGGCCGCGTTGGTCACCAGTACGACCTCCGATGATCTCGTCGAAGCCCCGCGCATCACACACCCCCTACGACCACACCGGTGGGACGATGAGCTGCATGAACGTGCCGCTCCCGCGTCCTGAGCGTACCAGTTGGGCGTTACCAAAGTCCTGAAAGCCTGGATTTCCGGCGTTTACGGCCGGGTAGCGCGGTAAGTGGCGGAGAGGGAGGGATCCATCGCCAAGGGTCGACGCCCGAGCATCAACTTTCCTGCATGAATGTAAATGATCGCCCACCTTGCAGGAATGGAAGAGCAGCACGAGATGAACGGCAACCGCATCGAGCTGGGCACCGGGATAGCGTGCTTCGCTGGCTTCCTTCTTGTTGAGACTGATCCGAAGGTGCGAGCTGCCCATGCAAGGCCCAAGCGCCTGCGGGACTCGCCGGCGCCAATGATAGACGGCGCCGCGTCTGACGAGATTTGGACCTACTGCCAACCTGTGTCCCCATCGTGTGACCCAGGCGTGTGACCCAGTCCTGTGTCCCCGATGCCCCAGCCAGAGAGGGGCAGGAAACCAGGGGTCCCGGAAATCAGGGACTTTCGCTGTGATCCACCACTTGGTGGACTGGCTGGGGCGCCAGGATTCGAACCTGGGAATGGCGGTACCAAAAACCGCTGCCTTACCACTTGGCGACGCCCCAACGGGCGCGTTCCTACACGGATCGAAGGGGGGGCGCAACCAATCGGAGCGGGGCCGTAGTTAGGCGCTTGAACAGGCTCGATGCCGAGTCTATAAAGCGCCGCGCGAGCCGATGACCACCGTCGAGACCCCACCCGGGAGTTCCGGCAATCCGGCGCCGCGCAAGGCCTGACGGAGTATAGCGCAGCCTGGTAGCGCACCTGCTTCGGGAGCAGGGGGTCGCGTGTTCGAATCACGCTACTCCGACCAACAGAACCCCGGTCTCGAAAGAGGCCGGGGTTTTTCTATGCTACCGCGTGTTTCGCAGCAGTTCTGCGAAGCCACCGTCGATGAAGGCGGCGACGGCGGTCGCGTTGCGGTCGTCGGTGTCGTAGTCGTTGGCGTCCTCGGGGAGCAGCGCCCCGACGCATAGTCGCCATATTCCCGACAGAGGAGTTTACGGGCCAGATCCACCGGAACCTGTCGGCCAGACGCCGACCAAGCGGGAGAGCCGGCCTTGCTGAAGGTTCTCTACCTGGTTCCCAACCTGGGCGATCCGGCCGTCGAGCGTCGGGTCCGGATGATGCGGCTGGGGGGCGCCGAGGTGGCCGTCGCCGGCTTCCGGCGCGGCAACCGGGCGCCGCCGCCCGCGGTCGAGCTGGGCCAGACCCTCGATGCCCGTTTCGGGCACCGGCTGGTGGCGGTGGCCGGCGCCTACTGGTCGATCCTCGCGCGGATCGACCTGCTCGACCGGCCCGACGTGATCGTCGCCCGCAATCTCGAGATGCTGCCGCTCGCGACCAGGCTGCAGCGGGCCTGGGAAGAGCGGCCGAGCCTCGTCTACGAGTGCCTCGACATCCACCGGCTGATGCTCGGGCGTGGCGTCGTCGGTCAGTCGATGCGGGCCGCCGAGCGGCACTTCATGCGCAAGGCGAGCCTGCTGCTCACCAGTTCGCCGGCTTTCGTGCGCGAGTATTTCCTCGGCATGCGGCAGTCGGGCACCCCGACCATGCTGCTCGAGAACAAGGTGCTGGACGAGCACGGGGCCCGCGGCAGCAATCCCGCGCTCGCGGCCGAGCCCGCCGAGGTGCCGCTGCGGATCGGCTGGTTCGGCGTCTTGCGCTGCAACAAGTCGCTGGCGGCGCTGGACGAATTCACCCGCCGCATGTCCGGCCGGGTGGAGGTGGTGCTGCGCGGCCGCCCGGCGCTGCATGAATTCGACGATTTCAACGCCGTGGTCGGCCGCAACCCGTACCTCAGCTACGAAGGCCCCTACCAGCGGCGCGACCTGCCGCGCATCTATTCGGAAGTCCATCTCGCCTGGGCGATCGATTTCTTCGAGGAGGGACTGAATTCCAAGTGGCTGCTGCCCAATCGAATTTATGAAGGCTGCTTCCATGGGGCAGTCCCGATAGCGTTCGCAGGAACGGAGACTGCCTCGTTCCTTCGATCTATTGGAATTGGCATAATTTTGCCTGAAGTCACGCCGACAACTCTGGCGCAGACCATCGGCGGTCTCGATCACGCCGAGCTGCGCCGGCTTGCCGGCGCGGTCGCAGCACTGGACAGGCGGCACTTCGCCTTCGAGCGCAGCGATTGCATCGAGTTGGTTGCCAGGCTGTCGCGGTTGGGCGGCGGCGGGCAGGCATTGCTGGAGGCCGCTGGATGACGGACCACGCGAGGACGGTCGACCGCTACGCCCGGGCCTTGCCTCGTGGTCATCCCGACGCTGAACGAAGCGCGCCATCTCGCCGGCCTGCTCGATCTGGTGCTCGCCGAAGCGCCGGAGGTCGGCGCCCGGATCGTCGTCGCCGACGGCGGCAGCCGCGATGGCACGGTCGAGATCGCCCGCGACTACGCTTCGCGCCACCCGCGCGTCAGCTACCTCCACAACGCGCGCCGCATCCAGAGCGCCGGCATCAACGCGGCGGTGCGCGAATTCGGCGACGGCGCCGAATACCTGATCCGGATCGACGCCCACGGCACCTATCCCGCCGATTTCTGCCGCCGGCTGGTCGACGACGCGCGCCGCACCGGCGCTGCCGCCGTCGTCGTGCCGCTGACCACCATCGGCACCGGCGCCTTCCAGAGCGCCGTCGCCACGGCGCAGAACTCCTTCGTCGGCACCGGCGGCTCCGAGCACCGCACGACCAGCGGCGGCGCCTGGGTCGAGCACGGCCACCATGCGCTGATGCGGCTCGACGCCTTCCGCGCCGTCGGCGGCTATGACGAGAGCTTCCAGAGCAACGAGGATGCCGAGCTCGACTACCGGCTGGTCGAGGCTGGCCACCGCATCTGGCTCAGCGGCAGCACCGGAATGATCTACTTCCCGCGCTCCTCGCCGGCCGGGCTATTCCGTCAGTATTTCGCCTATGGCCGCGGCCGGGCCCGCAACATCCTCAAGCACCGTATGGTGCCCCGGCCCCGCCAGGTGCTGCCGCTGGTGATCGCGCCCTCGGTGGCGCTCGCCGCCCTCGCCGAGATCCACTGGACCGCCCTGCTGCCGCTCGCCCTGTGGTCCGCCGCGACCCTGTCGTTCGGCGCCTGGGCGGTGGCGCGGCAGGTCGACCGGCACGGCCGGGCGGTGGTCGCTGCGCCGCTGGTCGGCCTCGCGGCGATGATCATGCACTTCGCCTGGTCGAGCGGCTTCTGGCTGCATCTGGTCGAGTCCATGGGGCGCCGCGCATGACCGAACGGCACCCGGTCAGCGTCGACATCTGCGTCTCGACCTTTCGGCGCCCCTTCCTCGCCGAGACGCTGGACTCGATCGGGCAGCTGGCGATTGACGGCTTCGCGGTGCGGGTGATCGTCGCCGACAACGACGCGATCCCTTCGGCCCGGCCGCTGGTGGAACGGCTGGCGCCGGACTTCCCCTTCCCCCTCGTCTACCTCCACGCGCCGGCCTCCAACATCTCGGTGGCGCGCAACGCCTGCCTCGAAGCGGCGCGGGCCCGCTACGTGGCCTTCGTCGACGACGACGAACTCGTCTCGCCCCGCTGGCTGCGCGAACTGGTGGGGACGGCCGAAGCGAGCGGCGCCGCTGCCGTGCTCGGCCCCGTGCGGGCCATCTACGACGAGACGACGCCCGACTGGATGCGCCGCGGCGACTTCCACTCCGCGGCGCCGGTCGAAGTCAGGGGCGCGATCCGCACCGGCTATACCTGCAACGCGCTACTGCGCTGGTCGGCACCCTTCACCGGGCTGCGCTTCGACCCCGCCCTCGGGCGTTCCGGCGGCGAGGACACCGATTTCTTCTACCGCCTGAATGACCTTGGCGGCACGATCATCAGTGCGCCCGCAGCCGTTGTCTACGAGCCGGTACCGCCCGAACGGGCGCGGCTCGGCTGGCTGCTGCGCCGCCGCCACAGGGCGGGTCAGACGCATGGCATGCGCCTTCTGGGTTCCGGCGCCGGGGGCGTCCGGGCGCTGGCGCTGGCCGCCGGCAAGGCGGGGTATTGCCTGCTGATGCTGGGCCTTACCCTCCCCTCGGCGGTCGGCTGGCGCCGGAACCTGCTCCGGATGGTGCTGCACCTGGGGGTGCTCAAGGGTCTTTTCGGCGGCCGGCAGGCCGTCCTCTACGGCTCGCCCGAGCGGGCCGGAACCGCCGAGGCGGCACCCCGCCGCCTCCCGACATGAAACTGCAGTGAGAGGACGCCGAAGTGCTCGATAGGGGACAGACAGCGGCGGGTGGCGGCGGGGGCCAGCCGGCAGACGAAAAGCTGGTCGACCTCGACCGGCTCTGGGCGATCATCCTCAGGCAGGCGCGGGTCATCGCCTTCTGCGTCGGCTTCGGGCTGGTCGCGGCCATCGTCTATATCCTGCTCTCCCCCGATACCTATCGGGCCTCGAGCGAGATCCTGATCGACAAGAACCTCGAGGAGGTGGTGGGCGAGGTTACGCCGACGAACCGGGCTGTGGATCTCGAGTCCGAGATCCTAAACCAGATCGAGGTGCTGCGCTCCGGCCGCATCGCGCGCGTGGTGGCGGAGAGCGAAAAGCTCGCGACCGATCCCGACTTCCTCAACCCGCCCCCCTCGCCCGTCGCCCGCATCCGCGAATTCGTGCTGAGTCCGGTGATCGCGCTGTTCGGCGGCCGGCCCCGCGCTGCCGAGGAGGCCGACGACGTATCCCTCGACGCGGTGGCGGCGAGCCTCGCCCGCGACGTCGAGGTGCAGCGCGTCGGCCGCAGCTCGGTGGTGCGGGTGGAGTACGAATCGCACACGCCCGAGCTCGCCTACCGGATCACCAGGGCCTATGCGAATGCCTTCGTGCGCGACCGGCTGAATGCCGATCTCGACGCCACCCGGCAGGCCGGCGACTGGCTGCAGCAGCGCCTCTCCGAGATCAGCCAGGCGCAGCGGCAGGCGAGCCTCGAGGTGGAGAAGTACCGGGCCCAGGCCAAGCTGCCGGTGGCCGAGGACAAGAGCCTATCCAACCAGCGGCTCGAGGCGCTGACCGGCCAACTGGTGCTGGCCCAGAACGAGGCCGCCCGCATCCAGGCCCTTTCCGACCAGTTGCAGAAGGTCGTCGAAGCCGGCCCGGACGCCGCCGCGGCCAATGCCGACCTTCTGACCGATCCCGGCGCCAACAATGCCGACCTCGTGGCGCTGAAGACGCGCTACTCCTCGCTGCAGCGCCGCGTCGAGGAGATCACCGCCTCGTTCGGCGCCGACCACCCGCAGCTCGAGGTGCTGCGGCGCGAACTGGCGTCGATCTCGGGAGAACTGTTCGGCCAGCTCAAGTTCCTCAACGAGCACTACCGCAGCGAGCTGAAGGTGGCGCAATCGCATGTCGCGGGGCTGCGCGCCGATGTCGAGAGCGAGGGGCAGCGGGCGGCGGAGAGCAGCCAGTCGCAGGTCGAGCTCAACACCCTGCAGCAGCGCTCGGCGGCGCTCGACGTGCTCTACAACACCTTCCTCGCGCGCTACGAGGAATCGCTGCAGCAGCAGTCCTTCCCGGTTCCGACCCTCAGGGTGATCACCGAGGCCACGCTGCCCGCGACCCCGTCGGGGCCACGCAGTCTGGTGATTCTGGCCGGCGGCCTGCTGCTCGGCGGCGTGCTGGGGCTCGGGTTCGGGGCCTTCAACGAAATGCGCGAGCGCGGCTTCCGCCTCGGCAGCCAGGTAACGCGGGAGACGGGGCTGAGATTCATCGGCTACCTGCCCATGGTGGGCGTGCCGGCATCGCCGGCCACCCCCGAGCCGTCAACGGGCGCGGCGAAAGCCGGTCCCAGCCCCGCGCCGCAGGTGCACAAGGCGATCCGCAGCCAGATCACCGGCCAGCGCGCCAGTTCGGCGACCAGCACGCTGCTCGAAACCCTGAAGGCGGCAAGGATCCTGCTGCGCGGCCGCTACCCGGGCGAGGGCACGGTGGTCGGCGTGGTGTCGATCCTGCCCGGCGAGGGCAAGACCACGTATTCGGTAGCGTTGGCCGAGGCGCTCGCCTTCGAGGGCAACCGGACGCTGCTCATCGACGCGGACCTACGCCGGTCGACGGCCAGCAAGCTGCTCGCCGACGGCGTGGAGGCGGCAGGCGATCCCAAGAGCGTCAACAACTGGCGCACGTTCGTGCGCCGCGACGTCGAGACCGGCCTCTCGGTGCTGCCCGCGGCGGCGAGCGCCAGCCAGTCGAGCCGCGGCGACATCCTCACCAAGCCGGCGATGCAATTGCTGCTCAAGGAGGCGCGGCACGCCTTCGATTACGTGGTCCTCGACCTGCCGCCATTGGGCCCAGTGGCGGACGCGCTTGCCATCATGCCCTGGACCGACGGCTTCATCCTCGTCGCCGAGTGGGGCACCACCCCGCGCAGCCTGGTGCGGGCGGCGCTGGAGCGCGAGCCGCAGCTCAACGAGGAGATCCTCGGGGTGGTGCTCAACAAGGTCGATCTGGCGCGGCTCGCCCGCTACAGCGAACCCGGCGCGGCTGAGCGCTATGTCGGCGCCTACAGCGCCTATTATGCGCCGCCGCCCGCCCCAGACACCGAGGCGGCCGCCCGCGCCCCGTGATGGGCCGGCGGCTCCGATCCCCCGACAAGGCGACGAGGTCCCGATGAGAAGAGTGATCTGGTTCGTTTCCACCTTCCCGATGGGCCACGTTCTGGGCTGCCTCGCGTTCTGCCTGGCCGCTGCCGCAGCATCGGCCGCCGAGCCCTACCGGCTCAACGTCTCCGACAGCATCCGTGTCCGCGTCGTGCAGTGGCAGCCGGCGGAATCGGAGCTCGCCGAATGGGGGGCGGTTGGGGGCGAATACGTGGTGGGGCCGGATGGCGGGATCTCCTTCCCCTTCGTCGGCGAGGCGCAGAGCGCCGGCAAGACGACGGCCGAACTAGCGGCGGCGCTGAGCGACGGCTTGCGGCAGTCGCTCGGGCTGATGGCGGCGCCCAACGTCGCCATCGAGATCGTCAAGTTCGGCCCGGTCTATGTCACCGGCGACGTGCAGTCGTCGGGCGAATACGCCTATGCCCCGGGGCTCAACGTCATCAAGGCCATCGCCCTGGCCGGCGGCGAACGGCGGTCGGTGGATGTCAACGCCCGCATCGACCGCGACCTGATCGGCACCAAGGGCACGCTGGACGTATTGCGCAGCGAGTACCAGCGGCTGCTCGCCCGCCGCGCCCGGATCGATGCCGAACTCGGCGCGGCGGGCGAGGTGCCGATGCCGGCCGAGCTCGCCGACGCGGAGGGCGGCGCGGCGCTGGTCGCGGTCGAGCAGGCGGTGCTCGACGCCAACGACCGGCAGGTGAAATCCAGCCTCGACGCCATCGCCAGCCAGAAGGTGCTGCTGAACCGCGAACTCGAGACGCTGGCGCAGAAGCGGACCAATGCCGAGCAGCAGCTGGCACTGGCCCAGGAACAGCTCGACAACGTCAAGTCGCTCGCCGACCAGGGCCTCGCGATCAGCTCGCGCGTCTCCCAGCTGCAGGCGAGCGTCGCCGATTTCTCGGGGCGGCTGCTCGATATCGATACCGCCGTGCTGACCGCCAAGCAGGGGCTCGGCAGTGCCGACCGAGAGAGCGCCGAGATCGGCGGCAAGCGCATCTCCGACCTGACGCTCGAGCGGCAGCAGGTGGACGGCGACATCGCCGAGCTGCAGCTGAAGATCGGGACCCAGGAAGGCCTGATGCACGAGGCGGTGCAGTTCGGCGCACGGGTGGCCGACGAGGGCAACCGCGAGCCGATCTATGCCTATGATATCATCCGCGGCGGCGAGGAGATCGCCGCGGAGCGCACCACCGAACTCCAGCCGGGGGACGTCATCACCGTGACGTTGTCCTACTGATCACAGTCCAGGGAAGGATCGAAGTCATGCGCCCGATCAACTCAACGGCGCGGCCTGCCGGGCTCGCTCTAGCCATCCTCTGTCTCGCGACTCCGGTCGCCGCCGCCGAGCAGGGCGGCAGCTTCTTCGACGATTTCGAGAGTTTCGATGCGGCGCGCTGGTACGTCTCGGACGGCTGGGCCAACGGGCCGCACCAGAACTGCTGGTGGTCGAAGAAGGAGGTCCGCGTCAGCGGTGGCAAGCTCGAGGTGGGCTTCTCCAGCACTCCGACGGGCGAGCGCCAGTATCGCTGCGGCGAGTTGCAGACGCGCCAGAGCTTCGGCCCCGGCGTCTACGAGGCGCGGCTCAAGGCCCCGGCCGGCTCCGGGCTCGATGCCGCCTTCTTCACCTATATCGGCCCGACCCAGCACCAGCAGCACGACGAGATCGACTTCGAGATCCTGCCCAAGAACCCGTCGCAGGTGCACACCACCACTTTCGTCAACGGCAAGAGCGGCGATGGGGAAACCGGCAACGGCGCCGAGCTGAAGCTGCCCTACCCGGCCGACAGCGACTTCATCGACTACGCCTTCGACTGGCAGCCCGATCGGATCGACTTCTACCTCAACCGCCAGCTCGTCCGCAGTATCACCGTGCCGCGCGAGATCCCGGTGACGCCGCAGCGCATCTTCTTCAACCTCTGGGGCTCCGACACGCTCGGCGACTGGCTGGGCCGCTTCGCCGACCCGGAGGGGGCGATCGCCATGCAGGTCGACTGGGTCGCCTATACCGCGCCGGGAGACAAGTGCCAATTCCCGGAATCGGTGACCTGTGGACCCCGACCTTAGCGCCGCCGGCCAGACCCGGGGGGAGTGCTTGATGAGCCTTGCCAAGCTTGAGCGGAGTGCCGGGGGGCCGATGGTTTTGTTGTTCTACGACGGCTTCGAGCGAAAGGCGCTGCCGGGCCTCAAGGGCAGGATCACCTCCGACGCTCACCGGGCCGCGCGGTTCCTCTACCGCACGGCGCGGCGAAAACAGGTGCATACCGGTTTTTATACCGCCTTCCTGTCGCTGCAGCGCTCGCTTGTCCAGCTCGGCTGCGATGTGCGGGTCAACGATTTCGCGGCGGCGCGGGCACGGCCGAACTATCCGATCGGTATTGCGGGCTACCCGGAGGCGATCGAGCGGGTCAATCTCACCAATCCGGTCATCTTCGGGCACGGCGACCTGGGCCTGCCGGAGCGGGCGTCGGTCGTCGCGGCAAGGCCCAACATGCGTATCCTGATCCAGCCATGCGACTGGGCGTGCGAATTCAACCGGCCCTATTGCGGCAACAAGCTGCGCAGCTGGCCGGTCGGAGTCGATACCGGGGAATGGGCCCTCGGCGAGGCGGAAAAGACCGTCGACGTGCTGGTCTACGACAAGATCCGCTGGATGCGCGACACGCTGGTTCCGGCGGTGCGGGACAAGCTGGTCAGGCAACTCGCCGAGGCGGGATACCGAGTCGAGATCCTCGAATACGGCAAGCACATCCGGCAAGCCTATCGGGACGCGCTGGCCCGGTCCCGCGCCCTGCTGTTCCTGTGCGAGCACGAGACGCAGGGCATCGCCTACCAGGAAGCGATGGCGGCCGGCATTCCGGTGCTGGCATGGGACGAGGGAAAGCTGATCGACCCGGTCCTCGCCCCCTATGCGCCGGATCTCGCGGTCACCAGCGTGCCCTACTTCGACGAGCGCTGCGGCATGCGTTTCACCTTGGCCGATTTTGACAGGGTGATGCCGGAGTTCATGGGCCGCATCGATAGCTTCGACCCTCGCGCCTACATGAAGGACAGGCTGTCCATGCAGCGCGCAGGCGAGGACTACCTGGCCCTCTATGCCTCACTGTTCGACGTCTCACACAACACATAGGCGCAAGATGCAGCTGGTCTATTACCGTGGGCGCGTGCCGAATTTCGGCGACGAACTGAACACGTTTGTCTGGCCCAGATTGCTGCCGCCCGGCGTTCTGGACGAAGACGAGTCCGAGCTCTTTGTCGGCATCGGCTCGATCATCGGCACGCAACTATCGAAGACCGCCCGGAAATTCGTGATGGGATCGGGATATGCCGGCTACATGGGTCTGCCCGACGTACATGACGGCACCTGGGATATCCGTTTCGTCCGCGGGCCGCAGACCGCCGCGGCGCTGGGCCTGCCCGCCGAGACGGCCATCTGCGACAGCGCCATCCTGCTGCGGGCCATGGATCTGCCGCCCCCCCTCGAGGGCGTCGGCGTCGCCTTCATGCCCCATTACGAAAGCCTCGAGCGCGGATTCTGGGCGAAAGCCTGCGAACTGGCGGGGATCACGCTCATCGACGCGACCCAGCCGGTCGAAACCGTCCTCCGTCAGATCAGGGGTGCACGAGTTGTCATTACCGAGGCCATGCACGGCGCCATCGTCGCAGACGCCCTGCGCGTTCCCTGGATCGCGGCTCAACCGCTGTTCTGGGGGCACCGGTTCAAGTGGCTGGATTGGTCAGGTGCGTTGGGACTCTCGCTCAGGATGCACGCATTGCAACCCACGAACCTGCTTGAGGTTCTACGTCGGAGCATCGGGCCGAGGCGGGCATTCCGGCAAGTCGGGACTGATCAGCCGCAGCTCGCTCGCACGATGGCCCAATGCCGCACTGACTTATCTCGCCGCGAGGCACCTGCAAAAGCTCGGGCGCGCCGAACCGCAATTGAGCCGCGACGGCGCCATCGCCGACGCAACGGAGAAAGCCGTTGCCGCGGTCGAGGCTTTCGCGCGCAGCCGCGAAGCGGTTTCATAGGTCTTTTTCAGCATCGGCCTGCGAGCCGGCCTCGCCCCTAAGCTGCACGATGGCCTTGAACAGCTCGAGAAGCCGGCGCCGGGCGAGCAGTGCCAGCGCGGCGGTGTAAACGATCGCGCCGACGCATACCTTGGCAACCAGCGCCGTCAGCATGTCCGCGCCAGTGAGCGTGGCGGCAAGCAACTGCACGCCGGCCAGCATCACGATGGTCGCGATGAGCGGGGGGAGAAATTGCGCGAGATAGCTCAGGATGGACATCCTGAGAGTGGCCGCCACGAGGTACAGCGCCGGTATCCACATCGCATAGGACTGAATGACGATGGCGTTGACGAGGCTGACCACGCCCCAGCCGTGGAACAGCAGCACGTAGAACATGGTCAGCACCTGCTTGGCGAGGATGTACCAGAACCACAGGCCCGCATAACCCATGCCCCTGACCAGCGACGACTGGAGGACGCCGATGGAGGTGATCAGGCCGAGCAGGCAGAACGCCTGGACAACGGGGACCGCCTCGATCCAGTGCGCGCCGAAGGCCAGTGGGACCAGTTCTCCCGCCACCGCCGCCAGTCCCATGAACAGCGGGAACGAGATCGCTGAGGAAGCAAAGGTCGCGAACAGAAAGGCGCGCTTCAACTTCCCGTGCTCGTCCTGAAGCGAAGACAGCAGCGCGAAGGATACCGAGCCCAGGGCGCCACCGATGAGATCGCTCAGGATTTGGAAGATCCGGCGGGCAAAGCCATAGATGCCGAGCGTCGCAGGACCAAGCAGCAGGCCGATGAGGACCTGATCGAGGCTCAGCAGTCCGATCGCGCGGTTGGCCGATGCGAAAAACCCAAATCGGGAGAGCTGCCGCAACGCGGCGAGATCGAAACTGAGGCGCGGTCTCCAGTGCGCGGAAATCATCGAACTGAGGGAAGCCGCGACCGAGGCGGCGAGCAGCGACAGGGCCAGAGCCCAGATGCCGAAGCCGAGGCTCAGAAGGCCAAGGCAGACCGCGCCCGAGGACAAGGACGCGATGGTGGTCCGCACTGCCAGCCACTTGAAGGCCATCGAGCGTGCCAGGAGGGCGTTCGGAACGACCGCGAGGATGTCGAAGAAGACGCGCGTGCCGAGCACCAGAACAAGCGGCAGAAGTTGCGGGTGCCCGAGATAGGAACTGAGCGGTGCGGCGGCGAAGGCGAGTGCCGCGTAGACAGCACACCCGGTGCCGAGGCACAGCCAGAAAACCACATCGAGGTGCCTGCCATCGACGTCGGAGCGCTGTACAAGGCTCTCACCATATCCGGCGGGCACGAGCGCGCTGCCCAGCGTGCCGATGCTTCCGGCAAGCGCGACAAGCCCGAATTCCGCGGGGCCCAGCACGCGCGAAGTCAGCGTGAAGACCAGCGCACTGACCGCGGCAGGCGCGAACACGCTCAGTATCGACCATAGCGCGCCCCTGATGGCGGCAACGGCCCGGCCGGTCCGCACGTGAGCGAACTGTCGGTCATGCCGGCGATCGGCCGCGGTCACGCTCACCTAGCTCTCCTCGCTGCGACCTGCGGGTAGCGGACGATGTGCCACGAGTTCCTGGGGCTGTTGAACCGCCTGCGATATTGCCTGAGCGCCACCCGCGCGGGTCGCGGGCCGTCGCCAGCACTGGTCCCGGTTCTGATCACCGGCCGGGACCAGCCAGTCTCGACTGCACGAAGTGCCCGAAGTCGGGCGTCGTGCGGCCGAGCAGCGCGATGGCGAGGCCGCGGCTCGCGAGCTCAGCCGCTTCGACGGGCGGCAGCAGGCCGCGGCCGCCGTGCATGATGAGCGCCTTGGTCAGGCCCCGGGCGCGCAGGGCCGGATCGGCCGAGAAGGCCGGGTCGGCAAGGAAGCGGCGCCGCTGCTCGCTGCTGGCCTCGCGCCAGGCGAGGCGTTGCAGCCGCTGGATCACCCGCTTCAGGTCGAGCTCGCGGCGCAGGTAGGAGGAGGTGATGTCGGCATTGCGCGTCGTCTGCCCGCCATTCTCGGCCCAGACGGCGAGCGGCGTCATGGCCACGCGGATCGGCTCGCGGATCGAGAAGGTCCGCATGTATTCCTGCATCGAGGCGGTGCAGGCATAGCCGATCTCGAGCGGGCTACGAGCGTGCCGGGTCCAGAACAGCCCGCCATTGGAGACGCCGATCCCGGCGAACAGCGACAGCCGGAACTCCTCCGGCGCATAGGTCCGCTCGACGAACAGGCCGTCGAGGACCCCCTCGTCGCCGACCCAGGCGCGGTCGGTGCCGCTTTCGTGCTCGACCAGCTGGTTGCGCAGCACGATCTCGACGCCGGCCTCTCGGCACAGTTCGATATTGGCCTCGAGGAAGCCGGGCAGCAGTTGGTTGTCGTCCTCGAGCACACAGAAATATTCGGCGCCGTGTGGGTTGGCGGCGCTGTAGCAGTGGTCGATGTTGCGCGAGGCGAAGAGCTGCGTGGGGTTGTGGTGGTAGCGGATCCGACTGTCACCCAGCCCGGCGCAGACAGGCTGGGCCGATCCCGCCGGGTCGTCGTCGTACACGTCGCAGATCCAGTTCCGCCAGCCCTGCTTGCGCAGCGAGCTCAACGCCCGCCGCAGCGCCTCGGGTCGCCGGTAGGTGGGGGTGCGAACTTGCACTAGCGGGGTGTCGGTCATGGCACCGCCTCCTCGCCCGCGTCCGCGGCCGGCTCGGGCGCGGCCTCGTCCCGCCGCCGCCTCGGCTGGAGCACCGGGTGGGCCGGCCGCCGCCGGACTCGTCGCCACTCCCCCAGTTCCCGCGCCGCATAGATGAAGCTGCAGATGGCGAGGATCGAACGCAGCGAGAACTCGAAGAAGACCTCGACCTCGATGAAGCTGCGCATGACCAGCAGCAGCTGCGCCCCGAGGAGGAACGCCACGCTGCTCGAGGGCCGGACGATCGCCAGCAACACCAGCATGAACAGGGCGCCGTAGATGATCGAGAGCTGCAGCGAAAGCCCGACGAGGCCGAGATCGACGGCGTTCGAGATATAGGTGTTGTGGAAGTTGAAGCCGGCGCCCGATTGCACCCCGAACTGCGCCCATAGCTGTTCGGCGGGACCGTTCCCCGGCACCCAGAAGGCGCGGTAGCCGGTGCCCAGAAGCGGGTTGTCGGCAATACGCGCGAGCCCGACACCCCAGAGGTCGGTGCGTCCGGTCAGCGTCGCATCCTTGCCGGTCGCCTCGAGAATGCCGGCCAGCACCGACTCCTGGTTGACCACGATGAAGAGAACGGTCCCGGCCATGGCGAGAGCCACCAGCACGATGGTGAAGAGCTTCTGCGGCCCGCTGAGGTGCCCGCTCGCTGCCACCAGCACCATTGCCAGCATGCAGGGCACGATGGTCAGCAGCACGCCGGTCGATTGCGCCAGCACCAGCAGCGGGGCCGATGCCGCCATCGCAGCCAGCGCGAAGAACCGCAGCCCGCGGGAGGCCGAAGTATCGAGGGCGAGCGCCAGCGCGCAGATGACGAAGAAGCCCAGATGCGCGGCAAAGGCGTTCTTGCTGTCGAACATCCCCTGCCAGGGGCCGTGCGCCCGCGTTTCGACGAGCACGCTGACCAGCGTGCCCATGGCATAGGCGGCGAAAAGACACCGCAGCAGCGCCCGGACATCGAGTCGGCTCGCCAGCAGTACCGCCATCGCCACGGTGGCCGACAGCTGGAGCGAGAGGCGCAGGGTCAGGTCCGGATAGCTCGACCAGAGCACTGAGGCGACGCAATAGCCGGGCAGCAGCAGCAGAGGCCACCAGCGCGCCAGGGCGCTGAGGCTGTGCCGGAAATTGCTGAGGAACAGGGCGGCGGTGCAGAGCAGGAAGGCGAGCGCCGCCAGCGTGCCGACGAGCTCGTTGAAGACCAGCGCGGCGATCGCGCCGAAGGCCAGGGTCGCGGCGATGTTGATGGTGAGGGTCCTCGCCCGCCGGGGCGGGCGGAGCGCTACCGCGACGGTCATGCTCGTCCGGCCTCCCCGTTGGCGAACCCGGCTTTCGTGACCTGCTTCTCGTCCGCCGGGTCGGCGTCCTGCGGGATGAAGCCTGCCGCATAGGCGCCCGCCGGGTCGTCGTGGCTGAGTTCCAGGCGCCGCCCGCGGGAGCGGTTGGCGAGATCGCGCCAGAGCTGTCGGTGCCGCCACCCGGCCGCGGGCAGCCCGGGCGGCAGGACGGCGGGTACCCGCACGGTTTCCGCGCCCGCCGGGGCGCCTGTTGCCTCCCCCCGGTCCGAAAGGTGCAGCTGCAACACATCTCCAGAGACCGGCCGGCCGACCTTCCGCCGGCGCTCCATCCGGCCGCGCCGCAACGCGTTCAGCAGGCGGATCGCTTGGCCGGGGTCGCCGGCGAGCTGGCCGCAGGCGGCGGCGAGATCGCGGCGCTTGATCGCGGCGACCAGCCGTTCGAGCCGAAGTCCCGCCTGCTGCTCCCGCATGCGCCGGTCGAAGGCCTCCCCGACGGCTGCCGAAACCGGCGCCGCCTCGGCGACGAGGCGGTTCTGGCTGGCGATGAGGGCCGTGCGGTCCGCCACCGACAGGCGGTGCGAGGCCGAACGCCTGTGCTTGCGGTAAAGGTACCAGGGTTCGGGGATCACCCAGGCGCTGGCGCCCGCGAGCAGCAGGCGGAGGACGAAATCAAAATCCTCGCCGATCCGCAGCGACTCGTCATATCGCCGGCCTTCGACGATCCGCGCCCGGAACATCGGCTTCAGATAGCCGAGCGCCGGGGAGCCGGGCCGGATGCCCGCGAGGATCCAGTCCACGGCGGAAAGCGGCTGCGGCTGCGTCATGCCATCATCGAGCAGCAGCCGGGCCGGCGAGCCGTCGTCGAAGAACTCCAGCATGTCGTCCGCGACGATATCCGCCTCGAGCGCCTCGGCGGCGGCAATGAGCCGCTCGAAGCGCTGCGGATGGATGATGTCGTCGGCATCGACTATGGCAAGCCAGCTGCCGGTGGCCACCTCCAGCGCCAGGTTGCGGGCGCGCGCCGGCCCGCCATTGCGGGAAGAGCGCAGCAGCCGCACCCGCGGATCGCGCTCCATCACCCTTTCGACCAGCTCGACGCTGCCGTCGTCGGAACCGTCGTCGACGACGACGATCTCCAGGTCACCGAGGCTCTGCGCCAGCACCGAGCCGAGGGCCCGGCTGACATAGGCGCCGGGCCGATAGCTCGCCATCAGCACCGACACGGTCGGGGCGCGCGCCGCCTCGCGGAAGGCATTTCGTGGATGATGGTAGTCCATGATCCCCCGATGGCGGCACGTGTGGGTTCGCGGGGCGTCACCCCGGTGGGCCTAGGCCCCGATGGTTTCGAGTTCGGCGAGCGCGGCGCTGAGCTTGCCGATCTGCGCCTCGAGCTCGACGAGGCGGCGCCTGACCCGCGCCATCTGGCGCTCGGCCTCGGCGATGGCGTGCTCGTCCCGGCGCGAGCGCTCCGGATAGTCCGGCGAGTTGTCGACGAGGCTCGCGGCCTGCATGCAATAGGCGTCGAGCCGCCGCTGCAGGCCGGCCCGTTCGCGCGAGGCGCTCTCGAGCGCCGCCGCCACCGCCGTCCGGACCGGGCTCAGCCGTTCGCGATCATTCCTCGCATCGCGCCCGGCGCTGCGGGAGCGGAACAACAGCGGGCCCTTGGGGAAAGTGGCTGCCATCTCTGCCGCCGCCGGTCAGTAGCTGCCGTCGCGTGAGAAGACGACCTTGATGGTCTTGAGCAGGATCCGCAGGTCGACCCAGATCGACCAGTTGGAGACATAGTGGGAGTCGAGACTGACGCGCTGGTCGTACGGCACGTCGCTGCGCCCGCTCACTTGCCAGAGCCCGGTGACCCCGGGCCGTACGCTGAAATAGGCGTCGATCTCGCTGGCGTAGCGGGGCACTTCGCTGAGGACGATCGGCCGCGGGCCGACGAGGCTCATGTCGCCGCGGATGACGTTGATCAGTTGCGGCAGCTCGTCGAGGCTGGTTTCGCGCAGGAAACGCCCCAGCTTGGTCACGCGCGGGTCACACCGGAGCTTGTGTGTCGCTTCCCACTCGCGCAGCGCCCCCGGGTTGTCGGCGAGGTGGCGGGCCAGGACCTTCTCGGAATCGACCACCATCGAACGGAATTTCAGGCAGCGGAAGCGCCGGCCGGCAAATCCTATCCGCTCGTGTCCATAGTAAATCTGACCTCTGTCTCCGGCCGCTATCAAGAGACTGATGAAAGCCATCAATGGCAAGAAAGCTACGAGCAGCGCTGATGCAATAGTGAGGTCCATAATTCGTTTGGGCAGGCCACCCTTGGGGTATGCCTTGAGCGCTGTATTGGTTGCATCAAGTCTGGCGTTGAGGCTCGACATGTTACCACCCTGAATTCAGAACACTTAGCTCGCCCCTACGAAAACGAACTGACTTCCGCCCTCCGACACTTCATGCCCGGCAAATACATGCAAATGGATTGTGGCGTCATACAGAATTAGTAATTGACGCTGATCTGCCAACACAACGGATGCTTGTTGCTAACGGCGGGCGCCAGAGCTTGGCGCCATTACAGAAGGGCTTCTCTCCCTTCCAGTCTAACTGCGGCAAGTTTGCAGTAACGGAAGTGAACACAATGGCCCGAACACTAGCAACCCTAAACACGCATAGCTGGTATGCGCTGGACGCATGTGCGCTTCCCCGGATCGGCCTCCCAACAAAGACGTATAGGCGCCGTACCCGGCGAAATGATGTCGCTGGCCTACCGCCTAGAGTTGCACGATGAAGGCAACGCCGTGCCAGATCAGGTACACCGCCACCCAGGCAAGCAGCAGCAGCATCAACGCCAGCCAACCCCGCGACACGAGAGCCCAAGGCGGCCGGCGTTCCCGCGTTTCCTGCGCGGCGGGCGGCGCTTCGGCTATGCGATCGCTGTCGGTGCCTTCATTGGGCATGCCACCAACCTACCCCCCACATTCGACATTTCATCGAACGACCACGGCGCAATTGGAGTCAAATCCTGCACCCATGCACGAGGAGTAGGGTAGCGAGGCGAAATGGGCAAGACCGGCGGCACGCGCGTTGCACAGAAGTTCACGCGCCGCCGCCCAGCAAATCGCGGACGGCGACCGGGATAAACTGCAGATTTAGAGCCTAGTGCGTCTTCCCGCGCCCCTTCTTCGCCAGCTCGTCCGCCCGTGCCCGGTCGTTGCCGGCAAGGTCGATGATCTCCCGCGCCTGGGCGGCGGTGAGGCCGTGCTTCTGGGCGAAGTAGGCAACCTCGTATTGTTGTTCGCCGGAGACGCGGGTGCGGTCCTGGGCGCCGGTCATCTGTTTGTTGTCAGCCATTGCTACCCTCCTGGGTTCACCGGCTGAACGCCCGGGAAGCCCGGAAGTTTCAGGCGCTTGCGAGCAGCGCGTCGATCTCGGGGCGGGAGGGCATGGAGGGGGCGGTGCCGGGCTTCTGCACCGAAAGCGCGGCGGTGGCGCAGCCGAAGCGCACCGCCTCGAGCGGCGAGCGGCCCTCCGCCAGCGCCGCGGCAAAACCGCCGTTGAAGGCGTCGCCGGCGCCCGTGGTGTCGACCACCTTGGCCACCTTGAAGGCCGGCACGAAGTGGGTCCCCGCCTCGCCGTGGAGCAGCGCGCCGTTCTCCCCCAGGGTCAGCAGCGCGTTGCGGGCGCCGCGGCGGACGAGGTCGCGCGCCGCCGCCAGCGCCTCGTCGTTCGAGCTGACCTTAAGGCCGGTCAGCGTCTCGGCCTCGGTCTCGTTGGGGGTGACGTAGTCGCAGAGCGCGTAAATGGCGTCGTCGACGGGCAGCGCCGGGGCGGGGTTGAGGACGGTTATCGTGCCATTGTCGCGCGCCAGCCGGAGGCCGGCCATCGCCGTCTCCAGCGGCTGCTCGAACTGGGTGACGAGGACCTTGGCGCTGGCGATTGCGGCGGACGCGGCGGCCACGTCCGCCGGCGACAGGGCGGCGGCGGCGCCACTTTCGACGATGATGGCGTTGTTGCCGCTCTCGGTGGAGACGAAGATGAAGGCGGCGCCGGTCGGCAGCGATTCATCCGCGACGACAGAGCCCGCATCGACGCCGGCGGCGGCCCAGGCCTTGCGGGCCATCTCGCCAAAAGTGTCGCGGCCGATGCGGGTGATGAGCTTGACCTCGGCGCCGGCGCGGGCCGCGGCGATCGCCTGGTTGGAGCCCTTGCCGCCCGGCCCGTCCTTGAAGCCGTGGCCGAGGATCGTCTCGCCCATCAGCGGTAGCCGGGGCGCGCGGAACGCCAGGTCCGCGACAAAGATCCCGAGCACCGCAACCGTCGCACCTGCCATAGACGCCCCCTCAGCCCAGCTTTGCCGCCGCGAAGCGCAGAACTTCGACGAAGGCGGCCATGTCGGTCAACTCCTCGCCGCGGGGCGCATCGCCGACGACCACCGTGCCGCCGCGGTTGAACACGCCGCCATCCAGCATCAGGTTGTCGGCAAAGCCCATGTCCTCGATCATCAGGCCGTCGGGGTCGCGCGGGTGGCCCTGCTTCGTCGATCCAGTGCACGCCGCCGAAAAGCTCGAGGGTGCGGGTGCCGTGGTCGGCCTTGACGTTGGTGTAGGCGAAGGCTGCCTTGCCCTGGGCGCACATGTAGCCGAGTTCGAAGCAGGTGCCGGTATCGGCGGCGATGCCGCGGAACGGCGTCAGGTTGGCGATGATCGCGTCCGCCGAGTTCATCAACTGCTCGTCGATCCGGCTGATGGCGAGGCCGAGCTCCCGCTTGCTGTCGAACTTCGGGATCTCGAGGTCGCCCGGCGCCACCGGCACCAGTCCCGCCTCGCGGGTCAGCGCGATCTTTCTATCGAGGATCTCCCGCGCATTGGGCAGGAACACTTCGGGGCCGGCAAGGTAGACGGATTTCGGCATTTTCTCGTTCAGGATCGGTTTGGAATGCGTTCAGGTTGGCGTTTCACGTGAATCCACGCGCGCGCCATCACCAGACGACCTCGTGCTGCTCGCCGGTCTGCACGTTGACGAAGCCGTTGGGCGCCGCCGCGCTGGGCGCGACCAGCACCCAGCGCCAGGGGCTGCAGGTGAGCGTCGCGAACTTCAGGAACTCCGGGAAGCCGGGCTTCCAGAGGTTCAGCGCCGACGGCCGGTACATCCAGTCGACCTTCTCGGCGGCGCGGTAGAAGGCCTGCATCTCCTCGTCGAAGGCCTCGGCGGGGCGGGCGGTCATCAGCCCGCCGATCTCGAAGCGGACCTCGGCGACGATCGCGCCGCGATGCACCAGCACCCAGCCGCCGTCGATCTCCTGCAGCCGGTTCACCGCCAGCGCCATGGCCTCGTCCGAGGAGCCGACCGACCAGACATTGTGGCTGTCATGCGCCACCGAGCAGGCGATGGCGGTGTCGGGATCGGCCGGACCGCAGCCGGTCCAGAACATCTTTGCCACCGCACCGTCGCCGCGATAGCGGTCGACCAGCGCCCATTTGGTGATCATCCGGGCGGTGTCGCGCTGCACCTCGCCGTCGGCGACCGGCAGGGTCTCGACGAGGAAGTCCTCGTTCCAGTGGAACGGCCGCAGCACCGCCGCCTGCATGGTGTCGCGGCCGGGCGCGGCGGGGATGGCGAAGTCGGCGGCGCTGAGCCGGCGGCCGATATTCATGGTCTTTCTGCGCCCAGTCGGGCCAGTCGATCGGCTCGACGCGGGCCGAGGAAGGTCTTGCCGTCCGA
The DNA here is from genome assembly GCA_963708965.1 of uncultured Alphaproteobacteria bacterium. GTDB lineage: Bacteria > Pseudomonadota > Alphaproteobacteria > Rhizobiales > Devosiaceae > Devosia_A. The sequence goes on along the minus strand of CAVPUP010000001.1, from coordinate 191,487 downwards.
CATCAGCTTGCCATCGGCATAGACGTGGCGGATGGAGAGGGTCTGCGACGTCGTCGAGCAATACTATGTCGGCATAGCGTCCCGGCGTGACCGAGCCGACCCAGCGGTCGATGCGCATGTGGCGGGCCGGATTGAGGGTCGCGCACTGGATCGCGATCTCGGGCGAAAGTCCATGCTCGATCGCCAGTCGAACGTTGTAGTCCGACGCGCCTTTCTCCAGAGTTTCTGTCGCGGAACGGTCGTCGGTGGTGAAGGCGACGTTGGACCAGTCCTCCAGTCGCTCGATCAGCCCGGGCAGTATGACGTCATAGGAGAACGGGCGGAGCTCGGTGAAGATGCCGCGGCTCAGCCGCTCCCAGGCTTCCTCCAGCGCCCAGACCTCATGGTCGGAGGCGATGCCGGCGGCGGCGAAGGCGCTCAGATCGTGCGGGTCGATCAGCCCCGACCCGTGGCCCTCGACCACGCCGCGCTTCTCGATGGTGGCGCGGATCATCCCCCACATGCGCTGGTAGCCGGGGTTCTCGGGGTTCCAGACCGAGGGCCAGTCCATCACCTCGTCTAGGCTGACAGTGCCGAGATCATTCGTCGAGGAACGCCGCCTGTTCGTCATAGCCGTAATAGCCGCCGGACTCCTCCCAGGCGCTCGGGCGGCACGGCCGAGCCGGGCTGGATGAAGATCTTCAGCGGCGAACCGGCGGCCCGCGCCTTCTGCCAGAACTCCTGGTTCTTCGGCCCGTTGACATTGGCGAACTCGTGGCTCGCCTCGCAGGTCCAGGTATTGCCGCGCGGGATCACCAGCGCCGCCTCGAACTCCGGGGTGATGTGGGTGGATTCGATGTGCTTGTGCACCTCGCCGAAGCCCGGCACGGCGCTGAGCCCGGGATAGCTCACCCGCGCCGCAACCTCGCCGCGATAGCTGCCGCGCGGCCCGACATAGGCGATGCGGCGGCCGGCGACGATGATCTCCTGGTCCTCGAGCCAGTGGCGGGAGTGCACCGACAGCAGCCGGCCCACTTCGATGGCGAGGTCGGCCGGACGCTTGCCCAGTGCCACGAGGGTGAGATTCTGGCGCAGGGCCACTTCATCCCCGGCATTGAGGATCAGGTCGTCGGGGAGAATCATCGGCGTGGTCCCGGCTCAGGAAAACGGCCGTAGTAAACCGATTTACGAGCGTGAGGGCAATGCGCTAGGCCGCGAGGTCGGCGACGACGGCGTCGAGCACCGGCCAGCCCTTGTCGGTGACGCGGATATGGCCGTTGGCGAGGGTCTCGACGAAGCCGATCTGGCTCAGCTCGCGGATCTGGCGGTCGGAGATGCGGCGGCCGGAGAGCTGGGCGAAGCGTTCGGGATCGATGCCCTCGCGCAGGCGCAGGCCCATGACCAGCAGCTCGTCGCCCTCCTCCTCCCAGGTGAGGATGTCGTCGGTGACGAGGCCGTGGCCGCGCGTCGCGACGCGCTTCTGCCACTCGAACGGCATTTTCTCCGTGGCGGTGGCGTGGCGCTGGCCGTTGATCAGCAGCCGCCCGTGCGCGCCGGGCCCGATCCCGGCATACTCGCCATAGCGCCAATATATCAGGTTATGCCGGCTCTCCTGCCCGGGGCGGGCGTGGTTCGAAATCTCGTAGGCCGGCAGGCCCGCCTTCTGCGTCAGTTCCTGCGTCAGCTCGTAGAACTCGGCGCCGAGCTCCTCGTCCGGCATCGGCAGCTTGCCGGCCTTGTGCAGGTCGAAATAGCGCGTCCCCTGCTCGATGGTGAGCTGGTAGAGCGACAGGTGCCCCTCCGCCATCCAGAGCGCTTCGGTCAGCTCGTCCTGCCAGTCCTCGAGGGTCTGGCGCGGGCGGGAATAGATGAGGTCGAAGCTCGAGCGATCGAAGATCGACTGGGCGAGCCGCACGGCGCGCACCGCCTCGTCGACGGTATGCCGGCGGCCGAGCTCGGCGAGCGGGCCTTCGCGCAGCGACTGCACGCCGAGCGACACCCGGTTGACGCCGGCGGCGCGGTAGCCGCGGAAGCGGTCGGCCTCGACCGAGGTCGGGTTGGCTTCGAGCGTCACCTCGGCCTTCGGATCGACCGGCCAGTGCTTGGCGATCGCGTCGAGGATGCCGCCGACCGAACGCGGGTCCATCAGCGAGGGCGTGCCGCCGCCGAAGAAGATCGACTGCACGGTGCGGCCGGAGGTCGAGCGGGCGAAATAGGCGATCTCGCGCTCGTAGGCATCGACATAGGCCTGCTCGTCGAACTCGCCGCGATGGACGTGCGAGTTGAAGTCGCAATAGGGGCACTTGGCCGCGCAGAACGGCCAATGCACATAGACCCCGAAGAGCCCGTTGGAGCGCTCGGCCGGATCAGTGCTCAACGCCGCCTCCCAGGGCATCGTCGACGAACTTGGCGAAGGCGCGGGCGCGGTGCGATAGGCCCACCTTGCCGTGCGACCAGGAATGCTTGTCCGAGGACGGCATCTCGCCGAAGGTGATGTCGTAGCCGTCGGGCATGAACACCGGATCGAAGCCAAAGCCCTTGTCGCCGCGCGGCGGCCAGACCAGCGTGCCTTCGGCCTTGCCCTCGTAGATCACCTCGCGCCCGTCGGGATGGGCGAGGCAGAGGGTGGCGTTGAAGGCGCCGCGGCGATCCTTCGGCGTGGTGGCGCCGGCGGCCTGCAAGGCATCCTCGACGCGGCGCATGCCGACCATGTAGTCGCGCCCGCCATTGGCGCCGGAGCCGGCCCAGTTGGCGGTATAGACGCCCGGCTGGCCGCCGATGGCGTCGACGGAAAGGCCGGAATCGTCGGCCAGCGCGATGTTGTTCGAGGCCTTCGCCGCCGCGTGCGCCTTGAGCCGGGCATTCTCGACGAAGGTGGTCCCGGTCTCCTCGGGCTCCGGCAGGCCGAGCTCGCCGGCCGAGACCAGCTCGAGCCCGAACGGCTCCAGCAGCTCCTTGAACTCGGCGAGCTTGCCCGCATTGTGCGTGGCCAGCACCAGCCGGTCGCCGCGCCGCAATGTGAGCCTCGCACTCATGCCGAAAGCGCCGCCTGCTGCATCAGGGTCAATTCGCTAATTCCCTTCTCGGCGAGGGCCATGAGGCTCTCGAGCTCCTCGCGGCTGAACGGCACCTGCTCGGCGGTGCCCTGGATCTCGACGAACTTGCCGGTTCCGGTCAAAACGAAATTGGCGTCGGTATGGGCCTCGACATCCTCGAGGTAATCGAGATCGAGCACCGGCGTGCCGCGGAAGATACCGCAGGACACCGCCGCGACGCGAATCGCGAAGCGCCTTGCCCTTGGTGAGGCTGCGCGCCTCGAGCCAGGCGATGGCGTCGGCCAGCGCCACATAGGCGCCGGTGATCGCCGCGGTGCGGGTGCCGCCGTCGGCCTCGAGCACGTCGCAGTCGATGGTGATCTGGTTCTCGCCCAGCGCCTGCATGTCGACCACGGCGCGAAGCGAGCGGCCGATCAGCCGCTGGATCTCCTGGGTGCGGCCCGACTGCTTGCCGGCAGCCGCCTCGCGCCTGGTGCGGGTGCCGGTGGCGCGCGGCAGCATGCCGTATTCGGCGGTGACCCAGCCCATGCCGGAGCTGCGGCGCCAGGATGGCAGCGTCGGTTTCCACCGAGGCGGTGACGAACACCTTGGTGGAGCCGAACGTGACGAGGCAGCTGCCCTCGGCCTTGGGCGCGACGTTGCGCTCGAGGGTGACTGCCCGCATCTCGTCTGGCTGGCGTCCGGATGGCCGCATGTGGTCGAACTCATGGTAAATGGCGTTAACCGCCTCTTAACCTTCCGGGCGTCCCCGAACAAGCGGCGGCGTCTTGGCGTCACTGGCCTTTCCGCCTAAATGGTGAATATGGCAGTATAGCTCAAAAGTCCCAGAGGATGTTCTCGCGGTGCTCAATGCGCGCAGCCAGGACATCTTCAGAAAGCTGGTCGAGCGCTACCTCGAGACCGGCACCCCCGTCGCCTCGCGCGACCTCGCCCGCATGCTGTCGGTCGGGCTGTCCCCGGCCTCGGTCCGCAACGTGATGGCCGATCTCGAGGACCTCGGGCTGATCGCCGCGCCGCACACCTCGGCCGGCCGCCTGCCGACGCAGCAGGGGCTGAGGTTCTTCGTCGACGCCATGCTCGAGGTCGGGGCGGTGAACGAGGAGGAGCGCGACGCCATCGCCAAGCAGATCCGCGGCCAGGCGGCGCGGCGGCGGGGTCGAGGAACTGCTCACCGAGGCGAGCCAGCTGCTCTCGGGGCTCAGCCACGGCGCCGGGCGTGGTGATCGCGCAGAAATCCGACCTGACGCTCAAGCACATCGAATTCATCCGGCTCGACGTCGAGCGCGCCATGGTGGTGCTGGTGGGCGAGGACGGCTCGGTCGAGAACCGGGTGCTGCCGCTGCCGCCGGGACTGACGGCCAGCGCGCTGACCCAGGCCTCCAACTACCTCGCGCATTTCGCCGTCGGCAAGACGCTGGACGAGACGCGCCGGGCGCTGCAGAGCCAGCGCGAGGCGACGCTGCACGAACTCGACGAACTGACCCGCAAGCTGGTCGAAGCCGGGCTCGCGACGCTCTCGGACGCCGGCCCGGCGTCGCCGCCGACGGTGATCGTCCGCGGCCGCGCCAACCTCATCAACGACACCATGGCGTCGGAGGAGCTGAGCCGGATCCGGCAGCTGTTCGACGAGCTGGAGAGCCGGGAGGGGCTGATCGAGCTGCTCGGCGATGCGGAGAAGGCGCAGGGCGTGAAGATCTTCATCGGCTCGGAGAACAAGCTGTTCTCGCTCTCGGGCTCCTCGGTGATCCTCTCGCCCTACAAGGATGCCAACCAGAAGGTGGTGGGCGTCCTGGGGGTGATCGGCCCGACGCGGCTCAACTATGCCCGCATCGTGCCGGTGGTCGACTACACCGCCAACGTCGTCTCGGCGATGATGGCGCGGAAGGGCTGAGCGGAACGAGCGCGGCCGCCGCGGGGTTGAATCTTGCGCCCGATTGGCCGATATCCCCGGCGCAATTGCGCCAGACCGCGACCAATCCAGGGGTGACGATGAGCGACGAAACCAGCAAGCCCGAGGACAACAAGCCCGCCGCCGAGGCCGAGGTACCGGCGCCGACAGCCGCGCCCGAGGCCGAGACGCCGGAGACCGAGGCCGGCGATCCGGTCGAGGCGCTGCGCGCCGAGAACGCCGAGCTGCAAGGACAGGCTGCTGCGCACCATCGCCGAGATGGAGAACCTGCGGAAGCGGACCGAGCGCGAGATCGCCGACACCCGCTCCTATGCCATCGCCGGCTTCGCCCGCGACATGCTGAGCGCCACCGATTCGCTGGCCCGCGCCCTGACGGTGCTGCCGCCCGAGACCCGCGACGGCGCCGACCCGACGGCTCAAGTCGCTGATCGAGGGCATCGAGATGACCGAGCGCGAGATGCAGCGGCTGCTCGCCAAGCACGGCGTCCGCCCGATCGAGGCCGAGGGCCAGAAGTTCGATCCGCACAAGCACCAGGCGATGTTCGAGGTGCCCGATCCGACGCGCCCCGAGGGCACCATCGTGCAGGTGGTGCAGTCGGGCTTCAGCATCGGCGACCGCGTGCTCCGGCCGGCCATGGTGGGCGTCGCCAAGGGCGGCAGCGCCGCCGCGACCCCCGCCGACGGCGGCATCGACAAGAGCGTCTGAGCTCGGATGCAGGAGTGATTTGAAGGGCGCCCGGCGGGCGCCCTTTTCTATTGCCCCGCCACCAACTCGGGGCAGGCGGTGACGTCGTATTTAGCGCCCGGCTGGCCCATCTCGGCGACGACGCGGTTGTCGTAGTCGTCGCGGATGGTGGTGACCTCGGAGCTGGTCCTGCCCTCGCTCTCCAGCATCATGTCGGCGCGCGCCGCCAGGTCGTCGGACCAGGCTCCGTACTGGTCGCCCTCGGCGTCGTTGCCGGCGTCATAGGCATCGGCGGAGAACCAGTAGAAGGCGCTGCCGCACCAGAGCAGGCGGTCGGCCAGCGGCGAGGGCTCGGCGGCGTGGGCGCCGGGCCCGGTCATCGCCAAGAGGATGAGACCCAGCGCAAGCCTTCGCATCGGTGCCCCTCAACCAATGTCCGCGGCGACGATCCGGTTGACGCCGACGGCGTTCATGTCGGCCCAGGCCCGCTCGAGCGAGCCGCCCGTATCTATGGCACGGCAGGCGTCTTCGATCACGTAGGTTTCGAAGCCCGCGGCGCGGGCATCGACGGCGGTCCAGTTGACGCAGAAATCGGTGGCGAGGCCGGCGATGAACAGCCGCCTGAAGCGCCGCTCGCGCAGGTAGCCCTCGAGCCCGGTCTTGGTCTTGCGGTCCGCCTCCTGGAAGCCGGAATAGGAATCGACCACCTCGTGGTAGCCCTTGCGGATCACCAGCTGGGTGTGGGGCAGCTCGATCTCGGTCGAGAACTCGGCGCCCGGCGTGTCCCAGACGCAGTGGTCGGGCCAGAGCACCTGCGGGCCATAGGGCAGTTCCATGATCTCGAACGGGTTGGCCTCGGCATGGTTCGAGGCGAAGGAGATGTGGCCCGGCGGATGCCAGTCCTGGGTCATCGCCACGTTCTCGAAGCGCCGGCCGAGCCGGTTGATCGGGATGATGATCTCATCGCCGCCGGCAACGCCGAGGCGCGCCGCCGGGGAGGAAGTCGTACTGCATGTCGACCACGAGGAAGAGGTCGTCGGAGCGGGGAGTGAGGAGCATGCGCTTGTACTTACCTCATTGGCCTATCAGGGCGGAACAATCCTGGAAACTATAGGGCGGGTCTTCTCGCTTGGGCCCGGTGCCGTTGACGACGCGACCGATCGTGTCCTCGAGCCTCGTCGCGATAGGCGGCAAGCGCCTGGTCGCTATAGCCGGATTCGAGGTAGATCGGGATGGCGCGCTGGATGAGCAGGCGCGCCCCGTCGGCGTAGCGTTTGGTCGCCGCCTCGCCGGTGGCATCGGCCGCCGCGTCGCGGGTCACCAGTTCGAAGGCGGTGCCGCACCAGAGGTCCATCCTGGCCTCCTCCGGCACTTCCTGGGCCATGGCGGCGACAGGCAGCAGCATGAAGACGATGGCGAGGAGCCTCGGCATGGAGCCTTTCCTACGGGGGGCGGACGGGTGCCTTCATAGACCACAACGGGTTTACGAACCACCACCGCGGGCGCCGGCGCAGAGAGACTCTGCTAACCACGCCGAGAGGCTAACTTGAGACACCGAGGGGTCGGATGCTAAGCGACCGCCCTGGGCGCTGCCCTTCGCAGGCGCTCTCATAGGGGCTTAACTTGAAACACCTGACTGCGGGCGCCCTCGGCGTCCTCGTCCTCGCGGCACTTCCGGGCAGTGCCCTGGCCGAGGACCTGACCTTCACGCTCACCAACGGCTCGTCCTATGCGGTGAAGAGCTTCTTCACCTCGCCGGCCGATGTCGACGACTGGGAAGAGGACGTGTTCGGCGACAAGTACCTGCCGGCCGGCAACTATGTCAGCGTCACCATCGGCGATGGGCGCGAGCAGTGCATCTACGACATGCGGTTCGTGCTCGAGGACGATTCGGAGTTCCTCGAGAAGGGCATCGACCTGTGCGAACTGGGTGAATACACGCTCTCGGACGCTGAATAACCATTCGGGGCGGCGCGCCGGCATGCAGCCCGCGCCGCCCTTTTCCGGCCGCCGCGCGCGCCTCCGGGCAGGGGCAAGCGGGTTTTCTCCCGAGGCGGCGCTTGCAGCCCCAAAACCTCCCTCCTATATAGCGCTCAAGGCCCGGCGACGGGCCACTTCGAGGAAAATCTCAAGGAAGGGAATTCGGAGCCCCGAAAGGGTCAAGGAACTGCTGCCAAGGGTTCCCATCCGGCTTCGCTAGGAAAGAGGCAGAACATGGCTAAAGTAATCGGCATCGACCTCGGTACGACCAACAGCTGCGTCGCCGTCATGGACGGCGCGACCCCGAAGGTCATCGAGAACGCGGAAGGCGCGCGGACCACGCCCTCGATGGTGGCCTTCACCAAGGACGGCGAGCGTCTCGTCGGCCAGCCGGCGAAGCGCCAGGCGGTGACCAACCCGGAGGGCACGCTGTTTGCGGTGAAGCGCCTGATCGGCCGCCGCTACGACGACCCGATGGTCGAGAAGGACAAGGGCCTGGTCCCGTTCCACATCGTCAAGGGCGACAATGGCGACGCCTGGGTCGAGGTCAGCGGCAAGAAGTACTCGCCGTCCGAAGTCTCGGCGATGATCCTGACCAAGATGAAGGAAACCGCCGAATCCTATCTCGGCGAGACGGTCACCCAGGCGGTGATCACGGTTCCGGCCTATTTCAACGATTCGCAGCGCCAGGCCACCAAGGACGCCGGCAAGATCGCCGGCCTCGATGTCCTGCGCATCATCAACGAGCCGACGGCGGCGGCGCTCGCCTACGGGCTCGACAAGAAGAACACCGGCACCATCGCGGTCTATGACCTCGGCGGCGGCACCTTCGACATCTCGGTGCTCGAGATCGGCGACGGCGTGTTCGAGGTGAAGTCCACCAACGGCGACACCTTCCTCGGCGGCGAGGACTTCGACATGCGGCTCGTCGACTACCTGGCGGCCGAGTTCAAGAAGGACCAGGGGATCGACCTGCGCAACGACAAGCTGGCGCTGCAGCGGCTGAAGGAAGCCGCCGAGAAGGCCAAGATCGAGCTCTCCAGCGCGACCCAGACGGAGATCAACCTCCCCTTCATCACCGCCGATGCCTCGGGTCCCAAGCACCTGACGCTGAAGCTGACGCGCGCCAAGCTCGAGCAGCTGGTCGACGACCTGATCCAGCAGACCGTCGAGCCCTGCCAGCAGGCGCTCAAGGACGCGGGCGTTTCCGCCGCGCAGATCGACGAAGTGGTCCTGGTCGGCGGCATGACCCGCATGCCCAAGGTCATCGAGACGGTGAAGAGCTTCTTCGGCAAGGAGCCGCACAAGGGCGTCAACCCGGATGAAGTCGTGGCCATGGGCGCCGCGATCCAGGCCGGCGTGCTGCAGGGCGACGTCAAGGACGTGCTGCTGCTCGACGTGACCCCGCTGTCGCTCGGCATCGAGACGCTGGGCGGCGTGTTCACCCGGCTGATCGACCGCAACACCACGATCCCGACCAAGAAGAGCCAGATCTTCTCGACCGCCGAGGACAACCAGAGCGCGGTGACCATCCGCGTGTTCCAGGGCGAGCGCGAGATGGCGGCGAACAACAAGCTGCTCGGCAACTTCGACCTCGCCGGCATCCCGCCGGCGCCGCGCGGCGTGCCGCAGATCGAGGTGACCTTCGACATCGACGCCAACGGCATCGTCAACGTCCACGCCAAGGACAAGGGCACCGGCAAGGAGCAGCAGATCCGCATCCAGGCCTCGGGTGGCCTCAGCGACGCCGACATCGAGCGCATGGTCAAGGAGGCCGAGCAGAATGCCGAGGCCGACAAGAAGAAGCGCGAGGCGGTCGAGGCCAAGAACCAGGGCGAGAGCCTGATCCACTCGACCGAGAAGTCGCTGAAGGACTATGGCGACAAGGTCTCGGCCGAGGAGAAGACCTCGATCGAGACCGCCATCTCGGACCTCCGCGCCGTGCTCGAGAGCGACGACGCCGAGGCGATCAAGGCCAAGGCCGCGGCGCTCGCCGAAGTCTCGATGAAGCTCGGGCGAAGCCATGTACAAGGCGAGCCAGGCGGAAGCCGAGGCGAAGGCCGAAGGCGGCGACAAGCCGGCGGACGACGATGTCGTCGACGCCGAGTTCGAAGAGGTCAAGGACGACAAGAAGTCGGCCTGATCGCTGCTTGGACAGATGATTGGAAGGCCCGGCATGCCGGGCCTTCTTTTTGTCCGCGATCGTGCCCGCCGCCCTCGTGGTTCGACAGGCTCACCATGAGGGCCCTGGAGATCGATCCAGGACCTCATCCTGAGCTTAACGAAGGACGAGGTCCGGCAGCTACGCTTGAGCTTGTGGCCGCCCCCTCCACCGCCTTCGGCGGTCCCCCTCCGTAACGGGGCAGGCGGCGCCATCAGCGCGGTTTCACGTGAATCACCTGGGTCGCCACCGCAATGCCGCCGCACGGCGGCCAAACTGTTTGCACATCGGGAACTAAACTCGTCCCGAATCGGTTTGCCGCGGCGGACCGGGTGGCGCGGCGTCCAAGCCGGTTTTCTGAACGAGGAATACATCATGTCATCGGTGGATGTGCGCCGGTATGCCGTTAATGCCGAGCCTGCCGAGGAGGCCACCGAGCGGCTCGATGCCGACATGCGCCACGTGCTCAATGTGCTCGCCGAGATGGGCGGCAAGCGCATCGAGGAGTGCCGGACCAGCGAAGCCCGGGCGCTGCCGACGCTCGACATGGCGCTGCGCCGGATCCTTCGCGAGCCGCATGACGATCTCGAGGTCGCCATGGAGATGCGGCTGATCCCCGGCGCCAACGGCGATTTGCGGGCGCGCATCTACACCCCGCAGGCCGAAGCGGCGGCGCCGCGTCCGGTGATCCTTTACCTGCACGGCGGCGGGTTCGTTCTCGGCGACATCGACGAATATGACGCGACGCCGCGGGGGCTGGCGCTGCGCACCGGGGCGGTGGTCGTTTCCGCTCACTATCGCCAGGCGCCGGAGCACCGCTTTCCCGCCGCGCACGAGGATGCCATCGCCGCCTGGCGCTGGCTCGGCGAACACGCCGGCGCGCTCGGCGGGGACGTGACGCGCCTCGCCGTCGTCGGCGAGGGATCGGGCGGCAATCTCGCGGTCAACGTGGCGCTCGCCGCGCGGGACGAAGGCCTGGTCCGGCCGGCGCACATGGGGCTGGTCAGCCCGATGGCGGCGATGCTGTTCGACCTGCCGTCGCATCTCGAAGCCGTCGAGACCGGGCCGGTCAGCACCGCCACCCTGCAATGGGCCGCGCGAAAACTGTTCCGGAAGAGGGAGCAGATCCACGACGCCCGGATGAACATCGCCGGCCGCTCCGACCTCGGCGGCCTGCCGCCGGCGACCATCATCCTGGCCGAGGCGGATCCGCTGCGCTCCGAGGGCGAGGCGCTGGCCGATGCGCTGCGCCGCTCCGGCGTCTGGGTGGACATGACCGTCTACCAGGGCGTGACGCACGGCTTCTTCGGGCTCTACCAGATCGTCAACAAGGCGATGTTCGCGCATAGCCAGATGGCGCGGAACCTGGTCGCCGCCTTCGGCGGCTGAACCAGCGGGCGGGACTGCGGCCCGATCGGCACACCCCTTGTCTACCTCTGGAGTTGAACCCAGCTTCCGCTATGGTAAGAGCGCAGCACAATGCCTATCTAGGCGGCAGGCCCGGGCGCGGGGCAGACTGGTTACTGGGGACGACGCCGATTGGCAAAACGCGATTACTACGAAGTGCTCGGGGTCCCCAAGGGGGCCGAAGAGGCGGCCCTGAAGGGCGCCTACCGCAAGCTCGCCATGCAGTTCCATCCGGACCGCAATCCGGGGAACGCCGATGCCGAACACAAGTTCAAGGAAATCAACGAGGCCTACGACACGCTGAAGGACCCGCAGAAGCGCGCCGCCTATGATCGCTTCGGCCATGCCGCGTTCGAGCATGGCGGCGGGCGCGGACCGGCCGGATTCGGGCCGGAATTCAGCTCCTCGATGTCCGATATCTTCGAGGACATCTTCGGCGACTTCATGGGCGGCCGCGGCCGCGGCGGCGCAATCGCGGCTGCGCGGCTCGGACCTGCGCTACAATCTCGAGATCTCGCTCGAGGAGGCCTTCACCGGCCGCACCGTCGACATCGACGTGCCGACGCTCGCCACCTGCAAGACCTGCGACGGCTCGGGCGCCAAGCCAGGCACCGGCATGTCGACCTGCCGGCACTGTAACGGCCAGGGCAAGGTGCGCGCGGCGCAGGGCTTCTTCACCATCGAGCGGACCTGCCCGGTCTGCAGCGGCCGTGGCCAGATCCTCGAGCAGCCCTGCACCGATTGCGGCGGCCAGGGCCGCCGGCAGCAGAACCGGACGCTCTCGGTCGATATCCCCAAGGGCATCGAGGACGGCACGCGCATCCGGCTCGCCAACGAGGGCGAAGCGGGCCTGCGCGGCGGACCGCCGGGCGACCTCTACATCTTCATCTCGATCAAGCCGCACGACCTGTTCCATGCGCGACGGCGCCGACCTTTACGCGCGCGTGCCGATCGCCATGACCACGGCGGCGCTGGGCGGCGAGTTCGAGGTGCCGACCCTCGACGATTCCCGCGCCCGGGTGAAGGTCGCGCCGGGCACGCAGCCGGGCCAGCGGGTGCGCCTCAAGCAGAAGGGCATGCCGGTGCTGCGCTCGAAGGATTTCGGCGACCTCTACGTGCAGCTCGACGTCGAGACGCCGCAGAGCCTCTCGAAGCGCCAGCGCGAGCTGCTCGAGGAGTTCGAGCGCGAATCGACCCGCGAGAACTCGCCGACCAGCGAAGGCTTCTTCGCCAAGCTGAAGAGCCTGTTCGAGAACTAGGGCGGCCTCGCAGGCCGCGGCACGTCGTCCTCACTCGACCTCGGTGTCATCCCCGCGAAAGCGGGGATCCACCGTTCCCATCGTGCAGGCCTGCGAAACAGGGTGCCGGCCTGCGCCGGGAATGACCGGTGTGTGCGGGAGGCTTGACCCTGCCGCCAAGTCACGCTCCTGCTTGCAGCCTCTTCAATCGCTAGCGTCGCGGGCCATGACCGATGCCGACACTCCCAGAAGACCGCCATCACCATCTGCGGCTCGCTCCGCAAGGATGCCATCAACGAGGTGCTGCGCCGGCACATGTCGGCGAAGCTCCGCGAGGCGGGGGTGGAGGTGACCGACCTCGACCTGCGCGACTTCGAGATGCCGATCTTCAACCAGGACATCGAGGACGCCGGGCGAGACGCCGGAGGCGGCGAAGCGGCTCGCGGAGATGTTCCGCAGCCACGACATCGTCCTCATCATCTCGCCCGAGTACAATGGCGGCATCACGCCGCTGATCGCCAACCTCGTCTCCTGGGTCAGCCGCGAGAAGCCGAACCCGTTCCGGCATGCGATCTTCGGCATCGGCGGGATGAGCAACGGCAAATACGCCACCATCTTCGCGCTCTCGCACCTGCGCGACTCGCTGAGCAAGCTCGGCGCCCTGGTGGTGCCGACGCTGCTCGGCCTCGGCCCCTACCCCGACGTGTTCGACGACGAACGGCGAGCCGAACGAAGCCAACATCCAGTGGAAGGTCGGCCAGATGGTGCGCGAACTCACGCATTTCTCGCGCGGCGGGATCTGAGCTGTACGAGCGCCTGAGCGGCCCTCGCGCCTTCGACAGGCTCAGGATGAGGGCTAGAGAGGCCGGACCCTCAGGGACCTCAGCCTGAGCTAGTCGAAGGACGAGGTCGGCCACCCAGGTCGCACAGCTACTTCCGGGCCGGTGCCCAGCCTCGAGCCCGAACAGCTCGACCGCATCCTCGAGCGCGGCCTTCAGCCGGTCGAGCCGGGCACGTCGTGATCGACTGCGCGCAGGCGCACCGGGCCGGCGAGCGGGGCCTGCGGCAGCAGCGCCGTCCCCCTGTCGCGTGAGCCCGACCAGCCGGGCGCGCCGATCGCTCGGGTCGGTGCGTACCGTGACGAGCTCCATGCGCCGCAACTCGTCGATCGACTGGCCGAGGGTCGCCGGGTGCATCACCAGCGCCTTGCGCAGCGCCGCCAGCGGCAGTTGCGGCCGCTCGGCGCAGATGCGCAGCACCTGCAATTGCAGCCCGGTGATGCCGAAGCGCTTCTTGAGGTCGGCCTCGAAGGCCGCCATGGCGCGCTCGAGCCGCACCCAGGCGACGATGGCGGAAAGCGCCTGCTGCTGCATGAAATCCGACCGAGTCCGATTTGCTATGACGGCATAGTGAGTGGCGGCGGAGCACCGGCGCAAGCCTTGACCTCGGCCCGCGACGCATGCCACTGACCGCAAAATCCGGAGATCCATGATGGCAGGCACGCTGATCGTCGCACTCGACCTCGACAGCAGGGCCGAGGCGGAAACGCTGATCGACGCGGCTCGGCGACAGCGTCGATTTCTACAAGATCGGCTACCAGCTGTTCTATGGCGGCGACGGGCTCAACCTCGGCAAGGCGCTGCTCGCCGCGCGGCAAGCGGGTGTTCTTCGATCTGAAGCTGCTCGACATCGACAACACGGTCGAAAAGGGCGTCGCCGCCATCGCGCGGACCGGGGCGACGATGCTCACCGTCCATGCCTATCCCAAGACCATGCGCGCCGCCGCCAAGGCGCGCCGAGGGCTCCGGGCTCACGGTGCTCGGCGTCACCGTGCTGACCTCGATGGACGACGCGCGACCTCGCCGAGGCCGGCTATGCCCGCGACGCCGCCGGGCTCGTCGCCCTGCGGGCCGAGCAGGCGAAGGAGGCCGGCATCGGCGGGCTCGTCTGCTCGCCCACGAGGCGGAGATGGTGCGCTCGATCGTCGGGCCGAAGCTCGCCATCGTGACGCCCGGGCATCCGGCCGGCCGGCGCGGCGCTGGGCGACCAGAAGCGGGTGATGGGGCCGGCGGAGGCGCTCGCCGCGGGCGCCATCGCACCTGGTGGTCGGCCGGCCGATCACCGCGGCGGCCGATCCGGCGGCAGCGGCGCAGGCGATCCTCGCCGAGATGGCCGGCGGCGGCACGCGGCTGGCATGAGGCCCGGCGGTGGGCTATAGCCGACCGCAAGGTTTGTCGGGAGACAGCAGCATGGCTGATCTCAAGGTTGCGATCGCCGGCGCCGGCGGCAGGATGGGCGCGCCAATATCCGGGCCGTCGCGGCGACGCCGGGCCTCGTCGTCCACTCGGCCTTCGACCGCGCCGGGCTCGCCGGCCATCGGCAAGGATGCGGGCGAGCTGGCCGGGCATCGAGCATCTCGGCGTCACCATCGTCGACGACGTCGAGGCGGCGCTCGCGGGCGCCGACGCGATCATCGACTTCACCGCGCCCGCCGCCTCGGTGGCGCTGGCGAAGCAGGCGGCGGCGCGCGGGCTCGTCCACATCATCGGCACCACCGGCTGCTCGGTGGAGGACGACGAGGCGATCCGCGCCGCGGCGGCGGCCGGCGCCCGCATCGTCAAGGCCGGCAATTTCTCGCTCGGGCGTCAACCTGCTGCTCGGGCTCGTCCGGCAGGCCGCCGCGGCGCTGCCGGGCTTCGACATCGAAATCCTCGAGATGCACCACAACAAGAAGGTCGACGCCCCCTCGGGCACCGCCCTGATGCTGGGCGAGGCGGCGGCGCGCGGGCGCGACGTCGACCTCGCCGACGCATTCGGTGCGGGTCCGCGACGGCCATACCGGCGCCGCGCGAGCAGGGCACGATCGGCTTTGCGACGCTGCGGGGCGGCAACGTCATCGGCGAGCACACGGGTGATCCTCGCCGGGCCGGCCGAGCGGATCGAACTCAACCACATCGCCGACAACCGGGCGCTGTTCGCCGACGGCGCGGTGCGCGCCGCGCTCTGGGCGGCAGCAGCAGCAGCCGGGCTTCTATTCCATGGCCGACGTGCTCGGCCTTTCCGACATAAGGGTACGAAGATGACCGGAACGCTGATCCTCGTCCGCCACGGCGAGAGCGAGTGGAACCTCAAGAACCTGTTCACCGGCTGGCGCAATCCGGACCTGACCGAGAAGGGCGATCGAGGAGGCGCGCGACGACCGGCAGGCGGCTGAAGGCCGCGGGCTACGTGCCGGACGTCTACTTCACCTCGGCGCTGCGGCGGGCCCAGCACACGCTCGACCTGATCCTCGACGAGATGGGCATCGTCGACGTGACCATCACCCGCAACAAGGCGCTCAACGAGCGCGACTACGGCGACCTCGCCGGCCTCAACAAGGACGATGCGCGCGAGAAGTGGGGCGAGGAGCAGGTGCTGATCTGGCGCCGCTCCTATGACGTGCCGCCGCCGGGCGGCGAGAGCCTCAAGGACACCGCGGCGCGCACCCTGCCCTATTACGAGGCCGAGATCGTGCCGCTGGTCAAGGCCGGCAAGACCGTGCTGATCGCCGCGCACGGCAACTCGCTGCGCTCGCATCGTGATGGCGATCGAGGGGCTGACGCCGGAGAGATCCTGAAGCGCGAGACTCGGCACCGGCGAGCCGGTGGTCTACCGGATCGGGGCGGACGGGAAGCTGGCGGAGACGGTGGCGGTTTAGCGCGACTGCCCGCTCACGCGCCGGCCGCTCTCCCCGGCGGGAGAGGGGCTGGTGCACGTCCAGCCGCGACGTCCACCTCGCCCTGCGGAGAGAGGGCACATCCGGTGACGGTGGCCAAGGTCCTAAGCCACCACCCCGCTCTCCCAGCCCGAGGATGGCGCGCTTGCGCGGCACGCCCCAGTGGTAGCCGGTGAGCGCGCCGCTCGAGCCGACGACGCGGTGGCAGGGGACGACGAAGCTGATCGGGTTCTTGCCCACCGCGGCGCCGACGGCGCGGACGGCGGTGGGCCGGCCGATGTGGTCGGCGACCTTCTGGTAGGTGGTGGCCTTGCCGACCGGGATCTTCAGCAGCGTCTCCCAGACCTGCACCTCGAAATCGGTGCCGATCAGCACCACCCGGACCGGCTGCTTCGGCATTCCAGCGGCGCGGGATCGAACACCCGCGCGGCGATCGGCGCGACGGCGCGTCGTCGCGGCTGTAGCGGGCATTGGGCCAGCGGTTGGCGAGATCGTCGAAGGCCTGCTCGATGCGTCATGGTCTCGTCGGCGAAGCCGATGCCGGAGAGGCCGTATTCGGTGACGGTGAGCACGGCCGTGCCGAACGGCGACGGCGCGACGCCCCAGATCATCTCCAGCCCCTCGCCCTTCGCCCGGTAGGCGCCGGGCGGCATCGCCTCGTGGCTGACGAACAGGTCGTGCAGCCGCGAGGTGGAGGAGAGGCCGACCTCGTAGGTGGTGTCGAGCACGCTCTGCTGGTCGGCGAGCAGCTTGCTTGGCGTGATCGAGCGCCACCGCCTGGGCGAAGCTCTTGGGGCTGAGCCCGCACCAGCGGCGGAACAGATCGGTCAGCTGCCGCTCGGTCAGCCCCAGCGCGCGGGCAAAGCGCGGCAGATCGGTCTCATCCGGCAGCGTCTCGCTCAGATAGGCGATGGCGGCGCGGACGGTCTCGTAGTCCGAATTGGCGATGATGGTTTCGTGCTTGCTCATGATGGAGCGAGGATAGGTCCGCGCGGCGGCGGAAGCGACCCGGTTTTGACGCTCGCGCGGCACGGCCGCTGAACTACAGCCCGCGCCCGCTTCAGCGCCGTGCCGAAGGCCTTGGCGAAGCTCGACTTCTCGTCGGGGTTGAGGAAGGCGCCCAGGACCACGTCGCGGTCGCGGGTCCTGAGGTGGAGGCCGGTGGTGCGCTCGTTGAAGTCGCGGTCGACGACCAGCTTGACGAAATAGGGGTTGAAGCGGCTCAGCACTTCCTTGCCGTTGCCGTCCACCTGCTTCAGCTCGAGCTGGTCGGGCCAGAGGGTGACGAGCTCGTAGCGCTTGGCGTCGCGCATCGAGGTCGAGAGCGCCCACCAGATGAGCGAGGACGTCGAGGCCCAAGAAGCCGACGATCGGCCAGGCGCCGAGCGAGAAGAAGATGAGGCCGGGGATCGGTGACCATCGACGCCGAGGAGCGCGACAACGATACGGTAGCCGCGCCGGCCCAATGACCGATTCGGGGTGAGCTTGGCCGCGAAGAGCGGTCGCGCTTGCGTTTGCGTCGTCATCTTGGGCATCAGTATAAGCTCACAAAGGGATGACGGGAATGGCGCAACGAAAAACGAAGACGCCTGCCAAAGGCTGATGTCGAAGCCATTTTCGGCGCTTTTGCGGCAGCCAATCCCGAACCGAAGGGCGAGTTGGATTATGTGAACCCCTTCACCCTGCTGATCGCGGTCGTGCTCTCGGCCCAGGCGACCGACGCCGGGGTGAACAAGGCGACGCCCGCCCTGTTCGAGGCCGCCGACACTCCCGAGAAAATGATCGCGCTCGGGGTCGCGGGCATCGAGGAGATGATCAAGACCATCGGACTGTATCGGACCAAGGCGAAGAACGTCTTTGCGCTCAGCCAGCAATTGGTCGAGAAGTTCGATTCAAAGGTGCCCGAAACCGCGAGGCGCTGGAAAGCCTGCCCGGCGTCGGGCGGAAGACCGCCAACGTGGTGCTCAACATCGCCTTCCGGCAGCCGACCATCGCGGTCGATACGCACCTGTTCCGCGTGGCCAACCGGACCGGGCTGGCGCCCGGCAAGACGCCGCTCGAGGTGGAGCTCGGGCTGCTCAAGGTGGTGCCCGACCAGTACATGCTGCACGCGCATCACTGGCTGATCCTCCACGGCCGCTATGTCTGCAAGGCGCGCAAGCCCGAGTGCTGGCGCTGCGTCATCCGGCCGTGGTGCCGGTTCGAGCCGAAGACACCACCGCCGAAGGGCGTCGTGCCGGAGCCGGGCAGCACCCGCCTGACCGCCGATCTAGCTAGGCGGCGCGGCGTTGCGCAGGCCGGCGTTCTCGGCTATCCCGGCGAACGTTGACCTCACACCTGAAGGATCGCCGATGGCCGAGCCCCGGTTCGACGTTCTTACCATCGGAAACGCCATCGTCGACGTCATCGCCCCGATCGATCCCGGCTTCCTCGAGCGGGAGGGACTGGCGAAGGGCATCATGCATCTCGTCGACGCCGAGCGCAGCGCCTACCTCTACGAGCGCATGCCGGAGCACAAGCGGCAGATCTCGGGCGGCAGCTCCGCCAACACGGCGGCCGGCGTCGCCTCGCTGGGCGGCCGCGCCAGCTTCATCGGCAAGGTGGCGGACGACCCGTTGGGCGAAGTGTTCGCCGAGGACCTCGAGCGGATCGGCGTCCACTACGGCGTCTCGCGCCTGCATGAGGGTCCGGCGACGGCGCGTTCGATGATCCTGCTCTCGCCCGAGGGCGAGCGGACGATGAACACCTATCTCGGCGCCTGCCACCAGCTCACCACCGCCGACATCAAGGAAGACGAGATCGGCGGCGCCACCGTCACCTACATGGAAGGGTTCCTGTGGGACCCGGTCGAGGCCAAGAAGGCCTTCGTGATGGCCGCGCACTACGCGCACAAGCACGAGCGCGCCACCTCGTTCACGCTCTCCGACCCGTTCTGCGTCAACCGCTACCGCGAGGAGTTCCTCGACCTCATCCGCTCGAAGACCATCGACTACGTGTTCGGGAACATCGAGGAGCTGAAGTCGCTGTACCAGACCTCGAGCTTCCACGACGCGGTGCAGGGGATTGCGCGGACGCCGAGCTCGCGGCGATCACCATGGGCGCCGACGGGGCGATGGTGGTGGCGGACGGCGAGATCATCACCGTGCCGGCCTATCCGGTGCCCGAGGTGGTCGACGTCACCGGCGCCGGCGACCTTTTCGCCTCGGGCTTCCTGCTCGCGGTGGCCCGGGAGCGCGACCTCGAGACGGCGCTGCAGGCCGGGTGCCTCGCCGCCTCCGAGGTGATCTGCCATATCGGCGCCCGGCCGATCCTCGATTTGAGGCAGCTGGCGCAGGAGAAGGGCGTGGCGATCTAGGGCTGGCGCCGGCTATGGGTCCCCGGGTCGAGCCCGGGGATGACGGGGCTGTGGGACGGAGTCGCCCGAACAAGCTCCGTCATCCCCGGGCTCGACCCGGGGACCCATGAGGCTCACCCAGGTATGCCGCCCTCAAACCTTCCTGAGCGCGACCCGCTCCATAGTGTGGCTCCGGCCCTTGGTCAGGACCAGGTCGGCGCGGCTGCGGGTGGGCTGGATGTTGTCCCTGAGGTTGGGCAGGTTGATATTCTGCCAGACCCATTTGCCGAACGCCTCGGCCTCCTCGGCGCTCATCTGGCTGAAGCGGTGGAAGAAGCTCTTGGGGTCGGCGAAGGCGGTTTCGCGCAGGCGGCGGAAGCGCTCCATGAACCAGGCGGCGAGGTCCTCCTCCGTCGGCATCGATGAAGATCGAGAAATCGAGGAAGTCCGAGGCGAAGAGGATCGGCCGGCCGGATTTCGGCAATTCGCCCGGCTGCAGGATGTTCAGCCCCTCGACGATCAGGATGTCGGGCCGGTCGATCACCAGCTCCTCGCCCTCGATCACGTCGTAGATGAGGTGCGAATAGACCGGCACGCTGCACCTTGGGCTTGCCGGACTTGATGTCGGAGAGGAAGCGGATCAGCGCGGCGCGATCGTAGCTCTCGGGAAAGCCCTTGCGTTCGGCGAGCTTCAGCTCGTCGAGCTGGCTTGTTGGAATAGAGGAAGCCGTCGGTGGTGACGAGATCGACCTTGGGCGAGCTCGGCCAGCGCTGCAGCAGGGCCCTGAGGATGCGCGAGGTGGTGGACTTGCCCACCGCGACCGAGCCGGCGACGCCGATGATGTAGGGCACCTTGCGCCCGTCGGCGCCGAGGAAGCGGGTCGAGGCGCGGTGCAGTTCCTGCGTCGCCTCGACATAGAGCGAGATCAGGCGGCGACAGCGGCAGGTAGATCTCCTCCGCCTCCTCGAACGAGATCGGGTCGTTGAGCGCGCGCAGCCGCTTGATGTCGGCCGGCGTCGAGCGTCATCGGCTCGTCGGCGCGGAGGCGGCTCCACTCGGCCTTGGTGAAGTGGTGGTAGGGTTCGAGCTTGGGGCGTCCCATCACACTCGGCCTTTCGGCCGCGCGGCCTTTTCGGCGAGCCCGGACTGCGCGGTGCGGCGCTCGAGCTCGGCCATGACGTCGGCGAGCGGCACGTCGGCGGCGCGCAGCAGCACCAGCAGGTGATAGACGAGGTCCGCCGCCTCGCCGACGAGGCCGGCGCGGTCGCCGGTGACGGCGGCGATGATCGTCTCGGACGCTTCCTCGCCGAGCTTCTTCGCCACCCGTCGACGCCGGCGGCGACGCAGCTTCGCCGTATAGCTCTCCTCCGGCGACGCGGCGGCGCGGACGGCCAGCCGTTCATCCAGGGCTTCGAGCGTGAAGCTCATCGGCTGCCTCCGAAACTGCCGTCATTGCGCACCGGGATGCCGTGGGCTGCCAGATAGGCCTTGGCCTCGGGCACGGTGTAGGTGCCGAAGTGGAAGATCGAGGCGGCGAGCACGGCGCTGGCATGCCCCTCCTTCACCCCGTCCACCAGGTCGTCGAGCGAGCCGACGCCGCCCGAGGCGACCACCGGCACGTGCACCGCATCGGCGATCGCGCGGGTGAGCTCGAGGTCGAAGCCGGACTTGGTGCCGTCGCGATCCATCGAGGTGACCAGCAGTTCCCCGGCGCCCCGCTCGACCATCCGCGCGGCGAACTCGACGGCATCGAGCCCGGTCGCGTTGCGGCCGCCATGGGTGAAGATTTCCCACTCGTCGACATTGTCGCGGCCCGGCGCCCGGGTCTGGCGGCGGCGGGCATCGACCGAGACGACGATGCACTGGTCGCCGAACTTGTCGGCGGCGCGGGCGACGAAATCGGGATCGTTCACCGCGGCGGTGTTGATCGAGACCTTGTCGGCGCCGGCGAGCAGGAGCTTTCGGATATCCTCGACCTTGCGGACGCCGCCGCCCACCGTCACCGGCATGAAGCAGTGCTCGGCGGTGCGCGCCACGACGTCGAAGATGGTGTCGCGGTTCTCCGAGGCTCGCGGTGATGTCGAGGAAGCAGAGCTCGTCGGCGCCGGCGGCGTCATAGGCGATGGCGGCCTCCACCGGATCGCCGGCATCGACCAGGTCGACGAACTGCACGCCCTTGACCACGCGGCCGTCCTTGACGTCGAGGCAGGGGATGATGCGGGTCTTCAGACGTCATTGGCGCGGGTCCTTGCGGGGCTTTCTGAGCTTGCTCCAGATGGCGAAGCCGAGGGTGAACAGCCAGAAGAAGAAGGCGAAGAGGCCCATGAGGCCGATCAGCGGCGTGAGGATGCCGGAAAAGCCGCAGGTAGAGCAGCGCGAGGATCGGCAGCAGCGCGACGCCGTACCACCAGAGGTCGACACTCTGGACCAGCGTCGGCCGGTTGCCGAGCCGGGCCATCACGCGGCCCGTCCCTTGAGCAGGGCCAGTGCTTCACGTGAATCAATGCGCCCGTCATAGAGGGCGCGGCCGGAGATGGCGCCCTCGAGGATCTGGTACTCGGGCTGCGTCATGGTGCGGACGTCGTCCATCGAGGCGAGGCCGCCCGAGGCGATCACCGGGATCGACACGGCCTGCGCCAGCTCCAGCGTCGATCGGCCAGTTGATGCCCTTCAGCACGCCGTCGCGGTCGATGTCGGTATAGATGATCGCCGCGACCCCTGCGCCCTCGAAGCGCTTGCCGAGCTCGATGGCGGTGAGCTCGGAGGTCTCGGCCCAGCCTTCCACCGCCACCTTGCCGCCGCGCGCATCGATGCCGACGGCGACCTGGCCGGGGAACAGCCGCGCCGCCTCGCGCACCAGCGCCGGATCGCGCACCGCGACGGTGCCGAGGATGACGCGGGCTTCAGGCCGCGGCCCAGCCAGTCCTCGATATGGGCGATCGAGCGGATGCCGCCGCCGAGCTGCACCGGGAAGCTCACCGCATCGAGGATCGCCTGCACCGCCTCGCCGTTGACGCTGCTGGCCGGCGAAGGCGCCGTTGAGATCGACGACGTGCAGGTATTCGAAGCCCTGGTCCTCGAAGGCCTTTGCCTGCGCCGCCGGATCGTCGTTGAACACGGTCGCCTGCGTCCATGTCGCCGAGCTTGAGGCGCACGCACTGGCCATCCTTGAGGTCGATGGCGGGGAAGAGGATCATGCGGTCCGGCGAGTCGTGGCGGGCCCCTCCACCGACTTCGGCCTCCCCCTTCGCAGGGGAGGATCATGGAGGGATCGTGCCACGGCGAATCCTCCCCCGTGCACGGAGGAGGCCGGCGGAGCCGGTGGAGGGGGCGGCCGCAAACACCGAATGTCACGGCTTCCACCTCAGGAAATTGCCGATCAGCGTCAGCCCAGCGACTGGCTCTTTTCGGGGTGGAACTGGGTGCCCACCATGTTGTCGCGGCCGACGATGGCGGTCACCGCTGGCCGTAGTCGGTCGTGGCGAGCAGCGTTTCGGGCCGCTCGACCGCGAGATGGTAGGAGTGGACGAAATAGGCGTGCAGGCCGTCCGGCCCGTCCGGGATGCCGGCAAGCACCGGGTGCGGCATGCGCGAAGCTCAGGGTGTTCCAGCCCATGTGCGGGACCTTGAGCGCCGGTCTCTGGTGGACTGGGCTCGAGCCGCACCACCGCGCCGGGGATCCAGCCGAGGCCCTTGGTCGTGGTCTTCTCGCGGCCTTCGGTGGCCATCAGCTGCATGCCGACGCAGATGCCGAGGAAGGGGGTGCCGCCGCGGATCACGCGCTCCTCCAGCACCTCGACCATGCCGGTGACGGCGTCGAGGCCGGCGCGGCAATCGGCGAAGGCGCCGACGCCCGGCAGCACGATGCGGTCGGCGCGGCGGACCGCCTCGACGTCGCTGGTCACCAGGATCTCGTCGCCGGTGCCGGCCTCGCGGGCGGCGCGCTCGAAGGCCTTGGCGGCCGAGCGGAGATTGCCCGAGCCGTAATCGATGATGGCGACGGTGCTCATTGCCGCTTCACCGCCTCGAGCAGGGCGAGGTCCTCGTCGGAGGCGACGACTTCGCTGCGATAGCTGCCAGCCCTTGCGGCCGAGTTTCACCCGGCGGAAGGTCGGCGCCTCGAAGCCGATCAGCAGCGCGAGGAGGACATAGGTCCAGAAGGCGGCATCCCAGCCGAGGAAGCTGCCGATGACGCCGGTGCCGAGGACGATCGCGACCCAGGCGAAGAGCAGCAGCCACAGCCCGTGCAGCAGCGCAAAGACCGGCGGCAGCAGGGCCGCGAACCAGGAGAAGCGGTCGGCGACCACCGCCGGCGCTTGGTCCGGCCGCGCATAGACGGAATAGAGGGTCACGGGTTATCCTTGCTCGGGGATAGGCGCGAGGGCTCGGTCTCGCCATAGAGCAAAACCGGCGCGGTTGGAAGACGAGGGAACCGCCGCGGGCTCTGCGCCATTCGCTTCGAACGCTATGAGGAGAGCTCGATGACGCATGATTCCACCGCGCAAGCCGAGGGCATGGGGTTCAGCCAGGCGCAATTCCTGGGCTGGCTGGGCCTGGGCTTGATCTGCCTGATGGCGCTGGCGACGCTGGTGGTGATCGGCTCGGCCGCGGCGCACGGCTTCCAATAGGCCGCCCCGCAGACCTCAGAGCGTGCCCTTGGTCGACGGGATCGCGTCCTTGGCGCGCGGGTCGATCTCGACCGCATCACGCAAGGCCCGGGCCAGCGCCTTGAAGGCGCTCTCGGCGATGTGGTGGTTGTTGTCGCCGTAGAAGGTCTCGACATGCAGGGTGATGCCGGCATTCATGGCGAAGGCCTGGAACCACTCGCGGAACAGCTCGGTATCCATCTCGCCCACCTTGTCGCGGGTGAACTCGACCTTCCAGACGAGGAACGGGCGGCCCGAGACGTCGAGCGCCACGCGGGTGAGCGTGCCGTCCATCGGCAGGTCGGAGCTGGCGTAGCGGCGGATGCCCTTCTTGTCGCCCAGCGCCCGCTGCACCGCCTGGCCGAGCGCGATGCCGACATCCTCCGCCGTGTGGTGGAAGTCGATGTGGAGGTCGCCCTTGGCGCGCACCGTCATGTCGATCAGCGAGTGCTTCGACAACTGGTCGAGCATGTGGTCGAGAAAGCCGATGCCGGTCTTCATGTCGTGCCGGCCGGTGCCGTCGAGATTGACGGAGACCTCGATCTCGGTCTCGTTGGTCTTCCTGGCGATTTCGGCAGTACGCATGTGAGGCAATCCCTATCTGGCGCCGCGGCTCTAGCAGATAGCGCCGGAGCGGTGAAGATGCGGTGAAAGGGGGCGGACGTGCCGAAGCGCCCGACTGGCTTTCGCCATCGGCGTTTGCTCTCATTTCTTGCCGCCCCTTGGTGCGGCATGGGCGGGACTTCGTCCCCGTGGCGGTCGTCCGCCAAACTGTACAAGGTTGGGACTCTCGCCCCGCCCATTGCGAACGGTCTTTTGGCCCGATGGTGCGCAAAGCGGACGCTTCCATAAGGCCCTGGGGACAGCGGCCCGCCCCCAGCCCGAACCCTCCCCGCGATGCCCCGTCGGCACCTCGCATCGGAAAGGTGGGGGGAGATTAGCCCGGGGTGTGGGGAGCGGGGATAAGTTTGGCATCGCCCCTCGGGCCGACCCCTCATCCGTCTCGGCCTGCGGCCGAGCCACCTTCTCCCTCAAGGGGAGAAGGGACGCTGAGGCGGGATCGTGCCACCACTTCCCTCTCCCCTTGAGGGAGAGGGTGGCCGCGAAGCGGCCGGGTGAGGGGAAGTAGCGGGCGATGCACTATTGAGAGGCTGAACCCCTCACCCCAGCTCCGCTAGGTCGCTGACGCTCCCAGCTGCGCTACCCTCTCCCCTAGAGAGGGAGGGGCGGTGAGATCCCCCTCCTCCGCATGGCAAGGACGCGGCCGACCCTTGCCCACCTGCCCAGGCGTCTAGCCCGGTTTGCATTCGGGCCTTCCCGCCCTAAATAAGGCGCAGTGGTTTCTGGAGTTACTCCCCTTATGTCCAAGGACAACGACTTCCCCGGCTGGCACGGCACGACCATCGTTGCGGTGCGCAAGGGCAACAAGGTGGTGATCGCCGGGGACGGTCAGGTCTCGGTCGGCAATACGGTGATGAAGCACACGGCCAAGAAGGTGCGGCGGCTGGCCGACGGCAAGGTGATCGGCGGCTTCGCCGGCGCGACGGCCGACGCCTTCACGCTGTTCGAGCGGCTCGAGGCCAAGCTCACGCAATATCCCGACCAGCTGATGCGCGCCTCGGTGGAGCTCGCCAAGGACTGGCGCACCGACCGCTATTTGAGGCGGCTCGAGGCGATGATGATCGTCGCCGACAAGACCGACACGCTGGTGATCACCGGCACCGGCGACGTGCTGACGCCCGACCACGCCACCATCGCCATCGGCTCGGGCGGCAACTATGCCTATTCGGCAGCGTTGGCGCTGAGCGAGAACACCGATCTCGATGCCGAAGCGATAGCGCGCAAGGCGATGAAGATCGCCGCCGAGGTCTGCATCTACACCAACGAGAACATCACCGTAGAAACCATCGAGACCGACAAGTGACGTTCGCGGTGCGGCGGCTGACGGCCTCCGACGCCGAGGCGTACAGGGTCCTCCGCATCGAGGGCCTGACGCTCTCGCCCTCCGCCTTCGGCTCGAGCCTCGCCGACGAGAAGCACCGGCCGGCGTCGGACTGGGCCGAGCGGCTGGACAAGGGCTTTGCCTTCGGCCTGTTCGAGGCCGGCGCGCTGGTCGGTGTCGCCGGATTCTATCGCGAGGCGATGCGGAACACCGAGCACCGGGGCCATCTCGTCGGCGTCTATCTGACGCCGCGGGCCCGCGGACGGGGTGGATCGGACCATCTGATCGCCAGCGTCATCGGAGAGGCCCGCAAGCACGTGCTGCAGCTTCACCTCTCGGTGACCGCCGAGCAACGAAGCGGCCCGCCGGCTCTACGAGCGGCACGGCTTCGCGATCTACGGACAGGAACCGCGCGCCCTCAGGGTCGACGGCGTGTTCTTCGATGAATATCTCATGGTGCTGCGCCTCGATGAGGGCAGCGGAAAGTGATGCATGATGACTGACACCAATTTCTCCCCGCGCGAGATCGTCTCCGAGCTCGACCGCTACATCGTCGGCCAGGGCGACGCGAAGCGCGCCGTCGCGGTGGCGCTGAGGAACCGCTGGCGGCGCCAGCAGCTCGATGCGGACCTGCGCCAGGAGGTCACCCCGAAGAACATCCTGATGATCGGCCCGACCGGCGTCGGCAAGACCGAGATCAGCCGTCGGCTGGCGAAGCTGGCGCAGGCGCCGTTCATCAAGGTGGAGGCGACCAAGTTCACCGAAGTCGGCTATGTCGGGCGCGACGTCGAGCAGATCGTGCGCGACCTGGTCGAGGCCGGGATTTCGCTGCTGCGCGACAAGAAGCGCGCTGAGGTCCAGGCGCAGGCGCACCACAATGCCGAGGAGCGGGTGCTCGATGCGCTGGTGGGTTCCTCCGCCTCGCCATCGACGCGCGAGAGTTTCCGGCTGAAGCTCAGGAACAACGAGCTCGACGACAAGGAGATCGAGGTCGAGATGAACCCGGTGGGCAACCCGGGCGGCTTCGAGATCCCCGGCATGCCCGGGGCCAATATCGGCGTCATCAACATCCAGGACATGCTGGGCAAGGCCTTCGGCGGCCGCGGCGTGAAGCGCAAGGTCAAGGTCAAGGACGCGCACCAGCCGCTGATGGCCGAGGAGGCCGACAAGCTGCTCGACCAGGACCAGCTGACCAAGGAAGCGATCGACCTGGTCGAGAACCACGGCATCGCCTTCATCGACGAGATCGACAAGATCGTGAACCGCGAAGGCGGCTATGGCGGCGGCGTGTCGCGCGAAGGCGTGCAGCGCGACCTGTTGCCGCTGATCGAAGGCACGACCGTTTCCACCAAGTACGGGCCGGTGAAGACCGACCACATCCTGTTCATCGCCTCGGGCGCCTTCCACCTCGCAAAACCCTCGGACTTGCTGCCGGAGCTGCAGGGCCGGCTGCCGATCCGCGTCGAACTGAAGGCGCTGACCCGCGAGGACCTGATCCGCATCCTCAAGGACACCGACGCCAGCCTCATCAAGCAGTACGTCGCGCTGATGCAGACCGAGGGGCTGACGCTCGACTTCACCGCCGACGCGATCGAGGCGATCGCCGACGCCGCGGTGAAGGTCAATTCCACGGTCGAGAACATCGGGGCGCGGCGGCTGTCGACGGTCATGGAGCGGCTGCTCGAGGACATCTCGTTCGAGGCGCCGGACAAGAACGGCGAGACCATCCGGATCGACGCCGCCTATGTGAACGACCGCGTCGGCAAGATGGCGGCGGACACGGACCTCAGCCGGTTCGTGCTGTAGGACACGCGGTGTCCCTCACCCCCATCGGGGCTGGGGCTGGGTTTGTTCCACGTGAATCCCTCGGAGGGCCTCGATTGCCTCGCCGATCACCTCATGCGCGAGCTGTCGCCGGCCATCCGGCCACGCGATGCGGACGCGCTGGACCGTGCGGTCGTTGTAGAGGCTGACCATGTAGTCCTCGAGGCCGAGGCGGGGGTAGTCGGCGAGCGGCACCTCGACGGTCTCGACGACAAGGCGTGGACCCTCGGCCCGCATCGCGGCGAGCGCTATGACGAGACCGAGCGACGGGGAACCGGCCGCCAGCTTCGAGCGGTATTCGAGGATGTCGTCCTCGCCGCTCCGGGCGAACAGCCGGTCGACCTGGGCGTCGGCCAGCATCGCAACCAGCATCGCCTTCCTCAGCGAAAGCGGCGCCTCCTGCGCGGCAGCCCACTCGGTCTCGAGATAGGCGAGGTGCTGCGCGAGGCCGCTCATGCCAGGTGCTTGTGGAAGAACTCCAGTGTCCGGGCCGAGGCCTTCTTGCAGGCCGCCTCGTCGAACTTCTCCGGCCGGTCGCTGTTACAGAAGCCGTGGCCGGCATTGTAGAGATAGACGCCGACGGTCGGGTGCTGCTCTTTCAGCATCTCGATCTGCTCCAGCGGGATGCCGGTGTCCTGGTCGCCGTAGTGCATCTCGGTCGGCATTTTCGGCATCATCTCGATGTAGTTGGGGATGCCGCCGCCGTAATAACCGGACGCCGCGCTGAGGCCCTCGAGCCGGCTCGCGGCGCGCCAGGTGATGCTGCCGCCGAAGCAGTAGCCGGTGATGCCGACCTTGCCGGCCTCGGCGGCAGCCAGCACCGTCGCCGCGACATCGAGCAGCGCCGTCTCGTGGCTGAAGTTCTTCAGGATCTCGGCGCGTTTCGCCGCCACCTCGGGCGCGTCGTAGTCATCGCTCTCGTAGCCATAGGAGACGCGGTCGAACATCGCCGGCGCAATGGCGAGATAGCCGTGCCGGGCGAAACGGTCGACGACGCTCCGGACCCAGGAATTGACGCCCCAGACCTCCTGGATCACCACCACGCCGCCGCGGGCCTGGCCTTCAGGCTGGGCGCGATAGGCGTTGAAGGCGAAGCCATCCGCCGCCGCGATCTTGATGTGTTCCCCCATCGACCCTCTCCCTTGCTGCTCGCGGCCACATTGGACTTTGCCGCCCTTTACGGCAACGGCCGAGGCGGCGCTTCGATGCGGGCTACTTCACCCGCTTCATCAATTCGTTGCGAAGGAAGGTGAGATCCTCGGGCTGCAGCTTGCCGATGTCGCGGGCGAGGCGGTTGGCGAGCTCGGTGGCCTGCGGCGCCATGCCTGCGGTGTCGATCGACACCTTGGGGTCGGAAATTTCCGCCAGCCGCTGCAGGTCCTCGGCCTCGTCCCAGATGACGTTGAAATAGGCGATGATGCGCTGCAGCAGCATCCAGGTGGGCTTGCCGCGGCGACCATGCTCGAGTGCCGACAGATAGGCGCTGGAGACGCGCAGCGCCTTGGCCATCTCCTTGAGGCTGACGCCCCGTTCCTCGCGCATGGCGCGCAGCTTGAGGCCGAGCGGCGTCATCCGTAGTCCCTCTCGCGCCGCAGCCGCACGTAGAAGGCGCCCTCGCCGCCATGGCCCTGCGCCGCGACGTCCCAGCCGGCAACCAGGGCGGCGAGGCCGGGCTCGGACAGCCAGATCGGCAGCATGGCTCGCAGCACGCCGCGCTCGACGATCACCGCCGCGTCGTCGCCGAGCTTCTTCAGCCCCTTGCCGGTGATGACGAGGATGGTGCGGTCGCCGCGGGCGGCGCGGGCGCGGACGAACCGGGTGAGCGCCGCATGCGCCTCGACCTGCCGCATGCCGTGCAGGTCGATGGTGCCGTCGATCTCGACGCGGCCACGCCTGAGGCGCTGCTTCAGCTTCGGCTCGATCCCCGCCCGCGGCAGCTTCGCCGGCCGGCCGTCGGATTGGTATGCCGGCATAGGAGGCAGCAGGCGCCGGGGCTGCGGCTCGGGCGTGGGTGATTTCTGAACTGGGAGGGGCAGCGGCTCGTCGGCGAACTGGAGCAGCTGCCGGCGGGCCGGATCGAGCGGCGAGACGGTCCTGCTGACCTCGACCCAGAGATGCCAGTCGGGCACCCCGGGTTGGCCTGCTGCCCGGCGCTTCGACATGGCGTTGGTCCCCGAATGGCGCGCTGCTACTCGAGCTGGCTGGTCGCCACGAGCTTCCAGTTGGGATCGCGGGATTTCGGGCTGCGCGCGAAGGTCCACTCGTCGGCGATATTGGTGACCTGGTCGGCATTGCCCTCGATCAGCGTGCCGTCCTTGTCGCGGGTGGCCGACACCACCTCGGCGTGGAAGCGCACGGTGACGCTGGCGAAGCGCTTGTCGAGCTCGGCCTCCGAGATCTCGATCTTGGGCAGGCCGACGAAGGTGAAGTCGACCTTGTGGCCGGCCGCCTCGCGCTCGCGGATGACGCGCTCGAAGCCTTCGTACACCTCCTTGTCGAGGAGGTTCTTCAGCGTCTGCCGATCGCCGCCGGCGAAGGCGGTCACGATCATCTCGTAGGCGCCCTGGGCGCCCTCGAGGAAGTTCTTCGGCGAGAAGCTCGGAATCGGCCTCGATGATCGCCTTGAGGCCGGCGCGCCACCTTCTCGTCGCCATTCGAGAACTGCGCCACCTCGGCGTCGAGCTTGCGGG
This sequence comes from uncultured Alphaproteobacteria bacterium, assembly GCA_963708965.1. GTDB lineage: Bacteria > Pseudomonadota > Alphaproteobacteria > Rhizobiales > Devosiaceae > Devosia_A. The sequence continues at coordinate 160,920 of CAVPUP010000001.1, read as the reverse complement.
CCTGGCGGGCCAGGTCCTCGCTGTTGTCCTGGACCGGGCGCGGGCGCATCGGCACGACCTTGTCCTCGCCCGCCTTCACCGGGGCGGCCTCGCGCTGGCGCTCGAGCGGGCTGCGCTCCCGGCCGGTGCGGGTCCCGAGTACCTGGCGGAGCCGGAACAGCACGACGATCGCTAGGCCGATGACGATGAGCGTCGGGATATCGAGGAATTCGTTCATCGGTGCGTGTCTCGTTTCGCGGGGTGTATGGAACGGCGGCTCGCGGAGCCCGGAGGTTGATCCTATATATAGGAAAGGCTCAGCCGGAAACCAGTTCACGTTTGGCTGAGGCGGTTGGCCGCTCAGGGAAAGGTTACCTCATTGGGGCGAATACTGTTCATCCTGTTCCTCGTGATGCCGTTGATCGAGATCGCCTGCTTCGTCCTGGTGGGGCAGGCCATCGGGCTATGGCCGACCCTGCTGCTGGTGCTGCTCGCTGCGGTGATCGGCTCGCTGGTCCTCAGGACGCAGGGCCTGTCGCTGTTGCGCGAGATCAGAACGACGATGGGCCAGGGGCAGGTTCCGGCCCGCGCACTGGCCGACGCCATGATGGTCGCGGTGGCCGGGCGTGCTGCTGGTGCTGCCGGGGTTTTTCTCCGACGTCGTGGCGCTGCTGCTGCTGATCCCGGCGGTGCGGAGTGCGATCTACGCCTATCTCAAGTCGCGGGTGACGGTGGTCACCACCTCCACCACCCATGGCACGACCCAGAAGCGTGTCGATGATGGCACGATCGAACTCTCCGACGACGAGTGGCGGCCGCGCTAGGCCTGTTCGCCTTGTCGGCCTTCAGCAAAGGTGCTAGCCGTCGCCGCCGAATACGAGAGGAACAACCACCATGGCTGACCAGAATCCGGCCGGCGCCGCGCCGGCCAATGCCACCACCGCCCCGAGCTACAGCATTGTCGGTCAGTATATCCGCGACCTGAGCTTCGAGAATCCGGGCGCTCCCGGTTCGGTGATGCAGGCCGGCCCGAACCCGCAGTTCTCGGTGGGCATCAATGTCGGGGTGAAGAAGCAGGCCGACGACCTCTACGCAGTAGAGATCAACCTCAACGCCAAGGCCGAGCGCGACAGCAACGTGCTGTTCAACGTCGAGCTGGTCTATGGCGGCGTCTTCCGGCTGCGTAACGTTCCCGAAGCCGCAGCTGCCGCCGCTGCTGATGGTCGAGTGCCCGCGCATGCTGTTCCCGTTCGCCCGGCAGGTGCTGGCGACCACCGTGCAGCTCGGCGGCTTCCCGCCGCTGATGATGGAGCCGGTGGATTTCAACGCGCTCTACGTGCAGAACCTGAGGAACCTGCAGGCGCAGCAGGCGGCGGGCGCCGCGCCCACCACGACCAACTAAGGTACGTCGCTGGCTACCTCCCTCTTCTGGCAGTGGGTGGCACGATCCTGCCACGCCCTCGGTGTCATTCCGGCGAAGGCCGGAATCCAGCCTGAAATATCTCAACCTGCCAGGTGGTGGAAACACCTCAGGATGGGCCCCGGCCTTCGCCGGGGTGACGCGGTGGGTGTGGAGGGTTGGGGAAGCACTGCCGAAAATCTAACCCTACCCTGCTCTAGCCGCTACTCAGCCGCAGCCGCGGCTTCCGTGTAGTAGCCCCAGAGCGCATCGGCGCCCAGCGCCTCGACCAGCTTGCGATGGGCGACGAATTCCTCGTCGCTCAACCGCGGCGCCAGCGGGGCGGGTCGCGGCATCACCGGGACGCGGCTGATGCTGATGCCGATATCGACCCGCGTCTCGGTCGATCAGCGCCAGAGCCACCTGGCGGCCGCCGATCAGCTCGAGATAGACGTCGGCGAGGATCTCGCTGTCGAGCAGCGCGCCGTGCAGCGTGCGCTTCGAGTTGTCGATGCCGTAATGCTTGCAGAGCGAATCGAGGCTGACCCGGGCGCCGGGGTGGCGCTCGCGCGCCACCATCACGGTATCGATCACCTCGTTGCGGAGCGCCGGCTTGCCGATCCGCTCGAGCTCGAAGTTCAGAAAGCCCATGTCGAAGCTGGCGTTGTGGATCACCAGGGTCGCATCGCCGATGAACTCGAGGAACTTGTCGGCCTCGGCGGCGAACAGCGGCTTGTCGGCGAGGAACTCGCTCGACAGCCCGTGCACCCGGAAGGCTTCCTCCGGCATGCTCGCGCTCTGGATTGAGATAGACGTGGAAGTGCCGGCCGGTCGGGATGTGGTTGATCAGCTCGACGCAGCCGATCTCGACGATGCGGTCGCCCATCGCCGGCGAGAGGCCGGTGGTTTCGGTGTCGAGGACGATTTCGCGGTTCATTGGCGACCCTTGGCGCCGGTCTCGAGCCTTTCGACCAGCTCGGCGACGACCGCACGGGTGGCGGGAATCGGACCGGAGGTGTCGATCACATAGGTGGCGCGCCTGACCTTTTCGGCCTGCGGCATCTGGCGGGCAAGAATCGCGTCGAGCTTTTCCACACTCATCCCCGGACGACCCATGGCGCGGCGCCGCTGCTCGGCCTCGTCGACGACGGTCACCGCAACCGCGTCGAAGCCCCAGTCTACACCATTTTCGAACAAAAGGGGAACATCGACCACGGCCAGCGGCGCGCCGGCGGCTTCGGCCTCATCGAGGAAGCGCCTTATCCTCGCCCTGACCAGCGGGTGCACAATGGCTTCGAGCTGTTTCAAGCGCCGGGGGTCGTCTAGAAGTTGGGCACTCAGCCGTTCGCGGTCGATCACCCCCTCCGGCGCGACTCCCGGAAAGGCCGCCGCCACCGGCGCCACCGCCTCGCCGCGATAGAGATCGTGCACCGCCTCGTCGGAGGAGAAGGTGGGAACGCCCAGGTCGGCGAAGGCCTTCAGCACGGTCGACTTGCCGGTGGCGATCGAGCCGGTGAGGCCGAGCTTCAGCATCAGAGCGTCGCCTCGATGCGGGCCCGGAGCTCGGGCGTCACTTCGGGCCGCACCCCGTACCAGGCCTCGAACCCGGGCACCGCCTGATGCAGCAGCATGCCGAGCCCATCGACGGTCTTGAGGCCGAGGGCCCGCGCATCGGCGAGGAGCGGGGTGACGAGCGGGACATAGACGATGTCGGTGACGAGCGCGGTTTTGGGCAGGAGCCGCAGGTCGACGTCCTCGAAGCGGCTATCATGCATGCCGATCGAGGTGGTGTTGACGACGAGGCCGGCCTCGGGCGCGTAACGGGCGAAGTCGGCGAGCGGGCCGGGAACGAAGGGGCCCTCGATCTCGCGCGCCAGCGCTTCGGCTTTTCCCGGGGTGCGGTTGAGGAGGACGATCTCCGGGACGCCGCGCTCGCGCAGCGCGACGAGGATGGCGCGGGCGGCGCCGCCGGCGCCGAGCACGATGGCGCGGCCGAGCCCCTGGTCCCAGCCCGGCGCATTCTGGTCGAGATTGCCCAAAAACCCCATGAAATCGCTATTGAAGCCGTGCACCCTGCCCTCGCGCGCCACCAGCGTGTTCACCGCCGCGATGGTGTTCGCCAATGGGTCGACGCTGTCGCAGAGGGCGAATACCGCCTCCTTGAGGGGTATCGTCACGTTGCCGCCGGCGAACTCGCCGTGGCGCAGGCGCTCGACGAAAGCCGGCAGCTGCTCGGGGGCGACGTCGATCGCCTCATAGCTGCCCTCGACGCCATAGGCGGAGAGCCAGCTGCCATGGATCAGCGGCGAGCGGGAGTGCTTGATCGGGTGGCCGATGACGAAGGTCTTTTTCACGTGAATCACTGGCTCAGCGTTTGAGGAGCAAAAGTTCGGAGCGCGTCGAGCAGGGATAGCAGCGGCAGGCCGAGGATGGTGAAGTAGTCGCCTTCGATGCGCTCGAACAGCCGGATCGAGGCACCTTCCAGGCGATAGGCGCCGACAGAATCGAGGACGGCCTCGCCTTCCAGGGCAAGCACCTGCTCCAGTTCCTCGTCGCGCGAAGCGGCGCATCGTCAGCTGCGCCGATTCGGTCGTCGACCAGAGCAGTTGTCCATCCCGAGCCAGCGCGATGCCGGCATGGAGGAAATGGCTGTCGCCCCTGAGCCGGCGCAGCTGGGCTCGCGCGGCATCGAGATCGGCCGGCTTGTGCAGCAGCTCGCCCCGATGCGCCAGCACCTGGTCGCCGCCGATCACCACGTCGCCGGGGCGCTGGCTGGACGCTTCGAGGGCCTTGGCTTCGGCGAGGCGCCGCGCAACCATTTCGGGTTTCGCGCCTTTCCCCAGCTCCAGGGCTTCGATCGCCCGCTCGTCGATTTCGACTCGACAGCTCTCGAATTGGAGGCCCGCCCCCGCCAGCAGGGCGTTTCGTGTCTTGCTGCTTGAGGCGAGGACCAGCATGGGTCTGCTTTTCCACACTGTCCTTGTTTGCTCAAGGTGGGCGGCGGTGGAAAGTTCGCGCCGAGACGACCAGCGCCGGGTTCTCCCCGGTCGGGCCCGATCCATCAACAGCTCCGCCCCGCCCAGAGGTTAACAAAGCCTTAACGTGAGTCATGGGGAAAACCGGTTGCGGATGCCGCCCCGCCATCCACAGGCCGCGTTAACGGTTCGTCAACGATTATGGCATGGTTAACGCCTAGTTAACCCGCGGGAGTCGCGACCTCGTCCCGTTCCTGCACGATCGGCGATTCACAGCCCCTCGAACCCCTCCACCCGCGCGCTTGTGTCGCCCGCCCTGCCGTTGTGGGTAAGGCGGAATTCCAGCTAAACACGGCCATGATAATAATGATGAAGAGTTTAGAATCTTTCAGACGGGGTGGCGCATGACCGAGGGGCCGGTGTTCAAACCGCTATTGGAAGCCGTCAACGGACGGCGCAGCGATCGTCTCCCGATCTGGATCATGCGCCAGGCCGGACGCTACCTCCCCGAGTACCGGGCGATCCGTCAGGAGGCCGGAAGCTTCCTCAAGCTCTGCTACACCCCGGAACTCGCCGCCGAGGTGACGCTGCAGCCGCTCCGCCGCTTCGATCTCGACGCGGCGATCCTCTTCTCCGACATCCTGGTCATCCCGGATGCGCTGGGACAACAGGTAAGCTTCGAGACCGGCGAAGGCCCACGGCTCGAGCCCCTCACCGCGGACCGGGTTCGCGGGCTCGACCGAGCAGGGGCTTTGGAAAAGCTGAACCCGGTCATCGAGACGGTTCGACGGGTGAAGGCGGGTCTCGCACCGGAAAAGACCCTGATCGGCTTCTGCGGTTCGCCCTGGACCGTTGCCACCTACATGCTGGCCGGCCGCGGCTCGCCCGACCAGGCGGCGGCCCGGCTGTTCGCGCTGCGCGAGCCCGAGGCTTTCGCCGAGCTGATCGACGTCCTGGTCGAGACCAGCATCGAGTATCTCGCGGCGCAGCTCCGAGCCGGTGCCGACGTGGTGCAGCTGTTCGAGAGCTGGGCCCTGAACCTCGACGAGGTGGCTTTCGCCGAGTGGGTGATCGAACCCAATCGCCGCATCGTCGAGGGGCTGCGAAAGATCATTCCGGGTGCGCCGGTGATCGGTTTTCCGCGCGGCGCCGCCGGGAACCTGCCGGCCTATGCAGCGGCGACGGGGGTGAACGTCCTCGGCCTCGACTACGCGACGCCGCTCCATTTCGCCTCGAACCTGCCGGAGCAGCTCGGCGTCCAGGGCAATCTCGACCCGCTGCGGCTCGTGGCCGGCGGCGAGCAGATGGAAAGCCGGGCGCGACAGATCGTCGAGGCCTTCCGGAATCGCCCGCACATCTTCAACCTGGGGCACGGCATCGTGCCGGAGACGCCGATCGGGCATGTCGAGCGGCTGATCGAAGTGCTGAGGAGCCTCTAGGTCATGGAATGGGTCAAGGCGCTGCACATCCTCTCGGTGATCGCCTGGATGGCGGGGCTGCTCTATCTGCCGCGGCTCTTCGTCTACCACGCCGACGCCGAGAAGGGTTCGGTGCAGTCCGAGACCTTCAAGGTGATGGAGCGGCGGCTCTATCGCGGCATCACCACGCCGGCGATGATCGCCACCTGGGTGTTCGGCCTGTGGCTGGCCTTTGGCTTCGGTCTGGTCGATTTCAGCCAGGGCTGGATGTGGCTCAAGGCGGCGATGGTGATCGCGCTCAGCGGCATCCATGGCTTCTACGGCCGGCTGCTGCGCGACTTCGCCAATGACCGCAACCAGCGGCCGGCGAAGTTCTTCCGGATGATCAACGAGATCCCGTTCGTGATCGCGATCGTCGTCGTCATCGCCGTGGTGGTGAAGCCGTTCTAGGGTGGAGTGGGGCGAACAGGCCGCCCTGCGTTTCACGTGAATCCGGGCCGGACCTGCATTCCACCCTTGAAAATATCTGCCCTTTTGGTTATCTGAAATCCCACCTAGCCCGTCCGCCCGGCAGAGCCCGGCGCCTTCAGGGCATCCCCTTCCGACATCTCCTGTCGTCCGAATCCCCAAGGGTCTTTCCGCAATGGAAAATATGAAGCTCTCCGAGCTCAAATCCAGAACTCCTGCCGAACTGCTAGAATTCGCCGAGACCTATGAAGTCGAGAGCGCGTCGACCATGCGCAAGCAGGAGTTGATGTTCGCGATCCTCAAGGAACTCGCGGCCCGCGAGGTCGATATCACGGGCGAAGGCGTGGTTGAAGTCCTGCCCGACGGCTTCGGGTTCCTGCGCTCCCCGGACGCGAACTACTTGCCCGGTCCCGACGACATCTATGTCAGCCCCTCGCAGATCCGGCGGTTTTCGCTGCAGGACCGGCGATACGGTGGAGGGCCAGATCCGCTCTCCGAAGGAGGGCGAACGCTACTTTGCCCTGCTCAAGGTCAATACCATCAATTTCGAGGACCCCGAGAAGGTCCGCCACAAGATCAACTTCGACAACCTGACCCCGCTCTATCCCGACGAGCGGCTTCGCCTCGAGCTTCCGGACCCGACGGTCAAGGACAAGAGCGCCCGGATCATGGATCTGGTGGCGCCGCTCGGCAAAGGCCAGCGCGCCCTGATCGTTGCGCCGCCGCGTACCGGCAAGACCGTGCTGTTGCAGAATATTGCACAGTCGATCGCCATCAATCATCCTGAGTGCTACCTCATCGTGCTGCTCATCGACGAGCGGCCCGAGGAAGTCACCGACATGCAGCGCTCGGTGAAGGGCGAGGTGATCTCCTCGACTTTCGACGAGCCGGCGTCGCGCCACGTCCAGGTCGCCGAGATGGTGATCGAGAAGGCCAAGCGCCTCGTCGAGCACAAGCGCGACGTGGTGATCCTGCTCGATTCGATCACCCGCCTCGGCCGCGCCTACAACACCGTGGTGCCGAGCTCGGGCAAGGTGCTGACCGGCGGTGTCGACGCCAATGCGCTGCAGCGGCCGAAGCGCTTCTTCGGTGCCGCGCGCAATATCGAGGACGGCGGCTCGCTCACCATCATCTCGACGGCGCTGATCGATACCGGCAGCCGCATGGACGAAGTGATCTTCGAGGAGTTCAAGGGCACCGGTAACAGCGAAATCGTGCTGGACCGCAAGGTTTCCGACAAGCGCGTGTTCCCGGCGATGGACGTCACCAAGTCCGGCACCCGCAAGGAAGAGCTGCTGGTCGAGCCGGATATCCTCAGGAAGATGTACGTGCTGCGCCGTATCCTCAACCCGATGGGGACGGTCGACGCGATGGAGTTCCTGATGGACAAGATCCGCCAGACCAAGACGAATTCCGATTTCTTCGACTCGATGAACACCTGAGGCCAGAGGCCTTAGTGGACGTCTTCAGGCGAAAGCCACAGGCACATTGTCATCCCCGCGCAAGCGGGGATCTCTGTTTAGGCACACGCTGATGCGCATCGGAGACACGATCGTCGCGCTCTCGTCGGGGTCCCTCCCCTCTGGCGTCGCGATTATCCGCCTCTCGGGTCCGGAATCTGGCCCGGTGCTCGAGCAGATTCTCGGACGCTTGCCTGTCCCGCGGCGGCTGATCCTCGCCGAGATCAGCCCTGGCGCCGAAAGGCTGGACCGGGGCCTCGTCGCCTGGATGCCGGGCCCGCAGAGTTTTACCGGCGAAGACTGCGCCGAACTGAACCTCCATGGTTCACCAGCCGTGGTTCGCGCCGTGCTACGGGAACTGACCTCGCGGCCGGGAATCCGACTTGCTGAAGCCGGCGAATTCACCCGCCGGGCCTTCGAGAACGGCAAGCTCGACCTCACCGAGGTGGAAGGGCTCGGGGATCTCATCGAGGCGGAGACGGAGAACCAGCGCAAACAGGCCGTGTCCCGCATGGAAGGCGGGCTCTCCGGACAAGCTCGAAGGCTGGCGCGACCGCCTGCTCGACGCGCGGGCGGAGATCGAAGCGCGGCTCGATTTCTCGGACGAGGGCGATGTCGCCGAGGAGCTGCCGGCGACGCCTGCAGGGACGACCTTCGCCTGTTGCGCGAGGAGTTCGCGGAGGCGGCGAAGTCGGTCGCCGGCGGCCGCATTGTTCGTGAGGGTCTGCGCGTTGCGCTGGCCGGCGCCGCCCAATGCCGGCAAGTCGAGCCTGCTCAATGCGCTCGCCAAGTCCGATATCGCTATCGTCACCGACGAGCCGGGGACCACGCGGGATGTGCGGGAGGTCGCCATCGATCTCGGGGGGCAGCTGGTGCTGTTGGTCGACATGGCCGGCCTGCGGGAGACTGCGAGCAAGGCCGAGGCGGAAGGCGTCCGCCGGGCCTATGCCGAGCTCGAGCGGGCCGACCTGGTGCTGTGGCTGGAAGCACCGGACAATGAACCTCTCCCGCCGCCGGCCTTCGACGCCCCGACCTGGCGGGTGCGGACCAAGGTGGATCTGAGTGCCGATGCTGTCTTAGGCGTATCCAGCCGGACCGGCGCCGGGATTCCTGAACTGCTGGAGAAGCTCTCGGGGTTCGCTGCGGACGTCGTGGGCTCCGGCGAGCCGCCGCTGCTGTCGCGGGAGCGTGACCTGCTGGCGCTGCAGGCCGCCGCCGCCGCTCTTGATGAAGCACTCGCGGCCCTGGACCGGGAAGAGTTCGCCGCTGAATCCCTGCGCCGCTCGGCCGCTGCGCTGGAGCGGCTGCTCGGGCGAATGGATGCCGAATTGGTGTTCGACCGGCTGTTTGCGGCGTTCTGCATCGGCAAGTGATTCACGTGAAACAGGCCGCTGCTTGATTCACGTGAAACATTGCCCTAGACCGCGCCTCGGAGACTAGGCTCATGAGTGATTTCGGCGTCATTGTTGTCGGCGGCGGCCACGCGGGCTGCGAAGCGGCAGCTGCCTCGGCGCGCCTCGGCGTTCCGACCGCGCTGATCACCCACCGCTTCGCCACCATCGGCGAGATGAGCTGCAACCCGGCTATCGGCGGGCTCGGCAAGGGCCACCTGGTGCGCGAGATCGATGCCCTGGACGGCCTCATGGCGCGGGTGGCCGACCAGGCCGGCATCCAGTTCCGCGTCCTCAACCGCCGCAAGGGCCCGGCAGTGCGCGGGCCGCGCGCCCAGGCCGACCGCAAGCTCTACAAGCAGGCGATGCAGGCCGCCATCCTGGCGCAGCCCAACCTCACGGTCATCGAAGGCGAAGTCGACGACCTGATCGAGGCGGATGGTCGGATCACCGGCGCGGTGCTGCTGGACGGTCGCCGTTTCAGTGCGAAGGCCGTGGTGCTGACCACCGGCACGTTCCTGCGCGGTGTTATCCACCGTGGCGAAGAGACCGTGCCTGCGGGACGGATCGGCGAGAAGCCGGTGCTGGGCCTCTCTACCCGGCTGGAAGCGCTGGGCCTGCGGCTGGGACGCCTGAAGACCGGCACCCCTGCCCGGCTCGATGGCACGTCGATTGATTTCTCCGGCCTCGAGGAGCAACGCGGCGACGATCCGCCGGAACCCTTCTCCACACTCACCGACGCCATCACCACCCGGCAGGTGAACTGCTTCGTGACGCGGACCACCGCAGAGACGCACCGGATCATCAAGGAGAACCTGCACCGCTCGGCCATGTATGGCGGCAGGATCACCGGGCGCGGCCCGCGCTACTGCCCCTCGATCGAGGACAAGGTGGTGCGCTTCGCCGATCGCGACAGCCATCAGATCTTTCTGGAGCCCGAGGGCCTTGATGATCACACGATATATCCAAACGGCGTCTCGACTTCGCTTCCGGTAGAAGTGCAGGAAACCTTTCTCAAGACCATGCCGGGCCTTGAGAACGTCCGGATCATCCGGCCGGGCTATGCCATCGAATACGACTATGTTGACCCGCGCGAGCTTGCGTCTACGCTGGAGCTGAAGTGCCTTCCCGGGCTGTTCCTGGCCGGCCAGATCAACGGCACAACCGGGTATGAAGAGGCGGGTGCACAAGGGCTGCTGGCAGGCGCCAACGCCGCCCTCGCGGCCAGCGGTCGGGCGCCCCTGCGGCTGTCGCGCACCGAAAGCTATCTCGGCGTCATGATCGACGATCTGGTGACCCGCGGGGTCACGGAGCCGTATCGGATGTTTACCTCGCGCGCTGAGTTTCGCCTGCATCTCAGGAGCGATAACGCCGATCAGCGGTTGACGCCCACCGGGATTGCGATCGGGTCTGGTCGGGGCCGCTCGGCGAGGAGCGGTATCGCGCCAAGGCAGGGAAGCTGCAGGCGGGCATGACCCTGCTCAACGATCTGACCACAACTCCAACTGCTGCCCGCAAGGCGGGCCTCGAGATCAATGCCGACGGTCATCGGCGTTCGGCCTTCGAGCTCCTCTCTTATCCGCACATCGAGGTCGGGCAGGTCGCAAAGCTCTGGCCGGAAGTTGGTGAGCTGGATGCTCCGGTGCTCGAGCAGCTGCTGATCGACGCGCAGTACGCCGTCTACCTCGAGCGGCAGCAGGCCGATATTGCGGGAATGCGGCGGGACGAGGCCAGGGAGATTCCGGACTGGCTTGATTACGACGCCCTGCCCGGTCTTTCGCTCGAGCTGCGCCAGAAGCTCGCCACCGCGCGGCCTTCGACCATCGCCCAGGTCCAGGCGATCGATGGCGTGACGCCGGCCGCGGTCACCCTGCTTCTGTCAGTCATTCGGCGCGGGACCCTCCGCAAGGCCGGTTGATGTCGGACAACGCTGCCCTCCCGCGCTACGCGCCGTTCTTCGCCCGCGACCTCGATAGCGTCACCGGGGACCTGGAATCATTTGCTGCGCTGCTACGCAAATGGAACGCGGTGCAGAATCTTGTTTCACGTGAAACAGAAGCGGTGCTTTGGCCGCGGCACATCCTTGACTCGCTCCAGCTACTCCCGCTGATTCCCGCCGATGCCACCCGTTTCCTCGATCTGGGCAGTGGCGGCGGCTTTCCTGCCCTGCCCTTGGCGATCGCCCTCAAGGACGGCCCGCAGCGCTTCCGGCTAGTCGAGCCCATCCAGAAGAAGGTCTCGTTCCTCCGCACGGTGATTCGCGAGCTTGGCCTTGCCGCAAGCGTCGAATCCCGTCGCATCGAGGCCATCGACCCAAAGGAAACCGGGCCGGTGCACGTCATCACCTCGCGCGCCCTGGCCCCTTTGAAGGTGCTTCTCCCGCTCGCCGCCCCGTTCTTCGGGCCGCAAACCGTGGCGCTCTTTCACAAAGGTGAAGAACATGTTGAGGAGCTGCGAGAAAGTGGTTCAGACTGGGACTATGACGTGGTACTAACCAGAAGCGCCACCGACGATCGCGGCGTGGTGCTGCAGATCAGGAATTTGCAGCCAAAAACAGTTCGTTAGCGGCACATTTCGGGAGGCCGGACCTTGGCTCCTCGCATTCTGACTCTGGCCAATCAGAAGGGCGGAGTGGGCAAGACCACCACTGCCATCAACCTGGCGACGGCGCTTGCGGCGATCGGTGAGCGCGTGCTCATCATCGACCTCGATCCGCAGGGCAACGCCTCCACCGGCCTCGGCATCTCGCGGTCGGGCCGCGACGTCTCGAGCTACGACCTGCTGGTCGGCGAGGCGCGGATCGCCTCCGCCGCGGTGATGACCAGCGTGCCGAACGTCGCCATCGTGCCGTCGACGCTGGACCTGCTCGGGGTGGAGCTGACCATCGCGCAGCAAGCCGATCGCGCCTTCCGGCTGCGGGACGCCTTCAAGGCCATCGACGAGCTGCGGATCGAGGGCAAGCCAGTCAGTTACGTGCTGATCGACTGCCCGCCGTCGCTGAACCTGCTCACTATCAACGCCCTGGTGGCTGCCGATGCGGTGCTGGTGCCGCTGCAATGCGAGTTCTTCGCACTGGAAGGGCTCAGCCAGTTGCTGCAGACGATCGAGCAGATCCGCTCCAGCCTCAACCCGCGCCTCTCCATCCAGGGCGTGGTGATGACCATGTTCGACAAGCGCAACAACCTGTCGGAACAGGTGCTTTCCGACGTGCGCAGCGAGATGGGGTCGCTTGTCTACGACACCGTCATACCACGTAATGTCCGCCTGTCGGAGGCGCCGTCCTACGGCAAGCCCGCGCTGCTCTACGATCTCAAATGCGCCGGAAGTCAGGCCTATCTTCGCCTCGCCACCGAAGTGATCCGCCGCGAGCGCCAGCTGGTCGCTGCATGAGGACCAAGCAATGAACGACAGACCTTCACGACTCGGCCGCGGCCTTGCGGCACTCATCGGCGACATGGGCACGCTCGAAGCGACGCGGCTGGTTGACACCGGCGGCACCCGCCGCCTGCCGGTCGACTTCCTGATCGCCAACCGCGCCAACCCGCGCCGCGAATTCGCGCCCGAGCAGCTGGAAGAACTCACCAACTCCATCCGCGAGAAGGGCGTGATGCAGCCGCTGCTGGTGCGGCCGACCTCCGACCCCGACCAGTTCGAGATCATCGCCGGCGAGCGCCGCTGGCGCGCCTCGCAGCGGGCCGGCCTCAACGAGGTGCCGGTGATCGTCCGCGACGTCGACGACAAGGAGGCGCTCGAGCTCGCGATCATCGAGAACGTGCAGCGCGTCGACCTCAATCCGCTGGAAGAGGCGATGGGCTACGGCCAGTTGATCGACCAGTTCGACTATACGCAGCAGGACCTGGCGCAGGTGATCGGCAAGTCCCGCTCGCATGTCGCCAACACGTTGCGCCTGCTCAAGCTGCCGCAGGACGTGCAGTCCATGCTGGCAGGCGGCGAGCTGACCGCGGGGCACGCCCGCACGCTGATTACCGCCGAGGATCCGGCCGCGATGGCCCGCCGGATCGTTGACGGCGGTCTGTCGGTGCGCGAGGCGGAAGCCTTGAATCAGCGCGAAAGCCAGGCGCCGCGACGTAAGCACGCCGAGCCGCCGGTGAAGGACGCCGACACCGCCGCTCTGGAGAAGCGGCTTTCGGACGTGCTGGGCCTCCACGTGACCATCGACCACAAAGAGCAGGGCGGTCGGGTGGAGATCCGCTACCGCACGCTGGAGCAGCTCGACGGCGTATGCATGAAGCTGACGGGGTACGGGGCCTAGAGGTCCGCTCCTTTTGGCCTCCTCGCCCAGCAAACCTTCATCCCGAGCTTACGTCGGCGCTCGTAGAATTCGGTTGCCGGTAAATCCCCCGACTTGCTCGGGCGACCCTCCCACTTGGCGTGGCTTACCGCCTGGACGACCCAGAGGGTTGGCGGCTCCTCGACGAGTGTGGCAACTCCCGGAGAAGCGTGCCGGGTTCTGCGTCGGCTGCTCTGAAGCCTCGGGGTGTTGGCTCAACGTTTGCGGCTCCACCCCACCCTTCCTGCCTCCCCATCCAGGGCAGGGAGAGATGGTGGCGCAGGGGTGCAGGCCGACATGCCTCCTGTGCGGCGATTAGCTGAAAGGGACGGCCTGAAGCGTCTCACAGTCGGTCGAAACGCTAGGTCCTCGGGCAACAACGAGCGTACGTCTCGCACCGTGTTTCACGTGAAACGGCGGTTACCGTTCCGCGGCCAGCAGGGAGACGGCGAGAAGGGCGCGGCGGACGAGCACGTCTTGGAGGCGATAGGTTTTGCGGCTCTCGGCGACGGCGGTGGCGAGGCGCTCGACGGCCTGCTGCAGCGCAGAATCGCTCCAGAGGCGGAGCTGGCGTTCGAGGCTGGAGCGGCGGGAGAAGTGGGGTTTGGGGCGGCTGCCGTCGAGCACGCTGGCGGGGGAGGCGCCGCCGTCCACGGCGGTGCGCCAGCGGCGCAGCTGCACGAAATGGTTGAGGGCGCTGACGGCGATCTGCTGCGGGTTGATGGCCGCCGCGAGCGCGCGCTCGAGCGCGGTATCGAGCTCCGCCGCATGCCCGGTGCCCATCGCATCGACGATCTGGTCCAGCACCAGCGCGGCGTTGTCGGCGCAGAGGGTGAGCACGTCGTCGGCGGTCAGCACCTTGCTGTCGGCGGCGTAGAGGAGGAGCTTGTCGAGCTCGCGGCGCGTCACCTCGCGGTCGTTGCCCAGCACGTCGCGAAGTGCGGCGACAGCCTCGCCATCGGCCCGGATGCCGGCCTTGCTGAAGGTGTCGGCGATCAGGCGGCCGAGCGATTCGTCGCTGTCCGGATAGCAGGGCAGGGCGCGGCCGTGCTTCGAGCCCTCCACCAGGGCGCGCAGCGGATCGCGCGGCAAAAGGTTGCCGGCTTCGAGCACGATGGCGGCCCCGGCGGGATCGGTCGCGAGCTCGGTCAGCGCCATCACCAGCGACTTTCCCGCGCCGCGCACCCGCAGCACCCGGCGCTCGCCGAACAGCGACACGGTCTTTGCCTCCACCGCCAGCCGGGAGGGATCGGCATCGAGCTCGGAGGCGTCGAGCACAAGGAGGTTCATGCCGTCCGCATCAGCGCCGGCGAAGCGGCGGGCCAGGCGCTGGCCCGTTTCACGCACCAGGCCCGCATCGGGGCCATAGGCGAGGAAAATCGCCGGTATCGGTGTCGGGACGATCGAGGAAGCGGCCGACCTCGTGCGCCTTCAGCGCCACCATCAGGCAGACGGACGGGCGAGGGCGCCGATCAGGGTGAGCCGGATGGTCTCGGCCAAGGCCTTGGCGGCCCGCTCCGTCGCCTCGCGCTCCGCCTCGGCTTCCGAAAGCGCCTGGCTGTTGCTCATGTACTGGGCGGTCTGCGAGCGCTGGGCGCTGTAGAGCACCTTGCCGCCGGCGTCGATAACTTCGAGCGTCGCCGTGACCACCGCCTCCCAGGGTTCGGAGGGCGCGCGAACCTGCGTGAGGGTCAGGTCGCGCAGGGCGCTCGAGGTGGTGACCCGCACCGTCGGGGCAGCTGGATCGTTGCTGCGTCCCAGCCGCAGCCGCAGTTCCTGGTAGATGATCTGGTCGAGCCGGTTCTGCGGCTTGGCGTAGTTGAAGGCCTGCTGCTCGATGCCGATGCCCGGCTTCGCCATAAACCGGCGTGAAGCTGGTGCAGCCGGCAAGGGCCAGCCCTGCCACGAGGCCCAGCGCCGCCAGTCCGTTCCGAAGCGCCGAGCTAGATAACGACATTGACGATCCTGTCCGGAACCACCACCAGCTTCTTGGGCGGCTTGCCGTCGAGCATGCGGGCAACCGCGTCGAGTGACAAGGCCTCCTGCTCCACCATCTCGCGCGGTGCGCCGATCGGCACGGTGATCTCGCCGCGGCGCTTGCCGTTGACCTGCACCGGCAGGATGACGCTCGAGTTCGATCAGCAGCGTCGGGTCGGCGACGGGCCAGCCGGCATCGATGACCATGCCGTCCTTGCCGAGCGCCGTCCAGCACGTCTCGGCGAGGTGCGGCATCATCGGGGCGACGACCTGCACCAGGCGCTCCACGCCTTCCCGCAATGCGGCGCGGCGGCCTGGGGTCGGTGCCTCCTCTGTTACCTGCAGGAACTTGGCGAGCCCATTGGTCAGCTCGTAGATCTGGGCGACGGCGCGGTTGAAGCGCAGGCCTTCGAGCTCGGTGCCGACATTGGCGACGGTGCGGTGCACCAGGCGGCGCAGCGTGACCGTCTCCTCGTCCGACATGTCCGGCGACGCAGCCGTTTCGGTGCCGAGCGACAGGGATGCCTCGGAGACCAGCTTCCAGACGCGCTGCAGGAAGCGGCTGGCGCCCTCGACGCCGGCCTCGGTCCACTGCACGTCGCGCTCCGGCGGGGAGTCCGACAGCATGAACCAGCGGGCGGTATCGACGCCGTAGGTCGTCACGATCTCGTCCGGGTCGACCACGTTCTTCTTGGACTTGCTCATCTTCTCGATGGAGCCGATCTCGACCGGCTCGCCGGTGGCGAGCAGGCTGGCGCGGCGTCCGCCGTCGACGGTCTCGATGCGGATATCGGCCGGCGACACCCAATCGCCGTTCTGGCCCGAGCCGAGCCGGTAGGTCTCGTGGACGACCATGCCTTGCGTGAACAGGCCCTTGAACGGCTCCTCGATGCCGAGGTGGCCGGTCTGCTTCATGGCGCGGGTGAAGAAGCGCGCATAGAGCAGGTGCAGGATCGCGTGCTCGACGCCGCCGATATACTGGTCGACCGGCAGCCACTTGTCGGCGATCGCCGGGACGGTCGGGGTCGCGGCGTGCGGGTCGGTGAAGCGGGCGAAGTACCAGGAGCTGTCGACGAAGGTGTCCATGGTGTCGGTCTCGCGCAGCGCGCGGGCCGCCGCAGTGCGGGCAGTCGACATGCTTCCAGGTCGGATGATGCTCGAGCGGGTTGCCGGGCCGGTCGAAGGTCACGTCCTCGGGCAGGATCACCGGCAGGTCCTTGTCGGGCACCGGCACGGTGCCGCAGACGGCGCAATGGATCACCGGGATCGGGCAGCCCCAGTAGCGCTGGCGCGAGATGCCCCAGTCGCGCAGGCGATAGTTCACCTCGACGGTGCCCTGCTGGTGGTTGTCGACCTTGCGCTCGGCGAAATACTCGGCGATCCGCTGCTTGGCGGCCTCGACCGTCAGGCCGTCGAGGAAATCGGAATTGAAGATCCGGCCGGGGCCGACATAGGCCTCGGTGCCGACCTCGAAGTCCTCGGGGTTGCCGCCTTCCGGCAGCACCACGGGGATCACCGGCAGGTCATAGTGGCGGGCGAAATCGAGGTCGCGCTGGTCGTGCGCCGGGCAGCCGAAGATGGCGCCGGTGCCGTATTCCATCAGCACGAAGTTGGCGACCTAGACCGGCAGCGTCGCGCCGGGCTTCACCGGGTGTTTCACGTGCAGCCCGGTGAAGATGCCGAGCTTCTCGCCCTTGTCGATCGCTTCGGTGGCGGTGCCGTGGCGCCGCGTCTCGGCGATGAAGGCGGCGATCGCCGGGTCGCGCGGCGAGCTCGGCGGCCAGCGGATGATCGGGCGAGATGGCGATGAAGCTGGCGCCGAAGATGGTGTCCGGCCGGGTGGTGAACACCTCGATGCTCTTCGCCTGGCTGCGGGCGTCCGGCACCAGCTCGAACAAGCAGGCGCAGGCCCTCGGACTTGCCGATCCAGTTGCGCTGCATCACGCGCACCTTCTCGGGCCAGCGCTCGAGCGTATCGAGCGCCTCGAGCAGGTCCTCGGCGAAGTCGGAGACTTTCAGGAACCACTGCGTCAGCTCGCGCTGCTCGACCACCGCGCCGGAGCGCCAGCCGCGGCCGTCGATCACCTGCTCGTTGGCGAGCACGGTCATGTCGACCGGGTCCCAGTTGACCTTGGAGCGCTTGCGGTCGACGAGGCCGGCCTTGAGGAAATCGAGGAACAGCTTCTGCTGGTGCCGTAGTAGTCCGGCTCGCAGGTGGCGATCTCGCGGGTCCAGTCCAGCGCCAGCCCGATGGATTTGAGCTGCTTGCGCATGGCGGCGATATTGGCGTAGGTCCAGGCCTTGGGGTGCACCTTGTTCTGCATCGCCGCGTTCTCGGCCGGCAGGCCGAAGGCGTCCCAGCCCATCGGGTGCAGCACGTTGCGGCCCCGGGCGCGCATGTAGCGCGCCAGCACGTCGCCCATGGTGTAGTTGCGCACGTGGCCCATGTGGATGCGGCCCGACGGATAGGGGAACATCTCGAGCACGTAGTAGGGCTCGCGCTCGTCCCCGGGCTTGACGACGAAGGACTGCGCTTCGTCCCAAGCCTTCTGCCAGCGGGGCTCCTCGACACGCGGGTTGTAGCGTTCGATGGTTCTACCGGTCACTTCGAGAAGTCCTCTAGTTCCTGCCATGAAACATTGCGTCGCAGGGGGTTTTTGGCTACCGGACCAACATCAGAAATCCGTTAACCGGTCAACCGTCGCCCATGGACAACGCCACCCACCGCCTGGAGGCCATTCGCGGCCGAATCGAAGCGGCCCGGCGCCGTTTCGGCCCGCCGCCGGAGCGGGTGGAGCTCGTCGCCGTCTCCAAGACCTTCGATGCCGAAGCAATCCGGCCGTTTCTTGACGCCGGCCAGCGGGTGTTCGGCGAAAACCGGGTGCAGGAGGCCAAGGAGAAGTGGCCGGCGCTCCGGGCATCCTATGACGGCATAGAACTGCACCTCATCGGCCCGCTGCAGACCAACAAGGCGCGCGAGGCGGTGGCGCTGTTCGACGTGATCCAGTCGGTCGATCGCGACAAGCTGGCGCGGGTGCTGGCCGAGGAGATGCAGCGGGCCGGACGCCGGCTGCCGGTGTTCGTGCAGGTCAATATCGGGCTCGAGCCGCAGAAGGCGGGGATTGCCCCCGCCGAGGCCGTCGCCTTCGTCGAGCGCTGCCGCAGCGAGCACGGGCTCGAGGTCAGGGGGCTGATGTGCATTCCGCCCGACGGACGAGCCGCCCGGGCCGTTTTTCGCGCATCTGGCGACGCTGGCCCGCGACGCCAAGGTCGAGTGCCTGTCGATGGGGATGAGCGGCGACTTCGAGACCGCCATCGCCATGGGCGCGACGCATGTGCGGGTCGGCAGCGCGCTGTTCGGGGCGCGGGGGTAGGCGGACCGAGCCTCGCGGAGGCTCGCCATTATGGCGCCATAGCATCCAGGCGATGTGCGGGTTTCCACGCTCTCGCCACCACCACCGCTGTCATCCCAGCGAAAGCTGGGATCCACGGCTCGGCCCGCTCAGGTGGTGCAATGGATCCCTGCTTGCGCAGGGATGACACCGGAGTGGGAGGCCGGACGGCCACGCCGCATCTCGACGCCCCCGCCGCGGCGCGCGGTGAACCTTCCCCTGTCAAGTCACGTTTCTTGAACAGGGCGTATGTAACGCCCATTTGATTGGGAGGGGTCTAGGCTCCATCCTACCCAGACACAGAGCTCGCGGCTTGGGGGAAACAGCGATGAACAAACGGCGCATCCTCGTGGTGGACGACGATCCCGAGCTCCGGCGCGTGCTGCTCGAGCAGCTCACTCCCTATCGGGAGTTCGACCTCGTCGAGGCATCCACGGCGGCCGACGCCCTGCAGAAGGTGCGCGGCGCGCATGTCGACCTGATGCTGCTCGATGTGGGCCTGCCCGACATGGACGGGCGCGAGGCGGTGAAGATCATGCGGCGCGAGGGGTTCAAGAGCCCGATCATCATGCTCACCGCCCAGGACAGCGACGCCGACCAGATCCTCGGGCTCGAGTCCGGCGCCAATGACTATGTGACAAAGCCCTTCCGCTTCTCGGTGCTGCTGGCGCGCATGCGGGCGGCGCTGCGCCAGCACGACCAGAGCGAGGACGTGGTCTTCACCATCGGCCCCTACAGCTTCCAGCCGGCGGCAAAACTGCTCGAGGCGCCCGACGGCGGCAAGGTGCGGCTGACCGACAAGGAGACCTCGATCCTCAAGTATCTCTATCGCCAGGGTCCCAAGACCATCACGCGCGAGGTGCTGCTGAAGGAGGTGTGGGGGTACAACAACCGGGTGACCACCCATACGCTCGAGACCCATATCTACCGGCTGCGGCAGAAGATCGAGCGCGATCCGTCGAACGCCCGGCTGCTGGTCACCGAGGAGGGCGGGTACCGGCTCGTTCCGTAAATGGTACGGAATGGCACATGGACTTTTCCACCCCGGACGCCGATGTCGCGGTGAAATGCATCGTCGTTCGTGCCAGAATTCCTCTATAAGCGGGTGGGGCAGGACACCGGGCGCATTCGCCGGCCGGTCGGCCCCGCTCAGGAATGGGGCGGGATGCAACTCGACGACACGGCGACCATACTTGGCCGCGCGGATTTCTTCAGCATCTGCGACGTCGAGCAGCGTCGCCTGCTCGCCTTCGCCTCGGAGCGGAAGAAATTCCGGCCCGGGACGGTGATCTACACCGCGGGCGACGTGGCCGACGGCGCCTATGTGCTGGTCTCGGGCACCGTCGCGACGACCCAGGACGAAGCGGGGACCAACCCCTTCCTCGTCCACCACGAGGGCGCGCTGCTCGGCGCCACCGGCCTTGTCCTCGCCAAGCCGCGCACGGTGACGGTGAAGGCGGTGGATGCAGTCGAGGCGCTGTTCGTGCCGCGCACCGCCTTCCTCAAGCTCGCGCACCAGTATCCGCAGCTCGCGGCGCGCGCCGCCGAGCACATCAGGCGCGACCTTGCCGATTATGTGCAGGCGATCGAGCAGATCGGGGCGCGGATGAAGAGGGGGTGAGGCAGCAAGCACCGGGTGCCAATGGGCCCGGGTCAAGCCCGGTGACCCACTACACCCTCTCCACCACCACACGTTTCACGTGAATCCAAGCCCTCATGCAAACCGGGCGATGACCGGGACGTGATCGGAGGGCTTGTCGCTCCAGCCGCGGGCCGGGCGGATGATTTCGGCGCCGGTCGAGTGAGCGGCGACGTCGGCGGTGGCCCAGATGTGGTCGAGGCGGCGGCCCTTGTCGGCGGCGTCCCAGTCGCGGGCGCGATAGCTCCACCAGGAATAGAGCTTCTGGTCGTAGGGCACGTGCTTGCGCACCACGTCGACCCAGCCGTGGCCGCCGGTGAGCAGCTCGTCCAGCGCCTCGGTCTCGACCGGTGTGTGGCTCACCACCTTCAGCAGCTGCTTGTGGCTCCAGACGTCGTTCTCGTGCGGCGCGATGTTGAAATCGCCGCAGATCAGCTGCCCCTCTTTGAAGTGCGGCTCGCCGAACCAGGCCTTTAGCTCGGAGAGGAAGCCGAGCTTGTGCTTGAACTTGGGGTTGATCTCGGGGTCGGGCTCGTCGCCGCCGGCCGGGATGTAGAAATTATGGACGGTCAGCGGGCCCTTGCCGAAATCCAGCACGGCGGAGACGTGCCGGCTGTCCTCGATCTCGCAGAAGACGCGGCTCGAGATGTCGGTGAGCGGATATTTCGAGATGATGGCGACGCCGTGATAGCCCTTCTGGCCATGCACCGCCTGGTGCGGATAGCCGGCTTCGGCGAAGGCGACGCGCGGGAACTGGTCGTTGAGGCACTTGATCTCCTGCAGGCAGAGCACGTCGGGCTCGAACTGCTTGAGGAAATCCAGCACCAGCGGCAGGCGCAGGCGGACGGAGTTGATGTTCCAGGTGGCGAAGGTGAACGACATTCGGGGCCCTTGAGAAAACAGGGCTCCTTATGCCGCCGGGGGGTGCCGGGGTAAAGCCGGCAAGCCGCCTCAGCCCTGCGGCGCCCCCACGGCCCGGAAGGTCGGATCGATGTAGAAGTACGATTTCGGGATGTCGACGCCGGTCTGCACGTCATAGAGCGAGAAGGTGAGCTCGGCCCCGGACGGCTCGGTGAGCGTCCACTGCTTCAGGTCCTTGCTCTCGGTATCGAACACCAGCGCCACCCGCACGATGCCGGCCGGCGTGTCGTCCTGCAGCGTCACCGAGAAATAGTCGTCGGACTGGCTCACCGCGACGATGTTGGCGCGGAACAGGTCGATGTTGGAATCGAGGAACTGGCGCAGCGGCACCTTGTCCTGCGGATAGGCGTACTGCGTCTTCTCCTTGCGGTCGACGACGTAGAAGCCGCGGCCGACCGAGACGATCTGCTCGTAGGAGGGCGGGTTGTAGCGGAAGAGGATCTTGCCGGGCCGCTCGAGGAAGAACGTGCCCTCGATGCGCTGGCCCTGGGTGTCGATCTGGAGGAACCGGCCAACCATCGTCTTGATCGCCGAATTGTGCACGTTGATGTCGGTGATGAGCTGCCGCTCCTCCTCCGTCAGCTCGCGGGGCTGCACGGCGCCCATCTCCTGCGCCAGGGCGGGGCTGAGGGCGAACATGGCGGCGAGGGCGAGAAAGCTGCGGCGGATCATCGGGCGGGGCGGTTCCTTGGCGGGTCAGAAGTCGAGCATGGCTCTAGATATCAATTGCGGCAACAGGGAGAAGGTTGCCGAGCGGGTGCCTCGCTCACCCAACTGCTTACGCGTACCGCCCTTGCGCCTAGCACGGGATGTCATCCCAGCGAAAGCTGGGACCACCCATCCGCAAGCGCGAGAGGCGAGATGGGTCCCTGCTTTCGCAGGGATGACATCGTAGAGA
This sequence comes from uncultured Alphaproteobacteria bacterium, assembly GCA_963708965.1. Lineage (GTDB taxonomy): Bacteria > Pseudomonadota > Alphaproteobacteria > Rhizobiales > Devosiaceae > Devosia_A. The sequence goes on along the minus strand of CAVPUP010000001.1, from coordinate 138,712 downwards.
AGGCATGATCCCGCCCACGGCGTCCAGGGTGGGACCACGGACAAACCATCTCCCGCTCTAGCCCTCAATACCCATCCGCGTTGTTGCCGACGAGGATCTCGCGCTTGCCGGCGTGGTTGGCGGCGGAGATGACGCCTTCGCGTTCCATGCGCTCGATCAGCGTCGCGGCCTTGTTGTAGCCGATGGCGAGGCGGCGCTGGATGTAGGAGGTCGAGACCTTCTTGTCCTGCAGCACCACGTTGACGGCCTTGTCGTAGAGCTCGTCGCCCGAGCCGCCGTAGTCGTCGCCGGCCGGCATGCCGGCCTCGTCGAGTTCGTCCTCCTCGGCGGTGATCGAGTCGAGATAGTCCGGCGCGCCCTGGGATTTCAGGTGCCCGACGATGCTCTCGACCTCGCCGTCGGAGACGAACGGGCCGTGCAGGCGCCGGATGCGGCCGCCGCCGGCCATGTAGAGCATGTCGCCGTTGCCGAGCAGCTGCTCGGCGCCCTGCTCGCCGAGGATGGTGCGGCTGTCGATCTTCGAGGTCACCTGGAAGCTGATGCGGGTGGGGAAGTTGGCCTTGATGGTGCCGGTGATGACGTCGACCGACGGGCGCTGCGTCGCCATGATCACGTGGATGCCGGCGGCGCGCGCCATCTGGGCCAGGCGCTGCACGGCGCCTTCGATCTCCTTGCCGGCGACCATCATCAGGTCGGCCATCTCGTCGATGATGATGACGATGAAGGGCAGCGGCTCGAGGTTGAACTCCTCGCTCTCGAAGATCGCCTCGCCGGTCTCGCGGTCGAAGCCGGTCTGCACGGTGCGGGTGATGACCTCGCCCTTGGCCTGGGCCTCGCCGACGCGCTGGTTGAAGCCGTCGATGTTGCGCACCCCGATCTTGCTCATCTTGCGATAGCGGTCCTCCATCTCGCGGACGGCCCACTTGAGGGCGACCACGGCCTTGGAGGGATCGGTGACGACGGGGGTCAAGAGGTGCGGGATGCCGTCATAGATCGAGAGCTCCAGCATCTTGGGGTCGATCATGATCAGCCGGCACTGCTCCGGCGTCATCTGGTAGAGCAGCGACAGGATGAAGGTGTTGATCCCCACCGACTTGCCCGAGCCGGTGGTGCCGGCGATCAACAGGTGCGGCATGCGGGCGAGGTCGGCGATGATCGGCTCGCCGCCGATGGTCTTGCCGAGGCAGATCGGGCAGCTTGCCCTTCATCTTCTCGAAGTCCGACGAGGCCAGCATCTCGCGCAGGTAGACGGTCTCGCGGCTCTCGTTCGGCAGCTCGATGCCGATGGCGTTGCGGCCGGGCACCACCGCGACGCGGGCCGAGATGGCGCTCATCGAGCGGGCGATGTCGTCGGCGAGCGAGATGACGCGGCTCGACTTGATGCCGGGAGCCGGCTCCAGTTCGTAGAGGGTGACCACCGGGCCGGGGCGGACGTTGATGATGTCGCCCTTGACGCCGAAATCCTCGAGCACGCTCTCGAGCTTGCGCGCCATCGCCTCGAGGCGTTCGGGGGCGTGCTCGGGCGCGATGCCCTTGTGCTTGGGCTGGGCGAGGAGGCTCAGCTCGGGCAGCTCGAAGCCGCCGCTCTGCTCGTCGAGCAGCGAGCCCTGGGCTTCGCGCACGGCGCGCTGGCCCTGCTGCGGGCGGGGCGCCGGTGCGGCGACGCGCGGCGAGACAGCCGCGGCAGGGGCGGTGCCTTTGGCCATCGGCCCGCGCAGCGGCGTCTGCATCTCCCAGCGCGGTTCGTCGGCGGTCTCGTCGTCGTCGCCCTCGATATCCGCGTAATCGTCGAAGGGCGGCTCGTCGGCGGCCTGCGGCACGACGCGGCGCTCGGCGACCAGCGGCGGCTCGGCCCGCGCCGGGGCGATGGGACTGCCGTGGAGGCTCGGCTCGACCGCCTCGCCGCGCCAGGCCTGCTGCTCGGCCTCGGCGGCCCGGCGGGCCGCGAGGCTCGCATTGGCGCGCTTCAGCGCCGCGCGGGCCGAGTAGCCGAGGTGCTCGAGCATGCCCAGCAGCACGTCGAACATCGAATCGCGCTCGGGCGTATCGTCCTCGACCTCTGGAACCGGCGCAGCCTTTGCCCTCCCCTTGCCCTTCGCCGGCTTCGCAACCTTGGGTACCGCAACACGGCCGAGGCCCGTGCCGATCCAGAACAGGGCCAGCGTCGGCGCGGCGATGATGATGGCGAACAGCACCGCGGTCACCGGCTGCGGCTCGTCGCCGGTGGCGAACGTCGCGAGCGTCATGAAGCCGGAGCCGACGAGGCCGCCGAGCCCGGTCGGCAGCGGCCAGCTCTCGGGCGCAAGGACGAAGGCGAACAGCCCGCAGCTCAAAAGGCTCGCGCCGACCCAGGCGAGGAGGCGCAGGCCCATCCGCGACGGCGACTGCCGGCGGAAATAGGCCCAGCCCCAGAGGGCCGGGGGGACCAGGACGACGAGGATGGCAAGGCCGAACACCTGGAAGGCGATGTCGGCGATTACCGCGCCCGGGAAGCCGAGCCAGTTCCGCGCCGGTTCGCCCGAGGCATAGGAAAAGCTCGGATCGTCGACCTGCCAGGTGGCGAGCGCCACCAGCGTCAGTGCGACCAGGGCCAGGATGATGGTGCCGACCAGCCGGATCGGGATCCGAATCGCTATGGCGGGGGCGGATTCTCCACGGGCATCTTCGAGCAGGTGCTGTGCCGGCATCGTCTCAAACTCTACACAACGGGAACGCGGGCGCGGCCAGGAGAGGCCACGCCGATCGAGAGGCGATGGTAGGCGGTTAGGGTTAACCTCGGGCTAACCGGCCGGCTCAGGTGGTCGCCGGGAAGACGCGCCAGCGTTTGGGGCGGAAGGCGATGCGGGTCTTCTCGCCGGCCGGATGGTCGAAGGGCAGGTCGATCTCGACGCGCTGCGGATGGCCGCCGATCTCGAGCTCCACCCGCCGCATGCCGCCGACCCGGCGATAGGCGGCGACGACGCCGGCGAGCGCGGCGCCGTCCTCGACCAGCTCGACGTCGTGCGGGCGGAAATAGAGGTTGGCCTCGCCGTTCGGCCTCGAGCGGCGCCGGCACGCCGATGGCGCGGCCGCCGACCCAGAGCTCCTTGTTCTCGATGCTCACCGGGAGCGAGCTCGATTCGCCGATGAAGGAGAAGACGAACGGGTTGCTCGGCTCGTCGTAGATCTCGTCGGGGGTGCCGACCTGCTCGATGCGGCCCTGGCTCATCACCACCAGCCGGTCGGCGAGTTCGAGCGCCTCCTCCTGGTCATGGGTGACGAACACCGTGGTGTGCCCGGTGCGGTCGTGCAGCTCGCGCAGCCACTTGCGCAGCTCCTTGCGGACCTGCGCGTCGAGGGCGCCGAAGGGTTCGTCGAGCAGCAGCACGCGCGGCTCGATGGCAAGGGCGCGGGCGAGGGCGACGCGCTGCCGCTGGCCGCCCGACAGCTGCTGCGGGAAGCGCTTCTCGAGCCCGGTGAGCTGCACGAGGTCGAGCAGCTCGAGCACGCGCCGCCGGATCTCGGCCTTGGCCGGGCGCGTGGCGCTGGGCCGGACGCGGAGGCCGAAGGCGATGTTCTCGAGCACCGTCATGTTGCGGAACAGCGCATAGGCCTGGAAGACGAAGCCGACATTGCGCTCCTGCACACTCTTCGACGAGGCGTCGTCATTGCCGAAGAAGATGCGCCCGGCGGTCGGCGTCTCGAGCCCGGCGATCAGGCGCAAGAGCGTGGTCTTGCCCGATCCCGAAGGGCCGAGGAGCGCGATCAGCTCGCCCGAGCGGATATCCAGCGACACGTCGTTGAGCGCCGGATAGCGCGAGAATTCCTTGCGGATGTCTTGTACGCGGATATCCAAGAATGAGGCCCCGTTAGTGAATACTAGTGTCGGCGAGTGCCGGCGAGTTCGTCGCCGAAGCGGAACTCGAGCACGGTCTTGATCACGAGCGTCACCAGCGCCAGCATCGCCAGCAGCGAGGCGACGGCGAAGGCGGCGGTGAAGTTGTACTCGTTATAGAGGATTTCGATGTCGAGCGGCATGGTGGTGGTCTTGCCGCGGATATGCCCCGAGACCACCGAGACGGCGCCGAACTCCCCCATGGCGCGGGCGTTGCAGAGCAGCACGCCATAGAGCAGGCCCCACTTGATGTTGGGCAGCGTCACGCGGCGGAAGGTCTGCCAGCCGGTGGCGCCGAGCGAGATCGCCGCCTCCTCGTCGGTGTTGCCCTGCTCCTGCATGAGCGGGATCAACTCGCGGGCGATGAACGGGAAGGTGACGAAGATCGTCGCCAGCACGATGCCGGGCACGGCGAAGATGATCTCGATGCCGTTCGCCTTGAGGAACGGTCCCAGGTAGCCCTGGGCGCCGAACAGCAGTACGTAGACCATGCCGGAGACCACCGGCGACACCGAGAACGGCAGGTCGATCAGGGTGGTCAGGAAGCTCTTGCCCCAGAACTCGTATTTCGCCACCGCACCAGGCCGCGGCGATGCCGAACACCAGGTTGAGCGGCACGGCGATCGCCGCGACGAGCAGCGTCAGCGATATCGCCGCCTGGGCGTTGCGATCGGCGAAGGCGCCGAAATAGCCCGCGGCGCCCTTGCGGAAGGCCTCGACGAAAACGAGGATCAGCGGCAGCACGATGATCACCAGCATGAAGGCCACGGCAGTGCCGATCAGCAGCCACTTCACCCAGGGCCGCTCGGTGGTCGGGCGGGCGTGCTTGTAGGCGGGCTCGGGCGGCCGCCGGCTGTCGTAGACGAGCACGTCCTCCTCATACATCGCCGAACCTCCTGCGGCTCCAGGTCTGGATCAGGTTGATGACGAGGAGCATCAGGAAGGCGATCACCAGCATGATCGCGGCGATCACCGCGGCGCCGGCCTGGTCGAATTCCTCGAGCTTGATGACGATCAGCAAGGGGGCGATTTCCGAGATGTTCGGCAGGTTGCCGGCGATGAAGATCACCGAGCCGTATTCGCCGACGGCGCGGGCGAAGGCGAGCGAGAAGCCGGTGAGGACGGCGGGCGAGAGGCGCGGCAGGATCACCCGGGTGATGGTCTGCCAGCGATTGGCGCCGAGCGTCGCCGCGGCCTCCTCGAGTTCCGCCTCGAACTCCTCGAGCACCGGCTGCACGGTGCGGACGACGAAAGGCAGGCCGATGAAGATCAGCGCCACGACGATGCCGGACGGGGTGTAGGCGATCTTCCAGCTGAGCTGGAATTCGTTGAGCCCGAAGGGCAACCATGTCTGCTCGGCGATCCACTTGTTGAGCGGACCCGAGGGCGAGAACAGCGAGCCGATCCAGCCCTTGGGGGCATAGAGGGTCGAGAGCGCGATGCCGGCAACGGCGGTCGGCAGGCGAAGGGCAGGTCGACGATGGCGTCGAGCAGGCGCCGGCCGGGGAAACGGTAGCGCACCAGCACCCAGGCGACGATGACGCCGAAGAAGACGTTGACCAGCGCCGCGATGAACGACGAGCCGAAGCTCACCTGCAGCGCGTTGAGAGTGCGCGGCGCCGTGGCGATGGCGACGATCTGCTCGAAGGGGACCGAAGCCGCCTTGAGCACCAGCCCGGCGACCGGGATCAGCACGATGACGCTCAGATAGAGCAGCGTATAGCCGAGCGTCAGCCCGAAGCCCGGGACGACGCTTGGCTTGACGAAGCTCCATCTGGAACTTCGTCATTGGGCGGGACGAGACCGGCACAGTTGCTGCGGGGGCAACCATTCGGGCCACCTGGTCACTGCGCAGGGGTGTAGACCTGGTCAAAGATTCCACCATCCCCGAAGTGCTTGGGCTGGGCCGTTTTCCATCCGCCGAACAGCGGATCATCAATAGTGACCAGATCGATGGTTGGGAAGGCAGCGAGCATCGACTGGTCGGTCACCAGCTCCGGCTTGGCCGGCCGGTAGTGGTTCTGGGCCGCGATGGTCTGGCCCTCGGGCGAATAGAGATATTCGAGATAGGCCTTGGCGAGCTCGGTGGTGCCGTGGGCTTCCGCATTCTTGTCGACAATGGCCACCGGGGGGTCGGCGCGAATCGAGGTGGGCGGCGTGACGATATCGAAATTGTCGGCGCCGAATTCGTCGAGCACGAGGTAGGCCTCGTTCTCCCAGGCCAGCAGCACGTCGCCCAGTTCCTTCTGCGCGAAGGTCACGGTCGAGCCGCGGGCCCCGGTATCGAGCACCGGCACGTGCTTGTAGAGCTGCTTGATGAATTCGATGTTCTTGGCTTCGTCGCCGCCGTTCGCCTTGTTCGACCAGGCCCAGGCAGCGAGATAGTTCCAGCGCGCGCCGCCGGAGGTCTTGGGGTTGGGCGTGATCACCTGGACGCCCTCCTTGACCAGGTCGCCCCAGTCGAGGATGCCCTTGGGGTTGCCCTTGCGCACCAGGAACACGATGGTCGAGGTGTAGGGCGTCGAGTTGTTCTCGAACTCGCTGCGCCAGTTCGGGTCGATCAGGCCGGATTTCTCGGCGATGGCATTGATGTCGCCCTCGAGCGCCAGCGTCACCACGTCGGCGCCAAGCCCGTCGATGACAGCCTGCGCCTGCTTGCCCGAGCCGCCGTGGCTCTGGTCGATGGTGACGGTGTTGCCGGTGGTCTCCTTCCAGTGCCTGGCGAAGGCCTCGTCGAACTGGCTGTAGAACTCGCGGGTGGGGTCATAGGAGACGTTGAGCAGGTTCTGGTCCGCGGCACGGGCAGTGATGACGCTGGTCAGGCCGAGCGATGCGACGAGGCCTGTCACGGCGAGAAGGGTAGCAGCTCTCTTCATCATTACCTCCTAATGAAGATCGACCTCCATAACTCTACCTACTCAGTCGCCATTCACAAAGGCAGCCGTGATGCGCTGCGAGTCACGTTACGCGAAAAGCATTTCTGCGTGCTGGGCCCGTTTTGAACGGGGATTGCTGGAATGGTCTCCCACGGAGGGTCCATGAGCATGGCTTTGCGCCCCCGACCAGCAGCGTTCGGGTAGAATCGGCAGAGAACGCGCCCGGTGGGATATGGTTGCGGCACGATCGCTCCCTCCCGAGCCTAGGTGAGCAGCTTGTCGATCGTCTCTGCGAGGGCCATGTCGCGCTCGGTCAGCCCGCCGGCCGAGTGCGTCGAGAGGGTGATCCGCACCTTGTTATAGACATTGGAGAGGTCGGGGTGATGATCCGCCTTCTCGGCGAGCAGCGCCACCCGCGCCATGAAGCCGAAGGCTTCCGAGAAGTTCTTGAACTTGAAGTCATGGCTGATCGAATCGGTGGCGGCGTCATAGATCCAGCCGTTCAGCCTCGAGAGGGCAGCCTCGCGTGCGGCGGCAGTCAGCTTGTCGGCCATGTCGCTTCCTCGGTTTTGTCGGGGCGCGCTGCATGACGAAACGTCCGGCGCAGGTGATTCGGTAGCATCGGATCGGGGTCGATCTGTGTCGCCGTGGTTGAGCGGAACGGCACAACGGGTGTCCGGCGCCGCCTCGCATGCCGACCATGCGAGGCGATTGGTTAGAACTCCGTTCACCAATCGGCCGGGAAAATCTCCGGCCGCCTCGCCCGGGAGCCCAGCTTCAACCGATCTTAACCTCAGGCCGGCCAGATGGGCCGAGCTCGGAGTGTATTGGTGTCCACAGCTACCCATGAACTTGTGCCTCTCATCGGCGGCGGCCCGGTCGTGCTGCGCAAGCGCGGACCCTCGGCCGCATCCCGGGTCGCAGCGGATCTAGCCAGGTCAGATTGATGTTCGAGCCGCCGTACAAGACCATGCTGGCAGTCGACTACGTGTCGATGATCCGCTCGCTCTATGCCGACCGGCGCTCGCAACTGCTGGGCTCGTACGGGTCGGCCGTCGCGGTAGCGCTCACCTGGCTCGAATCCGGTTCGCTCGTCCTGCTCGGCGTTGCACTGGCCTTCGTCGTCGTCGGCGCGCTGCGCAACCTCGACATGCTGCGCTTCGAGCGCACGGCGCTCGTCGATGACGATGTCGCGGCGGCGCGCAAGTGGGAGCGTCGCGCCACCATCGGCAGCGGCGCCATCGCCGCGCTCTACGGGTTCTGGGTGCTGTACAGCTTCCTTGTCGTCAACACCTTCTTTGCCGAGCTCGCGAGCCTGGGCGTATCGATGTCGGTGCTGGTCGGGGTCACGGCACGCAACTTCGCGGTCGAGCGGGTGATGACGATCCAGGTGATGCTGATCTGCATTCCTGCCTGGATCGGCATGCTGTTCGACGGCCACCTGTTCACGGCGCTGCTGAGCTTCGTGTTCCTGCCGTACTTTGCCAGCCTCAAGCGGGTTGCCGGCAATATCCGCGCCATCCTGCTGCGGGCAGTGCATGGCCGCATCGAGGCGAGCCGGCTGGCCTCCGAGCTCGACACCGCGCTCGACACCATGCAGCACGGGCTGTGCATGATCGACGGAGAGGGCCGCATCACCGTGGCCAACAATGAGGCCGAGGAGGTCTTTGCTTCACTGCTCCCCGGCAAGTGGACGGGCCGCCAGTTCGAGGCGATGATCCTGGCGTCGGCCGGCCGGGGCACCATCCCGCAGGGCCTCGGCGCGCCAGATCATCGACGCGGTCGCCGAGGGCGGCACCGGCAAGGTCGTGCTGCGGCTGGGCGACGAGCGGTTCTGCGAGGTCACCGTCTCCTCCCGCCAGGACAAGACGGTATTGCTGTTCGAGGACATCACCGAGCGCGTGAAGGCCGAAGAGCGCATCAACTACATGGCGCACTACGATACGCTCACCGGGCTTCCCAACCGGGCCTATTTCACCGAGCAGGTCGAGGCCGACCTCGACCGCAGGAAGCGCGGCCGCACCACCGACATGGCCATGCTGATGATCGTCGACATCGACGACTTCAAGCATGTCAACGACACCATGGGTCACCTGATCGGCGACCGCGTGCTGGTCGAGACCTCGCAGCGGCTCGCCTCGGTGCTGGGCAAGGACAGCCTCGTGGCGCGGCTCGGCGGCGACGAATACGTGGTCTATCGCCCGGGCGGGGTGCAGATCACCGAAACCATCACCGACCCCGAGGCGATCCTCAAGGCCTTCCGCGGCTCGTTCGAGGTCGAGGGCGAGGTGTTCTCGGTCAACGTCTCGATCGGCGTTGTGACGGTTACGGACGGGTCGGACGACCTCGATGCCCTGATGACCAAGGCGGACCTGGCGCTCTACAAGGCCAAGGCCTCCGGCAAGGGTCGCGCCCAGGTGTTCCACGACGAGATGGACACCGACTACCGCTACCGCCAGCGGCTCAAGGCCGAGCTCAAGCTGGCCGTGGCCGAGGGCAAGCTGTCGCTGGTCTACCAGCCGATCGTCGACCTCCAGTCGAAGCGGGTGGTGAGCTGCGAGGCGCTGGCGCGCTGGCACCATCCGGAGCTCGGCTCGATCCCGCCCTCGCTGTTCATCCCGATCGCCGAGGAGACCGGCCTCATCTCCGAAATCAGCCGCTGGGTGCTCACCGAAGCGACCGCCGAGTGCCGCAACTGGCCCGAGGAGGTCTCGGTCTCGGTCAACATCTCGGCCCGCGATTTCCGCAACAGCGACGTCGCCGCAGATGGTGAAGACGGCGCTGGGGAGCTCGGGGCTCGGGGCGCACCGGCTCGAGATCGAGGTCACGGAAACCGCGCTGATCGAGGAGCGCGCCGCCGCCACCAAGATCCTGATGCAGCTCTCCGACCAGGGCATCGGCATCGCGCTCGACGATTTCGGCACCGGCTACTCGTCGCTCAGCTACCTGCAGGCCCTGCCCTTCACCAAGCTGAAGATCGACCGCAGCTTCGTGATGGACATCATCGACAATCCGCGCTCGCTGAAGCTGCTCGCCAACGTCGCCCAGCTGGGCAAGGACATCAACCTTACGGTCACCGCCGAAGGGGTCGAGACCGAGGAGCAGCTCAACCTGATCGGCGCGCAGACCAAGGTCGACCAGATCCAGGGCTACCTGTTCGGCGTGCCGCTGCCCAGGCGCGAGGTCGCCGAACTGATCGCCCGCATGGGTGCAACGCCCGTGGTTACGCCCTCCGCGCCCCGCGTCGTGGCCGTCGGGCGGGCCAATCGCAAAACTGGTTAACCCAGCTAACCAACTGATCTGACATGCGAATCGGTTGCCGCGCCAGTGCTCTTGCACAGGGCGCGCAACCCCTTTGTGCAATTCGCAATTCATTTATGGCTAACAAAGGGTTAAGTTCGCGGCCGGAAGTCGGGAGTTCCCTATGCGTTCGGACGTGGAAGATAAGGCGACAGCATCTGCCGCCCCTATGTCTCGCTTTACAGGCACCCTTTTTGACATACTGGACCGGGTCGAATACTCGCGCGTACCGATGGACGTCGCCGACAATCCGATCTACCGGCTGCGCTATGAGGCGTACCGGCGGGAGGAGTCCGTGCCGTTCAACGACGCCGGCACGGTGGTCGACGATCTCGACGCCACGCCCAACGGAATGAGCTTCGGGGTGCATATCGACGGGCAGCTGGTGAGCTCCATCCGGCTGCACTATCTCAACGCCGCGCATCGCCTGTCGCCCAGCATGAAGGTCTTTCCCGATGTCCTGGGACCCAGGCTCGAGCGCGGCGACCGTTTCATCGACCCCAGCCGCTTCACCGCCGACTACGAGGCGTCGCTGGCCTATCCGGCGCTGCCGTTCCTCACGCTGCGCATCGCGGTGATGGCGACGGTGCATTTCCGCGCCACGATGTGCCTCGCGCTGGTCCGTCCCGAGCACACCGCCTTCTACAAGCGCGTGTTCCTGTCGGAGGATATTGCCGGAGAGGTCCGTACCTATCCCGGCCTCGCCTTCCCGGTCAGCCTCTACGGCGCCAAGGTCGAGCAGCACCGGCACGCGTCGATCTTTTCCCGCTACCCCTTCTTCATGTCGACCGAGGACGAGCGCGAAAAGCTGTTTGCCATGGACGAGCATCTCGAGAAGCCGCAGCCGACGACGTCCAGGCTCGCCTACGAGCGTGCGCTGCTGGAATCCGAGTTCGGCAGCCAGCAGGTCGCCGCGGAATGACAACGATCCCGGGTGTAGGCGGCTACATCCGGGGGATTAGGGGCTAGTCCGGCGGGCTAGGGCGGCCCGGTGGGGCTACGACCATCGGGGCCGCCGAAGGCCCCCTCACCGCCGCTACGCGGCGGCCTCTCCCCCGAGGGAGAGGTGGGCCGGGGGCCCATACGGGGGTCCCATACTCACCCCCATTTGCCGAGAAACCCGTCTTCTCGTCTTCCTCAGCCCTCGGGAATCCACACCACCATCGAGCCCTGGCCGCGGTTGGCCCAGAGGTAGTAGGGGAGCGCGGTGAGCGTGGCCGGCGCCTCCTGCGGCGGGGTGGTGCGATAGAGCGGGGCGAACTCGGCCTGGTCCACCGCCCGGGCAGGTGCCGTCAGCTGCACGATGCCGTCGAACAGGTCGGTCTTCCTGACCGCAATCTCGCTCGAGCGCGGCAGCTTGAAGCGCTGCACGGTGCCGCCTGGATTGTCCGCCTCCTCGAGGCAGTAGACCAGCGGCCCGCGCGTCAGCGCCACGCGGCCCACGTCCATCACCACATGCGGGTTGGCGTAGATGCGCTCGACCGGCATCGGCAGCTCGAGCGCGACCTTGTCGCCGCGCTTCCAGGTGCGGTGGATGGTGGCGTAGCCATTGACCGCCTGAAGCTCGACCGCCTCGCCGTTCACCTTGGCTGTCGCCCCGCGGCACCAGCCGGGGATGCGGAGCTTTACGTCGAAGGCCTTCTCGCTCTCGGGCTCGATCTCGATCGAGATGTCGCCCGACCAGGGGTAGTTCGACACTTCCCTGCACCGCGACCTTGGTGCCGCCGACGTCGAGCCGGGTCGAGATGCCGCCATAGAGGTGGAAGGCGATGCCGTCGGGCGCGGTGGAGACGAAGTAGCCGCCGACCGAGGCGACGAGGCGGGAGACGTTCATCGTGCAGCAGGGGCAGGTGTGCCACTCCCAGCGGCTGGGCGTGCCGTTGCTCTCGAGCGGGTTCATGTAGAAATAGTGCTCGCCGTCGCGGCTGAGGCCGGAGAGCGCGCCGTTGAACAGCGCCGTCTCCAGCACGTCGGCATATTTGCCGTCGAGGTCGAGATGCAGCATGCGCTGCGCCCAGAAGATCAGCGCCACCGAGGCGCAGGTCTCGGCATAGGCGGTCTGGTTGGGCAGGTCGTAGTCGAAGGTGAAACCCTCGTTGCTGGCCGAGGGGCCGAGGCCGGCCGTGATGTACATCTTGGTGTCCATCACGTCGCGCCACAGCGTCTCGCAGGCCTGCTTCAGCCCGGCATCGTTGAGCTCGACCGCGAGGTCGGCCATGGCCGAGTACATGTACATGGCGCGCACGGCGTGCCCGACGACCTTCTCCTGCTGCGCGCACCGGCTTGTGCGACTGGCTGTACTCGTAGGTGCCCTGCACGTAGCGCTGGGTTTCCCAGCCCTTCTTCTCGCGCTCCTCGCGCTCGACGTCGAAATAGTGCGGCGGCTGGTGGCCGCGCTCGTTGATGAAATAGGCGGCGAGCTCGAGGTGCTTCTTCTCCCCGGTCAGGTGATAGAGCTTGATCAGCGCGATCTCGATCTCCTGGTGGCCGCAATAGCCGCGCTTCTGGCCCGGGCCGGTGCCGAAGTTCTGGCGGATGTGCTCGACATAGCGCTCCATGATGTCGAGCCAGCGCCGCCGGCCGGTGGTCTCGTAATAGGCGATGGCGCCTTCCAGCATGTGGCCGGCATTGTAGAGCTCGTGGTTGTCCCTGCAGGTTCGACCAGCGCTTCTCGGGCTCGCGGCCGAGATACCAGCAGTTGAGATAGCCGTCCGGCGCCTGCGCCTTCTCGAAATCGTCGACGATCGCCTCGATCCTGGCCTCGATGTCGGCGTCGCGCCGGTGGCTGAGGGCATAGGCCGCGGCCTCGATCCACTTGCCGATGTCGGAATCCCAGAACACCTGCACGGTGAAGCCGTTGGCGTGGCGCGGGAAGCGCAGCGGCGGCGGCGGGCTGGGCAGCTTCAGCGAGTTGAGATAGCCGTACTCGGTGAGCTTCTTGTGCTGGCTCGGGATGGTACGGGCGAGAACGGTGTCGAGGCGTTCCTTCCAGAAATCGCCTTCGAGGCGCACGTCGACAAACCGCACCGGATGATACTGGCTCATTGCAACTCCTTTGGCCCGGCCGCCGAGCAAGCGGCAGGGGTCCCCCTCAAACTCATCGTGCCGTCGACTGGCGGGTGACCAGCGTGCAGGGCAGGCGGCGGATGCCGCGGATCTTCTCGCCGCCGATCATGGCGATCAGCAGCCGGCCGGCCTCGTGGCCGAGGGCCGAAAGGTTCATGTCGACGCTGGTGAGCGGCGGCCGCGCCGCCTCGGTCATCACGTTCCAGTTGTCGAAGCCGACCACGGCGACGTCGCGCGGCACCTCGATGCCGCGCTCGCGCAGCGCCTCGACGGTGCCGCGGGCGATCTGGTCGTTGCCGCAGAAGATGCCGTCGGGGGCCTCGCCCTTGCCGTCGAACAGCTCGGCCACCGCCTGCCGCCCCCAGGCCTCGGACCAGGCGCCGGAGCGGTAGTGCCCGGGGTCGGCGGCGAGGCCGGCCTCGGCGAGCGCGGCGAGATAGCCGCGATGGCGGAGCTGCACCGCCTCGAAATGCTCGGGGCCGGTGACATGCGCGATGCGCCGGCAGCCGATCTCGGCGAGGTGCCTGACGGCGGTGCGCGCCCCGCCCTCGTCGTCGGGAAGCAGCGACAGCGCGCTGTCGTCGTCGGCCTGGGTGAAGACGTAGATCACCGGCAGCCCGGGCGGCAGTGGGCCGACCGGCGGGCGCTTGTCGGCCCGGCGGGCGGTCACCACCAGCCCGTCGATGCGCTTCCCCAGCAGCTGGTCGAGGTGCTGGCGCTCGCGCTCCGGATCGTCGGTGGCATTGCACATGAAGATGGCGATGCCCTGGTCGGCGAACTGCTCCTCGAGCGCCTGGAAGATCGGCAGGGTGAAGCGGCCGAAGGAGTCGGTCGAGATGATGCCCACGGTCATCGAGCGGGTGCGATGCAGGCTCTGCGCCATGTCGTTGGGCCGGTAGCCGATCTCGCGCGCCACCGCGGTGACCTTGTCGCGGGTCTCCTGGCGCAGCCGGCCGTTGGAGTTGAGCGCCTTGGACGCGGTGCCGATCGACACGCCGGCGAGCCGCGCGACGTCGCGGATGGTCGGCCCGTGCCGGCGGCTGCGGTCGAGGCTCGGCCGGGGGTCGGTCATCCCTTCACCGCCCCCGACATGAAGCCGCGGACGTAGTAGCGCTGCAGCAGCAGGAACAGGATCACGCAGGGCAGCGCCATCACCACGACGCCGGCTTCGGTGGCGCCGTAGTTGATCACCCCCATGGTCTGCTGGCGCAGGTTCGCCACCGCCACCGGCAGCGGCTGCTGGGTGGGATCGGTGAGCAGGATCAGCGGCGCGAAGAAGTCGTTCCAGGCGGCGAGGAAGGCGAAGAGGCCCACCGTCACCAGCCCCGGCGTCACCGAGGGCAGCATGATCCGCCACAGCACGCCAAAACTGTTGCAGCCGTCGATCTGCGCCGATTCCTCGAGCTCGCGCGGTATCGCCTCGAACGAGATGCGCATCATGTAGGTGGCGAAGGGCAGCTGGAACATGGCGATCATCAGCGAGACGCCGACCAGCGAGTTGGAGAGGCCCACGGCATTCAGCAGCACATAAAGCGGGATGAGGAGCGTCGCATAGGGCACCATCAGGATCGACAGCGTCAACAGGAACAGGGCGTCCTTGCCCCAGAACCTGAAGCGCGCAAAGGCATAGCCGCCGAGGGTCGAGATCGCCAGCGTGACGACGACGGTGAGGATCGAGATCACCGCGCTGTTGAAGGCGACGACCGGCAGGCCGGCGCCGAAGGTCGAACAGCGTGCGGTAGTTGCCCAAGCCGAAGCCGTCGATTTGCGCCGTGCCGGGCTGCGGGCTGACCGAGGCGAAGAGGCTCCACATCAGCGGGAACAGGAAGATGATCGCGAGCCCGCCGGTCAGCACGTAGTAGGGGGTGCGCCCGAAGGCGGAATGTTCCTGGCCTATCATCATGGCGCTAGTCCCGCTCGGTTCCGCGCAGGAACCGGAATTGCAATGCGTTGATCAGCACCAGGACCACCAGGACGAGGATCGAGAGTGCGGCGGCGGTGCCGAGGTTCTGGCGCTGGAAGGCCTCGCGATAGATCACCTGCACCGCCGTCACCGTGGTGTTGTCGGGCGCGCCCTTGGTCAGGATGAAGAACTGGTCGAAGGCGAGCAGCGAGCCGGTGATGCAGAGGATCGGTCGCCAGCGAGAGCGAGGGGCGCAGCAGCGGCAGCGTCAGGTAGCGGAAGGTCTGCCACTTCGACGCGCCATCGAGCGAGGCCGCCTCGTAGAGGTCGTCCGGGATGCCCTGCAGGCCGACGAGCAGCACCAGCATGTAGAAGCCGGCGAACTTCCAGACCACGAGGAAGGTGGTCGAGAGCAGCGCGCTGAACGAGGTGCCGAGGAAGGCGATCGGGTTGTCGATCAGCCCCAGCGCCTCGAGCGGCGGGCTGATCGGGCCGATGGCGGGCGAATAGAAGCCGTAGGCGAGGAGCGAGGCGGCGGCGAGGCCGAGCGATACCGGCAACAGGAACACCGTGCGCAGGAACCCGGTCCAGCGGGTCGCCGACTGCACCAGCAGCGCCAGCCCGAGCCCGAGGCCCAGCAGCATCACCGTAACGATCACCGTGTACTGGACAGTGAACCAGACGGACGGCCAGAACAGCTGGTTGCGCCAGATCGAAACGAAGTTCTTGGGGAAGTTGAAGCCTTCGTCGCCGGTCAGCAGGCCCCACTTGTTGAGCGACATGCGCGCGACGAGCAGCAGCGGCGTCAGGAAGAACACCACGATGAAGACCAGCGTGGGGAGCGTATAGGCGAAGCCCACGAGCTGCCGGCGCAGCGCGATGCGGGACAGCCGGGTCGGCCGCTCTCCCGGCAGGGTGTGCGAGATCGACGTAGTGGTCACGCTGGGTCCTCGTCTCGGGCGCCGGCCCGGCCTCGTGAGGAGGAACCGGGCCGGCCCGTCGGTCAGGTTACTGGTTGAGCGAGTCGTTCATCGCGTCGTTGTTGGCGTCGAGGTTGGCGCCGTCGCCGAACACCGCGTCGCGCATCAGCACCAGCCACGGCCCCTGCGGGTCGTTGAAGGTGGCGCCGAAGTTCTTGGCGAGCGGCGTCTGGCCATTGGCGCCGACGGTGTTGAACAGCTGGACGCGCGGATCGGTGATGTACTTGTTGTTGGCGAGGTCGGTGCGGGTCAGCACGTTGCCGTTCTTGGCGACCACTTCGACCTGGGCCTCGTCGCTCTGCACCCAGGCGATGAAGTTCCACGCCGCGTCGGCCTTCTTGCTGTCGCGCGAGATGCCGATGTCGTCGCCGCCGATGAAGGTCGACTGGCCGCCCTTGATGCCGGCGATCGGCGCCACGCCGATGTCGGCGTCCTCGAGGCCGTTGCCGACGAGGCCGGAGATCTGCGTCGCCGGCATCGGCATGACGCCGATGATGCCCTTGGGGAAGTAGGAGGTCCAGGTCGGGCCGGCCTCATCCTTGGTCTGCGGCATCATCGCCGTGCCGTCGGCGGCCATGTCGTGGAAGATCTTGAAGATGGCCTTCCATTCGTCGCTGTTGAGATGCGACTCGGTGCCCTCGGGGTTCATCACCGTCTCGCCGTCGGCCCAGGCGATCGGGAACCAGGTGAACACCTCGCAGCCGCCGCAGTTGCCGCCCCAGAAGGTGCCGTGGACGTCGCCGCCGAGCTTGGCGACGGCGCGGGCCTGGTCGGCGAACTCCTGCAGCGTGGTCGGACCCTTCTCGGGATCGAGGCCGGCCTGCTTGTAGAGCTTCTTGTTCCACATCCAGACCGACAGGTCGGCGATGAACGGCATGCCGTACTTCTTGCCTTCCCAGGTGCCGACATCGATGCCGGCCCGAGCCACCTTGTCGATGTTGGGCATGGCGTCGATGCGGTCGGTGATGTCCTGGAACAGGCCCGCCGAGGTCCAGTTCGGCATGAACACGACGTCGGCCGAGAACAGGTCGGGCAGGCCGCTGGCGGCCGCCGCGGCGCCGACCTTGGTCTGGTAGTCGTCCGTCACCACGTAGGTGGCGGTGACCTGGTTCTTGTGCGAGGCGTTGTAGGCCTGGACCAGCTGGTCGACGCGCACCTGCGTCGCGGCGCGGGTCCACAGCGTCAGCTGGGTGCCGTCATCGACCCCCAGCGGGTCGGCGGCGAGCGCGATCCCCGGCACGGTCACGATCAGCGCGGCCAGTGCCGACGCCCTGGTCAGTTCCAATAGCTTCATCGATTCCTCCCTCATGCCCTGCCGCCTTGGCGGGCCCCGGAAAGGCTCTTCACCCTGTCCCTTCTGCGAGGCCCCTCAGGCGGGAAAAGCTTTTCACGAACAGTTCCTTCGCATCTTTCCGCGCGGCAGGCAAGAAAAGCTTTTCTCAGCCCGGCGGCTGCCAGGTCCCGGCGCCTTCAAAGATGGATTCAGGAGAGTGCGGCGAGGGCGGCGGCCCAGTCCGTGACGTTGGTCAGGGCCCGCTCCTCCGGCAGGAAGCCCTCGGCCAGCTCGGCAAAGCGGAGGACCGAGGTGTAGAGCATCACCAGCTGCCGATCGATCGGGATGCGGGCCAGCTCCTCGTAGCGGTCGATGATCCTGAGCGTCAGGTCGGGGGCGATCCAGTTGGAGTAGCTGAGGTCCCGATGCCGCGAGCCGAAGCCGGAATCGGCGAAATCGTAGACCCCGTTCAGCGTCCCGGTGGCGTGGTCGAAGGCCATGTTCCAGCCGTGGCCGTCGAAATAGCCATAGACCAGCTCGTCGCCTTCGATCCTGAGCTTGCGGTATGCCTTGACGGTACGCTTGAGCAGCGGATGGAGCTTCTTGGGCAGCTTCGGCTGGGCACCGGCAAGGATCTCGTCCGGCGCCATCCAGGGGGTGACCGCGACGGCGCCGGCCTGCTGCATGCGGCCGAGGGGCAGGGCGTGGAGATCGGCGTAGAGCTGCGCCATGCGAGTGGCGAGCGCGTTGCGCCGGCCCTCGTCCAGCGCCAGGTACCGGGCGGTCTCGAGGAAGTCGCCGGGGATCTTGCGGTGCTGGGTGAAGGGCTCGGTGCCATCGTGCAGCACCGGCTGCGGCAGCTGCATGGCGACGCGCGGGCGCAGGAACTCCAGTAGCTGCACTTCGCGGCGCAGCCGTTCCTCGGCCTCGGGATGACGGGCGAACTTGAAGATCCAGCCGTCGCACTCGAGCGCAACGCTGTCCCAGCCATGGGCCAGGACGGTGAACCGGCCTCTGGCGAATTGCGGCAAGGTGCTGATGATCAGCGCACGATAGCGCGCCAGATCGACCGGCCCAGCCTCCAGCATGATTTCCCCGCACCCCAACTGTTCCGGCAGGTTCTAGCCGAGGGCGGGGCGGAAGGGCAATCAGGCAGGCTCGAGCTGGCGGCCCTGCGCGGCGGCGGGAGCCTTCGGCAGCGTGGCGTGGGAGCGGCGGGTGCGGCGACGGGGCTGCGGCACCGGCACGCCGAGGGCGTCCGCGACGGCCTTGTAGAGCTGCTGTTCCAGTTCGATCCGGGTCATGACGGTCTCCTTGTCGGCGGCATCCTGGCCGCGAATTGGGAGAAGCAACGCCTCGAGGCCGTGCGCGGTTGCCGCACAGGCCGATGCCGAAAGCGTGAGCTCCGTCAGCGGGCGGTCCAACCGCCGTCGATCAGCAGCGTGTGTCCGGTGATCATCGCCGCGGCATCGGAGCAGAGGAACACCACCGCGCCCGCCACCTCCACCGGCTCGCCGATCCGGTGCAAAGCCGCGATCCGCTCCAGCACATCCGCCCGGAACGCGGGGTCCGACAGAGCCTCGTGCGTGCCGTCGGTCTTGAAGAAGGTGGGCGCAACGCAGTTGACCCGCACATTGTGCTTGCCCCATTCGACGGCGAAGCACTTGGTCATGTGGCTCACCGCGGCCTTCGACAGGCAGTAGATCGCTTCCCCCGGCAGCGCGATGGCCCCGGCCTGGCTGCCCATGTTGACGATCGCGCCCGAGCCCTGCTCGATCATGTGCCGGCCGGCGTATTGAGAGAGGAAGAAGGTGGACTTGACGTTGAGGTCGATGGTGAGGTCGAACTCGTGCTCGGGAAAATCTTCGACCGGCCCCTCGGTGCCGCCGCCGACATTGTTGACGAGGATGTCGAGCTGGCCGAATTCGGCGATCGCCCGGTCGATGGCGCGGTAGCTCTGCGCCAGGTCGAGCACGTCCATCTGCAAGGGCAGGGCGCGGCGGCCGAGCGCCCGGATCTCGTCGGCGAGGCCGCCGTCGGCAGCAACATCGCGCAGCCCCAGCACCACGTCGGCGCCGGCCTTGGCCAACTCAACGGCAATCGCCCGCCCCAGTCCACGCGCCGCCCCGGTGACCAGCGCGCTCTTGCCTTCAAGGCTGAACAGTGAATCCGCCATCGCTGCCTCCGTCCTTCCCTCGGCCCACTCTCGGGCGAGTTCAGGGCTTTGGCAACTCGTCGGCGTCCTCGTTCTTCGATTGCTGGCTGCGCGGCTTGGCCGGGCGCCACTCCGCGGGAGCGACCTCGGGCTGAGGGGTGTCGTTCGTGGGGGCAACGCGGAAGGCTTCGGCGAACAGGCCTTCGACGCTCAGCGGCTCTGCCTTCTCGTCGGGCGGCTCAGGCTCGGCTGGTGCCGCGCCGGCGTTCTCAGGCGGCGGGGGAAGGGCCTGAATATCTTCGACGGCAGGCGCTTCGTCTTCCGGCGCGACGAGTTGGGCCGGCTCGCTGGATGGGGGCTCGGGATCGTCGGCAGGCGCGCCGGCCGCTTCAGCGTGAGGCGGCAAGTCCGGCAATGGCGGGGCGGGGGCCGCAGGTTGTTCGACCTCGACCGGCACTGCAGCTGGTGATGGCCGGCGGGCGAGGGGCCGACGCAGGCGACGGCGCTCCAGCGCCACCAGCACCGACAATGCCGCCATGCTGACGACAAGGCCGATGCCGATGCCGGCCATCACCCAGATCAGGTCGCTGGCGGTCACGGACCCCCCCGAGTTGCGCTCTCGCTCAGGGGATAGCAAGCCGTAGGCTTGCCGACCAGTATTTACGCCGCCTCGCGCTCGCGCGGCAGCGGATAGCCTTCGCCTTCATAGAGCGCGCGAATCGCGTTGCCGTCGAAGCGCCGCTCGTTCACTTCGAGGTACGACCCGGTCAGCCAGGTGGCCGGGACCGCCTCCATGATGTACTGGATCGCCTCGGCCGCGGTCTTGAAGCGCCGATACTGCTCGCGCGCAGATTTGGCATAGCGGCGGCTGGGATAGAGTTCGGCCGAGGCCGAGTAGTTGAAGCTGTCCACTTCGGGTCCTTTCTCGGGTCATTCCGCGCGTCGCAAGACTGCTCGCGGCCAATGCCGGCGAGCGCCACGCGACGTTGCAAAACAGGGAAACCAGCCGGCGAGGCAAGTGATCACGAGCCTGCGGCGGCTGTAACGTAGGGCCTATGTGGGCACTAGAGGCGCCGAATTCAAGGCTGGCAGGGCCGGAAAGGGGTGGTGCCGCATGCCGGACTCGAACCAGCGACCCCCTCATTACGAATGAGATGCTCTACCAACTGAGCTAATGCGGCTTGGCGGCGCAGTGCGCGGCTAGCGGTCTAATACAAGCGAGGGTGGGACCGCGCAAGGGCCTTGGGAGAGGGGCGGCGTCAGCTTTCCGGCAGGGCGAGGGGAGCAGCCGGCGGCGCCGCGGGTGCCGCCGGCTGGTCCGGCGCGGCCGTGTGGGCCGGCGCGGGGACCGGGGTTGGGCCGTTGCGGGTGGCGACGGCGCTGGTGGGCACCCGCCACTCGAAGGCGTCGAGCTTGCCGGTGACCGGAGAGAGCGGCTCCCACTCCTCGGCGGTGATGCCGTCGGCGGTCCAGACCGGGTCGCGCGGGGCGCGCACGGCGCGGTTCATCCACTCGCGCGACTTGGCCTTGTCGCCGTTCTGCCCGTCCTCGATCTCGGCCATCATCAGGCAGACGCCCTGCGAGGGGCTGGAGCTCTGGAAATTGGCAAGGGCGGAGCGGGCGAGGGGCCAGTCGAAGGCGTCGACCGCGGCGCGCGCCAGCACCAGGGCGCTGGCGCGGTTGGGGGGCGGCAGGTCGATCAGCTCGCGCAGCCGCTTCAGCCGGTCGACGGCCGAGGCGCCGGGGACGGCATTGGCGAACAGCGTCGCGATGTCCGGGTGCGAGGTGGCGCGCCAGACCCGGCGCAACAGGCTCATCGCCCGGCGGGTCTCGCCGCGGTTGGAATAGATGCGGGCGGCGATCAGCGCGGCGGGGACGAAGTCGGGGGTGAGCTTCAGCGCGGCGAGCGCATGCTCGAGCGCGGCATGCGGCTCGGTGCCCTCGGCGAGCTGGGCACGGGCCGTCTCCACCACGGCGAGGCGGCGGCGCTTGCGCATCTTCTCCTCGCGGGTCACCGCCGGCTCGTCGGCGATCATCTTCTGGGCTTCTTCCCAGCGGCCGAGGCGGGTCAGGTCGTCGAACACCGCCTCGCGCGCCCAGGGCGCCTGGTTGGAGATCTCGAGAGCCTTGTGGGCGAAGGTGAGGGCGGCATCGGCGCGGCCCTGCTGCCGCGCCTGGTCGTAGAGGCCGGAGAGAGCGGCGAGCGCGGTCTTCCGGTTCGAGATCAGCGCCCGGTAGTGCTCGCGGGCCGAATGCATGTCGCCGAGCGCGAGGTCGGCGCGGGCTTCGAGCAGCTGCGCCGCGGCATTGCGCGGCAGGTTGCTGCGCGCCTCGCGCGCGAGGAGCCGCGCCCGGTTGGCGTCGCCCGACTGCAGCGCGATGAAGCCATCGGCCAGCGCCGTGTAACCGGCGTCCTTGCGCCGCTCGCGCGAGCGGCGGGCGAGGTAGTAGGGCGCGCCGAGGACGCGCTTGACGATGCCCCAGGCGAGGATGATCGCCGCGATCGCCGCGACGGCGAGGAAGGCGGCGACGCCCAGCCGCGGCTGCATCCGCATCCCCAGGAGCTCGATGGTCAGCGTGCCGGGGAGCCCGATCAGCCAGGCGATGCCGGCGGTGACCAGCAGGCTGACGACGAGCCAGTAGGCGAGACGGATCACTGCGCCGCCTCCGCCACCGGAGCGAGGGCCTTGGCGCGCAGCTCGTCGGCGAAGCCGGTCGCAGCGGCGAGGGTGCGGATGTCGGTGGCGGTGTCGCCGGCGGCGGCCTGCATCGAGGCCGGCAATTGGTCGAGCAGCGCCGAAGCGGCGACGAAGTCGCCACGCGCGACGGCGCTCTCGAGGCGCGACATCACCGCCTCGGGCGAGTCGCCCTGCAGTTCCTCGGCCGGGCGCAGCGCCAGCACGCCCCTCATCCAGGCGAGGGCGTCCTCGCCCAGGTCGCCGCTGCCGGCGGTGCTGCGGCCGGCGAGGATGTCCGGCACCTTGCGGCTGAAGCGCGCCGCCACCGCGTCGGGGCGCGGCAGCCCCGAGTCGGCGGCGTCACGGATTGGCTCGGGGATCTGGAGATCGGGAAGCAGGGCCGCGAGGCTCTTGAGCTCATCGGCAGTAAGGGCGGCCGGTGGCGAAGGCGCTTTCGAGCCCGGAGACGATGAGCGGCAGGCGCACGACCGGCGCGATGGCGACACCGCTGAGCTGGGTGTTCTGCGCGGCGATCGCCGTCTTCGCCTCGGCCAGCTGCTGCTGCATCGTGGCGAGCGCCCCGTCAGCGGCAGCGACCCGCTGGTCGGCGGCATCGAGCCGGGTGCGGAGCTCGGCGAGTCCCGCTCTCGAGCCCGGAGATGGTCTGGGCGAGGGCCGGCGGCATCGGCGGTCGAGGCGCCGGCGCCGATCGCATCGATGCGGTCCTCGAGCGATTGCAGGCGGGTTTCGAGCGGCGCGAGGTCGACCGGCGTCGCGGCGCGGAATGGCGGCGATCGACTGGCGCAAGCTCGGCGAGGCCCTGGTCGAGCTGCGTGATGGTGGCATCGAGGCTCACCTGGGTGCGCTTGCCCTGTTCCTCGAGCGCGTCGAGCCGCGACGCGAGCTCCAGGGCGCGTGCATCCTGGGCATCGAGGCGGGCGGCAGGATCGGCGATCACCGGCCGCTGGTCGGGCAGCGGCACCAGGTTGACGAGCCCATAGGTCAGCGCCGTCCCCAGCAGGGCGCCGCCGATCGCGGCGATCGAGATCGCGCTCCAGGGCATGGCGAGGCGGGCGGGGGGACGCGGAGGGGGCGGCGGCGCCGGCCTCGCCGGCTCCGCCAGCGGCTCGGATGCGGCAGATGCCGGGGTGGGTTCGAGGGCAGGGGCCTCGGTCTCCGCCGCGGTTTCGGGTGCGGGCTTTGCCGGGCTCTCGGCCTTGGTGCCTCCGTCCCGTTCCGTCTCGGCTGAACGCGCCTTCATGTCGATGACCGGCGGCTTCACGGGCCCCGACTTGCGCTCAGCCATGCAGCAGATCCTTCATGCTCTTGGTCATCAGTCGTTCTGGTCGCGGGAGAACGACAAGGCAAGCCCCATCATTGCCTCTTCGCTCGGGTGATCGGCCAGACCCACCCGCACGAAATGGGCATCGAGCAGCGGCTCGGCAACCGCCTCGGAGATGCACAGCATGCCGAGCGCCGCGCGCAGCTCCGGGTCGATGCCATTGCCCGCGACCTGCACGAAGGTCTGGGCCGTGCGCCGCGAATAGAACAGCACCGCGTCGAAGGCTCCCGAGGCGAGCTCCGTCGCGATCGCATCGGGCAGCGCCTCGACCGGGTTCATCACATAGATCTCGGTGGTGATCACCATGCGCCCGAACGGCGCCAGCGACCGCGCCAGGTCGCCCGAGAGGTGCCGGGCGGCAGGATAGAGGATCGGGCCCTCGACCGGCGCGTGGGCGAGGAGATTCACCAGGTCGGCGAAGGCGCCGCTGGCGCTCTCGGCCTGCGCGAAGCCCATGGACTTCGCCACCTCGGCGGTCCGGTCGCCCACCGCATAGAGCGGCAGGTGCACGTAGCGCTCGAGCACGCCGCGCTCGTCGAGCGATTTCAGCGCCTGGGCGCTGGTCACCACCAGTGCGGCAAAGCCGGAGGGGTCGGGCAGGCTCGTGTCGAGCGTCTCCGGGATCAGGAGCGGGCAGGTCGCCGCTTCGATGCCGAGCGCCCCGAGGCGGGCGGCGGTATCGCTCGCGTCGGGTTCCGGCCGGGTCACGAGCATTCGCACGGGTATCGCCTATCCTTTGAACTGTCGCTGGAATTCCGGCCCCGCCTGGTCCAGCAGCCGCTCGCCGAGGGTGACGCCGAGCCTTGCCGCCTCGCCGGGCGTTCCGGACACGGTGTCGCGGTAGAATTCCTTCCCGTCGGGGGAGAGAATCTCACCGGTCAAGGTGCACGAAATTGCGTTCAATTCGGTAAATGCGCCGATCGGCGTGCGGCACGAGCCGTCGAGCGTCGCGAGCAGCGCCGCGCTCGGCCGTGATCGTGGTGCGCGTCGGCGCGTGGTCGAGCGGCGCCACGAGCTCGGCGGTGCGCGGTGTCCGCCTCGCGGATCTCGATGCCGATGGCGCCCTGCGCCGGAGCGGGAAGGAACACCCTGGGGTCGAGATAGCTGGTGATCTTGTCGACCTGGCCGAGCCGGTTGAGGCCGGCGACGGCGAGCAGCGTCGCGTCGGCGACGCCGGCCTCGAGCTTGTCGAGGCGGGTGCCGACATTGCCGCGGAACGGCACGATCTCGAGGTCGGGCCGGGCCCGCAGCATCTGCGCCGCGCGCCGGATCGACGAGGTGCCGAACTTGGCGCCCTGCGGCAGGTCGTCGAGCGTCGCATAGCGCAGCGACACGAAGGCGTCGCGCACGTCCTCGCGCTCGAGGAAGGCGGCGAGCACCAGCCCCTCGGGCAGCGCCGTCGCCATGTCCTTGCTCGAATGGACGCCGAGGTCGATCTCGTCGGCCTCGAGCGCGTCCTCGATCTCCTTGGAGAACAGGCCCTTGCCGCCGGCCTCGCTCAGCGGCATCTCGGCCAGCTTGTCGCCGCTGGTGGCGATCACCCGCACCTCGATCCGGTCTTCCTCGACGCCATGCGCCTCGGCCAGCAGCCGGCGCGTCAGGTGCGCCTGGGCCAGCGCGAGCATCGAGCCGCGTGTACCGATGCGGAGGAATGGCGCAGATTGCATTCGAAAGCATACCTATTGTAGGCCAGAGGCGGGCCCGACTTAGCCCCTACCGGCGGCATGGGCAAGGCAGATGAAGGCATCCCGATGAAGGTTCTGGGCATCGAGACGAGCTGCGACGAGACGGCCGCCGCGATCGTCGAACGCGACGCCGCCGGTCGCGGCAGCATAGTTTCCAACGTGGTGCGCAGCCAGCTCGAGGAACATGCGGCATATGGTGGCGTGGTGCCCGAGCTCGCGGCGCGCGCCCATGTCAGCCATCTCGACCACATCATCAGGCGGGCCTCGGAAGAGGCCGGGGTGCCGCTGCGCGAGCTCGACGCCATCGCCGCGACGGCCGGGCCGGGGCTGATCGGCGGCGTGCTGGTGGGGCTCACCACCGCCAAGGCGCTCGCCGCGGCGCTCGACAAGCCGCTGATCGCCGTCAACCATCTCGAGGCGCATGCGCTCACCGCGCGGCTCACCGACGGCATCGCGTTCCCCTACCTGATGCTGCTGGTCTCGGGCGGGCACAGCCAGTTCGTGCTGGTCAGGGGCGTCGGCGACTACGAGCGCTGGGGCACGACCATCGACGATGCGCTGGGCGAGGCCTTCGACAAGGTGGCGAAGCTCCTCGGGCTGGGCGTCCCGGGCGGGCCGGAGGTCGAGAAGCTGGCGCGCTCGGGCGATCCGCGACCGCTTCCGGCTGCCGCGGCCGCTGCTGCACGAGGACCGGCTCGACTTCTCCTTTTCCGGCCTCAAGACCGCGGTGCGGCTCGCGGCCGAGCAGCACGCGCCGCTCACCGACCAGGACGTCGCCGACATCGCCGCGAGCTTCCAGCGCACCGTGGCCGAGATCGTCGCGCGGCGCGCCCGCTCGGCCCTCGCGCGCTATGCCGCGGAACTGCCCGGCAGCGGCTCCGCGCCTCGTGGTCGCCGGCGGCGTCGCCGCCAACCAGACCATCGGCGCGGCGCTGCGCGAGGCCGCCGGCGGCGGCCGGCGCCGAGCTGATCGTGCCGCCGATCCCGCTCTGCACCGACAATGGCGCGATGGTCGCCTGGGCCGGGGCGGAGCGGCTGGCGCTCGGCGCCGCCGATCCGCTCGGTTTCTCGGCCAAGGCGCGCTGGCCGCTCGACAGCGCCGACATGGGGCTCACCCATGCGGCTTGAGCATGTCGCGGTCATCGGCGCCGGCGCCTGGGGCACGGCGCTGGCGCAGGCCGTCAGCCATGGCCGGGCTGCGGGTGACGCTGGTCGGGCGCGATCCCGAGCTCGCCGCGCGAGATCAACCTCGGCCGCCGCAATGCCAAGCACCTGCCGGGCGCCGTGCTGCGCGACGGCATCGTCGCCTCGACCGAGCTGCCCGATGCGGACCTCTATCGTGCTGGCGGTGCCGGCGCAGGCGAGCCGCGCGGTGCTCGCGGCCGCCGGCGACCGGCTCGCCGGCAAGCCGGTGGTCCTCTCCGCCAAGGGGCTCGAGGCCGGCACGCTGAAGCGGCAGAGCGAGATCCTCGCCGAGCTGCAGCCGCGCGCCGTTCCCTATGTGCTCTCCGGCCCGAGCTTTGCCGCCGACGTGGCGGCCGGCCGGCCGACCGCGGTGACGCTCGCCGGCGACGATCCCGAGCAGACCTCCGAGATCGCCGCGGCCCTCGCCGGCCCGAGCTTTCGGCTCTATGCCGCCGACGACCGGCTCGGGGTGGAGCTCGCCGGGGCGCTGAAGAACGTCTATGCGCTGGGCTGCGGCGCGGTCGAAGGCGCCGGGCTCGGCGCCTCGGCCCGCTCGGCGCTGCTCGCCCGCGCCTTCGCCGAGCTGACCCGGCTGATCGTCGCCATGGGCGGCTCGGCCTCGACCCTCACCGGGCTCGCCGGGCTCGGCGACCTGACGCTCAGCTGCACCTCGACCCAGTCGCGCAACTACCAGTACGGCGATGGCGCTGGGCAGCGGCGCGGACACTGCGGGCATCGGCCTCGCCGAGGGCGTGTTCACCGCGCCGGTGGCGCAAGTCGCTCGCCGACAGGGCTCGGCATCGACGCTCCGCTCATCGATGCGGTAAACCTGCTGCTGGGCAAGACCACCACCATCGACCAAATCGTCGCGGGCCTGATGTCGCGACCGCTGAAAAGGGAAAACTGAATGCCGCTCTACTCGATCATCGCCAGGGACAAGGCCAATGGACTGGACCACCGCCTCGCCGTCCGCCCCGAGCACCTGAAGCACCTCGAGACGCTCGGCGACCGGCTGGTCATCGCCGGCCCGTTCCAGGACGAGGAGGGCAAGGCCACCGGCAGCTTCATGGTGGTCGAGGCCGAGAGCCTCGCGGCGGCGAAGGCGCTGTTCGAACGAGGATCCGTTCATCCGCGAAGGGCGTGTTCGAGAGCTACGAGGTGAGCCGCTGGGCGCTCACCATCAACACAGAGCGCGGGGCGATGAAATGGCCTACTGGCTGATGAAATCCGAGCCGGACGTCAATTCCTACGACGACGTCGTCGCCAGGGGCGTGCCGGAGGAGTGGCACGGCGTGCGCAACTACGCCGCGCGCAACAACATGAAGGCGATGCAGCTCGGCGACGAGGCGTTCTTCTACCACTCCAACATCGGCAAGGAGATCGTCGGCATCATGAAGGTGGTGGCGCTGGCGCATCCCGATTCCACCGCCGAGCCCAACGACAAGGGCAAGGTCGTCTGGGAATGCGTCGACGTGCTGCCGGTGAAGAAGCTGCCGAAGCCGGTGACGCTCGAGACCATCAAGGCAGACGCCGGAGCTCGCCGAGATGGCGCTGGTGAAGCTGTCGCGCCTGTCGGTGTCGCCGGTCACCGAGGCGGAGTGGAAGCTGATCTGCAAGATGGGCGGGCTGTAACTTCCCCTCACCCGGCCGCTCCGCGGCCACCCGCTCCCTCAAGGGAGAGGGAAGACGGCGGCACGTTGGCGGGGTCGAGGGCACGATCATTCCACCTCCTCGATGTCATCCCAGCGAAGGCTGGGATCCACCGATCCGCCAGCGCTGGAGGCGAAATGGATCCCAGCTTGCGCTGGGATGACACGCAGTGGTGGGGCGAAGCGGCGGAGGGCCGTGCAGTCCCCCCTCAAAAATCCGCCGTCAGCCCCTTGATCTCCCAGTCGCCGTAGCGGGCCGGGTCGAGGCCGCCGCGGCCGCCTTTTTCGCCTTTGCCCGCCGCCGCCTTCTCGTCGATCTCGCGGCGGCGGGCCTCGGCCTCGGCCAGCGCCCGCTTTGCGGCGGGGGTCAGCGACCTTGCGCGCCATCCTTGGCCGTCTGTCGCCCTTGCCGGGAACCATCGGCGCTCCCACCTTATTGGCTGATTGGACACGCTCCACGAGGTACAAGACTTACGCGCCATGCTCAACTTTCTCCGCACCACCGTGCTGCTCGCGGCGCTCACCGCCATCTTCATGGCCGTGGGCTATTTCGTCGGCGGCCAGAGCGGCATGTTCATCGCCTTCGGCATCGCGGCGCTGCACCAACCTGTTCGGCTACTGGAACGCCGACAAGCTGGTGCTCGCATGCAGAACGCGCGTGAGGTCGATCCGCGCAGCGCGCCCGACCTCTACCGCATGGTCGAGGAGCTGGCGCAGCGCGCCGGCATGCCGACGCCGAAGCTCTACCTGATCGAGACCGACCAGCCCAACGCCTTCGCCACCGGCCGCAACCCGCAGAACGCGGCGGTCGCCGTGTCCTCGGGCCTGCTGCGCTATCTCGAGCCGCGCGAAGTGGCGGCGGTGGTCGCGCACGAGCTCGCCCATATCCGCAACCGCGACACGCTGACCATGACCATCACCGCCACCGTCGCCGGCGCCATCTCGATGCTGGCGCAGTTCGGCCTGTTCTTCGGCGGCGGCAACTCGCGCGACAATCCGCTCGGGCCGATCGGCGTGCTGCTCGCGGTGATCGTCGCCCCGATCGCGGCGGCGCTGGTGCAGATGGCGGTGAGCCGGACGCGCGAATACGAGGCCGACCGCGACGGCGCCGAGATCTCCGGCGATCCGCTGGCGCTGGCCTCGGCGCTCGCCAAGATCTCGCAGGTGGCGCCGGCAGACCGTCAACGTCCAGGCCGAGCGCAACCCGGCGCAGGCGCACATGTACATCTTCAACCCGCTGTCCGGGCAGCGCATGGACAACCTGTTCTCGACCCATCCCGAACGTCGAGAACCGCATCGCGCAGCTGCAGCGGCTGGCGGGCGAGATGCAGGTCGATCGCACCGGGCGCCGGCCGGCCCCGCGCTTCACCGCCCGAGCCGTCGGCGCCGCGCAATACCGGTGGTGGCTGGCGCGTGCCCTCGTCAGGCGCTAGGGAAGACGACAACGGCTGGCGCGGACCCTGGGGTTGAACCGGACTTGAAGAAACCAAAAACTCCGCCGGGGCTGCCGCTCCGGCTCCTGGCGGCCGAAAGGCTCGGCGCGGTGCTCAGGGGGGCGAACTTCGCCCCCTTTTCCATGGCCGAGATCCCCGAGGGCCGCGATCGGGCGCTGGCCAACCGGCTGGTGACCACGGCGCTGCGGCGCCACGGCCATCTCGACATCGCGATCAAGCGCTATCTCGAGCGCGGCATCCCGAAGAAGAGCGGGCCGTTCGAGGCGCTGCTGCGGCTGAGCCTCGCGCAGCTGCTCTACCTGCCCGAGCTCGGCGAGCACAGCGCGCTGTTCCTCGGGGTCGAGGCGATGAAGCGCGACACCCGCACCCAGCACCTCGCCAAGCTGATGAACGCCGTGCTGCGGCGCGCGCAGTCGGAAGCGCAGTCGCTGCGCGCAGCTGCCGCCCGAGGCGCTGTTCCCCGAGCGGCTCGGGCCGGCTGGGCCGAGACCTATGGCGAAGCCGCGCCGGCCGAGCTTCGCCGCAAGCCCTGCTCGAGGGCGCGCCGCTCGACCTGACGCTCAAGGACGACGATCCGGCGCTGATCGAGGCGCTCGGCGCCGCGCCGGTCTTCGCCGACACCATCCGCATCCTCGAGCGCGACCGGCCGGTCGAGGCGCTGCCGGGCTATGCCGAGGGCAGCTGGTGGGTGCAGGATGCCGCCGCCGCCATCCCGGCCCGGCTGCTCGGCCTCGCGGCGGGCGCCCCCGTGCTCGATCTCTGCGCCGCGCCCGGCGGCAAGACCGCGCAGCTGGTGAAGGCCGGCTACCAGGTCACGGCGCTCGACAACGATGCCGAG
This sequence comes from uncultured Alphaproteobacteria bacterium, assembly GCA_963708965.1. Taxonomy (GTDB): domain Bacteria; phylum Pseudomonadota; class Alphaproteobacteria; order Rhizobiales; family Devosiaceae; genus Devosia_A. The sequence goes on along the minus strand of CAVPUP010000001.1, from coordinate 108,454 downwards.
CGGGTCGAGCCGCATGGAGCGCAACCTCGCCCGCCTCGGCTATGCCGCCGAGCTCGTCACCGCCGACGCGCTCGACTGGGAGCCGGCGCAGAAGTTCGACGGCATCCTGCTCGATGCGCCCTGCTCGGCCACCGGCACCTTCCGCCGCCACCCCGAAGTGGTGTGGCATCGCGAGGCGGCCGACGTCGCCGGCCGGGCCGCCGTTCAGAAACGCTTCATCGAGCGTTCATCGGCATGGCTGCAAGCCGGGCGGCACGCTCATCTACTGCGTCTGCTCGCTGGAGCCCGAGGAGGGCGAGGCGCAGGCGCGCTGGCTCGCCGGCCACCCGGATTTCGCCGCCGATCCCATCCGCCCCGACGAACTCCCGGGCCTCGCCGAGGCGGTGACCGCGGAGGGGTTCGTCCGCACCCGCCCGGGCATGCGGGTTCCTGGGGAAAAGGCCGGCACGCTCGACGGGTTCTTCGTTGCGCGCTTCAAACGACGTTGAATAGTAGTGGGCGGCCGGCAGGCCAGCGCCGGCAATGGGTTGGCAAGCCCGATGCTCCGGCCTATCAGGGGCCCGGCTCGAGTGTCATGAGGGCGTAGGTCTTGGCTCATTCGCTGCGTTTCCTCGCCCGGCGCGCGCTGCTGTCGGCAGCAGACCACGTGGTTACCAATCCGTTGATCCGCTGGACCTGGACCGGTCCGGGCACCGAGGAGCTGATCGGCACCCTCGCCGAGTTCCGCCCCAGCGACCGGGAGACGGTGCTCGAGATGATGGAGGGGCGGTATCTCCTCGCCTCCAAGCTGGTCGACACGCACGGCGCTTCGCCGTTTGCCGTCGAGGTCGAGCATCTCGAGTGGCAGCGGGACCTGCAAACTTTTGCCTGGCTCCGGCATTTCCGCGATGCCCGGACCGAGGACGAGCGCCGCTTCGCCCGCGACCTGACGCTCGACTGGATCGAGCGAGAAGGCAACTTCAACCGCCGCAACTGGGCCCTCTCGATCACCGCTCGTCGGGTGCTCAACTGGCTGCGGCACTACAACATCCTGGTGGACGGGGCTGCGACCGAGGAGAGCCAGCGCATCTCGCGCTCACTTTCGACCCAGATTTCCTCGCTGAAGCTGCGCGGCGTGCTCGCCTCCGATCCGGTGGATGCGCTGCTGGTCGCCGCGGCCCTGCTCGGCGTGGCGCTCTGCGCCGATCGGCCGGCGGAAGAGGTGGCCGGCCGAATCCGGCGGCTGCAGCGGCTGATCGAGCGGCAGATCGATGAGGACGGGCTGCACCGATCGCGCTCGGCCCGGGTGCAGGTGCAGCTGCTGGTCGAACTGATCACCATCAGCCAGGCACTGCGGCGCGATCACGAGGGCCACGCCAACGAATTCAACGAGCTGACCGAGAGCATGCAGCGAGCGCTCGACGCGATCTCGCTGGGCACCGGCGAGCCCGGCTATTTCAACGGCACCGGCCAAATGCCGCACGACGTGATCGTCGCGATGCAGGCGCAGAGCGCAGCGCGGGCGCGCAAGACCGGCACGGCGGGCGGCTATGGCCGCCTGATCTCGGGCGAGTTCGATCGTCGTCGCCGATTCCGGGCTGGTGCCCGATCCGGAATTCGCCGCGCAGGCGCATGCGAGCCCGCTGGCCTTCGAGTTCAGCCACGGCCGCGACCTCGTCGTCGGCAATTGCGGGCCGGCGCCCGCCGGCTATGCCGACGCCCTGCTGTTCCGGCAGGGCATCGCCCATTCGGCGCCGACCATCAATGCGCTCTCGGCGCACCATATCCCGACCTCCGGCCCGCTGGCCGGGCGGCTCATCGCGGTGGGGCGGCCCAACGACATCGAGGCGCGCAGCGCCGACGACACGCTGGTCATCAACTGCCACGGCTATACCGAGCGCTTCGGGGTCACGCTCGAGCGGCACCTGACGCTGCTCGCCGAGGGCAATACGCTGGTCGGGCAGGACCGCTTCATCCGGCACCGGCAGAAGGTCTCGGGCGCCGCCGCCATCCGCTTCCACCTCGCGCACCAGACCGATGTGCAGGTGGTCGACGACCTGGCGCGGCTGCGCCTCGGCTCCGGCGCGGTGTGGACGTTCCTGTGGGAAGGGGCCGAGATGCGGGTCGAGGACAGCGTCCGCCAATCCGCCTATTTCGGCTTCCACCGCACCAAGCAGCTGGTGCTCGACGTGCTGGTCGCGGATGCCAGCGAGGTGAGCTGGATCTTCACGCTCGAGTTGAACTAGGGCGGTTGGGCCATTTCAAGGAGGAGGTCGGTCGCATCCAGTGCTACCGTGCTTCCCACGATGTCATTCCCGCGAAAGCGGGAACCTCTGTTTCTTGTCGACGCCGCAAACGGAGGTCCCCGCTTTCGCGGGGATGAACCGGTGAGGGAAGCGCAACATCGCGCAACCTCATCCGCTCCCAGCACGCATGGTTCGGCCCCGTTCAACCAAGCTGTGAAAGGGGAGGCGCTTATCCCCGCTCACCGGACCCCGGCTACTCTCGCCTTGATCGAGGCAGGAGAGCGCTTGACACGACAGCGACTTCGTTCCCTATTTGTTCGCCCGACAGCAGGCGAGTCCAATGGCAGCGGCCACCATCCTCCACGCCGATCTCGATGCCTTCTACGCCTCGGTCGAGCAGATGCTGGACCCGTCGCTGCGCGGCCGGCCGATTGCGGTGGGCGGCGGCGTGGTGCTGGCGGCCTCGTATGAGGCCAAGGCCTTCGGCGTGCGCGGCGGCATGTCGGGCTGGGCGGCGCGGGAGCTCTGTCCGGAGCTCACCTTCGTTCACGGCCATTTCGAGGAGTACCAGCGGCTCGGCGATGCGGCGATCGCGGTGCTCGACGACTACACGCCGCTGGTCGAGCGCATCTCGATCGACGAGGCCTTCGCCGATGTCGGCGGCTGCGAGCGCCTGTTCGGCTCGCCCGAGAGCATCGCGCGCACCATCCGGGCCCGGGTCCGCGCCGAGCTGGGGCTGCCGATCTCCGTCGGGGTGGCGCGGACCAAGCATCTCGCCAAGATCGCCTCGCAGGTCGCCAAGCCCGACGGGCTGGTGCGTGGTCGAGCCGGCGCGCGAGCTCGAATTCCTCCATTGCCTGCCGGTGGGGCTGATGTGGGGGGTCGGGCCGGTCACCGAGGGCAAGCTCGAGGACGAAGGCATCACCACCATCGGGCAGCTGGCGGAGAAGCGCAGCGAGTGGGTGCAGCGCCTGCTCGGCCGGGCCGCCGGCGAGAAGCTCAGCGCGCTGGCCTGGAACCGCGATCCGCGCGGCATCGTCACCGGGCAGCGGGCCCGCTCGGCCGGCGCCCAGTCGGCGCTCGGCCGGAAGCCTTTCGCCGAGCGTATCTATCGCCCCGTGCTGCGCCACCTCGCCGATCGCATCGCCTCGCGGCTGCGGACCAAGTCCTGGCACGGCCACACCATCACCGTGCGCGTGCGCTTCCGCGACATGAGCGCCGTCACCCGCTCGATCACCATCGCCGGGCCGATCGCCGCCACGGCCAGCCTCGCCGAGATCGCCGAGGACCTGGTGCGGGTGGTCGAGACGGATCATCCCGAGCAGCGGACCATCACGCTGCTCGCCATCTCGGTGTCGCAACTCGAGCACGACCCGCTGCTGCAGCTGGAGCTGCCGCTCGGGCTTGCCGACGAGGCGCGGCGGCCGGGCAGCCGGCGCGGGGCGGCGCGGCTGGTCGCCGATCATGCCATGGACCGGGTCCGCAACCGCTTCGGCCGCGAGGCGATCGGTTATGGCTCGAGCTTGCTTGAACCGGTGGCCCCAGTGCCCGACGCGTTCCGCCAGCTGGCGGAGAAAAGGCTGTGAGCCGGGTGCGTCATCACTTAGGCACACACTTTACCATTGACTGGGGGCGGGTGGTCACTTAAGAACTCTCTTAACCGAATTTCCCAAACCCCCTGTCGATTTCGCCCGGCGTCATCCGTCGTCAAGGCGACAATCAAGGAGATCCCTGATGCACCCGCCCGACAGCCGGTGCGCCGACGCATCCTCGCCATGCGTGGCGCGCGCTGGTGCTCCGCACCCCACTTGTGCCATTCAACCCGGCCATTTTCGATTCCGTACAGCTTAAGGCAGGCCACAAATGACATCGGAAACCCTGGACGACGATGTTGCGGGCTTCGCACCCGCTTCGGCCCCGATTTCGGCTCGACCGCGGCGCGCAACCGGCTGGTCATCGCGCTGCTGCTCGTCTCGACCTTCGTGGTCTTCCTCAACGAGACGATCATGAGCGTCGCCATCCAGCCGCTGATGACCGATCTCGGCGTCACCGCCAGCGCGGCGCAGTGGCTGACCACGGCGTTCCTGCTCACCATGGCGGTGGTGATCCCGATCACCGGCTTCCTGCTGCAGCGCATCAACACGCGGCCGATCTTCATGCTCGCCATGTCGATCTTCTCGGTCGGCACGCTGATCTGCGCCGTGTCGCCCGGGCTCGAGCTGCTGGTCGTTCGGTCGCGTCATCCAGGCCACCGGCACGGCGATCATGATGCCGCTGCTGATGACCACGGTGATGACCCTGGTGCCGCCCAGAGTCGCGCGGCAAGACCATGGGCAACATCTCGATCGTCATGTCGGTGGCCCCGGCCATCGGCCCGACCATCGGCGGCTTCATCCTCACGCATTTCGAGTGGCGCTTCATGTTCATCCTGGTGCTGCCGATCGCGCTCGGCGCGCTGGCGCTGGGCGCCTGGCGGATGCAGAACGTCTCGACGCCGCGCTCGACCCCGCTCGACATCCTCTCGGTGATCCTCTCGGCGCTCGCCTTCGGCGGCATCGTCTATGGGCTCTCCGGCTTCGGCGAAGCGGCGGCGGCCGGCGAGCACGGCATGTCGCCGTGGATTCCGCTCGGCGTCGGTCTCGTCACCATGGTGCTGTTCGTGTTCCGCCAGCTCAGCCTCAGAGGACAAGGCGCTGCTCGACCTGCGCACCTTCGCCATCCGCAACTACACGCTGTCGGTGGTGATGATGGCCATCGCCATGATGGCGCTGTTCGGCGTCATCATCCTGTTGCCGCTGTTCCTGCAGAACGTGATCAGGCTCGATCCGCTGCAGATCGGCATGATGCTGCTGCCCGGCAGCCTGATGATGGGCCTGCTCGGCCCGATCGTCGGCCGGCTCTACGACAAGTGGGGCACCACGCGGCTGCTGGTTCCCGGCTCGATCGTGGTCAGCGCCGTGCTCTGGGGCCTCACCCTGGTCGACCAGAACACCTCGGTCTGGGTGATCCTCGGCGGTCACATCGCGCTCTGCATCGGCCTCGCGATCATGTTCACGCCGCTCTTCACCGCCTCGCTGAGCTCGCTGCCGATGCAGCTCTACTCGCATGGCTCGGCCATCCTCGGCTCGGTCCAGCAGGTGGCGGGCGCGGCGGGCGTCGCGCTGTTCGTGGCGCTGATGACCATCCAGGCCTCGGCCCTCACCGCCGCGGGCACCGAGCCGGTCACGGCGCTGGCCTCGGGAATCCGCACGGGCTTCATGTGCGGTGCCGCCATCTCGCTCTTGGCGATCGTCGCGGCCTTCTTCGTCAAGAAGCCGCCGGCCAATCCGGAGATGGCCGGCATGGGCGGCCACTAAGGATTCACGTGAAGCATTTGCCCGCGCGGGCGCCGGAAACCCTCCGGCGCCCGTTTTTCATGGGCTATTGTGCGCCGAAAAGAAGAAAGGCGCTCGACCCTTTCGGGGAGCGCCTTTCCGTGGGCCGGGATCTGGCTGCTGGGAGGGAACAGCGCCTGTCAACCGACCCTTGAGCGCTATATGCGATCGGGTCGGTAGAGTTTCAAGGGGTGCGGCGTCTTAGCCGCCGGTCTTCGCCCGCTCGATCGATTCGAGGATCACCTGCCGCGCTTCCTCGACCCCGCCGATGCGCTCGATCTTGGCCCACTTGCCGGGCTCGAGATCCTTGTAGTGGGTGAAGAAGTGCTTCACCCGCTCGAGCTGGATCGGCTGCATGTCGCCGATGTCGTTGATCTTGTCGTACATGCGGGTGAGCTTGTGCACCGGCACGGCGAGGATCTTCTCGTCCTGGCCGCCATCGTCTTCCATGAACAGCACGCCGAACGGGCGGGAGCGCACCACGGCGCCGGGCACCAGCGGCCGCGAGTTCATCACGATCACGTCGAGCGGGTCGCCGTCGCCGCACAGGGTGTGCGGGACGAAGCCGTAATTCCCGGGGTAGCGCATCGGCGTGTAGAGGAAGCGGTCGACGAACAGCGCGCCGCGGGCCTTGTCGATCTCGTACTTGATCGGCTCGCCGCCCAGCGGCACTTCGATGATGACGTTGAGATCGTCGGGCGGGTTCTTGCCGATCGGGATGGCGTCGATATTCATTGGGTCTACCTTGGGTCGTTCCGGCGCGCTTGTGGCCCATCGGGGGCCATGATTGCAAGGCACACGAACGCATGACGAGACATGCGTGAAAGGGGAGAGAACCTGATGACAGTCCGCTCCGGCGCCATGATCGGCGCCACCTTCTTTGCCCTTCTGACCGTCAGCGCCGCAGGCACAGCAGGTGCAGTCGAGCCATACCGAGCTCGATCTCGACCGCTGCACGGTCATCACCTCGGACGATTTCGGCTCCACCTGGGCCTGTCCGGGCCTGAAGGGCATGCCGGTGATGATCGCCGAGCGCGACCTGAGGATGTTCGTCTCCTACGGGCTCACCTCTACCACCGAGAAGGCGGCCCGGCAAACGCTGCCCCCGGTCAACCGGCTGGGCGAGGAGATCGAGTGGCGGGTGTCCAATGCCGAAGGCCAGTACAAGCCGTTCGCCACCATCCTGCGCTTTTTGACGCAGGGCGAGGACGGGGAGGCGGGGCGAGGTGCTGGTGGTGACGCAGCTCAAGCCCGGCGCCACCTGCCACGTCGCCTATGTCGACGCGCGCGCCAATCCCGACGCCGACGAACTGGCGCGCAAGGCGGCCGACGAGTCGGCGCGGGATTTCGACTGCGCGGGGGAGCCCGGATTTGTGGGCAAGTTCGAGGCCTGGGAGCGGTAGCGCGCTGAGCTCCGGGTCACCCGGGGATGCGGCATCGAGGTGTACCTGGGCGTCGAGACACTCGGATCCGGCTTGCCGGGACCCGGATCAACTAGGGGATCAGTTGGCGCGGCCGATCTCGGCCCTCAGGATGTTGCGGTCGCGGGGGGAGACGCCGATCAGTTCGGCGATGCGCCAGACCATGTTGTCCTCGAGCTCGTGGTTCTTGCGGTCGGCGAACACCACCTGCCACATCATGCGGATGATCTCGAGCTTCTCGCTGTCGTCGAGCGAGGTGAGGGCCGAGGTGAAGCGGTAGAAATCGACCGATTCGCGGTCCTGCCGCGTGGCTTCGGCGATCAGCTTGTCGACCTCGTTCTCGCCCAGCCCGTAATAGTCCATCAGCGTGCCGCGCAGGGCGTCGCGCTCGGCAGGCGTCACGGTGCCGTCGATGGCGGCGAGATGGACGAGCAGGGCGGCGACGGCCAGCTTGGGCTCCATGCTGAGCACCGTGGCGTCGGGTCGGGAGAAGATGCTGCGGAGGGCGTCGAACATGAAGAGATCCTGGTGTCTTGACCATCTAAGATAGGGTGTCTCCGGCCGGTTGGCGAAGTGTCGGAGGGGCCGCCGGCGGCACTCTCGGATTCTCTTGTCTTGACTCGGAACCGGACTCTGGTGTTCCCTGTTTGTTCCAATACGTGTCCAGACATGGGAGGCTCCCATGGGCCTCGCCAAGCCCGATATCGATGCCCTTCGAGCCAAGATCGCTGCCCTCGAAAAACGCCCGCCATTGGCTGAGGCTGCGGCCTTTGCCGCCCGTGGGAAGGGCCGCTCCGGAGCCGATAACGACGGGCAGCCGGCGCTTGCCGAGCTGCTCGCCGTCCCTGCCGGGGTGCTGCATGAGGTCTTCGTCGATGAGCAGCGCCAGAGCGGCGCCGCCCTGGGCTTCGCCCTGGGGCTGGCGCGCGGCCTGCTCCAGGGGGAGCGGCAGGCGGTCCTCTACCTGCAGCTCGCCGAGCAGGCGCAGGAGCTGGGCGTGCCCTATGGGATCGGCCTCAAGCAGTTCGGCCTCGATCCCGAGCGGCTGGTGATCGGCCGGGTCGGCACGCTCGCCGAACTGCTCTGGGCCATGGAGGAGGCGATCGCCTGCCGGGCCGTCGCCGGGGTGGTGGCCGATATCGCCGGTGCCCCGAAGGCGCTGGACTTCACCGTCTCGCGCCGGCTGAGCCTCAGGGCTGCCGCCGCCGGGACCTCGGCCTTCCTCATCCGCTACGGCCGGGAGCGCGAGGCCAGTGCCGCCAAGCTGCGCTGGCGGGTTGCATCGACGCTCAGCGGCGCCGCGGAGTTCGATCCGCTCGCCCCCGGTCCCCGCGCTTTTCGGTCGAGATCGAGAAGCGGCGGCTCGGCAGCAGGCAGCAGCGGGCCGAGGGCATGCAGTTGACTTTGGAATGGACAGAGAATGGCTTCGTTCTGGCCGAATCCGGAAAGCGCTTCGGAGCTCAGCCTCGTCGCCCGGCGCCGGTATCTCGCCCTGAGCCTACCCTTCTGGGCGACCGACTGTCTGAAGCGGGCTGATCCCGAGCTCGGCGCCTCCGCGCGGCCCCTGGCGCTATGGGAAAAGCAGAAGGGGGCGATGCGGCTCGCCGCCGTCGATGCGCTGGCCGCGCGGGCCGGGCTCGCGGTCGGCCAGAACCTCTCGGATGCGAGGGCACTGGTCCCCGAGCTCGAGCTGCGCGAGATCGACCGGGCCTATCTCGAGCATGTGTTCGCCGATTTCGCCGACTGGCATTCCAATGCCAGCCCCATCGTCGCGGTGCTCGACGATGTCGCCGCCTATGGCGACCTGACGCTCGACATCACCGGCGTCGCGCATCTGTTCGGGGGCGAGGAGAAGATGCTCCGGCACCTCATCGAGCGGCTCCGGCGCCTCGGCTTCACCGTCGAGGGCGCCATTGCCGATACGGTGGGCGCCGCCTGGGCCTTCGCGCATTTCGCCCCGGGCAGCATCGTCTCCGGCGAGGACCTCGCCGGCGCGCTGGCCCGGCTGCCGGTGGCGGCGCTGCGGCTCTCCGACCAGCAGGTCGCCGGCCTCGACCAGATGGGGCTGAAGCGCATCGGCCAGCTCCACGGCCGCGACCGCAAGGCGCTGCAGGCCCGCTTCGGGCTGTCGCTGCTGACCCGGCTCGACCAGGCGCTGGGCCGGATCGAGGAGCGGGTCACCCCCCGCATCCCGGCCTCCGAATATTACGCCGAGCGCCGCTTCCCCGATCCGATCGGCTTCATGGACGACGTGCTGATGACGGCGCGCGACCTCGCCATCCAGCTGGCCTTGCGGCTCGAGGCCGAGCAGCTCGGGGCGCAGAGCTTCCACCTCATGCTCTATCGGGTCGACCACAAGGTGATGAGCCTCTCGGTCAATGCCGCCCGCGCCACGCGCGAGGCCGAGCACATCGCCCAGCTCTTCGCGCATCGCTCGGAGCGGCTCGAGGGCGAATACGACCCGGGCTTCGGCATCGACATGATCCGGCTCGCCGCCACCTCGCTCTCGGAGGTCGCGAGCAGCCAGATCGGCGCCTTCGAGGTGCGGGACGGGGCCGAGGACCTGGGCCGCCTCTACGACCGGATGACCAGCCGGCTGGGCCCCCTGGCGCTGGTCCGCAGCAAGTTCGTCGACACCCATATTCCCGAGCGCGCCGTGAAACTCGAGCCGGTGATCGCCCGCACCGCGAACGATCCCGCGGCCGCAGCCCGACCCCAACCTGCCGCGTCCGCTGCGCCTCCTGCCGCAACCCGAACCGGTGCAGGTGATCGCCGAAGTGCCGGACGGGCCGCCGATGCGGATGGTCTGGCGCCGCATCTCCTATCGCGTCGCCAAGGCCTCCGGTCCGGAGCGGATCGATGCCGAATGGTGGCGCTCGGGCAAGAACCTCGAACTGCTGCTGCCGGCGGAGAGAGAGGAGAAGCGGGGATCCGCGCGATGACGGGAAGCAGGGGGAACTTCCCCTCACCCTGTCCCTCTCCCCGGAGGGGAGAGGGGACGCGCCGGCACCATCTCGCCCCATCGCCCCCTCTCCCCTCGGGGGAGAGGGCCGGGGTGAGGGGCAGTCCAACAAGCCTCGTCCGCCAGAACCGCACGTCTCCGCCCTCGCGCCCTTCGATCCGGCCACCGTCATCCGCGACTACTACATCATCGAGGACGATGGCGGCCGGCGCTTCTGGCTGTTCCGCGTCGGCCTCTATGGCGCGGCGGAAGCGCCGCGCTGGTTCCTGCACGGGTTCTTCGCATGAGCGCGCCCGCCTATGCCGAGCTGATGGCGACCAGCAACTTCTCGTTCCTGCGCTCGGGCTCGCATCCGGAGGAGCTGGTCTCGGCCGCCATCGCGCTGGGCCTCGGCGGCATCGGCATCGCCGATCGCAACAGTTTTGCCGGGGTGGTGCGCGGCCTCGTCGCCCATCGCGACCTCGCCGAGCAGGCCCCCGGCTTCCGCTACGTGGTCGGGGTGCGCCTCTGTCTTCGCCGATGGCACGCCCGACATCGTCGCCTATCCCTCCGACCGCGAGGCCTATGGCCGGCTCTGCCGCCTGCTGAGCCGCGGCAACCTGAGGGAGGAGAGCGAGAAGGGCAGCTGCCAACTGGTCTTCGCCGACCTCGAGGAGTTCATCGAAGGCCAGCTGCTCATCCTCCATTGCAACGAAAGAGACTGGGTCCGCTCCCGCGCCATTCTCGATCGGCTGGTCGAGCTGGCTCCGGGCAATGTCTGGCTCGCCGCGGCGGCGACCTACAAGGGCACCGACCGGGCGCGGCTCAACCGGCTCGCCGCCATGGCCGCCGAGGCAGGCGTACCGCTCTTGGCGGTCAACGACGTGCTCTACCACGAGCCCAGCCGGAAGATCCTCCACGATGTCGTCACCTGCATCCGCGAGCACCTGACGCTCGAGACCGCCGGACGGCGGCTCGAACAGAATGCCGAGCGCCACCTCAAACCCCGCGCGAGATGGCGCGGCTCTTCGCCGAGCATCCGGAGGCGCTGGCCCAGACAGGGGTGCTGCTGTCGCGGATCGACTTCAGCCTCGAGCAGCTGAAATACAACTATCCCACCGAGACCGTCGGCAATGGCGAGACGGCGCAGCAGACGCTCGAGCGGCTGACCTGGGAGGGGGCGCGCAAGCGCTATCCGGACGGCATCCCGCAAAAGGTGGTCGACAGCCTCGAGTCCGAGCTCAGGCTCATCGACGAGCTCAAATACGCGTCCTACTTCCTCACCGTGCAGGACATCGTCCGCTTCGCCCGCTACGAGCGGCAGATCCTCTGCCAGGGGCGCGGCTCGGCGGCCAATTCGGCGGTCTGCTACTGCCTCGAGATCACCGAGGTCGACCCCGACAAGGTGAACCTGGTCTTCGGCCGGTTCCTCTCCACCGAGCGCAACGAGCCGCCCGACATCGACGTCGATTTCGAGCACGAGCGGCGCGAGGAGGTGATGCAATATGTCTACGACAAGTATGGCGGCGCCCGCACCGGGCTGACCGCCACCGTCATCACCTACCGCTCGAAGAGCGCGGTGCGCGAAACCGCCAAGGTGTTCGGCATCTCCGACGATACCATCGATGCGCTCAACCAGATGCACTGGGGCTGGGGCTCGGCGGTCGACCTCAAGGGCGTCAAGGTCGATCGGGCTCGACCCGGACGATCCGACCGTCACGCAGATGCTGAACGTCGTCGCGGTGCTGAAATCGCTTCCCCCGGCATCTCAGCCAGCACGTGGGCGGCTTCGTCATCACCCGCGATTCGCTCGAGAGCCTGGTGCCGATCGGCAAGACGGCGATGGAGAGCCGCACCATCATCGAGTGGGACAAGGACGACATCGATGCGCTCGGCATCCTCAAGGTCGATATCCTGGCGCTGGGGATGCTCTCCTGCCTCAGGCGCTCCATCGAGCTGCTGCACCAGCACTACGGGCGCGACGTGACGCTGGCCGACCTGATGGCCGAGGAGGCCGAGCCGGAGGTCAGGGCGCCGGTCTATCGCATGACGCATCGCGCCGACACCATCGGGGTGTTCCAGATCGAGAGCCGGGCGCAGATGTCGATGCTGCCGCGGCTCAGGCCGGTCGAGTTCTACGACCTCGTCATCGAGGTGGCGATCGTGCGTCCCGGGCCGATCCAGGGCGGCATGGTGCATCCCTACCTGCAGCGCCGGCAGAGGCAAGGAAAAGGTGGTCTTTCCCAAGCCCGAGCTCGAGGCCGTGCTCGGCCGCACCCTCGGCGTGCCGCTGTTCCAGGAGCAGGCGATGCAGATCGCCGTCGTCGGCGCCGGCTTCTCGCCCGGCAAGGCCGACCAGCTCCGCCGCGCCATGGCCGCCTGGAAGCGCAATGGCCGGCTCGCCCAGTTCGCCGAGGAATTCATCTCGGGCATGATCGGCAACGGCTATCCCGAGGATTTCGCCAAGCGCTGCTTCTCGCAGATCCAGGGGTTCGGCGAATATGGCTTTCCCGAGAGCCACGCCGCCTCCTTCGCGCTCCTCGTCTATGCCTCGTGCTGGTTCAAGTGCCACTATCCCGATGTCTTCGCCTGCGCCCTGCTCAACAGCCAGCCGATGGGTTTCTATGCCCCGGCGCAGATCGTCCGGGACGCCGTCGAGCATGGCGTCGAGGTCCGGGCCGCCGACGTCAACCGCTCCGACTACTGGCACCTCCTGGAAGAGGGGCCCGCCGGCGCGCGAGCGGATCGCCAGGCAGCATGCCGAGATGCGGGACGACATCCGCTCGACCCACGCCATCCGGCTCGGCCTCAGGCAGGTCGTCGGCCTCAAGGAGGACCACGCCAACCTGATCGTCGCCCGCCGCGGCGCGGGCTATGGCTCGATCCGCGACCTCTGGCTGCAGGACCGGCCTGCCGGTCGCGACGCTCGAAAAGCTGGCCGAGGCGGATGCCTTCGGCTCGCTCGGGCTCACCCGCCGCGAGGCGCTCTGGACCGTGCGCGGCCTCAACGGCGCCGCCGGGGCCGAGCGGCTGCCGCTGTTCTCCATCGGCAAGCGCGGCACCCAGGCGGACGACACCGATACCGACCTGCCGCTGATGGCGCCGGGCGAATCCGTGGTGCACGACTACCGCACGCTGTCGCTGTCGCTCAAAGGCCACCCGGTCGGCTTCATCCGTCCCGAGCTCGACCGCCGCGGCACGCTGCGCTGCGCCGACCTGATGGACAGGCCGAACGGCGCCATCGTCGAGACCGCCGGGCTGGTGCTGGTGCGCCAGCAGCCGGGCACGGCGAGCGGGGTGATCTTCTCCACCCTCGAGGACGAGACGGGCATCGCCAACATCATCATCTGGCCGAAAACCTTCCAGCTCAACCGCAAGGTGGTCCTCGGCTCGCGCCTCCTCGCGGTGCGCGGCCAACTGCAGCGCGAGGGGCTCGTCACCCATGTCGTCGCCCGTTCCTTCACCGACTTCACGCCGCGGCTGATCGAGCTGGCCCAGGGCCACGAGCTCGGCGACGCGGTCCTGGCCCGCGCCGACGAGGGCCGGTCCGGTCCGCACCAGGGGCGGGACGAAGGGGAGAGGCGGCGGCAGGATGCGGTGCGCCGCGCCGCGCACGCGGCCCTACCGGCCGGCCGGAACTTTCACTGAGCGAGGTCAAGCACGACGTTCGAGGCGACCGCATCGGCCAGCGTCGTCCGGTCGAGCACCTCGCGCGTCGCGATGGTGACCCGGGCGAAGACATGGCGGATCTCGCAGCTCGCCTCCTCGGCGCAGTCGGTGCAGCGGCGGTAGGCGATCTTGGAGAGGCAGGGGAGCGGCGCGATCGGGCCGTCGATCAGCCGCAGCACCTCGCCGAAGGTGATGCGGTCGGGGGACTTCAGCAGCACATAGCCGCCGAGCCGGCCGCGCCGACTCATCACGATGCCCGCCCGCTTCAGCTCGAGCAGGATCTGCTCGAGGAACTTCTTCGGTATCGCCTGGCCCCGTGAAATCTCGGAGATCATCAGCGACTCGCCCTCGGGAACCTTGCACAGTGCCACAAGGGCCCGCAGCGCGTATTTTGCCTTCTGCGATATCATCGAACCGACCTGGTGGCAGTCGCTAGTCGACCACGTTGATAGTCTTATAGTACAAGCCGCCGCCGAAATCAGGCCTTTTCCGGCGACCGGCGGGACTTCCGGATTGAACGGGACTTCCGGGTCGAACGGCACGCCCGGGGTGCTGGCCGGCCTGGCCGGGCGGGGAGCGGCCGACGCCGCTGGCACCTCGGCGACCGCGACCGCAGCTACGGCCACCGGAGCCTCGACTTCCGCCTCCACCGCATCCTCGACGGTGTCCGGCTCTTCGCCCAGCGACGAGACCACGTAAGCAGGTTCCGCCGGCCCGACATCGGCATGCTGGATGTGCGAGGCCTCGATGGCTTCGGCGAGGAGGTTGGGATCGGCAGCGAGCTTCGGACCGGTTGCCAGCGAGCCGAGCGCCGACTCGACGGCGTCGGCGGCGGTGATCTCGGCCATTGCCTGGCTGTCGCGGCTGACCAGCTCGACCATGCCCATGGCGATCTCGCGCTCGCCCAGGATCACCACGTTGGCGCCGAGGCCCTTGAGGTATTCCTCCTCGTCGTCCGAGTGCGCCCGGGCGATGATCAGCGCTTCGGCGTTCTGCTTGCGGCACTGCTCGGTCGCCTGGCCCGCCTCGAAGGCGTTGGGGATGGCGATGATCACGGTGGAGGCGGCGGCGACATTGGCGAGCCCGAGCACTTTCGGGCCGGCGGCATTGCCGACGATCACCTCGATGCCGAGGGCGCGCGCGGCCTGCACCCGGGCCTCGGCGTCCTCCACCACGACGAAGGGCTTGGCCTGCTCGCGCAGGGCGTCCGCCACCACGGTACCGACACGGCCGTAGCCGACCAGCACGATGTGCCCGGTCTTGGTGGTCGGGACCTCGGGTTCCGTCTCGGCAACCGGCTCCGCCACCGCGGCTCCGCGGGGGTTGCGACGAGTTCCGGCTCCTTGCGGGTCGTGCCGTCGGGGAGCGCGGCGCCGAACCTCGCCTCGAGCGCCGGCCGGGCGCGCTCGGAAAGGAAGAAGACCAGCGGGTTGAGGATGATCGAGATGATGGCGCCGGCGAGGATCAGGTCGCGTCCCTCGGGCGGCAGCAGTCCCAGGCCGACGCCGAGCGCGGCGAGGATGAAGGAGAACTCGCCGATCTGGGCGAGGCTCGCCGAGATGGTGAGCGCCGTCGCCACCGACTTCCGGAAGGCGAGGACGATGCCGAAGGAGAGCACCGACTTGCCGACGAGGATGATGAGGACCGTCGCGAGCACCGGCAGCGGATCGCGCAGGATGATCATCGGGTCGAACAGCATGCCCACCGCGACGAAGAACAGCACCGCGAAGGCGTCGCGCAGCGGCAGGCTTTCCTGCGCGGCGCGGTGGCTGAGTTCGCTTTCGCGACAGGATCATGCCGGCGAAGAAGGCGCCGAGCGCCAGCGACACGCCGAAGAGGTAGGAGGCGCCCGCCGCCACGCCGAGCGCAATCGCCAGCACCGCGAGCCGGAACAGCTCGCGGCTGCCGGTATGCGCGGTGTAGTGCAGGACGAACGGGATGATCCGCCGGCCGACCACCAGCATGAAGCCGACGAAGGCGGCGAGCTTGGCGATGGTGACGGCGAAAATGCCGACGATGCCGAGCTGGACGCCGGTCATGCGCTGCACCAGGTCGATGAACGGATCGCGCAGGCTCGCCGCTTGCACGCCGTTGAGCGAGGCGATGGCCGGGATGAGGACCAGCGCCAGCACCATGGCGATGTCCTCGACGATCAGCCAGCCGACGGCGATCTTGCCCTTCTCGCTCTCGATCATGTGGCGGTCCTGCAGGGCCTTGAGCAGCACCACGGTGGAGGCGACCGACAGCGCCAGTCCGAAGATCAGGCTGCCGCCGGTCGACCAGCCCATCAGGCTTCCCAAGGCCCAGCCCATGAGGGTGGCGCCGGCGATCTGGACCATGGCGCCCGGGATCGCGAGGGCGCGGACCGACAGCAGGTCCTTGAGCGAGAAATGGAGGCCCACCCCGAACATCAGGAGGATCACGCCGATCTCGGAGAGCTCGGTCGCAAGTTCGGCGTCGCCGACGAAACCGGGCGTGTTCGGGCCCACCAGCACGCCGGCGATCAGGTAGCCGACCAGGGGCGGCATCTTCAGCCGGTTGGCGACCGCTCCGAGGATGAACGCCAGCACCAGACCCGCGACGATCATCGAGATCAGGGGGGCGTGGTGGGGCATGCAGGAAGCTCCTCGGTGTGTAGCGGGCGTGTCGGCGAAGATGATGGAATGGCCACGGCTTCGCAACGGCACAGGCCAGGAAAACTGCGGCGAAATCACGATTTGAGCGGCGAAAGACTGCGAACTTCTGCGCGTCGACCGTCAGGCGGCCATGACGACCTTGACCTCGCCGAACGCCGGCGTGCCGCCGACGACGGCGGGAACTTCGCCGAGCGGCACCGTGCGGGTGATGAGCCGGTCGAGCGACAGGGCCCGACCGGAGATCAGCGCCGCGGCGCGCGGATAGGTGAGGGGGTTGAGCCAGGCGCTTTCGAGCCGCAGTTCCCTGGTCGAGGAGGTCGAAGGGCTGCACCATGGCTGCGGCGCCCTGGGCGACGACGCCGAACACCACCACCGTGCCGCCGCGACGGGCGATGCGCAGCGACTGCTCGAAGGTCTCGGGCACCCCGGCGCATTCGAGCACGACGTCGGCGCCATCCGGCAGGGCGGCGCGGAGGCCGGCGTCGGGATCGCTGCCCGAGGGGTCGACCGCGTGCGTGGCGCCGAGCGCGAGGGCCAGTTCGCGGCGCGGCGCCTGCCGCGTCGCGAGCACCACGGTGCCGGCGCCCGCCTGGAGGGCGAGTTCGACCATCAGCAGCCCGATCACGCCGCCGCCGAGGATGGCCACCGAGCCGCCCCTCGGAATGCGGGCGACGTCGATGGCGTGGAGGCAGCAGGAGACCGGCTCGCAGAAGGCGCCGTGCAGCGGGTCGAGCGAGGCGGGCAGTTCCGTCGCCTGCCCCTCGGGCACCAGCACGTACTCGGCGAAGCCGCCGTCGCGATGGACGCCGATGGCGCTGAGGTTTTCGCAGAGATTGGGGCGCCCGCTGCGGCATTGCCGACAGCGGCCGCAGGAGATGTTGGGGTCGCCGGTGATCCGCGCGCCCGGGCGGAAGCCCTGCACCTCGGCGCCCACCGCCTCGACGATGCCGGAGAATTCGTGCCCGAGCGTCACCGGCCAGGCGGTGGGGAACTCGCCCTTGAACATGTGCCGGTCGGAGCCGCAGACGCCGCAGGCCTCGACCCGGACCAGGAGGTCACCGGGGCCGGGGACCGGCCGCGCGACATCCTCGACGATCATCCGTCCCGGAGTCTCAAGCCTGGCCGCCAGCATTGCTGTCCTCCCACGCTGGCTGGCAGCATGGCGGAAGCATCGGTGAAAGGAAAGGCCGAGCTGGTCAGCCGTCGACCACCTTGGCGCCCGAGACCACGGCATGGAGGTCGATCAGCCCGACCATGCGGCCCTCATGCGTCACGATGCCGTTGAGCAGGTCGGTGTCGACCGAGTTGCCCTCGGGGACGTGGTGGATCTCGTCCTTCGACACGGTCAGGATGTCCGACACCGCGTCGACCAGGATGCCGACCCATTTGTCGCCCACCGACATCACCACCACGACATGGTTCTTGGTCGGGGAGGTCTGGCCTTCGCCGAAGCGGGCCCGGAGGTCGAAGATCGGGACGATCGTGCCGCGCAGGTTGATCACGCCGCGTACGAAGTCGCGGGTGTTGGGGAGCGGCGTCGCGCCGTTCCAGGCGCGGATCTCGCGCACCGTGGTGATCTCGACGCCATAGGTCTGCTCGCCGATCGAGAAGGCGATCAGCTGCAGGCTGTTGGCGGTCGGGATGCTGGTGCCGGACAGCTCGTCCCTGTAGGCGAGGGCTTCCATGGTCTGCCTTTCTTGCCGCGCCGGGGCGACGGCTCGGGAAATCTCGGCGCGCCTCAGGCAGCGCTCTTGTGGGGAGACGTGGCGGACTTGAGGCCCTGCACGTCGACGATGAGGGCGACATTGCCGTCACCCAGGATGGTGCCGCCGGCGATGCCCTCGATGGATTCGAAGTTCTCTTCCAGCGACTTGATGACCACCTGCTGCTGGCCGATGATGTCGTCGACGACCAGCGCCACCTTGACGCCGCCCTCGGCTTCGCAGAGCACCACGAAGCGGCTGCCGCGATCGAGTTCGGAATGCATGTCGAAGCGCTGGGCGAGGTCGATGACCTGCACATACTCGCCGCGCACCTGCAGCACCTGGCCGCCGGTCGGCATGCGCGAGAAACTGGCCCGCGCGCACTGGATGGTCTCGACGATCGAGGAGAGCGGGATCACGTAGGGCGAGCCGGCGACCTTGACCAGCATGACGTCGAGAACGGCCAGCGTCAGCGGCAGGCGCAGGGTCATGCGCGTGCCCTTGCCGGTCCAGCTCTTCACATGCACCGAGCCGCCGATCTTCTTGATGTTGGAGAGCACCACATCCATGCCGACGCCGCGGCCGGAAATGTCGGAGACCTCGCCTGCGGTCGAGAAGCCGGGGGCGAAGATCAGCTGGTCGATCTGCTCGTCGCTGAGCTGCTGCTCGGGGGCGACCACGCCTCGGTCGCGCGCCACCTGCAGCACCCGCTCGCGATCGATGCCGCCGCCGTCGTCCTCGACGGCGATCAGGATGTTGCCGCCCGCCTGTTCCGCCGAGAGCCGGATCACCCCGCCCTCGGCCTTGCCGGCGGCGGTGCGGTCCTCCGGCTGCTCGATGCCGTGGTCGGCCGAGTTGCGGATCATGTGGGTCAGCGGGTCGGAGAGCTGCTCGATGATCGTCTTGTCGATCTCGGTGTTCTCGCCGATGGTCTCGAGCCGGATCTTCTTGCCGGTCTTGGCCGAGAGCTCGCGCACCAGTCGCGGCATGCGCGAGAACACGGTCTTCACCGGCTGCGCGCGAATCGACATCACCGCGTCCTGCAGGCCGCGCGTCGTCTGCGCCAGCACCTCGAGCCCGCGCACCAGTTCCTGGTAGCGGGCGCGCAGCGTCTCATCCATCTGCTGGGTGAGCATCGACTGGGTGATCACCAGTTCGCCCACCATGTTGACCACGCGGTCGATCTTGTCGAGGTCGACGCGGATCGAGTGGACGCCGTTGCGGCGATCCTCGACGCCGGAACGGCGGTCGTTCTCGGCCTCGCCGTCATCGGCGGCAGCGGCGCGAAGCGGCGGCGACGGGGCGGGCCTGGGGGCTGGCTTCAGACTCTCCGCCAGCTCGGCGAAGCTCACGACGTTCTCGACCGATCTCCTCTGCCGGGGGCGGCGGCACGACCGAGCGGCGGCGGCGGGCGCCGCGACCGGCGGCTCGACGGGTGGCGAAGGGAACGGCGCTGATCGACAGGTCGCAATTGCCGTCGACGAACTCGAAGACCTCGAGGATGTCCGCCTCGGACGCCGTCGAGGAGGTGAGGGTGATCTCCCAGGCGCAATAGGCGCCGAAGGGCTCGAAGTCGGCGAGCGGCGGCACGTCGCGCAGCGTCGCCTCGACCTCGATGCTGCCCAGCGCCGCCAGTTCGCGGAACAGCAGCAGCGGGTCGTTGGCCCGGGCATAGAGCTCGCGATGCGGCGCGAAGCGGATCACCCAGCGGCTGGGTTCGAGCACCATCGGGGCCGCCTCGAAGGCATCGGTCGTGAGGAAGTCGTAGATCGGCCTTGCGAGGGCCTCGTCCTCGGCGCCGGCGATCGGCGCCATCACCGGCACGAAGTCGATGTCGAACTCCTCGATGGGCTCGCCATCGAGCTCGCCCGCGGTCAGCGCATCGAACTGCGCCTTCTCCTCGGCGCCATGGCCGGGATCGAGCTCGATGCCCTCCCTGGCCGCCCGCGACGAAGTCGGCGACCAGGTCGTTGGCCCGGATGCAGAGCGCCACGACGCCCTCGCCGAGCTCGAGCCGTCCGTCGCGGACCTGGTCGAGCAGCGTCTCATAGGCATGCGCGAAACCGACGAGATCGGTGAAGCCGAAGGCCCCGGCGCCGCCCTTGATCGAGTGGATGGCGCGGAACACGGCATTCAGCCGGCCGGCGGAATGGTCGCCGCCCTCGATCGCCGCGAACTCTTCCTCGAGCTCGTTGAGCAGCTCGGAGCATTCGTCGAAATAGGTGGCCTTGAAGTCGTCGAGGTCGCTCATGACGGGGTGCGCTGAAACCCTTCTGGGTTGTCCGGAGGTGGGGGCGTCAGTGAACGACCCGGTGGATGACCGAGATCAGCTTGTCGGGATCGAACGGCTTGACGATCCAGCCGGTGCCGCCCGCGGCCCGGCCCTGGTCGCGCTTGTCCTGGCTCGTCTCGGTGGTGAGGATCAGGATCGGCAGGCTGTTGTGCTGGCCGGTGGCGCGGACGTGCTTGATGAACTCGATGCCGTCCATCACCGGCATGTTGATGTCGGTGATGACCACGTCGACCGCTTCCTTCTTCAGCACGTCGAGGCCCTGCTGGCCGTCCTCCGCCTGCAGCACCTCGAAACCCGCGTTGGAGAGGGTGTGGTGCAGCATCGCGAGGATGGTACGGGAATCGTCGACCGTCAGAACACGCATGTCGTCATCCTTTAGTTATTGCGGCGAAGGGCGAGCCCAGTCCCAGACGCGCTACCGCGCTCCGGAAGGGTTCGCTGACATCGGTCACCGCGAAGGCAAAGTTGTTTCGACGCGCCGTTTCCGCGGCGCTGAGGAGCATGAACAGGGCATTGCTGGCGACGCGCTCCACGGCGGCACAGCTCACCCTGACCGGTCCGGTCTCGAGGGCCTCGATCAGTTCGTCGCGAATGGGGTCAAGCGTGTCCAGATCGACGACTGCCGGCAAGGCAATGGTCTTGCTGCTGATTTGCACCACGAATGATCGCCCCCCGGCAAACTGGCCGCGCGCGCAGTCTCCGCCGGAACGGTTTAAGAAGTGCTAAATGACCCGCAGCTCCTGCACCGCCGCCGCCTCGATGGCCGCCTCGATCGGACCGCGCCGAACCTCGTCCAGACTGGCCGGCTGCCAAGCCGGGCGCTGGTCCCTGTCGATGAGGACGGCGCGCACGCCCTCGGCGAAATCGGGCTGGCGGCAGAGCAGGCGGGCGAGCGACAGGTCGAGCGCCAGCACGTCCTCGATGCGCGTCGTGGTCCGCGCCCTGCGCATGGCTCATGCGCGATTGCGGTGAGGCTGGTCGGCGAGCGGGTGAGAAGCGGGGCGAGCACGGGATCGTCGGTCACCGCCAGCTGGATATCGGAGAGCCGGTCCCAATCGAGCTCCGCCAGCTGGTCCGCCGCGAAGCAGAGGACCGGCTCGCCATGCGGCACCACTTCCGCCTGCATCAGCTGCACCAGCGCATGGTCGATGTTCGCGGCGCCGGCGGCCGTGACGATGCCGGCCCGCACGGCGTCGCGGCGCGCCGGGTCGAAGGCACAGTCCGCGAGGCCCAGGTTAATCGCGTCGGCGGCGCCGACGGTCACGCCGGAGAGCAGGAAGGCGAGGGCGCGGTGCTTCGGCGCCTTGCCCAGGATGTAGTTCACCCCCACGTCGCTGACGAAGCCGATCGCCGCCTCGGGCATGGCGTAGCGGCTGTCGGCGGTGGTGAAGCGGAACTGGCAGTGCCCGGCGATGCCGATGCCGCCACCCATCACGATGCCATGGGCCAGCGCGGCGAGCGGCTTGGGGTAGCTCGCAATCATGCCGTTCATCGCGTATTCGGCGGCAAAGAAGCGATCCGCGTCCTCGGCGCGTCCGCCGATCACCGCGGCACGCGCCGCGCGCACGTCGCCACCGGAGCAGAAGCCGCGCGGACCGCGTCCCTCGAACAGCACCAGCCGCACTTCGTCGTCGTCGCGCCATTGCTCGAGCGCCTGAACAATGCCCTCGATCATCTCGAGGTTCAGTGCATTGATCGCCTCCGGACGGTTGAGGGCGATGATGCCCAGATGCCCTTCGCGGGCGATCTCCAGTTGGCCGGTCATGTTTGTTGTGTTCCAAAGGGTTTCAGCGAGTGATAGAGCACCGGCCCATGAAGGCCAACATCCGACCCACCCCGCTCACCAACGTGCACCTCACCGGGATCGCGCGCGATCTCAAGGCGCGCGCCAATTCCGGCAAGCCGATTCGCATCGGCGTCATCGGGTCGGGCGAGATGGGGACGGACCTCGTCACCCAGGGCGCCCTGATGCCCGGGATCGAGATCTCGGCGATGGCGACGCGCCGGCCGCATACCGTGCGCGACGCGCTGGTCATCGCCTATGGCGACGACGCGCATGCCGTCGAGGCGGAGAGCCAGTCGAAGGTCACCGCGGCGATCGAGGCGGGCAAGCTCGCCGTCACCTCGGCCGACGTGCTGGTCACCAACCCGCTGATCGACGTGGTGATCGACGCCACGGGCAAGCCCGGGGTGGCGGCGGATTACGACCTCATGGCGATGGAGCATGGCAAGCACCTCGTGATGATGAACGTCGAGGCCGATGTCACCATCGGTCCCTATCTCAAGCAGCAGGCCGACCGGCTCGGGGTGGTCTATTCCGTCGGCGCCGGCGACGAACCGAGTAGCTGCATGGAGCTGATCGAGTTCGCGACGGCGCTCGGCTACCGGATCGTGTCGGCCGGCAAGGGCAAGAACAATCCGCTCAATCACGATGCGGTTCCGGACCAATATCGCGAAGAGGCGATCCGCCGGAACATGAACCCCCGCATGCTGGTGGAATTCGTCGACGGGTCGAAGACCATGGTCGAGATGGCGTGCATCGCCAACGCCACCGGGCTGGTGCCGGATATCCCGGGGATGCACGGCCCGAAGGCGGACCGCGACGACATGGTCAAGGTGCTGATCCCCAAGGCCGACGGCGGGGTGCTGAACAAGAAGGGCGTGGTGGATTTCACCATCGGCAAGGGGGTGGCGCCGGGCGTCTTCGTCATCGTCGAGGCCGAGCACCCGCGGATCATCGAGCGGATGGACGATTTGCATGTGGGCAAGGGCCCCTACTATGCGCTGTTCCGGCCCTATCACCTCACCTCGCTCGAGGTGCCGCTGACCGCCGCCCGCATCATGCTCTACGGCCGGCCGGACATGGTGCCGCTGCCGAACCCGGTGGCCGAGGTCTGCGCGGTGGCGAAGCGCGACCTCGCGGTCGGCGAGACCTTCGATGCGATCGGGGAAACCTGCTATCGCAGCTTCATCCTCACCATCGAGGATGCAAGGCACAAGCACGCGGTGCCGGTCGGCCTGCTCGAGGGCGGCAAGGTCACTGCGCCGGTCAGGAAGGGCGAGCTCCTGACCCGCGCCAACGCCCAGCCGGACCAGTCGACCCGGCTCTATGCGCTGCGGCAGCTGCAGGACCAGATGTTCGGGGTGGTGGCGTAAGCCGCTCACGGACGTACGGCTAGTCCAGCGTCTGCCGGTAGCGCAGCATGGCGACCGCCGAGATGACGACGAGGATGATCGCCAGCGCCCAGAGCTCGCCGGTGATGTCGCCGATGCCGCCGCCCTTCAGCATCACCTTGCGCACGACGCGCAGGAAATGCGTCGCCGGGATGCCGGTGCCGAGGAACTGCGCCCAGCCGGGCATGCCGGCGAAGGGGAACATGAAGCCCGAGAGCAGGATCGAGGGCAGGATGGTGAAAAAGCTCAGCTGCATCGCCTGCATCTGGTTGCGCGCCGCCGTCGAGATCAGGAAGCCGAGCGCGAGGTTCACCAGGATGAACAGGTTGAAGCCGGCATAGAAGGCCCAGAAGCTGCCCTCGAAGGGCACGCCGAAGAGCAGCCGCGCGGCGGCGAGGAAGACGATGGTCTGCACATAGCCGACGAAGACATAGGGCAGGATCTTGCCCAGCATCACCTCGAGCGGCCGCACCGGGGTGGCGATCAGCATCTCCATGGTGCCGCGCTCGGTTTCCTTGACGATGGCGACTGCGGTGATCATCACCATGGTCATCGAGAGGATGATGGCGAGCAGGCCCGGCACGATGTTGGTCGAGGTCTTGCCCTCGGGGTTGTACTGCTTGTGCACCACGATGGAGAAGGGCGGCGGCGCGCCCTGCTTCGCCAGCGGCCCGGTCAGGGTTTCCTCAATGGCCGTGTCGACGATGCCGGATAGGGCGGAGACCGCGCCGCCGGTGGCGGAGGGGTCGGAGGCGTCGGCGGCGATCAGCAGTTCCGGGTCGTTGCCGCGCACCACGTCGCGCTCGAAGCCTTGCGGGATGACGACGACGAAGTTGGCGTCGCCGCGCCGCAGCGAGGCTTCGCCCGCCTCCACCCCGCGCACCGGCCCGCGAAAGTCGAAATAGCTCGAGTTCTGCATGCCGGCGATGATCGAGCGGGTCAGCGGGCCGTCGTCGTTCAGCTCCACCAGGGTCGGCAGGTGGCGGGGGTCGGAGTTGATGGCATAGCCGAAGAGCAGCAGCTGGACGATCGGCAGGCCGATCATCATCCCGAAGGTGATGCGGTCGCGCCGCATCTGGATGAATTCCTTGTAGAGCACGGCGCCGAAGCGCCGGAACGAGAACCGGGCACTCTTCATGCCGCCGCCTTGCCGTTGCCGGCGAAATTGTCGCGCGCCCCCGCCATCAGATAGATGAAGGCTTCCTCGAGCCCGGCGGGCTCGGGGCTCCAGCGATGCGTGCCCTCGGCCTTCAGGCGCTCGACCGTCGCCTCGAGCGCCGCCTTGTCGGTGCCCGAGACATGCAGCTCGGTGCCGAAACGCGCCACCTGATCGATCCCCGGTTCGGTCCGCAGCCGGTCCTCGAGCGCGGCGAGGTCCGGCCCCTCCACCCGCCAGGTCTCGAGCCCGACCATGTCGGGGATCTCGACCGACGGGCCGTCGATCAGCTTCCGGCCATAGGCGATGTAGGCGATGAAGTCGCACTGCACCGCCTCGTCCATGTAGTGGGTGGAGACGAGCACGGTGACGCCAGCCGCCGAGAGCCGCCGGATCTCGTCCCAGAAATCGCGCCGGGCCTTGGGGTCGACGCCGGCGGTGGGTTCGTCGAGCAGCAGCAGCTGCGGCTCGTGCAGCAGGCAGGCGGCGAGCGCGAGGCGCTGCTTCCAGCCGCCGGAGAGGCTGCCGGCGAGCTGCTTCTGCCGGTCGGCGAGGCCGAGGCCGGCCAGCGCCTCGTCCACCCGTTCCCTGCGGCGGTCGAGCCGGTACATGCGGGCGACGAAATCGAGGTTCTCGCGGATCGACAGGTCCTCGTAATAGGAGAACTTCTGCGTCATGTAGCCGACCCGCTCCTTGATCTCGTCGGCCTGCCGGCGGACGTCGAAGCCGAGGCAGGTGCCCTCGCCTTCGTCCGGGGTGAGCAGGCCGCAGAGCATGCGGATGGTGGTGGTCTTGCCCGAGCCGTTGGGCCCGAGGAAGCCGTAGATGGCGCCGCGCGGCACCTGGATATCGAAGTGATCGACCACGCGCTTGTCGCCAAAGCTCTTGGTGAGGCCGCGCACGTCGATCACCAGATCGGTGCTCATTCGAGCCGCTCCAGCGTCACCGGCTGGCCCGGGTGGAGGGGGCTTTGCGCATCGAGCGTCGCCTCGACCAGGAAGGTCAGCCGCTGCCGCTCCTCGCGCGAATAGATGACGGGCGGGGTGAACTGCGGGTCGGAGGCGAAGAAGCTGATCCTCGCCTCGAGGCCCGCGGGGCAGCTGTCGCAGCTCACCGCCATCCGCTCGCCCATGGAGAGGGCCGGGCGCTCGGCCTCCGGCACGTAGAACTTCACCTTGAGCGCATTGGCCGGCAGCAGCGAGACGACCGGGGTGCCGGCGGTCGCCATCTCTCCCGGGTCGAAATAGAGCCGCTCGACGCGCCCGGCGCTCGGGGAATTGACGGTGCGGTCCGCCAGCTCGGACTGCGCCTTCTCGGCATCGGCGCGGGCGGCGGTGAGGTTGGCCTCGGCCTGCCATTGCTGGGCGTCGCGGGCCGGCAGCTCGGCGACCTTCAGCTGCGCCTCGTATTGCCGCACGGCGGCCTCGGCGCTCTTCAGCGCCGAGCGGTCCTGGTCGACCTGCGATTGCGGTATCAGGCCTTGCTCGAACAGCTTGTCGCTGCGCGCCGAGGTGTCGCGCGCAAGGTTGAGGTCGGCCTCCGCCTTCGCCAGGGTGGCGCGCACGACGTCGATCTCCTCGCTGCGGCTGCCGGTCGTGAGGTTCTGGAGGTTCGCCTGCGCCGCCGCCACCCGGGCCTGCGCGCCCGCCAGGTCAGCCGCCTGCTGGTCCTGCTTCAGCGTGAAGAGCAGGGCGCCCTTTTCGACCGGGTCGCCTTCGCGGACGGCGATGGTCTCGATCGGCCCGCTGCTCATCGGCGACGACGTAGACGTACCTGGCCTCCACATAGCCGGAGAAGGTCTGCGGCGCGGCTGCCCCGAAGCCGGGGACCACGAGCCCGATCAGTCCGGTGAGCCAGGCGAGGAAGGCGGCCATTCATTCCGCCTCCACCGCGGTTTTTACGCTCAGTCCGTCGAACAGGATCGAGAGGTGGTTTTTCACCATGCGGTCGAAGGCAATGCCGTCCGGCGGCACGATGTCGAAGATCTCGGCCAGCATCACGTGCACCAGCAGGGGTCCGACGATCGAGCGGATGGTGAGGTGCGGGTCGACCGGTCGGAAATAGCCTTCCTCGATGCCGCCGCGGATCAGCTGCTCGACTGCCGGGATCACCCGGTCGAGCACCTCGCGCCGGTACATCCGGGCGAGCTCGGGGAAGGTCACCACCTCGCGGAAGATGATCTTGGGGATGTCGAGGGTGCCCGGTTCGCGCAGCCGCCCGGCGAGCATCGTCAGCACCTGGGTGATGACCACGCGCGGGTCGCCCCGGTAGTCCCGGATGCGGTCGAGCGCGCTGTCGGCGATCGGGGTCAGGGCGCGGCGCACCAGCCCTTCGAGCAGCGCCTCCTTGGACGGGAAGTAGAGATAGACCGCGCCCTTCGAGAGCCCGGCCCGCCGGGCGATGTCCTCGACGCGGGTGGCGGCGAAACCCTTCTCGATGAACAGCCCGAGCGCCGCGTCCAGCACCTCGTCGGGGCGCGCCTCGGCGCGTCGGCGGAATTTCGGACCGCGTTCGGAAACCACGTCGCTCATCAGCCCGTTCCCTCGCCTGAACGAGGGTTAGCTACTACTAACTGACCGGTCAGTCAATTACTCTTCGCCTACACTTGTATCGGTTGCCGGAGAGGCCAAACTCGCCTATGGAGAGTGTCTCAACGCAGCAGGGAAGGGCGACATGAACATGCATCATCGACCTCGGCCCGCAGGGCTCCCGGCGCACCGTTAGGTCGCCCGCGGACCGCCACCGGTCCGCCATCGCCCGCCGGCACTCTCTCGCCGGCACATTCGACATCCTTTTTTCGATTGGGACCGGCACGGCGCCTGCGCGCCGCCGGACACGAGACATGGCTCGATTCAAGATCGATTTCCGCGCCGAGGCCTTTGCCAAGGTGCTGGGGTTCACCGCCGGGCACTGGCGAAAGCAGCCCGTGCGCATCGGCCTCCTCCTCCTCTGTTTCTTCGGCGCGACCATCGCCGACGTGCTGACGCCGCTGTTTGCCGGCCACCTCGTCGAGGCGGTGGCGACCGGCGGGTCGGACCGCGACGTCGCGATGAACGCGGCGATCACCGCCTTCCTGGTCCTGCTCGGGCTCGGGCTCGGACTCGGTGGTGCTGCGCCAGTTCTCCTTCATGAGCCTCATCACGCTGACGCTGAAGATGATGAGCGACATCTCGCAGGAGGCGTTCCACCGGGTGCAGCGCTTCTCGACCGACTGGCACGCCAATGCCTTCGCCGGCTCGACCGTGCGCAAGGTGACGCGCGGCATGTGGGCGCTCGACCTGCTCAACGACACGCATCCTGATCGCGCTCTTCCCGTCGCTGGTGATGCTGATCGGCTCGACCATCCTGCTCGGCCTGTTCTGGCCGGTGATGGGCGTGATCGTCGGGGTCGGCTCGCTCATCTACATCGCGGTCACGGTCGGGCTCGCCACCGCCTATGTCGCGCCGGCGGCCAGCCTCGCCAACGCCTGGGACACGCGGATGGGCGGGGCGCTGGCCGACGCCATCTCCTGCAACGCGGTGGTCAAGGGTTTCGGGGCCGAGCATCGCGAGGAGGAGCGGCTCAGCCACGTGGTCGCCAAGTGGGCCAAGCGCACCAACCGCACCTGGCAGCGCGGCACGTTCAACGGCACGCTGCAGGGAACGCTGCTGCTGCTGCTGCGGGCCGCGATCATCGGCACGGGCCTGCTGCTCTGGCAGCAGGGGCTTGCCGAGGCGGGCGACATCACCTTCGTGCTCACCACCTTCTTCGTGCTGCAGGGGTATCTGCGCGAGATCGGCCAGCATGTGCGCAACCTGCAGCGCTCGGTGAACGACATGGAGGAACTGGTGGCGCTGCACGACCAGCCGCTGGGCGTCGAGGATCGGCGCAATGCGAAGCCGGTGACCATCGCCGAGGGCGGAATCCGCTTCGAGCACGTGGATTTCCACTACGGCAAGCACAGCGAGCCGCTCTATCGCGACCTCTCGATCGCCATCCGGCCGGGTGAGCGGGTGGGCCTCGTCGGCCATTCGGGCTCGGGCAAGACCACCTTCGCCAAGCTGATCCAGCGCCTCTACGACGTGAGCGGGGGACGGATCAGCATCGACGGCACCGACATCCGCGACATCGGTCAGGCCTCGCTGCGGCGGCAGATCGCCATCGTGCAGCAGGATCCGGTGCTGTTCCACCGCTCGCTGGCCGACAACATCGCCTATGGCCGGCCCGATGCCAGCCGTGAGCAGATCGTCGCCGCGGCGAGGCTGGCGAACGCGCACGAGTTCATCGAGCGGCTGCCCAAGGGCTACGAGACGCTGGTCGGCGAGCGCGGGGTGAAGCTCTCGGGCGGCGAGCGGCAGCGCGTCGCCATCGCCCGGGCCTTCCTCGCCGATACCAGGGTGCTGATCCTCGACGAGGCGACCTCGAGCCTCGACAGCGAGAGCGAGCTGCTGATCCAGCAGGCGATGGAGCGGCTGATGACCGGGCGCACCACGCTGGTCATCGCCCACCGGCTGTCGACGGTGCGGGCGCTCGACCGGCTGCTGGTCTTCGACCGCGGCCGCATCGTCGAAGAGGGAACGCACGAGGAGTTGGTCACCCGATCCGGCGGCATCTACCGCCGGCTGTTCGAGCGGCAGGCGCTGGAACTGGTCAAGGGGCTGAAGGCGGCGGAGTAGTTGCCGGGGTCCGAGGCGTGGGGTCAGTGCCTGTGGCTACCCCCACCCTCGTTCCCTCCCCGCAAGGGGGAGGGAGGCGAACACTGGACCCTCCGCTCCTGCGTCTCCCTCCCCTTGATTTAGAGGGATCAAGGGTGAGGTGGGGCATGGCGCGCCAATACATCCCATTGTCCGCCCCGCCTTGGTTTCCATCGCCGAGCAACGATATAAGCCCGCATGACCCTTCCCCTCTCCATCCTCGACCTCGCCCCCGTCTCCGAAGGCACCTCGACGCCGGATGCGCTTGGCAATGTGGTGCGGCTGGCGCAGCTCGGCGACGAGCTGGGCTATGCGCGCGTCTGGTATGCCGAGCATCACGGCATGCCCTCGATCGCCTCGTCCTCGCCGGAAGTGCTGATCGCCACCGCCGCCGCCAACACCAAGCGCATCCGGGTCGGCTCGGGCGGCGTGATGCTGCCCAACCATGTGCCGCTGAGGGTGGTCGAGACCTATCGCACGCTCAACGGGCTCAATCCGGGGCGCATCGACCTCGGCATCGGTCGGGCGGGCGGCAGCGACGGCCGGACGCTCTCGGCACTGCGCTCGGTCGACGGGCAGTATTTCGCCCAGGAGCTGGCGGAGATGCTCGCCTTCGAGGAGGAGAGTTTCCCCGACGACCATCCCTACCGGCAAGTGCGGGTGGTGCCGGAGCGGGTTGACCTGCCGCCGATCTACCTCCTCGGCTCGAGCGGGGCGAGCGCGCAGGCGGCCGGCCAGCTCGGGGTCGGCTATTCCTTCGCCGCGCATTTCAGCCCCACCCCGGCCGGCCCGGCCTTTGCCGCCTATCGCGCGGCGTTCCGGCCGACGGCGGCGTTCCCCGAGCCGCACACGATCATCGCCGTGTCGGCGCTGGTCGCGCCGACCGACGAGGAAGCAAAGTTCCTCGCGCGCTCGCAGGAGCTGATGTGGGCGCTGTTCCACTCGGGCCAGATCCGCAAGCTCGTGTCGCCGGAGGAGGCGGCGGCGCATGCCTACACGCCGCATGAGCACGCGCATCATCGAGAAGCAGCGGCCGCTCTGGATCGTCGGCTCGCCGCAGACGGTCAAGGCCGAAATCGAGGAGAAGGTGGCCGAATCCGGCGCCGACGAGGTGATGGTGGCGACGACCGTCTGGGACTACGAGCACCGGCTCCGCTCGTACCGGCTGCTGGCCGAGGCCTTCGGCCTCGAGCCGCCTCGCTAACGGCTCTGCACCGCGCGCCAGGCGGCGATGATGGCGTCGGCCGACTTCTCGATATCGTCCTTGTAGGTCTCGCCCGAGGTGACCGAGATGCGCATGACCCAGTTGCCGTGCCAGTTGGCGCCGCCGACGAAGCAGACGCGGTCCTCCTGCACGCGGGCGATCACCGCCTCGGTCAGCGCCTTCCGCGCCGCGGCATCGCCCTCGCCGAACTCGACGATCACCTGGTTGAGGACGATGTCGTTCAGCACCGTGATGCCGGGCTCGGCGGCGAGGCGGGTCGCCCATGCGTTCGCGCCAGCCCGCAGAGGCGCTCGACCAGGGCGGCGACGCCGGAGCGGCCGAGGGTCTTCACCATGGCCCAGACCGGCACGCCGCGGGCGCGGCGCGACAGTTCGGGCACGAAGGCGGAGGGCACGCGGTCGTTCTCGCCGATCGAAGGCAGGTAGCTCGACCATTGCGTCATGGCGCGCTGGTGCGCCTCGCGGTCCGTGACGATGGCGAAGCCGCAGTCGAAGGGCACCTGCAGCCACTTGTGGCCGTCGGTCACCCAGGAATCGGCACCCTCGATGCCGGCGGTCAGGTGCTTTCGCGCGGCGAGGAGCGGGCCCAGAGGCCGAAGGCGCCGTCGACATGCACCCAGGCGCCTGCCTGCTTGGCGATCGGGACGATCTGGTCGAAGGGGTCGAAGGCGCCGGTGTTGATCTGGCCGGCCTGGGCGATGACGATCTTCGGGCCGGGGTGGCTTGCCGATCTCGGCTTCGAGCGCCTCGGGCCGCATGCGGCCCTGGTCGTCGGTGGCGATGCGGACCACGCGGTTGTAGCCGAAGCCGATGAGCTGCAGCGACGAGAAGATCGAGGAATGCGCGTCGGCGCCGAGCAGCACGGTGATCGGCGGCGCGCCGAAGAGGCCGTCGGCATCGGGATCCCAGCCCTGCTTCGAGCAGCAGCCGGGTGCGGGCGGCGGCGAGGCCGACCATGTTGCCGACGGTCGCGCCGGTGACGAAGCCGATCGAGCTCTGGCGCGGCAGATCGAGCAGCTCGAGCAGCCAGCCCTCGGCGATCTCCTCCATCGCGGAGGCGGCGGGGGTGGGGGTGTGGTAGCCGGCGTTCTGGCCCCAGGCGGTGACCATCCAGTCGGCGGCGAGGCCCGCCGGGTGGGAGGCGCCCATCACCCAGCCGAAGAAGCGGGGACCGGCGATCGGCATCAGCCCGCCCTCGCTGCGCTTGACCAGTTCGTCGAGGACGGCGTCGGGCGGGCTGCCGGTCTCGGGCAGCGGTTCGGCGAGCCGTTCGCGCATCTGGTGGTAGTCGAAACGCGGCTTGCCGGCGGCGTCGGCCAGCGACGCCCGATAGGCGGTCGCGTGTCGCACCGCCCGCGACAGCAGGTTCCTCAGCTCGTCGGTCATGGAACGATCTCCCTCAGGCCGAGGGAGATCATAGCGCAGCTGAATTGGGTCTGAACAACCCGGTTTCGCCGCCCGTCAGGCGGCGAGGCGCTTCAGGATCGCGGCGCCCATCTCCTCGGTGCCGACCACCTTGCGGTTGTCCTGCGCGATGTCGCCGGTGCGGAGCCCGTCCTCGAGCACGCCGGCGATGGCCGCCTCGAGCCGGTCGGCCAGCGCCACCAGGTTGAACGAGTAGCGCAGCGCCATGGCGAAGCTCGCCAGCATGGCGATCGGGTTGGCGATGCCCTTGCCGGCGATGTCGGGTGCCGAGCCGTGCACCGGCTCGTAGAGCGCCTTGCGCTTGCCGGTCGCCGGATCGGGCGCGCCGAGCGAGGCGGAGGGCAGCATGCCGAGCGAGCCGGTCAGCATCGCGGCGGCGTCCGAGAGGATGTCGCCGAACAGGTTGTCGGTGACCATCACGTCGAACTGCTTGGGGTTGCGCACCAGCTGCATCGCGGCGTTGTCGGCGAGGATGTGGTGGAACTCGAGGTCGGGATAGTCCCTGGCGACGGACTGCGCCACCTCGTCCCACAAGACGCCCGACTTCATGACGTTCTTCTTGTCGGCCGAATGGACCTTCTTGTTCCGCGTCCGGGCCAGGTCGCAGGCGACGCGCACGATGCGGTCGATCTCGTAGGTCTCGTAGACCTGGGTGTCGACGGCGCGCTTCTGCCCGTCACCGAGCTCGGTGATCTCCTTGGGCTCGCCGAAATAGACGCCGCCGGTCAGTTCGCGGACGATCAGGATATCGAGGCCCTCGACCAGCTCGCGCTTCAGCGAGGAGGCGTCGGCGAGCGCCGGGTAGCAGATGGCGGGCCGGAGGTTGGCGAAGAGCTTCAGATCCTTGCGCAGGCGGAGCAGGCCGGCTTCCGGGCGCTTCTCGTAGGGCACCTTGTCCCACTTCGGCGCCGCCGACGGCGCCGAAGATCACCGCATCGGCGGCGAGCGCCTTCTGCATGTCCTCCTCCGAGATCGCCTCGCCGTGCTTGTCATAGGCAGAGCCGCCGACCAGGCCGGTGTCGATCTCGAAATCGGTCTCGCCCTGCTGATTGAGCCAGGCGATGACCTTCTCGACCTCCTTCATGATCTCGGTGCCGATGCCGTCGCCGGGGAGGAGGAAGAGTTTCTGGGCCATTTTCGCGTCTCTTGAGGTTGGGGAGTTCGCGCCATAGAGGCGCTTGCTGTTACAGCGTCTCCCCGGGGCGCGGCAAGGCTGCGGAGGGGCCGGGCGTCCAGTGCCCGGCCCGAAACCGTCAGCTGGTGAAGAACGGCTGCGTGCCGTGTGCCTCGATGGCGCCGGCGAGGCGCGACAGCGCGTGGATATAGGCGGCGGTGCGGACGGTGACGCCGCGCGACTTCGAGATCTCCCAGATGGCACGGCCCTCGCGCTCCATGGTGCGCAGCAGCCGCAGGTGGATCTCCTCGAGGTCCCAGTAGAGGCCCTGGCGGTTCTGCACCCACTCGAAATAGGAGACGGTGACGCCGCCGGCATTGGCGAGGATGTCGGGCAGGACGATGATGCCGCGCTCCTTGAGGATCGCGTCGGCATCCGGCGTCACCGGGCCGTTGGCGAGCTCGAGCAACACCTTGGCCTTGATCTGGGGGGCGTTGTGGACGTTGATCATGTCCTCGAGCGCTGCCGGGACCAGGAGGTCGCAGGCGACGCTGACGAGGTGCTCGGCCGGGATGACCTGCGCCCCGAGCGCGGCAGCCTGCGCGGTAACCGACTTGCCCTCGTTCTTGGCAGCGATCAGCGCCTTCACGTCGAGGCCGTCGGCCTTCTCGATGGCGCCGGAGGAATCCGACACGGCGACGATCTGGTGGCCGTCGCCGGCGAGCAGCTGGGCGATGTACTGGCCGGCATTGCCGAAGCCCTGGATCGCGACCTTCATCTGCCCGCCCAGGCCGAGCTCGTCGGCGAGATGGCGCACGAGGTAGTAGCCGCCGCGGGCGGTGGCGTCGTTGCGGCCGAGCGAACCGCCGAGCGCGATCGGCTTGCCGGTGATCACCGCCGGGGTGACGGCGTCGACGATCTGGTTGTACTCGTCGGCCATCCAGCCCATGATCATGGCATTGGTGTAGACGTCGGGCGCCGGGATGTCGCGGTCAGGACCGACGACGCGGGCGAAGGCCTGGATGTAGGAGCGCGACAGCCGCTCCAGTTCGGGCTTCGAGAGCTTGCGCGGATCGACCTGCACGGCGCCCTTGCCGCCGCCATAGGGCAGGTTCATCACGGCGCACTTGAAGGTCATCCAGAAGGCGAGGGTCTCGACTTCCTCGGCATTGGAATCCGGGTGGAAGCGGATCCCACCCTTGGTGGGGCCGCGCGTGTCGTCATAGCGGCAGCGCCAGGCGAGGAACGACTTGCGCGAGCCGTCGTCCATGCGGATCATCAGCCGGCTCTTGATCGTCTCGCGCGGGTATTTGAGTTTCTCGATGACGTCCTGGTCGATGTTCAGGTGAGAGGCGGCCTCGTCGAGGCGAAGCAGGGCACGGTCGAGCAGGGTATCGTCGGTCATGGGTATCTCGTTCAGGGTTTGGCGACGCACGG
Source organism: uncultured Alphaproteobacteria bacterium (assembly GCA_963708965.1). Lineage (GTDB taxonomy): Bacteria > Pseudomonadota > Alphaproteobacteria > Rhizobiales > Devosiaceae > Devosia_A. The sequence continues at coordinate 73,988 of CAVPUP010000001.1, read as the reverse complement.
CGGGCGTTTCTGCCACAATGGCGGGCAGAACCGCAATTGCACGACGTACGATTTCTGGCTTTTGCCTAAGATTGCGGCGGTCGGGCTGCGTGCTCGGCGTGGAGGCCCTTGCGAGCCGTCACTTCGATCTCGAGCTTCATCTCGGGCCGGGTGAGGCCGCAGACCAGCATGGTCGCGGCCGGGCGGATGTCGCCGAAGGTCTGGCCGGCGACCTCGACCAGCGGCTCATAATGGGCCATGTCGGTGATGTAATAGCGGACGCGCAGCACATCCTTGAGCGAGGCGCCGGCCTCCTCGAGCGCATGCGCGATGGTGGCGAGGGCGTTGCGGGCCTGCTGGGCGGCGTCCTCGGGCATCTCCATGGTGCGGTAGTCGTAGCCCGTGGTGCCGGAGACATAGATCATGTCGCCATCGGCAACCGCCCGCGAATAGCCGATCTTCTGCTCGAACGGCGAGCCCGAGGAGATATGCGTGACCATGGCACCTCACAGCCAGGGGCGATCGGCCCCCATCTTCGCTCTCGAAGCTCGAGATCGCGGGATCGGACTTCAGCGTCGAGGCGATGTCGTCGAGCCCTTCGAGCAGCACCTGCTTGCGCGCCGGATCGATGTCGAAACGGATGGAGCCGCCGTCCGGACCCTGGATGGTCTGGGCGGCGAGGTCGACGGTGAGGGTGGCATTGGAGCCGCGTTCGGCATCGTCCTGCAGCAGCGCCAGCTGCTCGGGCGTGACCACGATCGGCAGGATGCCGTTCTTGAAGCAGTTGTTGTAGAAGATGTCGGCGAAGCTGGTCGAAATGACGCAGCGGATGCCGAAGTCGAGCAGCGCCCAGGGCGCGTGCTCGCGCGACGAGCCGCAGCCGAAATTGTCGCCGGCGACGATGATCTTCGCCTGCCGGTAGGCGGGCTTGTTGAGCACGAAGTCGGGGTTCTCGGTGCCGTCCTCGTTGTAGCGCATCTCGGAAAACAGCGCCGAGCCGAGCCCCGTCCGCTTGATCGTCTTCAGGTACTGCTTGGGGATGATCATGTCGGTGTCGATGTTGATGATCGGCAGCGACGCCGCGACGCCCGTGAGGGTCGTGAACTTGTCCATGGCAGACCTCTGTTAACCGGCCCGTGTAATGGCGCAAAGCGGGGCGAAGGGTCAAGCCATACGTGGTTGTGCGGGGGGTGACGGGGGCATCGCGCCTGTGGGCAAGGGGCGGTGTACTGCGGATCGCGGCCTCTGGCCGCCCCCTCCACCATCCTTCGGATGGTCCCCCTCCCCCGTGAACGGGGGAGGACCAGGCGGTGGCTCAGGCGGCCAGCGAAGTCGCGGCGGCGACGCCGAGCATGAGGTTGAGGTTCTGCACCGCGGCGCCGGAGGCGCCCTTGCCGAGGTTGTCGTAGACGGCGACCAGCAGCGCCTGGGCGCTCGCGTCGTTGGCGAAGACGTGGAGCTGCATGCGGTTGGTGTCGTTGTAGAGCTCGGGGTTGAGCTCGGAGCTGCGCTCGGTGTCGCTGAGCGGCGCCACCGACACGAAACCGTCGGCAATGGCGCGCGTAGTGGTCGGCGATGGCGGCGTGCAGCTCGGCCCCGGTCGGGACCTTCGCGAGCGTTCCGAGCTGCAGCGGCACGGCGGTGATCATGCCCTGGCGGAAATTGCCGACCGCCGGCGTGAAGAGCGGCGTGCGCGACAGTTTGGCATAGGTCTGCAGTTCGGGCAGGTGCTTGTGCTTGAAGGTGAGGGCGTAGAGCTGGAACTCGTTGGCCTCGTCGCCCTTGGCCTCGTAATCCTCGATCATGGTGCGGCCGCCGCCCGAATAGCCGGAGATGCCGTTGACGGTGACCGGGAAGTCGGCCGGCAGCAGGCCCGCCTCGACCAGCGGGCGAAGGGTTGCGATGGCACCCTGCGGCCAGCAGCCGGGATTGCCCACCCGAGTGGAATTGGCGATGGCCTCGGCCTGGCCCCTGTCCATCTCGGCGAAGCCATAGGTCCAGCCGTCGGCCACGCGATGCGCGGTCGAGGCGTCGATCACGCGGGTGGTGTCGTTCTCGATCAGCGACACGCTTTCCTTCGCCGCATCGTCGGGCAGGCAGAGGATGGCGACATCGGCGGCGTTGAGGAGGCGCTTGCGCTCCTGCTGGTCCTTGCGCTTCTCGGGCGCGATCGAGATGAGCTCGAGGTCGCGACGGGCGGCGAGGCGCTCGCGGATCTGCAGACCCGTGGTACCGGCTTCGCCGTCGATGAAGATCTTCGCGACCATCCTCAGCTCCAATCTCGAGGGAAATGCAGGGTGAGATATAGGGGTTGCGTCGCCGTCTGCAAACATTATCCCGCCCCTCGCGTCGCGGGGCCGCCCCCTTGCCGCAAGTAGCGCGGACGGCTACGGCTTTCGGCCAATAAAGAAGCAAAGGTTGGAACATGACGCCCCACAACCACGCCAAGCCCGGCGACTATGCGCAGTCCGTCCTGCTGCCCGGTGACCCGCTGCGCGCCAAGTGGATCGCCGAGAACTTCTTCGAGGATGCGCGGCAGGTGAACTCGGTCCGCAACTGCCTGGGCTACACCGGCACCTGGAAGGGCAAGCCCGTCTCGGTGCAGGCGAGCGGCATGGGGCAGCCGTCGCTCGCCGATCTACGTGCACGAGCTGATCAACGTCTACGGCGTCGAGAACCTGATCCGCGTCGGCACCTGCGGCGGGCTCAATGCCAAGGTGAAGGTGCGCGACCTGATCATCGCGCAGGGCGCGACCGACCGACTCCGCGATCGTGCAGGGATGCGTTCACGCCGTTCAACTTCGCGCCGATCGCCGATTTCGGCCTGCTGCGCAGCTCTGTCGAGCGCGCCGAGCAGGCGGGCCTCGCCTATCACGTGGGTAACATGCTCTCGTCCGACATCTTCTACCACATCGAGCCGGGCCTCGCCGGCTATGGCCGGCTGCCGGCGCACGGCATCCTCGGGGTCGAGATGGAGGCGGCGGCGCTCTATACGCTGGCCGCCCGCTTCGAGAAGAAGGCGCTCGCCATCTGCACCATGACCGACTGCCTGATCACCGACGCGCAGCTCAGCGCCGAGGACCGGCAGAGCTCGCTCAAGGAGATGGTGACGCTGGCGCTCGACGTCGCGGTCGAAGCCTGAGGCCGTTGAAAAGGCTGGCGAAGCAGTTTGGGGCTGTTGCCCTGCTGCCGCTTTTGCGCCGCGATCGATGTGCTAACGTGGCCCGCACAGGGGAACCGAGCAGGGCCATGCCGGGAAAACACAACGCTGCACGTCTCAACGAGACGATCAAGGGCGTCGAGACCATGACGCGGTTCGCGCTGGCGGTGCTGGCGCTCGCCTCGGGCGTCTACACCTATCTGGGCGTCCGCGGCCTGCTCGACGGCATCGGCGACCTTCGTGTTCTTCGCCGCCATCATCTATTCGGCCGCCGTGTCGGTCGCGATCTACGCCTTCTGGACCTTCATGCTGCGCTTCGTGCCGCTGGTGATCTCGACGCGCGCAGCGGGTCGGGCTGTTCCTCACCATGGCGATCGGCTGCGTCATGATCATCGCCATGTCGACGCTGGCTGAACGCCGCGGCGCTCGCCGGTTCCGCGGCGCTCGAGCAGCACCTCGCGGTGACGCTCGAGGGCTATGTGGCCGATCTCGACAATGCGCACGGCAATGCGCTCGCCGCGCAATCGCTGCTGCCCGACGTGCAGCGCGCCGCCGACCGCTTCGCCCGCCTCGCCGAGGACGAGCGTCGAGCGCGGCGCGCTGACCGGCACCACCGGCTCGGGCTCGGTGGTGCAGCTCCTGACCCAGATGAGCGCGCAGATGACCGAGCTCGGCGGCACCATCACCGGGTCGCGCGAGCGAGGTGCAGCGCGCTGTTCGAGCAGGGCTCGGCGCACCTCGCCAAGATGCGCGAGCTGGTCTCGGCGCCGGGCGAGGTCGGCGCCGCGGGCCGACGTGTTCGCGGCCGAAGTGGTCGCAGCTCAACGCGGTGATCGCGGCGCTGCAGGAGACGGGCGTCGCGCCATCGGTGAAGCGCGCGGCGCAGCCGACCTGTCGCTCGGCTTCATCGCGCCGGTGGCCGATGGCCGCGATCGCCGACCTCGTCGTCCGGCAGGACCAGGTGATGGACACTGTCCGCGACCTCGGTCGCGGCGCAGTCGGCGGCGCTGGCGCAGGCGGCCGACGAGATCCTCGCCGAGCCCAAGGTCGAGCCGCGCCGCTTCGTGCCGCTGTCCTCGGCCGAGGCGGTGCTGCGCTACTGGAGCGACTTCATCCCCTCCTGGGCCGGCGCCATCTCCATCGACCTGCTGCCGGTCGTGCTGGTGCTGGTGCTGATGATCGCGCATGACGCGATGCGGCGGGAATCGCACTCGCTCGAGGCCGCCGAACTCGATGAGCGCGGCCGAGGTGCTGCGGGCGCTCGCGATCTATCGGCAGATGGCGCCGGTGCCCGTGGTCGCTGCCGAGGTGGTGGAGGATCCGCCGGCCGCTCCAGACGAAGAGCCGCCGGCAGTTGCCGTGGAGGCCGCTGCCGCCGATGCTACGGTCACCCCGCTCGATGTCACCCGCAAGCGCGGCGACGCGCCGGTGCGGGGATGAGCGCGCAGATGCCGGAGCAGGGCGGCATCCTCAAGACCCTGGCCGGGGTCGACGACGGCAAGATCATCGCCGGGGCGTTTGCCCTGCTGCTCGCCGGCACCGTCGCGGTGCTCTATCTCGACTGGCGCGAGCTGTCTGCGGCCGATGTGAGCAGCGCGGTGATGCCGCAGGTCCCGGTGTTGCCGGCGTTCAATCCCGACCTGCCCAACCCGCCGCCGGGGCCGGTCGTCACCATCGATCCGGAACTGCTGCGCCAGCCGCTCGAGGTGGTGCTGGGGCCCGGCGGCGTGCTGTCGCTGACCGGCACGATCGACCCGGGCAGCGTCCAGCGCGTCGAGGCCGAGATCGAGGCGCGCGGCGAATATGTGAAGCGGGTGGAGCTCAACTCGCCCGGCGGCTCGGTGGACGACGCGGTGAAGATCGGCGCGCTGCTGCTGATGCGCGGCTTCACTACCTCGGTCGCGGCGGGGGCGCTCTGCGCCTCGTCCTGTCCGCTGGTGCTGGCCGGCGGCGCGACGCGCCTCGCCTCGCGGGAGGCGGCGATCGGCATCCACCAGATCTACGCCACTGCCTCGGCGAGCAACCTGCCGCGCGGGCTGACCGGCATCGGCGACGCCATGGCCGGGGCGCAGCAGACCACTGCGGTGATAACCCGCTATCTAGGGAGCACGGGCGTCGATCCCGCCATCTGGCTGCACGCGCTGGAGACGCCGCCGGACCGGCTCTATTACCTTACTCCTGACGAACTCACCAAGTATGGGCTGGTCACGAAGTTCAGCGACTGAAGCGGGGAGGCCGCCGCTGAAAGAGCGCTAAGCTCAGGCGATCGTTGCGGAACCTTTGCGCCCCCGTCCTCGTTGCGGCTTTCGAGGAGGACCATTGACGATGACGCATACCCTGATCGGCCACCGCGACATCCAGGCCTGGGTGAACGCGCGCCGAGGGCAACCCGCCATCCGGCGGGTGCATGACAAGCTCGGACGGATCGAGGCCCGCCTGGCCTTGAGCTTCGAGCGGGAGGTGAGACGCGCGGACACCCTCAGTCTCGACGAGGGGATCAGCCCGTGCTCCTGGACAGCCTGGCTGGCGGAGCTCGATCGCCAGCACCTGGCCTTGAGAGTTTCCGACAAGCCGCAGCCGGCGTTCGAGTTCGTCGAACGCCGCGAGTTCAACTAGCGCGCAGCCGCGCCGTCGTGCCCTCCAGCGGGTGCGCCGGCATGGCATCGCCCCCCGGATCGCCGCCGACGCTCACGCGATCGCGGCCGGCGCGCTTGCTGACATAGAGTGCCGCATCGGCGCGGCGCCGGAGCCCGGAGAGGCTCTCGACGCCGTCGAACTCCGCCACCCCGAAGCTCGCGGTGCAGCGAACATGCGCCGGCAGTTGCGGGATGGGGGAGGCCGCGAAGGCGGCACGCAGGCCCTCGGCATGGAGCCTTGCCGTCGAGAGCGGGGTGCCTGGCAGCAGGATGGCGAACTCCTCCCCGCCGATGCGGCTGACAATGGCCTTGGGCAGCCGTCCCTTATTCAACAGGGAGGCGAAGGCGATGATCACCTGGTCCCCGGCCTCGTGACCGAAGCGATCGTTGACCGACTTGAAATTGTCGAGGTCGCAGGCGATCAGCGAGACCTTGGCGTCCCGGCCCTGGCCGAGGCAAGGTTAGCGAGGGCCCGATCCTCGAAGCCGCGGCGGTTGAAGATGCCGGATAGCGGATCGGTCTCGGAGCGGGCGGTGATCTCGACCAGCATGTCGCGCACCAGGAGCAGCAGCATCAAGCAGGCCCGTCGCCACCTGCAGCACCGCACCGAAGGACTGCGAGTAGAGCGCGTAGGTGGTCGCGAGATAGCCCAATGGCCCGGCACCGTCGGTGAGGGCGGCGAACAGCGGCTTGATGAGGAACTGCGCGGTGCTCAGGAGGAACAGCGCCGCCAGCCCGATATCCATCGGCTGGCGCCGGCCCGACCTTATGATCAGCCAGGCGGCGAGGCCCTGCAGCACGGCATAGGGCAGCTGGTAGGCGAAGTGCCGGAACATCGATTCGCGGCCCATCGGGTAGCCGTACCAGTTGGCGACGATCCCGCCGACGGCGCTCAGGACGATCAGCAGCCAGGGTATCTTGCGCCGGTAGCGGGCGGCGACGCCGATGGTCACCGCCGAGAGGGCGCCGTGAAAGGCGGCAAAGCCCAGCGTGAAGGCGAGGCGCGGCTCGCTCTGCGCCGGGACCACGAATTCCGATGCGATGTAGGCGAGGCCGAAGAGGTAGGCGAGGCAAAACCAGCCGGCGACCCGGTCGGACCGGTTGGTCGCCGCGACGATGAAGAAGGCCAGCGCGAAAAGCGCCGCGATCAGGAGGTTGATAGCGAGGATGAAGCTCGCGCCGGTCATGATTCCCCGCCGTCCAGTGGGCGCCAAGGTAAATCGGCCGCTACAACAACCGGTTAACCGAAGGCGGCGGTTTGATCGAGAGCCTTGCAGCGGAAGGCTGCAGGGTTGGAACGGAACTCACTGCGCCCACTTAAGACTCACGGCGATTGTCGCTAGTCTAGCTACGGCAGGAAACAGCAAGGAAGGTTGAGCGATGACCCAGGTCCTCTCAAACCACGAGGATATCCGGCTGTGGGCGGCGGCGCGTTCGGGCAATCCCGCCATCGAGGACCGGTCGACCGGCATCGGGGGCCCGCCGATGCTGCGCATCGTCTTCGACCAGCAGGCGCTGAACGCCGGCGAGGGGCAGTATGGCGACCGCCAGGGAGGCCTCGACCTGGTCGGCTGGGACGAGTGGTTCGAGCTGTTCGACAAGCAGAAATACGGGCTGCTGGTCGAGGACGAACGACCTGGGGTGCTGGACGACTATTACGAATTCGTGCCGCGCGACGGCAACCAGCGGGGCTGAGCGGCCTAGCGGCTATTCCCGCTCCGCTGCGGCCTCGATGGCTTCCATGTCGGCGTCCGAAAAGCCGAAATGGTGGCCGATCTCGTGCACCAGCACGTGGGTGACGATCTCGCCCAGGGTTTCCCCGGTCTGGCTCTCGGCCCAGTAGTCGAGGATGGGCCGGCGGTAGAGCCACACCTGGTTGGGCAATTGGCCGGTGTGCGGATTGGCGCCGCCCTGCGGCAGCCCGATGCCCCGGAACAGCCCGAGGATGTCGAACTCGGATTCGAGCTCCATTTCCCGGATGGTCGCCTCATCGGGAAACTCAGAGACCATGCAGGGCACGTTGCCGGTCAGCGCACGGAACTCGGCCGGCAGCGCCTCGAAGGCGGCGACGGCCATCTGCTCGAAATCATCGAGGCTGGGCGCGGCGCGGTCGGTCCAGGGATTGGGGGTCATCGACAGGCCCCCTCACCCGGCAGCTGCACGCCGACCTCTCCCCAAGGGAGAGGTGGCGTTGTGGCGGCGTCCAGCGAAGCTCAGTTCCACTCGCGGATGTCGACGAAATGGCCGGCGATCGCTGCGGCGGCGGCCATGGCTGGCGACACCAGGTGGGTGCGGCCCTTGAAGCCCTGGCGGCCTTCGAAGTTGCGGTTCGAGGTCGAGGCGCAGCGCTCCTGCGGCTTCAGCTTGTCGGCGTTCATGGCAAGGCACATGGAACAGCCGGGCTCGCGCCAGTCGAAGCCGGCGTCCTTGAACACCCGGTCCAGCCCTTCGGCTTCCGCCTGTTCCTTGACGAGGCCGGAGCCCGGAACGACCATGGCGTTGACGTGCGGCGCGACCTTCCTGCCCGCGACCACCTTGGCGGCGGCGCGCAGGTCCTCGATGCGGCCATTGGTGCACGAGCCGAGGAAGACGCGCTCGACGCTGATGTCGGTGATCTTCGTGCCGGGCTTCGAGGCCCATGTACTCGAGCGCCCGCCACTTGGAGGCGCGCTTGTTGGCGTCCTGGATGTCGTCGGGATTGGGCACGACGCCATTGACCGAGATCACGTCCTCGGGCGAGGAGCCCCAGGAGACGATCGGCGGCAGTTTTGCCGCATCGAGCACCACGACCTTGTCGTAGACGGCGTCCGCGTCGGAAAAGAGCGTCTTCCAGTATTCGACGGCATGGTCGTAGGCCGCGCCCTTCGGGGCGCGCGGCCGGTCCTTGACGTATTCGAAGGTCTTCTCGTCGGGCGCGATCAGGCCGGCGCGGGCGCCGCCTTCGATCGTCATGTTGCACACGGTCATGCGGCCTTCCATCGACAGCGAGCGGATGGCTTCGCCCGCGAACTCGATGACATGGCCGGTGCCGCCGGCGGTGCCGATCTCGCCGATGATGGCGAGGATGATGTCCTTGGCGGTGACGCCGGGCGGCAACTGGCCGTCGACGCGGACCAGCATGTTCTTGGCCTTCTGCTGGATCAGCGTCTGGGTCGCCAGCACGTGCTCGACCTCGGAGGTGCCGATGCCGTGCGCCAGCGCGCCGAAGGCGCCGTGCGTCGAGGTGTGGCTGTCGCCGCAGACGATGGTCATGCCCGGCAGCGTGAAGCCCTGCTCCGGTCCGACGATGTGGACGATGCCCTGGCGGCGGTCGAGCTCGTCGAAATACTCGACGCCGAACTCGCGGGCGTTCTCGGCCAGCGTATCGACCTGCACCTTGCTCTCGGGATCGTCGATGCCGAAGCGGCGGTCGGAGGTCGGCACGTTATGGTCGACCACGGCCAGGGTGCGCTCCGGATGCCGGACGCGGCGGCTGGTTCAGGCGCAGGCCTTCGAAGGCCTGCGGGCTCGTCACCTCGTGCACCAGGTGGCGGTCGATATAGATCAGGCTGGTGCCGTCCTCGTTGTTCTGGACAAGGTGATCATCCCAGATCTTATCGTACAAAGTCTTGCCGGCCATGTGCCCTGGATCCCAACTCGGGTGTTGCGAGGAAGTCTTGCCGGCGTTCTAAGCCCGGCAAAGCGCAAAGGTCAAGTTTCCCGGGGCTATCCGGCGCCGCCGCGGCCCGAGGCGGCGGCTGGCCGGTTCACCAGGGCGACGCCGAAGAGGCTGGTGTCGATGCCGATGTGCCGGCGGTTCCACCAGGCGATGGAGCTGGCGGCGACGGCGCGGGCGGCGGCGTTGACCGCCGCGGCGCCCAAGCACGCCCCAGAACGGGATCACCAGGAGCTCGAGCGACGAGGCCGACCAGCATGATGCCGCCGAAGATGCGGACATAGTCGCGCTCGTGCCCGGTCATCATCATCACCATGCGCGAGGGGCCGGTGGCGGCATCGAAGAGGAGGCCCACGCCGAGCAGCAGCAGCACCGGATAGCCCGCCGCGTCGTCCGGCCCGAACAGCGACAGGACGTCGGTGCCGAAGATCACGAAGCCGATGAAGACGAGGACCGAGAACAGGAAGCCGGCCCAGGCGCTGAGGGCGGTGATCGCCTGCGCCTCGCGCATCTCGCCGGCGTGGTAGTGCCGGGCGACCATCGGGGCAACGACCAGCGAGATGGCATAGGTGAAGAGCGTGAGCAGGCCCGCGGTGCGGAAGGCATTGAAGTAGATGCCGGCGCTCTCGGCGGTGACGAGGAGGCCGATGAAGATGATGTCGGCATTGATCGAGGCGGAGTTGACGAGGGTGCCGAAGAGGAACCAGCGGCTGGCGGTGCCCCGCTCCCTCCAGTAGCGCTTGAGGCCCTTGAAGCCGGGCGACAGCTCATAGCCGCGACGCCGCGCGGTGATGAACTGCAGCCCCAGCGCCAGGGCGAGCAAGGTGGAGAGCAGCAGCAGCGCCTGCCAGCCGAGGAGCGGCAGGCCCAGGAGGTAGAGGCCGACCGCCGCCAGCGGACAGAGCACCCGCCAGAAGATGTCGCGCGGGCTCAGCGCCGTCCACACCGAGCCCTGGGCGCGGAGCGCCGAGGACCAGTACTCGGCGAGCGCCATGGGGAGGATCAGCGCCGCGGCGGCAAAGAGGTGCGCCGCCGGGTTGTGGTCGAAGAGGCCGAGCATCCCGACGGCGACGAGGATCGCGAGTGAGGTGAGGCCGCCGGCGATGAGGGTGAGGGCGCCGCCCGAGCGAAGGGCGTCGATCGCCCCGGCATGACGGCCCGCCACCTCCTCCTCCGGCCAGTAGCGGAGGATCGCCGTCTGCTGACCCATCGAGGCGCCGATGGCGAGCACGGTCGCGAGGCTGAGGCCGAAGGCGAAGTAGCCGTACTCGGTGCCGTCCATGGAGCGGCTGAGCACCACGTACATGCCATAGGTCAGTCCCGCCGTCGCCACCTTGATGCACAGCGACAGCAGAGAGCGGCTGAGGCCGGTCTTGATCAGGGGACGGAGGTCGGAGGCGGGCGGGGTCATGAGGCCGTGGTGAGGATGCGGCCGGACTATGCCAGATGAGGCCTGACAAGGTCTTACCACTCGACAAGAGCCGATCCGGGACGCAGTGTCGGGATGCGCAACAGGAGAATCCGGCCTTGAACGAGGCATCGAAGTTCGACATGCGTGCGGCACTGCTCGCCCGGGCGCGGTCCTTCGAGGCGAGCGAGCCCAGTTTTGCCCGCTTTCTTGCCGCCGTCGCCGGGGCGATGGACCCCGAGGATTTCCGCGGCAGGTCGATCGAGGAGCTCGAGGAGCTGCTGCGCGGCTCCTATGGACGGCTGGGGAAGCGCGAGCTGCTGAACCATAACGTTTACGTGATCCCGCCCGAGCGTCCGGACGAACCGGAAATCGTCGAGGTGTTCTCGGCCGACATGCCGTTCATCGTCGACAGCGTGCTGGCGGCCATCCGGGCGCATGGCGGAGTCGTCAAGGCGCTGCTGCATCCCACGCTGCTGTTCGACCCCGCGACCTACAGGGTGCTCGACGAGGAGACGCCGGGCAGCCGGCTCGAGAGCTTCCTCCATCTCGAGATCGAGCCGCTGGCCGACGAGGCGGCGCGCGAGGCGCTGCGGGCGGAGCTCGACGAGACGCTCGAGGAGGTCGGCCCGCGCGGTCGCCGGCTGGCGGCCGATGCTGGAGCGGATCCGGCGGGCGGTCGAGGACTGGCACGATTTCCCGCCCAAGGCGCCGCCGGCGGCGATCGCCGAGGCCATGCATTTCCTCGGCTGGCTGGCCGACCACAACTTCACCTTCCTCGGCATGCGCGAATATGCGCTCGACGGCGAGGGGCCCGGGGTGCGGCTGGTGCCGGTTGCCGGCAGCGGTCTCGGCATCCTCGAGGATCCGGGCGTGATGTTCCTGCGCTCGGGGCCGGACTATGTGGAGATGACGCCGCAGCATGCCGCCTTCCTCGAAGGAGCGGAGCCGCTGCTCGTCACCAAGGCCAACATCAAGGCGCGGGTGCACCGGCGCCAGCACATGGACTATGTCGGCGTAAAACTCTACGACGCGGCCGGCAATGCCTCGGGCGAGCTGCGGATCCTCGGGCTCTTCACCTCGATGTCGCTGGCGACGCCGAATACCGAAGTGCCGCTGATCCGCAAGAAGGTCGCCGAGGTGATGCAGCGGGCCGGCTACGACCCGCAGGGCCATGCCGGCAAGGCGCTGATGAACGCGCTCGACACCTATCCGCGCGAAGAGCTGTTCCAGATCTCGACCGACCAGCTCTACGATTTCGCCACGATCATCTCGACGCTCAACGACCGGCCGCGCGTGCGGGTGCTGAGCCGCATCGACCGGTTCGACAATTTCGTCTCGGTGCTCGTCTACGTGCCGCGCGACCGCTACCACTCGGCGGCGCGGGAGAGGATCGGGCAATACCTCGCCGAGGTGCTACGAGGGGCGCGTCTCGGCCTTCTACCCGCACTTCCCCGAAGGCGAGCTGGTGCGGGTGCAGTTCATCATCGGCCGCAATGGCGGGCCGACGCCCGACCCGCCGCGCGAGGAGCTGGAGGCGGGCGTCGCCGAGCGCATCCGCACCTTCGGCGACCGGCTGAAGGCGGCGTCGCCGCAGCTCGCGGCGGTCAGCGACCATCTCGAGGCCTTCCCCGCCGCCTACCAGGAGAGCAATTCGGCCGAGGCGGCGCTGGTCGACATCGAGATCCTGCGGCTGCTGCCGGACGAGCGGGCGCTGGCGCTGCGGCTCGGGCCGCGGCCCGGCCGCGAGGCAGCGATGGGGCTCAAGGTCTATCACCGCGGCAGCCCCATCCCGCTCTCCGACCGGGTGCCGGTGCTGGAGAATTTCGGCTTCCGGGTCATCGACGAGGACACGTTCACCATCAGCCCGGCGCGCGGCGGCGAGAGCTTCATCCACGACATGCTGCTCGACGGGGTGGAACAGCTCGATCTCGGCGACCGCGCCTTCGCCGAGCGGATCGAGAACGCCATCCTCGCCGTCTGGCGGGGCGAGGCGGAGAACGACGGGCTCAACCGGCTGACGACGCTCGCGGGGCCTCGCGTGGCAGGACGTCGAGGTGCTGCGGGCGCTGACCTTCTACCTCAGGCAGATCGGCATCGCCTATTCGCGCCGCTATCTCGACGGCGTGCTGGCGCGGCACCCGGACGTGGCGACCGCGCTGGTGGCGCTGTTCCATGCGAGGAACGACCCGCATTTCAGCGGCAACCGCGACCGCGCCACGGAGGTGGCCCGCGCCATCATCGCGGCGGCGGTCGAGGCGACGACCTCGCTCGACGAGGACCGGATCCTGAGGCGCTACCTCAACCTCGTCGACGCGGTGGTGCGCACCAATGCCTACCAGCGCGACCAGAGCGGGGCGCGGCGGCCGGCGCTGGCGCTGAAGTTCGACAACGCGCTGATCGACGGCCTGCCGGCGCCGGTGCCGTATCGCGAGATCTTCGTCTATTCGCCGCGGGTGATGGGGGTGCACCTGCGCTTCGGGCCGATCGCGCGCGGCGGCCTCAGGTGGTCGGACCGGCCGGAGGATTTCCGCACCGAGGTGCTGGGGCTGGTGAAGGCGCAGCAGGTGAAGAACGCCATCATCGTGCCGGCCGGGGCGAAGGGCGCCTTCGTGCCGCGGCTGATGCCGGCGGGCGCCGACCGCGAGACGGTGCTGCGCGAGGGCACCAGCTGCTACAGGATCTTCGTCTCGAGCCTGCTCGACGTCACCGACAATATCGAGGAGGGCGAGATCGTGCCGCCGCCCGACGTGGTGCGGCACGATGCGGACGATCCCTATCTGGTGGTCGCCGCCGACAAGGGCACGGCGAGCTTCTCCGACACCGCCAACGCGATCGCGCTCGGCCGTGACTTCTGGCTCGGCGACGCCTTCGCCTCGGGCGGGTCGGCCGGCTACGACCACAAGAAGATGGGGATCACGGCGCGCGGCGCCTGGGAGACGGTGAAGCGGCACTTCCGCGAGCTCGGCCGCGACATCCAGACAACGCCGTTCACCGCGGTGGGCGTCGGCGACATGAGCGGCGACGTGTTCGGCAACGGCATGCTGCTCTCGCCCGAACTGCGGCTGGTCGCGGCCTTCGACCACCGCGACATCTTCATCGATCCGGACCCCGACCCGAAGGCGAGCTTCGCCGAGCGCCGGCGGCTGTTCGGGCTGCCGCGCTCGAGCTGGCAGGACTACAAGCCGGAGCTGCTGTCGAAGGGCGGCGGGGTCTATTCGCGCAGCCAGAAGTCGGTGCCGCTGTTCAGCGAGGCGCGGAAGCTCCTCGGGCTCGGCAGCGAGCCGCTCACCCCCAACGACGTGATCCGCGCCATCCTCAGGGCCGAGGTGGACCTCGTCTGGTTCGGCGGCATCGGCACCTATGTGAAGGGCTCGGACGAGAGCGATGCCGATGTCGGCGACAAGGCCAACGATGCGGTGCGGGTCAACGGCGGCGAGATCCGGGCGCTGGTGGTGGGCGAGGGCGCGAACCTCGGCGTCACCCAGCTCGGGCGGGTCGAGTATGCGCTCAAGGGTGGGCGGATCAACACCGATGCCATCGACAACTCGGCCGGCGTCAACTCCTCCGACCTCGAGGTGAACATCAAGATCGCGCTCGGGGCGCTGACCCGCTCGGGGCAGCTGACGACGGAGGCACCGCAACGCGTTCCTCGCCACGCTGACCGACGAGGTGGCGGCGCTCTGCTTGCGGAACAACTACCTGCAGTCGCTGGCGCTCTCGGTCGAGGAGCGGCGCGGGCTCGCGGCGCTGCCCGGGCACCTGGGGCTGATCGAGGCGCTGGAGCGGCAGGGCGAGCTCGACCGCGGCGTCGAGTTCCTGCCCGATGACGAAACCCTCCGTCTCCGCGCCCAGGCGGGCCAGCGGCCTCACCCGGCCGGAACTCGCGGTGCTGCTCGCCTATGCCAAGAACGTGGTCAATGCCGAGCTGGTCGCAACCGGCGTGCCGGACGATCCCTATCTCGGGCGCGAGCTCTTCCGCTATTTCCCCGAGCGCCTGACCGAGGCCTATCCGGAGGCGGTGAGCGGGCACCGGCTGCGTCGCGAAGTGATCGCGACGGTGCTCGCCAATGCGATGATCAACCGCGGCGGGCCGGCCTTCGTCAGCGAGCTCGCGGCGGCGACCAGCGCCGATACCGGCCAGATCGCGGCCGCCTATGCCGCGGCGCGCGACGCGTTCGGCCTCGCCGAATACAATGCCGAGCTCGACCGGCTGGACGGCAAGGTGGAAGGCGAGGTGCAGCTCGGGCTCTATCTCGAGGTGCAGGCGCTGCTCCGCGGGCAGACGCTCTGGTTCCTCCGCAACAGCCATCTCGACGGCGGGCTCGCGCCGCTGATCGAGCGCTACCAGCGGGGGATCAAGGAGGTGCGGCAGCTGCTCGGCGGCCTCGCGAGCCCGTATCTCTCGGAGCGTATCGCGCGCTCGCACGCAGGAGCTCGAGGGCAAGGGGCTGCGCGCCCGACGCGGCCCGGCGCTTCGCGGAGCTGCCGATGCTGGGGCTCGGCGACCGATATCGTGCTGGTCGCGGAGCGGACCGGCGCCACGGTCTCGGAGGCGGCGACGGCGTTCCTGGGGGTGCTCGACACGTTCGAGCTCGGGCGGGTCATGGAAAAGAGCCAGGCCATCGTGCTGCCGGACCGCTTCGACCGCATGGCGCTCGACCGGGCGCTCGCCAACCTGACCCGGGCGCAGCGCGACCTCACCGCCGACGTCATCGCCATCGGCGGCGGCGACGTGCCCGGACGGCTGTCGGTGTGGCTGAAGAGCCGGCCGGAGGCCATCGCCCGGGTGTCCGAGGCGGTGCGCGGCCTCACCGAGGGCGAGATGACGGTATCGCGGCTCAGCGTCGCGGCGGGCTTGCTGGGGGATCTGGCGAGGGGCGGGTAGGCCGACCCTGCTGCCATCATGCCCCAAACCTTCGGTCGTCATCGCCCGACTGTTCGGGAACCTCTGTTTGTGCCCGCTGCCGAACGGAGATCCCCGCTTTCGCGGGGATGACCCGGTGGCGGGGAGGGGGAAATTCAGTGCCGGAAGTGGCGCATGCCGGTCATCACCATGGCGATGCCGGCCTCGTCCGCCGCGTCGATCACCGCCTGGTCGTTGACCGAGCCGCCGGGCTGGATCACCGCGGTGGCGCCGGCCTCGACCGCCGCCAGCATGCCGTCGGGGAAGGGGAAGAAGGCGTCGGAGGCGACGACCGAGCCCTGGGTCAGCGCGCCCTCGATCCCCGCCGCTTCGGCCGCGTCGATCGACTTGCGGTGCGCGACGCGCGAGGAATCCACCCGGCTCATCTGGCCGGCGCCGATGCCGACGGTCGCGCCGTCCTTCACATAGATGATGGCGTTGGACTTGACGTGCTTGGCGACCTTCATGGCGATCCTCAAGTCGCGCATCTCGGCCTCGGTCGGCGCCTTCTTCGTCACCACGCGGAACTCGGTGTCGTCGACATTGCGGTTGTCGCGCGACTGCACCAGGAGGCCGCCGGCCAGCGACTTGACCGTGAGGCCCTCGCCCTTCGGGTCGGCCAGCGCCCCGGTGAGCAGCAGGCGCAGGTTCTTCTTGGCGGCGATGATCTCGATAGCCTTGTCGGTCGGCGTCGGGGGCGACGATCACCTCGGTGAACACCTTCACGATCTCGGTGGCGGTCGCCTCGTCGATGGTCTGGTTGAGCGCGACGATGCCGCCGAAGGCGCTCACCGGGTCGGTGCGGAGCGCCAGCCGATAGGCCTCGACCAGCGAGCCGCCGACGGCGAAGCCGCAGGGATTGGCGTGCTTGATGATGGCGACGGCGGGGGTCGCCGGATCGAACTCCGAGACCAGCTCGAAGGCGGCGTCGGTGTCGTTGAGGTTGTTGTAGCTCAGCGCCTTGCCCTGCACCTGGCGCGGCGGTGGCGACGCCGGGGCGCGGCTCGCCGGTGGTGTAGAACGCCGCCCACTGGTGCGGGTTCTCGCCATAGCGCATCACCTGCTCGAGCCGGCCGGCGAAGCTGCGGTACGGCATCTCGGCATAGCCGAGCGTCGTGGCGAACCAGTTGGAGATGACCGAGTCGTAGGCGGCGGTGCGGGCATAGGCCTTGGCCGCGAGTTTCTGGCGCATCTCGTAGGGCACGCCGCCGGTCTGGCGGATCGACTCCAGCACCGGCTCGTAGTCGGCGGGATCGACGATGACAGCGACATAGGCGTGGTTCTTGGCGGCGGAGCGGATCATCGCCGGTCCGCCGATATCGATGTTCTCGATCGTCTCGTCGTAGGAGGCGCCGCGGGCGATGGTCTCCTCGAACGGGTAGAGGTTCACCACCACGAGGTCGATGGCGCCGATCTCGTGCGCGTCCATCGCCGCCTTGTGGGTCGGGTTGTCGCGCACGGCGAGGAGGCCGCCATGCACCTTCGGGTGCAGCGTCTTCACCCGCCCGTCCATCATCTCGGGAAAGCCGGTGAGGTCGGAGATGTCGCGCACCGCGGCGCCGGTCGAGGCGATGAGCTTCGAGGTGCCGCCGGTCGAGACCAGCTCCACCCCGAGCCCGGCCAGTTCCTTGGCGAACTCGGCGAGCCCCGTCTTGTCGAAGACCGAGAGCAGTGCGCGTTTCACCGGAACCACCTTGCCGTCGGACATGACCAAAGCCTCGATACTTGGAACGCGCCGGTGGGCTATCACGCGAGGCGGCGGATGGGAACAGCAGTTTAGCTCGGTGTCCTCCCCCTGCACCGCGAGGGGCGGCGTTCCTCCCCCAAACTTCCCCTCACCCGGCCGCTACGCGGCCACCCTCTCCCTCAAGGGGAGAGGGAAGGGTTGTGGCACCATCTCGCCCCAACGCCCCCTCTCCCCTGAGGGGAGAGGGTAGCGGAGCTTGGAGCGTAGCGAGCTAGCGGAGTTGGGGTGAGGGGTTCGGACTGTCAGCTGGTGCGCCGGCTTCGACGCCGAGCGCGTGGCGACTCCCACCCCTGTCCCCTCCCCGCAAGGGGGAGGGGGACGCCTATCGCGCCATCGCGCTCATCGGACTGCCGACTTCACCGCCTTGCCGATCTCCGTCTCGCCGCCGACGAGCTGGAAGACGTGGCCGGCGGATTTGGGTTCGGCGAGGGTGGCGAGAACGGTGGCGGCGACATCGGCGCGGGGGATCTTGCCGCTGTCGATCGCGGCTTCGCTCAGCGTCACCTTGCCGGTGCCCTTGTCGTCGGTGAGCTCGCCCGGCTCGATGATGGTCCAGTCGAGGCCGGAGGCGGTGATCAGCTTTCCGGCGGCGCGCTTCTGCTTGTAATAGTCCTTCATCTCGTCGCTGAAGCCGCGCGTCGACATGCCGGTGCTGGCGCCGATCGAGGAGATCGAGACGTAGCGGCGCACGCCTGCCTTCTGCGCCGCATTGAGCGTGCGGCGGGTGCCGACCCGGTCGATGGTGCTGGGCTCGCCCTCGGCGGAGCCGGCCGCGAACACCACCGCATCGGCGCCGCGGAAGGCGGTGACGAAATCCTCGAGCGGCGACTTGTCGAGGTCGAGCACGATCGACTCGGCCCCGAGCTTCGCGAGGTCCGCCATGTGCCGCGGGTTGCGGATGGTGGCGAGCACGCTGTCGCCCGCCGCGAGCAGCTGGCGGACGATGAGCATGCCGGTGCGGCCATGGCCGCCCACGACGACGACGCGCATTGTTGCCTCCGGAAAGTGGGCCTGCCGCGACACTTGCACGCGGCGGCCCGCTCCGGAAGGGCCCCTACTTCAGGAGCTTGTAGGTGGAGACGACGTTGCCCTTGCTGGTCCTCTCGGTGGAGACGAGCTCGAGCCGCGTCGTCGGCGTGCCGGGCTCGAACAGCTTGCGGTAGCGGGCGCCGGCGATCACCGGGTGGGTGATGAGGGTGAGCTCGTCGAGCAGCCCCGCGAGGAACAGTTGGTTCACCACCGAGATCGAGCCCATCACCGAGATCTCGCCGCCGTCCCCGGCCTTGAGGTCGCGCACGAAGGGTTCGAGTTCGCCCTCGATGATCGAGGAGTTCTTCCAGCCGAGCGGCCCCTTCAGGGTGCGGGTCGCGACATGTTTCGGCACGTTGTTGATGAACTTGCCGAAGAACTCGTCCTGCTCGGCGGTGGGCCAGTAGCCGGCCCATTCCTCGTAGCCCTTGCGGCCGAGGATGACGGTGTCGACGCGCCCGAGGACGCCGCCGAGCATGCCGCCGAGCTCGTCGTCGAAGCGGTCGAACTGCCATTGATCGGGGGATTCGACGGCGCCGTCGATGGAGTGGAACAGGCCGGCGGTGAGTTTACGCATGGTGAGATCCTCGTTTGCTGGCGCTCCCGGGCGCCTTCGATAGTACGACGAAGGGGCGGGCGGGAAATCGACACGGGGGGCGAAATTTCTGTGCGGGCGCGGGCTACCCTGACCTTCCCCTCCCCCTGGCCCCTCTCCCCGGCGGGGAGAGGGGACGATGGGCGCGGCGGGGTCAGGCCTTGCCGTGGGCCTCGATGATGCCCTTGGTGACGCTGCCCTCGGCCGGGTAGAGCGGGATCAGGCAGGCCTGCAGCGCGTGGTAGATGTCGCCCTTGCCGGGGAACAGCGAGTTCGCCGGCCGCATGTCCTCGCTCAGCTGCTCGAACCAGCCGCCGTTCTGCTCGTCGAGGTGGTGGCGGGCGATGACGTCCCAGATCTTGCGGTACCAGGTCTCGTGGAACTCGCTCGGCCGGTGGGCGATCAGGAAGGCGGCGGCGCCGATGCCTTCGCGAGGCCGGCCACCAGAGCTTGTGGCGCTGGTCGGGCACGTCGTTCCAGTCGAGGTTGTAGAAGAAGCCGCCGTGCTTCTGGTCCCAGCCGATGGTGACCGACTGCGCGGAACAGCGCTTCGCGCGGCCTCGGGCATCCAGGCGTGCTGCTTGCCGCCGAGCGCCCAGAGCTGCAGCACGAGGCGGGCCCATTCGAGCCAGTGGCCGGGCGTGGTGCCGGGCGGGCGGAACATCGGGTCGCCGGCATAGGCCTTGTCGACGTTCCAGTCGGCGTCGAAATGCTCGGCGACGCGAAACCCGTTCTCGCGGGCGCGGCGGTTGATGATCAGGTCGGCGATCTGCTCGGCCTTCTCGAGATATTCGCGCTCGCCGGTGGCCTCGAAGGCGGCCATCAGCGCCTCGGTCAGGTGCATGTTGGAGTTCTGGCCGTGATAGGGCGCGATCGGGCTCCAGTCGGCGTTGAACTCCTCCGCGATGGCGCCGTGCTGCGCTTCCCAGAAGCGGCGTCTCCAGCACCTCGGTGACATCGGCGATCATCTTGTCGGCCAGCGGATGGCCGACCAGCTTGGCGCTCGAGGCGGCGAGCAGCACGAAGGCGTGGCCATAGCCCTGCTTGCGGCCCTTGTCGGCGGCGCCGTTATCGTCGACGGCCCAGAAATAGCCGCCGCGCTCGGCGTCGCGGTGGACGTTCCAGAGGTAGTTCATGCCGTGGTCGACGACCGGGTCCGACCCCGGCCGGCCGAGCAGGCTCCCGATGGCGAAGCAATGCACCATGCGCGCGGTCGAATGGATGCCCCGCACCTGGTTGATCGGCTGCAGCGGCTTGCCGGTCCAGTCGAGGTCGAAGAACCCGCCCGCCGGGTTGAGGGCGCGATTGCCGAAGAAGGCGAAGAGGGCCTCGGCCTGATCGCGGAGCCACTGGCGGTGGTAGGGGCGGGTTAGCCAGGGGGTGGAGTTGGTGGCTGGCATTCGGGGCTCCCTCGTTGTCACCCTATGGCTAGCCACCATTCGGCCGTCCGACAATAGGCTTCGCCAGGGTGATCTCCGGGATGTCCGGGCAGCTAGGTCGCCGCCTTGTGACTCAGCGCGCATAGCCAGCGACCATCCTGCCGGACGAAGACATCCGTGGTCCAGTCGTCGGTAGCGTAGGCGACGCCCTCCCAGCTCCCGGTGCTGCGGCCGCGTCCGGTGACCAGAACGGTGTCGCCATGGATGGCGAAGCGCTCCGCACCGACGGTCTCGAGCGAGTGGTGGGCGAGCCGGCCCGAGGCGATCCAGCCGATGAGCTCGGTCTTGGGTGTGACGCCGTTGGGCCCGACGAACACCCAGTCACCGGTCATGAACGAGGCGATCGCCTCGGCGTCGTTGGCGATGAGGGCCCTGTTCCAGGCGTTAGCGGTAGCGCGGATTTCGTCTTCGATGGTCGTCATCACGTGTCCTCGAAAAGGAAGGCCCGGGTCGAGCCCGGGCCTTCTGTTGCTTCTGACAGCCTCAGTCGCGGATCACGCCACGCCGGTCATGTGCGCCAGCACCGCGAGCAGCAGCAGCGCGACGATGTTGGTGATCTTGATCATCGGGTTCACGGCGGGGCCCGCCGTGTCCTTGTAGGGGTCGCCGACGGTGTCGCCGGTGACGGAGGCCTTGTGGGCGTCGGAGCCCTTGTAGTGCTTGACGCCGTGGCTGTCGGTGAAGCCGTCCTCGAAGCTCTTCTTGGCGTTGTCCCAGGCGCCGCCGCCGGCGGTCATCGAGATGGCGACGAAGAGGCCGGTGACGATGACGCCCATCAGCATGGCGCCGAGGGCCGAGAAGCCGGCGGCCGGGCCGGCGATCCAGTAGATCACGATGAAGACGACGATCGGCGAGAGCACCGGCAGCAGCGAGGGGACGATCATCTCCTTGATCGCGGCCTTGGTCAGCATGTCGACCGCCTTGGCGTAGTCGGGCTTGTCGGTGCCGGCCATGATGCCGGGCTTCTCCTTGAACTGGCGGCGGACCTCGATCACCACCGACTGGGCGGCGCGGCCGACGGCGGTCATCGACATGCCGCCGAAGAGGAAGGGCAGCAGGCCACCGAAGAGCAGGCCGACGACGACATAGGGGTCGGCGAGCGAGAAGCTCGAGCGTGCCCATGCCGGAGAAGAACGAGCCGTGCGGCGGCGTTCGGCGAGAAGAAGTTGCAGGTCCTGCGTGTAGGCGGCGAACAGCACCAGGGCGCCGAGGCCGGCCGAACCGATGGCATAGCCCTTGGTGACGGCCTTGGTGGTGTTGCCGACGGCGTCGAGCGCGTCGGTGTTGTGGCGCACTTCCTTGTCGCAGGCCGGCCATTTCGGCGATGCCGCCGGCATTGTCGGTGACCGGGCCGAAGGCGTCGAGCGCGACGATCATGCCGGCGAGCGCCAGCATGGTGGTGACGGCGAAGGCGATGCCGAAGAGGCCGGCGAGGTTGTAGGTGACGATGATGCCGACGATGATGACGAGCGCCGGGAGCGCCGTCGATTCCAGCGAGACCGCGAGGCCCTGGATGACGTTGGTGCCGTGGCCGGTGACCGAGGCTTCGGCGATCGAGTTGACCGGGCGCTTGTCGGTGCCGGTGTAGTATTCGGTGATGACGATGATCAGCCCGGTGATGACGAGGCCGGCGACGCCGCACCAGAACAGGTTCCACGGCGTGAACTGCTTGCCGCCTTCGATGCCGAGCTGCGACGTCGAGATCGCCGAAGACCCAGGCGAGGGCCGGGAGCAGCGCGATGAGCGACAGCACGCCGGTGGCGATGAGGCCCTTGTAGAGGGCGTTCATGATGTTGTTGTCGGCGCCGAGCTTGACGAAGTAGGTGCCGATGATCGAGGTGACGACGCAGGCGCCGCCGATGGCGAGCGGCAGCACCATGCCGGCGAGCTTGAAGGCGTCGGGCAGGACGATCGCGGCGAGCACCATGGTGGCGACCGTGGTCACCACATAGGTCTCGAACAGGTCGGCGGCCATGCCGGCGCAGTCGCCGACATTGTCGCCGACGTTGTCGGCGATGGTCGCGGGGTTGCGCGGATCATCCTCCGGGATGCCGGCTTCGACCTTGCCCACCATGTCGCCGCCGACGTCGGCACCCTTGGTGAAGATGCCGCCGCCGAGACGGGCGAAGATCGAGATCAGCGAGGCGCCGAAGCCGAGCGCGACGAGCGAGTCGATGACGGCGCGGCTCGTCGGCGCGAAGCCGAGGAACTGGGTGAGGACGATGAAGTAGAGCGTGACGCCGAGGAGGCCGAGGCCGGCGACGAGCAGGCCGGTGACGGCGCCGGACTTGAAGGCGAGGTCGAGGCCGCCGGCGAGCGACTTGGTCGCTGCCTGGGCGACGCGCACGTTGGCGCGGACCGAGACGTTCATGCCGATGAAGCCGGCGGCGCCCGAGAGCACCGCGCCGATCAGGAAGCCGATGGCGGCATAGACGCCGAGCAGGATGAAGGCGAGGATGAAGATCACCACGCCGACGATGGCGATGGTGGTGTACTGCCGGCGCAGATAGGCCGAAGCGCCTTCGCGCACCGCGGCCGAGATTTCCTGCATGCGGGCCGTGCCCGCGTCGGCCGGCATCAGGCCCTGCGTCGTGACGACGCCGTATACGATCGACAGTGCTCCGCAGACCACGATCGCCCAAAGCAACAGAGTCATAGAAAGGTCCCTCGATTTAGATCCCCGAGGAACGCTCCAAAAGTTGTGGCAGGAGAATCAGTATCTCCGCCCCTCCTCCGCCCCCCGAAGATGGTCGAAAGGTTGTGCCAAATCGGCATTGCTCCGCGCAACGGCTTTGAGCAACCGGAATTGTCAGCGTACCAAGACCAGCGCTGCCAGTTTCGCCGCGAGGATTTGCGGCTCGCCTGTAACGGCCACGGTTTTCAGCCGCGCCGTCTCGCCGGAGGCAAGCACAAGGGCCGAGCGCGGCAAGTCGAGCCCCTTGGCGAGCAGCGCGAGCACTGCGGCATTGGCCTTGCCCTTGTCGGGGACCGCCCGGACGCGGACGGCGAGCACGGCGCTGCCGTCGTCGCGCACCTGCACGCCCTCGATGCGATCGGCAGCGGAGCGGGGCGTGACGCGCAGGTGGAGCGTCGCGCCATGGCTGTCGATGCGCCAGGGGAGAGCGGTCAGATCAGCCCGCGGGCGCTGTAGGAATAGTTCGCGATGAGGTTCTGCAGAAAGAAGATCACGACGAAGACGATGATCGGCGACAGATCGAGGCCGCCCATCGGCGGAATGATGCGGCGGATCGGCCTCAGGATCGGCTCGGTGACCTGGTTGAGCACGCGCCAGAGGCCGGCGACGAACTGATTGCGCGTGTTGATGACGTTGAAGCTGATCAGCCAGCTCATGATGATCATGATGAGGAAGACCCACCAGACCAGGCTCAGAATCATCGACAGCGTCGCCAGCAAAGCGGAGATCATGCACGGGCCCTCGTTTCGGTGCGCTCTATTTAAGGTCGGGATCGGCAGGCGGCAAGCCTGGCCGGCCGCGCCCCGGCCGCCAGGTCGCGAGACGGAAAAGATACAGGCCCACGACGGCAAGCAGCACGACCAGGGTCAGCGGGTCGAGCCAGGTTTCGACGAGTTCGTAATGCTCGGCAAGCACATAGCCGGCGCCGGCGAGGAGGGTGTTCCAGACCAGGATACCGACCAGCGAGGCGGCAAAGAACAGCGGCACCGGCATCTTCGCAAGGCCCGCCGGCACCGAGATCAGGGTGCGGATGATCGGCAGCAGCCGCCCGAACAGCACGATCCAGGGGCCGAAGCGGTTGAAGAAGCGCGTCGCGATGTCGATCTCGTCGGCATTGAGGGTGAACCAGCGGCCGAAGCGGTCGGCGAGCCAGCGGACGCGTTCAAGCCCGAACAGGCGCCCCGCCAGGTACCAGGGCACCATGCCGGCGATCGAACCGAGCGAGGCCGCAACGATCACGCCGATGAAGTCGAGGTTGCCCTGTGCCGCCGAGAAGCCGGCAAACGGGATGATCAGCTCCGACGGGATCGGCGGGAACACCGCCTCGACGAGCATCAGCAGGAAGATGCCGGCATAGCCGAAATTGGTGATCGTCTCGATGATCCAGTGGGCCAATGGTCGCTCCGCATGCCGTCCGGGGGGTTGCTACACCATGGCCTCGCGGGCCGCCAGCCTCGCCGCTACTTCAACAGGTCCGGCCGCCGCGCCCGGGTCAGCGCCTCGGCCTCGGCGCGGCGCCACTTGGCTACCTTGGCGTGGTCGCCGGAGGTCAGCACCGCGGGGATCTCGCGCCCCTCGAACAGCTGCGGGCGGGTGTATTGCGGGTATTCGAGCAGCCCGTTCTCGAAACTTTCGTCGGCATGGCTCTCGGCGGCGCCGAGCACGCCGGGGATCAGGCGCACCACCGCCTCGAGCAGCACCATGGCGGCCACCTCGCCGCCGGCGAGCACGTAGTCGCCGATCGAGATTTCCTCGAGCCGGCGGGCCTCGATGACGCGCTGGTCGATGCCCTCGAAGCGGCCGCAGACGATGACCGCGCCGGGACCCGCGGCCAGCTGCCGGACCCGTGCCTGGGTCAGCGGCTCTGCCGCGCGGGCTCATCAGCAGCCGCGGCCGCGGATCGCCCTCGGGGGAGACCGCGTCGATCGCCTTCGGCCAGGATGTCCGGCTTCAGCACCATGCCGGCGCCGCCGCCGGATGGGGTGTCGTCGACGGTGCGGTGCCGGTCGGTGGCGAAGTCGCGCAGCTGCGTGGTGGCGAGGCTCCAGAGCCCGTCGGCCATGCCGCGCCCGATCACCGAGGCGCCGAGCGGGCCCGGAAAGAGTTCGGGAAACAGCGTGATGATGTGAGCGGAAAAGCTCAATCCGGCTCCTCTTCGCCGGGCTCCGCCTCGATCGGCGGCACGATCACCAGATAGCCCTCGCTGAGCCGGATCTCCGGCACGACGGCCTTGGTGAAGGGATAGAGGAAGGTGTCGCCGGTCCGCTCGTCGCGGACCTCGAGGATGTCGCCGGCGCCGAAATTGGGCACCGCCGTCACCTCGCCGAGCGAGGTGCCGTCGGGGAGCTGGGCCCGGAGGCCCAACAGGTCGGCATGGTAGAAGTCGTCCTCGTCCTCCGGCGCGGGCAGCAGTGTCCGGTCGACATAGAGCTCGACGCCGTTCAGCTTTTCTGCCGCGTTCCGGTCGTTCACCCCTTCGAGCCGCGCCACCAGCACATTGGTGGTGGTGCGCGCCGAGAGGATGCGGATGGTGAGGCCCGGCCGGTTGGTCGACAGTAGCGCCATAGGAGACGAGCGCCATCGGGTCCTCGGTGAAGGACTGGATGCGCACCTCGCCCTTGATCCCATGGGCCGCACCGATGCGGCCCATGAGGAGCTTCTGCGGTCCGTTGCCGGTCGCGGCCACGGCTTACTCGGAAGCGGCTTCGGCCGGAGCCGCGGCGGCGGCGGCGCGTGTCGGCCTCGGCCTGCGCCTTGGCCTCGGCGCGCTCGGTGGCCTTCTGGCCCGGCTTGGCCTTCTCCGGGTTGTTGCGCGGGGTGCGCTTCATCAGGCCCGCGGCGTCGAAGAAGCGGGCGACGCGGTCGGTCGGCTGGGCCCCGACGCTCAGCCAGTGCTGGGCGCGCTCGGTGATGAGGGTGACGCGCTTCTCGCGGTCCTCGAGGCGGGGATCGTAGGTGCCGATCTTCTCGATGAAGCGGCCATCGCGGGGCGAGCGGGCGTCGGCGACGACGACGTGGTAGTACGGGCGCTTCTTGGTGCCGGCGCGGGAGAGGCGGAGTTTCAGGCTCATAGTTCAGTCCTTCGAGTTGATCTTGCTTGGTCTATTTCTTCTTCGGCACGAAGCCGCCGCCGAGGCCGGGAAGGCCCGGGAAGCGCGAGGCGCCGCCTAGCCCGGGAAGCCCCGAGCCGGATTTGAGGAGCTGGCCGACATCGGTCGGCAGCTTTTCCGAAAGCTGCTTGGGCGGAGCCTCCTGCTGCGGCAGCGAGGCCGGGTCGATCCCCATGCGCCGCGCCAGCTGCTCGAGCTCCTTGGGGTCCATGCTCGCCGGGTCCGGCATGTTGCCGAGGCCCGGCATCATGCCGCCCATCTTGCCGCCGAACATGCCCGAGAGCGAGCCGAGGCCGCCCTTCGACACCTTCTTCATCATGTCCGCCATCTGGCGGTGCTGCTTCATCAGCTTGTTGACGTCTTCGACCTTGGTGCCCGAGCCGTTGGCGATGCGGATGCGCCGCTTGGCGTTGAGCACGTCGGGGTTCGCCCGCTCGGCCTTGGTCATCGAGTTGATGATGGCGACCTGGCGGTCGAACACCTTCTCGTCGAGATTGGCGCCGGCCATCGCCTTCTTCATCTGGCCCATGCCCGGCATCATGTTCATGAGCGAGCCCATGCCGCCCATCTTCTTCATCTGCAGGAGCTGGCTGCGCAGGTCCTCGAGGTCGAAGACGCCCTTCTTGAGCTTCTTCGCCATCTTCTGCGCGTCTTCGGCGGTGACGTTCTGCGCCGCCTTCTCGACGAGGCTGACGATGTCGCCCATGCCGAGGATGCGGTCGGCGATGCGCGAGGGATGGAATTCCTCGAGCGCATCCAGCTTCTCGCCGGTACCGATCAGCTTGATCGGCTTGCCGGTCGCGGCCCGCATCGAGAGCGCCGCGCCGCCGCGGCCGTCGCCGTCGACGCGGGTGAGGACGATGCCGGAGATGTCGACGCGCTGGTCGAAGGAGCGGGCGAGGTTCACCGCGTCCTGGCCGGTCAGCGCGTCGGCGACGAGCAGGATCTCGTGCGGATCGGTCGCGGCCTTCACCGCCGCCGTCTCCGCCATCAGCTCCTCGTCGATATGGGTGCGGCCGGCGGTATCGAGGATGACGACGTCATAGCCGCCGAGCTTGCCCTCGCGCTGGGCGCGGCGGGCGATGTCGACGGGATTCTCGTTCTGCTGGATCGGCAGCGTGTCGACGCCCACCTGCTCGCCGAGCACGCGCAGCTGCTCCTTGGCGGCCGGGCGGCGGTCGTCGAGCGAGGCCATCAGGACCTTCTTGCCCTGCCGCTCCTTCATGCGCTTGGCGAGCTTGGCCGAGAGCGTGGTCTTGCCCGCGCCCTGCAGGCCGACCATCAGCATGGTCATCGGCGGCGTGGTGTTGAAGTCGATCGGCACCTGCGTCTCGCCCAGCACCTTGACCAGCTCGTCGTGGACGATCTTCACCACCTGCTGGCCCGGCGTCACCGAGCGGGTGACCTCGGCGCCGACGGCGCGCTCGCGCACCTGCTCGACGAAGGCCCGGACCACCTCGAGCGACACGTCGGCCTCGAGCAGCGCCCGGCGCACCTCGCGCAGCGCCGCATCGACGTCGCTCTCGTTGAGCGCGCCGCGGCCCCGAAGCCCGTCGAAGATTTTCCCAAGCCGGTCGCTAAGGCTCTCGAACATAATTCCATCCTTGTCCCGCAATGAGCACGGGATGTGGTGACCATCAGCGCAAACGCCAAGCACACCCGAGGGCGCAGCGCGCTGTCGGGTGTTAGCCTCCGGGATCTCTTTATACCTTTGCGGGTCCCGGTCGGCCTTCAGGAGTTGCGTCCTGATGGATCGTGGGCTGCGATAGAGGAGGAATGGGGCGGAGTCAAGGAAGGGGGCGGCCATGCCCCTTGCCCCGCTTCGCTCCGGGGAGCTATACCCGCTTCGGGTCTGCAGTTCACCCAGGCGTCGCCGCCCCGGAAGGGGAGCTAAACCTGCCTCTACATCGAGACAGCACTTGTCCCCTGTGCCACTCGCAAGCCGGCGGCCACGACATCCCTCCGGGGATCGGCACTGAACGAGGATGAGTCATGTCCCGAACTGCTGTCCCCCTCCGGGTGGACGATCTTTCGCCTTTCGCCAAAACCCTGCGCCAGGGCCTCTCGCAACATGAGGGCACGCCGACGCATGTCGAGCTGCTGAACCTCCTGGCCAAGGCCGCGGGCTTTGCCAACTACCAGCACCTGCGCGCCGATGCGGAAGCCGCCGAGCGGCTGCAGGCCGCGGCCGAGCCGGGGCCGCGCGCCGACCTCGGCCAGGTCGAGAAGGCGGCGCGCTATTTCGACGATGCCGGGGTGCTGACCAGCTGGCCATCGCGGTTCGGCCTCCAGACGCTCTGCCAGTGGGTGTTCTGGTCGCGCATCCCGCGCGGCGAGGCGTTCAGCGAAGTCGAGATCAGCGGCATGATCCGCGGCTGGCATGGCTTCGGCGACCACGCCCTGATCCGGCGCGCCATGGTGGATGCCAGAATGCTGGAGCGCAGCGTCGACGGGCGCGAGTATCGCCGCATCGAACGGGCGCCGCCGGCGGAGCTCGAGCCGCTGCTGGGGCACCTCGCGGCACGGGTGGCGGCTTAATCACAACCACCGTCATCCCCGGGCGAAGTCCCGGGGACCCATGCGATGCTTCAACATCCGGAGTCGCCGAGTGGGTCCGCTGATCAAGTCCGCGGATGACGGCGGATGGAGCGGTGACCAGGTGGCGCAACGCTCCCCGGCTGAACGCGACCGTACCGCCACTGGCAATTTCCTGCCACTTCCGCCATATACACCCCTCGTAAACGGCAGCCGCCCAAGGTCACGCCCCAATGTCCAACGCCCCATTCCTCAAGATGAACGGGCTCGGCAACGAGATCATCGTCGCCGACATGCGCGGCCGTGCCGATCGCGTGGCGCCGGCGGCGGCGGTGGCGCTGAATGCCGACCCGGCGACGAAGTTCGACCAGATCATGGCGATCCATGATCCGCGGACGCCGGGGACCGCCAACTACATCGAGATCATCAATTCCGACGGCTCGCTGGCCGCAGGCCTGCGGCAACGGCATGCGCTGCGTGGTGCAGGCGCTGAGCGCCGAGACGGGCCAGCGGCACTTCGTGTTCGAGACACTGGCCGGCATCCTCACCGGCGACGAGCACGAGGACGGGCTGATCACCGTCGACATGGGCAAGCCGCGCTTCGGCTGGCAGGACATTCCGCTGGCCGAGGAATTCTGCCGACACCACCGGCATCGAATTGCAGATCGGGCCGATCGACGCGCCGGTGCTGCACACGCCGTCCGTCGCCTCGATGGGCAACCCGCATGCGACCTTCTGGGTCGAGGACGACGTCTGGGGCTATGCGCTCGACCGCTTCGGGCCGCTGCTCGAGAACCACCCGATCTTTCCCGAGCGCGCCAATATCTCGATCGCCCAGGTCGTCGCGCCCAGACCACATCATCCTCCGCACCTGGGAGCGCGGCGCCGGCCTGACCCGGGCCTGCGGCACCGCCGCCTGCGCGGCGCTGGTCAACGGCGCCCGCACCCGGCGCACCGGCCGCAAGGCGACCGTCACGCTGCCCGGCGGCGACCTCGTCATCGAGTGGCGGGCCGACGATCACGTGCTGCTCACCGGTCCCGCCGAGCGCGAGTTCGCCGGCACGTTCGATCCCGTCACCGGCGCCTGGGCGCGCGAGCCGGAGCTCGCCTGATGCCCATCGAAACGCTGACCTTCGGCTGCCGCCTCAACGCCTATGAATCGGAAGTGATGAAGTCCGAGGCCGAGAAGGCGGGCCTGACCGACACCATCATCGTCAACACCTGCGCGGTGACCGCCGAGGCGGTGCGGCAGGCGAAGCAGGCGATCCGCAAGGCGCGGCGCGACAACCCGGAGCGCCGGATCATCGTCACCGGCTGCGCCGCGCAGACCGAGGCGCGCAGCCTTCGGCGACATGGCCGAGGTCGATCTCGTCATCGGCAATGCCGACAAGCTGAAGGCGGAAAGCTATGCCCCGATCGCCTTCGGCGTGCCGCTCAACGACAAGGTGCAGGTCAACGACATCATGAGCGTGCGCGAGACCGCGGCGCACCTGATCGAGGGCATGGACGGGCGCGCCCGCGCCTTCGTCCAGGTGCAGAACGGCTGCGACCACCGCTGCACCTTCTGCATCATCCCCTATGGCCGCGGGCCGTCGCGCTCGGTGCCGATGGGCGCTGGTGGTCGAGCAGATCAGGAAGCTGGTCGGCAACGGCTATCGCGAAGTGGTGCTGACCGGGGTCGACATAACCTCCTATGGCCCCGACCTGCCGGGCACGCCGACGCTGGGCAAGCTGGTGCAGCAGATCCTCCGCCACGTCCCCGACCTGCCGCGGCTGCGCATCTCCTCGATCGACTCGATCGAGGCCGACGAGGCCTTCTATGACGCCATAGCATCCGATCGCCGGCTGATGCCGCACCTGCACCTGTCGCTGCAGTCGGGCGACGACATGATCCTCAAGCGCATGAAGCGCCGCCACTCGCGCGCCGAGGCGCTCGAGGTGGTGGCGAAGCTGCGCGCGCTGCGCCCCGACATGGTGTTCGGCGCCGACATCATCGCCGGCTTCCCGACCGAGACCGACGAGATGTTCGAGAACACGCTAGCGGATCGTCACCGAGGCGGAGCTCACCTATCTCCACGTCTTCCCGTACTCGCCGCGCCCCGGCACGCCCGCCGCGCGCATGCCGCAGGTCGACAAGCGCGTCGCGCGGGAGCGGGCCGCGCGGCTCCGGGCGCTGGGCGAGACCCAGTTCGAGAAGCTCGCCGGCGTCGCGCGTCGGCGATGATCGAGAGCGTGCTCGTCGAGCAGGACGGGATCGGGCGGCAGGAACAGTTCCTGCCGGTGACGATTCCCGGTCAGCGCCAGGGCGAACTCGTGCCCGTGCGCATCGTTTCCACTTCGCCCGACGGTCTCGTCGGGGAGCCGATAAGGTCCGCTGCCTGATGGCCGAAAAGAAGAAGAGCCTGTTCCAGCGCCTGTTCGGCGGCGGCGAGGTCCAGACACCACCGCCCCCGGCGCCGGCGCCCGCCCCGGCAGAGGAACCCAGCGTCGCCGAAGAGCTCGCCGCGGACATCGTGCTCGACGAGGTGGTCGAGGCCGCGCCGCTGGTGCTGCCGCCGGACCAGGAGATCGCGCTCGAGGAGGCGATGCACGAGGCCGGGCTGACGGTCGAGCCGGCCGAAGAGGCCGTGCCCGAGTCGCAGCAGCCCGCCGGTCCGCCCGAGGCGACGCCGGCCTATATCGAGCAGGTGGAAGATGAGCAGGCGGCCGAACCCGAGCCGGTGGCGCCGACGCCCGAGGCCGCTGCCGAGCCGGCGGCGAAGCCCAGCTGGTTCCAGCGCCTCGCCACCGGCCTCAAGCGCTCGTCCGACCAGCTCACCGGCAACATCGCCGCGGTCTTCACCAAGAAGAAGCTCGACGAGGCGATGCTCGAGGAGCTCGAGGACATCCTGATCCAGTCCGATTTCGGGGTGGAGATGGCGACCACGGTCACCGAGGCGCTGCGCCGCGACCGCTTCGACCGCGATATCTCGGTCGACGAGGTCCGCGACGTGCTCGCCGACGAGATCGTCAAGGTGCTCGATCCGGTGGCGCAGCCGCTCGAGATCGATGCAGCGCAGAAGCCCTATGTCATCCTGATGGTCGGGGTGAACGGCTCGGGCAAGACGACCACCATCGGCAAGCTCGCGAGCCTCTACCGCGCCGAGGGCAAGAAGGTGATGCTGGCGGCCGGCGACACGTTCCGCGCCGCGGCGATCGAGCAGCTCGCAGGTCTGGGGCCAGCGCACCGGGGCGCCGGTGGTGACGAAGCCCGCCGGGTCGGACGCCTCGGGGCTCGCCTACGAGGCGGTCGAGCGGGCGCGAGGCCGAGGGCGCGGACGTGCTGATCATCGACACGGCCGGGCGGCTGCAGAACCGCGACGAACTGATGGGCGAGCTCGAAAAGATCATCCGCGTCATCAAGAAGGTGGAGCCGAGCGCCCCGCATGCGACGCTCCTTACCCTCGACGCAACCACCGGGCAGAATGCCCTCAACCAGGTCGAGATCTTCGGCAAGCGTGCCGGGGTGACCGGCCTCGTGATGACCAAGCTCGACGGCACGGCGCGCGGCGGCATTCTCGTCGCCATCGCCAAGAAGTATGCGGTGCCGGTGCATTTCATCGGCGTCGGCGAAGGCGTAGACAATCTAGAGGCGTTCGCGGCGCGCGACTTCGCCGCAGCGATCGCGAGGACGGCACAATGACCGACGAAACCAAGCCGGCTGAAATCAACTGGCACGAGCTGAGGCCGCAGATCATCAAGATCGTGCTCGAGCTCGGGCCGCTGCTGATCTTCTTCTTCGTCAACGCGAACTACGACATCTTCAGCGCCACGGCCTGGTTCATGGGCGCCATGGTGGTGTCGCTGGTGCTGAGCTGGCTGCTGCTCAAGAAGGTCGCCATCATGCCGCTGATCACCGGCGTGGTGGTGCTGATCTTCGGCACGCTGACACTGCTGCTCAAGGACGATACCTTCATCAAGATGAAGCCGACCATCGTCAATTCGCTGTTCGGCCTCACCCTGCTGGGCGGGCTGCTCTGGGGCCAGTCGCTGCTGAAATATGTCTTCGGCGAGGTCTACAAGCTGAAGCCCGAAGGCTGGCGGGCGCTGACCATCAACTGGGGCCTGTTCTTCCTGGTGCTGGCCGTGCTCAACGAGGTGGTCTGGCGCCTGTTCGACACCAATACCTGGGTGGCGTTCAAGGTCTGGGGCATCATGCCGCTGACCATCGTCTTCTCGATGTCGCAGCTGCCGCTGCTGAACAAGTACGCGCCGGACTCCGAGCCGAAGGCGGCGGAGTAAGCGAGAAGGGCTGGCGCAAGTGCCGCCGGCCCATCCACTCACTCGGTGTCATCCCTGCGAAAGCAGGGATCCGTGTTACCGTCGGCACCCCGTGAGAGTTGGGTCCCAGCTGTCGCTGGGATGACAGCCGGTGGTGGGGGTGAGTTCGAGGGTCATCCCTGCCCCCAGCGTCCAGACGCCGCCTAGTGCCGCTTCAGCAGGTCGTCCTTGCTGACGTTCAGCATCAGCCCGTCTGCCGTCACGGAGTCGATCTGGTCCGGCGTCACGTAGCGGTCGGCGGCGAAGAGGCCGTCGGCATCGATGCGCACGAAGCCCTGCTGCAGCAGCCTTTGCCGGACCACTTCCGGCAGGTCGTCGGAGCGGAACGCCCTGGCGACGACGTCCAGCAGGGTGTCGTCACGGGTGTCGAGCCTCGACGGCTCGCTGGCCTCGATCTCCGGGGTCTCCGGATCGTCGTCGCCGAACTGCACCCACTCGACCTTGCCGATCTCGTTGCGGCTGCGGTCGAAGACCTTCATGCCCTGTTCGACGGAGCGTAGCGAATGGCCGGCTTGCATCTCATCCTCCTCGAAACGGTTTCATGGCCGCTGCGGCGGCCTCGAGGAGGAATGGAAGTGTCGGGCGCCGAGGTTCCCTCAGCCGGCGCGGGCCTTCTCGATCGCGGGCAGCAGCTCCTGCTCCAGCGACTGCGGGCTGATCGGCCCCACATGCTTGAAGGTGATGACGCCCGTCGGCATTCACCACGAAGGTCTCCGGCACGCCATAGACGCCCCAGTCGATCGAGACCCGGTTGTCGGCGTCGGCGCCGATGCGCGTCGTAGGGGTTGCCGAGCTCGGCGAGGAAGGCCGCGGCATTCTCCGGCGCATCGCGCTGGTTGATGCCGAACAGGCGGACGCCGGTCCGCTCCTTGAGCGTCTCGAGCAGCGGGTGCTCGTCGCGGCAGGGGATGCACCAGCTGGCGAAGACGTTGACCACCGTCACCTCGCCCTTGAGCGCGGCGGTGTCGAAACCCTCCCGCTCGGTACCGGCGACCGCCGGCAGGACGAAGGTCGGCGCCGGCTTGTCGATCAGCACCGAGCGCACGAGGCTGGGGTCGCGGTTCATGCTCAGCGCGAACACGGCGACCAGCCCGACGAGCACCACGCAGCGGCAGCAGGACGAGGGCGATGCGGGTCAAGTGCGGCGTCTCGGAAGAGCGGCGCCGGATGCCGGCCTTTTCGAGCTCTGCGAGCCGCGCCTTGATGGCGCGCGCCTCCCAGACCACGATAGCCGACCAGCCCGAGCGCCACCACGGCGACGCCGGCATAGGCCCAGGCGATGAACTCGAAATGCATGCCCTCGCCGATCACGTTGCGCCTCCCTGGAGGGCGGCCTGCCGGCTCAGCGTCTCGGCCCGGCGGCGCAGGATCTCGGTCCGCATCCGCACCGTCAGCAGCAGCGCGAAGAGCAGCGTGAAGGCCAGCGTCATCACCAGAAGCGGCGTGAGGATGGAGAGCGGCATGCGCGGCCCCTCCGCCGTGAAGACGCTCGCCGGCTGGTGCAGGGTGTTCCACCAGTCGACCGAGAACTTGATGATCGGGATGTTGAGCGCGCCGACCAGCGTGACGATGGCGATGATGCGGCCGGCCTTCAGCTGGTCGTCGAAGGCGCGCCACAGCGCCACGATGCCGAGATAGATCAGCAGCAGCACGAGGGTCGAGGTCATCCGCCCGTCCCATTCCCAGAACGTGCCCCAGGTCGGCCGGCCCCAGAGCGAGCCGGTATAGAGCGCGAGCGCGGTGAAGGCCGCGCCGAGCGGCGCCGCCGACTTGTTGACCACGTCGGCGAGGGGATGCCGCCAGACCAGCGTGCCGAGCGCCGAGCTCGCCATCACCGCGTAGACCATCTGGCTCAGCCAGGCATTGGGCACGTGCACGTACATGACGCGCACCATGTCGCCCATCTGGTAGTCCTCGGGCGAGGCGAAGAAGCTGAACCAGAGCCCGACGGCGAAGGCCACGACCGTCGCCACGGCGAGCGGCGCCACGACAGATAGCGGCTCCACCTGAGGAACTGGCCCGGGTGGGCCAGGCGGCTGAACCAGTTGGGCTGCTTGGCGGTACGCTGACACTCATGGCTCTGCCTCTATTCCCCGGCCGCCCGCAAGGCAAGGGCGGCCGCGAACGGGGAGAAGGTGGTCACGACGAGGCTCAAGGCAATGAGGAACAATGTCGCGCCGCCTCCGGCCAGCGGGTCGGCCATGCCGACCCCGAAGATCATCACCGGGATGGCGAGCGGCAGGATCAGCACCGGGGCGATCAGGCCGCCGCGCCGCAGGCCGACGGTCACCGCGGCGCCGAGCGTGCCGAAGCTCACCAGCGCCGGCGTGCCGATGAAGCAGCGCCAGCACCGTACTGGCCCATTGCGCCCAGCTCATCGAGAGCAGCAGCGCCAGGATGGGCGTCGCGACCAGCAGCGGCAGCGCCGTCACCAGCCAGTGGGCGATCACTTTCGCGGCAACGATGGCCTCGAGCGGCAGCGCCGCGTGCCGCAGCAGGACCAGCGAGCCGTCCTCGTCGTCGGCGCGGAACAGCCGGTCGAGCCCCAGCAGCATGGAGAGGAAGGCGGCGATCCAGACGATCCCCGGGGCGAGCCGCATCAGCTGCGGCCGGTCCGGGCCGATGGCGAAGGGGACGATCACCGCCACCATGACGAAGAACAGCACCAGCACCATGGCCTCGCCGCCGGCGCGGAAGGCGAGTTTCAGGTCACGGCCGATGACGGCGAGGAAGGCGCTCAAGCCACGTCTCCCAGGACCAGCGTCGCCACCCCGCCGGCCGAGATCGGCAGGTCGTGGTGCGTCGCCACCACGGTGATGCCGCCCCGCTCCCGATGCGCCTCGATCAGCCGGCCGAGCAGCGCCTCGCCGGCGGCGTCGAGCGCCGCGCTCGGCTCGTCGAGCAGCCAGATCGGCCGTTCCGAGACGAGGAGCCGCGCCAGCGCCAGGCGGCGCAGCTGGCCGGAGGAGAGATAGCCGGCCTCGAGCGCGCCGAGCCCGGCAATGCCGACGCGATCGAGGGCTTCCTTCACCTCGAGACCGGCTTCGCCGTTGACCGTGCGCCAGAATGTGAGGTTCTCGGCCACCGTCAGCCGGGCCTTCAGCCCGTGCTGGTAGTTGAGGACATGCATCGCGGCCATGGGCGACGCGCCGTTCGCCGCTGCCGGGTACTCGATCGTCCCGGCGTCGGGGCGGACGATGCCGGCCAGCG
Source organism: uncultured Alphaproteobacteria bacterium (assembly GCA_963708965.1). Classification (GTDB taxonomy): domain Bacteria; phylum Pseudomonadota; class Alphaproteobacteria; order Rhizobiales; family Devosiaceae; genus Devosia_A. Next base: position 37,564 of record CAVPUP010000001.1, on the reverse strand, counting down.
TCAGCAGCAGCGTCGACTTGCCGGCGCCGTTGGGGCCGCGCAGCAAGAGCACCTCGCCGGCGGCGACCGAGAGGTCGAGATCGGCGAACAGCAGTCGCTCTCCCCGGCGGACGGTCAGTCCCGAGGCCTTCAGACAGGACGATGCATCGGCCCGGGGGGTACTCATGGCCGCCATGCCTAATGAACCCAAGTCCGCACTGGCAAGCCTCAAGTTGTTTCTCTATAAGCCCCCTTAGATTGGAATTCCTTCCAGTCAGCGATCTGCCCCCCGGTCCGACGGGCCTTTCCGGTTCCGCGTCAGGGCCGAGGCGGCGCCTTGCAACACCAGCGGGAAGGCGGAGCCGTGACCTCGAAATCCCTCGACAGCTTCAAATCCAGGACCACCCTTAGCGTCGGGGACAAGACCTACAGTTACTTCTCCATTCCGCTGGCCGAGCAGAACGGCCTCCGAGGGCGTGTCGCAGCTGCCGCATTCGATGAAGGTGGTGCTGGAGAACCTGCTGCGCTTCGAGGACGGGGTGACGGTCACCCGGGCCGATATCGAGGCGGTCGCCGACTGGCTGCGCACCCGCGTCTCCGAGCACGAGATCTCGCTATCGCCCGGCGCGCGTGCTGATGCAGGATTTCACCGGCGTCCCGGCCGTGGTCGACCTCGCCGCGATGCGCGACGCGACCGCCAAGCTCGGCGCCGACCCGCAGAAGATCAATCCGCTGGTGCCGGTCGACCTCGTCATCGACCACTCGGTGATGGTCGACAGCTTCGGCACCCCGCTCAGCTTCCAGCAGAACGTCGAGCTCGAATACGAGCGCAACGGCGAGCGCTACGAGTTCCTGCGCTGGGGCCAGAAGGCGTTCGACAACTTCCGCGTCGTGCCGCCCGGCACCGGCATCTGCCACCAGGTCAACCTCGAATATCTCGCCCAGACGGTCTGGACCCGCGCGGACGAGGACACGGGCGAGATGTACGCCTATCCCGATACGCTGGTCGGCACCGACAGCCACACCACCATGGTCAACGGCCTCGCGCGTGCTCGGCTGGGGCGTGGGCGGCATCGAGGCCGAGGCGGCGATGCTCGGCCAGCCGATCACCATGCTGATCCCCGAAGTCGTCGGCTTCAAGATGACCGGCAAGATCAACGAGGGCATCACCGCCACCGACCTCGTGCTCACCGTCACCGAGATGCTGCGCAAGAAGGGCGTGGTCGGCAAGTTCGTCGAGTTCTACGGCCCGGGCCTCGACTACCTGAGCCTCGAGGACCAGGCGACCATCGCCAACATGGCGCCCGAATACGGCGCCACCTGCGGCTTCTTCCCGGTCGACAGCGACACCCTCACCTATCTCGAGACCTCCGGCCGCGACGCCGACCGGGTGGCGCTGGTGAAGGCCTATTCCGAGGCGCAGGGCATGTTCCGCGACCACCGACGCGCCCGACCCGGTGTTCACCGACACGCTCGAGCTCGACCTCTCCACGCGTCGTGCCCTCGCTCTCCGGCCCGAAGCGCCCGCAGGACCGCGTGGCGCTGGTCGAAGCCGCGCCGAAGTTCGCCGAGGCGCTCAAGGACCTCGCCGGCGGCCGCAAGGACCGCACCAAGCTGCCCGAGAGCGTCGGCGAGAGCCGCTACGTCGACGAGGGCGCGACCGGCGTCGACGATATCCCGGAGGAGGCGGCCTTCCCGGTCCGCGGCCAGACTACGGCTCGACGACGGCCACGTGGTCATCGCCGCGATCACCTCGTGCACCAACACCTCGAACCCGAACGTGCTGATCGCGGCGGGCCTCCTCGCCCGCAAGGCGCGCGCCAAGGGCCTGCAAGTCGAAGCCCTGGGTGAAGACCTCGCTGGCCCCGGGCTCGCAGGTGGTCACCGACTACCTCAATGCCTCGGGCCTGCAGGCCGATCTCGACGCGCTCGGCTTCAACCTCGTGGGCTATGGCTGCACCACCTGCATCGGCAATTCCGGCCCGCTGCCGGAGGCGATCTCGGAATGCATCGACGCCAACGACCTGGTCGCCGCCTCGGTGCTGTCGGGCAACCGCAACTTCGAGGGCCGCGTGAACCCGGACGTGCGCGCCAACTACCTGGCCTCGCCGCCGCTGGTGGTCGCCTATGCGCATCGCCGGCACGCATGCACAAGAACCTCGTCGACCGAGCCGCTCGGCACCGGCGACGACGGCCAGCCCGTCTACCTCAAGGACATCTGGCCCTCCAACCAGGAGATCGCCGACGTCGTCCGCACGGTGATCACCCCCAAGATGTTCCTCGGCCGCTACTCGCGACGTCTTCAAGGGCGACGAGAACTGGCAGGGCATCGCGGTCGAGGGCGGCGAGACCTATCGCTGGAACTCGAGCTCCACCTATGTGCAGAACCCGCCCTATTTCGAGGGCCTGACGCATGGAGCCGGCGCCGGTGACCGACATCGTCGAGGCGCGCGTCCTCGGGCTGTTCCTCGACTTCGATCACCACCGACCACATCTCGCCCGCCGGCTCGTTCAAGGCCGACACGCCCGGCCGGCCAGTACCTCATCGAACGCCAGGTGGCGCCCAAGGACTTCAACTCCTACGGCGCCCGCCGCGGCAATCACGAGGTGATGATGCGCGGCACCTTCGCCAACATCCGCATCAAGAACCAGATGGTGCCGGGCGTCGAAGGCGGCTTCACCAAGGGCCCGAACGGCGACGCAGATGCCGATCTACGACGCGGCCATGGCCTACCAGAAGTCCGGCACGCCGCTGGTGATCTTCGCGGGCAAGGAATACGGCACCGGCTCGTCGCGCGACTGGGCGGCCAAGGGCACGCGGCTGCTCGGCGTCCGCGCCGTGATCGCGCAGAGCTTCGAGCGCATCCACCGCTCCAACCTGATCGGCATGGGCGTGCTGCCGCTGCAGTTCGCCGAGGGCGAGAGCTGGCAGACGCTGAAGCTCGACGGCACCGAGACCGTCTCCATCGAGGGCCTCACCAGCCTGACGCCGCGCTCGACCGTCAAGGTGCGGATCGTCCACTCCGACGGCCGGGTCGACGAGATCTCGACCCGCTGCCGCATCGATACGATCAACGAGCTCGACTACTACCGGCACGGCGGCATCCTGCACTACGTGCTGCGCAACCTGGTCGCGGCCTGATCCCCGACGGCGAAAGGCGCCGCGGGAGGCGCCTTTCCACACCCCTTCGGTGCGGTTAACGACTTCACGCGTTCTCGCGCCGATTTGACTCGCGCCGGTTGGGCGGCCTCAATACAAAAGTCGGCATGCTCTTCCGATCGATCCTGTGCGGCGCCTCCCTTTCGCTCGTCCTGTCGCTCCCCGCTCTCGCCGGTGAGCTGAGGATCGCGCCCAAGGCCGTGCTCGAGCTCTTCACCTCGCAGGGCTGCTCGTCGTGCCCCAAGGCCGACGCCATGCTGGAAGAGATGAGCAAGCGTCCGGACATCGTCGCGCTCGCCTACCACGTCGATTACTGGGACTATATCGGCTGGGAAGACACGTTCGGCATGAAGCAGAACTCCGACCTGCAGCGCAACTACGCGCAGAGCTGGGGGTCGTCGCGCATCTTCACCCCGCAGCTGGTGGTCAACGGCGCCGACAGTGTGGTGGCGAGCAAGCAGGACGTCGTCCAGGATGCGGTCGACGAGGCCGAGCTGCCGGTCGAGGTCTCGCTGGTCGAATCCGGCGACAAGACGCTCGACGTGAACATTCCCGGCCGGCCGGGCATGAACGAGGCGGTGGTCTGGCTCGTCACCTTCCTCGACCGAGCCGAGGTCGCGATCGAGCGCGGCGAGAACAAGGGCAAGCACTACGCCTACAGCCAGATCGTCACCGGGCGGCAGGTGCTGGGCATGTGGGATCCCGAGACCGGCGCGCAGATGAAGCTGCCGCTCGACGGGGTGCTGACCGGCCTCTCCAACGGTGCCGTCATCATGGTGCAGGAGGAGCGCGACGGCCTGCCCGGCCCGATCCTGGGCGCCGCGAGCTTTACGCGCTAGGGCCGGCCGGTCAGCCAAAAAAACTCCCGCCAGCTTGCGCGGGCGGGAGACAAATGACTGGTGCATGTAAGGCGGCCGGCATTCGAGCATCGTGGTTTGGGGGCTCGGTCAGCCCGGATGCCGGCCACTGGAGGCAATGGTTACGTTCTACCGGTCCAATCGGGCGCCATCAGGGACGGAATGTGTCCGAAATGCGGTATCTCCGCTCCGCGTTCGTGGTGTCTTGCCAAGCGGCTCCCTTGGGGCGATCATGACAGTACTGTGACGGAGACCAACGGTGGAAGAACCAGAGCAGCCGGGATCAGGGCGACTTGTCGATTTCGCAGTCAGCTACAACCCTGGTCCCCAATCGAACTCCCCCGCTTCACGCCCGTGGTCGGCTTCGACCGCAAGGAACTGACGGCAATCCTCAACGTGTATGGCCGCAAGGTCGCCGGCGGCGAGTGGCGCGACTACGCCATCGACTTCCTGCGCGACCGCGCCCTGTTCTCGATCTACAAGCGCAGCTCCGAGCGCCCGCTCTACGTGGTCGAGAAGAACCCCAGGCTGCGCAACCGCCAGGGCCAGTACATGGTGCTGACCCAGGAAGGCCGCGTGCTGCGGCGCGGCCACGACCTGCCGACGGTGCTGCGGGTGCTGGAACTGTCGCTGGTGAAATGATCGGCGTCAGGCCGGCGGGGGCCGGGGACGTGGCGGCGATGAGCCGCGTGCTCACGGCCTCGATCGTCGAACTCTGCGCGCCGGACCACCACAACGATCCCGCGACCATCGCCGGCTGGACCCGCAACAAGAGCGAGGACGGCGTCCGCGCCATGCTGGCGACGCCCGGCAACCTGCTGCTTGTCTGCGTGGAGGGCGACGAAGGTGCTCGCCGTCGGCTGCATCATCGAAGGGAACCGGATCGGCCTGAACTATGTCGATCCCGCCCACCGCTTCCGCGGCGCAAGCTCGGCCCTGCTCGCGGAGATGGAACGCCGGATCAGGGACGCGGGGTACAGCGAGGCGCTGCTCGCCAGCACGGCCACCGCGCGGGCGTTCTATCTCGCCCGCGGATGGGTGGAGGCAGGGGCTGGCGGCACCTCGGGCGGGGTATCCGATGCGGAAGGTGTTGTGAGGGCTGGTCAGCTGAGGTCAGCCACAAGCGGACGGCGCCCTCCCATCCTCCCCCATGAAGGGGGAGGTGCCGGCCGGTGCAGTTGGCACGATTGAGCCCCAGCCTCAACTCTGCACCTCCCCCTTCATGGGGGAGGCGGGAGGGGGCCGTCTGCTCGTCGCCCAAATCACGCCTTGTACCGTCCCTCCGTGCGGCGGAGGATCAGGGAGGTCTAGTCCTTCCGGCTCGAGAACACCGCCATTTCCTTCTTCGTCTCGAGCACCCCGTCCGCCTTCGGCGAATGCCGCATCGATGGCGGCGCGGAAGGCTTGGAGCTGCTCCTCCGAGGCCCCGTCGCCCGGCGGATACGAGGTCAGCGCCATGAACACCACTTCGGGATCGGTGATCCGCAGCCGGGCCGGATGCTCGTGGATCTCGACATTGCCGAACCGCTGCCGGAGCAGCCGCTCCGCCTGCTCGTAGCCGAAGGCGGCCGCCACCGGCTCCTTCCCGTCCGCCCCGAGGTGCGTGCTGAGCGCGTAGAGCTCGCGCGTGTTGCCCGCGCCGTTGGTGGTCACCAGCAGCTGGCCGCCGGGCCGCAGCACCCGGTGCATCTCGGCGATCGCAACTGCGGGGTCGGGCACGTGGTAGAGCATGTGCATGGCGACGACGGCGTCGAAGCTCTGGTCGGCGAAGGGCAGTTGCGCGGCATCGGCCTCGACGCCTGTGACCTGCCAGTGCCGAAGCCCGCCGCAGCGCTCCATGGCCTCCTTGACCATGCCCGCAGAGAGGTCGGCCAGGGTGAGGTGGATCTGCTCCGGCAGCGTCTCGGCCACTGCCGCCCAGAACCAGCCTGGCCCGCAGCCGATATCGAGGATGCTGCTGCCTTCTCGGGCGACAAGCCGCGCCGCCACCCACTCGAACCAGCCGATCTCGGCAATGGTGAACTCGCGATGCAGCCGTGCCCGCGCCGCGAGCTTCTCGCTGGTGCTGTACTGGGCGGCGAGGCCTTTGGTCAGAACCGACATGTCAGAGCGCCTTCTGCAGGTGGATGATGTCGAGCCAACGGTCGAACTTGTAGCCTACGGCCTCGTAGCGGCCGACGTGGCGGAACCCGGCCTTCTCGTGCAGCCGCACCGAGTTGGCCCGCTCCGCCGTGATCACCGCGATCATCTGCCTGAAGCCGGCGGCGCGGCTCTGGGTGATCAGTTCGTCGAGCAGGCGGCCGCCGATCCCCTGGCCGACCATGTCCTGCGCGCAGGTAGATCGAATCCTCGCAGGTGAAGCGGTAGGCGGCGCGGGGGCGGTAGTAGGAGGCATAGGCGTAGCCCACCACCTCGCTGGCGCGCTCGGCGATGATCAGCGGGTGGCCGAGCGACACGAGCTTGCCGAACCGCTCGGCCATTTCCGGCTCGCCCGGCGGTTCGGTCTCGAAGGTGATCACCGTCTCCTCGACATAGGGACGGTAGATGCCGGTGATCGCCGGGATATCGGACCAGGCGAAGGGGCGGAGGACGAGGTCGGACATCGGGGGCTCGCGGGCAAACGAAAGGGCCGCGATCTTGATAGATCGCGGCCCCTGGAACTGCCAATGCTGATCGCTCGGACTATTCGCGGTTGCCGAACAGCCGCAGCAGCATCAGGAACAGGTTGATGAAGTCGAGGTAGAGCGACAGGGCGCCCATCACCGCGCCCTTCTGCAGCACGTCGGCGCCCAGCCCGGAGTCATAGCTCTCCTTGATCCGCTGCGTGTCGTAGGCGGTCAGGCCGACGAAGATCAGGACGCCGATCGCCGAGATGGCGAAGTCGAGCATCGAGGACGCGAGGAAGATGTTCACGATCGAGGCGATGATCAGGCCGATCAGGCCCATGATCAGGAAGTTGCCGATGCCCGTCAGGTCGCGCTTGGTGGTGTAGCCGTAAAGGCTCATCGCACCGAAGGTCGCGGCCGAGATGAAGAACACCTTGGCGATCGAGGCGTCGGTATAGACCATGAAGATCGACGAAAGGCTCAGGCCCATGATGGCCGCGAAGGCCCAGAACAAGAGCTGCGCCGTGCCGGCGGAGAGCTTGTTGATGCCGAAGCTCAGGACCAGCACGAAGCCGAGCGGCGCCAGCGCGACCACCCACATCAGCGGTGAGGTGTAGAGCAGCACGCCCCACTGCGTCAGCAACTCGCCATTGGCAAGCTGCCCGGCCGCCTGGGCCGCGTTGGTCGTGGTCGCGAACTGATGGCCGAAATAGGCGACGATACCCGTCACCACCAGGCCGATGCCCATGTAGTTGTAGACGCGAAGCATATAGCTCCGCAGCCCCTCATCTATGACCGCGGTAGTCCCGGCCCGCTGAGCGGCGATAGTCGGACGGTCGAATTGAGCCATGGCGGCATTCCTTTCCTGGCGACGGGGCGCCCGATGCAGTGGCCTGCATCTCGCCTTTGGTGACAGAATATGGCGGCTCGATGCCGTGAATACAAGAGAGATGGCACCGGCTTGCGTAATCGTAATGTCGCATGCAGCCAAGGTGTTAAGCGCACGTTTTGCCCCGTCGCTCCAGCGCTGCCCTTGCGAGGCACTGCGGGCGTGGTTACCTTCCAGCTGACGCGGGACTCGAATCGGGCTCGCGCCTCGCGGCAAAGGGAGGGTCGATTGCCCAGGCTCTTTACCGGACTCGAAGTGCCCCGGGATATCGCGCTGGCCCTTTCGCTGAAGCGCGGCGGCCTGTTCGGGGCGCGGTGGATCGATCCCGACAATTACCACATCACCCTGCGCTTCATCGGCGATGTCGACCACAACACGGCCGGCGACGTGATGGACATGCTCGACCGGCTGGTGGACAGCGAGGCGTTCACCGTGCGGCTCGACCACCTTGGCTCGTTCGGCGGCGACAAGCCGCGGGCGCTGTTCGTCGGCGTCGAGGCCAACCAGGCGCTGCTGCGCCTGCAGGCGGCGCAGGAACGGGTATTGCAGCGTGCCGGGTTGGCGCCGGAAGGCCGCAAATTCGTGCCGCATGTGGCGCTGGCGCGGCTGCGCGGCGTCGCCGCCGAGGAGGTGGCGCAGTACATCGCGCTGGCCGGCCGGTTCACCCCGCTCGAGTTCAAGGCGCAGCGGTTCGTGCTGTTCTCGAGCAAGGATTCGGTGGGGGGCGGGCCCTACCTGGTCGAGCATGCCTACCGGCTGGCGGCGTGAACTATCGTTAACCCTTCCTTCATTCGGGCAAGCCAAACAGGCCCTTGCGGGTCGGGCCGCGCCAAATTGCCGTCAAGATTGCCGCTAAAGTTCGTTTCTTAATTCAAATGCGCACCCCGCTTGAGACCTTGGTAACCATGCTGTGGAAGGATGCCGGGCTGTCGATTGCGCATTCTCGGGCAAGGACATTCGGGCGATGACATCTATTCGAATTGGGTTGGCCATGGTGCTGTGTGGCGGGCTGGTCGCGGCTCTCGCCGGGCCCACGGTTGCGCAGGACAGCCAGGGCATCAAACAGTTGGGCACCTTCAAGTCCTGGACGGCCTGGAGCGGCACCGATGCCAACGGCGTCATGTGCTACATCTCGTCCCAGCCTGAGGACTGGGCGCCCAAGGAACTGAACGGCGCGCCGGTGAAGCGCAGCCCGATTCACTTCCTCGTCATCAATCGCAAGGGGCTGGGGACCAAGAACGAGGTCCAGACCCTCGTCGGCTATCCGCTCCACCCGACCGCCAATGTCAGCGCCAGCATCGACGGCAAGAGCTATCCGATGGTGACCGAGGGCGAGGCCGCCTGGCTCGCCGTCGAAGCGGACGAGCCCGCCTTCGTCGAGGCGCTGAAGGCCGGCAGCAAGCTCGTCGTCAAGGGCACCTCGACTAAGGGCAACAACCTCACCGATACCTATAGCCTCGCCGGCGTCACGGCGGCCCTGGGCGAGATCAGCAAGGCCTGCGCCTGACGTCTGAACCCTCGGGCCCCGCCGCGCGTTCGAGCCTCGGCAGGGCTTCGGCTGCTGTCGCCAACGGTATCATCTGAGAGGTCCGCCCGATGAATCTGGTCGCCCGCCCGGTTGCGATCGCCGCGACGCTGATGCTCCTCGTCGGGCCCGCCACGGCACAGTCGGTGAAGCTCCTCGGCGAGTTCCGCTCCTGGTCGGCTTATGCCGCGACGGAGTCGACCGGGCCGGTCTGCTTCGCCATGAGCAAGCCAACCGCGGTCGAGCCGACCCCCGACGGCTTCGCCGATGCCTATCTCTACCTGACCCATCGCCCGTCGGAGGGCGTGCGCAACGAGATGAACGTCGTCGCCGGCTTCACCTTCGCGCCGGACACGGTGGCGACGGCGATGGTCAGCGGCCAGAGCTTCGAGCTGCTCACCAGCAAGGATGCCGCCTGGCTCAAGGACCCGGCGCAGAACGACGATCTCGCCGGAGCGCTGAGGGCCGGCTCCTCGGTGGTCATTGAGGGGACGAGCGACAAGGGCATCAAGATCTCGGAAACCTTCTCGCTGTCGGGCGCCACCGCGGCCTCGCGCGCCATCGAGAGCGACTGCACCGGCTGATCACGCGCCGCTCGCACGAAGGTGCCCCAGGCCCTTCTTTGCGCGTGGCGTGCTACTATGTTATGGGCCGCGCCTTGTTGCGCCCAATGGCACGCGAGTAGCTCCAGCACATGTCCATCACCCTCGATCTCGATCATCACGCCCAGGCCGCGCCGCCGAAGACCGGGCGGACGTCGCTCGTCGGCCTGATGAAGCCCGAGCTCAGGAATGCGCTGATGGGCATCGGGCTCGAGGAGCGCGAGGCGAGGATGCGCGCCTCACAGCTGTGGAACTGGATCTACCACAACGGCGCCACCGATTTCGACCGGATGACCAACATCCAGAAGGGTTTCCGGCAGAAGCTGAGCGACAATTTCCTGCTCGACCGGCCCGAGATCGTCACCGAGCAGGTGTCGATCGACGGCACCCGCAAGTGGCTGTTCCGCTTCCGCGACCCGAAGAACCCGCTGCTGCCGCCGGTCGAGGTGGAGACCGTCTACATCCCGGAGGAAGACCGCGGGACGCTCTGCGTCTCCTCCCAGGTCGGCTGTACCCTCACCTGCTCGTTCTGCCACACCGGCACGCAGAAGCTGGTGCGCAACCTGACCGCCGGCGAGATCCTTGGCCAGATCCTGATGGCGCGCGAGCGGCTGGGCGATTTCCCGGGCGGGGTGCGTCCCACCGACGGGCTGGTGCCGGCGCCGCGGGGATCGGGCGGCTCCGAGGGCGACAGCCGCGCCATCACCAATGTGGTGATGATGGGCATGGGCGAGCCGCTCTACAATTACGACAACGTCAAGCAGGCGCTGCTGATCGCCTCGGACGAGACCGGCATCTCGCTGTCGAAGCGCCGCATCACGCTCTCCACTTCCGGCGTGGTGCCGCAGATCGGCCCGACCGGCGCCGAGATCGGCGTCATGCTCGCCATCTCGCTGCATGCGGTGCGCGACGACCTGCGCGACATCCTGGTGCCGATCAACAAGAAGTGGCCGCTCAAGGAGCTGATCCAGGCCTGCCGCGACTATCCCGGGCTCTCCAACGCCCGCCGCATCACCTTCGAATACGTGATGCTGCGCGACATCAACGATTCCGACGCCGATGCGCGCGAGCTGGTGCGGCTGCTCGCCGGCATCCCGGCCAAGATCAACCTGATCCCGTTCAACCCCTGGCCCGGCTCGAACTACGAGTGCTCGACCTCCTCGCGCATCGAGCAGTTCGCCGACATCGTCAACCGCGCCGGCTATGCCTCCCCGGTCCGCACCCCCCGCGGCCGCGACATCTTCGCCGCCTGCGGGCAATTGAAGAGCGCCACCGAGCGGCTCGCCAAGAAGGAGCGCGACGCGCTCACCGCCTGACGTCCTGGGAGCAGGAGCCAGCCGATGCCCGTCAACTCAAGCGCATGCGGCCCGGCGACGAGGCGGACTTCGCCAGCATCGCGCCTGGCGTCTTCGACGAGCCCATCCATTCCGAGCGCCTCGCTGCCTATCTGCGCGAGCCGGGCCACCTGATGATCCTCGCCTTCGACGAGGGGCAAGTCGTCGGGCAGTGCGCCGCGGTGATCCACCGCCACCCCGACAAGGCAACCGAACTCTATATCGACGAGGTCGGCACCGCCTCGACGCACCTGCGCCGCGGCATCGCCACCGCCATGGTGGAAGCCATGCTGGCCTGGGGTCGGGAACTGGGCTGCGAGGACGCCTGGCTCGGCACCGAGCTCGACAATGTCGAAGCCAACGGCCTCTATCGCAAGCTCGGCGGCAAGGGCGAGCCGATGGTGTACTACGAGTTCGAGCTCTAGCCGGCGCTACTCCTCGCCCCGCAGCCACTCGAGCTTGTGACGGCCCTGGCCGGGGTCGCCGAGCAGCTGGGCCAGCGCCGGCAGCAGGACGCGCAGCTCGCCCTCCAGCGTGAACGGCGGGTTGACGAGGATCATGCCCGAGCCGTGCAGCCGCGGCGGGTTGGAGGCCGGCCGGATGCTGACCTCGGCGCGCAGCATCCTGGGGATGCCGGTATCGCGCAGCGCCGAGATGAAATCGTGTACGGCGCGGGTGTCCTTCAGCGGATACCACAGCGCGTAGGTGCCGGTGGCGAACTTGCGGTGCGCCTTCTGCAGCCCATCCACCAGCCGCTCGAACTCGCCCGTCTCCTCGAAGGGCGGATCGACCAGCACCAGCCCCCGCCGCTCCTTGGGCGGCACGTGGGCGTTGAGCGACAGCCAGCCGTCGAGATGGATCACCCGCACCTGCACGTCGCCTTCGAACAGGGCGCCGAGGCGCTTGGCGTATTCGGGGTGCAGCTCCAGCGCCGACAGCCGGTCCTGCGGTCCGGAAGAGCTTCCGCACCAATAGCGGCGAGCCGGGATAGGCCTTGAGCGTGCCGCCGGGGTTCAGCTCGCGGATGACCTGGAGATAGGGCTCCACCAGGGGCTTCGCCTTGGCCGGCAGTTCCGCCTTGAGCAGCCGGTCGATGCCGTCCAGCCATTCGGGCGAGCGCCGCGCGATCTCGCCGGTGAGGTCGTAGCGGCCGATCCCGGCATGCGTGTCGATCACCCGGAAGGCCGCATCCTTTTTCTTCAGGTACTCGACCAGGCGCGTGACGATGATGTGCTTCATCACGTCAGCGAAGTTTCCGGCATGGAAGGCGTGGCTGTAGTTCATCGGGTCCTCGACAGGCGCCACGCTTGGCCCGAACCTGCCGGCCAGTCAACCGCCCTCGCGTCGCTCAGGCCGAACGCTGCGCCGCCGGCTTCCGCCAGGAGACCTTGAGATCGTGGGTGAGGAGCTCCTCCAGGGAATAGTCGGCAAGCTCCCCGGCCTGCTTCAGCTGTTCGGCAACCGGCGTGAGCCTGCCGGCCTCGGGCTGACCCAGCTCGATGGTGGGCTCGGGCAGGTGGGCCGCGATCAGCTGCCGCCACTCGGCGAGGCGAAGCCGGTTCAACCAGGCCTCGCCGCCAATCAGATGGGCGCAAGCGGGCCTGAGATGTGCCCAATAGGGGATCTCGTCGCGGTTGTTGCCGAACAGCCGCGGGTCCAGCGAGCCCGTCTCGCTGGCGAACAGCTGAACCGTGAAATAGCCGACACCGCCCGGACGCAGCACGCGATTCATCTCGTCCAGCGCCCGGCCGACGTCCGGTACGCATTGCAGTACCGACGAGCAATAGACGAAGTCGAAGCTCTCCGAGGGGAAGCGGAGCTGCATCACGTCCATCTGGAGGACCGGAAGGCCGTCGGCCGTCCGGCCGAGCTGGCGCTGCAGCACCTCGCGGAAGCGCGCGTCGACACCGAGGGCCTTCCGGCCCAGGGTCTTGATCAGCCGCCCCGCCCCATTGCGGCGCCACATCCGCAGGTAGACCAGGGGCGACCAGCCCTTGGCGACGACGTCGAGGTCAATGCCGGTAACGCGATTCTTCCGCGCCAGCCACACGGATTGAACCTGCTGCTGCCCGGTCCCGACATCCAGCACCTTAAGGCCGGTTAGCGCGAAACCGTACCGCTCAAGTACAGTATCTTCCAAATCCTCGAGGACCATCGCGCGCTTTCGTACAAAATCCTCTGCCCCCGAAAGCCGAGCGCGCGAAAGATGCAATGCCGTCCGAAACTTAGTAGCAAGCGGCGCGTGCCTTGTATAGGATTTAAGTTCCATTTGCATGATAGTTTCGCCCGTAGAGCCTGACCGGGCTTCATGCTGAAACGATAGCTAAATCGAAAGCAAGAACTATTGCGTCTTATTTGTTGCAAATGCGCTGATCGGACGAGGTATCCGAGGGTGCCGACAGCCGCTCCAGGGCCTTGCCCGGCGGCAGCGGAGAGGCGACAAGTGGGCATGTCGCCCTACGAAATCACGACCGTTCCCGAGGTCGAACTGCCGCGCGTCGCCGACCTCGCCCACCGCATCTGGCCGGAGGCCTTTGCCGGTATCATTCCTGCCGACCGCATCCCCGGCATGTTGGCCGAGATCTATGCGCTCGAAACGCTTGCGCGCCGATGTTTCCGAGCGCGGGCACCAGTACTGGCTGGCCGGCGCCGACGGCCGCGACCTCGGCTTTGCCTCCGCCTATCGCGACGTCGGCCGGGTCTGGATCAAGAAGCTCTATCTCCTTTCCGAGGCGCGCGGGCTTGGCCTCGGCAAGGCGCTGCTCGCCGCCGCCCGTGCCCATTTCGGCCCGGAACTGCCGGTAGCGCTCTACGTCAACGACGGCAATGCCCCGGCCATCGCCTTCTACCGCTCGCAAGGCTTCGAGATCGAAAGCCACGTGCCGGTGCAGATGGGCCCCTACCGGTTCACCGACTACGTGATGCTGAAGCCGGCGTGACGCGCTCCTTCCTTGCGCTTCGGCGGGCCTTCACTAGGGTGCGCGCCGATTTGCGGCCCCCCGGCCCTCCGGCGCGCTTCGTGCCGCGCCGCCTCTCGGAAGCGATGCAATGAGCAAAGACATCAAGAAAATCGTCCTGTCCTATTCGGGCGGCCTCGACACCTCGATCATGCTGAAGTGGCTGCAGGAGCACTATCAGGCCGAGATCGTCACCTTCACCGCCGACCTCGGCCAGGGCGAGGAGCTCGAGCCGGCGCGCAAGAAGGCCGAGATGTTCGGCATCAAGGACATCCGCATCGTCGACGTGCGCGAGGAGTTCGTGCGCGACTTCGTGTTCCCGATGTTCCGCGCCAACGCGCGTCTATGAGGGCCAGTACCTGCTCGGCACCTCGATCGCCCGGCCGGTGATCGCCAAGCACCTGGTCGAGATCGCCGAGGAGACCGGCGCCGACGCCATCGCCCATGGCGCCACCGGCAAGGGCAACGACCAGGTGCGCTTCGAGCTCACCGCCAACGCGCTGAACCCCGGCCTCAAGGTCATCGCGCCGTGGCGCGAATGGGACCTGCGCTCGCGCACGGCGCTGCTCGACTATGCCGAAAAGCACCAGATCCCGATCGCCAAGGACAAGCGCGGCGAGGCGCCGTTCTCGGTCGATGCCAACCTGCTCCACACCTCGTCGGAGGGCATGGTGCTCGAGGATCCCGCCGAGTGCCGGCCCCCGACTACGTGTGCGCAGCGCACCGTCGATCCCGAGCAGGCGCCCGAACCAGCCCGAGATCATCACCATCGGCTTCGAGAAGGGCGACGCGGTTTCGGTCAACGGCGAGAAGCTCTCGCCCGCCGACGCTCCTCACCAAGCTCAACGAGCTCGGCGGCAAGCACGGCGTCGGCCGGCTCGACCTGGTCGAGAACCGCTTCGTCGGCATGAAGAGCCGCGGCGCTCTACGAGACCCCCGGCGGCACCATCCTGCTGGTCGCGCATCGCGGCATCGAGTCGATCACGCTCGACCGCGGCGAGGCGCACCTCAAGGACGAGCTGATGCCGAAATATGCCGAGCTCATCTACAACGGCTTCTGGTATTCGCCGGAGCGCGAGATGCTGCAGGCGCTGATCGACAAGAGCCAGGAATTCGTCACCGGCGAAGTCACGGTGAAGCTCTACAAGGGCTCGGCCAGCGTCATCGCCCGCACCTCGCCCTATTCGCTCTACTCGATGGACCTCGTGACCTTCGAGGAAGGCGCGGTGGCCTATGACCACAAGGATGCCGAGGGCTTCATCCGGCTCAACGGGCTGCGCCTCAAGACCTATGCCGCACGCCGGCTGAACACCGGCCGGCCAAGCTGAGGCCCCGACCCATCGCCCGGCTGGTCCGGGCGAGGCATTTTTCCGGCTCTCACAATATTGCGCGAGATGCGCAGCGGCTCTCGGGCAATTGCCGATGGTATCGATATTTCGATGCACCATCGGCACTTAAAGCGTTCTTAACTGGCTGCCGATAGCGTCCCGCCCCAGTTGGGGGTTACTTCTGGGGCTCATCTGTGAAGGCGTCGGTACCGGCATCCGTTCCCGTACGGACAACGCCCTGCTGCTCGACGCGGCGCTGGAGAGCATACCCTACGGCTTCTGCGTCTGGTCGCCGACGTTCCGCCTGGTGATGTGGAACAAGCACTATCTCGACATCTACGGGTTTCCGGCCAGCAAGATCAGGAAGGACATGACGCTGGAAGCGGTGGTCCGGCTCTCCGCGCGAGCTCGGCAACCATCCCGACCAGACGCCGGCAGGACTTCCTCAAGGCCTACAAGCAGGAGCTGACCAACAACCGCGGCGGGGCGCGCGCCAAGCTGCGCGAACTTGTCGAGGGCGACCGGACGATCGAGACGGCACACGTCTACTCGCCCGGGCTCGGCTGGGTGGTCACGCACGAGGACGTGACCGAGGAGATCGCCTCCTCCGAGATCGTGCAGAGGCGCAAGCGCGAGCTCGAGCGCCAGAACATCCGGCTCGAGGCGGCGGTCAACAACATCAGCCAGGGCCTGTGCATGTTCGACCCCAAGGGTCGGCTGGTGATCTGCAACAGGCCCTACCAGCGCATCTACAAGCTGCCCGAGCACCTGTTGAAGCCCGGCACGCTGCTCGACGACATCCTCGCCCACCTGTTCGACCAGGGCATGCAGGCGGGCGCCAACCCGCGATGAGTATCTGCGCTGGCGCCGCGACATGATCGCCAGGGGCGAGTACGGCAAGAACATCCACGAGCTCGACAGCCGCATCATCATGATGCAGCACCATCCGATGAAGGACGGCGGCTGGGTCACGACGCACGAGGACATCACCGAGCAGCGCCAGCAGGAAGAGCGCATCCGCCACATGGCGCGGCACGACGACGCTGACGCAGCTGCCCAACCGCGTGCAGTTCCTCGACGAGATGGCCGCCGCGGAGCCCGGGATCGAGCGCGGCGAAGGCATCGCGGTGCTGTGCATCGACCTCGACCACTTCAAGGCGGTCAACGACACGCTGGGCCACGCGCTCGGCGACAAGGTGCTGCAGCAGGCCTCGGCGCGGCTCTGGGGCACGACGCGCGAGAACGACGTGCTGGCGCGGCTGGGCGGCGACGAATTCGCCCTGCTGCTGCGCGGCATCGACAAGCCGGCCGAGGCCGCCGCGATCGCCGAGCGCATCGTCAAGGCGATGTCGACGCCGTTCACCATCGACGGCCACCAGGTGGTGATCGGCGCCAGCGTCGGCATCGCCATGGCGCCGCAGGACGGCGACACCACCGACACGCTGATGAAGAACGCCGACCTGGCGCTCTACCGGGCGAAGAGCGAGGGCCGCTCCACCTATCACTTCTTCGAGCCGGGCATGGATGCCGCGATCCAGAAGCGCCGCTCGCTCGAGGCGGGGCTGCGCGTCGCGCTCGCCAACAACGAGTTCCGGCTGGTCTTCCAGCCGCTGGTCGGGCTCAAGGAGAACCGCATCACCTGCCTCGAGGCGCTGCTGCGCTGGGACAGCGCCGAGCGCGGCGCGATCTCGCCGGCGGAGTTCATCCCGGTCGCCGAGGAGACCGGCCTCATCGTCGCCGATCGGCGAGTGGGTGCTGCGCGAGGCCTGCCGCACCGCGGCGCAACTGGCCGGCCGATGTCCGGGTCGCGGTCAACCTCTCGCCCGTCCAGTTCAAGAACAAGCGGCTGTTCGAGACCGTCGCAGGCGGCGCTGCGCGAGAGCGGGCTGAAGCCGACGCGGCTCGAGCTCGAGATCACCGAATCCCTGCTGCTCGCCGACAACGAGCCGACGCTCAGGACCCTGCACAAGCTCGGGCGCTGGGCGTCCGCATCTCGATGGACGATTTCGGCACCGGCTACTCGTCGCTGAGCTACCTGCGCAGCTTCCCCTTCGACAAGATCAAGATCGACCGCTCGTTCATGCGCGACCTGACGTCGAGGGGCGACAGCATGGCGATCATCAAGGCGGTGATCAGCCTCGGCCAGTCGCTCGGCATGTCCACCACCGCCGAAGGCATCGAGACCGAGGAGCAGCTCGCCGCGGTGCGCGAGCAGGGCTGCAACGAGGTCCAGGGCTTCCTGTTCTCGCCCCCGATCACATCGCAGGCGGTGACCGAGATGCTGGCCAGCGAAGCGCGGCCGCGATTGCGGGCGGTGGGCTGACGGCAGGGCAGCCCCACCCGAGGGAGGGATAGGTCGAGGCGGCAGGTTCGGTGCAAGCACCACGAGGCTTGCGCCGCATTACACCCGGCGCAGGCCTGCCATTCCGTGAAATGTCTTGAGAATGTCGGACTTGTCCGATATTGCGCGACCACTCTCCTGAAATCCGAGTGGCCGCCCCTAATGTCCTTGCGTAATATCGCCATCATCGCCCACGTCGATCATGGCAAGACCACGCTCGTCGACGTACTGCTCAGGCAGTCCGGCGCCTTCCGCGACAACCAGCGCGTCGAAGAGCGCGTCATGGACTCCAACGACCTGGAGCGCGAGCGCGGCATCACCATCCTCGCCAAGGTGACCTCGCTGGTCTGGAAGGACAACCGCATCAACATCATCGACACCCCCGGCCACGCCGATTTCGGCGGCGAGGTGGAGCGCATCCTGTCGATGGTGGACGGCGTGGTGCTGCTCGTCGACTGCGGCCGAAGGGCCGATGCCGCAGACCAAGTTCGTGCTCGGCAAGGCGCTGGCGCAGGGCCTGCGTCCGATCGTCGTCATCAACAAGATCGACCGGCCGGACGAGCGCCATCTCGAAGTGCTCGAAGAGGTCTTCGACCTCTTCATCGCGCTCGACGCCACCGACGAGCAGCTCGATTTCCCGGTGCTCTACGGCGCCGCCAAGCATGGCTGGCTCAGCACCGAGCCCGACGGGCCGCGCGAGTCCCTCGCGCCGCTGCTCGACAAGGTCCTCGACTACGTGCCCGAGCCGAAGGTCGAAGAAGGCCCGTTCCGCATGCTGGTCACCGCCATCGAGCGCAACCCCTTCCTCGGCCGCCTGCTGACCGGCCGCATCTTTTCCGGCCAGGTCAAGGCGGGCGATGCCATCCACTCGCTGCATCGCGACGGCCATGAGGTCGAAAAGGGCCGCGTCTCGAAGGTGCTGGCCTTCCGCGGCCTCGAGCGCACGCCGGTCGATGTCGCCGAGGCCGGCGACATCGTCTCGATCGCCGGGCTCGAAGTCACCACTGTCGCCGAAACCGTCACCATCCCCGCCGTCAGCGAGCCGATCGCCGCCAAGCCGATCGATCCGCCGACCCTCTGCGTCACCTTCCGCATCAATGACGGCCCGCTGGCCGGCCGCGAAGGCGACAAGGTGCAGAGCCGCGTCATCCGCGATCGCCTGCTGCGCGAGGCGGAGGGCAACGTCGCCATCCGCGTGACGCAGGGCGAGGACAATGACAGCTTCGACGTCGCCGGCCGCGGCGAACTGCAGCTCGCCGTGCTGATCGAGAACATGCGCCGCGAAGGCTTCGAGCTCACCATCGGCCGCCCGCGCGTCGTCATGCGCGAGGAGGACGGCGTCAAACTCGAGCCGATCGAGGAAGTGATCATCGACGTCGACGACGAGCACTCGGGCGTCGTGGTGCAGAAGCTGACCGAGCGCAAGGGCGACCTGGTCGACATGCGCCCCTCGGGCGTCGGCCGCACGCGGCTCCGCTTCTACGTGCCGACCCGCTCGCTGATCGGCTACCAGCCGGAACTGCTGTCCGACACCCGCGGCACGGCGATCTTCAACCGCCTGTTCCACGAGTACCAGCCCTACAAGGGCGCGCTGCCGGGCCGCCGCACGGGCGTCCTGATCTCCAACGGCACCGGCCAGGCGGTCGCCTACGCGCTGTGGAACCTCGAGGACCGCGGGCCGATCATGGTCGATCCGGGTGACGACATCTACGAGGGCATGATCATCGGCGAGCACGTCCGCGAGAACGACCTCGAGGTCAACGCGCTGAAGGGCAAGCAGCTGACCAATATCCGCACCACCTCCAAGGACGAGGCGGTGCGGCTGACGCCGCCCAAGAAGCTGACGCTCGAGCAGTCGCTCGGCTACATCGCCGACGACGAATAGGTCGAGGTGACGCCGAAGTCGATCCGGCTCAGGAAGATCGCCCTCGATCCCAACGAGCGCAAGAAGATGATGCGCGCCGCCAAGGCGAGCTGAGGCTACTGGAGCATTCACCGCTTCCCTGGAGCGGTGAAATGCTCCGGGCGCCGACGCTGCCGCCGTCAGGCCGCACCCTCCTCAGTCGTCATCGCCCGACTTGTTCGGGCGACCCAGCCCCTGGCATGGGTTGCCCGCATGAAGCGGGCAATGACGAACGAGAGAGCGTGCCCCGCCCTTATGCCTTGGCGAGCAGCTTCTTGATCTTTTCCATCGCCACGCCGGCGTTCTCGCCATAGGCGATGGTCCCCTCGAAGCCGCCGCTCGTGTTGAGCAGGAAGACCGAGGCGGTGTGATTCATGGTGTAGTCGCCAGCATTGCTGCCCGGCACCTTCTCGGCGACGACGCCCCAGGCCTTCAGCATCTTGTCCATCTCCTCGGGCGTGCCGGTGACGCCGGTGACCTTGCCGTCGGTCCAGTTCACGTACTGGCCGAGCACGGCCGGGGTGTCGCGTTCCGGGTCGACGGTGACGAAGTAGCCGCGGAGGTTCTTGGCCTCATCGCCCAGGCTCTCGAACCAGCTCGCCATCTCGGCCAGCGTCGTCGGACAGACGTCGGGGCAGTGGGTGTAGCCGAAGAACACCAGCGACGGATGGCCCTGGAACATGGTCTGGTCGAGCGGCGCGCCGTTCTGGTCGGTGACGGCATAGCTGCCCTGGCCGAAGCTTGGGGCAGCCGGGTCGCGCGGCGGGGCGAAGAGGTAGAGCGCCGTGGCGCCGATGGCCGCGACGGCCACCAGCACCCAGAGCACGAGGCGGAAATTACGCAGTCCGGTGGGGGTCATGCTGTCCTCGCAATGGCAATGGCGGGCAGTTCGGCCGCGCCGTGATGGTGCATGTGCGCGTCGGGCTCCTTGGCGGCGATGCCCTCGACGCTGAGCTCGAGCTCGACCGTGCCGGCCTTCTCGAAGTTCAGGGTGATCGGCACCCTGGTGCCCTCAACCAGGGGCTGTGCCAAGTCCTTGAACATGATGTGAAGTCCGCCCGGGGTGAGGGAGACCGTCTCGCCCGCCGGGATCGCGAGCCCGTCGGGCAGCTCGTTCATCCGCATCACGTCGCCCTCCATCTTCATCTCGTGCACCTCGGTCTTGCCGGCAACCGGCGAGCTGGCCGAGACCAGCCGGTCGTCGGCATTGCCGTGGTTGACGATGGTCAGGTAGCCGCCGCCGACCGGCGCATTGGGGAGCGTCGCGCGGGCGAAGGCGCCGCTGATCTCGAGGTCGCCGACTGTCACCGCGTCGGACATGTCCATGTGGTCATGCCCGGCCGAAGCGTCGGCGATCGCAAGGATGGGGGCGGGGTGCTCGAGGGCATGCGGGTCCGCGCCGGGTGCCGCCTGCTCGATCCAGGCCAGTTCGGCCTGGCCGCAGGACTGGATGGTGGGGAAGGCCAGGGCCTCGGCATCGGTGTCGATCAGGCCCTCGAGCACGAATTCGTCGCGCTGGTCGTGGGGGATGCTGCCGCCCGACCATTTTACCACGACGGCATTATCGGCTTCGGTGACCTCGACGGTCCAGCCGGGCTTTGCCTGCGGCTGGGGCGAGGCGAAGCCCGCCGGGATGGCGACCGCGACGGCATCGGTCGCGGCGCCGTCGCAGCCATGCGGGATGGCGATGGCGATCGTGGCGTTCGCACCGTTGGCCGCCTGGGTCGGCGTGATCGATACATGCGCGAAGGCGAGGCCGGGAGTGGCGATGAAGGCTGCCAGCGCGAGGGCGGCCCGATGGAATGTGATCATGTTCATGTCTCGTTGGCTGCCGCGCGAAGCGGGCGGCATTGATCCGGAAGGGCTGAGGCGTGGATCAGGCGAGACGCGGCGGGGCTCGCGCATCCGGCAGGCCCGGCACCGCGGCGACCTTCAGCGGGCGCCGTGGCGCAGCCCGCATCGAGGCGCAGTGCCTGCGGCACCCGCAGCAGGCCGCCGGCTTGCCGCGGCAGCAGCGCGGCATCGACCCGGCAGGCATGGCAGGGGGCATGCGCCTTGTCGGTGTCGGGCATGTCGCCGCAGAAACTCTGGTCGACGGCGACGGTCAGGACGTCGTGGCCGCCGGGAGCGGCAGGCCACGTGCCCGAAGCTCAGGAAGATCAGCGCGAGGACGCCCAGGGCGCGCATCAGATCGACAGCGATGTGACGGGCGTTGGACAAGGGGCTGGTTCCCGAAGCTTCGCCGTCCATCTAGCGCATCGGCACCGGTCCCGTCATGCGGCAAATGCGGCGTGCCGATTGATCTCGGCGCAAGTCCTGACAGAACAATGCTTCGACGGTGCGCGGCGCAAGCTGCGTGAAACGGGAAGCCGACGCCTTCATCCGCAGCGAGCGGAAGAAGGAAAGCGGCGCCGCCCCCGCGACTGTATCGGGCCATAATCCACCTCGCATGCCACTGGTCTGTGACCGGGAAGGCGGAGGCGATGGGGTCCGGAGCCAGGAGACCGGCCGTCGGAAACGTTGCTGCACGCGGGACGGTGGGTCCCGCCAAGGAGATTTTCATATGCGCACGCTGATCGCCTTCATCCTCGCCCCTCCTCGCTTTATTGCCGACCGCGGCCCTCGCCCATTCCGGCCATGGCGACACCGCCGGGCTGCTGCATGGTTTCATGCACCCGGTCGGCGGGCTCGACCACATCCTCGCCATGGTGGCGGTCGGCGTCTTCGCCTTCGTTCTCGGCGGGCGGGCGCTGCTCCTCGTGCCGCTGAGCTTCGTCGGGATGATGGTGGTCGGGTTCCTGCTCGGCGCCGGCGGGGTGAACCTGCCCTTCGTCGAGCTCGGCATCGCGCTCTCGAGCGTGGTGATCGGCGCCGCCGCGGCGCTCGGCCGTCCGATGCCGGTCTGGGGCGCGATGGCGCTGACCGGCGTGTTCGCGGTGTTCCACGGTCACGCCCATGGCGCCGAGATGCCGGTCGATGCGGCCGGCTTCGAATATGCGCTGGGCTTCGTCGTGGCCACCGCGCTGCTGCATGTCGCCGGCATCGGCGCTTCGGCGGGCGTTGCGAAGCTCGTCGGCAAGTACGGGCAGCGGCTGGCCCAAGTCGCCGGCGGCGTGTTCGCGCTCGGCGGCATCGGGGTGCTGGCCGGCTGGCTCTGAGGTCCACGGTCCACCACCGGGTCATCCCCGCGAAAGCGGGGATCTCCGTTGGCGATGGTGTGGTGGAACGGAACAGAGCTTCCCGCTTTTTCGCGGGAATGACTCCGTGGGTCGGGCAACATCCCAGCAGGACCAGCGAGCCCTAGACTCGCGGGCGTTCTTGCTCTATAGCCCCGCTCGCTTGAGCTTCGGCTCGGCCAATAACAGCATTAAAAATCCGTGCAACCAAGACCGGGCGGTCGGCCCTCAACCAGCCGGCGAAACGCTCCATCGAAAAGATTCAAGAACGGAACATCAGATGTCCAACATCATTGCCGAGCTCAACAAAGAGCAGCATGACAAGCTTGCCGCCAGGAGCGCGCATCCCGAATTCACGCATGGCGACACCGTCAAGGTGTGGGTGAAGATCCGCGAAGGCGACAAGGAACGCCTGCAGGCCTATGAGGGCGTGGTGATCGCCCGCTCCGGCGCCGGCATCATGGAAAGCTTCACCGTCCGCAAGATTTCCTACGGCGAAGGCGTCGAGCGCGTGTTCCCGGTGCTGTCGCCGAACATCGACCGCATCGAGGTGGTGAAGCGCGGCAAGGTCCGCCGCGCCAAGCTCTACTACCTGCGCGACCGTCGCGGTAAGTCTGCCCGTATCTTCGAGAACCAGGGCGCCCGCACCAAGAAGATCGAGGCCAACGAGCGCGAGGCGGCTCAGGAAGCCAAGAACGCCCGCGAGGCCGAGAGGATCGCCGCCGCCGAGGCTCTGGCGGCCGAGCTCGCCCAGAAGGAAGCCGAAGCCGCTGCCGCTGCCGAGGCTGCTGCTGCCGAAGCCGCTGCCGCCGAGGCGGCTGCCTCGGCCGAGCCCAAGGCCGAGTAATTTCTCGCTCATCGCGCGTTCATCGAAGCCCGGCCATCGTGCCGGGCTTTTTGATTCAGGGGGGAGTGGATGGGGAGTGCGGAGGAACGAGCCGGGCTGGCGGCGGCCCTCAGGGCAGAGGTGCGCGAGCTGCTGATCGAGAGTGGCCTGCTGGTCCTCCTCAACGAGCGCTTCGGCGAGGCGACGGTCACCGGCAGCGCCGGCTACGACCTGATGGTCTGGCGCGACATCGACATCCACATGCCCTGCGAGGCGGAGCGCTGGCCCGAATGGGCCGGGCTCGGCGGCGAGATCGCGGCGCAACTGGCGAGCGCCGGCCTCGTGCTGCACAAGGCGCAGTTCCTCAACGACTATGTCGACCCGCATCCGCTCGGGGCGGGACTCTACTGGGGCATCGAGTTCCACGACGGCGCCGGCAATCCGTGGAAATGCGACCTCTGGGGCTGGGACCCGTTCGACTTCGCCGTACGGCAGGCGCGCGACGACAATCTGCGCGCCGACCTCGCCCGCGCCGACCGCGACCTGATCCTGAGGCTGAAGCACGAGGCGCGCGAGCGGGAGGGCTATTACGGCGTGATGGTCTCGAGCTGGGACATCTACCAGTTCGTCATCGACGGGGCGGGGGAGACGCTCGAGGAGCTGGAGGCGTGGAAGGGGTTTCAGTGAATGGGGTCCCCGGGGCACGCCCAGGGATGACGGTGGGTGTGGGACGTGAGTGCTCAATGAATTCCGTCATCCCGGGGCGTGACCCACGGCTGTCCGGTTCAGATTTGAGTAGCAGGTTGCACGACATGATTGTGCATGTTTCGAGCGCTTGGCGGTGTTTTGGACGGTTCGAGGAGTTGGTGGATGTGTCGTTTGTGCATGAGGTTGGCACTGACGAGGCGTGTGAAGGCGAGGGGGCTCGGGACGAAGCTGCGACGCCTGGTTGCGAGATTGAGGATCAGGCAGGCGATCAGCGCGACGGCGATCTGGATGCGGACGGCGTTCTCGCTGTGGCCCACTGAAGTGCCTGATCCTGAGGGTCTGCTTGATCCAGCGGAAGAACAGCTCGATCTGCCAGCGGCGCTTGTAGAGCTCGGCGATCTCATGGGCCGGGGCATCGAGGTCATTGGTGACGACGCGCAGCGCCTTGCCGCTCTCGAGCAGTGACGCCGATCTCGCGCACCGGGTCGCGGAACGGGTTGCTGGCGGGTCGATCGAGAGGCGCTCGCGGCAACGTGCCGATGCGATCGTAGATGCAGGCTCGAGCCCTCGGGCAGCGCCTGCTCGGCGACCAGGGTCAGCGGCGTATTCGCCTTCAGCCGGCTGACGATGCGGCAGCCGGCGTCATTGAGCTTTGCCCACCAGCCATAGTCGTAATAGCCCAGATCGAACACATAGGTGGCGCCCGGCTCGATGGGCATGGCCTTGGCCACGGTGATGTCGTTGACCCTGGCCGTCGTCACCTCGACATAGAGCGGCTCTTGGGCGTCGGGGTCGTAGATCATGTGCGGCCTTGGCCCCCTGCACCCCCTTGCAGAAGCGGGCCCATTGGGTCGCCAGCCCGCACAGCCGGATGCCGGTCGAATTGATCAGCCGCACCGCATCGGCGCTGGAACGGCGAAAGCCGCGGCCGGCCATCGCCGGCCATCATGGCGAACAGCCTCGCACGAACAGCCGCATGCGAGCGCTGCCCATTGGCATCGGCCAGCGTCGAGCGCGACACCTGCCGCGCCCCCAGATGGTACAACCCGCCAGCATGGCTGGCCATCGCCGTCTCAATCTCGCGCAGCGAGGCAGCTCCTGCCAAGCTGACCATACAGCAACGCCACCAGTTGGCTGCGCGTCGACAGCCGCCGCACCCGATCGCGTCAGCCTGGTGCGTCTCAACAAGCTGACCTCGAACTTCCACCACGGCACGTAGCTTCATGAAGCCCGTGCAATACGCTATTCATCGTGCGGCATGGCATTGATCCACTTCTATGTCCAAATGACACCGCCAACGTGCTTGAAACATCAGTAGAATCAATAGTCGTGCAACCTGTCCACTCACATCTGAACCGGACAGCCGTGGGCGTGACCCGGGGACCCAACCAGACGGCGCCCCGACTCCCTGCCGGCCTAAGCCGCCGAGCGCACCCACTTGATATAGCCGCGCACGTCGTCGGCGGGTTCGGTGTAGGCAGGGCCCAGTTCCGCTTCCATGTCCTTCATGTAGGCGCGGGCCCAGTCCGGCAGCGGGTAGTCGATGGCACCGAGGAACTCGAGCGTGGCCGCGAGCCGGATGTCGGCGATCGAGGGCTTGTCGCCGCCGATGAAGCGGCCATTCATGAAGAACTTGTGGAACACGTCGAGCGGCTCGGCGATGGCGTCGGCGGCGTGCTTGCGGGCGGCGGCCTTCGCCGGCTCGTCGGCGTCGCTCCAGCCCACCTCGCCGGGATACTGGGCGAATTTCAGCGTCTCGTAGGTGGCGCGCGACACCAGCGGATAGAGCGTGCCGATGATGTAGAACATGGCGCTGTCGATCATCGCGCGCTGCTTGGGGTCGGTGGGGTAGAACTGCTCGAGCCCGTGCTCGTTGCAGAGATACTGCATGATGGCGCAGCTCTCCCACAGCGCGCGCCGCGGCAGGCCCTCGACCTCCAGCATCGGCGTGAGGTGCGCGGGGTTGCGGGTCAGGAATTCCGGCGTGCGGGTGTTGCCGTAGACGTCCGCCTCCTCGAAATCGAGCCCGGCGGCGCGCACGAAGACGCGCACCGACATGTTGTTGACGCTCGGCTTGATGATGTTGAGCTTGAGTTCGGCCATTCCAGTCCTCCCCTCGAATAAGCTGGCTCGTCAGTACGGGTTCTTTGCCTCCCGGTCGGTGCTGAGGCTCTGCCGGCTGGCCTGCACCAGCTGCTCGATGGCGTCGGCGAGATGGATCTCGGCGATGGCATAGTCGCCGCGCTCGACCCGGAGCTTGTGCGCCGCCATCAGCACGTCGGCATGGGTGAAGCCGTGCGGCGGCTCGAAGCGGTAGGAGGCGAGCTCGATGGTGAGCCCCAGCGGATCGTTGAAATAGATCGAGTCCATGAAGCCGCGGTCCTTCGGCCCGGTATTCTCGATGCCGCGCTCGTTGAGGCGCTCGACCGCCTGGAGGAAGGTGACGCGGGAGACGGCGAAGGCGATGTGGTGGACGCAGCCGGGCTCGGTCGGGGTGCGGCGCGGATCGGGCTTGCGCGTCTCGTCGGTGAACACGGTGATCAGCCGGCCGTCGCCCGGATCGAAATAGAGGTGGCTCTCGGCGGCGCGGTCGAGATTGGGCTGCTCGAAGACGAAGGGCATGCCCAAGATGCCCTCCCAGAAATCGATCGAGGTCTGGCGGTCGGCCCCGACCAGGGTGATGTGGTGCACGCCCTGGCTCTGCAGCTTGCGGGGATATTCGGTGTTGGTCATTTCGCGTCCGATCTGTCGACGAGCCGGCCCTTGTAGTCGCTGCGCGGCAGCGAACCCCAGGGCAGGAGCTCGATCTCGGTGGTGACGCTGAGGGTATCACGGATGCGGGCGCGGATGCGCTCGGCAAAGCCCTCGACCGCCGGGCGGCCTTCGGCGAGCTCGACCCGGATCGGCAACGGCGGCTGCTGCGCGACGCCCGCCGAGCGGGGCCGGATCTGCACCGCTCCCGAGACTTCGGGCGCGAACTGGTTCACCACCTCGCGCACCGCCGTCGGGAAGACATTGACGCCCCTCACGATCAGCATGTCGTCGGTGCGGCCGATGCAGCGGACCCGCGGCGCCGTGCGGCCGCAGGCGCAGGCCCCCATGCGCACTTCGACATGGTCGCGGCTGCGGAAGCGCAGCAGCGGCGCCGCCTCGCGTCTGAGATGCGTATAGACGAGCTCGCCGCGGGCTCCGTCGACCAGCGGCAGCGCCGCCCCGGTGATTGGGTCGATCAGCTCGACATGGACGAAGCCGCGGCCGGAAAAGTGCATGCCACCCTTGGCCTCGCACTCGCCCCAGAGGGATACCGCCACGTCGCCGATGCCCATGGCTTCGGTCACCACCGCGCCCCAGCCCTCCTCCAGCTGGGCCCGCATGGCCGGCTCGCCGCCGCCCGGCTCTCCGGCGACCAGCAGGTGCTCGACCGAGGAGGCGCTTGTGTCGATGCCGCGCTGGCGGGCCCATTCGAGCAGGTGGAAGGCGTAGGAGGGGGTCAGGGCGATGGCCTGCGGCTGCAGCCGCTCGACCGCCGCCATCAGCCGCTCGGTATTGCCCGGTCCCACCGGGATGTGCACCAGCCCGAGCTTCTCGAAAGCCTCGAGGGTGGCACCGGCGACGAAAGGGCCGGCCCCGTAGGTGGAGATAAGCTTCTCGCCGCGGGTGAGGCCCGAGGCGCCATAGGAGCGGGCCGAGATCACGTGCCAGCTCTCGATATCGGCGCTGGTCAGCGGGATGTAGCTCGGCGTGCCGGTGGTGCCGCTGGTCGAGTAGATGCGGACGATGCGGCGCGGCTCGGCGGCGACATGCGCGCCCATCGGGAACTCGGGCGAGGCGGAGGCCCTGAGCTCGTCCTTCTCGGTGAAGGGCAGGCGCGCGATCTCCGCGAGCCCGCCGACGCTCGCGGCATCCGGGAAGCCGGCGGCGCGGAGCTTGTCGCGATAGAAGGCCGAGTGCTCGAAGAGATAGGCGACCTGGGCGCGATAGGCCGCGTCGTCGGCGCCGGCCTGGTCCTCCCATGGCAAGGCTTCGACCTCCGGCGAGATCATGGCGCCTCCTCCGCCGGCGCTGCCGGGACATAGCGGATGGCGTCCTCGCCATGCGAGGCCATGAGAAAGCCGATCGGGTGTCTGCTGCTCCTCGGCGAGATGCGCCAGGAGGCTCGCCGTGCGGGCGAGGATCGGGATCGCCTTGATCATCGGGCCGGGAAACTCGAGGTCGAGCAGCACCGCGGCGATCGGCATCGAGACATTCATCGGCAGGCGCTTGCCGGTCACCTCGGCGACGATCGCCGGGAGCCGCCGGGCGAGCTGCAGGTGCGGTCCGTCGAGGCCGCGCTCGGCGGCCAGCGCCAGGATGCGCTCGGCGCGCGGGTCGACCGGCCGGTGCAGGGGATGGCCAAAGCCCGGGGTGCGCTCGCCGCGCGCCCTGAGGTCGAGCAGGATCTTCTGCAGCGCCGTGTCCTCGTCTTCGCCGGCGAGGATGCGCCGCCGTGCTTCCATCAGCAGCCTGCCGCAATGCTCGGCCGCCCCGAGGATCACCGATCCGGCCCCGAGGATGCCGGCCGCCACGGCGCCCTGCAGCGCCGCCGGGTCGGCCGCCAGCGTCATGCGCGCCGCCTGCACGCTCGGCACCAGCCCGTGCTCGGCGATCGCGACCAGCAGCAGGTCGAGGAAATAGCGCTGTTGCTCGGTGGGCTCGCGCCCGGTGAGCAGCAGGAAGAAGTATTCGGTGAAGCCGACCCGGCCCATCAGGTTGGAGGTGAGGTCGCGGCCGCGCACCTCCACGCGATCGGCATGGGCCATGGCGATCGAGGTTTCGGCCGGTCCGGCCTTGCCGATCAGCATCCTGCTCCTCCAACGCCCCGCTTCCCGGGGTCATCGCTGGCGAAACGATATTGGAGTGGGGAGCGCGATGCACCGTTCGCAATGGTGAACGGACCGTTCGATATTACCGATCAATCATTGCCGCTCTTGCTTTCATCGCGTGGAGCGCTGCAACTCAGCGAATGCGATCAAGCGGGAGAGCCGACCCATGAAATCCTTTATCTGCACCACCTGCGGCGTCGGTCATGCGCCATCCGAGACGCCGCCTGAGGCCTGCGCCATCTGCGCCGACGAGCGGCAGTACGTGAAGGCCGAGGGGCAGGGCTGGACGACGCTGGAGGCGCTGCAGCAGACGCATCGCAACGAGATGCGCGAGCTCGAGCCGGGGCTCCTGGGGATCGGGGCGAGCCCGGGGATCGCCATCGCGCAGCGGGCGCTGTTCATCGCCC
The DNA here is from genome assembly GCA_963708965.1 of uncultured Alphaproteobacteria bacterium. Lineage (GTDB taxonomy): Bacteria > Pseudomonadota > Alphaproteobacteria > Rhizobiales > Devosiaceae > Devosia_A. The sequence continues at coordinate 8,104 of CAVPUP010000001.1, read as the reverse complement.
AGCCGGGCGGCGGCGTGCTGTGGGACTGCACGCCGCTGGTGACCGAGGAGGCGGTCGGGCGGATCAAGGAGCTAGGCGGGCTCCGGGCCATCGCCATCTCGCATCCGCACTTCTATTCGTCGATGGTCGACTGGTCGGAGGCCTTCGGCGGCGTGCCGATCCACCTCCATGCCAGCAACCGACCCTATGTGATGCGGCCCTCCGAGCGGGTGCAGTACTGGGAGGGCGAGAGCCTTGAGCTCGGGCAGGGGATCACGCTGCGCCGCTGCGGCGGGCATTTCGAGGGCAGCACGGTGCTGCACTGGGCCGACGGCGCCGGCGGCAAGGGCGTGCTGATGACCGGCGACACGATCATGGTGGTCCCCGACACGCGCTGGGTCAGCTTCATGTACTCCTACCCGAACCTCATTCCGCTGCCGGCGGGGAAGGTGAAAAGCATCGTCGCCGCGGTCGAGGGGTTCGACTACGACCGGATCTACTCCGCCTGGTGGGACCGGGTGATGCCGGACACGGCCAAGGCGAAGGTCGCGGCTTCGGCGGAGCGGTATTTGGCGGCGATCAGCTAGGGGGCCACCCTCTCGCTCTCTGTCGCAAAGATATATCGCAGTACGATCTTGTAGGCACTTGCCGCGAGGCGCATCTTCTCCCCATCGCAAGATATATCTTGGAGCACTCGGATGCGTGATCACGATATGCGGTGGGAACGGAACTGGCGGCGGATGGAGGCCATGGCTCGGCGCGGCTTCCGGCGGTTCGGCAATTTCAACATCAGCCCCGGCGACTGGGGCGGCCTCGGCGGCAATTTCCGCATCGGGCGGATGCTGGCGAGCGGCGATCTGCGGCTGGTGGCGCTCTACCTCATCGAGCAGCAGCCGCGGCACGGCTATGACCTGATCAAGGCGGTCGAGGAGCGGTCGCACGGCTTCTATTCGCCAAGCCCGGGCATCGTCTATCCGGCGCTGACCTTCCTCGAGGAGGCCGGATACGTCACCTCGGCGCCGGACGGGAACAAGAAGCTCTACACCATCACGGAAGCCGGCCGGGAACATCTCAACGACAATCGCGACGCGATCCAGTCGACGCTGGATTTCCTCGGCAAGGCCGGGGCGCGGATGGGGGAGTGGCGCGAGCGCATGGCGAGCGGCCTGTGGCCGTTCGGCGACGAGCACCACGACGAGCATCCGCACCAGACCCACCAGTACGGCTGGCCCTTCGGCGGGCAGGAGCCCTCTCCGCCACCACCGCCCCGGCGCCCGGCGCGGCCGGATCGGCCGACCTTCAAGAACGTCGACGTGCCGCAAAGCGTCGACGAGGCGCGCAAGGACCTGAAGCGCGCGATCAAGGAGGCGATGGCGGCGCGGGCCGGAGGAGGAACGCCGCATCCTCGGCATCCTGCGGCGGGCCACCGACGAGGTGCGCGGCGGCTTGGCGGACGATACCGGCGGGGTCGACCTCGGCTGACTCCCGCTCGCGGGCAAATCGCTCTACGATGCCGCCCTACAGCAAAGGGCGGGTTTTGACGTGAACGAGATGCTCCCGATCGGGGTGAACAGGGCCGCGGCGGCAGCGGGGGTGGCGGCGCGGCTCGAGGGGGTGATCCGCAAGGACCGGATCATGACCGATCCGGTGATGACCTACGCCTATTCGGGCGATGCCAGCTCGTACCGCTTGGTGCCGGCGGTGGTGGTGATCATCAACACCGAGGACGAGGTGCGGGCGGTGATGGCGGCGGCGCGGGCCGAGGGGCTGCCGCTGACTTTCCGCGCTGCGGGCACCTCGCTGAGCGGCCAGGCGATCACCGACGGGGTGCTGGCGGTGCTCGGCGACGGCTGGCGCAAGCTGGAGATTCATGAGGCCGGCCAGAGGATTACGCTCGGCCCGGCGGTGATCGTCGCCAATGCCAACAAGGCGCTGAAGCCGTTCAACGCCAAGCTCGGGCCGGACCCGGCGAGCCAGGCGACCTGCAAGATCGGCGGGGTGGTGAACAACAACTCGTCGGGCATGTGCTGCGGCGTCGCGTACAACACCTATCACACCATGCACCGGCTCCGGGTGATGCTCACCGACGGCACGGTGCTCGACTTGGGCGATGCCGACTCCGTCTCGAAATTCAGGGTGACGCACGCGCGGTTGCTGGGTGAATTGCAGGCATTGCACGCGAAAGTCTGTGCCGATCCCGCGCTGCTGGAACTGATCCGGAAAAAATATTCCATCAAGAACACCGTCGGCTACTCGATCAACGCGCTGGTCGACTTCCACGACCCGATCGACATCCTCATCCACCTGATCGTCGGCTCGGAGGGAACGCTCGGCTTCGTCTCCGAGGTGACCTACAACACCATCCCCGAGCACCCGTTCAAGATGACCGGGCTGATCCCCTTCCCCGACCCCTATTCGTGCGGACGGGCGATCTCGCGGCTCGCCAATGGCGGGGTGCAGCAGACGCATGGCGTGACCTCGGCGGAATATCTCGAGCGCCGGGCGCTGGAAGCGGTGCGCCACCTGCCGGTGATGCAGCCCTATCTCCAATTCTTCACCGAGACCTCGCCGGCCATGCTGGTCGAGGTCTCGGCGGAGAGCCCCGAGGCGCTGGCCGAGGAGGTGGCCAAGGCCACGGCGATCCTCGCCGAGGAGGGGGCGACCGACATCGACTTCGCCGATGGCGACGGGGAACGCGCGCACCTGCTATGGGACATGCGCAAGGGTTTCATCCCGATGTTCGGCGCGACCCGGCGCAAGGGCACGACCATGTTGACCGAGGACGTGGCGGCGCCGGTGGAGCGGCTGGCCGACTTTGTCATCGACATGCGGAAGCTCCTCGACGAGCACGGCTATAACGACGGCGTGCTGTTCGGGCACGCGCTGGCGGGGAACCTGCATTTCCAGATGGCGGCCGATTTCTCCGACCCGGAGGAGGTCGAGCGCTTCGACCGGTTCTCGATCGCGCTGGGCGACCTGGTGTCGGTGCGGTATGGCGGCTCGCTGAAGGCCGAGCACGGCACCGGCCGCGCCATCGCCTCGTTCGTCGAGCTCGAATGGGGCAGCGCCGCCTATCGCGTGATGCACGAGATCAAGCGGCTGTTCGACCCCGAGGGACTGCTCAATCCCGGCGTGCTGCTGAATGCCGACCCGCAGGTGCACGTCAGCGACCTGAAGCTGATGCCGCTGGCCGACGAGGTCGTGGACATGTGCATCGAATGCGGCTTCTGCGAGCCGGCCTGTCCCAGCCACCACATGACGCTCTCGCCGCGCCAGCGCATCGTGGTGACGCGCGAGCGGGCGCGGCTCAGGGCCAGCGGCGAGGAGCCGGAGCGGCTCAGGGCGCTGGACGAGGGGTTCGAATACGCCGGGCCTCGCCACCTGCGCCGCCGGCAATGTCTGCGCGCTGCGCTGCCCGGTGGGGATCGAGACCGGCACCATGGTGCTCGGCGAGCGGGCGCGGCGGCGCACCGAGGCGGAGCGGAAGCTCGCGCACCGGATCGGCGGGCACACGCTGGCGGTCGAGCGCTCGATGAAGCTGGCGGTGGGAGCGCAGGCCTTCTCGCGCACCATCATCGGAGACGGCGCGACCGATGCGCTGGCGGGGCTGGCGCGGAAGCTCACCGGCGGCGCCGTGCCGCGCGTGTCACCCGCGCTGCGGCCGGGGCCCGGCGCGCCGAAGCGCGGCCCGGTCGCGACCGGCGCGCCGAGGGGACGCATCGTCTATTTCGCCAGTTGCGCGACGCGCATGTTCGGCGCGGCGACGCGCGAGAACGGGCTGCTGCCGACCACGGAGGCGATGCTGGAGCTGCTGAAGCGGGCCGGCTACGACCCGGTGGTGCCGGAGCATGCCGAGGGCCAGTGCTGCGGCCAGCCGTTCCTGTCGAAAGGGTTCCCGGAGGAAGCCGAGCGGGTGGGCGCCAAGACGCGCACCGAGATCGATGCGCTGGCCGGCGCCGGCCGCTTCCCGGTGGTCACCGATGCCTCGACCTGCGCCAAGCACATGAAGGAGCATCCGGGCGAGGCGATGGTGCAGGATTCGGCGGAGTTTTTGCTCAGCGAGGTGCTGCCGCGGCTGAGCATTTCGGGGAAGCTGCCGTCGGTGGCGGTGCATCACAACTGCTCGGCGCAGCGGCTCAAGGAGCAGGCGGCGATCAACACGCTGGCGGCAGCGATCGCCGAAGAGGTGGTGGTGCTCGATGCCATCAGCTGCTGCGGCTATGCCGGCGACAAGGGCCTGTTCGTCCCCGAGCTCAACGCCCACGCGACCCGGTTCGGCAAGGCGCAGATTCCCGAGGGGTGCGAGATGGGACTCTCCACCGTCTCGACCTGCGCGACGGGGCTGAGCGAGCGGATGGGGATTCCGTTCTTCTCGATCGCGAGTTTGCTGGAGAGGGTGAGTCGGTAGGGCCGGCGCCTCGGTCCGCCCCCTCCACCGGCTCCGCCGGTCCCCCTCCCCCGTAAACGGGGGAGGATATGAGGGGGCACGATCTCGCCCCGACTGATCCTCCCCCGTGACAACGGGGGAGGGGGACCGCCGAAGGAGCGGTGGAGGGGGCGGACAGGGGCACTAGGCCTTACCCCCGCCCCTGAACCCTGCTACGTCCGGCCCATGACCGAAGTCACCATCCAATCCATCGGCCAGCACGGCGACGGCATTGCCGAGATCGACGGCGCGCGAGTCTATCGTCCCGTTCACCCTGCCGGGGGAGCGGGTCGAGATCGCGCGCGAGGGGGAACGCGGCACGCTGATCCGGATCATCGAGCCGAGCGCCGAGCGGGCGGTGCCGGTCAGCCCGTATTTCGGCGCCTGCGGCGGGTGTGCGCTGCAGCACCTCGAGGCCGGGGCCTATGCCGAGTTCAAGCGCGTCGCTGGTGGCGACCGCGCTGCAGCATGCGCGGGTCGAGGCCGAGGTGGCGCCGCTGGTCAGGGCCTGGGGCGCGGGGCGGCGGCGGGCGACGCTGCATGTGCGGAAATCCGGGGCCGGCTACATGCGGGCGCGGAGCCATGAGGTGCTCGATATCGACGCCTGCCCGATCCTCGTGCCGGGGCTGCGGCAGGCCGGCGCCACGGATCGCGCGGGCGCTGCAGCCGCTGGCCGGCGACAGCGACGCGAGCTTCACGCTGACCGATACCGGGCTCGACCTGTCGGTGAAGTCGGAGCGGAAGCTGAAGCCGGTGGCGCTGGCGGAGTTCGCGCGGACGCACAAGCTGGCGCGGCTCACCTTCAACGGCGAGCCGGTGTTCATGGCGCGGCCGCCGGCGGTCAAGATGGGGAAGGGCCTGGTCGAGCTGCCGCCGGGGAGCTTCCTCCAGGCGACGGCGGCGGCCGAAGAGACGCTGGCGGGCTGGTGCTCGAGGCGGTCGGCAAGGCGAAGGCGGTGGCGGACCTGTTCTCGGGCGTCGGGCCGTTCGCGCTGCGGCTGGCGGAACAATCGCGCGTCTTCGCCGCCGACAGCGACCGGCCGGCGATCGCGGCGCTCACCAAGGCGGTGAACCATACCCAGGGGCTGAAGCCGGTGGAGGCGAAGGTCCGCGACCTGTTCCGCGACCCGCTGGCGCCGGTCGAGCTCGCCCCGTTCGACGCCGTGGTGTTCGACCCGCCGCGCGCCGGGGCCGAGGCGCAGGCGCGGGAGCTGGCGCGCAGCAAGGTGAAGACCGTGGTGGCGGTCTCGTGCGATCCTCGCAGTTTCGCGCGCGACGCAGCGATCCTGATCGAGGGGGGCTATCGGCTCGAGTCGGTGGTGCCGGTGGACCAGTTTGCCTATTCGACGCATGTGGAGGTGGTGGGGGTGTTTCGGAGGTGAGCTCTGAAGTGACGATGACTCTCCCTACCGCCCCCGCCTCACCCATGCAGACCTCGGCGAGGGCTTCTTCGACAAGGTGAAGCCGGCGCGCTTTCCCGAGCATATCCTGCGCTATCGCAACCAGCGGGCGGCGGCGTCGGTGGGGCTCGACGGGCTGACCGACGAGCAGTGGATCGACCATTTCGGGCGGTTCGAGCCGCTGCCGGGCAGCCTTCGCCGAGCCGCTGGCGCTGCGCTATCACGGGCATCAGTTCCAGACCTACAACCCCGATCTCGGCGACGGGCGCGGCTTCCTGTTCGCGCAGCTCGAGGACCTGAACGACGGGCGGCTGATGGACCTCGGCACCAAGGGGTCGGGGCGGACGCCGTGGTCGCGCGGCGGGCGACGGGCGGCTGACGCTGAAGGGCGGGGTGCGCGAGGTGCTGGCGACCGCGATGCTGGAGGCGCTGGGCGTCGACACCTCGAAATCGCTGCGTCGCTGATCGAGACCGGCGAGGAGCTGCAGCGCGGCGACGAGCCGTCGCCGACCCGCTCCGTCGGTGCTGGTGCGGCTGAGCCACGGCCATATCCGCATCGGCATCGTTCCAGCGGCTGAGCTACCTCAGGGAAGAGGAGCGGCTGCGGGCGCTGCTCGACCATTCGGTGAGCGACCTATTATCCCGAGCTGTGGGTCGAGGGCGACAATGCGCGGACGGCGAAGTTCCTCGGCGCGGTGGCCGAGACGGTGGCGGCGACCGGGGCGCGCTGGATCGCGGCGGGGTTCGTGCACGGCGTGCTCAACACCGACAACATCAACATCACCGGCGAGAGCTTCGACTACGGGCCGTGGCGGTTCCTGCCGACCTACGACCCGGCGTTCACCGCCGCCTATTTCGACCAATGCGGGCTCTATGCCTTCGGCCGGCAGCCGGACGTCGCTGGCCTGGAACCTGACGCGGCTGGCCGAGGTGCTGCTGCCGCTCGGCGAGCATGCCGAGCTCGAGGCGGCGCTCAACCGCTTCTGGCCGGCCTTCCAGCGCGAGATCCGGCACGGCGATGCTGGAGCGGCTGGGGCTCGCGCCGCTCGGGGCGGAGGCGGATGCCGAGCTGGTGGCGGAGGTGTTCACCTTCCTCCACGCCTCGCAGATGGGGTACGAGCAGTTCTTCTTCGACTGGCGCGGCGGCGACGCGACGCGGGCGATGCGCAGCCCGGCGGCGGAGCATTATCGCGTCGGAGGCGTTCGCCAAGCTCGGGGAGATGATCGGGCGGCACCAGGCGGCGGCGAATGCCAATCTCGACCATCCGTATTTTGCCCGCGAGACGCCGCGAACCATGCTGATCGACGAGATGGAGGCGCTGTGGGCGCCGATCGCCGAGCGGGACGACTGGGGGCCGTTGTATCGCGCGCTCGAGGAGATCGAGGTGATGCGGGAGGCGTATGGGGGGTGAGATCGGCGCGGCGCCCTCGTGCTTCGACAGGCTCACCATGAGGGCGTGAGGGTTGGGGGCTGGGGAGGCACCCCATAGGGGAGGAGGTCGGTCGCATACCGAGCCATCCTCTTTCCCACGATGTCATTCCCGCGAAAGCGGGAACCTCTGTTTCCCTTTGACGCGCTGCAAACAGAGATCCCCGCCTTCGCGGGGATGACCCGGGGAAGGAGGGGCAGGCAGCACTGCGTAACCTCACCCGACCCGGCGACCCATGAGGGTCCGGCCTCCGCATCAGCCAACCGTCAACCGCTCTAACCGGCAACCGCGTCCATCGGCTCCTCAGTTTCCGCGAAATCGGCACGGCGGCGGGGCAGCAGGTCGTAGAAGGGGAGGAGGCCGGGTTCGAGTTCGGCCGCCAGCGCCAGGCATTCGGCGAGCGGGCGCGCGCGGGTCGTGGCCGGCGCGGAGGGCGGCGAGGGTCCTCGGCGTGGGCGGCGCGGAGCTGCTGGAAGGCGGCGCTGGCGGCGAGATCCGGGTCGCCGACCAGCAGGTGGAGCGGCAGGCGGCCGGAGCGGCCCTTCAGCACCAGCGCGCCGGCCTCGAGGAAGGCGAAATCGGGGGCGGCGTCGCGCATCGGCGGCGCGACGACGATGTCGTAGCCGACCTGCTTGGAGGCGCTTTCGACGCGGCTCGCGACGTTCACCGTGTCGCCGAGCGCCGAATAGTCGAAGCGGGTCTCGAGCCCCATGTTGCCGACCAGCGCCTCGCCGGTGGAAAGGCCGATGCCGATGGCGAGGTCCCGGCCCCCGAGCCCGAAGGCGTCGGCGGCGTTGAGGGCGCGGAGCCGCTGGCGCATGCCGAGGGCGGCGAGGAGCGCCTTCTGCTCATGGAAGGGGACGTCCACC